>NZ_JBVJOE010000006.1:100900-367668 GCF_055583325.1 Amycolatopsis sp. NPDC104775
CACCCCGACACGCCCCCTTCTCTTCTTTTCGGTGTTGGTTGTCAAGGCATCTTTCCCGCCTTGACAACCACCCCCGAACCGTCAGCACACTCAGCTTCGGGGTGCCCACGCACGAACCCCCCCAGCGCAAAACCTCACGGATACTGCTTAGAACAAGAGGACGACCCCTCCAGATATCCCCGCCGCAACGCCTCGACCCGATCAAACCCGCTGTCCGGCCGCTCCCCGTTCACGTTCGCCGACACCAGCCCGTCCGGCCGCAGCAGATCCGCGATCGCCTCGTCCAAATCCCCAGACGACAACCGCAACTTCACCCCGCCGGTCGGATGATTCGAGAACGCCGCCCAAGCACCCACCAGGCAAGCCGTCCGCAACCCGGCGTTGGGCGTATCGATCGAAGCCCCGACCCCCTTCTGAATCCCCACCGCATAGCGCGAGGCCAGCTCGGCAAAGGCCGCGAAGTCGCCCAGTCCGCCCCCGGCCCGGCCCGCCATCTCGGCTTCCTGGTCCACCGGCTCAGCCAGCTTCTCCAGCGCCCGCTGATCGAAGGCCACCGTGTTGTCACTCGGGCAATAAGACGCGGGCGGCGTACTGGGCCCACCCGAGCAGCTGCCCGCCCCGGCCCGGAACTGCGGCCCCTGCACGCCCGCGCCCTTGAACGCCTCGTCGAGACTGGCCTTCACATCCGCCACCAGGCGCTCGTCGAACCGCACGTCGCCCTTGCCCTTGTCGTCCCGGTCGAACGGCCGCTCAGTCAACCGCTTCTGCACGTTCTGCGCGTTCATCCCCGCGCATTCCTTGGGCCCCTTCTCGAACCCGGCCTGGAACGCATACGTCCGGTCGAACGCCGTACCGTGCGCCTGCCGATCCGTCGCGCTGGTCCCGGCCTGGTCGCGGATGAAGAACATCGCCGCCAGGATCTGGTCCAGCCCCTCCGCGGTCGACACCCGGTAGAACTTGCTCTTGTCCTCCGCGACCCACCGGAAGTACCCGCCGGCGAAACAGTCCGCCTGCTGTTCCTTCACGACGGTCGGCGTCGACTTCGAGATCCCCGCCGCGGCCCCGAGCCGGTACTGGATCGCGTGGCCGAACTCGTGCGCCAGCACGGTCACCACCGACATCGGCCCGAACCGCTTGCGCAGCATCGGCAGCAGCACTCCGCGGTCCCACGCCACCGAATCGTCGCCCGCGCAGTAGAACGCGTTCACCAGCTGCTTGACGCTGCCGCACGCGGTGTCCTCGGTGTCGCGCTTCGAGTCGTACGACAGCAGCGATTTGACCGGCTCGAAACGCTTGCCGCCGAACTCCGCGGGCAGCGCCTCGGTCCAGTACGCCTGCACGTCCGCGATCGCGGCGGTGGCGAGCTGGTCGTCCTCGCCGCCGCTGGCGTTGCGCACCCGCAGGTCCGGCTTCGGCGCGTCCGACCGCAGCCCGCTCTCGAAATGCGTGACCGGCAGCCCGGCGACGTTCCCGGCTCCCGGTGTCGCCGGGGGAGTCTTGTCCCCGCACGCGGCCGTACCCAGCACAGTCGCCACGACTAGCGCGACCAGCGCGTACCGGCGTCCCCCTCGGCTCATGTTCCCTCGTTCCACTTCCGCGTCCGACAACGAACCGGGACATTACTGACCCGGATGGCGCACTGTGCGGACAATCCCCGAAGTGGGGTGCGAGCGCTCGCGGGGCGGGCCGGATATCGTCGCTGACCATGCGTGCAGTCCGCCGGTTCACCGTCCGCGCCAGCCTGCCCGAGCCGCTCGCCGGGCTCGGGGCACTCGCGACCAACCTTCGCTGGACCTGGCATCCGCCGACGCGCGACCTGTTCGCCTCGATGGACGCCGAACTGTTCAACAAGATCCGCGACCCGCTGCGCATGCTCACCGCGCTGCCACCGGAGCGGCTCGAGGAGCTGGCGAAGGACGAGGACTTCCTGCGCCGCACCCGCGAGGCCGCCGCCGGGCTGGAGCGCTACCTCACCGAACCGCGCTGGTACCAGCGGCGCACCGACGAGGGCCTGCCGCGGGCGGTCGCGTACTTCTCGATGGAGTTCGGGGTCACCGAGGCGCTGCCGAACTACTCCGGCGGCCTCGGCGTGCTCGCCGGTGACCACCTCAAGGCGGCCTCGGACCTGGGCGTGCCGATGGTCGGTGTCGGCCTGCTGTACCGGTCCGGCTACTTCCGCCAGGGCCTGTCGCTCGACGGCTGGCAGGTCGAGCACTACCCGGTGATCGACCCGAACGCCTTCCCGCTGGAGCTGGTCGCCGAGGACGGGCGCCCGGTGCTGGTCGAGGTCGCCATGCCGGGCGGGCGCGACCTGCGCGCGCAGATGTGGCGGGCGCGCGTCGGCCGGATCCCGCTGCTACTGCTCGACACCGACATCGAGGCCAACGACGAGGACCTGCGCTCGGTCACCGACCGGCTGTACGGCGGCGACGCCGACCATCGCATCCGCCAGGAGATCCTGGCCGGCATCGGCGGGTTCCGCGCGGTGCGGAAGTTCTGCGAGCTGACCGGGCATCCGCAGCCGAAGGTGTTCCACACCAACGAGGGCCACGCCGGGTTCCTCGGGCTGGAACGCGCCCGCGAGATCATCCAGTCCGACGGGCTCGCCTTCGACGAGGCCCTGCCCGCGGTCCGCGCCGGGACCGTGTTCACCACGCACACCCCGGTCAGCGCGGGCATCGACCGTTTCCCGGTCGACCTCGTGCAGCGCTACTTCTCCGACGGCAGGCTCGTCCCCGACGTCGACGTCCGCCGCGTGCTGCAACTCGGCGCGGAGGACAACCCGGGCCTGTTCAACATGGCGCACATGGGCTTGCGGCTGGCCCAGCGCGCGAACGGCGTCTCGAAGCTGCACGGCCGCGTCACGCGCCGGATGTTTTCCCGGTTGTGGCCCGGTTTCGACGAAGCCGAGGTGCCGATCGCGTCCATCACCAACGGCGTGCACGGCCCGACCTGGGTGGCGCGCGAGCTGAGCGCGCTGCTCGGCGGCAATCACGAGGAGTTCGGCCACGAGGGCCGCACGCCGGACAGTTCGCTGCGCGACGGCGTCAGCGACCAGCAGCTGTGGGAACTGCGCCGGGAACTGCGGGAAAAGCTCGTCGGCGAGGTCCGGCGCCGGGTGCGGGCGGCGTGGATGCAGCGCGGCGCGTCAGCGCTGGAACTGGGCTGGACCGACCGCGTCTTCGACCCGGACGTGCTGACTGTCGGCTTCGCCCGCCGCGTCCCGACGTACAAACGGCTCACGTTGATGCTGCGCGATCCGGACCGGCTGCGCGCGCTGCTGCTCGACGAGAAGCGGCCGATCCAGATCGTGATCGGCGGCAAATCGCATCCCGCCGACGAGAACGGCAAGCAGCTGATCCAGCAGATCGTGCGCTTCGTCGACGATCCCGCGGTGCGCCACCGCATCGTCTTCCTGCCGGACTACGACATGTCGATGGCCCGCTACCTCTACCGCGGCTGCGACGTGTGGTTGAACAACCCGGTGCGGACGCTGGAGGCGTGTGGCACGTCGGGGATGAAGTCGGCCCTCAACGGCGGCCTGAACCTGTCCATCAAGGACGGCTGGTGGGACGAGTGCTACGACGGCTCGAACGGCTGGGCCATCCCCACCGCGGACGGCGTCACCGACCCGCTCCGCCGCGACGATCTCGAAGCCGCGGCGCTGTATGACCTGCTGGGCCAGCAGATCGCGCCGCTCTACTACGACACCGGCGAGGATGGCGTGCCCACCGGCTGGCTGGCGATGGTCTGGCACACGCTCGAAACGCTCGGCCCGCGCGTGCAGGCGTCGCGGATGGTGCGCGAGTACGTGGATTCCGGCTACCTGCCCGCGTCGCGCATGGTGGCCGCCGCCACCGAGAACGGCCACCAGGGCGCGTTGTCGCTGGCCGACTACCGGACCAAACTGGAAGTCGCGTGGCCGCGGGTGCGGATCTTCGACGCCGAACTCCAGTACGACCACACCGAACGGCTCGTCGTGGGCACCGAGGTCGCCATCCGCGCCCGGATCGACCTGGCCGGCCTCGAACCGTCCGAAGTGGACATCCAGGCCGTGGTGGGCCAGGTCGGCGACGGGGACGAACTCACCGACTCGGTGCAGGTCCCGATGACGCCGGACGGGATCGGCGCGTTCGCCGCGACCTTGCGCCTGCCGCGCGCGGGCTCGGTCGGCTACACGGTGCGGGTGCTGCCGAAGCACCCGCTGCTGGCCAGCCCGGCGGAGCTGGCGCGCGTCGTGCTCGCCTGAGGAGATCACCGGCGGAAACTGACCGGCGGGACGGTGTGGCGGCATTCCGTCTCCCGCTCGGCCAGTTTCCGCTCCAGCCGCCGCCGCGCGTTCCAGCTCACCCCGAACGCGGTGAGCCACGCCCCGTTCAGCCACGCCAGTAGGACAATCACAAACAGTTCCACCGGATCTCTCCATTTCATTTCCCGTGGACGGCTTTGTCGTGAACGTAGCTCCGGTACGGCCGGGTACACCGCTGTTCCGGTGATTCTCTTGGAAAAATCGTGGCTGTCCGCGCGTCGGCTGCGATACGCGTTGTCATCCCGAATTGTCGCTGAGTAGTCGGGCACGTGATTTTCCCGGGATTTTTCCCGTTGTTGACGATTCGCCAGCCGGGACTTTTCCACGTTTTCCCAGGAAAACGCCGGTTTTCGCGACGCCGCGCGGAATATTCCAGGAATAGGAGACGGCGAAATGTCGTTTAGGATCCTTGCCCGTGATCGACAATGGGGGAATCCGCGGGAGCCAGCCGCGCCCAGAGCTGCCGATGAACGCCACGCTGCGCAAAGCGGTGGAGGGGCTGCACAAGGGAAGCGGGGTCTGGCGCGAGGACCTGCGCCGCCGGCTCGGCCCGGAACTCTGCGCCCGCTGGCATATTCCGGCCGCGGCCACCGCCGCCGAGGTGCGCGTGGTCGTCGTGGCCCGGCTCGCCGCGGTGCTCGCGAGCTTCGGCGACGACCGGCTCGCCGACGTGTTCTGGGCGGCGTTCAACGTCGGCCTCCCACGCGACGAGGAAAACGCGAAACTGGCCGGGAGATTCGCCCGGCTCGGCATCGGCCGCACCAAGTTCGATGACATCCGGGATTTGTTCACCAGCCGGATCAAGGAAAGCCTTTCCCGTCCGCTGCCGCCGCTCAGCCCCGCGGAGCTGGCATCCGCCCGTGCCCTTCTGGAGGCTGCGCCCGCGGTCGCGGAAGAGCACGTCCTCGACACTCTCGTGGACGTGCCGCGCTTCGTCTTGGCCAAATTCCCCGAGCAGACCGTGCGAATGCCGTTCCTTGGCAACGAATTGCTGATCGCGTCGCTGGCCGGAGCGGGCGACTGGTGCTGCGTGTTCACCAACGACCACACGCTCGGCGAATACGGCAAAGCACTGGGACAGCGGTGGTCGAGCGTCCGATCGTGCTCGGGCCGGGAAGCCGCACGGGCCGCCGCCCGGCGGATGGCGGGCCTGCTGGTGAACCCGAGCGCGGACGTCGGCGGCGGAACTGAGCGGATGCTGTCGCTGCCGCTGGCCCTAGTACAAGAGATCGCCGGAACACCGGAGTCGCGATGACCGGGTACGAAACCGATCCCGCGCAGCTCAGCCAGGCCGCCGATGGCCTGGCTGAGCTGAACGCGGAGACCAAACACCGCCGTGGCGCGCTTCGCTACAGCGCCCAGCCCAGCCGGGCTGGCGAGGTGCTGCTGGCCCGCAGCCTGGAGCGTTTCCAGGGCGCGTCCGTGCGGGCGGGCGAGGTGGTCGCGACCGATCTCGCCCGGCTCGCCGAGCGGCTCGAAGCGGCCGGGAAGCATTACGCGGCTTACGAATCCGACGCCGTCGAAGCGATCGAAGAGATCGCCGACAAGCCTCCGGAAGACCACGGCCCGAGCGAGATCCGGACGGTTCTCGGCTGATGGCGGAGTGGTCCGACGACATCTCGTCCCTGATGCGCGCCGAGGCCGACCGGTGCGGCTGGCTCGCCAAGCTGCTGGACCCGATCGCCGCGGGGCTGGAAGAACACGCCCTGCCGGAGTGGACCGGCTTGGGCGCCGAGGCCTACGCGGCGGTGCGAGAGAAGCAGCGAGAACAGGCCGAGGCCGCCGCGGACGCCCATCGGGTCGCCGCGGCGGCGTTGTACCAGTACGCCGATGCCGCGCAGAGCTTGAAGAAACGTCTGCTCGACGGCGAAGACGAGCCGACGCTGCTGTCCGAACGCGGCCGGTGGGCCGACGAAGCCGCCCAAGCGCTGGACCTGGCCACCGAGCGGCTCGAGGAGCTCCAGCCCACTTTGGCCGCGCTCCCGCACCAGAGCGCGGTCACCGTCGAACGCCCTTCGGTGGCCGAACGTCCGGCGGTGCTGAACCTGCCGACGCGGACCAGCCAGCCGGAATGGGACCGTGCGCAGTTCCCGGTGCCGGGCGGGCAGAACCCGCATCTGCAGGCGTTGAGCGACGCGGTCCTGCGGCATTTCCAGGCGAGCATCGGGACGATCTCCGCCCGGCTGGAACCGGACCGCTGAGGCTCAGTCGACCGCGGCCGACCCGCCTTCGCGCACCGGCAGCCCCGCCGCCGCCCAAGCCCGGAACCCGCCCGCCAAATCCGTCGCTTTGACCAGCCCGAGCCGCTGCAAATCCGCCGCCGCCAAGCTCGACGCGTACCCCTCGTTGCACACCACCACCGCGACAGTCTCCGCCGAAACCCCCGGCAGCCGCCATTCGCTGTCCGGGGCCAGCCGCCACTCCAGGTGGATCCGTTCGACCACCACCGACCCGGGGATTTCGCCTTCGGCGACCCGGTTGGCGTACGGCCGGATGTCGACGATCAACGCGCCCTCGGCCTGCAGGTCAGCGGCGCGCGCCGGGTCCGCCCGGTCCAGTGTGGACCGGGCGTCGGCGAGAAAACTCTCGATAGTGGTCATGACCGCACAATGGCAGGCAGCGGCGGGATCTCGTTCGGCACGTCGGCGAGGCTCGCGTATTCGCGCGTCGGCACCAGCGGCGGCGAGTAGGCGTGCACGCTGGCCGCCGGTTCGCTGCCGACGCCGAGCACCTGGTGCGCGCGCCCAGCGCCGAACCCGATGCCCTGCCCGGCGGTGTGCGTGCGGCGGCGAACCGGACCGCCGGGGTAGCGGTACTCCTCGCCGAGTTCGCCCTGCAGCACGGTGAACGAACCCGACGCGCCGCCGTGGTCGTGCGGCTTCGTGTGCTGGCCGGGAAGCCACGACAGCAGCCACAGCTCGACGCCGTCGGTCAGCGCCAGCCGCGCCCACCAGCGCTGGTCCTCGTCGAAGCGCAGGACCTCGCGCAGGCCGGTGGTGAGTTCGGTGACGACCGTGCGGGTCAGCTCGGCCAGTTCGCGCGGCGTCCACAGCAGCCGCGCCGGGTGCAGCAGCTCGGGCAGCAGCGGATCGGTCAGCTGGGGGTGGATTTCGACTTCGGGACGGACGATGGACGTGGTCAACGCGGATGCTCCTGGAGTGAGTCGGTGCCGGGACGCGAGGCAGCGCGGCACGCCGACGAGGCTCAGCGTGCGTGCCGCGCCCGGCTACATCCGCTGGAAGCGACCAGGAGCAGGTCGATCGCGCGACGGCGCCAGAACACGGGGCGCGCGGACCTGAACATGCTCTGGATGCTGCCACAGCGCGGTGAGCACGGCCGCTCGTCCCATCCGCTGGACACCCTGCGCGCCGTTACCCCCGGGCGGGTGCGCGCGGCCGCCCGGGCGACCGCCACAATGGGCGCGTGAGCGAGCCGATCCTGCCCAGCGATCCTGACGACCTCGTCGTGCGGATGTCCGGTGTCGGCGTCCGCCGTACCGGAAACGACCTCCTCGCGGCCCTCGACTGGGCGGTCGAGCTGGACGAGCGATGGGTGGTGCTCGGGCCGAACGGGGCGGGCAAGACCACCCTGCTGCGCCTGGCCGCCGCCGAACTGCACCCCACCTCCGGCACCGTAGACCTGCTCGGCGACCGGATCGGCAAGGTGAACATCTTCGACCTGCGCCCGCGCATCGGGTTCACCTCCGCCGCGATCGCCCAGCGCGTGCCCGGCGACGAGCGCGTCGGCGACGTCGTGGTCAGCGCCGGGTACGCGGTGATGGGCCGCTGGCGCGAGCAGTACGACCGGATGGACCTCGACCGGGCGACCGAACTGCTCGGCACGCTCGGCATCGCGCACCTGGCCGAGCGCACGTTCGGCACGCTCAGCGAGGGCGAGCGCAAACGCGTGCTGATCGCCCGCTCGCTGATGACCGACCCGGAGCTGCTGCTGCTCGACGAGCCCGCCGCCGGGCTCGACCTCGGCGGCCGCGAGGACCTCGTGGCCCGGCTGTCGGCGCTCGCGCTGGACCCGGACGCGCCGGCGATGGTGCTGGTCACCCACCACGTCGAGGAGATCCCGCCGGGCTTCACGCACGCGCTGCTGCTGCGCGAGGGCCGCGCGGTGGTGTCCGGCCTGGTGGACGACGTGATCACCAGCGAGAACCTGTCCAAGACGTTCGACCAGGACCTGGTGCTGGAGCGTTCGGGCGAGCGGTTCTTCGCCCGCCGCAGGTAGGTTTGTGCTTACCGGCCGGTAGCCTGCGGTCAGTTCGTCAACGAGGAGGATTCGCGTGGGAGAGTTCGTAACCCTGGAGGTCGAGGGCGGGGTCGGCACGATCCGGCTGGACCGGCCGCCGGTCAACGCGCTGAACAACCAGGTGCAGGCCGAGCTCGCCGAGGCCGCGCGCGAGGCGTCCGACCGCGACGACGTGCGCGCGGTGATCCTCTACGGCGGCGAGAAGACCTTCGCCGGGGGCGCGGACATCAAGGAGATGGCCTCCCGCACGTACCCGGAGATCGCGAAGTTCGGCGCCGAGCTGACCGCGTCGCTGGCCCGGGTCGCGAACATCCCGAAGCCGGTTGTCTGCGCGATCACCGGCTACGCCCTCGGCGGCGGCCTCGAACTGGCGCTCACCGCGGACTGGCGGATCGCCGGCGACAACGTCAAGGTCGGCCAGCCGGAGATCCAGCTCGGCATCATCCCCGGCGCGGGCGGCACGCAGCGGCTGACCCGGCTGATCGGCCCGAGCAAGGCCAAGGACCTGATCTTCACCGGCCGGTTCGTGAAGGCCGACGAGGCCCTCAAGCTGGGCATCGTCGACGAGGTCGTGGCCCCGGACGACGTGTACGCCGCGGCGCACAAGTGGGCGTCGCAGTTCGCGAACGGCCCGGCGGTGGCGCTGCGCGCGGCCAAGACGGCGATCGACTCCGGTCTCGACGTCGACCTGGCCACCGGCTTGAAGATCGAGACGCAGCTGTTCACCGCGCTGTGGGCGACCGAGGACCAGCGCAACGGCATGCAGTCGTTCATCGACAACGGCCCCGGCAAAGCCAGTTTCGAGGGGAAGTGACTTCCGTGTCCGACTCAGGAGTGTCCGACCCGGCTCCGAACCCGCACGCCACCGAAGACGAGGTCAAGGCGGCCTACGCCGACCCGAAGCTCGCGAACGTCCTCTACCACGACTGGGAAGCCGGGACGTACGACGAGAAGTGGTCCATTTCCTACGACGAACGCTGCATCTCCTACGCCACCGACGTGTTCAACGCGGTGGCCGGCGAGGACGGCCAGCCCTACCAGCACGCGATGGAACTGGGCAGCGGCACCGGCTTCTTCCTGCTTAACCTGATGCAGGGCGGCGTCGCGAAGAAGGGCTCGGTCACCGACCTGTCGCCGGGCATGGTGCAGGTCGCGCTGCGCAACGCCGAGAACCTCGGCCTCGACGTCGACGGCCGGGTCGCCGACGCGGAGCGCATCCCGTACGACGACAACACGTTCGACCTCGTGGTCGGGCACGCGGTGCTGCACCACATCCCGGACGTGCGCCAGGCGTTCGCCGAGGTGCTGCGCGTGCTCAAGCCGGGCGGGCGGTTCGTTTTCGCCGGCGAGCCGACGAAAATCGGCGACCGCTACGCGCGCCGGCTCGGCCAGCTCACCTGGTACCTCACCACGAACATCACCAAGCTGCCCGCGCTGAGCGGCTGGCGGCGTCCGCAGTCCGAATTGGACGAATCCTCGCGCGCGGCGGCGCTGGAGGCCGTGGTCGACATCCACACCTTCGACCCGTCGGAGCTGGAAGCGATGGCGCGCGGCGCTGGCGCCCAGGACGTCCGCGCGGTCACCGAGGAGTTCTCGGCGGCATTGGCCGGCTGGCCGATCCGCACCTTCGAGGCCGCGGTGCCGCAGGAGAAGCTCACCGTGCGCTGGCGGCTGTTCGCCTACCACCTGTGGCTGCGGCTGTCCGCTTTGGACAAGAAGGTGCTGTCGAAGGTGCTGCCGCGCGAGCTGTTCTACAACGTGATGATCACCGGGACCAAGCGGCCGTCCTGACTTGCCCTACAGTTTCACGCTCGACGACGTCGCCTTCCTGCGCTCGGACGCGGGACGGGCGGCGCTCGCCGAGTGCTCCACTTTGGACGGCTCGCGGATCGCGGACGTCACCACGGCTCGTCGCCTGGTCGGCGAGCGTGCCGCTCCGGTGCTGGAAACCGTTGCACTGCGGCGTAAATCGGTATTAAAGCTCACTTCTTCCGCTGAGTGGCTGTTCACTGCCGACGCCTTGCAGCAAGCGAGCGCTACCCCGGTGGCCCGGCATCGCGCTTCCCGGCTCACGGGGTTGCCGGTGCACGACGTCACCTGCTCCGTCGGTGCTGATCTGGTCGAACTGTCTCGGGTCGCGTCGGCGGCTGTCGGGTCCGATGTGGACCCGGTACGGCTGGAAATGGCTCAGCACAACGCTTCCGTCGCCGGAGTGTCCCCGCTCGTCGCGCGCGCCGACGCCCTGCGTCCGGTTTCCCGGGACACCGCGGTGGTCGCCGATCCCGCCCGCCGCGACTCCGCCGGTCGCCGGGTATGGCGTCCAGCGGACTTCCTGCCGCCGCTCGACGAACTCGTGGCCGCTTATCCCAGCCGGGTCCTGTCGGTGAAATGCGCGCCCGGCATGGATTTCTCTATCGCGCCCTGGGCGGACGAGGTGGAACTCGTCTCGCTCGACGGCCAGGTCCGCGAGGCCTGCCTGTGGCGCGGTCTGTCCTCCGGCGTCACCCGCCGGGCGACAGTGTTGCGTTCGGACGGTACACAGTGGAGTATCACCGACGCGGAACCGGACGACATTCCCGTGCAGGAAGCAGGGGAGTGGCTGATCGATCCGGACGGCGCGGTCGTCCGAGCCGGGCTCGTGCGCCACTACGCGGCCCGGCATGGGTTGTGGCAGCTGGACGAACGCATCGCCTACCTGACCGGTGCCACGCCACCGCCCGGAGTGCGGGCCTTCCGGGTGCTGGAACAGGTGCCGTACCGGGAAAAGACGCTCGGGCAGGCATTGAAGAAGCTCGACGTCGGACGGCTGGAAATCCTCGTCCGCGGCCTCGACGTCGACCCGGACGCCTTGCGCCGCAAGCTGAAACCGCGCGGCAGCGAAGAGTCCACTGTGGTGCTGACGCGGATCGGCCGGTCGCCGGTGGCGTTCGTGTGCCGGGCCGAACGCATCCCAACGGAGGGTTTTCAAGCCGGGGAACGCGGCGTAAGTTCTGCGGGTTGACGAATCACCACTGGAGGGTCGCTGTGTCTCGTTTTCCCGCTCTCGTCAAACTGGCCGCCGCCGCGGCCATCGGAGCCACCGTCGCGGGCGGCGCGACCGCGCTCGCCGGATCGGACGCCGTCACCGCCGCGCACGGCCGGGAACCGGCCAACATTGGCCAGGTGAAGAACGACGTCAAGGCGTACTACGGCGACTGGCTCGACGCGTCCGGCAAGCACCACTACTCCGAAACCAGCCGGTTCGTCACCGACACCAAGCGCGTGGTCGCCGACGCGAAGCGGTACCTGCAGCAGAAGCTGGGGAAGGTGAAGAACCCGGCGATCGTGCTCGACGTGGACGACACGTCCGAGGTCACCTACGGCTGGGAAGCCGACAACGACTTCGGTTTCGACCCGGTGAAACAGCAGAAAGCCATCGACGACGGCACCTTCGAGGCCAACAAGCCGGTGCTGGAGCTGGCGAAGTGGGCCGCCGAACGCGGCGTGCGGGTCTACTTCCTGACCGGCCGCAACGACAAACAGGGCCCGCAGTCGCTCAAGAACCTCGCCAACGAGGGCTACCCGACGCCGGCCGGCGCGTACTTCAAGCCGAAGACCACCGCGCCGGACTACCTGCCGTGCGGGCTGACCTGCAACACCGTGCAGTACAAGTCGGGCACCCGCGCGCACATCCAGTCGACCGGCGCGCACATCGTGCTCAACCTCGGCGACCAGTTCAGCGACCTCGAGGGCGGCTACGCCGACCACCCGGTGAAGCTGCCGAACCCGATGTACTACCTGCCCTGAGTCTGTGCCGGAAGCAGCCCGGGTCCCGCGCCGGGCCCGGGCTGCTCCGTTTCTCGTCAGCCGGAGTACCCGGCGAAGATCTTCGAGAATTCGTACGGCTGCTGGGAAATGTTGGTGCACTTGTACAGCGGCCCGTTGCACGCGTTCGCGTCCCGGCCGAGTTCCCAGAACGACAGCATTCCCAAGTGGACACTCTGCGCGAAGCTCACCACCGCGCTGGCGTCCTTCTGGTAGAAGATCTCGTTCTGCGAATCGTTGACGCCCAGCATCGGCGTGAGGCCGACCTTCTGCCAAGCGTCCGCATCGGACAGTCCGAGCGCCGATTTCAGTTGCGCTTGCGTGGATTGCGCCGCCTGGATCGCCTTGGCTCCCTGATCGCCCGAACCCTGGTAGTAGTCCATCGCCATCACGTTAACCAGGTCGAGGTCGACTCCCGCGTCGCGCGCCGAGGTCACGACGTTCAGCCCGTCCGACGTGAGCCCCGTGGGCAGCACCGGCAGGGTCAGCGAAATCTTGAGCCCGGGATTGTCGTCCTGCACCTTCTTCAATGCCTGCGAACGGAGTTTGATCGAACCCGGGTCGGCGACCGCCGAGCCCTCGATGTCGACGTCGATGTACTTGAGGTTATAGGCTTTGATCACCGCCTCGTACTCGCCTGCCAGTGAATTGACGTCCCCGCACGCCTGCGCGAGTTCGACGCCGGACGCGCCGCCGAAGGAGACCTTGACGTCCCCGCCCGCCGCGCGGATCTTCGCGATCTCGTCGGACTGCCACCCCTGCCGGGGGTCGTAGGCGGCGAACCAGCTGGCCTTGCAGGCGGCCCCGGTGACAAAGCCGAGGGTGAAACTCTTGATGCCGCTCTGCTCGGACATCGACGACAACACGGGCGACGGCCACGCGCCCATGTCCACATAGGGCGCGAGCGCGATCGACGAACCACTAGCCGCGGCCGCGGTGCCGTGCGGCACCGCAAGCCCGGCGACGGCCAGCAACCCGCCCAGCGCGGCGGCCAGTTTTCGGGGGAAGGGGAGACGCATAGGTGGAACCTCCACGGTGAGGACCGAGGGGTGGTAAACCCCTGTCCAAATGGTATAGACCAATAACTCCGTGGAGGCCATACGCCATTAGTAGGCCGATCCGTCCCGCTGAGCGGGATTCACTGCCTCGCGGCGAGCCGGTACCGCAGGTCGACCGCCAATGCCGGGTCGCCGTCGTACACGCGTTCCCAGCGCACTGGTTTCCCGCCCGGATTGTCGAACAGCCGCACCCCGGACCCGAGCATCACCGGCACGAGATGCACGCTGAACTCGTCGACAATCCCCAGCTCAACGCATTGGCGTGCGATATCCTGGCTGTGCAGCTCAAGATCTTTCCCGTTCGCCGCCGCGAGCCCGATCTCGACCGCCTCCCGGACGTCGCAGCCGAGAAACGTGACCCCGTCCTCGGCCGGCGCGTCCTCCGGATGATGAGTCAGCACGAAAACCGGCCCGCTCCACGCTCCGCCATACGGCTGCCGCGCGACCTTCCCCGGCGCCCGCGCCGCCAACGCGTCAAACCCGCGCCGCCCGCCCAAAATCGCCCCGACCCGCGCGACGGATTCCTCGTGCACGCCCGGCGTGACGCGCACTCCGGACATCCACTCCATCGCATGCCCGTCCGCGGCGACGAACCCGTCCAGCGACATCGCGACGTGCCACAACACCTTGCCCATGAACCCTCCTCGGTCTACTTGATTCGGGTAGACCGCGGGGGCGGCGAAAACTCATCGGTCCTCAGGCAGCAAATTTTCCGCGCAGCTGCTCAACAGCTCAGCCAGCCGCAGCCGATCCGCTTCCGACAGCCCGGCCAGCATCCGTTCCTCGACCTCGCCGACCACCCGATGCGCCTCCTTCAACCGAGCCTCGCCCGCCGCGGTAAGCCGTACCGGCCGCGCCCGCCCCGTTGAGGCTTCCTCAGCCACCGCGACCAGTTCGGCCGTCTTCAACCCGGTCAGCACGTCCCGCAACGACTGCCGCGTCACAAAACACTGCCGCGCCAGCTCAGCCGACGACGCCCCCGGTTTCTCGGCGAGGGCGACCAGCACCGCGTACTGCGACATGGACAGCCCGATCGGCCGCAGCAGTTCGTCGGACGCCTGCCGGAACGCCTGCTGCACCCGCTTCACGAGATACCCCGGCCGTCGCGTCGTCTCTTGACTCATGACAGGAAACTTACACATACTGGCGCCGGCCAGTCACGTCCGAGGAGAAGCCATGACGACCATCACCACCGACGCCGACGTCGCCACCCTGGTGAACGTCTTCACCGTCGCGCCGGAAAAGCAGCGAGCCTTGGTCGACGTCCTGACGGCAGCGACGGAGGACGTGTCCGCGAACCTCCACGCGAGCACCGACGGCACGTGCGTAGTGAACTACGCCCAGTGGACCAGTGCCGATGCCTTCCACGCCATGCTCGCCGACCCGGAATGCCGTGAACATCTGGCCGCGGCCACGGCTCTAGCCGAGTCCGATCCGCACCTCTACACAGTGGAATCCGTGCACCACGCCTGACCCCGGCTTTCCGGTGGTCGCTTCGCGCGATTACCAAGCCCGCGCGGACGAATTTCCGCTTGGGCCGGGCCTGTCGCCGCACCTGTCTGGCCGGAACCTCTTCGGGCGGCTCGTTACGCCTCGCCACGCTTTTCAGCCTCAGCGCCCTGGTTCAGTTGCGAACAGGAGCCGTCCGCGCCGCTGCGCCGAATCCCCTTCGGCCGCAACTCCAATCGGTTCCGGCCGAGCCCTCCACCGGACAGCGCGGTGCTGGTGTCGGCCAGCGCCCCCGGCGACCCCGGCCCGTCCGACCCCCCCATTCGGCCGAGCCGGAGCCGTGTCGGCCACCCCCCGGCGACCCCGGCCCACCCGAGCCCTCGCCGGGCCAGCGCGGTGCCGGTGTCGGCCAGCGCCCGCGGCGGTCGCGTTCCGGCCGAACCGGAGCCGTAACGGGCAGCGTCCGCAGCAGCTCCGACCTGACGGAGCCGCCATCCGGTCGAGCCGGAGCCGTGTCGGCCACCCCCCCCGGCGGCTCCGACTCACCCGAGCCCTCGCCGGGCCAGCGCGCTGTCGGTGTCGCCAGCGTCCCGGCGGTCGCGTCCCGCTCGAGCCATCGCCCGGCCGAGCCGGAGCCGTGTCGGCCACCCCCCAGCGGCTCCGGCCCAGCCGAGCCCCCCCCATCCAGCCGAGGCGGAGCCGTGCCACCCACCCCCCGGCAGCCCCGGCCCGACCGACCCCCACCCGCCCGAACCGGAGCCACCCCTAACCATCACCCCTTCCGAGCCACCAGCACCGTGTCCCGAACCACCATCTCCGCCCCCATCGCGGCCCGCTCCCGAATCTCCGCGACCACCGAAGCCCACGACTGATCCAACGTCTCCGCCACGTCCTCAGCCGTGAACATCATGTCCGGCATATGCGGCCGCCCGGCGTGATGATCCGCCGGATCATGCCCAACCACGAGCAACGTCCCGCCCGGTGCCACGGCGTCCGCGAGCCGCGCGAACGCCGCCGTCCTCGTCGCCGACGGCACGTGCAGGAAATGCGACGTCACCAGGTCGAACTTCGATTCCGGCAACCACTCGGACAGGTCCGCGGCGATCCACGTGATCCGGTCCGCCACCCCGAGTTTCTCCGCCTGCGCGCGCCCGCGTCCGATGGCCGTCTCGGAGAAGTCGACCGCCGTCACCCGCCAGCCCTGCTGCGCGAGCCAGATCGCGTCGCCGCCCTCGCCGCAGCCCGCGTCCAGCGCGTGGCCCGGCTCCAGGTCGCGAGCCTCGGTCACGAGCTGCTCGTTCGGCCGCCCGCTCCAGATCTCGTCCCGGGACCGATACCGCTCCTCCCAGGAACCGCGGTCGAACGGCGGCGCGTCCGCGTGGCGCTCATTGGCCCGCGCGACCTCCCGCTCCATCTCGTGCGAGAACGGCATTTCCCGCTGCCGCACGGCTTCCGCGGCTTCTTCCTCGACCAGCTCGCCGTTGATTGCCACCCCGGCCATCAACCCCGCCGCGGCCGAAACCACGACCTGCGCGCGCATGTCCGTGACGTTCCCCGCCACCCACAACCCGGGCACGGACGTCCGTCCGGACGCGTCCGCGGGAACTCGCGTGCCGATCACGAAACCGTTGAACTCCACCGGTTCCGGCTCGATCCCGAGCGGCGCGAGAAAGTCCGCACGGGTCTTGGCCGGCGCCGCGACAGCCAGCGCCTCGCGCGCCACGACCTCGCCCGATTCGAGCCGCACCCCGGTCAGCTGGTCGTCCTCGGTCTCGATCGCGGCGACCGCGCCGTCCACGATCCGGATCCCGCGGGCCAGCAGCGGAGCCGCGTCGAAATCCCCGTGTGTGTGCCGGAAAACGACCACGTCTCCGCTCAGCTGCCGCCACATCAACGCCTGGTGCACGGTCATCGGGCCGGTCGACAGCACGCCGATCGCCCGGTCGCGCATCTCCCAGCCGTGGCAGTACGGGCAATGCAGCACGTCCCGCCCCCACCGCGCCGCCAGCCCGGCAACCTCGGGCAGTTCGTCGACGAGACCGGTGGCGACCAGCACCCGCCGCGCGCGCGTGCGCCGTCCGTCGGCCAGCGAGATCTCGAACCCGTTGTCTCCCTTGGCAACCGAGGTCACGGTCTGCGTGATTACCTCACCGCCGTACCCGGCCAGCTCCGCACGACCGAGCGAAAGCAACTCGGCCGGCGGCGTGCTTTCGCGGCCGAGGTAGTTGTGCACGTGCCCGGCCGGTGCGTTGCGCGGTTCGCCGGAATCCACGACCAGCACCGAACGACGGCTCCGGGCGAGCGCCACCGCTCCGCTGAGCCCGGCCGCCCCGCCGCCGACCACCACCACGTCGTACTTCTCGTCCACTGGATCCTCCTGTCGTCCCCGTCGCCTTCGGACTATCCGGAGAACGCGCCGACTTGACAAAGTTCTTTGCCGAAGTGGCAAATTGAACGACATGAGCGAAGACGACCAGGGCCTCGGCGAGGTCCTGCACGCGGTCGGGCCGAGGCTGCGGGCCCTGCGCAAACAGCGCAACGAGACGCTGACCGGCCTCTCCGAAACGACCGGGATCTCGGTGAGCACGCTGTCGCGGCTCGAAGCCGGCCAGCGCAAACCGACCCTGGAGCTGCTGCTCGCCCTGGCCCGCGCCTACCAGGTCCCGCTGGACGAGCTGGTCGGCGTGCCCTCGACCGGCGACCCGCGCCTGCACCCGAAACCGTTCGTCCGGCACGGCCGGACCTACCTGCCGCTCACCCGGCGTCCGGGCGGCCTGCGCGCCTACAAGATGATTCTCCCACCGGAGCCTCCTGCGGAGTCCCCGGACCAGCGCGTCCACGAGGGGTACGAGTGGATGTACATCCTGTCCGGACAGTTGCGCCTGATCCTCGGCGAGCACGACGTGATCCTCCGACCGGGCGAGGTCGCCGAGTTCGACACGCACGTTCCGCACTGGTTCGGCAACGCCGGCGCCGAGGTCTGCGAGATTCTGGCCCTGTTCGGACCGCAAGGGGAGCGCTTCCACGTCCGCGCCCGCCCGGCCTCTTGACGCATACCCATATCGGCATATGATTGCCGCATGGCACGGGCAGCGACTACCGCGGACGTCTTCAACGCCGTCGCCGAACCGCGGCGCCGGGAAATCCTGGACGTCCTCGCCGAGGGCGAACGTCCGGTGAACGACCTCGTCCGCGCGCTGGGCCTGGGGCAACCGCAGGTGTCGAAGCATTTGCGGGTGCTGCGCGAGGTCGGCGCGGTCGAGGTGCGGGACGAGGGCAGGCAACGGCTGTACCGGCTGAACAGCCGCGCCCTCAAGCCGATCCACGACTGGGTGCGCCGCTACGAACGGTCCTGGGAGGAACGGTTCGCATCGCTGGACGCTGTGCTGGAAGAGATGGGCTCGACCGAGGAGGAAGACGATGACCGACACGACGACCGGCACGGCGAAGGTGACGCTGCCCGCTGACAACCAGATCCTGATCACCCGGGAGTTCGCCGCTCCTCGGCAGCGCGTTTACCGCGCCTGGACCACGCCGGACCTGGTGAAGCGCTGGTGGGCAGGCAAGCGGGGCACGGTGACGTCCGTGGACATCGACCTGCGGGTCGGCGGTCAGTGGCGTTACGTGCTGATCGCGAACGGCGGTTTCGAGGTCGCCTTTCACGGTGAATATCAAGAGATAACGCCCAACGAACGCCTGGTCCACACTGAGGTTTACGAAACGCCGGAATACTCGGACTTGGACGCGCCGGTGGTCACCGTGACGTTCGCCGGATCGGGGGACCGCACCACGCTGACCATACTGACCGAAACGCCCACGAAGGAACTGCGCGACGCGATCCTGGAATCCGGCATGGAGGTCGGCATGCAGGAGTCGATGGACGCGCTGGAGGAAGTCGCGGTCTCGCTGGACTGAACCGGCGCGGGGCGGCCCGATCCTTTCCTTGCCCGGGCCGCCCGAAACTCTCGGACCGACCGAATCAGCTGTACGAGTAAAACCCTTCACCGGTCTTGATCCCGAGCTTGCCCGCGTCGACATAACTGCGCAGCAGGTCCCGCGGACCCGTCGGCAGGTGCGGATTCTCGTCCGCGTAATGGTTTTCGATGTCCAGCACGACGTCCAAGCCGACCTGGTCCATCATCTGGAACGGCCCGTACGGCAGATGCCAGTTGATCTTGAACATCCCGTCCACGTCCTCCGGCCGGGCGACGCCCTCCGCGACGACGGCCAGCGATTCCCGTTTGATCGCCGCCCATACGCGGTTGAAAATGAAGCCGACGCTTTCCTTGCGCGCCTCGAACGGATGAATGCCGAACTCCGGCAGCACCCCGAGCAGCGTGTCGAGCACCGTGCGGCCGGTTTCGCCGTCGGACATGAGGTCGACCGCGTTCGCTGTCGGCGGCATGTAGAAGTGCATGTTGCACAGCCGCGACTTGTCGCGCACCTTCTCGGACATCATCCGCGACGGGTACGACGACGAG
Source organism: Amycolatopsis sp. NPDC104775 (assembly GCF_055583325.1). Lineage (NCBI taxonomy): Bacteria > Bacillati > Actinomycetota > Actinomycetes > Pseudonocardiales > Pseudonocardiaceae > Amycolatopsis > Amycolatopsis sp. NPDC104775. The sequence goes on from NZ_JBVJOE010000006.1 coordinate 120,259, forward strand.
TTGGTGGCGAAGATGGTGTCAGCGGGCGCGGCCTCGTCGATTTGGCCCCACAGCGGGATTTTGAGGTCCAGCCGTTCCGGTACCGCCTCCACGACAAGCCACGCGTCGCGCAGAGCTTCCTCGATCGACCCCGCGTCCTCGACCCGGCCGACCTCGCCGCTGCCGCGTTTTTCGATCAGAACCGGCAACGTTTCCGCGACGTACTCCGCTGCCGCCGCGACTTGTTCGGCGTTCGGGTCGCTGATCCGCACGATCCCGCCGCGGGAGGCGAACATCAGCGCGATGCGCCTGCCCAGCGTCCCGGCACCGAACACGGTGACCGGCCGGTTGCGGATCTGGTCGAATGTGTACGCGTACGGCATGGCTCACCTTTCGATCTTGAGCCCCAGAAGACCACCCGTCCTCGTCCGCCGCAATTCCGCGTCCACTGGCGGGGGACCGGCTGCGTAGAATGCTGCGGTGGTCGAGGTTCGCGAGGTTCGTCGTCTCTGTTACGCCTTCGCCCGTCGGACCGGCGGGACCCTGATCGAGTTTCGCGTTCCGACGGTCACGCCGAACTTCTGGCAAGCCGTCGTCGAGTATCCCGATCGCACGATCTCGGTCGTCGCCGCCAACGACGCGCCGGTGGTCGCGCTCGCCCGGCCGCGCTCGCTCGACTTCGCGCCGGCGCGGGAGTGGGGGCCGCTGGAGTTCATCGACGAACCGGAACTCGTCGCCGTGCTCGCGGAAACGGAGCAGTTCCAGGTGCTCACTCCAGCCGATCTCGAACGTTCCTTCGTCGCCGAAGACTGGCCACACCTCACTCGATCCGACGTCGCGTACTGGAAGCCGGCGACGGTCGGCGAAGCGCTGTTCAATTACTGGGACTGACCTCCCGAACCCCGGACAGCGGAAAGGTGCCACCGCCGGAAATCGTGACGGAGCCGGAGAACGCGTCCCCGTCGACCGTCCCGCGCACGCTCACCTCGAACCGCACCGGATCAGTCACCAACGCCGTGAAGCTGATCTCCTTCCCGTCGACCGTTCCCGAGACGATGGGGACCGTGACCTTCAGCTGAGTGTCGAAAATGGACCCGGACACCGTGGTTCCGTCGGTCGCGAGGTTGAGAAGCAGGTCTTTGCTTCCCGCCGGATGGACGAACGTGATCTTCCAGCTGCCATCCGGACCGGTTTCGCCGCTGGTGGGCCGAGGCTGGTGGTCCGGGAGAGCTACTGGCGCCGGAGGCTCGCCGAGCGCCGGTTGCCCAGGTTTCACCGGGACGCCCGCGGAGTTCAGGAATCCGGCCATCATCCGGTAGTAGCCGACGAGGAACAGGATCTCGATGATCTCGGCGTGCTCGCGAGTTTCGGCCAGAGCTGCCCAGGTTTCGTCGGACACGAAGACATTCGCGCACAGCTCGTCGACAGCGCGCAGCACCGCGTCGTCGTCGGGCGGCCAACTGGCCGCCGGATCGGAGAGAGCGGAGATCTCAGCTTCGGTCGCGCCACCGCCGAGCGCGGCGGGCGCGTGGTTCGCCCATTCGTAGGGAGCGTCGCACCGGAGCGCGACACGAAGGATCGCCAGCTCGCGGATCCGCGGATGCAGTTTCCCTTGACTCACCAGGTAACCGCCCAACGCGCCGGACGCCCGCATCACCTCCGGCGCATGTGCGAGAACTTGGATCACGGTGTCCGCGCCGAGTTTCGCCAGTTTTTGCTGTTCGGGATCCAGCTCGTCGAGAGGGAGCGGCGGAATGCGGGGGATCGTCGCGTGCGGCATGTCAGTTTCCTTCCGCGGGCAGGCGATCGAGCGCCGCCTGTGCTTCGTCGTGGCTGAGCAGTGGATGCGAGTAGATGTCGATCAGCGCGCGGGCGAGCATGTTGTCGCCCGCCGGGCTGAGGATGTCGACGCCGGCCGCGCGCGAAATATGCTGGTGCAGCACGGTGATCGACAACGCCATCGCGGTGCCGATCGCGGCCCGGACCTTGGGCTCGACCGTCGGCGGATCCGTCCGTTGCCGATCAGCGGCGACGAGCCGGTCCGTGCCGAGTTCGACCATCTCGTCGAACAACGGCGCGACGCCGCCTTCGACCAGTGCCCGGACGAGGTAGTCCCGATACGGCCCCATCGCGATTCGCGCCGCCGCAACGGGATTCGCGGTGATGCTGGCGGCCAGATCCTCCGGCACCTGGTCGTTGAGCTGGCGGATGAGCTTGATCAGGTGCTCGTCGCAGGCTTCGCGGAGCGCCTGTTTGGACCCGAAATGGTGCCGCACCAAGCCCAGCGACACCCCGGCTTCCACCGCGATGCCCCGGATCGTGGCGCGCTCGAATCCGTGTTCGCCGAAGTGTCGCATCGCCGCGTCGCGGATGCGGGCGCGCGCGGTCAGGTCGTCGGGGTCGGTCATGACATCGTCGCTATACGCATGAACAGCATGCTATACGCACGTATAGCCATCGCGCCAGGGTGAATCTGCGCGAGAACGTCGTTGTTCCCGCGCCGCTGCTGGTCAGAACTGCTTTTCGCCGCCGTCGACGTAGATGTTCGCGCCGAGGATGAAGCTGCTCTGCTCCGACGCGAGGAACAGCACGGCGTCGGCGACCTCGCGCGGCGTCCCCATCCGGCCGAGCGGAACCCGCGCCGCGAAACTCGCCCGGGCCTCGTCGACCTTCTCGACGCCGACCGCATTCTCGAGCACCGGGGTGTCGATCGTGCCGGGGGACACCACGTTGACCCGGATTCCGCGGTCTTTCAGCTCATTGGCCCAAGTCCGGGCGTAGGAACGGAGAGCGGCTTTGGACGCCGAATACGTTCCGAACGACTTGAGGCCGTCATCCGCTCGGACCGACGAAGTCAGGATCACCGACGCGCCCTTGTTGAGCAGTGGCAACGCTTTCTGCACCGTGAAGAGCGTGCCGCGGACGTTGGTGTCAAAGACCTGGTCGAAGTGTTCGGCGGTGGTCTCCTCCAGGCTCATGAAGGAACCCGTTGCCGCATTGGCGAAAACGATGTCCAACCCGTTGCCGCGGTCGCGAACCGCGTCGTAGAGCCGGTCCAAATCGGCCGGATCGGCGATATCGCCCGGGATCGCGGTGGTCGCCCCAATGGTCTTCGCGGCCGCTTCCAGCGTGTCCCGGTTCCGGCCGGTGATGAAGACGTGCGCACCCTCGGCGGCGAGCCGTTCGGCGGCGGCCAGGCCGATCCCGCTGCTGCCGCCGGTGACGACCGCCGTCTTGCCCTCGAGTTGTCCCATAGCTGACCTCCGAATATTTCGGTACCGATCGGTACTTAACCTGACCGTAGCACTTCTGAACCGATCGGTACCGAAGGGGTACACTGACGCGGTGACCCAGGACAAAGCCCAGCTCGGCCGCCCGCGTGGATTCGATGCCGACGAGGCGCTGCGCCGCGCCATGCTGGTGTTCTGGGACCAGGGCTACGAGGGGGCCAGCCTGGCCGAGCTGACCGAAGCCATGGGCATCACGAAAACCAGCATGTACGCGGCCTTCGGCAACAAAGAGCAGTTGTTCCGCAAGGCTTTGTCGCTCTACGACGAAGGCCCCGCTTCCTACGGCCCGCGAGCCTGGGCGGAGCCGACCGCCGCGAAGGTGGCTGCCGCGATACTCAACGGTGCTGTCCAGGCCACGACCAACCCCGACTGTCCGCCCGGGTGCCTGGGCGTCCAAGGCTCATTGGCGGCTGGCGAACTCGGCCGTCCCGCGCGCGAACTGCTGGTCGAGTGGCGAAATGCCGCACGTCTGGCCCTTGAGAAACGATTCCAGCGCGCGGTTGAGGAACGCGATTTGCCGCCGGACGCCGATGCGGCACGGCTGGCTCGCTACATCATGACGGTCGCGTTCGGCATCGCCGTCGAAGCGGCCAGCGGCGCGAGCCGGGAGGAGTTGCAAGAAGTCGCCGACACGGCCCTGCGAAACTGGCCGCTCACCTGAGTTTCAGCGCTTGCAGTAAAGATCGACCGCGATGGTCATCCGGGCACGAAACTCGTCGCGCGTCTCCGCGTCGTACTTGATCCCGACCGCGGTACTGATCAACGTCCCGGCGACGTCGGCAGCGGCCCGTCCGCCGATCGCGTCGACGACGAGCGCGCGAAACCGTTTCGGATACTCGACTGGCATAGTGCCGAGCAGATCGGGGTTGGAGTCGATCAGGACGCCGATCTCCGCGGCCATCGGCCCGACATAACGACCAGCCCACTGGTCGAACGCCTCGATCAGCCGCTCGCGCAGCGGTTGCCGCAAATCGGCGAGAGCGAGCCGAGCGGCCTCGATGCTGTCGTCAAGCGAATGCTGCACCGTTGCGCGGAACAGTTCCGGCTTGGACGAGAAGTAGAAGTACAGGCCGGGACGCGAGATGTCCGCGGCCTTCGCGACATCGTCCATGGACGCCTTGCGGTAGCCGTAGCGCGCGAACACCTCCAACGCCGAGTCCAGTACGTGCGTGCGCCGATCACTGCCCATAAACACACTATACAAACCACGTCCAACCCGTATAGTCCGAAGGGTGCCCCAACCATCCCTGATCCGCACGGCCTTCGACGCCACTAGTACTGCGGACGACGTCGTCGCAGGCCTGAACCTTGCCGGCGTCCGCGCCATCGTCACCGGTGCCACCTCGGGCCTAGGCCGCGAAACGGCCCGAGCGCTCGCCTCGGTCGGCGCCGACGTCACCCTCGCCGTACGCAACACCACCCTCGGCGCGAGCGTCGCCGATGACATCTCTGCCGCCACCGGAAACCGAGCCGTCCACGTCGCACATCTGGAACTAGCCGACCTCGCCACCGTCACCCACTTCACCACCAGCTGGGATGGCCCGCTGCACCTGCTGATCAACAATGCCGGCGTCATGCGCCCCACCCTGGGCCGCACCCAGCAAGGTTGGGAATTGCAGTTCGCGACCAATCACCTGGGCCATTTCGCGCTGGCACTAGGCCTGCACGACGCCCTAGCCGCAGGCGCGAGCCAGCGAGACGCGGCCCGGATCGTGGCGGTGACCTCCGGCGCGCACATGTACTCACCCGTTGTCTTTGCTGACCCCCACTTTATCCGCCGCGCCTACGACCCCCAATTGGCTTACGGGCAGTCGAAAACGGCCAACTCGCTGTTCGCCGTGGAAGCGACTCGCCGGTGGGCAGCCGACGGAATCGTCGCCAACGCGGTCAACCCCGGCGGCATTTCCACTGGCCTGCAACGGGATTTCACCCCGGCGATGAAGGACCACCTGGCCCGGCTCGAAGCCGCCGGAGTCTTCGAATACAAGACCGTCGAACAAGGCGCGGCCACGACTCTGGTCGCCGCGACCGCCCCGGAATTCGCCCATAACGGTGGCCATTATCTGGACGACGGCAACGAAGCCGCGACCGTGCCCGACGACGTCGACCTGGCAGGCAACAGCCACGCCGTCAAACGCTGGGCACGCGACGACGCAGCCGCACAGCAACTGTGGCAGCTGTCCCTAGACCATGTCCAGCACCCCTGACCGGGTGAACTGAATCCCCAACCTGATCAACGCACCCCAAGTAATTCGTTGCCACACGGCAGTTTCTCTGCTGCGCGCGGCCCGCATCCGCTAGATTCCCGCCGTGGACATGACAGACGGGCCCGCGGATCTGTGGTTGTCATTGCGGGTAGCGGACGCCATGGACCACGGCGCGGAGCGGACCGCACTGCTGGCCGATGCCGTGCGAACCGCCGACCGCCTGCGAGAATCGCGAGCCGCGTTCCGATCCCGCCGCATGCTCGCCGAAGCCTGCCGGCTCGACGGACAATGGGATCGGTTACGAAGCCTGCTCTACGAATGTCTCGACGCGTACGATCAGCGCAGGTGGCGGTTCGACCGGAACGACGAGGCCGAACTTCTCGGCTGGTACGCCTGGCTGGTCGAATGCATGGTCGACTTCCCGGACCTGACCCTCGCTGAGATCCGGGCCGCCCTGCAAGGAGTAGAACGCCGCTACACCGACGCCGATCTGCCCCAGCACGAGGTCTATGCGGCCCAGCGCGGAGTCGCCGCACATCTCGGCGACTGGCCAGCCGCCGACGAGGCCCACCTGCGCTGGGTCGCCACCGCACCGACCGACGCGGACGATCGATGGCTCGACGTCACCACGATCGACCACCACCTGAACAAGGGAGAATTCTCGCGCGCCCGGCACATCGCGGCCGAACTGCTGGACAATCCCGCGTCCTTCGACGATCCGATCGTGCTGACCCGCTGCCTGATGCTGCTCCCGCTGGCCCGCGCCGGCGAATGGGAACTCGCGGCGCTGACCTACCGCCGCATCCGCCGTACCACGTCAGGCGAGTTCTATTCGCTGGAAAACTTCGGCCGCATCATCGAATTCTGCGCGCTGACCGGCAACGAACTCGCCGGGATCGACTGGCTGGCCGCGATGGAGGGTTTCGAGGCGCGCCAACGCCCTTTCGCCACCATGGAATTCGCCGCCTCGGCCGCAGTGCTGACCAGCGCCCTAGTCCGCGCCGGCCGCGGCGAGACCGTGCTGGACCTAGGCCCCGAGGACCCGAACACGGTCCCTCTGCGGATTCTCGCCCGCCGTATGCGTCGCCTAGCCCTGGACCTGGCCGCACAATTCGATCGCCGCAACGGCAACACCTTCCAGGGCGACCGCATCCGCGCACGTCTGGCCGCCGAACCGCTCACGGACTTCCTGCCGCTAGACCCGACCAGCCGCCCGCCGCTGAATTTGCTGCCCCCGCCCGGACTGTCCGACGAGGACTTGCTCGCCCGCGCCGAATGGCACGACCTCCGCTGCGAAGCCGAAGAAGCCCGCGCCTGCCTGACCGTCGTGTCCGACGACCTCCCACCACACCTCGACGCACGACTGATCGACCTACGCGCAAGGTTCTTCCAAAGCGAGCAAACCGAACCAGCACTGCGCTACGCCATCGACGTCTACCGCCAGCACGGCGACCACCCGCGCGCCCTGCTCACCGAATGCTGGCTCAGCCTATGGACTGCCCACACCGGCCGCCCCGACGAAGCTGTCAGGACCGCCGTCGCCGCCGTCGAACAACTGCGCCATTCCGGCAACGACACCCATTGCGCCTGGGGCGAATACTGGCTGGCCTACCTCCTCGCCAGCCAAGGCGCCCACGCCGACGCACGAGCCGCACTGACCCGCGGCCAACGACACGCCGAAGCCGCGTCCGACCACCTAGCGCGAGGCACACTCTTAATCCTCGACACCACGCTGCGCCCCTCGCTCACCACCGCGACGGCCGCGCTGGAGGCACTCATCAATGCCCGCGCACCGGAAAAAGCCTTGGAAGCTCTAGAACAACTCTCACACCACAACGGTTACCTGGAGGTCGTAGAACACATCTTAGCCGCACCGCCCCAAGGAATGGGCCGCCTGATCGGGCGAATGCGCTACCTCCGTGCCTGCTCGCTGCCCGATCCCGCGCACTCCGCCGACGACTTCACCGAAGCCATCGGCCAAGCCGCACTGCGCGGCGAAGACACTCCCGAACAATGGCACCAGCTGGCCCAGGCCAACCACGCCGCCGGCCGCTACGAGGACGCCGTCGACGCCAGCCAACGCGCCATCGAACGCCTAAATCCGGGAACCGACGCCCACGACCAAGCCGCCTACCTGCTCGCCGACAGCTACCGCCACCTAGGCGACCACCGCGCAGCCCTCCGCGAATACCGCCGCCTCGCCGACGCCGACGGCCCGCTGTCAGCCCAAGCGTTCGTCGCAGGCACCGCCTTGCTGGAAGACTTAGGCATCACCGACTGGCCCGCCTAGCACTTTCCGCTGCGACTCCCGGATGCCCAAACTTCCGCAACGACCTCATTGCCGCGCCGCCTCCCGCCCCCTAACGGCAACCCCCGGCCAGGCAGTCAAGGTTCTCGCCACTGAACGGCGAAAGCACCACCCGCCACGAGATCCAGCCCTGGCCCACAACCTCGGTACAGCCTCAACCTCAAGACGACGCAGGTCAGGCCGTCGGCCGCCCCGCCCCCGCGTAATCGTCGCCCGGCCGTCGATACGGATGAACCTGAACCGCCTGCCCAGTCTGCGGCGCGTCGATCATCTGCTGGTTTCCGATGTAAAGCCCCACATGATGGATCTTCGAGGCGGGCTCACCGAAGAAGATCAAATCGCCCAACTGGGGTTCGTTCACATGGGCAACGCTGCGGAATTGCGTGTCCGCCGTCCGCATCAGCTTGACGTCCGCGCTCGCGTAAGCCGCAGTCGTCAGACCTGAACAGTCGAAACCAGGATCGGCGTCGCGAGTGCCATTGCCGCCCCAAACGTACGGCAGCCCGATCTGGTCGATCGCGAAGTCGACCGCCGTAAGAACCGCAGGATTGGGCGGCTGATCACTCTGCCCGACCGTGCCGTAAACGTTGGTCGTCGCAAGCGTCCGATGCAAGACGACCGGTGCGGGTTCCAATGTGGCGACCCCGTTCCACCAGTCCGTCGCCAAATCGCGGCCATTCGCACAGAGCGCGCGCCCAGCCGTGAGCGCCGAGTCGTCGATGTTCTGAATATCAGACTTGCCACCGGACGCACTGCGCTGCCACTTGCTCCATATCGCGGGGGAGAGCTGCAACGGCCCCGCCGCCCCCGGCGTCGACACGGCCCGGTGATAGAAGTCGAGAACCTCCACCGTGCCCAGCGGTTTAGCGAGCGTCCCGTTCTCCCCGACCCGATTACCCTGCGCCCGCCCGTGGTCGCTGGCGATCTTCCCGATCGCGGCGAGAGTGATCCAAGACAGGTGACAGTCAGGCTGTTCCTTGCTGAGTGTGACGGTCGCCTGCGCATACCCGTTCATCGCCCGCAACGGAATGTCAAGCCACTGGCTGGTCCGCGACGCCCACCCCCCGAACTCCCCAGCCCGCGGCACCCCACTCTGAACCGGCACCGGTGTCGGCGCAGGAGAGGCCGACGGTGCCTTCGAGGTCCCGGGAGCCAACGACCCCGTCACCGCGACGTCCCCAGAATTCGCCTCGCTATCACCGCCACCCGGCAAAACTCGCACCGCGACGACCAACGCCGCAACGGCCACCATGACCGCTGCCAACGCCACCACAGCCCGCCGATTCCGCGCGAGAAAACCCAGCCCCGCAGAACCCCCGACCCCGTCACCCTCCGGCGGCTGGACCCCGTCGCCATCTACTGGCGACGCGCTGGTCAGCTCCCGCTCATCGCCACCGGCTGGCGAACCGCCACCCACTCCGGACGTTTCGCCACTCAGCGGCGACGCGCTGGTCAATGCAGGCGTCTCGCCGTTCAACGCCGAACCACCGGACGCGGAGGCGTCGCCGTTAACCGGCGAGACATCGCCCAACTCGGATGCTTCGCCGCTCCGCAGCGACCTGCTCGTCGAGCCAGACCTATCGCCATTAAGCGGCAACTCAGCGGCCAAATCTGCACTGCTGCCACTCAACGGCGACGAGCCCTCCACCTCAGGCCGCTCGCCATCCAACGACGATTCACCGGCCAGCCCGAAGCTTTCGCCACTCAACGGCGACACCCTGGTCGACCCACGATTTTCGCCACCCGCCGACAACGATTCCCCGACCGAGGCACCACCCGAGCCGACTGATTCGCCGCTCACCGGCGACGCGTCCCCGACTGACGCACCACCCGAGCCGACCGATCCGCCACCCACGGGCGACACGCGATCCACGGACGAGCCACCCAAGCCACCCGATTCGCCACCAACCGGCAACGCCCCCGCGCCACTCTGCTTCGCACCGTCCGAACCCGTCGCCGCGTCAGGCGTGACTTGCGATTCGCCGCTGACCGGCAATGAACCAGCGCCACCCGGCTCCGCGCCGTCCGCATCCGCTACCCCGCCAGGGGTGACCCGCGATTCGCCACTGACCGGCGACGCGCCCGTCCCACGAGGCTCCCCGTCGCCCAGACCCGTCACCGCATTGGGCGCGACCTGCGATTCGCCACTCAGCGGCGACTCCCCAGCCTCCTCCATCACCGGCCCCCGGCGAGTCTCGACAGCACGAACTCGCGCAGCGTGTCCAGTTCCGTATCCACCGCCACCTCGATCGCCCGCCCGGTCGGCGCGTTCGCGACCGCCCGCCGGTCGACGATCGTCATGCCCCGGGTCGGACCTGGGCCGCAGTCGATGTCGACCGGGTAAGTCTCCGTGCGCAGAATGCCTGGCCGGATCGCCTCGGCGACAGCCACCGCGTCATGCATGACGATGCCTTCGTAACCGAGCACCTGCCGGTAGTGCGCGAGATAATCCGGAGTGAACGAGTTCAGCGCCTGACCGACCGGTCCGGACGCGGCCAGTTTCGCCAACCACGTGCTGTCCACCGCGCACCGGTGAGTGAGATCGAGGGGGACCATCACGCACGGGACGTCGTCTTCGGCGATCACACGCCGGGCGGCGTCCGGGTCGGCCCAGATGTTGAATTCGGAGACGGCGGTCGAGTTGCCGAGGGTGATCGCGCCGCCCATCAGGACGATTCGCGCGATTTTCGAACGCACGCCGGGGTGGGCCGCGAGCAGGGCGGCGATGTTCGTGAGCGGACCGATCGGCGCGATGGTCACCGGTTCGGCCGAGGCTTCGAGCAGCGAGACCATGAGGCTGACCGCGTCCGAGGCCTCGAGCGGGCGGGTCGCATCGGGCAATGAATCGGCGTGCCCGGAAAGTCCATCCAAGCCGTGGACGGTGCTCGCCCGGTGCGGTTCGCGGTGGAGGAGAGGCCGCGAGGCGCCCGCGGCGACCGGCACGTCCGGGCGGTCGCATAGCTGCAGCAGCCGGCGCGCGTTAGCGGTCGTCGTGCTCAGCGGTACGTTGCCGAAGACAGTCGTCACGCCTAGCAGGTCGACGTCCGCCGACCTCGCGGCCAGCGCGATCGCGAAAGCATCATCGACGCCGGGATCGGTGTCGATGATCAGCTTGGTCCCCATCCTGCTCCCCTTGCCTGTGGCTGGCCGTCGTCCACAGGTTACGGTCAAGGGCATGACGTCGATGTGGGGTGCGCCCGCGTTGTCGCGCGTGCGCGCCTGGCGGCGGGCCCGGCGGGACCCGCACCAGGCGAAGTTCCTGACGGCCGACTCGCTGCGCTGGATCCTGCGCAATCGCGCGTACACGCCGTGGTACCTCGTGCGCTACTACCGGCTGCTCAAATTCCGCATCGCGAACCCGCACATCATCCTGCGCGGCATGCTCTTCCTCGGCAAGAACGTCGAGATCCACTGCCGTCCCGGATACGGCCGGATGGAGATCGGCCGCTGGGTGCACATCGGCGACGGCAACGCCATCCGCTGTCACGAGGGGTCCCTTCGCATCGGCGACAAGTCGGTGTTCGGGCGGCAGAACGTGATCAACTGCTACCTCGACATCGAGCTCGGCGCCGCCACGCTCGTCGCCGACTGGGTGTACATCTGCGACTTCGACCACGTGACCGCGGACATCCACGTGCCGATCAAGGACCAGGGCATCGTCAAGTCGCCGGTCCGGATCGGCCCGGACACGTGGCTCGGCACGAAGGTCAGCGTCCTCAAGGGCACCCGCGTCGGCCGCGGCAGCGTGCTCGGCGCGCACGCGGTGGTGCGCGGTGACATCCCGGACTACTCGATCGCGGTCGGCTCACCGGCCCGAGTGGTCCGCAACCGCGAGGACGACTACGCCGCGGATGCGGCCCGGCGCGAGGCAGTCGCCGACATGGCGCGCAAGGCCAATAAGGCGCTGCAGAAGACGCTTGGCGACAGCTGACGTAAACACGTCTGTCGAGTCCGGCGGCGAAAATAGCCTGACAGCGTCGATAGTCTCGTCCTATGAGCGAAGCCCTGCGTCGGCACGTCGCCGCCTTCAACAACCGTGACCTTCAAGCCCTTCTCGACGGCTTCACCGAGGACGCGGTGTGGATCACCGGAAGCAGCGTCGCGCGCGGACGCGCTGAACTTACCGAGCTGTTCAGCGGTGCCATGGAACAACTTCTCCCGACTTTGACGGTCGACAACGTTCTCGCGGACGGTGACCAGGTCGCCGCCCAATTGACTGAGCGGCTCACCCACAACGGCGAGGACCACGTCTTCGCCATCGCTGGCTTCTATCGGCTGTCCGGAGACCGCATCAAGTCCGCGAAGATCTACCGTGAGGGCAGCGCCGAACTGGGCTGAGCAGTGTTGCCGTTTTTTGGCGAATCGCTCTGACCTGCGTGGACAGGAGCCAATTCAGCTCGATCAGCCACGATCGGACTGTCTGAACGCCCTTCAACCGACGCCGCGGTCAGGCGGCTCCGACAGAGCTTTCGCCACCACGTCGTCGATAAAGCCGGTCTTCGCTGCGGTGTAGGCGGCACGGTCGGTGCGGAAGCGATGGGCGAGCGAACGCTTCAACGTCGCGTACTTGTGAGCGGTCTCCGGGTGAGTGCGCAGGAAGTCCCGGAACGCGATTACCCGAGCGAGATTCTCGTTCTCGCCAGTGCAGACGTAGAGGTGGTGCGGCGGTGTGCCGGGAGGCCGGGCGAAGGCTTCTCGACCGGGAATGCCGAGATCGCCTTCGTGCCGGTAGCCGATTCGCCGCAAATTGGCGACAACTGCGGGCAGGTCGTCGCGGGTGGCGATGACGACAGTCAGGTCGATGATCGGTTTAGCGGCCAGCCCGGGGACCGCTGTGCTGCCGACGTGCTCGACGCGTTGCGCAAGTCCGCCGATCGCTTCGGTGATCCGGTCGCGGAGACTGGCGAATACTTGAGGCCATCGCGGGTCGTAGTCCACGATCTCGACGGGCGCGGCCACTCTCGTCCTCCCGGAACGTGCCCTAGTCGGCTTACCCAGCGGGTAAAGTCCCTGCTGCACAGAGCCCGGGGACAGGACCTCAGAGCAGGAAGTGGAACAACGGACTCCCCGGCTCCACTCGCTCCACCTGCAACGGGCTCTTCTCCAACCGCGCCAGCAACCCCGGCAAGTCCGCGCGCCGCGGGATCTCGACACCGATCAACGCCGGACCGATCTCCCGGTTGTTGCGCTTCACGTACTCGAACCGGGTGATGTCGTCCTCCGGTCCGAGGATTTCGTCAAGGAACCGCCGGAGCGCGCCGGGTTCCTGCGGGAAGCTGACGAGGAAGTAGTGCTTCAACCCTTCGTGCATCAGCGAGCGCTCGAGGATTTCGCTGTACCGGCTGACGTCGTTGTTGCCGCCGGAAACGATGCACACCACCGTCTGTCCCGGTTCGACCTGCACGCTCGTCCCGAGCGAAGCGGCCGCGAGCGCACCCGCGGGTTCGGCGATGATGCCGTCCGATTGGTACAGCGACAGCATTTCCGTGCACACCGCACCCTCGGCGACGGACGTCAGTTCCGCACCACTGTCCCGGATCAACGGGAACGTCACTTGTCCGGCCTCGCGCACCGCGGCACCGTCCACGAACGGGTCCACCGCGTCGATCCGCACCGGCTCGCCCGCTTCGAGAGCCGCCGCCATGCACATCGCCCCAGCTGGCTCAACGCCGACGACCCGGATGTCCGGATGCCGCTCGCGAACCCACGTCGCGATCCCGGCCAGCAGCCCGCCGCCGCCGACCGGCACGACCAGGACATCCGGCATGAAGCCGAGCTGCGAGACCACTTCAAGCGCGACAGTGCCCTGACCGGCCACAGTGCGGACGTCGTCGAACGCTGGCACGAGCGTCGCCCCAGTGCGGTGGGCGTCGTCCTTAGCCGCGGCGAAGGCGTCTTCGTACGTCTCGCCGACGACAATGACCTCGATGTGCGCACCGCCGAGCGCCGCAATGCGTTCACGCTTCTGTCGAGGCGTCGTGCCCGGCACGTACACGCGACCATTCGCCCCTAAACGGCGACACGCGTACGCGACGCCTTGTGCGTGGTTGCCCGCACTCGCGCACACGACACCGCGCGCCCGCGTCGCGGCATCGAGCTGCACGATGAAGTTGTACGCGCCGCGGATCTTGTACGAGCGCACAGTCTGCTGGTCTTCGCGCTTAAGCCAGACGCGCGCGTCTACGCGGGACGACAGGCGCGCGTTGGGCTCGAGGGGCGTGCGGGTGACCACGCCCGCGAGCCGTTCGGCGGCCTGTTCGACCAGTTCTGCGTTCACCGTGTCGATGTCGTGCACTCGGGTGAATGTACTTCGCACCCGGTGAACACGTCCGGGGCACTCACGTCACTGGCTGCGTTCACGTCTTCGGCACCGCCGGGTACGGGACGAAGGTGCTGGTGTTTTCGTCCACCGTGAGCGGTTTGCCGATGGCCGGAAACGCGCGTTGCGAACAAGCGGGCCGGTCGCACACCTTGCAGCCCATGCCGATCGGCGTCGCGGCGGCGGGTTCGTCCAGGTCAAGGCCGGTCGAGTAGATCAGCCGGCCCGCGTGCCGCAGTTCGCAGCCGAGACCGACGGTGAACGTCTTGCCCGGGCTGCCGTAGCCGCCGATATTGCGCGACACCGTCCGCGCGACCCAGAAGTACCGCTTGCCGTCCGGCAGCGCGGCGATCTGCGTGAGGATTTTGCCCGGCGAGGTGAACGCCTCGTAGATGTTCCACAACGGGCAAGCACCGCCGACGCGCGAGAAGTGAAAACCCGCCGCCGACTGGCGTTTCGACATGTTCCCGGCCCGGTCCACGCGCACGAACGAGAACGGCACCCCGCGCTGTTTTGGCCGCTGAAGAGTCGACAGCCGGTGACACGTGGTCTCGAAACCGACGCCGAAGTGGTCGCAGAGGCGCTCGATGTCGTACCGGAACTCTTCGGCCGCGGCCAGGAATGGGCTGTACGGCAGGATCAGCGCACCGGCGAAGTAGTTCGCCAGGCCGACCCGCGCGAGCGTGCGTGCGGCCGGGCCGGAAAACGCCCATGAATCGGCGAGTTCGGTGATCAAGTCGTCGTATTCCAGCAACGCGATCTGAGATGCCATCCGGAACGCCTGCTGTCCGACGCGCAGGCTCGGTGCCAGCCGCAACACCCGTGTCGCCGGCTCGTACCGATGCTGTTCACCTGCGGATTCGTTGATGCCTTCGCTGGTCACGTCGACGCCGTAGCGCTGCCACAGCCGTTCCTTGAGCGACCCGAGCACCGATCCGCGCCGCAGCGGGATCTGCGCGGCCATCTTCTCGGCCCGCTCGTCCAGCTCGGCGACGTAGTTCTCCCGCTCGTAGAAGAAGTCGCGGACCTCCTCGTGCGGCAATGGCGCGGCGGCGCTCCCGTGCAGGCCAAGACCGTTTTCCGTGGTCAGTGCGGCTGTGCTCTCCACGGCGTTGCGGTAGCTGCGATGCAGTTTCACCAACGCCTGCGCGATCGACGGCAGGTTGCTGGCCAGTTCGTTCAGTTCGCTCGTCGTCGCTTCGATGCCCACGGCCTCGTCGAGCAGGGCTTCCTTGACGTCGGCAACGAGCCGCGAGGTGTCGTTGTTGGCGAAGAACTCGGTGTCGACCCCAAACGCCTGCGTGATCCGAAGCAGCACCGGCACTGTCAGCGGGCGCGAGTTGTGCTCGATCTGATTGAGATAACTGGGTGAGATCTCGAGCACACGGGCGAGATCCGCCTGGCTCATCGACCGGCTCTCACGCAGATGCCGCAACCGCGCCCCGGCGAAAGTTTTGTCCATCAGTGCTCCGTCCGGTCGGAAGGTTTCCGGGCCTGAACGATTACGTGAACGATCAAGCCCGCGAATTTTCGCTGCGGTTGCGAACGGCAGATTCGCAACCTTTGCAACATGCTAGGCAATCTTCGCAGAAATTGGCAAATTGGAGCGCTAGACCAGGTTTTCCCGCTCGTGTCAGGGTCGTGACCAGGCAAGGCGAGCAATCGCAAACTTCGCAACACGGGAGAGTCCGATGACCGAGCAGGCCAATCAGCTCGAGCAGGCGGCGGCCGAGCTGGCCGAGCAGTGGAAGACCGACCCCCGCTGGGCGGGTGTCCAGCGGACCTACTCCGCCGCCGACGTGGTGAAGC
This sequence comes from Amycolatopsis sp. NPDC104775, assembly GCF_055583325.1. NCBI lineage: Bacteria > Bacillati > Actinomycetota > Actinomycetes > Pseudonocardiales > Pseudonocardiaceae > Amycolatopsis > Amycolatopsis sp. NPDC104775. The sequence goes on from NZ_JBVJOE010000006.1 coordinate 136,171, forward strand.
TTCGCGGTTCTGTCGTCGAAGAGCACACCCTCGCCCGCCGCGGCGCGGAGAAGCTGTGGGAGCTGCTGCACAGCGAGGACTACGTCCACGCGCTGGGCGCGCTCACCGGCAACCAGGCCGTGCAGCAGGTGCGCGCCGGCCTGAAGGCCATCTACCTGTCCGGCTGGCAGGTCGCCGCCGACGCCAACCTCGCCGGCCAGACCTACCCGGACCAGAGCCTCTACCCGGCCAACTCGGTTCCGGCCGTCGTCCGCCGCATCAACAACGCGCTGGGCCGCGCCGACCAGATCAACTGGGCCGAGGGCAACGGCGACATCGACTGGTTCGCCCCGATCGTCGCCGACGCCGAGGCTGGCTTCGGCGGTCCGCTGAACGCGTTCGAGCTGATGAAGGGCATGATCGCGGCCGGCGCCGCGGGCGTGCACTGGGAAGACCAGCTCGCGTCCGAGAAGAAGTGCGGCCACCTCGGCGGCAAGGTCCTCATCCCGACCAAGCAGCATGAGCGCACCCTGAACGCCGCCCGTCTCGCCGCCGACGTGCTGAACGTGCCGACCCTGGTCGTCGCCCGCACCGACGCGCAGGCCGCGACCCTGCTGACCAGCGACGTCGACGAGCGCGACCGCAAGTACCTCACCGGCGGCCGCACCTCCGAGGGCTTCTACGAGGTCAACAACGGCATCGAGCCGTGCATCGACCGCGGCTTGGCCTACGCGCAGTACGCCGACCTGCTGTGGATGGAGACTTCCACGCCGGACCTCGAGGTCGCCCGCAAGTACGCCGAGGCGATCAAGGCGCAGTACCCGGACCAGATGCTGGCCTACAACTGCTCGCCGTCGTTCAACTGGAAGAAGCACCTCGACGACGACACCATCGCGCGGTTCCAGCGCGAGCTCGGCGCCATGGGTTACAAGTTCCAGTTCATCACGCTGGCCGGCTTCCACGCGCTGAACTACTCGATGTTCGACCTGGCGCACGGCTACGCCCGCAACGGCATGAGCGCCTACGTCGACCTGCAGGAGCGCGAGTTCGCTTCGGAGGAGCGCGGCTACACCGCGACGAAGCACCAGCGCGAGGTCGGCACCGGTTGGTTCGACCTGGTGTCCACCGCGCTGAACCCGGAGAGCTCGACCACCGCGCTCAAGGGTTCGACCGAAGAAGACCAGTTCCACTGACGCACCCCGCGGGCCGGCGATCCCGGTCGCCGGCCCGCCCCCTTCCTTTCCCCCTTCGCGGAGGTACGAGATGGCTGACACGTTGAACACCCGCATCGAGGTCACCGGGCCCGCCGATGGCCGCTTCGCCGAGATTCTCACCCCGGCCGCACTGGACTTCGTAGCCAAACTCGACAACACCTTCGCCGGACGCCGCCGCGAACTCCTCGACGAGCGCCGCCGCCGTCGCGAGCGGCTGCAGTCGGGGGAGGAGCAGCTCGACTTCCTGCCCGAGACCCGGTCGATCCGGGCGGACGAGAGCTGGCGCATCGCCCCCGTCGCGCCCGGTCTCGAGGACCGGCGCGTCGAGATCACCGGCCCGACCGACCGCAAGATGACGGTCAACGCGCTCAACTCCGGCGCGAAGGTGTGGCTGGCGGACTTCGAGGACGCGACCTCGCCGACCTGGCACAACGTCATCGACGGCCAGCTCAACCTGTTCGACGCCATCCGCCGCAACATCGACTTCACCACCGAGGCCGGCAAGCGCTACACGATCGGCGACGACCCGGCGACGATCGTCGCCCGCCCGCGCGGCTGGCACCTGGTCGAAAAGCACATCCGCATCGACGGCCGCCCGGTTTCGGCGAGCCTCGTGGACTTCGGCCTGTACTTCTTCCACAACGCCCGGCAGCTTCTGGCGCGCGGCAGCGGCCCGTACTTCTACCTGCCGAAGCTGGAAAGCCACCAGGAAGCGCGCCTGTGGAACGACGTGTTCCTGCTGGCACAGAAGGAACTCGGCATCCCGCGCGGCACCATCCGCGCGACCGTGCTGATCGAGACGATCACCGCGGCCTTCGAGATGGACGAGATCCTCTACGAACTCCGCGAGCACGCCGCTGGCTTGAACGCCGGTCGCTGGGACTACATCTTCAGCGTCATCAAGAACTTCTCCGCGCACGGTGCCGACTTCGTGCTGCCGGACCGCGCTCAGGTGACGATGACGGTCCCCTTCATGCGCGCTTACACCGAACTGCTCGTCAGCACCTGCCACCGCCGCGGGGCGCACGCGATCGGCGGCATGGCGGCCTTCATCCCGAGCAAGGACCCGGCTACCAACGAAAACGCGCTGGAGAAGGTCCGTCAGGACAAGGAACGCGAGGCAGGCGACGGCTTCGACGGCTCGTGGGTCGCGCACCCCGGCCTGGTCCCGGTCTGCCGCGAGGTGTTCGACCGCGCGCTCGGCGGCTGGCCGAACCAGCTCGGCAAGCTGCGTGAAGACGTGTCCGTCGACGCTTCGGACCTGCTCGACGTCGCGAGCGCCGGTGGCGAGGTCACCGAAGCGGGCGTGCGGGCGAACATCAACGTCGCCCTCCGCTACATCGACTCCTGGCTGCGCGGCACCGGTGCCGCGGCGATCCACAACCTCATGGAAGACGCCGCGACGGCCGAAATCGCGCGGTGCCAGGTCTGGCAGTGGATCCGCAACGGCACGAAGCTCGAGGACGGCACGGCGCTGACCCGCGAGCTGGCCGTCGAATTCCTGGACGACGAACTGACAAAGGTCCGCACGGACCTCGGCCCGTCAGCCCGCCTCGACGACGCCCGCGAGATCTTCACCGAGACCGCCCTCGGCGAGAAGCTGCCGAGCTTCCTCACGACTGTCGCCTACGCCCGCTACCTGACCGAGCGGTGACAGACTCCGGTCGCCAGTGACCTGACCACCGGCGACCGGTTACCCCGCACCACTTTTTGGGATGGTGCTGGGGACGGGTCCGGTGGCGGAGGCTCCCCGCCACCGGACCCGGGTCTTTCCGGACCCGCGCTCCTTCGCCGCTGACCGGCGAGGGGCGCGGGCTTTCGGATTCTCCGGCTTGGGGCCAGCTCGGCTTCAATTCTTGACCCGCGCTCCGCAGGCGAGATCCCGGGTTCCGCTCGTGCTCTGCCCCGGCCGAATCTCGGGTGCTGCTTATGCTCGACCCCTGCGCAATCACGGGCGCTGATCGAGGCCGGGGTTGTCGTGGCCGCTCAACGGCGAATCCCTGCACAACGCAAGGACTCGTCCGATCCCGCCCCTGGTTCGAGACCCTCTCATCCGGCTCGACCGTATTACCCAGACTGAGCACGTCGTTCAGACCCAGCCAGCTGGCTCCTTCGGGCGGACTCGTTCTCCGCCGCCGATGCCAAGAACCCCTCGCCCGGCTCCATGCAATCGGCGTCCAGCCCCTGTCCGCACTCCGATCGCCACAGTCGCCAGGCAGCCGACCCCGCCGAGGCTCCCGTCTCCTTCGCCCGATCCGCCCAGCGATGCGAACGGGGCGCCGAACCCTCCGGCTCCGATCCCATTCCGCCCGAACAGTCGTTGCCACTCAGCGGCGAATACCTGGTCAACGCCTCCTTCTCAGGATCGCCCGCCCTGTCGGCGACCGCAACTCATTTCCTCGGCAACCGCCCGATGCCGCCGTGACCACCCCCGCCAACCCCCTTGCCTATTTGATTCGACATACATATATTGCACATGTAACTACCTGGGGGAGCGTCGCCGGCAAGGGAGCCGAGCAGCTTCCGACCTGACTCGCACCGGAGAAACCATGCACTGGCTCTACCTCGGCATCGCTGTGTTCTTCGAGATCGCCTTCGCGCTCGGAGCCAACGCCACGAACGGATTCACCAAGCTGTGGCCGTCGGTATTCACGCTGGTCATGGCGGCTGGCGGCATTTTCTTCCTCAGCCGCGCCCTGCTGACGCTGGACGTCGGCGTCGGCTACGCGATCTGGACCGGTCTCGGCTCGGTCGGCATCGTGCTGCTGGGCGCGCTGATCTTCAAGGAGAAGCTCAACTGGCGCAAGCTCATCGGCTTCGGCCTCGTGATCTGCGGCATCATCGGCCTCCAGCTGACCGGTGCCTGAACCTCGACTTCCCACTCCCGAAAGGACTCCCATCGTGTCCGCTCAGCCCGAAGCAGCACCCATCGTCGCACCGGAGAAGCCGCAGACCACTCGCCGCGCGTGGGGCATCCTGCTCGTCGCCGGGGTCTGCGAAATCGCGTTCGCCATCAGCACGGACGGCAGCCGCGGCTTCACCAACCTGCCGTGGTCGATCGCCACCGTAATCGCTGCGGCTGCAACGATTTTCACCCTCAGCCTGGCCCTACGCACCATCGACGTCGGCGTCGGCTACGCGGTCTGGACCGGCATCGGCGCGAGCGGTGCTGCGATCTTCGGCGCGATCATCTTCGGCGAAAACCTGGGACCGCTCCGAATCCTGTTCCTGGCATTGATCATCGCCGGAGTCATCTGCCTCAAACTCGCTGGTGGTTCAACCCATTCAGCGAAGTCTGACGACTGACCGTATCCAGTCCGATGCCCAGCCGGAATTTGCCACTCGGCGGCGAACCGCCCTAGTTCTGGCTACAGGAACCAGATCACGGTGGTCACCACGCTGCACCGGCGCGGCATAATTGTTTGCGACGAAGCTGGAGGCCAGCCAAATGCCCACGGCAACCATCAACGACCGCCAGATTTTCTTCGCCGACACCGGAGGAAACGGGCCGGCGTTGCTCCTGGGACACGGCTACTTCCTGGACCACTTAACCTTCTCGCCGCAAGCAGCGATGTTCGCGCCGGAGTGGCGTGTGATCACCTGAGACGCCCGCGGCCACGGACAATCCCCGGACGACGACCCCGGCACGTCCTACACGTATTGGCAGCCTTACGCGAAAACGGCCCAATTGACGACCTCACCATACCCCTTTCCACACAACTGCTCGGAGAATCCGACCTTCGCGACGAATTGCGCGCACGATGGCGCGCCGCACCCTGTTTCCCGCTAGGCCCGGCCGCGAACTGCCTGCTGGAGCGAGACGACGTTTCGGGCCGCCTGAACGAAACTACCTGCCCGACGCTGATGATGTGGGGCGATCAGGACGCTTCCCTTCCGCGCGACCGCATGGACCTGCTGGACGAACGCCTCCCGAACGCCAGTGGCGTACACGTAATCCGCGGTACTGCCCATACGCCTACCCTGACTCACCCCAGAGCAGGTCAACCCGTTGCTGCACCAGTTCCTGCGGACGTTCGTCTGACCGGTTCCTTCAACCTGCGCGAGGTTCTTGCACCACCGGCCTGCCGAATCCTCCTGCAGACCATGCCACCTAGGGTCAAGTGCGATCTCCAGCGAACGAGAGGCTTCCAGACGCCCAATTGCATGCACGCACATGTGCTATACAAGAGGTCTCGGCGTCACTTCTCGACGTCGGACGAGGTTTCGCCGGAGAGGCAGTTCGCGTGACCACCACACCTTCCCATGGCCGCAAGTCGGCAGGAGCGAAACTAACCACCCTCGGCGCGATGTGGCCCCGCATGATGGCACTTCGCAGCCGCGTCGACCACGAGGTCGAGCAAGCCTTGCAACGGCAGCTGCACCTGGGCTTCTCGGAGTTCGTCGCCCTGCTGTCACTGGCCGACCGACCTGACGGCGAACTCCGCATGCAGGAACTCGCGGACGCGACGTCGCTCAACCAGAGCTCCGCGACCCGCCTCGTGGGCCGTCTCGAGCGTACCGGCCTGACCGAACGACGTCTCTGCGAATACGACCGTCGCGGCGTCTACACCGGAATTACCGATGCCGGCCGAGCCACGTTGCGCAAAGCCGTCCCGGTCTACGAAGCCGCGCTGGCGAGCGCCTTCGATCGAGTGGCCGCGGACCCCGACTACCGCGACCTCATCGCCGCCGTTGACCCCCGCTGACCAGTCATTCGCCACTGAACGGCGAATCTGGCCAACTGGCGCGCCCTACACTTCGAACGCGTTGCCAGTCGCGATCTTCGGCCGCCCCAACTCTACTGGCTCACCGACCCGCGCCCGCCGGTAAACGTCGACGGTCGCCTCCGCGATCCGCCCCCAATCGAAGTCCGCACCAAGCCGCGCCTGTGCCGCACGCGCACGGCGGGTCGCGGCCGGAACGTCGCTCAAGACCGTCACCACGGCTGAGGCGAGGCCAGCGACGTCGCCCGGCGCGAAAGCCAGTCCGGTCTCCCCATCGATGACCACCTCGCCGAGCCCACCCGCGGTCGACGCCACCAGCGGTGCTTTCGCGGCAGCCGCCTCCAGCGCGACGATCCCAAACGGCTCGTACCGGCTCGGCAGCACGACCGCGTCGGCCGCGGCGAGGAGTGCGCGCAGGTCTCGATCGGAGAGGTGACCGACGAAGTCCACTGCCCGGCGAATCCGCAGCTTGCGCGCCTGTGCGACAAGCTCATCGTGATGTCGCCCTTTTCCGGCGACGACCACTCGAGTCCCCGGGAATCGGCGGCGGATCCGCGGCAACGCGGTCAGCAGGTCCTGGACGCCCTTTTCCCACTCCAGCCGACCGAAGAACAGCAGGAACGGCGCACCGTCCGGACTGTGCTGTTCCCGCATCCTCGCGACTTCCCCGGAGGACACGCGCCAACTGCGCCCCTCGATGCCGTTATGGATCACCGCGACGTCGGCCGGGTCGATCTCGAAGAGATGCGCGACCTCCTTGCGCATGGCCTGCGAACAGGTGATCACCGCGTCGGCGCGATTGGCCAGCCACCACTCGACCGAATGCACTTGCTGGTTGAGCGGGTGCGACAGCCATCCCGAATGCCGGCCCGCTTCTGTCGCATGAATCGTCCCGACGAGCGGCACCCGAGCGGCCTCGGCGACCGCGATCGCCGGATGAGTGACCAGCCAGTCGTGAGCGTGCACGACGTCGGGTTGCCACGTGCGGAGCAAATCCTGCGCCGCCCGGATCATGGCGTGCCCCATCGCGAGCGTCCACGCGACGAGATCACGCTCGAAAGTCAGGTGCATCGGGTCCTCAGCCACGCGGACGACCCGGACACCCTCAATGACCCGATCGCTGCGCGGATGCGTCGATGCGTCGGTGCCCGCAGTGTGCCGACAGAGGACGACGACGTCGTGGCCCTGCATGGCGAGGTGCCTCGCCAGCGCGTGGACGTGCCGGGCCAGCCCGCCGATGACCACCGGCGGGTACTCCCAGGACAACATCAGCACGCGCATGGCCCGAGGTTACTCGCCAGTCGCTTGCCCCGGGGCGGCCGCCCGAACGACCGGCGGAAAGCCTCGCCGCCACCTGGCGAAAAAGTGCCTGAGCCGGGACGAATTCGCTGGTCAAGGCGTTTCGCCAGAAAACGGCAACAGCCCCGCCTGGTCGGTTGGCTAGCCCGCGGCAGCCGCATCCCCGCAGCTCAGCCCTTGTCTCGGACAGTAGCGACCGCCGTACTGAATCGGAGCTCCTACTACGGTCACTGCCCACGACCGGCTGCCCTCGCACGCCTCGCCCACCCCTCTGCGCCCGGGACCGAAGCGTTTTCTCCAGCGACTGACCAGCTATTCGCCACTGAGCGGCGAATAGCTGGTCAACGGCAACTTTGCCCGAGGCTCCTGCGGAAGCTGCGCTGATGACCAGTTGTCGGCCAGCGACCACCGACAACCGGCGAAACCATCAAGCCGGGCTGGGCCGTCCGAGCAGCCCTTAGCTATGCCATGGATCGGATTTCTCTGCCACCATGGCCAGTGATGACTCCAACAGAGCCCGAATGGCAGCGCGCGGATTCGCCGCTGACCACCCCGTGGACCGACCGAGTCGACCCGGCCGCGGTGCTGCCCGAGTACCCGCGGCCCCAGCTTCGCCGGCCGGAATGGCTGAACCTCAACGGCATCTGGGAGTACGCAGGATGGCCTGCCTCGCCCACGGAGCCGCGACCCGTCGGGTACAGCGAGCGCATCCTGGTCCCCTTCGCGCCGGAATCGGCGCTTTCCGGGATCGGCCGACGCGATGAAGTGCTGTGGTACCGGCGGTTGTTCGAGGTTCCGGAAAGCTGGAGCGGGCGACGAGTGTTGCTGCATTTCGGTGCAGTCGACCAGAAAGCCGAGGTGCGGGTCAACAACCAGACGGTGGTCACCCATGAGGGCGGGTACACGTCGTTCTCCGCGGACATCACCGACGCGCTCCGTGCATCAGGACCGCAGGAAATTACCGTTCGCGCAGAGGACCGCACCGACATCGAGCCGTACCCGATCGGCAAGCAGCGCAACGAACCTGGCGGTATCTGCTACACCTCGACGTCGGGAATTTGGCAGACTGTGTGGATCGAGCCGGTGCCGAACGAGCGCATTTCCTCCCTTGAGATCACCTCAGACCTGTCTGGTGTGTCGGTGTTCCCGCAGGTCACTGGTGGTGCGCAAGTGGAGTTGATCGTTTCGCCACCAAACGGCGAAGAGGCGGCGCGCGTGCGGGGTACGGCTGGTGCGCGGCTGCGGGCTAACCTTCCGGAACCGCATCCGTGGTCTCCTGACGATCCGTTTCTCTACGACATCACCATCCGACTTCTGGATGCGCACGGTGATGTACTGGATGAGGCCGCCAGTTATTGCGGCTTGCGAACGGTAGAAATCGTCCCGGATGTCGACGGACGGCCGCGGATCGCGTTGAACGGCCGGGTCACCTTCCTGCACGGACCACTCGACCAGGGCTACTGGCCGGACGGCGGTTACACCGCGCCGACGGACGAGGCGCTGCGGTTCGATCTCGAGAAAACGAAGGAACTCGGGTTCAACCTGGTCCGCAAGCACGTCAAAGTCGAGCCCCCGCGTTGGTACTACTGGGCAGACCGGCTGGGTTTGGCCGTCTGGCAGGACATGCCGTCGCTGGTCGTCTCATTTGCCGGACCGCCCGGGCACGCACCTGATCCGTTGCCCGAAGGACAGCGGAGATTCGAGGCAGAGCTGAAGGAGATGGTCGCGCAGCTGCGCAATGTCACGTCGCTCATCGCCTGGGTGCCGTTCAACGAAGGCTGGGGAGAATTCGATACCGCCCGGATCGCGAAACTCGTCAAGGAACTCGACCCGGCGCGGCTGGTGATCGCCAACAGCGGCGTGAACTGCTGCTTCTCTCGCCCGGACACTGGTGCGGGCGACATCTACGACGATCACACGTATGTCGGGCCGGGGGAACCGAACGAGGGGGACAATCGCGCATTGGTAGACGGCGAATATGGTGGCCTGGGCTTGGTTCTCGAAGGCCACATTTGGCCTGGTCCGCCTAATGCCTACGAGATGACGACCGATTCCGCACAACTCACTGCCCGTTACGCGGAGGTGAGCGAACGCCTCGAAGGACTGGTTTCCGACCTGGGGTTGTCCGGCGCGATCTATACTCAAACCACTGATGTAGAAAACGAAGTGAACGGCCTCATCACCTACGACCGCCGAGTGCAGAAGCTCGACTTCGCCGACGCCGCGAACCACAACCGAAAGGTGATCGCGCGTGGCTCGCACCCCGAGGTGAAGACCGCTGCCGAGCTGGCTGGCGAGGCTCCGGACAGTCGTTGACCTGCGATTCGCCATTGATCGGCCACGCAAGACATGCAGTGCGGCCTGGGGGACGAACCAGACCGACCTGCGATTCGCCACTCACTGGCGACAAGCTGGTCAACGGTGTGCTCGGTGCTGGTCAGAAGTCGTCTAGCCCGGACTCGCTGCTTCACCGTCGCCGGTCAGCGGCCACTGAGCCACGCCGACCAGAGGTGTCGAACTTGCCTTTGAACGGCGACGGCATCCTCGGCCTTGGCGACAGGCTGATGTTGGGATGCGTGGAGACGTTCGCTCACGGTGACTCACGCCGTTAGTAGGCATTTGCCGATGAGAGGCGAGAACGCCGCGGGCGAGCAGAGGCGGTGAACGCCCGACGTTCGCCGCCGAACGGCAACGGCAGAAACCGACGGCCCGCGACGCCTCCTTCGGAAGCCAACCAGCTCGGTGCTCGACTGGTATTCGCCGAAAAACGGCAAAGGCTCTCCGGCCGCGGCGAATCGACGCAGGCCGGAGAGCAGGTCCGAAGCTCAAGCAGGTAGAGCCGCTTCGATCACCGCGACGACCGTCTCGTCTTCCGGCTCCGTACGCGGGCGGAAGCGACCGAGTACCTCGCCGTTCGGGCTGATCAGGAACTTCTCGAAGTTCCACTGCACGTCACCGGCTTCGCCGTCCGCGTCGGGAGTATCCGTGAGGCTCGCGTAGAGCGGGTGCCGCCGATCGCCGTTGACGTCAATCTTCTGGAACAGCGGGAACGAGACTCCATACGTCGTGGAGCAGAACGTCTGGATTTCCTCCGCGGTGCCTGGCTCTTGGCCGGCAAACTGGTTGCACGGGAATCCGACGACCGAGAAGCCTTTGTCGCCATAGCGTTCCTGCAGGCGTTCCAAACCGCTGTACTGGGGTGTCAACCCGCACTTCGACGCCACGTTCACGACGAGCAGAGTCTTGCCAGCCAGCGGTCCGTCGAGAGTGGTGTCTTCGCCGGACAGCGTCTTGAGAGGCAGGTCGCGGATTCCCATGGAATTCCCTTCGATCGTCACGGGTGTGAACGGCGCAGGGCGCGCGCATCCAGATGTCCGAACGGGCCGTCGGCCCGGCGGTATTCCTCAGCCAGAGCAAGCGCGCGAGCACGATCCCCGCTGCGCAACAGTCCTGCCAAGGCATCAAATCGTTCGGTGTGCACACGGGCGCGCCGACGCGCGTAGTCGGCGGCGGAGTCTTTAGTGACCATGAACGCCCAGTCGCTGGACAGCGCCATCATCGCCTCGGCGACAGCCTGATCGGCGACGGTGTCGCGAGTGGTCCCGTCCTGCCTGTCGACCAAGTCGAGCAACCGTGTCTGCAGTGCGGTGTTGTCCTGCACCATGTCCGCTACCTGTTCGCCATCCCAGACTCGCCAGTCCTTGCCGGAGCCCCAGGAAGACGCGGGCAGCTGAACCGGTTCGCCAAGGTGTCCGGCCTCGAGCGCGCCGCGCAAAGTGGTCACCCGGACGCCGGCTTCGGGCAGTGCGCGCAGGATTCCTTCGAGCCACGCGGGCCCTTCGTGCCACCAGTGACCGAAGAGTTCGGTGTCGTAGGCCGCGACTACCAGCGATTCACGGCCGTGTTGCTCGCGGAGCGACCTCAGCCGCGCGACGACCGTTTCGACGAAATCCTTGACGTGCGAGCCTAGAACGTCCGCGGCGAGCGCGGGGTCGTAGGGAGCTTTGTCTTGCGGTTCAACGGTTTTACCGGTGACACGCGACGCTTTCAGTCCGACTTCGTGTGCCCAGGTGTGGAAATCTCGGTACGCCGCATGGCCTGGATAACCTGCTTTCGGTGACCAGACGCGGTAGGTGACTTCCAGATCGCGGCCGAAGCAGATGACGTCAGAGTCGCCGACGGGATGCGCGGCGGAGGTGTCACCATGGAGTGAAGGGCCATCTACAAGGAAGCGTCGCACTCCGGCGTCGTGGTAATCTCGTTCCATTCCCGGTGCATAACCACATTCAGGTGCCCAAATACCTTCTTGTGCGCGGCCAACGCGCAGCGCGGTGTCCTCAAGTCCGGCCTGGAGGGCGAACCGTCGCACTCGCTGGTCCAGCAATGGCTGGAACGGATGCGCCAGAGGTCCGCCGAGCAGTTCGATCGTGTCACTGTCCACAAGCGACCGGAGGATCGGCGAGAAACCGTGCCGCCAGCGCGTTTCCAGCTCTTCGGCGGCGTGCATCGCGGCTTGGTGCTCGGCCGTGGCGAGGTCCCGCAGCAATGGGTCGCCGCGCCAGAGCGTCGATGCGTGCTGTGTGCGCAGCTGCCAGTGGCCGATCCAGTCGTGGCAGGCGCGGATAGCGTATGGATCGTCAAGCTGCGCGGCGAGGACTGGCGTCATGCCGAACGTCAGGACGTCGCGTCGCCCCTCAGCGGCGAAACGGCGCAGCAGGTCGACAACCGGCAGGTAGGAATGCGTCCACGCCTGGTACAGCCATTCTTCGCCGACCGGCCAGCTGCCATGGTGCGGCAGCCACGGCAGGTGGCTGTGCAGGACGAGGCAGAACGTGCCTTCGTGCTCGGGGTTCCGGGCGCTCACGGGCGCACCGCCACGGCCACCAGGTCGAGGCTTGCGTCAAGGTCGTCGTCATGCACGACGAAGTCATCGGCTCGGATCGCTGCGACGTCCGCGAGTAGGTCAGCGGGCCAGGTGGCCTGCCCGGGAAGGGAACCCATGACGACGTCCAATTGAGCGTCGATGATGGACCCGTTGTAGCGGGTTTCCAAGGTGCGCAGGGATTCCGCGTGGTGCAGCCCGTACAGGGCAGCGACTGTGAACCCGGCTGAGCGCAGCAGATCGTCCATTTCGGACGGTGCCAGTTCGCGCGTGTGGAACGGGTTGAGCGGGGTGTCGCTGTCCGGCGTAAAGGTGAGCCGGTTCGGGGTCGTGACCAGCAGTTTGCCGCCGGGGCGCAGGACGCGGAAGCACTCGGCGAGGAAACCGGCCTGGTCCCAGAGGTGCTCGATCACCTGGAAGTTCGCCACTACGTCGACAGCGCCGTCCCGCAGAGGGAGGTATGCCAGGTTCGCTCGCGCGACGGTGACATCCGGGTACCGGCGTGCGACGTGCTCGGTGGTCGGCACGTCGTAGTCCAGCGCCAGTACTCGCCGGGCGTGCTGGGCGATCAGCCCGGCGCCGTAGCCCTCGCCGCAGCCGGCTTCGAGCACCGTCGCGTCGGTGCAGTGGGGGAGGAGGGCGAGGTAGGCGGCTTCATGACGGCGGAACCAATAGTTCTCCTCGGGGATGCCGGGGACGGTTCGTTCGCCGGTGAGGTGCAGTGCCTCGGCCCGGGTGGCTGCGTTGGTCACCTGCGCGACCCTAGCGCCTGTCACGTTTCGCGCAGCCCTCTCGTTCCAGCCGTATGCAACGGACGATCACGCGCATCCTCCTGCTTCTGCTCGGCCTCTACACCCTGGTGCAGGGGCTCTGGCCGCTGCTCGATCCGACCGGGTTCTACCAGGACTTTCCCGGTTTCCGGCACGGCTGGGTCTCGATGGACGGGCCCTACAACGAGCACTTCATCATCGATTTCGGCGGCCTCAGCCTGGCGCTCGGCACGATGCTGGTCGGCGCTGCCGTGATGGGTACCACAACTGTCGCGCGGTGGGTGGCGGTCGCGGCGCTGCTGTTCGCGGTCCCGCACCTCGTCTACCACGCGGGTCACGTCGCGCACTATCCGCAACTCGACCAGGTGCTCATCATCGGCGGGCTAGCGGTGACGGTCCTGCTGCCGCTTGTGGTGCTTTTGGTCCCTGGGCGGCGAATCGAGGTCAGTTCGACGGCGACACCGTGATGCTGAGCGCACCAGGGCCGACGTGAGCGCCGATCACGGTGCTCGCGTCGCCCACCACGATCTCGCCCGCGCCGGGCACGCGCTCCCGCAGCCGCTGAACGATCTCAGTCTCGTCGGAGCCGAATCGGGTCACCGCGAGGTCGACGGGCTGGTCACCGGCGGCCTTCACGGCCAGGTCGACGAGCCGGTTCATCGCTCGTTTAGTGCCGGGAACCCGGGCGAGCGGGCTCACTTCTCCATTGCGGACGGTGAGCAGCGGCTTGATCGCGAACGCGCTCCCGAGCATCGATTGGGCGGCACCGATCCGTCCCGATCGCCGCAAGTACTCAAGCGTGTCGACGTAGATCAGTTCGGTCGAGTTGCGCACTCGCCGTTCCGCGGCGTCGAGGACCCGTTCGAGCTGTCCGCCTGCTCCGGCGACCCGGGCGGCGGACACCGCTGCGTAGCCGAGACTCATGCTCGCCGTCCCGCTGTCGAGGATGTGCACCGGAATCCGGACCTGCTGGGCGGCTTCGCGGGCGGCTTCGACGGTCTGCGAAAGCCGTCCGGAGATGTGCAGGCTCACGATCGCGGACGCGCCGGCGGAAGCCGCGTCCTGATAGCTCCAGAAAAACGCGCCCGGGTCGGGCGGCGAAGTCGTGACGGCCGCGCCGGATTTCATCGTCTGGATGAGCTCGGTCCGGTCGAAGCGGTGCTCGTCGTCCGTCTGGTCGCCGACGTGCAGCTGGACCTGGACGACACTGATTCGCCACTGAGCGGCGAGCTGCTCGGGCAGGCACGAGGTCGAGTCGGTGACTACGGCGATGTGCGCGGACATGGTGCCGGAGCGTAACCCCTAACGGCCTACTGCGAGTAAGTGACCGTTGGTCCGATCGGGCGAGTGGCGCGCTGGACGGGCTAACCGGACAACTACTAGGACGATGGTCCCAATAGATTGCTCATCCAGGTGAATGCCGTCACCTCGAGGGGTCCGGCCGCGGAATTGCCCCTAATCTACCGCTCAGTAGAGCACTGTCCCGCGGCCGAGAGCCGGCCCCAACCGGGAGGTCGAAGAAGACCCATGACGAACATCGTTGTCCTGGTCAAGCAGGTACCGGACACCTACTCGGAGCGGAAGCTCTCCGGTTCCGACAACACCCTTGACCGCGAATCCGCCGACGCCGTGCTCGACGAGATCAACGAGAAGGCCGTCGAAGAGGCCCTCAAGATCAAGGAAGCCGGTGAGGGCGAGGTCACCGTGATCTCGGTCGGCCCGGACCGCGCGACCGACGCGATCCGCAAGGCCCTCTCCATGGGCGCCGACAAGGCCATCCACGTGTCCGACGAGGCGCTGCACGGCTCCGACGCGATCGCCACGGCGAAGGTCATCGCCGCCGCGGTCGGCAAGGTCGAGGGTTTCGACCTGATCCTGGCCGGCAACGAGGCGTCTGACGGCCGTGGTGCCGCTGTGCCCGCGATCCTCGCCGAACTGCTCGGCGTGCCGCAGTTGACCTACGTGCGCCAGCTGACCGTCGAGGGCTCCTCCGTGAAGGCAGACCGCGAGACCGAAGACGGCATCACCCACCTCGAGGCGAACCTGCCGGCGCTGGTGAGCGTGAGCGAGAAGATCAACGAGCCGCGCTACCCGTCGTTCAAGGGCATCATGGCCGCGAAGAAGAAGCCGGTCGAGACGCTGACCATCGCCGACCTGGGCATCGATGCGGGCGAGGTCGGTCTCGCCAACGCGTGGTCGACGGTCGTCGAAGCCTCGCCGAAGCCGCCGCGCACCGCGGGCGAGAAGGTCGAGGACGAGGGCGACGGCGGCTCGAAGGTCGCCGAGTACCTGGTCGCGCAGAAGCTCATCTGAGACACGGTTTCGAGGAGGATTCCGGAAAATGGCTGAAGTACTCGTCCTCGTCGACCACGTCGACGGTGATGTCAAGAAGGTCACGCTCGAGCTGCTGACCGCTGCGCGCGCCCTTGGCGAGCCCTCCGCCGTCGTGGTGGGCCCGACCGGCACCGCGGCGAAGGCCAAGGAAGCGCTCGCCGGCCACGGCGCGGCGAAGGTGTACGTCGCCGAGGGCGACGACGCTGCCGGTTACCTGGTGACCCCGAAGGTCGACGTGCTCGCGAAGCTCGCCGAGCAGGTTTCCCCGGCCGCGGTGCTCGTCGCCGCCAGCGCCGAGGGCAAGGAGGTGGCCGCGCGGGTCGCGCTGCGGCTGGGCTCCGGTCTGCTGTACGACGCGGTCGGCGTCAACGCTGACGGCACCGTGGACCAATCCATCTTCGGTGGCGCATTCTCCGTGAAGGCCAAGGCCGCCAAGGGAGCGCCGGTCGTTTCGGTGCGTCCGGGCGCGGTCGAGGCAGAGGCTGCCGAGGGCGCGGCCGCCGAGGAGACCGTCGAAATCCCGGCGCAGGACCCGGCGAAGTCGGCCAAGATCACCGGCATCGAGCCGGTCGTGGGCGGCGACCGTCCGGAGCTGACCGAGGCGTCGATCGTCGTGTCCGGTGGCCGCGGCGTCGGTTCGGCGGAGAAGTTCGACGTCGTCGAGAAGCTGGCCGACTCGCTCGGCGCGGCTGTCGGCGCGTCCCGTGCCGCTGTCGACTCCGGCTACTACCCGGCGCAGTTCCAGGTCGGCCAGACCGGCAAGACGGTGTCGCCGCAGCTGTACATCGCGCTCGGCATCTCTGGTGCGATCCAGCACCGCGCCGGCATGCAGACGTCGAAGACGATCATCGCGGTCAACAAGGACGCCGAGGCTCCGATCTTCGAGATCGCCGACTTCGGCGTGGTGGGCGACCTGTTCAACGTCGCGCCGCAGCTGACCGAGGCTGTCGACAAGCGCAAGGGCTGACGTTTCTCCAGCCCGGAAGGCCGTCGCGTGCTCGCCACGCGGCGGCCTTCCGCGTTCTCCAGGCGCTTCCCTCCAGCCTGAGAGGAACCTGAGAACCGGCAATTAACTCAACGTGCACTGACCGGTCATCGATTGGCACTCTCCGAGGCCGCTTACCGGCAGGTACACCTTGACCATGACGTCGTCACAGCTCCTCGTCAGTACTGATCAGGCGGGTGCCGACCTTCCCGCAGGCGCGCCGCGGTATTCGCTTCTGGTCGCCAACGGGAACGATGAAGTGCTCGCCGCACAGAAACTGCGATACCGGGTTTTCGCCGAGGAGATGGGGGCGGAACTGCATTCCCCGGAGCCCGGCCGGGACGTCGACCGCTTCGACGAATTCTGCGACCACCTCGTGGTCCGCGACGACAACACCGGCGAGATCGTCGGCTGCTACCGCATGCTTCCGCCGGAGCGCGCCGAGCAAGCCGGAATGCTCTACTCCGACAGCGAATTCGACTTGACGACGCTCGCCGCATTGCGGCCGTCCTTGGTCGAGACCGGACGATCCTGTGTCCACCCTGACCACCGCAGCGGCGCCGTGGTGAGCCTGGTGTGGGCCGGGATCGCACGCTACATGCTCCTTTCCGGACATCGTTACCTCGCTGGCTGCGCTTCGGTCCCGCTGAACGATGACGGCAGCTACGCCGCGGGCGTCTGGGATGTCTTGCGCACCAAGCATCACGCCGACGACTCGTTGCGCGTTTCGCCGTTGATCCCGTGGGACCCCAGCGCTGTCGCGCGTCCCGACCGGGCCGTGCTCCCGCCGCTGATCAAGGGTTACGTGCGGCTGGGCGCCAAGGTGTGCGGCCCGCCGGCCCTCGACGCCGACTTCGGGGTCGCGGACTTTTTCGTCCTTCTCGACCTGCAGCAGGTCGATGAACGGTACTTGAAGTTCTTCCTCGGAGCGCAAGGATGAGCCACGCATGGATGCCGACGTCGCCCTGCGGTGACGGTTGCCTCACCGAGGGCGCGCCGACAGTCGGCTTGGCTCGGCGGTTTTTGCGCTTCACAGCAGCAGTTTCAGTGGTCTTCGCCGCGCTGCTGATCGCGCCTGCGTTGCTGGTTATCCGCGGCCGGGCCCGGGAACGCTTGCTGCGCCGGATTTTCCGGGCGGTGCTGCGAGCATTCGGCGTGCGGATGTCCGTGGTGGGCGGCGAGGACTTTCTCGCCGCCCCGGCCGGCCGCGGTGCGCTGGTGGTGAACAACCACATCTCGTGGCTGGACATCATCGCCATCAACGCACTACGCCCGATGCGCGCGCTCGCGAAGATCGAGATCGGCTCCTGGCCGGTCCTCGGCACCCTCGTGCGTCGCGGCGGCAGCATCTTCCTGGATCGCAACCGTTTGCGCACCTTGCCGGGCACTATGGCCGAACTTGCCGACAGTCTCCGCAGCGGCGCGCTCGTCAACGTCACTCCCGAGGGCACCACCTGGTGCGGCCTGGCTTCCGGCCGCTTCACCACGGCCACGTTCCAAGCCGCGATCGACGGCGGCGTCCCGGTCCGGCCGATCGCCCTTCGCTACCGCCTCTCTGACGGTCGCGAAACCAGCCAGCCGGCGTTCATCGGTCCGGAATCACTTATCGCGTCCTTGCGCCGGGTCGCCGCGTTGCGCGGTCTGGTGCTGGAAGTGCACGTGTGCCCGGAAATCGCCCCCGGCCGCGCCGAAGACCGCCGTTCGCTGGCGGCGCTTGCCGAGGCGGCTGTCCACTCGGCCCTCGGCACAGTCCGGATCCCGCCGCAGCGCCGCCGGGTTTTGGTTGGCCGTCGCGCGTCTTCCCAGCCAGTCGTGCACTGACGAACACCCTGGTCACGGAGCCGCGGAGGAGAGTTGCCGTTTTTTGGCGACACGCCTCCGCGTCTCTCCCGCTCCGCCCGTCGGCTTTCGGCTTACCTCAGCCAACCCATTCGCCATTCAACGGCGAAAAGCCACCCAGCTCGCCTAGCCGCCTGATGGCTGCGACTCCCGTCTCGTCGACTGTAACCGCTGCCCAGCCAAACGCGACCACCTCATGGCGACAAGTCACTCGCGCAGGCATGCCTAGCTTCTTCGTCCCACTTGTCGCCGCTGAGTGGCAACAGTCGCCTGTCTCAGCGTCTGCTCACTGTTCTGAACATTCGCCACTGAGCGGCAACGGTCCGTCTGCCGCGGTTGCCGCAAAACGGCCACGCCACCCTGTCAAGCCGCCGGACCTGCACCACTTTCGAGTCTAGCCGACAATCGTGGTCAGGAAACGGCAATAGTCAGCTTCCCACCGGGATGCCCATTCCGGCTCTCCTCCTGCGCAGCTGCTACTTCCTCAAGCCTGAAGGTCTTCCCCTGCGCGATCCGCAGTCCATTGCGGACATATCCCAGGATCTCGTTCAGCACCTCTTGCGTCTGTCCGTCTGGACCGCCAGACGAGAACGGCAACCCAAGCTGAAACGCCGCACCGTCGGCGATAGTCACGATGCGCTCCTTCGATCCGCGCAACTCGACTGATTCCGGCAAAACGCCATGACCGGACGCGTCGAACACCGCATCGACCGGTCGGTCTGCCACTTCGCGGACCCGCTCCAGCCACCCATCGCCGTAACGCACCGGAATCGCGCCTAGCGCTTTCACCTCATCGAGATTGTGCTGTCCAGCCGTTCCGATTACCGTCGCACCCAACGCGACCGCGATCTGTGTCGCGAAACGACCGACAGCGCCACTCGCTCCGTGGACAAGCAACAGTTCGCCTGCTTTGACGTCGAGCAGACGCAACACGCGCAACGCAGTTTCGCCAGCAACCGGCAACGCCGCGGCGTCATCCCAGGAGAGATCAGCTGGCTTGCGAACGATCGCACCGCCGACCGCGAACTCCGCGTACCCGCCGGTCGTCGACCAGCCGAACACCTCGTCTCCAACGCTGAATTCGGCACCATCGCCCACAGCGTCGACCACTCCGGCGATCTCCAGCCCTGGAATCTGCGGACCTTCGAGCGCCGCACCGCCGGCCATCGCGCCCGAACGAATCTTCCAATCAATCGGGTTGATCCCCGCACGCCGGACGGCGACCCGGACCTGCCCCGGACCAGGCTCCGGTACCGGAACATCCTTCAGTTGAAGCACCTCGGGCCCGCCGTACTCGGCGAAAGTGATGGCTCGCATCTCGGTTCGCACTCTCCTTCGGTCGCTGTACGTCCTACTTAAAGCCAACCAGCATCCAGCACATTCCGAACCGCAGGCTCGATTCGCCAGTCAACGGCAACACCCACGCTTCTGTCGCGTTTGCCCACCCCGGCCCCACCCGGCGTCGTGACAGAGACGTGCTTATCCGTACCCGCAAGGGGCACTGATCCGGCGGTCTGGACACCACTACAGCGTCGACAGCTACCCGGCGTCATCGGCTTCTTGTGCTGAGCGCCCCTCGTTGCCCTGCCGTAGCTCCACAGGCTGAGTCGCGGGACGTCATCCCTGCCCCCGAATTCCACCGCGATGCGAGGCGTCCCACCCCCTGAAGGCCGGTGGGCGACTTGACCTCCAGGGCGCTGGAGGTTGCAAGCTCGCGATCATGAGCCAGACCGTCGAAGCGCAGCCTCGAAAGAGCGTCCTTTGGAGTCGCGAACACCGCCTTGTCACCGTCGGCCTGCTGCTTGTGGTCACGCTGGTGGCCTTTGAAAATATGGGCGTTGCCACTGCGATGCCGACGCTGGTCGCCGAACTCCACGGTCTCTCGCTCTACTCCTGGCCGTTCACCACGTTCCTGGTGGCAAGCGTCGTCGCCACCGTCTTGTCCGGACGGCTGGGTGACCGTCGAGGCCCAGCGCCAGCTCTCCTGGTGGGGCCGGCGCTGTTCGCCGCGGGACTGGCTGTAGCAGGCGTTGCCACAACGATGCCGATGCTCCTGGTCGGCCGTGCCTTGCAGGGATTCGGCTCGGGATTTCTGCTGGTATCCGTTTCGCTGCTGATCGCCCTGACGTTCACCGACCGCGAACGCCCCGTCATCTATGCGGCTAACGCGGCGGCTTGGGTCCTGCCCGCGGTCATCGGCCCTTCTGTGGCTGGCCTGGTGACCGTGACCGTGGGCTGGCGATGGGTCTTCCTCGGGCTGCTTCCGCTGGTCGGGATCGGCATCGTTCTTCTCTGCAAGATCACCCGTCGTTTACCCGTCCACGTGCCGATGCCAGCCGGACGTCGCGCAGGCGTCATCGCCGCTGTCGTCGCCGCGCTCGGAGTCGCTGCCCTGAGTTGGGCCGCGCAACACCCTTCGCCTGCCGCAATCGCGTACGGAGCCTTGGGCCTGATCGCGCTAGCCGTCGCACTGCGCAAGCTCCTGCCCACCGGAACCATGACCTCTCGCCCCGGATTGCCCACAGTCGTTGCCTCTCGCGCCCTGATCGCCGGTGCGTACGCGGGCATGGAGGCGTACCTCCCGCTGACCATGACTGCCGTTCACGGCTACAGCCCTGCGCTCGCTGGCTTGCCGCTGACTATCACCGCGCTTGGCTGGTCCGCCGCTTCGGCTCTCCAAGGCCGATTCCTCGACTGGTCCCGCGAGGCATCGCTGCGCACCGGCTTCGCGCTCGTCGCGGTGGGCCTGGTCGGCTTCGGTTTCGTCGCCCAACCGTGGTTCCCGGCTTGGGTGGCCTTCGCTGTTTGCGCAGTCGGCGGAGCGGGGATGGGAATCGCGATGCCCGCCATCTCGGTCCTCCTGCTGCGCTACTCGCCGGAGGGCGAGCGGGGGTTCAACACCTCCGCGATGCAGCTCGCGGACTGGGTTGGATCAGCGCTGCTCATCGGTCTCGGCGGAGTCCTCCTGGCCGCCGTCGCGTCCGCCGCCCAGCCTTCCGCCGCGATGGGACTGCTCAGCATCGCCCTCGTCCTGCTGGCATTGCTCGGCGTCCGGCTGACGAGCAGGTGGCCGAAACAGGTGTGACGTGCCACTCCGCGGCCCGGGGCGAGCTTCGTCACAGGCCGCATCGGTCTACCCTGATAGAGCGATGACCTATCTCGACCATGCGGCAACGACTCCGATGCTGCCCGAAGCCATTACGGCGATGACTGAGGCTTTGTCCACCGTGGGCAACGCCTCTGCACTGCATTCTTCGGGCCGGCGAGCTCGGCGAGCCGTCGAGGAAGCGCGCGAAGTGATCGCTGCTGCTCTGGGCGCGCGGCCATCGGAAGTTATTTTCACCGGTGGCGGTACGGAGAGTGACAACCTCGCGGTCAAGGGCATCTTCTGGGCCCGCCACGGCGAGGATTCGGCTCGGCGTCGCATTCTCTGCAGCACGGTCGAACATCACGCGGTCCTCGACACGGTCGAGTGGCTGGAGCAGCACTCCGGCGCCGAGATCACCTGGCTTGAGGTCGATGACCAGGGCCGGGTATCGCCGGAAACGCTCCGCGCCGCGATTGCTTCGGCACCGGAGACTGTGGCCCTGGCAACCGTGATGTGGGCGAACAACGAGGTCGGCACGGTCAATCCAGTCGCGGCTCTTGCCGAGGTCTGCAACGAATACGCGATCCCACTGCACACCGATGCCGTTCAAGCGGTAGGTGCGGTTCCCGTCGACTTCACTGCATCCGGCGCAGCCGCATTGACGCTTACCGGGCACAAGCTTGGCGGCCCGTACGGCGTCGGCGCGCTGCTCCTCGACCGGGACACCTCATGCGTCCCTGTCCTCCACGGCGGTGGCCAAGAGCGCAGTGTTCGCTCCGGCACTCTCGACGTCCCGGCGATCGCTGGCTTCGCCGCCGCGGTGCAAGCCGCGATCAGCGGTCGCGCGGAGTACGCCGACCGGGTCGAGAAGTTGCGCGATGAACTCGTCGCGGCGGTCCTGCGCGAGGTCCCGGACGCGATTCTGAACGGCCGCGACGGAGAGCGTTTGCCGAGCCACGCTCACTTCACTTTCCCCGGCTGCGCGGGCGACAGCCTGCTGATGCTCTTGGACGCCAAGGGCATCGAGTGTTCCACCGGCTCGGCGTGCACCGCAGGTGTCGCGCAGCCAAGTCACGTTCTCCTGGCAATGGGAGCAGACGCCGCCGCAGCCCGCGGTTCGCTTCGATTCTCGCTCGGCCACACGTCGACACTGGACGACGTGCACACGCTGGCGCGCGAGATCGGTGGCGTCGTCACCCGTGCCCGACAAGCCGGCCTCGCCGGCATGCGCAAGCAGACGCAGAAGCAAGAGGTGTAAAGCAATGCGGGTACTGGCTGCAATGAGCGGTGGAGTCGACTCGGCCGTCGCCGCTGCGCGTGCAGTGGACGCTGGCCATGACGTCGTCGGAGTGCACCTAGCACTTTCAGCTCAGCCTGGCACGCTGCGGACTGGTTCCCGCGGCTGCTGCACTATCGAGGATTCGCACGACGCTCGCCGGGCTGCGGACATCCTCGGCATCCCGTTCTACATCTGGGACTTCGCGGAGCGCTTCACCGAAGAGGTTGTTGAGACGTTCGTCGGTGAGTACGCGGCCGGCCGTACGCCGAACCCTTGCGTGACTTGCAACGAGAAGATCAAGTTCGAGGCGTTGCTTGAGAAGGCTCTCGCGCTTGGCTTCGATGCGGTAGCGACCGGCCACTA
The DNA here is from genome assembly GCF_055583325.1 of Amycolatopsis sp. NPDC104775. NCBI lineage: Bacteria > Bacillati > Actinomycetota > Actinomycetes > Pseudonocardiales > Pseudonocardiaceae > Amycolatopsis > Amycolatopsis sp. NPDC104775. The sequence goes on from NZ_JBVJOE010000006.1 coordinate 158,927, forward strand.
TGCGCGCCTAGCGACCGTTGACGGCGAGTTGGAACTGCGCCGGAGTGCGGACGAAGGCAAGGACCAGTCATATGTTCTGGCTTCACTGCAGCCAGAACAGCTTCGTCACGCGATGTTTCCGCTGGGCGACTCCTGGAAGTCTGATGTGCGTGCCGAGGCGGAGCAGCGCGGGCTCTCTGTCGCGCGGAAGCCGGACAGCCACGACATTTGCTTCATCCCGGACGGTGACACCAAGAAGTTCTTGGAGAAGCGGCTCGGTGAGCGTCCCGGTGAACTCGTCGACGCAGAGACCGGAGCGGTGCTTGGGCGACACACCGGAGTGCACGGGTTCACCGTCGGCCAGAGGAAGGGCCTCGGCATCGATGCGCCGGCCGCTGATGGGCGACCGCGGTATGTCCTTTCGCTCGAGCCGGTTTCGGGCACGGTGAAGGTCGGGTCGTCGGCTGACCTCGGTGTTCAGGCCATCGACGCGGACCGGGCGATCTGGCCGAGCGGACGAGCCTTGGACGGGCCGACCGAATGCACGGTCCAGGTTCGTGCGCACGGAGGCATTGCCGACGCAGTCGCCGAAGTGGATGGAGACGGGCGAGTCTCCATCCAGTTGCGCGAGTCGTTGCGCGGCGTGGCACCTGGCCAGGTAGTGGTCCTTTATCGGCGAGACGACCAGGCTGGCGACCTCGTGCTCGGGAGCGCCAAGATTTCCGGCACTCGCTGATCCTCCTTACGCGCCTAGACGTTCCTCCTCAGGCTGTTCCGGTGTGCGTGGGACATCGTGCAATGGCGGAGGTGCGCTTTCAGCTTTCTCGCCTGTCGGTGTCGTGACGATCAGCTTTCCGTCCTGCATGACTTCGTAGCTCCAATCGGCTCTGTTCTTGAGACGGCGGTGGCGCAGGCAGTAGCTCAACGTCGAGTCTATGTCCGCGGAATCGGGACCAGTCGGTTCCGTGAGACAGTTCTGTGCGGGCCGCGGGCATCCGGGCTGGCGGCACTCGCGGTCGCGGACCCGCACGTACTCATCGACATCGATGCTCGGCCGATACCGGAACTTGCCGACCTCGATTACTTGCCCAGTCAGCGGATCGGTGATGACCCGGCGGACGACCGTGTCGGGACCAGTGGCGATATGGCGGGCGAGTTCGGCCGGGATAGGACCGTGGCCTCCTAGTTCGGCGGGATTGTCGTTGAGGGCCAAGTAAGTCTGCAGATCGACATAGAGGTACACCTCGGTCTGCTCTGGAACGCCGCCTTTGCCGCTGAGCAGGAGATCGATCGCGACGTCAGCGCGTAGCTGGTCGAGAGTTCTCTTCTCATCGCCGGTCTTCAGCGATCGAGCGATCTTGTCGACGCGGAGGTAGGCCGCTGCAGCTTTGCCGGTCGAGGCGTTGTCGACGGAGAACCTTGAGATGCCTTCGCTCTGGTGCTGCAGGATGACGCGTCGGGCGGCTTTCCGCTGAGCCAATCGGTTCATCGCACCGTCTGGGTCGATTTTCGTTGCGGCATAAGCGGTCGCCTTGCGGACTTGGGTGGGGTTCTTGTCCTCCAGCCGGTGTTCGAGCAGATAGTCGACCATCCGCGCATGTCGGTCGGATAGCTGGCTGGTACCTTCGGTGACCTTCATGGCGCGATACAGGTCGAACTTGCCCTGATCCATCAGCCGGAGGATTCGAGGCAGGCGTTGGGTCAATGCTTCGGCGGCAGCGAGCATCGCTCCAGCTCGGGTATCAGTGATGTGCAAGGCAAGTGCGAACTCGCATGCCAGTTCGTGTGGGTCTGACCTTCGTCTTCGCATACCCGCCATGCAATGCAGCTGCAACGCCTGCAAGCGAGCGATCTGCCGGTTCGCGTCCTTCACAGCCGCCATCAGCTGGTCTGGTTGCAGGCGATCGAAAAGATTGAGGTTCGCGTGCATGGCACGAAGAAGGAAGGCGAGGTCTGCGGTTTCGGTGGTGTTGCTGGTCTGGCCGGCGTGGTCTGCCGACGCGCTCGACTTGTTCATGATCGTCACGATACGCATTGTCTCGAGCACTGTCAGCTAAATTGCATGAGGTGACCCCTCGTGCAATCGCTTGGCTTTGAGTGACGACTCTGGCACCGTAAAAGGCGGGTGATCGAGCGCGTGGATGGCTGAAGCTGCGAGAAGGGAGTGATCAGAGATGCAGCTTGAAGCCCGTATGGCTCGCGACGAAACCCAATCTTTCGTAGAAGCGGTGCGCTGCCGTCCTCGTTGTATCCGAGGTGAGCTGGACTAGATTGCAGCCGCGTCGCCGCGATTCGTCGACGGCCCACTGCACGAGTTGCGCACCCATGCCTGAGCCACGGTGATCGCGGTGTACGCGTACAGCTTCGATTTGCCCGCGAAGTGCCCCGCGTCGCGCGAGGCCGGGAATGATAGTCAGCTGAAGTGTCGCTACCGGTCGGTCGTTTGATGTCGCGACGACCAGCAGCTGATTTGGGTCCGCAGCAATCGTTTCGAACGCCTGCAGGTAGGGCTCCAGGTCAGCCGGCGAGTCGCGGGTTGCTCCCAGTTGGTCGTCCGCAAGCATCTGGACGATCGCTTCGACATCGTCGGCGCGAGCTCGTCTCACAGTGATAGGAGGCACGGCGGATCAGTATTCCATCGGGCGAGTGCTGGATGATTGGTCGCTAGGTGGTCTTGTAGCGGCGAATGCCGTCGACGTCTTCGGCTGCGAGCTTTTTCCGCGAGACCAGCAGATCAAGGTGCGCACCGGTCTCCAGAACAGCGAGCATCTGATTGAAGGCGTCCATTTCGGACAGTTTACGGCCGCGGCGGGTCCAGCCGAGGCGGTTGGCTGCTTCGAAGGCGGTGCTTGCTCCGGCTTCGATCTGAGCTGCCATTGTTTCGAGACGTTGCCGGTGGTGTTCGAGAAGTTCGTCGATGCGGGCGTGCACGCTGTCGGTGACTGGGCCGTGAGCTGGCAGCATGCGGCGGTCTGGCATGCCGCGAACCAGACGGAGGGAGTCGAGGTAGTCGTTCAGCGGCAACTCGGTCGGAACCGGCTGAAAGCCGATCGACGGAGTGATGTGCGGGAGCACGTGGTCGCCGGAGAAGAGCAGATTGGCTGCACCGTCAACGAAAATTACGTGACCGTTGGTGTGTCCCGGAGTGTGGACCACGTCGAATTCGCGGTCGGGCAGTACTGATCGCCGCCCAGGCGTCAGCCATTCGTCCGGCTCCTCCCAAAGATTCGCCTCTGTGTGGCGAGGTTCCAGACCGAACAGCTTGCTGAGTGCAGTGATGATCTCTTGCCCGTCGCTGAGGCGAAGGAGGTCAAGTTGTGCTTGCATGGGGAACTGGTTCGGGTTGGCGCTCGCGTCGAGCGAAGGCTGCTCGAGCTTGCCGAGGGCGATCCGGTTGCCGAATTCGCGTCGCAGTGCGACTGCCTGCGTGTAGTGGTCGCGGTGGACGTGCGTGATGAGGAATTCGCGGACGTCGCCGAGCTCGGCATCGATCGCCTTGAGCGCGTCGGTCAGCAGTTGGCGAGATTCGGGGAGTGCCCACCCTGAGTCGACGAGCACGAGGTTCGTGCCGTCGGTGACGGCGTAGACGTTGACGGCGCGCAGACTGTCGTGCGGCAAGGGCAAGGGGATCCGGTACACGCCCGCGGCCACTTCGTAGACCCCGGGATCGGCCCAGCTCGAGTTACTGCCTTCGGGCAACGGCTCCACGGCGAACCTCCGTCCAGGCGGGACCTCGACGTCCCGGACTTTCCTTACATTGGGCCGTATTCCGGTCGCTGTCCACCTGGTGAGGCTGAGACACCGGTCACGTGATCAGCTGGGTTGTGCCGTGAGCGCGATGTCGATAGTCAACGTTGTCGCGATGAGCATGCTGGCCAGCGGCTCGGGGACCTGCAGCGGGATCTCGACGAGACAGGCGTTGCCGCTGATCGGCGAAAGCTGCGGCGACGGGTGGCCAACGTGGGCGACCTCGGTGCCGGCGGGATCCTCGACCGTGACTTCCCATCGTTGCCGGCCGTCGGCGACGATGCTCGCGATCGTCGTGCGCTCGGTGCGCAGGGTGAAACGGACGCGGCCTGCGTCGGCCGGGACGATCTCGCCGATTGGTGTCCCGTCCGCGCGGGTGACCACGAAGCTGCTCAGCGGGTCCTTCGAGGGCTTCTCGACCTTGAGAACAGTGCTCTGGTTAGCGTCCCGGACTTCGAACCTGCGGCTGACGTACTGGTCGGATTTCCACAGAAGCTGAATGACCTTGCGCAGGAAACTGGGCGTTGTGACAACGACCCCGCCGACCTGGAGGCCGTGGCGATCGAACACGCCGTACTCCTGGCCGGCAGTGGTCGGCTTCGCCTCGCGGCTGACGTAAAGGACCGGCTCAGTGAAGAGGGTTCGCTCAAAAGAGCGGCTTGAGGCCCGGCGGTACGGTGCTTCGGGCATGCTGCCCCGCCGCGGCTCCCGGGCGGATGCGTCACCGGGTGTTCTGCCGGGCGGTGGCGGGGCGGAGCTGGTCATGACGATCCAGACTAACGCGGCGGCCGCGGATTCGGTGCAGGCAAAGGGATATGCGGCGAATGTCCGGCTATTGCCGCGCGGTCGGGTGAAACTTGTCCGCAGGGGCGGTGCGGACGGCAGTCGCCCGTTCCGCGACAATCCGGCCTGTGAGTGAACGAGCTTGGCCTGCGGGCGCGGCGACAGGAATCGGGTCCATGCCGGGGACCGATCCCGTCGAGGCCGCTGCCGTGGTGTTCGGAGAGCTTCCCGGCTTCCCGTATGTGCCCGAATTGCCCGCTCGTGGTGTCGGCGCCGACATGATCGGACGGACCACGGCGTTGCTGGTGGACCTCGCGATCGAGGTTGTGCCTAGCGGTTATCGGGTCGCGGGGCGGCCCGGTCATGACCATCGTCGTGGGCGTGACCTGCTCCAGTGGGATCTTGACGCCGTCCAGGCCGCTCGCGAGAACGCTGGTGCGCCAGCAGTCCTCAAGACCCAGATCGCCGGGCCCTGGACGCTCGGTGCGGGGGTCGAGCTCGCTCGGGGCCATCGTGTTCTCACCGACCGCGGGGCGTTGCGCGATTTCACCGCGTCGCTGCTCGATGGGCTTGCCCAGCACGTCGCGGAGCTGACCGCGAGGACTGACGCGCCGGTGGTCGTGCAGCTCGATGAGCCGTCGTTGCCTGCTGTTCTCGCCGGAAAACTGTCCACACCGTCGGGATACGGCAACGTCCCCGCCGTGCCCGAGCCCGAGGTCCGGGAGCTGCTCGCGACGACAATCGAGCGGATCGGCGCGATGACTGGACAGCCGGTCATCGTCCACTGCTGCGCTCCGCGGCCGCCGATCGCGCTCTTCCGTGCCGCAGGGGCGGGGGCCGTCGCGTTCGACATCAGCATGCTCGCCGGGGCGTCCGCCGAGCTTCTCGACGAGATCGGCGAGGCTTGGGACAGCGGTATTTCGTTCTTCCTAGGTCTCGTGCCAGCTACGGAACCGGCGACTGCTCCGGGGCTGAAGGACGTCGCGTCGCCGGCGCTCAAGCTCGTGGACCGGCTGGGGTTCAACCGGTCAATTCTGGCTGAACGTGCTGTTCCGACGCCCGCGTGCGGCCTGGCCGGTGCCACGAACGAGTGGATGCGCCGGGCTCTTGCTCTTAGTCGCGACCTGGGCAAAGGGTTTGTGGAGCCACCTGAGAACTGGTGATTTCGCGGACGTGCCGTGACCCGGACGCGTACCGTGGTCGAGGAAGAGAAACAACCGGGGGAAATTCCGAATCATGCGTTTGTTCCGCCGTCGCCGCTCGGAAGCCGAAGCCGCGCCGCCAGATCCCCGTACGCCCTGGCCTGAACAGCCGGTGCCGTCCGACGCCGCCGCCGCGGCGGCAGCGTTCTGGGAAGGGTGGTACGAACTCCTGCCCGAGGTCAGTGCCGCGCTGGGCGAAGGCGAACCGCATCGCGTCGAGCACGACCTGTGCGTGCTGGTAGAGACGTTCCACCCGCGGCTGCACTTCTCGCTCGAACGCGGCCGGACCGCCATCTACGCGCTGGTCGTCAGCGGGCAGGAGGACCCGGAACTGCGCCAGTACACCGACGCGTGGAAAGCGGCCGGACCGCCGGACGACGCGATCTGGGAGTACCACGATTCGGTGCCCCCGGTCCCGGATCCGACCGAAGTGACGGTGAACCTGGGCGAGCACCGGATCTCGCTGGCCGACGTCCGGGTTGTCGCGCAGGTGGACGACGGCGTGGTCGACGTCGCAGTCCATCACCCCGCGTTCGCGGACCTGGACGAGGCTTCGCGCACCACGATGACTTTCCTGCCGCTCGACGCGACGCTGGGCGAGCGTCTGGCCGCCGAACGGCTGCGCCGGGTCGAGACCGCCGAGGCCGCGCCGGAGGGCACGATCGATCTGCTGGAGTTCCGGGAGCTGGTCCGCGGGCTGGCGGAGCAACCGGACGAAAGTGTCGGTGCCTCCGGCTAGGCTCACCACCTGTGAGCAGCACCGACCTTCCCCAAGACCAGGTGGCCGTGGAGGCCGCCCAGGACGTGACCGACGTACCGGCCGATGTGCGCGAGCGGCACGGCGCGCTTGCCGAGGAGATTCGCGGCCATCAGTTCCGGTACTACGTGCTGGACTCGCCGATCATCTCCGACGGCCAGTTCGACGCGCTCCTCGGCGACCTCCAAAAGATCGAGGACGAGTACCCGGCGCTGGTCACGCCGGATTCGCCGACCCAGAACGTCGGCGGCACGTTCTCCACCGAGTTCACCGCGCACGACCACCTCGAGCGGATGCTGAGCCTGGACAACGTGTTCGACACCGACGAATTCCTCGCCTGGGTCGAGCGTGTCGAGAAAGAAATCGGGTCGACGGAGTATCTGGCCGAGCTGAAGATCGACGGCCTGGCCATCAACCTGCTCTACGAAAACGGCAAGCTCACCAGGGGACTTACCCGCGGCGACGGGCGTACGGGCGAAGACGTCACGCTCAACATCCGCACCCTCGATCAGGTTCCGGAGCAGCTCACCGGCACCGAAGAGTTTCCGGTACCGAAGCTTGTCGAGGTGCGCGGAGAGGTCTACTTCCGCGTCGAGGACTTTCTTGAGCTCAACGCGAAGATGGTCGAAGCCGGCAAGCCGCCGTACGCGAATCCGCGCAACACTGCTGCCGGGTCGCTGCGGCAGAAGGACCCGAAAATCACCAGGGAGCGCCGGCTGCGGCTGATCTGTCACGGTCTCGGCAAGCGGGACGGTTTCGAGCCGGTCACGCAGTCGCACGCCTACGACGCGCTGGCAGCCTGGGGACTGCCCGTGTCGCCGCACACGCGAGTGCTGCGAACCGGCAAGGAACTCACCGAGCACATCACCTACTGGGGTGAACATCGGCACGACGCCGAGCACGAGATCGACGGCGTGGTGATCAAGGTCGACCAGGTGGCCCTGCAGCGTCGCCTCGGCTCGACGTCGCGCGCGCCGCGGTGGGCAATCGCCTACAAATACCCGCCGGAAGAAGCGATTACGACGCTGCTCGACATCCAGGTCGGCGTCGGGCGCACGGGACGGGTCACGCCGTTCGCCGTCACCGAGCCGGTCAAGGTCGCGGGCTCGACGGTCGCGCGGGCGACCCTGCACAACCAGGAAGAGGTCAAGCGCAAGGGCGTGCTGATCGGCGATCGGATCGTGATCCGCAAGGCCGGCGACGTGATCCCAGAGGTGCTCGGTCCCGTCGTCGACGCGCGGACCGGCGAAGAACGCGAATTCGTGATGCCGACGAAGTGCCCGGAATGCGGCACGGAACTCGCCTATCAAAAAGAAGGCGACAAGGACATCCGGTGCCCGAACACCCGGTTCTGTCCTGCGCAGCTGCGGGAGCGGCTGTTCCATCTCGCAGGTCGCGGCGCCTTCGACATCGAGGTGCTCGGGTACGAGGCTGCGGTCGCGCTGCTCGATGCCAGGGTGGTCGCCGACGAGGGCGACGTCTTTGACCTCAACGAGGAGTCGCTCGCCGAGGTGGAGTTGTTCCGCACTAAGGCGGGTGAGCTGTCGGCGAACGCGCGGAAGCTCCTGGCGAACCTCGATTCGGCGAAGGACCGCCCGCTGTGGAAAGTGATCGTCGCGCTGTCGATCCGGCACGTCGGACCGACAGCGGCGCAGGCGCTCGCGCGGGAATTCGGTTCGCTGCAACGGATTGAGGACGCGACCGAGGAGGAACTCGCGGACGTCGACGGCGTCGGCCCGACCATCGCGCACGCCGTGCAGGAATGGTTCGAGGTCGACTGGCACCGGGAAATCGTCGAAAAATGGCGACGGGCCGGGGTCCGGATGGAGGAAGAGCGCGACGAGTCCATCCCGCGGAATCTCGAGGGCCTGTCGATCGTGGTGACCGGTTCGCTCGACGGGTTTTCCCGTGACGAAGCGAAAGAAGCCATCATGGCGCGCGGTGGCAAGGCCGCGGGCTCTGTGTCGAAGAAGACGGCGTTCGTGGTGGTGGGCGAAGCTCCGGGGACGAAGTACGACAAGGCTGTGCAGCTGAAAGTGCCGGTGCTGGACGAGAACGGGTTCCGCGTGTTGCTGGAGCGCGGCCCGGAGGCGGCCGCGGAACTGGCGCTCGACACTGGGGCGGACGAAAAAGCTGAGAGTGGCGATGAGTGAGGTGAAGATCCGCCCGGCGCGGGAGGAAGAGTTCGACGCGCTCGGCGAGGTGACCGTCGAGGCTTACCGGATCGAGGGATTCTTCGAGGCTGATGCCGCATACGAGGCGAAACTTCGGGACGTCTCCGGCCGGGCGGAGCACGCCGAGTTGCTGGTCGCGGTCGATCCGGACGGTCAAGTCATCGGGTCGGTCGCGATCGTTCAGCCGGGGAGTGCGCTGTCCGAGATTTCGCAGCCGGGAGAGTTGGAGTTCCGCATGCTGGCGGTCGCCGAGGCGGCGCGCGGGCGCGGGGTCGGGGAGGCGCTGACCCAGGCGGTGCTGGCCCGCGGTCGGGAACTCGGTGTCGACCGGGTCGTGCTGAGCAGTCTCGACGTGATGCGGAAGGCGCACCGGCTCTACGAGCGGATGGGGTTCCGGCGGTTGCCGGGGCGGGACTGGCATCCGCATCCGGGGGTTAACCTGCTCGCGTACGAATACGGCTTCTGACGTCACGTTCTCGCAGGTCAGAGACTTTTGCCATTTTTTGGCGAAAACTCTGGGCGGGGTTCATCGCCGATATTCGCCGTTGAGTGGCGACGGCATGGCGAACCCGTCCCCGCTGGCGTCGGGTGTTGGCGGTAGGTGCCGGCCGGGCGTGAGTGGTCATCGCCGTCGCGGGCGGACCGTTGCGTACGTCGCGTCTTTTTGGCGAGCTTCACTGGGTACGAGTTGTAACGGGTAGATGTCTGGCGTCGACTCAAGCTGTCACGCGTGAGGTACCGACTCGTATCGAGGAAGCGTGATCATGGCGAAGTTCGTTCAAGCTGCCTTCCCAGTCGTTGGTGTCGCCGCGTTTCTTGCCGTGGCATGCAACGCGGCGCCACAGCCCGGAGGCACCTCAACGACGGTCGCGACTGGGACTGTGACCGCGACAGCAACCCAGTCCGCGACGGCGACCGCGAGCTCGCCGCTCAGTGCTGCCCAGCCGGCGACGATCAAAGTCCCTGACGTGTCTGGCATGACTCATCAGGACGCGCAGGACGCCATGCAGGCGGCTGGGTTGTACAACCTGCGCGAGGTCGATTCGTCCGGGAAGAAGCGGATGATGATCATCGACCGGAACTGGTGCCAGACCGGGCAGGATCCCAAGCCGGGAACTGTGGTTTCCGCTGGCACAGTCGTGACCCTCTATGCCGACAAGTGCTAATTGGCACCGCCCGGTCCGCCAAAGGAAAGCGGTCGTCATCGGCTGGCAGCACCGCACTGTTGGGGGAGATTGTCTGCACTTGAGGACAGCAGAGGACCGCTGAACTCGGTGCGAAGCACGGTCGAGTCCGCAGTGGATCGACTCCGGCGCTCGACGGGCTGATTAGCCATTGACCGGCAACAGAGAAGTCAGATCGCCGGAACGCTCAACTCGGCCGTCCTCAGATCGTTCAGGACAGCCGACCCAAGCCTTGGGTCATCCGTCCAGAACCACCGCGACGATCCCGGCGAAATGCGCCAGCCGAGCGACCTCCGCGGCACGGAAGTTAGGCCCGCCCGGCCGGGCGACGAGCATCGCCTTTCCCGGCTTGCCCAGCGGAGTAGCGGCCAGCTCCGTACCGAGTTCCTTCCACGTCTCCGGGACCCACGAATCCTCGCCGTCCAAGACCGTCGCTCGTTCCAGCGGCAGCCACGGCAAGTCCGTGAAGGGATTCTCCGGAGCCGCACTGGACGAAGCCAGGCGTCGGGATCCGGATTCCGAATGCTCGACGATCACCGCCCACCCGGCGCGGATGATCTTCGGCACACCTTCGGCGAGCAAGTCCAGCCCGGCCTTCGGCTGCGCGGCGATCTCCTCGACCAGCTCCAGCTCGCGATGAGTGTCGAGGATGCCCGCGTACGGCCGAACCGCGTCGACCTCGACGCCTTCCACGCTCTCGGCCGCGGTGATCAGCGCGTCCGGGAGCCGGCCCGACGGGAGTTCGACCACCAGGTCGTCGATCGCGAGCCCGCCGCCGCGCTCCACCACGTCCACGCTCAGGATGTCCGCCCCGACTGTGCCGAGCGCGGTCGCGACCGCGCCGAGGGTGCCGGGGGAGTCCGGTAGCTGGACCCGGATCAGGAACGACACCACGCGCCCCTCTCGCCTCAGGCGTCCCAGCCCTGTCGTGGGACGCGCTTGCCGGGCGCCGATTGTGACAGACCGGGTACTCGCGGGGGCCCGCTGTCCGGCAAGCGGGACGCCCTGCCCGGCGCCCGCGGCCCGCTAACCCGGTCGAACCGTCCGACGCCGTCACCATAGACTTGCAGCTTCCGAGAGCACCCGCACAGCACACCCCGGGAGTCACCCGCGTGCCCAACATTTCCCGAGACGAGGTCGCACACCTCGCCAGGCTGGCCAGGCTGGCCGTGACCGACGACGAGCTGGACGTTTTCGCCGGCCAGCTCGACCAGATCCTGGACTCGGTGGCGAAGGTCAGCGAAGTCGCCGCGGAGGACGTCCCGCCGACCTCGCACGCCGTGCCGCTGACGAACGTCTTCCGCGAGGACACCGTCCGGCCCAGCCTCGAACAGCAGGACGCGCTGGCTGCCGCGCCGGCCGCCGAGGACGGCCGGTTCCGGGTGCCGCGGATCCTGGGAGAAGAACAGTGAGCGAACTCGTCAAGCTGACCGCCGCCGAACTGGCGGCGAAGATCCACGCGCGCGAGGTGTCCGCGGTCGAGGTCGCGCAGGCGCACCTGGACCGCATCGCTGCGGTGGACGACCACGTGCACGCGTTCCTGCACGTCGATACGGAAGGCGCGCTCGGCGCGGCCAAGGCTGTCGACGAGCAGCTGGCCGCGGGGGAGCAGCCGGCGTCGCCGCTGGCGGGCGTCCCGCTGGCGCTGAAGGACGTGCTGACCACGAAGGGCGTGCCGACGACCTGCGGGTCCCGCACGCTCGAGGGATGGCTGCCGCCGTACGACGCGACCGTCACGCGCAAGCTGCGCGAAGCAGGCGTCGTGATCCTCGGCAAGACGAACATGGACGAGTTCGCGATGGGCTCATCCACGGAGAACTCGGCATACGGCCCGACGCACAACCCGTGGGACCACGCGCGTATCCCAGGCGGTTCGGGCGGTGGCTCGTCCGCGGCGATTTCGGCGTTCGAAGCGGCTCTCGCGATCGGTACGGACACTGGCGGCTCGATCCGCCAGCCCGGCGCTGTCACCGGCACTGTGGGCGTGAAGCCGACGTACGGCGGAGTGTCGCGCTACGGGCTCGTGGCGTTCTCGTCTTCGCTCGACCAGGCCGGGCCGTGCGCGCGTACGGTGCTTGACGCCGCACTGCTGCACGAAGTGATCGCCGGTTACGACCCCATGGACTCGACGTCCATCAACGCACCAGTGCCGCCGGTTGTCGCCGCGGCGCGCGAAGGCACGAAGGGCGACCTGTCCGGCGTACGCGTCGGCGTCGTGAAGGAGTTCGGCGGCGACGGTTACCAGCCAGGCGTGCTGCGGTCGTTCGAGGCTGCCGTGGAGCAGCTTCGCGCTCTCGGCGCCGAAGTGGTCGAGGTGTCGTGCCCGCACTTCACGTACGCGCTGCCTGCGTACTACCTGATCGCGCCGAGCGAAGCGTCGTCGAACCTCGCGCGCTTCGACGCGATGCGGTACGGCCTGCGCGTCTCGGACGACGGCGAGCACAGTGCGGAAGAAGTCATGTCGCTGACTCGCGAGAAGGGCTTCGGCGCTGAAGTGAAGCGTCGCATCATGCTCGGCACGTACGCGCTTTCGTCGGGCTACTACGACGCGTACTACGGCTCCGCGCAGAAGGTGCGCACGCTCATCACGCGCGACTTCACGCAGGCCTTCGAGAAGGTCGACGTGCTCGTGTCGCCGACGACGCCGACCACGGCGTTCAAGCTCGGCGAACGCGTGGACGATCCGATGGCGATGTACCTCGCCGACCTGTGCACCATCCCGTCGAACCTCGCGGGCAACGCCGCGATGAGCGTCCCGAGCGGACTGTCCGACGAGGACGGGCTGCCGGTCGGCCTGCAGATCATGGCCCCGGCGCTCGCCGACGACCGGCTGTACCGCGTCGGTGCCGCGTACGAGGCCGCGCGCGACGCCGCTGCCGGCGGCTCGCTCGTGCACCAGGTTCCGGAGCTGGGAGGAACGAAGTGACTGCCGTGGCCGAGTTGATGGACTACGCCGAGGTCATCGAGCGGTTCGACCCCGTGCTCGGGCTCGAGGTCCACGTGGAGCTCAGCACGAACACCAAGATGTTCTGCGGCTGCGTCAACGAGTTCGGCGGCGAGCCGAACACCAAGACCTGCCCGACCTGCCTCGGCCTGCCCGGTTCGCTGCCGGTCGTCAACGGCAAGGCGGTCGAGGGCGCGATCCGGATCGGTCTCGCGCTCAACTGCGAGATCGCCGAGTGGTGCCGGTTCGCCCGGAAGAACTACTTCTACCCGGACATGCCGAAGAACTTCCAGACGTCCCAGTACGACGAGCCGATCGCGTTCGACGGCTACCTCGACGTGACGCTGGACGACGGCGAGGTCGTGCGCGTCGAGATCGAGCGCGCGCACATGGAAGAGGACACCGGCAAGTCGCTGCACATCGGCGGCGCGACCGGCCGGATTCACGGCGCTGAGCACTCGCTGCTCGACTACAACCGCGCTGGCGTGCCGCTGATCGAGATCGTCACGAAGCCGATCACCGGCACCGGCGAGCGTGCGCCCGAGGTAGCGCGCGCGTACGTCACCGCGCTGCGCGATCTGCTGCGTGCGCTCGACGTGTCCGACGTCCGCATGGACCAGGGCTCGCTGCGCTGCGACGCGAACGTGTCGCTGATGGCCAAGGACGCGACGGAATTCGGCACGCGCACGGAGACGAAGAACGTCAACTCGCTTCGCAGCGTCGAGCGCGCGGTGCGGTACGAGATGACGCGCCAGGCGGCGATTCTCGCCGAGGGCGGGTCGATCCGGCAGGAGACGCGGCACTTCCAGGAGGCCGACGGCACCACGTCGTCCGGTCGCGCCAAGGAAACCGCGGAGGACTACCGGTACTTCCCGGAGCCTGACCTCGTGCCGATCGCGCCGTCGCGCGAGTGGGTCGAAGAGTTGCGCGCGACGCTGCCGGAGATGCCGTGGGAGCGGCGCAAGCGGATCCAGGACGAGTGGAAGCTTTCCGACGAAGCGCTGCGCGACCTGCTGAACGTCGGTGCTGTCGACCTCGTCGCGGCGACAGTCGAAGCTGGCGCGACGCCGGACGAGGCACGCGGCTGGTGGGTCAACACGCTGGCGCAGGAAGCGAACACGCGCGAGGTTGAGTTGGCCGAACTGGCGATCACGCCGGCGCAGGTCGCCGAGGTGATCGGGCTCGTTTCCTCCGGGGAGCTGACGAACAAGCTCGCCAAGGAGGTCGTGCAGGGCGTTCTCGCCGGCGAGGGTTCGCCGCGCGAGGTCGTCGAGAAGCGCGGGCTGAAGGTCGTCTCCGACGATTCGGCGCTGCTCACCGCTGTCGACGAGGCCCTGGCCGCGCAGCCGGACATTGCCGACAAGATCCGCGGCGGCAAGGTCGCCGCGGCGGGTGCGATCGTCGGCGCGGTCATGAAGGCCACCAAGGGGCAAGCCGACGCCAAGCGAGTGCGCGAGCTGATCATCGAGCGCGTCGGTTCCTGAGTGGCTTTCTCGTTTCGACGCGTCACCTGGCGCGAGTGGCTCGGCCTGGCGGCCGGGCTGCTCGCGGTCGGGTCGACCTTCCTGCCCTGGACCGTGCTGTCAGCGGACACCGCGACGTCCGACGTCAAGGACGCGTTCCGAACGTTGCCGCACAGCGACGTCGTGCGGACGGCGTGGAATTCGGATCTCTTCTCGTGGGGTCCGCCGCTGCTGCTGACCGTGGTCGGACTCGCGGTGGTGTTGTTCGGGCAGGTCAGCAAGGCGCGGGTGAGCGGGTTGCCGCAGCTGTGGCTGGTGGGCGGCCTGACGACGGTTTTGCTGATGGTGATTGGCTGGACGACGCTGGACTGGGTGTTCGACAGCGATCAGCGCGCGTTCTTGGACGCTGCCGGGGTGTCGATTTCCGGCGGGGTCGGGCGGTATCTGGGGATGGCGTTTGCGGTCGGGTCGGTCGTGATGGCGATCGTGGACATCCGGGCCGCGCGAGCGGAGAGCCGGGCTTCGCGTCGTCGCCGTTGAGTGGCGATTCCGGTGTTTCCTGGCTGATTTGCCGCTGAGTGGCGACGAGGAGTTGGCTTCTCGTCGGTATGCTCGCCGTGCGGAACGCTCGCTCTGCTGTAAGACGACCGATGGCCTGGTGCCAGGCGGCGCTGAGCGGATTCGCCATTGAGCGGCCATGGCACTCTGGTCGAGAAGTGGCTCACACCGGAGTTGCCTCTCAGCGGCAAATCAGACGTTCTCGGCTGAGATGCGGTTTGGTGGGCTCGCCGTTGAGCGGCCGACGGGGAGCTCCGGCTGAGGGACGAGTCTCAGCGGATTCGCCGTTGAGTGGCGACGAGGGCCGTGGAGTTGGTGGTCGTCGCCAGTGCGGTTTACCGTTGGGCGGAGAATGGGACAGCGATCGATCCTATGGGTTGCCGTTGATGGCGACGGATGATGGGACTCGGCCAATGTCGCGGCGGTCTAGATCTGAGCGCCGCGGAGTGGGTGTCGACGGTCGGCCAGCGATTGTCGCCGTTGAATGGCGACGCCGGATCGGACTCGATATTGGCTGGGAGTGCCCGGACGGCCAGCCTGCGCGAAATCGGGCGTCATCGGAGCAGTGACCGAATCAGGCGTCGCCGCTATACGGCTAACCGCAGGTCAACCGGACTGCTGGGCCAAGCAAAGGCTCGCAGAGAGGAGCATCGGGCATCAGTCCTTGCCCGGACCGCCCCCCGTGTCGCTCACCACGATCAGAACCACGCGGTCATCGCTCGAAACTGGTTTGCCGCCGTCCTTGTTGACGGTCCCGGCCACCGCCAGTTGCGGGTTGATCATGCTCATGGCGGACAGTCGGCCGTACGTCGTGGCGGCTTTGCTCTTGCCGTCGAGGCTGACTGTCGGTTTGCCGGTGACCGCGCCGTCCTTGTTGACCGGCACGTTCTGCATGCCGGTGGACGACGCGATGCCGAGGATGCCGTTCGCGTCGACGAAATCGACGCAGCCGCCGAGGGAGGGTTTGTCCTGCCAGGTCCAGGCAGGTGTGCTGAGCGGCTGTCCTGGCTGGAGGCGGTACACGGCGTCCGGGCCGTTGGCCGGGTGGTCGGTCACCCACGTGCGTTTTCCGTCGGACGAACGGCAGATGCCGCCGGGGGAGTGCAGGCCCGAGGTGTAGACGGCGGATCCGGACGTGGGATTCCCGGTTGCCGGTTTTCCGGACACGTCGATGCGCAGGACCTTGCCCGCCAGGGAATTCGGGTCCGCTGCCGCGGCAGGGTTGCCAGCGTCGCCTGTCGCGACGAGCAGTGCGCCGCTTCCGTCGCTGGCCAGCGCGCCGCGGTTGCCGGTCGAGCCCTTCGGGATTCCGGTCAGGACCGGCTTCGGGGCTTGGCCCTTGGCGAACCGCACGACGCGGTTGTCCGATGCCGTGGTGATGTACGCGAAGACCAGCTGATCCTCGACGTAGCTCGGTGACAGCGCCAGGCTGGTGAGCCCGCCGTCTCCATCGGCCCGGACGTCCAGTTGTGCGAACGAGGTCGCGTCATGGCCAGAGCTGGCCAGCATGACCCGGCCGGTTTTCCGTTCACCGGCGAGAGCGGAGGGCGTGGCTCCCTCGCCGGGAAGTCCGGCGACGGCGGCGACTGTGTCCAGGCAGGTGGCGATGACGGCCTTGTCGAAGTCCTTGCAGCCCTGCGGAGGCGGGACCGGTGACGGCGGCGCTTGTGCGGGACCGGTGCGCGGACCGGCACCGGAGCCGTCGCCGTGCTCCTGGACCTGCGGCGGAGACTCCGGGCTCGGCACCGGAGCGGGGGTGAACGTCTGGCCGGCGGCGGTGTCGTCGAACCGGGCGCAGCCGGAAAGCACGAGGCCGCCGCAGGCGAGGAGGGCCAGCGGCGCCGACCACCGGTACCGGGTACGCATGATGCTCCAGCCTAGGTGGCGCGGCGTGAGCCACTGGTAAGTGGTTACCGTGGTGATCATGACAGTCACCGTGCTGGTCCCGGACGACGAGGGCGTCGCCGTGCTGTCCGAAATCCCCCTGGTGCACGCGGTGCGCTACGAATGGGGTCGCCCCTTGCCGCCGGAAGCTGCGAAAGCTGAGGTGCTCGTCCCGGCCATGGATTCGGTGGGGGACGACATCTGGAGCGATCTGCCGAACCTCAAGTTGGTGCAGCTGCTGACCGCCGGGGCGGAAGACTGGGTCGGCCGGGTCCCGGACGGCGTTCTTCTGTCCACCTGCCGCGGTGCGCACAGCGGCAGCATGGCGGAGTGGGTCGTCGGCGTTCTGCTGGTGATGTACCGGAATCTGGATGTCTACGCGGCAGCGCAACGGGAGGGACGCTGGGAGCAGCTGCCTTCCGACACATTGCAAGGGCAGCGAGTGCTGATCGTCGGAGCTGGGGACGTCGGCCGGCAGTTGCGGAGGCGGTTGGAGCCGTTCGACGTCCGCTGCACGATGGTCGGGATGTCGGCGCGGGAGGGGGTGCACGGTGTCGATGAGTTACCGGAACTGCTGCCGCGCCACGATGTCGTAGTCATGATGGTCCCCCTCACTTCGCGGACAAGGGGCATGGTCGATGCCGATTTCCTTGCGGCGATGCGGGATGACGCGGTGCTGGTCAACGCTGCTCAGGGGCCTGTTGTGGTTACCGACGCGCTTGCGGCGGAACTCGCCGCGGGAAGGCTTCGCGCCGCGCTCGATGTGACCGATCCCGAGCCGTTGCCAGCGGATCATCCGCTGTGGACAGCGCCTGGTTTCGTGCTGACGCCGCACGTGGCCGGAGCGGTGCGGGGAGTCCGGCGGCGCGCTTATTTGGTGGCTGCGGCGGAGATCGCTCGGTACGCTGGTGGCGAGCTACCTGGCAATCTCGTGCGCGGCGAATACTGATCATTTCCCAGAAGCCGGTCTGGCACTCAGGGTGAACCCTGAAAGAGCCCCTGACCTCGGCGTGCTCGCTCGCGGGCCACGGCTGAATCCCCTAATCTTCGCCGCGTGACCACTCAAGGGGACGACTACCAGACCAGCGTGCTGTCCGGGGTCGAGGACTCTGCCGGCAACGACTACGACGAACCGCGGCAGGGCGGTCTCGGCTTCGGCCTGCTCGTCTTGCGCCTGGGGCTCGGCGTGATCATGGGTGCGCACGGCCTGCAGCATTTGTTCGGCGCGTTCGGCGGACCGGGCGTCGGCGGGTTCGCGCACGTGCTCGAGATGTTCGGGTACCACAAACAGACGACGCTGCTGTCCTGGATCACCGGCATCACGGAGGTCGCGGGCAGTGCGTTGCTGATTGTCGGCCTGTTCACGCCGCTCGCCGCGGCGGGGCTGCTGGGCGTGGCCGCGAACATCGTCTACGCGAAGTTCCACGGCGGGTTCTTCGAGGGCGCTGGCCAGGGCTGGGAGTACGAGCTGCTGCTGGGCGTGTGTGCGCTGACGTTGATCTTCACCGGCGCAGGCACGATCTCGCTGGAGCGGAACACGCCGTGGCGGAAGCGGCCGCTGCCTCTCGGGCTCATCTCGCTGCTGCTGGCCGCGGCTGCGTCCGTGGTGGTCATCGTGTTGACTCGGTGACCACCACGGAGTCGACGTTGCGGATGCACCGGAGTCGGCTGGAGCCGGTGGTGACGTTGGCGGGGGTGCTCCGGTCGTCGGCTAGGCCGTTGAGGCGTTGCCGTTTAGTGGCGAATGCCTGGTCAAGGCGAGTATTGGGTGGCTCGTTGTCGGCTGGATTGGTCTGTGAGCGGCGATGGTGCACGAACGGGACGCGGCGGGGTTGGGGCCGAGGGTGAGGGCAGGGCGATCGGTGGCCGCCGAACGGCGAATCGCTTCGATCGGTGCCTGGGGCTAACCGGCAGGGCCATTCGCCGTTCAGTGGCGAAACGTGTCGACGGGGTCCGGTGGCAGCGGTGCCTGGGGGTTCAGCTGTGGAAGCCGACTAGCGGAGACACGGAAAAGGGGCCCACGCGCCAGGCTCGGGCCCTTTCCGACGAAAGCAACAGCAGGATCAGCGGTTCGGGTCCCGAACGGCGCCGGTGTCGGCCGACGTGGCCATCCGGGCGTAGGCCCGCAGTGCCGAGGTGATGGGGCGCTGCCGGTCCTTCGGCTGCCACGGTCGCTCGGAAGCGTCCATCTTCGCTCGCCGTTCGGCCAGGACCTCCGGTTCGACCAGCAGCTCGAGCCGACGCTCGTGGACGTCCAGGACGATCTGGTCGCCGTTCTCCACCAGGCCGATCAGACCACCCGCGGCGGCTTCCGGCGAGATGTGGCCCACCGAGATGCCCGAGGAACCGCCGGAGAAGCGGCCGTCAGTGATCAGGGCGCACTTCTTGCCGAGGCCGGAACCTTTGAGGAACGCCGTCGGGTGCAGCATCTCTTGCATGCCGGGGCCGCCAGCGGGGCCCTCGTAGCGGATGACCAGCACCTCACCCGGCTGAATCTCCTTCTTGAGGATCGCCGAAACGGCTTCCTCCTGGCTCTCCAGCACCCGCGCCGGGCCCTGGAAGTGCCACAGGTCCTCGTCGATGCCCGCGGACTTGATCACCGCACCGTTCTCGGCGAGGTTGCCGCGCAGGATCGCGAGGCCGCCGTCCTTCGTGTAGGCGTGTTCGACGTCGCGGATGCAGCCGCCGGCAGCGTCAGTGTCTAGCGACGACCAGCGGTTTTCCGTCGAGAACGCCTGGGTGGTCCGGACTCCGCCCGGTGCGGCGTGGAACAGCTCCAGCGCCTTCTCCGACGGGGACTCGGCGCGGATGTCCCACTCGTTCAGCCACGTCGCGAGGTCCGGCGCGTGGACCGCGTGGACGTCGGTGTTCAGCAGGCCGCCGCGGTACAGCTCGCCCAGGATGGCGGGGATTCCGCCGGCCCGGTGGACGTCTTCCATGTGGTAGTCGGAGTTCGGCGCGACCTTCGACAGACACGGCACCCGCCGCCCGATGGCGTCGATGTCGCTGATCGTGAAATCGACCTCGCCCTCCTGCGCGGCGGCGAGGATGTGCAGCACGGTGTTCGTCGACCCGCCCATGGCCATGTCGAGCGCCATCGCGTTCTCGAAGGCCTTCTTCGTGGCGATCGACCGCGGCAGCGCCGACTCGTCGTCCTCGCCGTACCAGCGCTTGCACAGTTCGACCACCGTGCGTCCCGCGTTCGAGAACAGTTCGCGCCGGGCGGCGTGCGTCGCGAGCGTGGAACCGTTGCCCGGCAACGACAACCCCAGCGCTTCGGTGAGGCAGTTCATCGAGTTGGCGGTGAACATGCCGGAGCACGAACCGCAGGTCGGGCACGCGGAGCGCTCGACCTCGGACAGGCCGGCGTCGTCGATCGCCGAGTTCGCAGACGCCGCGATGGTGGTGATCAGGTCGGTCGGGGCCTGCGCGATGCCTTCGACGACCACCGCCTTGCCTGCCTCCATCGGACCGCCGGAGACGAAGACAGTCGGGATGTTGAGCCGCATCGCGGCGTTAAGCATGCCCGGCGTGATCTTGTCGCAGTTGGAGATGCACACCAGCGCGTCGGCCTGGTGCGCGTTGACCATGTACTCCACCGAGTCGGCGATGATCTCGCGCGAGGGCAGCGAGTAGAGCATGCCCGAGTGGCCCATCGCGATGCCGTCGTCGACCGCGATCGTGTGGAACTCGCGCGCGATGCCGCCCGCTTCGGCGACCGCCTCGGCGACGATCTCGCCGAGGTCCTTGAGGTGCACGTGGCCGGGCACGAACTGGGTGTAGGAGTTGGCGATCGCGACGATCGGCTTGCCGAAATCGCTGTCGGTCATTCCGGTCGCACGCCAGAGCGAGCGTGCGCCCGCCGCGTTGCGACCGTGGGTGGTGGTCCGGGAACGGAGGTGCGGCACGGCATTCTCCCAGGTCAGAAGGCTGGACCAGGCGGAGGGGAACTACGGCTCCGCAAACTGGTCCTACCAATTCTACTCGGCTGGTTTGCCGTTGCCGCCGCCGGTCCGTTCCGCGTCGGCGGAAGGCTCTGGCGCAGCGGGTTCGGCAGCGGCGTCCGGAGCGGTCTCAGCGGTGGCGTCTGCGGCCGGCTTCTGCCCGGTGAGCTCCTCGTCGCTCAGCACGCCCGACGGATCCTTGATCTTGCCCTCGCTCACCAGCGCCAGTACCGGAAGGTGCCGCGTCCGCACCGTGGGAAGGCTGACCTGGGTGTCGTCGCCGAGGACCGCGCGCACTCGCGCCTTGTTCGTGATCGCCAGTCCCTTGAGCGACGACCACGGTAGGTCGCGGCTGCCGAAGACGGTCCGGACGTGCAATCCTTCGCGGTCAGCGACGGTGCGCGTGCGCGCGACGAACACGAGCAGCGCGAGCGGGAAGACGTACAGCCACTGGAATCCGCCGATCTCGCCTAGTGCGACTGGAGTCACACAGATAGTCAGCAGACCGATCGCCAGGTACGCCGTGGTCGGGATCCGGAACACGGCCTTCCGGCTGTCGTCCGCGCGCTGGTCCTGCTGTTTCTTGGCCACGCAGGAATGGTGCACCGACGCCGGGAGTGACCTGCGTCCGGGTCGCGGGGGAGCAGTACTGGCGGTCCACGATGCGGAACCGCCGTCCCGCAGAGTTGACACTCGCCCGGGCGCGCGACTAACGTCGGGCCCGTGATTACGCAGACCGGTCTCGTACTTCCCCAGCGCGCCGACGCTTAGGAAGAGTCCTCTGCGTCGACGCGCGACCCTCGTGCGACCTTACGGTCGGCGGGGGTTTTTTGTTGCGTGAAACCGGTTCCCCGACCGGAAGTACGGCCCAGACAACCCGAACGAGTGACACCGAGAACCCACGAGGCAGAACCGATGACCAGTGCCACGTCGCGCAGCGACGCGAAGCCCGGGCCGACCGCGCCCGGTGTCCCAGGAGCACGTCCGAAACCCGCCCCGCCGGCGGGTACGCCGGTGCGCGTCACCGGCGCGCAGTCGCTTGTCCGCTCGCTCGAGGCGGTCGGCGCGGAGGTCGTGTTCGGCATTCCGGGTGGCACCATCCTTCCCGCCTACGACCCGTTGCTCGACTCCACGAAGGTCCGGCACGTCCTCGTCCGCCACGAGCAGGGCGCCGGGCACGCCGCCACCGGGTACGCGCAGGCGACCGGCAAGGTCGGCGTCTGCATGGCCACCTCGGGTCCGGGCGCCACGAACCTCGTCACTCCGCTGGCCGACGCCAACATGGACTCGGTCCCGGTCGTCGCCATCACCGGGCAGCAGTCGCGCAGCCTGATCGGCACCGACGCGTTCCAGGAAGCCGACATCTGCGGCATCACCATGCCGATCACCAAGCACAACTTCCTCGTCACCGACCCGGCGGAGATCCCGCGGGCGATCGCCGAGGCGTTCCACCTGGCCGCGACCGGACGCCCGGGCCCGGTGCTGGTGGACATCCCCAAGGACGTGCTGCAGGAGATGACCTCGTTCTCCTGGCCGCCCGAACTCCGGCTGCCCGGCTACCGCCCGACGCTGCGGCCGCACGGCAAGCAGGTCCGCGAGGCCGCGAAGCTGATCGCGCAGGCCCAGCGGCCGGTGCTGTACGTCGGCGGCGGCGTGATCAAGGCCGAGGCGTCCGAGCAGCTGCGCGAACTCGCCGAGCTGACCGGCATCCCGGTCGCGACCACGCTGATGGCGCGCGGCGCGTTCCCCGACTCGCACCGCCAGCACGTCGGCATGCCCGGCATGCACGGCTCCGTCGCCGCCGTCGCCTCGATGCAGCGCGCTGACTTGCTGGTCGCGCTCGGCGCCCGGTTCGACGACCGGGTCACCGGCCAGCTGTCGTCGTTCGCGCCGGACGCGAAGATCGTCCACGCGGACATCGACCCGGCCGAGATCTCCAAGAACCGCAAGGCGGACGTGCCGATCGTCGGCGACTGCAAGGAGATCATCGGCGAGCTGATCGAAGCGGTGAAAACCGAGTTCGAGCGCGTCCGTCCCGAGCTGACGGACTGGTGGACGCAGGTCGACTCGTGGCGCGAGGACTACCCGGCCGGCTACGAATGGCCCGACGACGGGTCGCTGTCGCCGCAGTACGTCATCGAGCGGATCGGCGAACTGGTCGGCCCGGACGCGGTGTACGCCGCGGGCGTCGGGCAGCACCAGATGTGGGCCGCGCAGTTCGTGAAGTACGAGAAGCCGCGCACCTGGATCAACTCCGGCGGGCTCGGCACCATGGGCTTCGCCGTCCCGGCCGCGATGGGCGCGCAGTTCGGCCTGCCGGACACCCAGGTGTGGGCGATTGACGGCGACGGCTGCTTCCAGATGACCAACCAGGAACTCGCGACCTGCGCCATCGAAGGCGCGCCGATCAAGGTCGCCGTGATCAACAACGGCAACCTCGGCATGGTCCGCCAGTGGCAGAACCTGTTCTACTCCGAGCGGTACTCCAACACCGACCTCGGCACGCACAAGCACCGCATCCCGGACTTCACGCTGCTGGCTGAGGCGCTCGGTTGCGCGGGCCTGCGCTGCGAGGCCAAGGAGGACGTCGACGCGACGATCCGGCGCGCGATGGAGATCAACGACCGCCCCGTCGTGATCGATTTCGTCGTGGGGAAGGATGCCCAGGTGTGGCCGATGGTCGCCGCGGGCACCGGGAACGACGAGATCATGGCCGTCCGCGGCATCCGGCCGCTGTTCGACGACGACGAGGTTTCGCAGGAAGCCGCTGCCGAGGCCGCCGCTGCGGAGGGAGAGCAAGCATGACTGTCCACACGCTGAGCGTGCTGGTCGAGAACAAGCCCGGTGTGCTCGCCCGGGTCTCGGGACTGTTCTCCCGTCGCGGCTTCAACATCGAGTCCCTTGCTGTCGGGCCCACGGAGAACCCCGAGGTGTCCCGGATGACGATCGTGGTCGCCGTTGAGGAGCTACCGCTCGAACAGGTGACCAAACAGCTCAACAAGCTGGTGAACGTGATCAAGATCGTCGAGCTGGAAGCCGGCAGCGCGGTGCAGCGGGAACTGCTGCTCGTGAAGGTCAGGGCCGACGCCACCGTGCGCAGCCAGGTCCTCGAGACCGTCCAGCTCTTCCGCGCCAAGGTGGTGGACGTCTCGCCGGAGGCGCTCACCGTCGAGGCGACTGGGACGTCGGACAAGATCGGCGCGCTGCTGCGGATGCTGGAGCCGTACGGCATCCGCGAACTCGTCCAGTCCGGCATGGTCGCGGTGGGCCGCGGGGCCCGCTCGATCACCGCCACTTCTCCCCGCTGAACCTCAGATTTCGTGTAAGTACGGAAGGAAGTAGTACCCCCCATGGCAGTGGAAATCTTCTACGACGACGACGCCGACCTGTCGATCATCCAGGGTCGCAAGGTCGCCGTGATCGGCTACGGCAGCCAGGGCCACGCGCACTCGCTCAGCCTGCGCGACTCGGGCGTCGACGTCCGGATCGGCCTGCAGGAGGGGTCCAAGTCCCGGGCGAAGGCCGAGGAGCAGGGCCTGCGCGTGCTGTCGGTCGCCGAGGCGGCCGCCGAGGCCGACGTGATCATGATCCTCGCGCCGGACACGAAGCAGCGCTTCATCTACGAAGAGCACATCGCGCCGCACCTCAAGGACGGCGACGCGCTCTTCTTCGGCCACGGCTTCAACATCCGGTACGACCTGATCAAGCCGCCGGCCAACGTCGACGTCGCGATGGTCGCCCCGAAGGGCCCGGGTCACCTGGTCCGCCGCCAGTTCGTGGACGGCAAGGGTGTGCCCTGCCTGATCGCGGTCGAGCAGGACGCCTCGGGCAACGCCCAGGCGCTCGCGCTCTCCTACGCCGCGGCGATCGGCGGCGCGCGGGCCGGCGTCATCAAGACGACCTTCACCGAGGAGACCGAGACCGACCTCTTCGGCGAGCAGGCCGTGCTGTGCGGCGGCGCGTCCGCGCTGGTGCAGACCGGTTTCGAGGTGCTCACCGAGGCCGGCTACGCCCCGGAGATCGCCTACTTCGAGGTGCTGCACGAGCTGAAGCTGATCGTCGACCTCATGTACGAGGGCGGCATCGCGCGCCAGCGCTACTCCATCTCCGACACCGCCGAGTACGGCGACCTCACCCGCGGCCCGCGCGTCATCTCGCCGGCCGTCAAGGAGGAGATGAAGAAGATCCTGGGCGAGATCCAGGACGGCACCTTCGCCCGCGAGTGGGTCGCCGAGGACGAGGCCGGGCGGCCGAACTTCACGAAGCTCGAGGAGCAGGGCAACCAGCACCCGATCGAGAAGACCGGCAAGAAGCTCCGCGACCTGATGTCGTGGGTGGACCGGCCGATCACCGAGACCGCCTGACGGTTTTCCGGGAGGAGGCCCTGTCGTCCGTTCGCCGGACGGCAGGGCCTCTTTTTCGTTCCAAGGCGGTGCCGCCGAACGGCGGATACGCTGTGCCGATGAGCCGCCCGACCGATGACAAGGCGCACATCCGGCACGAACTCGACCTGACCGGCGCGACCTGGATCCGCGCCGAACCGGCGGGCGTGACCCTGGAGCATTGCGCGGAGTACGCGTTCGTACCGCACTCGGATGGGGTGACCTACGTGGCCATCCGGCAGCCGACCGATCCGGACGGGGCAGTGCTGGTGTTCACGCCTTCGGAATGGGAGGCGTTCACTCGCGGGGTTCGGGACGGGGAGTTCGAGTTGCCGGAGTCGTAGGTCTTCGGTCTGGGCTTTGGGGTTGGACGGGCGGTGTTGGGAGTTGCCGTTCAGTGGCAAATCTCGCGGCACGGATGTTCGGGTCGGCGGTTGAGGTCGTTTCCATGAGCGGCGCGGGGCGGGATCAGAAGGCTCCGGGCGTCGCGCTGAGTTCGACGACCTGGCGTGCTGCCGGGAAGCCTGGTGCCGGGTAACGGAGAGCGCAGCCGTCAGCGAGTCCCTGCACTAGCAGCGCGTTTTCGGTCATTCAGGGTCGCGAGCGTGGGTTCTCGACCCCTGCAGACGCCGGTTGACCAGGCTTTCGCCATTTTGCGGCCATTCCGTCTTGCCCGACCAGGTCGTGCTTTCGGATTGCCGTCAGCCGACGATGTCGCAGTCGGTTCGCCCAAGTCTCAGGACGGGAGAAAGATCGCGGCCGCTGCGTCGGCGAGTGCGTCCGGGCTCGGTGTGTCTGCCTCGGTCTGGGCGAGGTGCAGTAGCCCGAGAATGGCCGCATACGTGACTCGTGCCCGGTGCGCGGCTTGGTCCGGGGAAAGGCCTAGCTCGCGGTAAGTGCGGGTCAGAAGGTGCAGCCGGGCCTGGTTGACGCGACTGACCGCGTCCTTGACCCGCGGATCGTTGCGATCGCCGAGCAAGCTGAGGTGCACTGACGGAGCCAGCGGCTGGACGGCGCGCACGACGGCGGTCAGCAGTTCGCGCAGCCGTTGCCGCGGATCGGCGATCGCGGCGTATTCGGTGAGGCCCGCTTCGCCGTGGTTTCGCCCCCAATCGGCGAGAGCCGCGGTAATCAGCTCGTCCCGGTTGCGGAAGTGCGCGTAGAAGCTCCCTTTGGTCACGCCGAGGGTTCGCGCCAGCGGTTCGACTCCGACCGCGGCCAGCCCGCCGTCCGCGATCGCTTTCAGCGCCGCCCGGATCCAGTCCTGGGCGGACAGCCGGGACGAATCGTTCGCCATGCGCGGAGGATACGCCACCGTATTGACGGTCTCGCTCGTGCTGGATACGGTGGCGTATCCATACGCAACCGTATCCATACGTTGCCGTACTGAGGGGCGCTGAAATGGCACATCCGAACGTTCGCCGAGTGGTCACCGGGCACGACTCCGAGGGAAAGGCCCGCGTGGTCGCCGACGGTGCGGTCGAGCCGATCATCTCCGGCCTGATGCCTGGTTGTGCGATCTACCGGTTGTGGGGCCGGGACGAGCGGCCGGTATTTCCCGACGACGGATCGCCGCGCCGGGCTGAGGCGTACTACCCGCCAGCGGACGGTTCACGGTTCATGATCAACACGATCGCGCCCGGAGAGCTGACCCCGTCGCCGGATCTCGACGTGACGGCAGCCTGGGAAGACCTGGAACGCCAAGCACCGGGGGCGGCCGCCGCGATGGAACCGGACGCGCCGGGCATGCACACCACCGACACTCTCGATTACATCCTGGTCGTCTCCGGCGAGGTCACGCTGGAGCTGGACGACGGGGACCAGACGGTCTTGCGGGCAGGTGATGTCGTCGTCCAGAACGGCACGCGGCACGCCTGGCGAAACCACGGCGTCGAACCCTGCATGATCGTCGGCGTCGCGGTCGGCGCGGAACGGGCGTAGGTGGGTTTCGCCACTGAGCGGCGACGGTTCTTTTTGCCCGCCGGGTTTGACCTTGACATCGTGACAAGGTCTTCACTGGTCGACGGAGGTGATCCCGATGAATTCGACCCAGATGAATCCCCAGCTTAAGCGGCTGATCGAGGCGTTGGGCGCCGGGAACTCGTCGACGCGGCTGCAGGCTGCTCTGACGATTGGAACGCACCCGGACAGCCCAGGTTTCATCGAGGCGCTCGTCGCACGGTGCGCGATCGAGCCGGACTTTTACGTGCGCGACATGCTCACTTGGGCGTTGACCCGGTTTCCGGCGGAGGACACTGTGCCGCGGCTTCTCGTCGAGCTGAAGTCCCCAGTGGCGCAGGCCCGGAGCCAGTCGCTGCACACGTTGTCCAAAATCGGCGACCGGAGCGTATGGCCGGCGATCACTCGATCGTTGCTGCGTGACGCCGACGACGAGGTCGCGAGAAGCGCCTGGCGGGCTGCGGTTGTCCTCGTACCGGACGGGGACAAGGCCGGGCTGGCCGCGGAACTGGCGACTCAACTCGGACGAGGGGACCGGACCGTGCAGCTCAGCCTCAGCCGGGCGTTGGTCGCGCTCGGTCCCGTGATCGAGCAAGCATTGGAGGCCGCAGTGACGAATGCTGACCCGGCCGTTCGGGCCCACGCCGCCGCTACCGAGCGGCTGCTCCGCGACCCGGACACCGGTTTTGACCAGGCCGTGGACGAGGCGAAACGGATCGTCGCACTCGGCCCGGAGCGGGCTCAGGAAGCCTCGTGCTGATCGGTGAGGTCGCCCGCCGCTCGGGGGTGAGCACTCGGATGCTGCGGCATTACGACACCCTCGGGCTGGTGCGGCCGACCGGCCGGACCGTCGGTGGCTATCGCGAGTACTCCGCGGACGACATCCGCCGGATCTTCCACGTCGAGAGCCTTCGGTCGCTCGGGATGTCGCTACGGCAGATCGGCCGGGCGCTGGAGGACCCCGCCTTCGTGCCAGCGGAACTGGTCGGCGACCTCATCCGGCGGACCGAAGACCGGTTGAAGCGGGAACAGGAACTGCTCGACCGGCTTCGTGCGGTCGATGCCTCGGCACCCTCCGGTTGGGAGGGTGCCTTGCGCATCGTCGAACTGCTGCGCGGGCTCAATTCACCGGGTGCCGCGCGTCGGCAGCAGACCGTCCTGGCACCGGTTGATGACGTGCCGGTCCCTGCCGAGGTGCTGGCTAGAGCGGTGCTCGCCGAATCCGATCCGAACGTCGCCGGCGCGCTGCGATGGGCACTCGCCCGGACCGACGGCGACGGGGTGGCGAATGTAGCGTCCGGCCTTCGTTCGGAGGATGCCGACATCCGCCGCCGCGCGATCCTCGCACTTGTCGAATTACCCGGTGATGAGGCGACCGCGGTGTTGAAGGACGCGCTCGCTGCTTCGGATGTCGAGGTCCGTCGGCATGCGGCGCTCGCTTTGGGCGCGCGCGGTGCTGAGGAGGCTGTGCCGACACTGGTCGAAATGGTCGTCGAGGGGCGAAACGACGTCGAGGCGGCGGAGGTTTTGGGCGCGCTGGCGGGTGGGGGAGTGGACGGGATTGTGGGTGCGTTGGTCGATGCGTCGGCGGTGCATTCTGCGGATTCCGCGGTGCGAATCCGGTTGACGCAGGCGCTCGCGGAGATGCCGGGGACGCTCGCGTTGGGGGCATTGCAGCGGTTGGCGGGGGATGGGGATCGGGCTGTGGCGTTGGTGGCTTCGGCTCTCGTGAGGGTGGTTGAAGAGCGGGAGGGTGTTGATGGCGAGAGCTCTGGGGTCTCGTAGCGGGACGTGATCGGCTGGGGGAGATTCGGGGGACCGGGGCTGGTCAGCGGGATTTGCCAGTTAATGGCGAAAGTTGGAGTGGGGTGTGTTGCCGCGCAGTGGCGACTGGCGGGGCCGGTTGGGTGGCGGCTTGCGCGGGTGAATTGCCGTTGGTTGGCGAATGTGGCTGGGAGGGCTGCTGTCACGTGACGGGTA
This sequence comes from Amycolatopsis sp. NPDC104775, assembly GCF_055583325.1. NCBI lineage: Bacteria > Bacillati > Actinomycetota > Actinomycetes > Pseudonocardiales > Pseudonocardiaceae > Amycolatopsis > Amycolatopsis sp. NPDC104775. The sequence continues at coordinate 187,867 of NZ_JBVJOE010000006.1, forward strand.
AGTGTTCGCCGCTAGACGGCGAGGACTCGGGGCGGCGGGTGTCGCCATTGAATGGCCAGAGTTAGGGCGGCGGATGTCGCCGTTGAGTGGCGAGGTTCGCGGCGGAGGGCGTTTGCCGTTGAATGGCAAAAGCCTCGACGGCGGTTGTTGTCGTCGAGCGGTCGCTGCGGTGGTGAGGGTTGCCGTTCAGCGGCGACGTGCGTCGAGGCGTCGCCGTTATTCGGTGACGCGGGCGATGAGGTCCGGCAGGCGGCCGGTGGCCGCGGCCAGGGCGAGGTGGTCGCCGTAGTCGCGGGATTCGACGATTTCTCCGTCTCGGATCCGCATCGCGAAGATGTTGTTCAGCTGGAAAGGGGTCCCGGAGCTGGTTTCGCCTACGTAGGCCGATTCGCCGATGATGACTTCGGGGTCGATGCTCAGGTGGAGGACCAGGTCGGTCACCGCGATGCGGAAATCCGCTGCCGCGCCGGCGGCGAAGTGGGCGCGCAGGTCGTCTCGGGTGCGGAGTACGGGGGCACCGGGCAGGAACGGGTGTCGGACATCGGTTTTCGCCGCATAGAGGTCGGGGAGTTCGGACCAGCGTCCGTCGGTGACGCCGAAGACGACTCGTTGGAATATGCCTTCACGGCTGCTCGGGGAGAAGAGTTCAGCGGGGCGTGGGGCGATGGAACGAGACTCGTAAGCGGGTGCTTGGGCATACGCCTCGGCTAATCCCGCAGTCGCGTTTTGGATGGCGGCCAAGCGCAGGTAGTCGTGATAGTCGCGGGTGTGGGTGAGGAGTCCGTCGCGGGCGCGGAGGACTTGGATGTTGGCCGTTTCGGTCGTCCAGCCAGTTTTCCTCGACTCGGCGGTGTACTGGTATTCGGCGACGATGACGTCGGGGTCGGCGGTTTCGTGGATCGTTACGCCGTGGCGTTTGAGGCGAAGGGTGTTGCCCAAGCCGCTGACGAAACGGTCGTGCACTGCGGCGCGGCCTTCCATGCGGCCGGGCCTCGGCACTGCGGTGGGGTGTTCTACGACGGTGTCCTCGGCATACAGCTGTGCGAGTTCGGCGAAGCGGCCGCTGGTGATTCCGGTGGAGAGCTGGTCGAACAGGTCGCGTGTGGTGGACATGAGGGTCTCCGCTAGGTGGGTTAACCGGAGTCGGTAGTCCGCTACGATACGGACTATCGACTCAGGTTGTCTAGCGGGAAGTGTTGCCGGTTAATGGCGACGGAGTCGATGCAGCAATTCTTGTGCGGCGGTGCTGTCGCAGGCTTCGGGTCCAGCCTTCGGCGGTGCTGTCCCAGAGGGCGTCGCGGGCGGTGAGGTCTGCGCCGGCGGCTACGAGGATTTCGATGACTTTCAGTCGGTTGCTCTAGTCGTCCAGTTCGCGCCGCGCGACGCCAGGGTGCAGATTGCGGCTCTCTGGTTGTTTCGGTCGGCCCAGGCTAGTGATTCGTCGAGGATCTCGATTGGGTCGTTTGTGGGTCGCCAGAAGGGGAAACCACTGTGCGGGCGGTAGAACTCACGGTGTGCGCCGGCTGCTGGAGAAAGAGTCCCATTTGGACTGACGAGTTCATCCAGTAGTGCGTCGTCGCCGAGACCGGCTGCGACGTGCAGGTTATGAAGGGACCGTTCGTACGATGCCAGTTTCGGCGACTGCGTGATTTCCCCAAAATAGGCCACGAGGAGCGGGGTTCCGCCGTCGCCGCGGCCGGAGACGGTCAAGGGCGCGCCAGCGTTGATCAAGATGTCGGAGTCCTTCCTGCCCTTGCGTGCCCCGTGGTCCGCTGGCACCGGGCAGGGAAGAAGAAAAGCTCGGCAACTCGTGGTACGGGGGTGGGCTCAGCCCTTTCCGCGGACAGGACGCGGCCCCTGCCGCGCGAAGACACTGTAACTCAGACGGGTCAGCGTCCGCCGGTGATGACGCTGACTGCGATGCCGAGCGTCGCTGTGTTGTACATGAACGACAGCACACTGTGTGCGAGCACCAGGGAACGGATCGACGTCGTGCGTGTTTCGACGTCTGAGACCGCGAAGCTCGTCCCGATGGTGAACGCGAAATAGGTGAAATCGGCCAGCGTGGGACGTTCGGTCTCGGGGAATCGGAAGTGTTGTGTCGGCAGGCTGTCGTAGTACTTCTGGGCGTAGCGTTCCGCGTAGCCGAAGTGCAGGATCGCCCAGGCCAGCAGGACTGCGGGGACCCCGACGACTTTCGCGGCGGTCGGGTCGATGCCGGCCGTTTCCGGCAGGACGATCGACAGTCCGCTGGTGACGCCGACGAGGCTGGTCAACAAGGTGAACAGCAGTCCCAGCCGACGGCCGAGGACGCCTTTGAGCCATCGGGCGTCGGTGTGGTCGACTTTCCGGCTGCGGGACACCCGTGCGATCCGGATGGCGAGGTAGACCAGTGCGAGCAGGTCCCAGAAGAGAAGGGCGAGGACGTTGTTGTCCTGGATGAAGGTCAGGATTCCCAGTGTCAGCAGGACCAGTTCGACCATCCGGGACACGGCGATGGCGAGTTTCGTGAACACCGGCGGCTCCCGGGGCGAACGCGGGCGAGGCGTCTCGCGAAGATAACAGCGGGTTGTGGCCGCTGAACGGCGAAACAGTCCCGGCAGGGTCGTCCTTTCAGGGGAAGTCTTTGCCCGGGACGCCCGCGGCCGACGCGCAGGTGCTGGAATGCCTCTGATGGCCGGGGAAGTGCCGGTATGCAGGGGATGGACGGTTTCGCCGTTTAGTGGCGAATCCCTGGTGAGCGCGGGTTTCAGGGTCCGGGCCGCGACTGCGGGCGGCCCAGGAAGCTGGAGACGTCGGGTATGAGCCGAGGGGTATTCGCGAGAAGCTCCGAAAGCCTCACCTGGAATCAGGGGCGAGGCGACGCCAGCTGTCCACTGGGGTTTCAGGTTCGGGGCTCAAGGCCTGGACGCAGACGTGACCTGCCTCGGCGTGGAGGTGCGCGCGGATTCGCTCGTTAGTGCCGCCTGCCGAGGTTGGCCTGTGACGTTTTCGCGAGCGATTTTCCTCGCCTGCAACGGATCCGCGTCGAGGACGTCGGCCTGCTCGATGGCTAGGTAAGCGTCGGGTCCCATCGTTCCCCGGGCGAATGTGGGTGCGTGCTGGAGGCGCAACGCACGGGTGTGTGCCGACTGGTGGGAAAGTCGCGCGATCCCGTCGCGACGGTCGACGTCGTGGTCGTTTCGAGCAACGGCGCGTCCTGTGCCGAACGCTGTGTCGACGCATCGCCGAAGACGTCGCCCGCAGCCAGGGGTGACCTGCTGAGGGACCGGTTCGACACCCAGGAGGAAAGGCGCGCTCTCGACGCGCCGTACACCTGGCTCATCGGCTTCGGCGAGACCGCCGCCGTTTACCGTCGTCTTACCGGAATCCGGCCCGGCGCGTTCGACGAGCCAGGGCCGCGGCTGCACGCCTCCCGCGAAATGATGCAAGACGCCGTGTCCCAACCAGTGGACACGGCGAAAGCGGCTGGCGGTTTCCGCATCGACGTGCCGGTCCGGGAGCTGCTTTTGCTGCTGCACGGTGCTTCCTGGGCCGGATCCCACCTTCCGGGAGGCGGCGGTACAGAGCGCCTGATGAGGCTTGTCTTCACCGGATTACGAACAAGTGAACAGCGGGGGCAGCGGGCTGTCAGCGCACCGCGTTAAACTCCCGCGAGTCCGGGCACAACGACGTGCGCCGCGAGAGAGCGTCCTCGATTTCGTGACCAGATAGTGGGAGCCGCATCGTGACCAAGCCCAGCAAACCCGTAGTCCTCATCGCGGAGAAGCTCGCGCCCTCCGTGCTGAGTGTGTTCGGTGAAGAGGTAGAGGTCCGGCACGTGGACGGCACCGACCGTCCCGCTCTGATCGAGGCGGTGAAGAGCGCCGACGCGCTCTTGGTCCGATCCGCCACCAAGGTCGACGCCGAGGTGCTCGGGGCGACGACCCAGCTGAAGGTCGTGGCCCGCGCGGGCGTCGGCCTGGACAACGTCGAGGTCCCGGCGGCCACTGAGCGCGGCGTGCTCGTGGTGAACGCTCCGACGTCGAACATCGTCTCCGCCGCTGAGCACGCGGTCGCGCTGCTGCTCGCGGTCGCCCGTCGCGTTCCCGCCGCCGACCAGAGCCTGCGCGGCGGCGAGTGGAAGCGCAGCTCGTTCTCCGGCGTCGAGATCAACGGCAAGACGGTCGGCGTCGTCGGGCTGGGCAAGATCGGCCAGTTGTTCGCCCAGCGGCTCGCCGCCTTCGGCACGAAGCTCATCGCGTACGACCCTTATGTCTCGGCCGCGCGTGCCGCCCAGCTGGGCATCGAGCTGGTCACCCTCGACGAGCTGCTGGAACGCGCCGACGCGATCTCCATCCACCTGCCGAAGACGCCGGAGACCAAGGGTCTCATCGACGCCGAGGCGCTCAAGAAGACCAAGCCGGGCGTGATCATCGTCAACGCCGCCCGTGGCGGTCTGATCGTCGAGGAGGCGCTGGCCGACGCGGTGCGCAGCGGCCACGTCGGCGGTGCGGGCATCGATGTGTTCGTCACCGAGCCGACCACCGAGAGCCCGTTGTTCAACCTGCCGAACGTCGTCGTCACGCCGCACCTCGGCGCGTCCACGGCCGAGGCGCAGGACCGCGCGGGCACGGACGTGGCGCGTTCGGTGCTGTTGGCGCTGAGCGGCGATTTCGTGCCGGACGCGGTGAACGTGTCCGGTGGCGGCGCGGTCGGCGAGCACGTGCGGCCGTACCTGTCGCTTACCCAGAAGCTCGGCCAGGTGCTGACCGCGCTGAACCCGAAGGCTCCGTCGTCGCTGACGGTTGAGGTCAAGGGCGAGATCTCCAGCGAAGACACCGCGGTGCTGAAGCTGGCGGCGCTGCGCGGGCTGTTCGCGGGCGTGGTCGAGGACCAGGTCACCTTCGTCAACGCGCCGCGGCTGGCCGAGGAACTCGGCGTGCAGGCCGAGCTGGTTTCCGAATCGGAGAGCCCGAAGTTCCGCAGCCTGGTCACGCTCCGCGCGGTGCACGGCGACGGCACGACGCTCACCGTGTCCGGTTCGGTCACCGGCAAGGACGAGGTCGAGAAGATCGTCGAGGTCAAGGGCAGGCACTTCGACCTGCGCGCCGAGGGCGACGTGCTGGTGATCGAGTACCCGGACCGGCCCGGCGTCATGGGCCGCGTCGGGACGCTGCTCGGCGAGGCGGGCATCAACATCGAAGCCGCGCAGATCAGCCAGAGCACCGACGGTTCCGACTCGATCATGCTGCTGCGCGTCGACCGGCACGTGGACACCAACGTGCTCGAGCCGATCGGAGCCACCATCGGCGCGCACACCATCCGCGCCGTCGACTTCAGCTAGTCCCGAACACGCGGAACGGCCCCTTTCCCGGACTCCGGGGGAGGGGCCGTTCTGTCGTGCGCCCGCACCGGCAACATTCGGGTAACGGACGTTTTTCCGCACGAAAGTAGGGGTTTCGGACAGCTAGGTTCTTGCCGCGAGGCTGAACCACGCGCCGTGAGAGCACGGTGCGGCGCCAGTGCTCACCCGTCGGGGGTGCGAAGGGGAGCGCGGGCAGGTTCGTGATCCGGGCCTCGAGAAGGGGTTACTCATGAGCAGAACCCGGTTGCCCGGGTGGGCTGCCCGCTCGGTGGTCGTGGGTTCCGCGGTAGTGCTGGCGGCCGCGGTCGCCGTGCCCGCGGCGTCCGCGCAGGGCGCGCCGCTTGCCGAGCCGGTCGCTCCGGCGAAGGTCGACGCGAGCAAGGTCGAGGGCAAGCTTTCGCCCCGGCTGAGCGCGGCGCAGGGGCAGATCACCGCGTTTGTCGAGCTGGCCAAGAAACCCGCGGTGGACGCGTTCAAGGAGGAGCAGGGCAAGGGCAAGGAGAAGGCCAAGCAGGCGGCGAAGGCGGCTAAAGCCGACGTCGCCGCGGCGGTCAGCTCCGTCGTCGGGCAGCTGCGGTCCGCGGACGCCGGCACGAAGCTGGTCACGCAGACGGCCAACGCGGTGCCCGGCGCTGTCGTCACCGCGGACGCGGCCAAGATCCGCGAGCTCGCGGAGCGGCCGGACGTCGCCTCGGTGCGCACGGTCGTGCCAAAGAACCGCACCAACGCCAGCGCCGAACAACTCACCAACACGCTTGCCAGCTGGCAAAAAACCGGCAAGTTCGGCGACAACATCCGCGTTGGCGTGATCGACGACGGCATCGACTACACCCACGCCGACTTCGGCGGTCCCGGCACTCCCGCGGCGTACCAGGCGGTCGACCGCACCAAGCCGTCGCCGCTGTTCCCGAGCGCCAAGGTGGTCGGCGGCACCGACCTCGTCGGCGACGACTACGACTCGGCGGGCAAGACCGGGTCGCCCACGCCGAAACCGGACCCCAACCCGATCGCGTGCGGCGAGCACGGCACGCACGTCGCGGGCACGATCGGCGGCTACGGCGTGAACGCCGACGGCAGCACGTTCACCGGCGATTACAAGAAGCTGAACAAGAAGACGCTCGACGCCATGCGGATCGGGCCGGGCACCGCGCCGAAGTCGCTGCTTTACGCGATCAAGGTATTCGGCTGCAAGGGTTCCACGAACGTCACGTCGCAGGCGCTGGACTGGGCGCTCGACCCGGACGGCGACGGCGACTTCACCGACCACCTCGACGTCGTGAACCTGTCGCTGGGCAGCGACTTCGGGGCGCCGGACGACCCGGACTCGCTGTTCGTGCGCAAGCTCGCGCAGAACAACGTGTTGCCGGTGATCTCGGCGGGCAACGGCGGCGACATCAACGACATCGCCGGTTCGCCGGGCAACACCCCGGAAGCGCTCACCGTGGCCAGCAGCCGCGACGCGGGCGAGCTGCGGGACGCTATCGAGGTCAAGACCCCGACCGCCGGGCAGCAGCCGGGCCAGTACAGCCAGGACTACACCGGCTACGACACGCTCGACCTCACCGCGCCGGTGGTCGCACTTTCGGCCGCCAACAACGCCGGTTGCGCCGCCTATTCGGCCGAGGACAAGGCGAAGGTCGCGGGCAAGATCGCGTGGCTGGAGTGGGACGACAACGACGCGACCCGGCCGTGCGGTTCCGCCGCTCGGGCCAACAACGCGCAGGCAGCGGGTGCCAAGGGCGTGCTGCTTTCGTCCACTGTGGAGCACTTCGGCGCGGGGATCGCGGGCAACGCGGCGGTTCCGATGTTCCAGCTCACCGGCAAGGCCACCCAGTCCGTGCGGGCGGGGCTGACCGCGGGCACGCTGACCGTGCGGCTGTACGGAGCCGGGCGGACCACGCTGCAGACCTATGATCAGTCCATTGTGGACACTCCGAGCTCGTTCACCTCGCGCGGCGGACGCGGTCCGTCGGTGAAGCCGGATATCGCCGCGCCTGGCGACACGATCACGTCGGCGTTCCGCGGCAGCGGCAACGAGCGTCTGGTCATCTCGGGCACGTCGATGGCCGCGCCGCACACGTCGGGCATCACGGCGCTGGTCCGTCAGGCGCACCCGGACTGGAGCGTCGAAGAGGTCAAGGCCGACGTCGTGGGCACCGCGGTGCACGACATCACTGACGGCGCTGGCCACACCTATGGCCCGCAGCGCGTCGGGGCCGGCCGGATCGACGCGAAAGCCGCGCTGGACAACCAGGTTCTCGCGTACGTGCAGGACGACCCGGGCGCGGTGAGCGTCACGTTCGGCACTGTCGAGGCGGCTGGACCGGTCACTTTGAGCAAGACGATCAAGGTGATCAACAAGGGCGTCAAGGCGGCCGAGTACTCGGTGGGCTACGAGGCGGTCAACAGCCTGCCCGGCGTTGAGTACACAGTGGACAAGAGCTCGGTGAAGCTGAACCCGCGCGGGGTCGTGACCGTGAAGGTGACGCTGAAGATCACCGACCCGAAGGCGCTGCGCAAGGTTCTCGACCCGACCATGGCGGCTTCGCAGGCCGGGCTCGCCCGCCAGTTCGTGGCCGACGCTTCGGGCCGGGTCGCGTTCACCCCGAAGAACGGCGCGACCGTTCCGCTGCGGGTGGCCGTGTACTCGTCGCCGAAGCCGGTTTCGGCGATCACCACCCCGGGCGGCGTGCGCTTCGGCGCGAACGCCGATCAGGCCGTGCTGAACCTCGGCGGCAAGGGCATCGACCAGGGCAGCGGCTCCCAGCGGTACCGCTCGCTGATCAGCGTGCTCGAACTGCAGGCCGAATCGCCGCAGCTGCCGGAATGCGACGCGCACGTCACGTCCGACTGCACCCTCAACCGCACCGCGAAGGGCGGCGACCTGCGCTACATCGGCGCGGCGTCGACGGCCCCGCTCGCCAAGGCGCAGGGGGAGCCGGAGAACGCGGTGCTGGCGTTCGGGATCACGACCTGGAGCGATTTCGCGAACCTCGGCAGCAACACGGTGCCGTTCGTGGACATCGACACCACCGGCGACGGCAAGCCCGACTTCGAAACCTTCGTGACGAAGGCGAAGGGGTCGGACGTGCTGCTCGTCAACACGGTGTCGCTGACCAAGCCGGGCAACCCGTCTGTGGACCTGCAGGCGATCAACGGGCAGCTCGGCGACGTCGACACCAACGTGTTCGACACGAACGTGATGGTGCTGCCGGTCAGCATCGCCGCGCTCGGCATCGACCCGAACGAGGCGTCGCACCGGATCAGCTACACGGTCGGCACCAGCGGGTACTACGTCGCGCCGGGTACCACGAACGGGTTGATCGACCAGGTCAGCACTCCGCTGTCGTTCGACGCGCTCGCACCGGCGTACTCGGCCCAGGGCGGCGGCGACGCGGCGCTGGGTTACGTCGCCAAGCCGGGCACGGCTCTGGTGGTCAACCGCAACAAGGCCGCCGTCGCCGGGGACAAGGCGAAGGGCCTGCTGGCGATCGAGCACCACAACGCGGCCGGGCAGCGCGCCTCGGTCGTGCGGATCGAATCGGAGGTCCCGCGCGGCTGATCTGTTCACCCTTTAAGGGGAACTTGAAGGGTGCCGCGGAAATAACCGCATAGCGGGACGCGGGGGCTTGCCCAGGCTGTCCGGCCTGGGCAAGCCCCCGTTTCCGTTCGCCCGAACGGGTGTCTCACCCTGTGGGAGGATGCGGCATAAGGGTGGTGCGGCTACGGCACCTTGTCTACGGCCGGTAACCTTCCGCTGCTGGCGTTTTTGTGCGAATGGGCCATCGGTGCGCCCGGTGGCCTGGGCTACGGAGGTGTGTGGATGCGGCTCGCGGTGATCCCAGGGGACGGGATCGGGCCCGAGGTGGTCTCCGAGGCGCTCAAGGTGCTCGGTGAAGTAGCACCGGCGGCGGAGATCACGAACTACGACCTCGGTGCCTCGCGGTGGCACGCCACCGGGGAGCTGCTCCCGGAGTCGGTGCTCGGCGAATTGCGCCAGCACGACGCGATTCTGCTCGGCGCGGTCGGCGACCCGACGGTGCCCAGCGGCATCCTCGAACGCGGCCTGCTGCTGCGGCTGCGGTTCGAGCTGGACCACCACGTGAACCTGCGCCCGGCGCGGCTGTACCCCGGCGTGCGCGGCCCGCTGGCCGACGCCGGTGACGTCGACATGGTCGTGGTGCGCGAAGGCACCGAAGGCCCGTACGCGGGCAACGGCGGTCTGCTGCGCAAGGACACCGAGCACGAGATCGCCACCGAGGTCAGCGTCAACACGGCCTTCGGCGTGCGGCGCGTGGTCGCGGACGCGTTCAACCGCGCCGAGGAGCGGCCGCGCAAGCACCTCACGCTCGTGCACAAGACCAACGTGCTGGAGCACGCGGGTTCGCTGTGGTCGCGGATCGTCGAAGAGGTGTCGCTGGAGCACCCGGACGTCACCGTCGCGTACTCGCACGTGGACGCCGCGACGATCCACATGGTCACCGACCCGTCGCGGTTCGACGTGATCGTCACCGACAACCTCTTCGGCGACATCATCACCGACCTCGCGGCCGCGGTGACCGGCGGCATCGGCCTCGCGGCCAGCGGCAACCTCGACATCACGCGCCGGAACCCGAGCATGTTCGAGCCGGTGCACGGCAGCGCGCCGGACATCGCCGGCCAGGGTCTCGCCGACCCGACCGCCGCGGTGCTGTCGGTGTCGCTCCTGCTGGACCACCTCGGCCAGAAGGAAGCGGCACGGCGCATCGAGGCCTCGGTGGCGTTCGATCTCGCCACGCGCGACCAGTCGTCGCCGGGCGCGACCCAGGCCATCGGCGACCGCCTCGCGGCGCTGGTCTCGTCCAACGTCCGTCAGGTCGGCTGACCGCCTGAGCTTTTCGGACCCCCGCCGCGGAAGCCGGTCGAAATCCGGCGCTGACCCGCAACGGTAGGCCTTCGGCCCCCTCACCGGAGCCGAAGGCGAGCCCGATACCGGCGGGGGTTCCTCGAACCTCGTCCCCTCCCGTCGTGGTCTGCGGGAGACGACACTCCCGCCGCCGGCGGCTGCCGTCTTTTGCGGGCCCAATGTCTCGATTGGGTCGTCGCCGGTGGTGTCTTCGCCTGAAGAACGTTCTGCTTGTCCCGGACCCGCGGTTGGCGGGGCCGGTGTTTCGCCGATTTTTGGCGATGGTGGGTCTGGTGGGGTTTCGCCTCCTGCTGCCAGGGGCGGGTCGTCTGGGGTTCTCGGGGGTGGCCGCCTTTCGCCGTTGAGTGGCGAGGGTGCTTCTTCGCCACCCCAGGATGGCGACTCGCTGTCGGATGGTTCGCCTGTTGATGAAGAGGGTGCTGCTGGCGGTTCGTCGTCGCGCGGCACCAGCGCTCCGGACGTTTCGCCGCTGAGCGGCAACGGTCAGTCGGCTGGTTCTTCCCCTAGGGGCGGTTCCTCGGCTCATTTGCCGTTCAGTGGCGAGAGTGGTTCTCTCGCATCGCCGTTGACTGGCGAGGGCGGTTCGAGTGAGTCGGCTGGTTCTCGTTCCCGTAGTGACGGCGCTCCGGGACATTCGCCACTGGGCGGCGAGGGTGGTTCGGGAGTTTCGCCATCCACTGGCGACGGCGGTCCGCGTGAATCGAGCCGACGGGCTGAACCTGCTGCGACCACGAATTCGCCATTTCGCGGCAACGCGATGCATCGCGGTGAGCCCTCGACCGACGAGGTGCAACCCGCGTACTCGACTAGCCGTGAGCTGACCAGCTCCGGCGCTCGCGTCGTCTCGCCGCTGGATGACCAAACCTCGCACGCTCGGCACGTTTCGCCGCGGATCGGCAAATCCCGGAACCAGGGTGTTGTGTCGCCGTTGAGTGGCGAAGCTCAGGTCGGGGGTGTTGCCGTTCAACGGCGAAGGCCATTGGCACCGGTGGTCATCGGGCTTGCGGTGGCGTTGCTCGGGTCAATCGTCATCGCGGTCGGGATCGGGACAGTGGCGGTGCCGGTCACTCACACGTGGGCCTTTCTCCGCGCTGGGTTGTTTGGCGGGACGATTGGCCCGGACGAGGTTGGGCAGTACCGGATCATCTGGGACCTCCGGCTTCCTCGTGTGCTGCTCGCGGTGGTCGTCGGCGCTGGGTTGGCGACCGTTGGCGTCGCCATTCAAGCGATGGTGCGTAACGCGCTCGCCGAGCCGTATGTGCTGGGGATTTCCTCGGGCGCATCCGTGGGAGCGACAGCGGTGACGTTGTTCGGCGTTTTCGCGTCGCTGGGGATCTACGCGTTGTCGGTCGGGGCGTTTGTGGCTGCGCTCGCCGCGACCCTGATCGTCTATCTCGTCGCCCGCACGCGGCAAGGGCTTACTCCGCTGCGTCTGGTTCTCACCGGAACAACGTTGTCTTACGGGTTTTTCGCGATCACCACAGTCATCGTCTTTCAGGCACCGAACGGCGAGGCCGCGCGGTCGGCGCTGTTCTGGCTTCTCGGCAGTCTCGCCGGAGCGAACTGGGGCACGCTGCCGATCGCCGCGATCGTGGTGGTCGGCGGTGTTTTGCTGCTGTTGGCGCTGGCCGGCCGGCTCAACGCGCTCGCGATGGGCGACGAGGCGGCGACGACTCTCGGCGTCGATGTCGGGAAGCTTCGGGTTCTCCTGTTCATCGTTTGTGCTGCTATGACGGGGGTTTTGGTCGCGGTGAGCGGAGCGATCGGGTTCGTCGGGCTGATTCTTCCGCATCTGGTGCGGCTGGTCGTCGGGGCCGACCATCGCCGGGTGCTCGCTGTGGCACCGCTCGCTGGTGCGGTTTTCCTGGTGTGGGTGGACGTCGCGGCGCGCGTGCTCGCCGCACCTGAGGAGTTGCCGATCGGGGTGCTTACCGCTGCGGTCGGGGTACCGGCGTTCTTGCTTTTGATGCGCCGTCGCTCCTACGTGTTCGGAGGTGCGTGAATGGACCTCTCGCTCAACGGCGTCAGCGTGACCGCGGCCGGTCGCAAGCTGGTCGACGACGTGACGCTCGAAGCTCGGCAAGGCCAATTCGTCGGATTGCTTGGCCCGAATGGCAGCGGAAAGTCGACGACTCTGCGCGCGGTCTGCCAAGTGCTCAAGCCGTCAGCCGGGGCGGTTCTGGTCGACGGTCAGCCGGTGGACGGCATGGCACCCCGAAAGAGGGCGCGCGCGATCGCCGCCGTCGCGCAGGAATCGCACGCGGAGTTCGACTTCACCGTCGCCGAAGTGGTAGCGATGGGTCGAATGCCGCATCACGGCCTGCTCGACCGGATGAGCGCGGCCGACCATCGGGTGTGCGCCGACGCGCTGGCTCAAGTCGGCCTGACGCACTTGGCTGACCGAGGCGTGCTCACCTTGTCCGGTGGCGAACGGCAACGCGTGCTGATCGCGCGCGCACTCGCGCAACAGCCCCAGATCCTGGTCCTTGACGAGCCCACCAACCATCTCGACATCCGGCACCAGCTCGAGGTTCTCGCGCTCGCCCGAACCAGCGGACCGACGGTGCTGGCCGCCCTGCACGACTTGAACCTGGCCGCCGCCGTGTGCGACGTGGTGCATGTGCTCGACGACGGCCGTCTCGTCGCGAGCGGGACCCCGGCCGAGGTGCTCACGCCCGCTTTGCTCGCCGACGTGTTCGGGGTGCGCGGCCATGTGGTGCCTCATCCCGCCACCGGGCGTCCGCAGTTGTTGTTCGACCGGCTCGAGTCCCAGGAGGACAGTCATGCATAGGACAGTCGCGTTGCTCGTGACGGTCGCCCTCGTCGCCACTGGATGTGGCGCTCAAGTGTCCGGAGGGGATGCTGGGGCCGCCCCTGCCGGGTTTCCCGTGACGGTGACCAACTGCGGTTCGTCGCTGACCGTGTCTCAGCCTCCTTCCCGGGTCGTGACGAATGACATCGGCATCACCGAGCTGATGTTCGCGCTCGGCCTGGGCGACCGGATGGCCGGTTACGTGGTCGACAAAGGACAATCCGGAGGCGTCGCGTCGTCGCCCTGGAAAGCCGATTTCGCCAAGGTGCCCAAGCTCGCGGAGAAGATCAACCGTGAGGTAGTGCAGGGCGCGGGCGCGGATCTCGTGTTCGCGGGCTGGGGCTACGGCTTCTCGGAAGCAACCGGATTCACTCCGGATTCTCTCGCGAAGCTGGGCATCTCCAGCTACTTGCTCACCGAGGCGTGCCGTAATGGCAATGGCAAGCAGCGGGGCATCATGAGGCCGCTCGACGCGCTGTACACAGATGTGCGCAATCTGGGGAAAATCTTTGGAATCAGTGATCGTGCAGAACGTTTGATCGAAGAGTACCGCGCACGGGTCGCCGCTGTCACGGACGCGGAGCCGGCCGGGCGGCCGAAGCCCAAGGTGTTTCTGTACGACGACGGCCGCGACCAGCCATTCACCTCCGGCCGCAACGCGGGTCCGGACGAAATCATCACCAAATCGGGTGGTGCCAACATCTTCGCGGACCTGAACGACAGCTGGACCACTGTCAGCTGGGAAGCCGTGATCCAGCGCGCGCCGGACGTCATCCTCATCAACGACTACGGCGGCGAGGTCGGCAGCGTGGCCGACAAGGAGAACTTCCTCCGCTCGCGTCCGGGCCTGCGTGACATCCCGGCGGTGAAGCAGGGGCGCTTCTTCGCGCTCCCGTACGCGGCTTTGGTGGAGGGGCCGCGAAATGCCGCCGCAGTGGAAGAATTCGGCCGCTACCTGGCGAATCTGCCTCGCTGACGGCTCTCAGAAGGTGGGACGCTTCGCCCGGCGTTTGGAAGCCGGGCGAAGCTGTGGCATGATGGCCGACATGACCGCCATCTCCGTCATTATTGCCTTGCGCGCCGGATAGACGCTCCACAAGAGCTACCGGCGCGCAACCTCTCGCACCCATGCGGGAGGTTTTTTTGTTGCCTGGACCAGGTTCTGCCCCGCCACAAGGAGTACACCGTGACCCGCACGGAGCCCGCTGGCACGCCGCTCGGCGATGCCTTCCACCTCTACGACACCACTTTGCGCGACGGTGCTCAGCGCGAAGGAATCACCTACTCCGTCACGGACAAACTGGCCGTCGCGCGGTTGTTGGACGAGCTGGGTGTCGGGTTCATCGAGGGTGGCTGGCCGGGTGCGCTGCCGAAGGACACGGAGTTCTTTTCCCGTGCGGCAAGGGGCGAATTGCCGCTCAAGCACGCCGCGCTCGTCGCGTTCGGGTCCACGCGCAAGGCGGGAACCTCGGCCGACAAAGATCCGCAGGTCCGTGCCCTCCTGGATTCGGAAGCCCCGGTCGTCACCTTGGTGGCCAAATCGGACCTTCGGCACATCGAGCGGGCGCTGCGGGTGGATGTCGACGAGGCATGTGCGATGGTGCGTGACACGGTCGCTTTCCTCGTTGGCGAGGGGCGTCGAGTTTTCCTTGACGCGGAACACTTTTTTGACGGTTTTGCTTTCTCTCCCGACACTTCGCTGCGGGTGCTCGACGCCGCGGCGCACGCTGGTGCGGACGTTCTCGTGCTGTGTGACACCAACGGGGGACAGCTGCCGTTGGGACTTGCCGAAACCGTAGGAAAGATTAAGGAAAAGACCGGATTCCGGCTTGGAATCCATTGCCAAGATGACACTTCCTGTGCCGTGGCGAATTCTGTCGCCGCGGTGCAGGCCGGCGCGACGCACGTGCAGTGCACCGCGAACGGCTACGGGGAACGGGCAGGCAACGCCGACCTGTTCGCCGTAGCGGGAAACCTCGTGACCAAGCTCGGAATGGACGTCCTCCCGACCGGAGGAGCCGCCGAGCTCACTCGCGTCTCCCATGCCCTGGCCGAAATCGCCAACCTCGCACCCGACACCCACCAGGCTTACGTCGGGTCGTCCGCTTTCGCCCACAAGGCGGGGCTGCACGCGAGCGCGATCAAGGTGGATCCGTTGCTGTACAACCACATCGATCCGTCTTCCGTCGGCAACCGCATGCGAGTACTGGTCACGGAGATGGCCGGCAGGGCCAGTCTCGAGCTCAAGGGACGTGAACTCGGGGTCGACCTTGCCGGCCGGCCCGACGCACTCACGAACGCGGTGCGGAAGGTGAAGGAACTCGAATCGGAAGGCTGGTCGTTCGAGGCGGCTGATGCGTCGCTGGGGCTGCTGCTGCGTCGCGAGGTCGAGGAGGTTTCCGGTGAGAAGCCGGAGCCGCCGCCCTTCGAGCTCGAGTCGTACCGGGTGGTGCTGGACCACCGCCCGGACGGCGAAGTCGTTTCCGAGGCGACGGTGAAGGTGCGCGTCGCGGGCGAACGGGTCATCGCGACCGCGGAGGGAAACGGCCCGGTGCACGCTCTCGATGCGGCACTGCGCCGGGCGTTGACGCCGTATCTGTCCTGGTTGGACAGCCTGGAGCTGGCCGATTACAAGGTACGGATCCTTCCGTCGCATCCCGGGGCGGACGCCGTCACGCGGGTGCTTGTCGAAACTAGTGACGGCGAACACGAATGGACGACGGTGGGCGTGCACGGCAACATCGTCGAGGCGAGCTGGCTCGCGTTGTGCGACGCGCTGGTCCATAAGAGCCTGACGGTCGCTTCGGGGCGGGAGCAAGCGGTGCCTGAGCTGGGGGTGGCTGCTGTGGGCGGGTGATTCGGACGTTTCGTGTCCGACGGTTCCTCGTGCAGGTAGCGCGGGTCACAAACGGATCGTTGGTGGTCGTTCGCGCTGGCGAGTGGTCGTTTCTTGCTGGGCGGGAGTCGCTTCGCGTCAGTGAAGTGACGGCCGGTGTGAGGGTCTTTTCGCGCGGAATGGAGCGAGGGGGACTCTCGCGCACGCTCGGGGTGCGCGACAGTCGGTGGGGGTACGTAGACTGGTGGCGTGCGTCTAGCTCGTATTGCTCATCCCAGTGGTGTCGCGTTCGCTTCGATCGAGGGGGACGGCGACGATGCCCAGGTCCTGGAGATCGCGGAACACCCGTTCGGCCAGCCGAACTTCACCGGCAAACGCTGGCCGCTGGCCGACGTCCGGCTGCTCGCGCCGATCCTGCCGTCGAAGGTGATCGCCGTCGGCCGGAACTATGCGAAGCACGCGGCGGAGTTGGGCAACGAGGTGCCGTCCGCGCCGATGCTGTTCATCAAGCCGTCCACGACGGTGGTCGGGCCGAACGCTGCGATCCGCCGGCCGTCGGACGTTGGCCGCGTCGACTTCGAAGGCGAACTCGCGGTTGTCATCGGACAGCCGGTCAAGAACGTGCCTGCGGCCCGCGCGGCCAGCGCGATTCTCGGCTACACGGTCGCGAACGACGTGAGCGCGCGCGACTTGCAGAAGTCCGACGGCCAGTGGGGCCGGGCGAAGGGGTTCGACACCTTCTGCCCGCTCGGTCCGTGGATCGAGACGTCGCTCGACCCGTCCGACCTGGCGCTCCGCAGCGAGGTCGACGGCGAACTGAAGCAGGACGGCCGGACTTCGGACCTCGTGCACAAGGTGCCGGAACTGGTCGAGTTCGTGTCGCGGGTGATGACGCTTCTGCCTGGCGACGTGATCCTCACCGGTACGCCGGAAGGGGTCGGTCCGATCGTCGACGGGCAGTCGGTATCCATCACGATCGATGGCATCGGGACCCTGACGAATCCGGTGCAGGACCTCTGAGCTGGTCGTCGCCGTTTGGGGTGACGGTGGCTTGGCGGGTTGGTTCGGGAGTTGCCGTTTAGTGGCGAATCCCTGGTCGGGGCTGGTTTTCTGGCCGTCGGGGATGCTGTGGTGGCTCGGGCTGTTGCCGTTGGGCGGCTAGCGGGTGGTGCCTGCCGGTGGTGATGGGCGGGCGGTGCTGTTGCCGTTCAGCGGCGAATGGTGGCTGGTGTCTCGGTTGGCGGGGCGGACGCTGTTGCCGTGGAGTGGCGAAAGATGACTTTGGCACTTGGTTGGTGGGCAGAGGATGTTGTCGCCACTGAGTGGCGAGAGGTGACTGGCGTTCGCGTTGGTGAGCTGCCGATGTTGTTGCCGCTTGGTGGCGAGAGGTGATTGGTGCTCGCGTTGGCGAGTAGTGGGTGCTGTTGCCGGTGAGTGGCGACAGGGGGTTGGCCGCTCGGGTCGGTGGCGTCGGACGCTGTCGCCGGTGGGTGGCGAATCGCGGTTGACGCTCGGTTGGCGAGTGGTCGACGATTTCGCCGCGGGACGGCGATAGGCGGTTGGTGACTGGTGCTCGGGTTGGTGAGTAGTCGGCGGTAGGTGGCGAGGGCGCTGCTGACAGTTGGCTGGCGAGCCAATGGGGTTGTTGCCGTTTAGTGGCGACAGGGTGGCTGGCGCTCGGGTCGTGGCGATCCTGTGAAGATCGCTGGTCGGGTTCTGCGCGGGCGCTCGGCGGGTGGTCCGTGGTGTTGCCGGTGAGCGGCTGGGGCGCTGGCTGCGGAGCGGTGCGGAGATTGGCCGTTCAGTGGCGAGAGGCGTCGGCTGTTGGGGAAGCGAATCGGCGTGGGTGGTTCGCGGTTGCCGGTTGAGGGCGAATTGAGGGTTGTCGGGGTCGGCGGTGTTGTTGCCGGGTGAAGGCGAAAACTCGGTGAGGTGATTGGCCTTGGCCCACCGGCTGGTGTTTGCCGGTGGGCGGTGGTGTGCGGGGCCGGACCGCGGGGGGCTGGCGTTGCTGTTTAGTGGCCGGGTTAGCGGCTTGCCGGTTCTGCGGGGCGGCGGGCGAAGGCTGGGGCGGATTCCCGGCGGATGCCTACGCCGATGAGGTAGGCCGGGACATGGGAGAGTTTCGGGAAGCGCTTGAGGATCGCGATCAACAGGGGCGGGGGGCCGTCGGCGCGGCCGGTCATTACTGGGCCCATTACGCGGCGGTGGAGAAGGCGTTGCAGGCCTTGGACGGCGACGGTCGGCAGGAGACGACGGCGGCGGACGGCGGCGAGGTCCTTTTCGGTCGGTTTGCCTCGGAGGAGAGGGTCGGCCAGTAGCCGCGCGGTGGCGACGGCGTCTTGTACTGCCAGGTTGATTCCGACGCCTCCTACTGGAGACATCGCGTGGGCGGCGTCGCCGATGCACAGCAGGCCGTCGACGTGCCAGCGGCGGCGTAGGCGGTTGAGGCGGACGTTCAAGAACTTGAGGTCCTCCATGGACTTCAGTTCGTGCACTCGGTCGGCGAATTCCGGGCAGACCTCGGTGACGTCGTGGCGGAAGCTTTCGATGCCGGCGTCGTTCAGGTCTTTGCCCTTCGGCGTCAAGTAGGCAATCTGGTAGTAGCCCTTGCGGGGCAACGGCACTGCGAAGCGGCGGTTGCGCATCCGCGGCGTCAGAGCGGCTTCTCGTTCTTCGGGCTTGCGAGAAAGACGGAACCACCAGGCGTCGAACGGGGTGTAGTACTCGTGCGGAGTGAGGCCGGCCGAGCGGCGGGTCAGGGACCAGCGGCCGTCGGCGGCGATTACCAGGTTGGCTTTGAGTTCGCCTTCGGTGCCGTCGGCGGTGCGGTAGCGGATGCCGGTCACTTGGCGGCCGGAGCGCAGCAGACCGGTCATTTCGGTTTCCAGGCGGAGGGTGAAGGTCGGCTCCTTCTGCGCTGTCTCGGCGAGCAGGTCCAGGAAATCCCATTGGGGGACCATCGCGACGTAGGGGCGGGGGACTTTCAGCAGGGACATGTCGGCGATGGTCAGCGGGGTGCCGTCGGGGGTGGGGAGTCCTACGGCGGTCAGCTTGGTGTGCGGCAGGGCTTCGAATTTCTCGCCTAGGCCCAGCTCGTCCAGGAGCGTGAGGGTGGACGGGTGGACGGTGTCGCCGCGGAAATCGCGGAGGAAGTCCGCGTGCTTCTCCAGCACTGTCACCTCTACGCCCGCTCGGGCCAGGAGCAGGCCCGCCACCATGCCTGCCGGTCCGCCGCCGACGATTACGCAGCTCGTGTGCTCGGTCATCTCCCCAGCTCCTTCTTATTCATCGTCTGTTGAATAAGGTGAGGATGCACCTTGGGAGGAGGGTGCGTCAAGTCGGCTGATGGGGGTGGTGGAGGAGGCGGTGGGCGAGTGTTGCGGGAGGGGGCTTGCCTGGTGGGCGATGGTGCTGAGGGGTGGTGGGAGTCGTTGGTGCGCGAGGAGTCAGGAGGGGTGAGGGATCGTGAGAGGGAGTGCCCGCTGGGGACTGGGGCGGGGATTGCGGGGCTGTCGCCAGGAGTGGGAAGTGTGACTGGCTGGTGCCGATAGCGGAGTTGAGGTTGCCGCACGGGGGCCAGAATGTGGGGAATTTGCGCAATAGTGTGCGGTTCACGTATGTGGATCTCGGGCGGGTATGACGGGGACGCGTCATCTGGCCGGAAAGTGCGCAGCGGTGGCATTTTCCGGAAAGGATTTCGGGCGGTTGGTTCGGTGGCGGAACTTATGCGTGGTTGTTGTTGCTTCGGGACAGTGGGGCTGGGGTGGTGCGGGAAAAGGGTTGGGGCGTAAGGGTTTCTCGGCGGGAGCGGCCAGCGGTAGCGGGGTGGGGTCGTTTGGAATGGGGGAGCGTGGAGTAAGGGTCTTTCACCCGCTCGGCCCTCTGGAGCGGTGGTGAATGTCACGGGATGGAAACTTCGCGCACCGGCAGTAGAGCCGGTCAGCGGCAACGGCTGAGGCGTAATCACCTTTTTGGCCGCGTTGCGAACGCGGCGAGTGCCCTAGCCTCACGGGGTGGATTTCGCCCCGGCCGCTCTGTCGCGTGCTCGTACTGCCCCGCCGGCCGCTGCCGGCCGCGAGCCGTGGGTGCCTCCTGAGGTGAGTCTGGTTTGCCTCGACATCGATGACACGTTGATCGACTGCACCGCCGCGATTCGCCGCACCCTGCACGCGCTCACCGGCCGGGACGATCTTTGGCCGTTGTGGGATTTGATCACCGAAGAGCACGTCGCGCTCGGGGTCGCCGGGAAGCTCGGTTACGACGTTCTGCACCACCGGCGCACCGAATGTTTTCTCGCCGAGTTGGGGATCTTGGCGGACTCCGCGCAAGTGAGCGCGTTCGAGGCGCGCCGACGGGAGATTCTGGCGCGGTCCTGGCGATTGTTCGACGATGTTCTTCCTTGTCTGGAATGGCTGCGCGCCGCGGGGCTGCGGCTGGCCGCCGTGACGAACGCCTCAGGGGTTCATCAGCGGCAGAAAATCGCGGATCTCGGGCTCGCTCCCTTTTTCGACCACGTCGCGATCGCGGGCGAGGTCGGGGTCGCTAAACCCGATCCAGTGATGTTCCACTCGGTCTGCCTGGCGCTGGACTGCCCGCCGGAGCGGGCGGTGCACATCGGGGACAAGCTCGACACCGACGCGATCGGCGCGTTCGACGCCGGGCTCGGCGCGGTCTGGCTCGACCGCGACGGGACCAGCCGCACCGGCGAGCGGGCTCCGGAGGGGGTGCACACCGTGACCGGGCTCGACGAGCTTCCTGAGCTGCTGGTTTCGGAGTACGCGACGGTCGGCGTGCCCGCTCCGCGCGCGGCGGGGACCCCCGCTGCGACGGTCCGCGGCGGGATGTTCTAGTATTTCTTCTCGTGCGGCACTGACCTGGGCAACCGGGAAAGTACCTCACTGGGGTATGGTGTAATTGGCAGCACGACTGGTTCTGGTCCAGTTAGTCTAGGTTCGAGTCCTGGTACCCCAGCTGCTGGAGAGGACCCCCTCTCGGAAGTGCGAAAATCGCTTCTGGTAAGTTCTCTCTCGCAAGAAAAGCCCCGGAAACGGGGAAGTTCCTAAGCCCCCGTCGTCTAGCGGCCTAGGACGCCGGCCTCTCACGCCGGTAGCGTGGGTTCGAATCCCATCGGGGGTACAGCCAGCCCGGTTGATCAGATCACGATCAACCGGGCTTTGTTGTATGCGCCGGAAAAACCGGGGATCGAGAACATGGCCGCGCGGAAGCGGCGGGAAAGATCACTCTGCCTGCGCGCCGCCGAACATCGCGGCCGCCGAGCGGCCATTCGCCTGGTTTTCGGCCACATACGGACGGAGTTCGGCCTCGTACTTGGCGAAGGCCTCCGGGTACGTCGCCTCCGCCAGATGACGGGCCAGCGAACGCGCGCCGAGCAGGGCCTGCGAGGTGCCCATGCCCGCGGTGGGAGCGGCGCAGTAACCGGCGTCTCCCAGCAGGGCGATCCGGCCGGTCGACCAGCGGTCCAAATGCACCTGAGTGCTTGAGCTGAAGTAGAAATCCTCAGCTTCCGACATCGCTTCCAGCAGGCGCGGAGTGTGCCAAGCGTCACCGGCGAAGGCGGCGCGAGTCGCTGCTTCTTGTTCGGCCCGGGGGAGACGGTCCAGGGCTCCGGAAGGAGTTCCGAAGGACAGGCTCACGGTGAGACGGTCCGGATCCGCTGAGCTGAACAGGTAGACCGCGGTGCCGTTGACGGCGCGGAGGAGTCCGCTGTGGTCCAGGCCCAGGAAGTTGGGCATGGTGAAGCCCGCGCCGGACAAGCCCAGGTGCCGCAACACCGCGGAGTGCGGGGCGAAGGCCAGCTGGCGAACCTTCGAGTACACGCCGTCGGCACCGAAAACCAGGTCGTACGTCTCCGTGGAGCCGTCGGTCAGTTCAGCGGTCACGCCGCCCTCAGTGTGCGTCAGCGACGTGATCGAGGTGCCGAAGCGGTACTCGACATGATCGGCAGTCAGGGCGTACAGCAGCTCGTTCAGGACGTGCTTCGGCGCCTCCAGTTCGCCTGCGAAAGCTTCGGCGGGGAGGACATCTACCTGGACGCCGTCGTGGTCGACGATCGCGGTTCCGGTCATTTTCGTGTCGTGCCGGCGGACGTCGTCGAGGATGCCCAGCTCGGAGAGGACCTCGAAGGCAGCGCCGCGGAAATCGACGGCGTAGCCGGTGTGCCGGAGGGCGGGGGCGCGCTCGACGAGGGTCACGCGGTGGCCGGAGCGGGTGAGGAACTCGGCGAGGGCAGTGCCGGCCACGCCGGCTCCGGAGATCAGCACGTTCATGGAGGGACCGTAACGCGGGTTTGTCCATTTGGTCAAACCATATGGATGAACCATCTGGACAAGGCTTCGGCTAAGCTGCCCGGCATGGGCAATCGCGAGGATCTGCTGGCCGGGGCGAAGCGCTGCTTGATCGAGCGGGGCTGGGGCAATACGACGGTGCGCGACATCGCGGCGGCGGCGGGCGTCAGTCACGCGGCGATCGGCTACCACTTCGGATCGCGGGACGCGTTGCTGACGCAGGCGTTGGTCGCGGCGGTCGACGAACTGGGCGGGCAGGTCGCGGATTCGTCGTTCGACCTGACCGAAGAGGGGCTCAAGCGGCTGATCGGCAGCTTCGGCGAGCACCGGGCGTTGTGGGTGGCGCAGCTCGAGGCGATCGTGCAGGCGGAGCGTTCACCGGACGTGCGGCGGCATCTCGTACAGGGGTTGCGGGAGGCCCGGGCTGGCGTCGGCGGGGCGGTGCAGAGCGCGCTGGTGATCGGGCTGATGGTGCAGTGGCTGCTCGATCCGGAGGAGGCGCCGTCGGCGAAAGAAGTGACCGACGGGATTCGCGCGGTCGCGGCGGAAAGCTAGACCCAGGCCGCGTCGGCCGGGCTTCCGGCGGGCGGTTCTCCGCCGGCTTCGGCGAACGCGGTCAGCGCGTCGACCAGGCCGCGGCGGGCCGATTCGGGCATTTTCTCCACAATGGCGGCGATTTCGCGACGCCGCCGCTGGGTGACGACGCGGACGATGCGGTCGCCTTCGCGGGTGAGTTCGATGACGACCTCGCGTCGCGACGACGGATTGCCCAGCCGGGCGACCAAAGCGACCGCGACCAGGCGGTCGATCATCCGGCTCGCGGTGGAAGGCGTTACGCCGAGGTGTTCGGCGAGCGCGGCCTGTTTGAGCGGGCCGCGGGAATGCAGCACCACCAGCAGCCGGAATTGCGGCATCGTGATGAGGTCTCCCGCGGAGGCGATGGACCGCGCGGACACGGCGACAAGCAGCCGAGAAGCAGTGAGCACGGCTTCGGTGACCGCGTCGACGTCGTCGGGTCCGTCGGTGCGGGCAGGGATCGGCGCGCGAGACATGCGTCCAGTGTGCCGTATCGCGCGGCGGATTCCGTTCGATAACGGTGCTGGGCAACGAATCAGGCGGAATCGGGCCTAGCCAGCTGCCCCCCGAGGGTGAAAAAAGAAACGGCCCCGCCGTCCCGGCGAGCGGGAGGCGGGGCCATCGCGGCGCTGGCTCAGAGACCGGCGAAAGCCTGGTCCACGAACTGCTTGTGCTGATCCGCCCACTGTTTGGCGGCGGTCTTTTCCTGGCCCTTCGGGGCCTTCTGGATCGCGTCCTCGAGCGAACCGAGGTCCTCGTCCGACATCTTCAGCTTCTTGGCCACGCCGGCGAGCGCCGGGAAGTCCTTTTCGAAGCCCTTGCGGCCCAGCGCGTGGATCTGCTCGCCCTTGCCCATCGCGCCCTTCGGGTCCTTGAGATCCTTGAGCTGGTAGCGCGAGTACGCCCAGTGCGGGTGCCACAGCGTCACGACGATCGGCTTCTTCGCCTTGATCGAGCTGTCGAGCGCGGCCAGCATCGCGGTGGTCGACGAGTTCTGCAGGGTCATCGCGCCGTCGAGGCCGTACTGCGGGATCGCGTCCTTCTGCACGATGCCCGTCTCGCCCGCGCTCGCTTCGATGCCGGTGATCTTGCCGCCGAACATGCTCGCCTTGTCCTTGAGGTCGGCGATGCTGTTGACGTCGCTCACGTAATCCGGCACCGCGAGGTTGAGGGTCGCGTTGTCGTACCAGACGCCGAGGTCTTCGAGCTGGTTTTTGTACTGGTCCCAGTATTGCTTGTGCGTCGCGGGCAGCCACGAGTCGAGGAAGAGGTCGACGTCGCCCTTCGCGAGACCCGCGTAGATCGGGCCGACGTCGAGCATCTGCGTCTTGACCTTGTAGCCCTTTTCCTCCAGCACCGCCTGGTACAGGTTGGTGAGGGCGACGTCCTCGTCCCAGTTGATGTAGCCGATGGTGACGCTCTTGGCTTCCTGGCTGTTGCCCGACTGGGACTCCCGGCCGCCGCACGCCGCGGTGAGGCCGACCAGGGCCGTGACGGCGGCGCCGACGGCGAGGATCCGGCCGAAGCGTTTCGATGTGCGCACTCGTTCGTCCTTTCTCGTTGCGGTGGGGGGTGAATCAGGCCGCGTCGGCCCGGCGGAGGGCGCGGCCCACCGCCGAGCGCGCCCCGAGCGAGGAGGTCAGCCGGTCGAGGTAGATGGCCAGCACGACGACGCCGAGTCCGGCGTTGAAACCCAGGTCCAGCTTCAGGCTCGTGACCGCGGCGTACACCTCGGCGCCGAGCCCGGGCGCGCCGACCATGCCGGAGATCACGACCATGGACAGCGACAGCATGATGATCTGGTTGATGCCGGCCATGATCGACGGCATCGCGAGCGGGATCTGGATCTCCCGCAGGATCCGCCGCGGCGGCGAGCCGAACGCCTCGCCCGCCTCGACCATTTCCGGATCGACCTGGCGGATGCCGAGTTCGGTCAGCCGCACGCCCGGCGGCAGCGAGAACACCACGGTCGCCACCACGCCCGGCACCGGGCCGATCGAGAAGAAGAAAATGACCGGGATCAGGTAGACGAACGCGGGCAGCGTCTGCATGAAGTCCAGTACCGGCTTCACGATCCGGCTCACCGTTTCGTTGCGCGCGGCCGCGATCCCGACCGGCACCGCGATCGCCACCGCGACCACGCCGGAAATCAGCACCTGCGACAGCGTCTGCATCGCGGACGGGAATTCGCGCAGGCTGTCGATGAGCGCGAACCCGATCGCCGAGCCGAGGCCGAATTTCCAGCCGCGCAGCCACCAGCCGAGCCCGGCGAACACCACGACCAGCACCGGCCACGGCAGCCAGGTCAGCCCCGAGGCGAGCCCGGTGACCGCGCCGTTGACGATCTTGTCGACGAAATCGAAGAACGGGCCGATGTTGCCCTGCAGCCAGTCGATGATCGCCTTGAACCAGGTGCCGACGGGAATCTGCGGCAGATCGCCGACGAGGACGTTGTCAGACACGGGCGTTCACCTCCTGAGCGTCGTTTTCTCCTGTGCTCAGCGCGTTCAGCAGCGCCTCGCGGGTCACCGCGCCGAGCAGCGCGCCCTCGGCGTCGACCACCGCGAGCGGCGCGGGCGCGGAGGCGGCGTGGCCGAACAGGTCGGCCATCTGGGTTTCCGGGGCGGTGCGCGCGGCGGAACGGTCGACGATTCCGGCGATCGTTCCGATGCCCTGGTCCGCGGCTTCGCTCACCGCGCGGCGCTCGACCGCGCCGGCGAACTTGCCGTCCTCGGTCACCAGCACGCCGGAGAGTTCGTTCCGGCGCATCGTTTCCAGCGCTTCGACGACAGTGGTCTCCGGGGTGAACGAGATTTCCGCCGGAGCCATCACGGCGGACGCGGTGAGCACCCGGGAGCGGTCGACGTCGCGCACGAACTTCGCGACGTATTCGTCGGCAGGCTGGGTGAGCATCTCCTGCGCGGTCGACACCTGCACGATCCGGCCGTCGCGCATCATCGCGATCCGGTCGCCGAGACGCATGGCCTCGTTGAGGTCGTGCGTGATGAACACGATCGTTTTCCCCAGTTGCCGCTGCAGGATCAGCAGCTGGTCCTGCATCTCCTTGCGGATCAACGGGTCCAGCGCGCTGAACGCCTCGTCCATCAGCAGGATCTCGGTGTCGGCGGCGAGCGCGCGGGCGAGGCCGACGCGCTGGCGCATCCCGCCGGAAAGCTGACCGGGCAACCGGTCCTCCCATCCGGTGAGGCCGACCATCTCCAGTGCTTCCGCGGTGCGTTCGCGCTGCCGCTCGCGCGGAGCGTTCTGCACGCTCAGCCCGTAGGCGACGTTCTCCGCGACCGTGCGGTGCGGGAAGAGCGCGAAGTGCTGGAACACCATGCTCATCCGCCGCTGGCGCAGCTCGCGGACTTCCGCCGCGGACTTGTCGGTGAGGTCGATGTCGTCGACCAGCACGCGGCCGGAGGTGGCCGGCAGCAATCCGTTCAGCGTGCGCAGCAGGGTCGACTTGCCCGAACCGGACAGTCCCATCACCACGAAGATTTCGCCGCGCTCCACGGTGAAGGAGGCGTCGATCACCGCCGCGGTCACGCCGGGCAGGTCCAACGCGGCGCGGTCGGCGCCGTTCTCCAGCTTGCCGACGGCCTCTTCCGCCCGGCGGCCGAACACTTTGTACAGCTTCTCCACACGAACTATCGGCACAGTCGTCTCATGTTCTCGCATTCGGGGTCCTTTGCCGGGCGACATGATTGCATAGACCAACACTGATCGGAGCCGATCGCGCGACTGGTTCACCGATGACGGCCGGTTTTCGTGGCTCGGCACCCACTTTCGCCGACGCGGTGCGCGCGCTCGCGAGACACCGGTGCGGCAGCGGGGAAAAGAGGGTGTGCGCTGGCGAAACCAGTCCGGATTCACCGGTTCGCCCGACTGGATTACCGGTGGGCGCCGTGCGTGGTTGTCACGTTCGCATAACAACCCGAAAGTCTGTTGTGGACTGTGCGTGGCCTGGGTGATCGCGGACACCCGGCGGCCACGCAAGGTGGCGGCCCGGACACGGCAAGGAAACCTCGCCGCCGGGTTCGCGGTTGCTTTGGGGGAACAGGTGATCGAACGGATGGGCGAGCGAGATGGCCGGTGTGATCGGGAAAACGCGGGGGTCTTCTCTCGATTTGTTGCGCGCCGCGGAGGTGTCCAGCCAGGCGGCCGGAGGGCGCGGTCGCCGATTCCGCTGTGCTGGCGGCCGTTTCGCGGGCGGCGGGATCCGGACGGGCAAGCGGGTCAACGGATCTTGAATCGGAATCAGCTCGCTCTAGGCCTGCCCGTCTGCCGGACAGTGCCTCCAGTGCGGGAGAAAAGGGCAGAGATGCGACAAGCCCCGCCCGGGGAGAAGCCGGGCGGGGCTTGTCGTGAGCTTCCGGAGAACCGGAGTTACTTCTTCTTCGCGGCCGAGGTGCGCTTGGCCGGAGCCTTCTTCGCGGTCGCCGTGGTCTTCTTGGCGGCCGGCTTGGCGGCGGCCTTCGCCCGCGTGGTGGTGGCCTTCGGAGCCGCCTTGGCCGCGGTGGCCTTGGTGGCGGTCGCCTTGGCGCGGGTGGTGGTGGCCTTCGCGGCGGTGGCCTTGGCGGGAGCCTTGGCCGCGGTGGCGCGGGTGCGGGTGGCGGCCGGCTTGGCAGCGGTGGCCTTGGCGCGAGTGGAGGTCGTCGCCGTGGCGCGGGTGGCGGTCGCCTTCGCGGTGCTGGCGGTCGCACGCTTCACGGCAGTCGCCTTCGGCAGCTTCTTGGTGCCGGAGATGACGTCCTTGAACGTGGTGCCCGCGCGGAACGCCGGAACGTTGGTCTTCTTGACCCGCACGGCTTCGCCGGTGCGCGGGTTGCGCGCGGTGCGGGCGGCACGAGCGCGCTTTTCGAAGACGCCGAAGCCGGTGATCGTGACCTTTTCGCCCTTGTGGACGGTGCGGATGATGATGTCGACGAGACCGTCGACGGCTTCCGCGGCTGCCTTCTTGTCGCCGATGCGCTCCGACAGAGCTTCGATCAGCTGGGCCTTGTTGGCCATTCCAGTTCCTCCAACCAGAACTTGTTTTATACGGCCATACAGGCCGAACGCAGTCATTATCACCCATAGACTTGGCAAGTCCAATCGGGACCTGCCTTTTTCGTTGCCGTGTCGGGTAACTCCAGAGGCGGCGAGAGGGCCGCGGCGCCGGATTCTTTCACTGGCCGGAAGACTCGCGAGAGTGCTTGCGGCACCGGCAAAGTCGCATGTAGACACCCGTTGTCCTGCGGTTTTGCTTTTTCTTGAGGTTCTCCGGCCGGGTCGTCGACGGCCGCTCGGACGATCTTCGCGGCGGCCGGACGGTCTACTGAGGACGATCGAAAACCGAGCGAAAAAGACTGTCCCCCACGGGCGTGGCGGGGGAGGCGGGATGGGGTCGGGGTGGGCGGCAGGGGGTTCCTCGGGCCGGGTCGGGGATGGCTGCGGCGGCAGGGTTTGAGGAACCGCGTGCCGGGCGGGAGTGCTCGCGATGCCGGGCTCGGGCTCGTCGATGGTTGGGGCGTGGCGCTTCGCGGGGGTGTGAAGCAAGACTGCCTTCCGCCGGTGTGGAGCGGAGGCGGACTGTGGTTGGGGCGCGGCGAGAGACGTGCCGATGGCGGACTGGGTTTGCGGTCGCTGTGTCCGGGTCGGGGATCGATGTGGCGGCGGCTGTGTTTGAGGAATCGGGCGTCGGGCGGGAACGCTCGCGACGCCTGGGCTCGGCGTAGCCGGGTGGCGCGCTTCCAGCGGAGTGCGGAGAAGGCTGTGTCCCGCCGGTCGGGATGAGGACTGGGAAAGGGGCGCGGGTTCGCGGGCGGATGCGTTCAGCCGGATCGGAGACTGCTGTCGCGGCGGCGACGGTTTCGGAGGAATCGTGCACTGGGGTCTAACCGCGTCGCGATGCCGGGTTCGTTTGAGGCGTGAGGATCGCCGGTGCGAAAAAGGCCGCCTCCCGCCGGGGTGGCGGAGAGGCGGCCTGGGTTGGCGCGTGGTGGGAGCGGGGCCGTCAGAGGCGTTCCTGGAGCGCGTCGGCGGCGGCGAGGAGATCGGCCGCCCATCGCGCTCCGGGCTTGCGCCCTATGCGTTCGATGGGCCCGGACACCGACACCGCGGCCACGACGGTTCCGGAGGAATCGCGCACCGGAGCCGAAACGCTCGCGACGCCGGGCTCGCGTTCGGCGACGCTTTGCGCCCAGCCGCGGCGGCGCACTTCGAGCAGAGTGCGTTCGCCGTAAACCGCGTCGGCGAGGATCGTCCGCTGGGTGTGCGGATCCGACCACGCGGCAAGGACCTTCGCGCCCGAGCCTGCCGTCATCGGCAGCCGGGAGCCGATCGGAACCGTGTCGCGCAAACCGCTCGGCGGTTCCGCGGTCGAAACGCACACGCGCTGCACGCCGTCGCGCCGGTAAAGCTGAACGCTTTCGCCGGTGATGTCCCGAAGCTTCGGCAGCACCGAACTCGCCGCGTCGAGCAACGGGTCGGTCGAACCGCCCGCGAGTTCGGCGAGCGCGGTGCCCGGCCGCCAGCGCCCGTCCGGCCCGCGCCGCAACAGGCGGTGCACTTCGAGGCCGACCGCGAGCCGGTGCGCGGTCGCGCGCGGAAGCCCGGTGCGCGTGCAGAGTTCCGCCAGCCCGCACGGGTCCTCGGCGACGGCCTGCAGCACGGCCACGGCTTTGTCCAGTACTCCGATACCGCTATGCTGTCCCACGACGCGATACTATCTTCCCGCACTGTGGGAAGTCCAGAATCTGGGAAAAACGAAACCCGGAGCCGCGGACAGCCGTGGCTGCCCCCTCCTCACCGGCACCGTCCGGGTTCCGTGCTCCCGGCCGATCCCGTGGAAGGAGCCGGAGATGACCAGCCCCACCGGCAAGGCTCGTACGCTGGCGGAGAAGGTGTGGGACAGCCACCTCGTGCGCCGAGGCGAAGGCGCCGAACCGGATCTGCTCTACATCGACCTCCACCTGGTGCACGAAGTGACCAGCCCGCAGGCCTTCGACGGGCTGCGGCTGGCCGGACGCAAGGTGCGCCGTCCCGACCTCACCATCGCCACCGAGGACCACAACGTCCCCACGGTGGACATCGACCTCCCGATCGCCGACCCGGTGTCGCGGACGCAGGTCGACACGCTTCGCCGCAACTGCAAGGAGTTCGGCGTCCGGCTGCACCCGATG
Organism: Amycolatopsis sp. NPDC104775; assembly: GCF_055583325.1. Classification (NCBI taxonomy): domain Bacteria; kingdom Bacillati; phylum Actinomycetota; class Actinomycetes; order Pseudonocardiales; family Pseudonocardiaceae; genus Amycolatopsis; species Amycolatopsis sp. NPDC104775. The sequence goes on from NZ_JBVJOE010000006.1 coordinate 217,818, forward strand.
GGCGACGCCGAACAGGGCATCGTGCACGTGATCGGGCCGCAGCTCGGGCTGACCCAGCCCGGCACCACCGTGGTGTGCGGCGACAGTCACACCTCCACGCACGGCGCGTTCGGCGCGATGGCCTTCGGCATCGGCACTTCCGAAGTCGAGCACGTGCTCGCGACCCAGACGCTGCCGCTGCGGCCGTTCAAGACGATGGCGATCAACATCGACGGCACGCTGCAGCCGGGCGTCACCGCGAAGGACGTGATCCTCGCGGTGATCGCCAAAATCGGCACCGGCGGCGGGCAGGGCTACGTCCTGGAGTACCGCGGCAAGGCCATCGAAGAGCTGTCGATGGAAGCCCGGATGACCATCTGCAACATGTCGATCGAGGCGGGCGCGCGCGCCGGCATGATCGCGCCGGACGAAACGACCTTCGCCTACCTCAAGGGCCGTCCGCACGCGCCGAAGGGCGATGACTGGGACGCCGCCGTCGCCGCCTGGCGCGAGCTGCGCACCGACGAGGGCGCGGAATTCGACGCCGAGGTCCACCTCGACGCGGACCAGTTGACGCCGTTCGTGACGTGGGGCACCAACCCCGGACAGGGCCTGCCGCTGGGCGATTCGGTGCCGGACCCGGCGCAGATCCCGGACGAGAACGCGCGCTTCGCCGCCGAGAAGGCCCTGTCCTATATGGATCTGAAACCGGGCACCCCGCTGCGCGAGATCGCGGTGGACACCGTGTTCCTCGGCTCCTGCACGAACGGCCGGATCGAGGACCTGCGCGCCGCGGCCGAGGTGCTGCGCGGGCGGAAGGTGGCCGATTCGGTCCGGATGCTCGTGGTGCCCGGTTCGATGCGGGTGCGCAAGACCGCCGAGGAGGAAGGCCTGGACAAGATCTTCGCCGAGGCGGGAGCCGAATGGCGGCAGGCGGGCTGCTCCATGTGTCTCGGGATGAACCCGGACCAGCTGGCGCCCGGCGAGCGCAGCGCGTCCACCTCCAACCGCAACTTCGAGGGACGGCAGGGCAAGGGCGGGCGCACCCACCTCGTGTCGCCGCTCGTGGCCGCCGCCACCGCCGTGCGCGGGACGCTGTCCTCGCCCGCCGACCTGCCCGCCTGACTTCCCCGAGAGGAGCTCCCACCATGGAACCGTTCACCCAGCACACCGGGATCGGGGTCCCGCTGCGCCGGTCCAACGTGGACACTGACCAGATCATCCCGGCCGTCTACCTCAAGCGCGTGACCCGCACCGGATTCGAGGACGGCCTGTTCGCCGCCTGGCGCGCGCAGGAGGACTTCATCCTCAATCAGGAACCGTTCAAGAACGGCTCGGTGCTCGTCGCCGGACCGGACTTCGGCACCGGTTCGTCGCGCGAGCACGCCGTGTGGGCGTTGATGGACTACGGCTTCCGGGTCGTCATCTCGTCCCGTTTCGCCGACATCTTCCGCGGCAACTCCGGCAAGGGCGGCCTCGTCGCCGCGCAGTGCGAGCAGTCGGATGTCGAACTGCTCTGGAAGCTGCTGGAGAACGAGCCCGGCACCGAGGTGTCGGTGGACCTCGAAGCCAAGACCGTGCGGGCCAAGGACTTCACCGCGCCGTTCCAGATCGACGACTACGTCCGCTGGCGGCTGCTCGAAGGGCTCGACGACATCGCGCTGACTTTGCGCCACGCGGGGGACATCGACGCGTTCGAGTCCCAGCGGCCCTCCTGGAAGCCCACGACCCTTCCCGCCGCCACCTCCTGACCCGCGCCGCCGGGGCGGATTCCCTGCTCGGAAAGGGAATCCGCCCCCGGCAAGCCCCCTCCACGCCCACGCCAAACGGCACCTTCCAGGACCGGAATCGGGTCCTTCGGGAGGGCGGAACCGTTCCCGCCGCAAGGGAAAATTTCGCGTGCCGTTTGGAATTTGTGCTGTCTTGGTAATACCGTGTGCGTTAGCCGGCCGACCTGGCCGTGGACGAAGAGTTCTTCTTGGAGGGACTGGAATGGCCAACAAGGCCCAGCTGATCGAGGCGCTGTCGGAGCGTCTGGGCGACAAAAAGGTTGCTTCGGAGGCCGTCGACGGTCTCGTCGACATCATCATCCGTACGGTCAACAAGGGCGAAAAGGTGAACATCACCGGCTTCGGGGTGTTCGAGAAGCGCGCTCGCGCCGCCCGCACCGCGCGCAACCCGCGCACCGGCGAAGCCGTGCGAGTGAAGAAGACGAACGTTCCGGCGTTCCGCGCGGGCACCACGTTCAAGGACGTCATCTCCGGTTCGAAGAAGCTGCCGAAGGCCACGGCGGCGAAGCGGGCCACCGGCACCACCGCGCGCGCCACGACCACCCGCGCCGCCTCGACGACCGCCACGCGCAGCACCCGTGCCACGGCGGCGAAGCCCGCCGCCACGCGCACCCGCGCCACCGCGGCCAAGGCTCCCGCCAAGGCCACCGCGGCCAAGACGACGACGCGCGCGACGGCCGCGAAGTCGACCACCACCCGCGCCAAGGCGGCCCCGAAGGCCACCACCACGCGGGCCAAGGCCGCCGCCAAGCCTGCCGCCAAGACCACCGCGGCGGCGAAGACCACGGCCGCGGCCAAGAAGGCCCCGGCGAAGCGCACCTCGGCGGCCAAGAAGAAGTAATAGCCTCGGCAATCGCTGCTTCGCGGCAGGGCCCCGACCTCGGGTGAGGTCGGGCCCTGCCGCGTTTTCGGGGGGATTCGCTGGGTGGGCGGGAGTTTGGTGGGCAGGACGGGCGAGGTCTTGTGGGGGTGGGGGTTTGGTCGGGGTGAGGGTGGTTGGGGACGGACCGGGGTGGGTTGCTGGGTAGGTGCAGTGAGGCTGGGGATTTGCTCACGTGAGGCTGGCTGAGCGGTGGGCCGGGGTGGGTTTCTGGGCGGGGAGGGTGAAGTGCTGTGGGGTGGGGTTCTGGGCGGCGGGCTGGAGTGGGGTTTGCTGGGTGGGGCGGCGCGGTGCTGTGGGGCTGGAGATTTGGTCGCGTGAGGCTGGCTTGGCGGCGGGCCGGGGTGAGGCCGCTGGGGTTGGGGGCGGTTTGTTGGCGGGTCGCCGAGTTTCGCGGGGTCGGGTTTCGTCGGGACGCTGGGGTGGGCTTGTCGTGTTGTGCGGCTGACTGGTTGCGGGAGTGATCTCGTTGGTGGGGGTTGGGGTTGTGGGGCGGGGGTTTCGGCTGGATGAGGTGCCCTGATGGGCAGCCCGGGGTTCGGTCATCGGCTGCGCGGCAGTGGGAGTGCGGGAGAGGCCTGGCTGACGCCGTGGCCGAGTCCTTGTTGTCGCAGGGTTTCCGGGCCGGGCAGCAGGGCAAGCGAGCCGGTCCAGGGGCATGCTCGGCGGCGGGGCCGGAGCGCCGAATGGAGCGAGCAGTGCGGTGCACCGCTGGGGTTGCCGGAGTACCGGTCCAGATGGTGTTGTGGCAGAGGGAAGACAGCGTTTCCCGAGGTCGGCGGCTTGTCCCGCCATCGGAAAGAACCCCCGGATTGCTGATAAGACAACAGATTCGGCCGCACCCAAATACCCTCGCCGCCAGTCCGGGAGGGTTAATCCGGCGCTCGGAGACAAAATCCCCACCGGGGGTAATTAAACCCGCGAGCCGGGGTGAGACGGTGCTTATGCCGGAACCGGGGATAAGGGCTGAGCAATACCCGTCTCTATAGAATCTCCGGGCCGCCGAATGGAGAGGCCCGGCGCGCCGAAGCGTCGCCGGGCCCTTCCGAAAAGATCAGCGTGCCGAAGGCACCGGAGCGGGCAGCGGGCTCGGGTAGTAATCCGCGCCCACCAGAACTGGGCCGTCGTCGCCGGGGCTGAACGACAGGACCCACAGCGAGCCCTTCTTGCTCGGCACCACCCCGTCGCGGGCGGCGGGCAGTTCCAGGCCGTCCCGGTCGGCCAGTGCGCTCACCAGGTCCGGGATCACCCCGCCCTGGCTGCTGATCAGCGGAGTTCCCCCGCCGGCCGCGATCTCCAGCAGGCGGCGGATTCCCAGCAGCGGGTCGGGCCAGTAGCCCTCTTCCGACAGCAACGGCTCGTGTCGCACCTCGACGCCGAGTGCGTCCGCGATGCCGCCGACGGTTTGCACGCATCGCAGCCGCGGCGCGGAGAACACCCGGTCGGGGCCGAAGAGCGGCAGCAAGTCGCGCAGCGCGGCGGCTTGGCGTTGGCCCGCTTCCGAGAGGGGGCGGAGGTCGTCGTCGCCGGTCCAGTCTTCGCGTTTGCCCGCTTTGGCGTGCCGCACCAGCAACACTGTCGTCAACGCGGGCGGGAGGGCGCAGAACTCGCGCAGCACCCGGGCATCCGCCGGGCGCGTGAGCAACTGCTCGGCGGCGACCGGGTCCAGCCAGCGCAGTTCGTCGACCTCTTCGTTGGGCTCGAAGGCTCCGGAAACGGCTTCGCCGCTGAAGTAGTCGACGCTCTTGCGCAGCAGCCGCCCGTCGTTCTTCGCGGGGACCTCGTACTTCGTCTGCGCGACATGGCGGCCCAGCACCGCGCGGAAACCGGTCTCCTCGGCGATCTCGCGCACCGCGGTGGCCGCGATCGTCTCGCCGGGGTCGACCTTTCCCTTCGGCAGCGACCAATCGTCGTAGCGGGGGCGGTGCACGAGGGCGACTTCGACCCCCGTTCCAGCGTGGCGCCAGAGCACCGCGCCCGCGGCCCGGACGTCCACGCTCATCCGACGGCCCCGTGCCGCTTCGCGAGTTCGAGCTGGTGGTCGCGCACCTGCGAACCGGCGGCCGGGAACGGCTGCCATTCGCCCGAGGAACTGAGCACCCAGCAGCGCGTGTGCGGGTCGAGCGCCGAATCGAACACGTCGTCCAGCTGCCGCGTCAGCTTCGGGTCCTTGACCCGCACCAGCGCCTCGATCCGGCGGTCGAGGTTGCGGTGCATCATGTCCGCGCTGCCGATCCAGTGCGTGCCGCCGGCGCGGAAGTGGAACACCCGCGAATGCTCGAGGAACCGGCCGAGGATCGAGCGGACCCGGATGTTCTCGCTCAATCCCTCGACGCCCGGCTTCAGCGAGCAGATCCCGCGCACCACGACGTCGACCGGAACCCCGGCCTGCGAAGCGTGGTACAGCGCGTCGATCACCTGCTCGTCGACGAGCGAATTGCACTTGATCCGGATGCCCGCTTCGAGCCCGGCGCGCGCGAGCTCGATCTCTTCGCCGATCGCGCGCACGATGCCGCGGCGGATGCCGTGCGGCGACGTGAGGATCGTGCGATAGGTGTCCTGGCGCGAGTAGCCGGTGAGAACGTTGAACAGATCGGTGATGTCCGCGCCGATGCTCGGGTCCGCGGTCAGCAGGCCGAGGTCTTCGTACAGCCGCGCGGTCTTCGGGTTGTAGTTGCCGGTGCCGATGTGGCAGTAGCGGCGGATGGTCGACCCCTCCTGCCGCACCACCATCGACACCTTGCAGTGCGTTTTGAGGCCCACCAAGCCGTACACCACGTGCACGCCCGCGCGTTCCAGCGTGCGCGCCCAGGTGATGTTGGCCTGCTCGTCGAACCGCGCCTTGATCTCCACCAGCGCCACGACCTGCTTGCCCGCCTCGGCGGCGTCGATCAGCGCGTCCACGATCGGGGAATCGCCGGACGTCCGGTACAGCGTCTGCTTGATCGCCAGCACCTTCGAGTCCGCCGCGGCCTGTTCGATGAACCGCTGCACGCTCGTGGAGAACGAGTCGTACGGATGGTGCACCAGGACGTCGCCCTCGCGCAGCGTCGCGAACACGCTCTTGGGCGTCTCGCGTTCGCCGAACGCCGGATGCGTCGCGGGCACGAACGGCCGGTCCTTCAACTCCTTGCGGTCGACGCCGGACAGCTGGAACAGGCAGGTGAGGTCGAGCAGCCCGGGCACCTCGACGACGTCCTCGGGGTCGACTTCCAGCTCGCGCAGCAGCAGTTCGAGCATGTGCTCGCTCATGTCCTGCGCCACTTCGAGCCGCACCGGCGGGCCGAACCGGCGCTGCGCCAGCTCGCGTTCCAATGCCTGCAACAGGTCCTCGTCGCGGTCTTCCTCGACCTCGAAGTCGGCGTTGCGGGTGACGCGGAAGACGTGGTGCTCGGTCACCTCCATGCCGGTGAACAGATCGCTCAGGTGCGCGGAGATCAGCTCCTCGAGCGGAAGGAAGGTGGCCGTCCGGCTGCCGCGTTCGGTTTCCACGCGCATCAGCCGCGGCACGTTGCTCGGCACCTTCACGCGCGCGAAGCGTTCGAGCCCGCCCTGCGGGTCCCGCACGGTGACCGCGAGGTTGAGCGACAGCCCCGAGATGTACGGAAACGGGTGCGCCGGGTCGACCGCGAGCGGCGTGAGCACGGGGAAGATCTGCTCGGAAAAGTAGCTCGACAGCCGCAGCTGGTCGGCCCCGGACAGGTCGGCCCAGCCGACGAGCCGGATGTCCTGCTCGGCCAGCTGCGGGCGCAGGTGGTCTTCGAACGCGGCGGTGTGCCGCTCGACCAGGTCCTGGTTGCGCTTGGCGATGTAGTCCAGCTGCTCGCGCGGCGTGAGCCCGTCCGCGCTGCGCACCGACAGGCCGGTGCCGTCGCGCCGTTTCAGCCCGGCGACGCGGACCATGTAGAACTCGTCCAAATTGGACGCGAAAATGGCGAGGAACTTGGCCCGCTCCAGCAGCGGCTGCGATTCGTCCTCGGCCAGCGCGAGCACGCGGGCGTTGAAGTCGAGCCAGGACAGCTCGCGGTTGAAATAACGGTCGTCGGGAAGCGACCCGACGGCGGCGGGCGCGGAGGTGACGGCGGGCGGGGCCGAGGGAACGGAGCGGAATTCTTCGCCGCTCTCGGTCGTGGTGGTCCGGCGCGATCGCGTGGCGGCGGGCGGTGCGGCGGGCTTCTTGGCCGCGGTGCGCAGTGCGCTCGAAGCGGTTTTGCGCTTGGCCGGTTTGGCGTTGTCTTCCGCCGCGGCCGCTTTGGGTTTTGCCCGACGGGCCGCCGCGGCGTCAGCGTTCCCGCGCGAGGTCGCCTTCCTGCCCGCGGTGCGCGGGGCCGGGGACGAGGGGGACGCGCTGCTGCCGCTCTTCACACGCCGCCGGGCCGGAGTGCTGCCGTCTTCTGTGCTCACGCTGCCCATTGTTCACTACGAAGCCGCGGTTTGCGCAGGCCGCGATGAAGGTCGAGTGAACACGTCAGCGCGATTGCGCCCGTTCGGCCGGGAGCAATGCCGAGGTGCGCTTCCCGAGACCGAGTTTCGCGGCGTGGCGGAGATCATCCTCGGTGTCCACGTCGCTGCGCAGCGACGGCAACGCCTGCGTGAGCGGGATCGCACCGGACGCCCGGTGCAGTTCCGCGGACCCGGCGCCGAAGTGCGGGTCGAGCGGTTTCCCCGGTGCGGACAGCAACAGCGTGGTCCCGGTGCCCTGGCGGTCGAACACCACCGCGCGCCGGCCCGCGGCTTCGGTCAGCGCCTGCTCCAGATCCACCGCGCGCAACGCGGGAAGATCCGCTTGAAGCGCGCCGACCACGCCGTCCGGCGCGTCCGCGCGCAGCAGCTCCGCGCCGTGCCGCAGCGCTTCGTTGAGCCCGCCGCCGGACGGCTCGGCGACCAGTTCGACGCCGAGACCGGCCAATTCGGACAGCGCGGCCGGATCGGCGGTGACGACGAGCACCCGGCGGACCCGGGCGACCGACGTGACCGCGGCCAGCGTGTCGCAGGCCAGCGCCAGCACCAGTTCGGCGTGCCGGTGCGCGGCGACGGCCCCGCGCAGCCGGGACTTGCCCGTGCCCGGCGGTTTCAGCGGCATGACCAGGTCTGCGTCCACCTGTCCATCTTTACCCGAAACCCGCCGCGCGCGGGCGTGAGCGCACCCTCCCTGGACTGCGCGAACCGGCGCGCGGCAGGATCACCCGGAGCAGAGGCGACCCGAGGAGGACAACTGTGGCACGGCGTGAGAAGGGCGGATTCTGGGTGGGGCTGGCCGCCGCCGCGTTCTACCCGCTGACCGCCATCGGCAAGCGGGTGTACCTCGGCGCGGAGAAAATCCCCCGGCAAGGGCCCGCGGTGCTGGTGATGAACCACATCTCGCACCTGGACCCGGCGGTCGACGCGGTGTTCGTGCACCGGCAGAAGCGGGTGCCGCGGTTCTTCCTCAAGGCGAGCCTGAAGGACGTGCCGATCTTCGGCCGGATCGTGACCGGCTCCGGGCAGATCCCGGTGGCGCGCGGGTCGAGCGCGGCGGGCGACAGCCTCAAGGCCGCGCACCAGGCGCTGCAGGAGGGCAAGGTCATCGTGATCTATCCCGAGGGCACCATCACGAAGGACCCGCTGGGCTGGCCGAAGGAGGCCTACAGCGGCGCGGCGCGGCTGGCGCTGCAGAACGACGTGCCGGTGATCCCGATCGCGCGCTGGGGCACGAACCAGATCTTCAACGGCTACACCAAGAAGTTCACTCCGTTCCCGCGCAAGACGGTGACGCACCTGGTCGGCGATCCGATCGACCTGTCGGCGTACCGGGGCGGGAACCCGCGCAGCGCCTCGATGCTGCGCGAGGTCACCGCGGTGCTGATGGACGAGGTGACCCGGCTGCTGGCCGAGATCCGGCAGGAGGAACCGCCGGTGAAGAAGCCGGAAACGGACGCGGCGGCGGAGACCGGTGCGCAGAGCGAAGCCGAGGCCAAGGCGGAGTCCGAGAAGCCGGAGGACGGTGCCTGATGGCGGGTTTCGCCGCCGACGTGCAGCGGGTCACCGTGCTCGGCGCGGGTTCGTGGGGCACCGCGTTCGCGAAGGTGCTCGGCGACGCGGGCCGGGACGTGACGATGTGGGCGCGCCGGGAAAGCGTCGCCGAAGAAATCCGGGAACGGCACACCAATGAGTCGTATCTGCCCGGAACCTCGTTGCCGGAACGGATCACCGCGACGGCCGACGCGGCTGAGGCGCTGGACGGAGCCCAGGCGGTCGTGCTCGGGGTGCCGAGCCAGAGCTTGCGCGCGAATCTCTCCGGCTGGCAGCCGTCGCTGCCGCCGGAGGCGATCCTGGTCAGCCTGGCCAAGGGCGTGGAACTGGGCACGCTCAAGCGGATGAGCGAGGTCATCGCCGAACTCGCGCAGGTCGATCCGGGCGAGATCGTGGTGGTGTCCGGGCCGAACCTGGCCCGCGAGATCGCCGACGGGCAGCCCGCCGCCGCAGTGCTCGCGTGCGCCGATCACGAGCGGGCGAAAGCAGTGCAGCAGGCCACGTCGAACCCGTATTTCCGGCCCTACACCAACACCGACGTGGTGGGCTGCGAATTGGGCGGGGCGTGCAAGAACGTGATCGCGCTCAGCTGCGGCATGGCCGCCGGGATGGGCTTGGGCGCGAACACGATGGCGACGCTCATCACCCGCGGTCTCGCCGAAATGGCGCGGCTCGGCGCGAAACTCGGCGCGGACCCGCTGACCTTCGCCGGGCTCGCCGGGCTCGGCGACCTGGTCGCGACGTGCTCGTCGCCGTTGTCGCGCAACCGCACCTTCGGCGAACGGCTCGGCCGCGGCGAAACCCTGGCCGAGGCGCAGGCGGCGACCGGCGGCCAGGTCGCGGAGGGGGTCGCGTCGTGCTCGTCGATCCGGGAGCTGGCGCGGCGGCACGGGGCCGACATGCCGATCACGGACGCGATGTACCGGGTGTGCCACGAGGGCGTCGACCCGCGGCAGGCGGGCGCGGAGCTGCTCGGACGGTCGCGGAAGCCGGAGTGGCGCTGAGCCTCGTGAGTGTGGCGGTCCTGGTGAGAACCGGGGTCGCCGCTCACGAGGGCGGGAGTGGCGGTGTCAGCTGGGCGGTGCCGGTGACAACTTCCGTAAACACTCACGATGGCTGGTGTCCGCGGGTGTGAACCTGCGCTCACGAGCGTGGTCCAGGGGGTGAGACGGGTTGACCGGGCGATCCGGGGCTGGTTCGCTGGGCGGCATGCTGACGTGCGCGATGACGATGCGGCCGGGGTCCGACGACCTCCGCCCCGTCATGGGCATGTCGTGTCGCTGTTGTCGGTGAACCCCGCCCCGGCCCAGCTCGACACCCATCTTCTTCCCGTGAGGACTTCTTTTCATGTTCGCCGTTCCGGACAACACCCTGCTGCGTCCCGAGAACCCCGCCCTGCGCCATCCGGTCCGCGTCGCCGTCGACGTGGCCGCCGACCGGGAACGCTGGGGCAGCCTGCTGCGCTACGACCCCGACGAGCGGTTCTCCGCCCTCGTCGAACGCACTGAGGACCAGGAGATCTGGCTGCTCAGCTGGCTTCCCGGCCAGCACACCGACCTGCATGACCACGCCTTCTCCAGCGGTGCGTTCACCGTCGTGTCCGGGCGGCTGACCGAAACCGTCGCGCGGCGCGCCCCGGGCGGGCGCGCGGTGACCGAGGTGCACGGGCTGTCCGCCGGGCAGTCGCGAGTGTTCGGGCCGGGCTACGTGCACGAGGTGCGCAACGACGGCCCGGACCCGGCGATCAGCGTGCACGTCTACCGTCAGGGCGGGCGGCAGATGCGGTCGTACCAGGCGAATGCGGTGGACGGGCCAGCACTGCGCTCGTGAGCGGCCGATCCCGGTGAGAACCGGGGCTTACGAGTCGAGGTCGCCGCGCAGCCTGAACTGCCGCTCGATCTCTTCCCGGCTCACCCCCGCGGCGAGCAGAACCTGCAACAGGATCCGCGATTTCCGCGGGCAGAGCCACCCGGCCATCGTCGCGCCCATCCGGATCAGGCTCGATTCGGAGCCGTGAAATCCGTACGTGCTCCGGAAAGTCGGGCCCGCGCCGGTCCGGGACGCGACCACGACCGGAACTTCCGCGGCCGCGATCACGTCCGCCGTTGCCGTCGACACGTGTCCGACGCCGTTGGCGGCCACCACCACGCCGCGCGCTCCGCCTTTGAGAACCAGCGAAAGCAATTCGCCTGAATCTTCGAGCCCCGATTCCAGCAGGGGCACGAGATCGACGGTTTCGGCTCCCGGCAGCACCGGCAGCCGCGGCGGCGACGGGTGGAAGTAATGCACCGCTCCTTCCGCGACCATGCCGAGCGGACCGGCCGGGCGCGACGAAAACGTTTCGACGTGGCTGGAATGCGTCTTCCGCACCCACCGCGCCGCGTGCACGTCGTCGTTGAACGCCACCAGCGCGCCCCGGCCGCGGCTGCGCGGATCGGCCGCGACGGTAAGCGCGGCGAGGATGTTCGCCTGGCCGTCCGGACTGGGCAGGCTCGGGTTCCGCATCGCGCCGGTGATCACCACGGGCGCGTCGGACGGCCAGGTGAGGTCGAACAGATACGCCGTTTCCTCCAGCGTGTCCGTGCCTTGCACCACCACGAGACCGTCCGCGCCCGCCTCGAGCTGCTCGATGCCCCACTGCCGGGTCCGCGCGAGCGTCGCGTAGTCCATCGACGAACTCGACAATCCGGCCAGCGTCGCCGCGGCGACCTCCATCGGCAGCCGGGAACCCAGTTCTCCCAGCAGGTCCTCGGCGGTCAGCCGCGGCACGACGCCGTCTTCGATCGAACGTCCGGGAGCCATCGAGATGGTGCCGCCGAGCGCGGCGACGGCGATGCGAGTCATGCCCCGCACTCTATGCGGGGTGCCGCGCCTGCAGGGTGTAGCTCGCGGCGATCCGGCGCGGGTTGTCGCGCAGCCGCCATTCGCCGTCCCCGGCCTCTTCCATCTCGTGCGGCAGCGCGTTCCACGCCGCGGTCTCGTGCTCGGTCAGCCCGGTCAGGATCAGGCCCTGGTCGAGCAGTGCGGTGACGATCTCGCCGAGCGAATGGTTCCAGCTGTGCGTGGTCGTCTTGCGCACCGGTTCGTCCGTGTCGACGTACGTGGTGTCGTCGCTGAATACGAGCGGTTCGTCGTGTTCGAAGTAGTCGTATTTCGGCCACGCGCGTTCGGATTCGTCGTCGAGCGACCACAGCATCGGATGGCCTTCGCGCATGAACAGCCGTCCGCCCGGGCGCAGCAGCCGCGCGACGACCTCCGCCCACGGCGTGATCTTCGGCAGCCAGCAGAGCGCGCCGACCCCGGTGTACACCAGGTCGAACGTGTTCTCGCCGAAGACTTCCACCGCGTCGTAGACGTTCGCCTCGTGGTAGTCGATGTCCGCACCGGTGGCTTCGGCGAGCTCGCGCGCTTCGGCGAGCGAAGCCGGGGAAAGGTCCAGACCAGAGATCTTGGCCCCGAGCCGGTGCAGCGACAGCGTGTCCGTGCCGATGTGGCATTGCAGGTGCACGGCGCGCAGCCCGGAAACGTCGCCGAGCCGCGGCTGGTCGAAGCGCACGATCTGGCTCAGGTGCGTGGGATCGGCCTTGAACTTGTCGAACTCGTAGTACGCCGAGCGCGCGTGGATCGGTGCCCGGTCGTCCCAGTTGGCGCGGTTGATCTCAAACGAATTCGTCATGCCCTCTCCGCCGCGCCGCGCAGGACGCAGAATTCGTTGCCTTCCGGGTCCTGCAGGACCGCCCAGCCGCCACCGTCCTCCCGGCGGTGGTCGGAATGCAGCGTCGCGCCCAGTCCGAGCAGCCGGTCCACCTCATCCTCGCGAGACCCGTCCGGCCGCAGGCAGAGGTGCAGCCGGTTCTTGCCCGCCTTCGGCTCCGGGACGGCGATGAACAGCAGCGTGACGCCGGAGTCGAGCAGGATGCCGATCTCCGGGTCGCCCTGTTTGTCTCCCTCGCCGATCGGGCGGCCGGTCACCTGGGTCCAGAACTGGGCCAGTGCCCACGGGTCCGCGCAGTCGACGGTGATGTTCTCCACTACGGAGGTCATCGGGCTCCTCGGAGTCAGGGGGTGGATGCCGGTTCGGAGTCTGCCCGGATCGTCCGATGCGCGCGAGCGGTTTCCTGTCGAATAGCTGTCAGCTGGGGGTTCGGCTCGCGCGCCGGCGCGGGCGTCGCGGAGGATGGCGGGGTGGAGAACCCGAACCCGGTGCGGCTGCTCGTCGTGGACGACGAGCCGCACATCGCCGACCTGGTCGCGACCGTCGCCCGTTACGAGGGCTGGCAGGCCGTGACGGCCGGGTGCGGCGCCGACGCGCTCGCGCGCGCCGCGGAGTTCGCTCCGGACATCGTCGTGCTCGACCTCATGCTGCCCGATTTCGACGGGTTCACCGTGCTCGACAAGCTGCGCGAGAACCACGACGCGGTCCCGGTGGTTTTCCTGACCGCGAAGGACGCGACCGCCGACCGCATCGCCGGCCTCACCCGCGGGGGTGACGACTATCTGGTCAAGCCGTTCTCCGTCGAGGAATTGATGGCGCGGCTGCGTGCGGTGCTGCGGCGGACGTCGGAAAAGCCGGACACCCGGTCGGTCGTGCTGCAGGTGGGCGACCTCACCCTGGACGAAGAGACGCACGAAGTCCGGCGCGGCGGCCAGCTCGCCGAGCTGACTCCGACCGAATACGAGCTGCTGCGCTATCTGATGCGCCGCTCGCCAGCCGTGCTCACGAAAGCGCAGATCCTCGACCACGTGTGGGAATACGATTTCGGCGGACGGTCCAATGTGGTCGAACTCGCGATCTCCCGGCTGCGCCGCAAGCTCGACACCGAAGCCGAACCGCTGATCCACACCGTGCGCGGCGTCGGATACTCGGTGCGGCAGGCGGGCCGGTGAACCGGATCGGGCGCTGGGCTCGCCGGTGGTACCGGGCTTGGCGCGCTTCGCGGCTGGGCACGCGGCTGGCGTTCGGGCTGGGTGCGTTGTCGCTGGTGGTGTTCGCGATCGTCGGGGCGCTGACCGTCGAGCTGATGCACGATTACCTCAACCGCAGGCTCGACGAGCAGCTCAGGAGCAGCCAGGTCGCGCAGGTGCCGCATCTGCGCGAGTCGAAGGACAATCCGGAAGTCGTTTACTCCTGGTACTCGGCGGTTTTCGACGTGCGGGAGGGGCACGCGACCCCGCAGCCGGGCAGCACCTTGCCCAGCGACGTGCGGCCGCTGGCGCGGGTCGCCGAAGAGGCGACCAGCGGCGACCTTTTCCGCACGATCGCCTTGCCAGGTCAGGGCTCTTACCGGGTGCGGGCGTGTCCGGTGGAGACGTCGCAGAACGGCACCGGCACGGTGTTGCTGAGTGCCGCGCCGCAGGCCGATCTCGACAACACGGTGCAGCAGCTGATGTTGATCGAAGTGATCGCGTTCCTGATCGCCTTGGCGATTCTCGTCGTGGCTGGCCGAGTGGTGCTGCGGCGGGGGTTGCGGCCGTTGTCGGACATGGCTGGCACCGCGCATGACATCGCTTCGCACGACCTCACCGCCACAGCGGACTTGCCGGTGCGCGCGTCCGGGACCGGTGGTGGCGCGGAAGTCGAGGAGCTGCGGACGGCGTTCAACTTGATGTTGAGCCACATCGAGTCTTCGCTCGCCGCACGCACTGAGGCGAACGATCGGCTGCGCAGGTTCGTCGCCGATGCCTCGCATGAGCTGCGGACGCCGTTGACGTCGATTCGCGGCTATGCCGACCTTTTCCGTTACGCCGCCGCGAACGAGCCGGAGGAACGCGAGGCGCACCTGGAGAAAATCCGGGCCGAGACCGCGCGGATGAGCGTGCTGGTGGACGATCTGCTGCTGCTCGCCCGCCTTGACGCGCGCGATGTCGAACCGCCGGTGCGTCCGCAGCGGATGGATCTCACCGAAGTCGCCGCCGCTGCCGCGGACGCGTTCCGAGCCGGTCGTCCGGGACATCCGCTGACCGTGTCGATTCCGGAGGAACCGGTGCTGCTGCACGCGGATCCGGCCCGGGTGCGGCAAGTCCTGGACAACTTGCTGGCCAACGCGGCCGTGCATACTCCCGAGGGGACTCCGGTGGAGCTGACGGTGGCAGCGGCGGACGGAATGGCCGTCGCCACGGTCGCCGATGCCGGGCCGGGGATTCCCGAAGAAGACCAGCAGCGGATTTTCGACCGGTTCTATCGCGTCGACAACTCCCGCACCCGGGCCGCTGGCGGCACCGGGCTGGGGTTGTCGGTGGCGCATTCACTGGCGGTTGAGCACGGCGGGACGGTTTCGCTGGACAGCCGCCCCGGCCGGACTGTGTTCACTGTGCGGTTGCCGTTGTCTTCGTGACGCGTGCCGCGACGTGTTCGGGCACTTCCCAGCCCGGCGGGAGGTCGGCGGAGGGTTCTGGCTCGCCGAAGACCGTGCGCACCGGCAGCACTCCCGCCCAGGCGGCGTTCGCGGCGACGTCTTCGGGTTCGTCGTCTGGTCCTTCGGCGCGAAACTTCACCGACGCTTCGGCCAAGTCGAGTGCGAGGACCGAAACCGCGGCGAATTCCTTCTTGTTCACCGAGCGGGCGTGCTCCCACGAACCAGGGGAGAGGTGGTCGGTGAGCACGTGCAGGCCGCGCATCTTTTCGTCCGGGTCGGTCACCAGCCGCGCCTGGCCGAGGATCACCGCACTGCGGTAGTTGACCGAGTGGTTGTTCACCGAGCGGCAGTAGACGATCCCGTCGAGCAGGGTGACCGTCACGCAGACGTCGGTTTCCCCGGCGGCGGCTCGCAGACTGGCCGCGCCCGTGGAACCATGCAAGTACAGGGTGTCGCCGTCGCGGCCGTATCCGGTGGGCAGCACCAGCGGGACGCCGTCGCGGATCACGCCGAGGTGGCAGATCAGTGCCTCGTCGAGCACGGCGTAAAGCGCGGCGCGCTCGCTGGCGGCGCGGTGGCGTTTGCGGCCGAGCGTGGTGCGTTCGGTAGGCGAAAGGCTGCTCATGCGCTCAGTGTGCGGCGAGCAAGTGGCTACGTTGAATGTCCACTTCTTCTACACTTGAGAAGTCCACTTCGCTGTAACGGAGGTCCTCCGTGTCCTACGCCGACACCGCCCTGCCGGTCAGTCTCGACCGCGAAGCGGCCACCCCGCTGGCCGTGCAGCTGGCTGACGCGCTGCGCGAAGCGGCGGCTGGCGGACATCTCCGCGGCGGCGACCGGCTGCCGTCCACACGCGCGCTGGCGGAACGGCTCGGTGTCTCGCGCACGGTCACTTCCGCCGCGTACGAGCAGCTTCACGCGGAGGGCTGGATCGCCGGACGGCACGGTTCCGGCACGTACGTGACCACTCCGCCGACTCGCGCCGCCGCGTCCGTCACGATGCCCGGTTCGCTGCTCGCCGAGACAGAACCACCTCCAGTGCTCGACCTCGCGCCGGGCACGCCGTGGGCAGGCGGGCTCGACCGCGCGGCGTGGCGGCGGGCGTGGCGGGCGGCCGCCGACCCCGAACCGCTCACGCGCGCGCATCGCGCCGGGTTGCCGGAATACCGCGCCGCGGTGTCGGAACACCTGTTGCGCCACCGGGGTTTGGCCGCGGGCTCGGTGCTCGCGACCGGCGGCACGACCGCGGCGGTTGTGGAACTCGCCGCCGCGGTGGTGCGCCGGGGTGCGATCGTCGCCTTGGAGGAACCGGGTTATCAGCGTGCCGTGCAAGCGTTCCGGCAGGCCGGGCTCACCGTCGTGGGTGTGCCGGTGGACGAGGAAGGCCTGCGCCCGGACGCGATTCCGGCCGGGGCGCGCGCGGTTTACTGCTCGCCCGCGCATCAATACCCGATGGGCAGCCGGATGAGCGCGGCCCGGCGCGTGCAGCTCGTGGAACGCGCCCGCGCGGAAGGCATGCTGGTCATCGAGGACGACTACGACGGCGAACTGCGCTTCGACGTCGCCCCGCTGCCGATGCTGGCCGCGCTCGCCCCGGACGTCGTCGTGCACCTCGGCACCACCAGCAAGATCCTCACCCCGACGCTCGGCGCGGGCTGGCTCGTCGCGCCCGCCGCGGTGGCCGATTCCATTCTGGCGTACCGGGATCTCACCGGAACCCGTCCGTCGCCCGCGGGCCAGCGGGTGCTGGTCGAACTGGCCCGGACCGGCGATCTGGGGCGGCATCTGCGGAAGCTGCGCCGGGAAATGGCCGAACGCCGGACGATCCTGGTGGCCGCGCTGACGAACGCCGGGATCCCGTTCGTCGGCGACGACGCCGGCGCGCACCTGGTGGTGCCGGTGGCGAGCGCCGAGGCCGAAGCGCAGCTGATCGCCGCCGCGGAACGGCATTCGATCCGGCTCGACGGCCTGGCCCGCCACTTCGCCGGAACGCCGACGGTGCACGGCATCGCGCTGGGGTACGCGGGCTGCTCGCGGGAAGCGTTGATCGCCGCGGTGCCGACGCTCATCGATCTGCTTCGCTGAAGCGGGGGTCAGCCCTACCTTCGGTCCGCCGGTCAGCTTCATGGTGCCGGATCCGCTGCTCCGCGAGGCTTTTGCCGATCAGTTCGGCGCGCGGAGGAGTGCGGGATGGCTTGGCGGATTCGAGCGGCAGCGGCAGCGATCGTGACCGCGGCGGTGTTCGCCGCGCCAGCTTCGGCACAGGCACCGGATACCGCGATCTCACACCTGCGCGAAGAACTGGCGAGCGGGCCGCCGTCGTCCTACGCGGTGGTGTCCGCGGACGGGGCGGTGACGACCGGCGCGGTCGGCTCCGGCGTGACGCCGCAGTCGCCGTTTCTGCTTGGCTCGCTGAGCAAATCGTTCACCGCGCTAGCCGTCATGCAGCTCGTCGACGCGGGCAAGGTCGGCCTGGACACCCCGATCACCGCCTACCTGCCGTGGTTCCGCACCGCCGGAGCGAACGACCCGATCACCGTGCGGCAACTGCTGAACCAGACCAGCGGCCTGCCCACCGAAGCGGGAACCGTCGACCTCTACGAGCCGGAAACCACGCTGGAGCAGCGGGTCCGGGCACTCGCCGACGTCATCCCGGTCTCCCGCCCCGGCACGACTTTCCACTACTGCAACAAGAACTATGCGACGCTCGGCCTGATGATCGAGCAGGTGTCCGGCCAGAGCTATGCCGACTACCTCAAAGCGCACGTCCTCGCCCCGCTCGGCATGACGCGCACCTTCACCAACCTCGCCGACGCACGCCGCGCAGGCCTGATCGAGGGTTCGGCAGTGCTCTTCGGCCTGAACGTGCCGATGGAAACGCCGGATTTCCCCGCCGCGCGGCCCGACGGATACCTGGTTTCCACCGCCGAGGACCTCAGCCACTACCTGACCTTCCAGATGGCCGGCGCCTACCGCGGCGTCCGGCCGCTGTCCGCCGAAAGCCTGCGGCTGATGCACAACGCGGCCGTCCCCACCGGCGACGACCACGCCATCGACGGCATCGATCACTACGGATTCGGCTGGGGCACCGGCACTGTCCACGGCCACCCGGTCGTCCAGCACGACGGCGACCTGACCCGGTACCACGCCAACCTGGGATATCTGCCGGACCAGCAGGTAGGCCTGGTGGTGCTGACCTCGCGCAACCCGGTCCTGCTGGACAACGGCGCGCCGTTCCACCACGCACTCGCGATGCTCGCGGGCGCCCCGGCTCCCGAGGTCGGCAACGGCTTCCTGCTGACCTACGGGGTCATCGACGGTGTCGCCCTCCTGGTCCTGATCGCGATGGTCTTGGCGACCCGCCGACAGATCCGCCGGGCGCGGAATCTGCCGGAACTCCTGCGAGACAAGGGGTTTCCCCGAGTGGCGGTGCGTCCGCTGGCCGGCCATCTGATCGCGGCGGCCGCACTGTACGCGGCGGTCTTCGGCGGAGCCGGCATGCTCAGCTACGGCGGCTGGCTGCCGGTGGACGTGGCGTTCCAGACGTTGCCGGACTTCACGGTCCTCGTCCTGGCCGGGATGGCGTTCCTGGTGGTGCGCGGGACGGCGTGGTTCGCGCTGGCCGCCGCGCGCCGGACGGCCCGACCAGCGGCTCGACCAGCGAAGACACCCCCGGCGCGCGCTGACGGCGAGGCTCACCCGGTACGGTGACCGGCTATGAGTGCTGAAAAGGTCCGGGTCGCGGTCGTGTTCGGCGGGCGCAGCAGCGAGCACACCATCTCGTGCCTGTCCGCGGGCAGCGTGATCTCGAACCTGGATCCGGAACGCTTCGAGGTGCTCCCGGTGGGCGTCACGCCGAGCGGCGGCTGGGTGCTCGGCACCGGCGACCCGAAGCAGCTCAGCATCCAGGGCCGCGAGCTGCCGTCGGTGGAGTCCGGCCGCGCGCTCGTGCTCGCCGGCGACCCGACCAGCCGCGAGCTGCGCACGGTCGACCCGGGCCAGGCCACCGAGGTGCTGGGCACGGTCGACGTCGTCTTCCCGGTGCTGCACGGAGCCTTCGGCGAGGACGGCACCATCCAAGGCCTGCTCGAACTCGCCGACATCCCGTACGTCGGCCCCGGCGTGTTCGCCAGCGCGGCGGCGATGGACAAGGAATACGCGAAGAAGCTGCTCGCCGCGGAAGGGCTGCCGGTCGGCACCTACGCGGCGCTGCGCCGCGGACAGTCCACTTTGGCCGAACAGGACCGCGAACGCCTTGGCCTGCCGGTGTTCGTGAAGCCCTCGCGCGCCGGTTCGTCGGTCGGCATCTCGCGGGTCGCGGACTGGGCGGACCTGGACGTCGCGATCGAGCTGGCCCGGCGCACCGACCCGAAGGTGCTCGTCGAGGCCGCGGTGCGCGGGCGCGAGGTCGAATGCGGCGTGCTGGAATTCCCGGACGGCCGCGTCGAGGCGTCGCTCCCGGCGGAGATCCGGGTGCTCGCCGAGGGCGAGGACGCCTGGTACGACTTCGAGACCAAGTACCTCGGCGAGGACGCCGAGCTGGACATCCCGGCCAAACTGGACGACGCGCTCACCGACCGGCTGCGCGCGATGGCCGTCGAGGCGTTCCGCGCGCTCGACTGCCAGGGCCTCGCCCGCGTCGACTTCTTCGTGACCGAAGAGGGCGATCTGGTGATCAATGAGGTCAACACGATGCCCGGCTTCACCACGAAGTCCGCCTACCCGAAGATGTGGGAGGTGACCGGGGTGGATTATCCGACGTTGCTGTCGACGCTGATTGACACCGCGCTCGCCCGGGGCACCGGCCTGCGCTGACCGCGACCGGAGGGACCCAGCGCGTGCGGATCGCATCCCGGCTCGACCGGCTCCCGGTCACCCGGCGGCACCGGTACTTCGTCGCGGTGGTCGGCATCGCGACCTTCTTCGACCTCTACGACCTGTTCCTCGCCGCGACCATCAGCACCGTCCTCACCAAGGAGTTCGGCGTCACCCCGACGACGCTGAAATACGTCCTGGCGTCGGCGTTCGTCGGCGCGTTCGTGGGCGCGGTGTTCCTCGGCAGGCTCGCCGACCGGCTGGGACGGCGGCGCGCTTTCCTGCTCACGCTGGGCCTGTACTCGGTGTTCACGCTGCTCGGCGCCTTCAGCACCGACGTATGGATGCTGGTGATCTGCCGTTTCATCGCCGGGATCGGCATCGGCGCGGAACTGCCGGTCGCCGACGCTTACCTCGCCGACCTGCTGCCCGCTCGCGCCCGAGGCCGCGCGACAGCTTGGGCTTACACCATCGGCTTCTGCGGTGTCCCCGCCGCGGGATTCCTCGCCCGCGCGCTCGTCGGCCACGCGCCGCTCGGCATCGACGGCTGGCGCTGGCTGTTCGTGATCGGCGCGCTGGGCGCGGCGGTCGTGTGGGCATTGCGGTTCACACTGCCGGAATCACCGCGTTGGCTTGCGGCACAAGGAAGAATCGGCGAAGCGGACGAGGTCGTGCGCAAGCTCGAAGCGAGCGCGCCGCAGCCGTTGCCCGAACCGGAGCCGGAACCGCCCGCGCCCGAACCGGTGCGCGCGTCGGCGTTGCTGCGTCCGCCGTGGTTCCGCCGCACGGCGATGCTGTACGTCTTCCAACTGCTGCAGTCGTTCGGCTACTACGGTTTCGGCTCGTTGGTGCCGCTTGTGCTGGCCGCCAAGGGTTTCGGTCTCGTCAGTTCGCTGACGTTCAGCGCGCTCACCTTCCTCGGCTACCCGATCGGCTCGGCGCTGTCCATCCCGATCATCGAACGGCTGGAACGCAAATGGCTGATCGTCGCGAGCGCGGCGGCGATGGCGGCGTTCGGGCTGGCCTTCGGCTACGCCACGTCCGGCGTGCTGATCGCGGTGTTCGGCTTCTGCTACACCGCCGTCAGCAACGTCTTCTCCAACGCGTTCCACACCTATCAGGGCGAACTGTTCCCGACGTCGCTGCGCGGCACCGCGGCCGGTTCGGCCTACGCACTGTCCCGGCTCGCGACCGCCGCGATGCCGTTCGTGCTGCTGCCGATCCTGCATTCGGCGGGCGCGACGACGATGTTCGCCGTGGTCGCGGGTGCGATGGTGCTGCTGATGATCGACGTGGCGGTGCTCGGGCCGCGGACCACCGGCGAGTCGCTGGAAACGATCGCGGCTAGAACGTCAGGGGCTTGACCGGGAGCTTCGCGGCGATGGCGTCCGAAATGGTCTGCAGCGGTCCCGTGCCCGCGCTCGCTGGGACGGTCAGCGCGACGTAAACCGGCCGGTCGACCGCGTACCAGGTGGCCGAGCCGCCCTGCTCGATCTGCAGCCATTGCACCTTATTGACCACGCGCAGCTGCGCGGTCTGGGTGAGCTCCGGCGGGCGTTCGAGGCCGCAGCGCAGCACGACCGGGTCCGGTTCTCCCCACGCGACGGTGGCCTTCGGCGCGGGCTCGGCGAGCGTGCGCGGCGACAGTTCCTTGCCGTTCGACGTGAGCGTGCCCGGGACCCCGGCGATCAGCTTCGCGCAGTCGGGGGACCCGGCCTGCGGCGCGGGAACGGACACGAGCGCGAGCGGCTGGTTCGGATCTGGCTGGCCGGAAGAGTTCTTCGTCAGCGCGACGACCGCGACCGCGACCGCCAGCGCGGCCACTAGCAACGACGCGGTGACGAGGACGACCTTCGGCGGGGCCCCGGTGTCGGTGTCTGCCACCGCCTCAGTGGACCACGCCTCAGAGATGGACGACCGGGCAGGTCAGCGTGCGCGTGATCCCTTCCACGTTCTGCACGCGGGCGACCACGAGCTGGCCGAGCTGGTCCACAGTGTCCGCGGCGGCGCGCACGATCACGTCGTAGGGGCCGGTGACGTCCTCGGAGCTGGTCACGCCCGGCACCCCGGCGATCTCCGCAGCCACCGCGGCCGCCTTGCCGACCTCGGTCTGGATGAGGATGTATGCGTGGACCACGGCGTGCCCTTTCGTCGGTGGCGATCGAGTCGAGGTAGGAACGGTGTAGGAAACGTAGCGCCAGCCCCGGGAAAAACCTAGGGGATCCGATAGTCGGTGGCCGATCCGACACAGGCAAGGGAAACAGGAGGTGACCGGTGTCACCGGACGAGCACTCGGTGGCCGCGACAGGCGAGTTCGGCCTGATCCAGCGGGTCACCCAAGGACGCCCGCAGCCCCCGTCGACGCTGCTGGGCCCGGGCGACGACGCGGCGGTTCTGGCCGCGCCGGACGGGCGCGTGGTCGTGACGACCGACGTGCTGGTTCACGGCGTGCACTTCCGGCTCGACTGGTCGAGCCCGGAGCAGGTCGGGCGCAAGGCGGTCGCGGTGAACCTGTCCGACGTCGCGGCGATGGGCGCGAAACCCACGTCGGTGGTCGTCGGGCTCGCGTGCCCGGCGGACACCCCGGCGCGGGTCGTGACCGAGATCATGGACGGCATGTGGGCCGAAGCGGGTGCGGCGGGCATCGGAGTGTCCGGCGGCGACCTCGTGAGCGCGGACCAGCTCGTGCTCAGCGTCACCGCTTTGGGCGACCTCGAAGACCGCGAACCGGTGACCCGGTCCGGCGCGCGTCCCGGCGACGTGCTCGCCGTGTGCGGACGGCTCGGCTGGGCCGCGGCCGGGCTCGCGGTGCTGCGCCGCGGCTTCCGGTCGCCGGTCGGCGTGGTGAACGCGCAGCGCTGCCCGGAACCGCCGTACGCCGCCGGTCCGCAAGCCGCGCGCGCCGGAGCTACGGCGATGATGGACATCTCCGACGGTCTGCTCGCCGATCTCGCCCATCTGGCCGCGGCTTCCGACGTCGGCCTCGACGTGCAAACCGCGTTGCTCGAAGTGTCGACGCGGCTGAAAGAGGTCGGCAGCGCACTGGGCGCGGACCCGCTGCAGTGGGTGCTGACCGGCGGCGAGGACCACGCGCTGGTCGCGACGTTCCCGCCGTTCGACGACCTGCCCGAGGGCTGGCGCAAGATCGGCGTGGTCACCATGCCCGGCTCCGGGGTCACTGTGGACGGACGGGAGTACGACCAGCAAGGCGGCTGGGAGCACTGGCAGCAGTGATTTTTCATTAAGGTGGCGGCCGTGGACATCCGTGCCGTCGCCTTCGACCATCCCGACGCCGTCAAGCTGATGGCCGAAATCCAGCTCGAATACGTGCGCCGCTACGGCGGCGAGGACGAGACTCCCATGGACGCCGCGGAGTTCACGCCACCGAGGGGCCTGTTCCTCGTCGGATACCTGGACAACGTGCCGGTGGCGTCCGGTGCGTGGCGCGCGCACGACGGCCCGGAGCCCACGTTCCGGCCTGGCGACGTCGAGATCAAGCGGATGTACGTGGTCGAATCCGCGCGGGGCCGCGGTTTCGCCCGCGCGATGCTCGCCGAACTGGAACGCACCGCGGTCGCCGCCGGACGGCGCCGTGTCGTGCTGGAGACGGGGACCGAACAGCCGGAGGCGATCGCCCTCTACCGTTCGTCGGGTTACGCCGCGATCCCGGCCTTCGGCTACTACCTGGACATGCCTCACAGCCGGTACTACGGCAAGGATCTCGCCCGCGACTGACGAACACCGAACGACCTGGAGGCGGCATTGGCCATCTACGCGCTCGGCGACCTGGTCCCGACCATCCACCCGGACGCCTATGTCCATCCCGACGCCACGGTGATCGGCGACGTCCGGATCGGAGCGCGCGCGTCGGTCTGGCCGCAGACGGTGCTGCGCGGCGACCACGGGTACATCGAGATCGGCGAACGCTCGAACGTGCAGGACGGCTGCGTCATCCACTGCACCGCGCGGCATCCGACGATCTTGGGCCCGTCGTCGGCGGTCGGACACGCGGTGCACATCGAGGGCGCGACGATCGGCACCGGCTGCCTCGTCGCGTCGGGTTCTGTGGTGCTGAACGGAAGCGTGATCGAGGACGGCGGGATGGTCGGGGCGGGCGCGGTGCTGTCGTACGAGTCGACCGTCCGCACCGGCGAGATCGCGCTGGGAGTTCCGGCGAAAACACGGCCGAACAAGTCGTTTTCGGAGGACCAGATCGCCGCTGTCGTGGATTCCTACGTCCGGCGCGGAGCCCGGTTCCGCGCGGAGTTGCGCAGGCTGGACCCGCCCCAGTGACGCCGGGCACGTGGCGCTAGGCTCGCGGGCCGTGACTGGACGACCGCTGGACGAAATCGTCGAAGCCGGCTGGGCGAAAGCCCTTGAACCAGTGGCCCCGCAGGTCGCCGCGATGGGGGAGTTCCTCCGCGCCGAGATCGCCGCGGGCCGCACCTACCTTCCCGCGGGCGAGCACGTGCTGCGCGCGTTCAAGCAGCCGTTCGACGACGTCCGCGTGCTGATCGTCGGCCAGGACCCCTACCCGACTCCCGGGCACGCGGTCGGCCTGAGCTTCTCGGTGGCCCCGGACGTGCGGCCGATCCCGAAGAGCCTGATCAACATCTACCAGGAGTACTGCGAGGATCTGGGCCACCCGACGCCGTCCAACGGCGACCTGACGCCGTGGGCGGAGCGGGGCGTGCTGCTGCTGAACCGGTCGCTGACCGTGCAGCCGCACAAGTCCAATTCGCACCAGGGCAAGGGCTGGGAGCAGGTCACCGAGCAGGCGATCAAGGCGCTCGCGGCACGGGGCGGGCCGCTGGTGGCGATCCTGTGGGGCCGGAACGCGCGGAACCTGCGACCGATGCTCGGCGACGTGCCGTGCATCGAATCGGCGCACCCGAGCCCGCTCTCGGCGCGCAACGGCTTCTTCGGCTCGCGTCCGTTCAGCCGGGCGAACCAGCTGCTCGTCCAGCAGGGCGCGGAACCGCTCGACTGGAAACTTCCCTGACGCGGCGTGTCCAGTTCCGGCGGTCCGCTCCGACCACCAGGGTAAGAACGACCGAAAACCCTGGAGGAAAGCCATGACCGCCACCGTCACGTCCGCCGACGGCACCCCGATCGCCTTCGACACCTACAGCTCGGGTTCGCCGGTGCTGCTGGTCGGTGGCGCGGTGAACGACCGGACGACCGTCGCCGGACTCGCCGCGGTGCTGGCCGACGCGGGCTTCACCGCGATCGCTTACGACCGGCGAGGGCGCGGCGACAGCGGCGACGCGCAGGTCTACGCGGTGGAACGCGAGATCGACGACCTCGAGGTGCTGATCGAGGCCGTCGGCGGGTCGGCCGCGCTGTTCGGCCACTCGTCCGGCGCGATCCTGGCCTTGGAAGCGGCGGCGCGCGGCCTGCCGATCACGAAGGTCGCGGTGTACGAGCCGCCGTTCATCGGCGACGACCGCCCGCGTCCGGCCGAGGATCTGGTGGACCGGGTGAGCGCCCGCCTCGCCGACGGCGACCGGGACGGCGCGGTGGAGCTGTTCCTGGTCGAGGGCACCGGCACCCCAGCTTCGGTGGTGGACTCGATGAAGTCCGCGCCGGTGTGGGGCTGGTTCGTCGGCCTGGCGCACACGCTGCCGTACGACCTGACCATCTGCGGGCGTGGCAACCACCTGCCGACAGACCGGCTGGCGGCGATCACCGTCCCGGTGCTGTCCCTGTCCGGCGGTGCGGGTGAGGCGTGGATGACCTCGTCGGCGAAGGCGGTCGCGGCTGCCGTCGCGCATGGGCGGTACGAAGAGATCCCTGGCCAGGATCACGGCGTGTTGAACGCGCCGGAGTCTCTGCGGGATGTGTTGACGAACTTCCTGCGGTGACGAAAAAGGGGCGGGTGCCGAAGCACTCGCCCCTTTCCAAAGCTGCTGAATTCAGCCTCGGACGACCTTGCCAGCCTTGATGCACGAGGTGCAGGCGTTGAGCCGCTTGCGCTGGGACACGCCGACCTTCGCGTGCACAACCTGGATGTTCGGGTTCCACCGGCGGTTGGTACGCCGGTGGGAGTGCGAGACCGACTTGCCGAAGCCGGGTCCCTTGCCACAGACGTCGCACACGGCAGCCACGTCGAACTCCTCTGGATATGGGACAAAGAATGCGCGCCCGAACGTGCCGGGCAACTCGACCATAGTAACGAGTGGTTTCCGGAGGCTCTCCGCGGGGTCGTTACCCTCGCGGGGACCGGCTAGGAGGTTACGGGGTGCGGGTGCTGGACGCGGCGGCGGTGTCGGGCTGGGCGGCGGCTTCGGTGCGCAGCTTGGACAGGCTGCGCTCGGCTATCGACGGCATCAACGTCTACCCGGTCGCGGACTCCGACACCGGCTCCAACCTGCTGTACACGATGACCGGCGCGCACGAGGCGCTCGCCGGGGCGGAACCGGCGGACGCGGCGGAGGCGCTGGCGGTGCTGGCGCGCGGGGCGGTGGCGCACGCGCGGGGCAACTCGGGCGTGATCCTGTCCCAGGTCGTGCGGGGGATGGCCGACTGGGCGGCCGACGGCGGCGACCTCGACGGCGCTGGTCTCGCCGCCGCGCTGGGGCACGCGGACCAGGTCGCCACGGGAGCGGTCAGCAGGCCGGTCGCCGGGACGATGCTGACCGTCCTGCACACCGTGGCCGCCGCTGTTCGAGACACGACGCGGACGTTGCCCGAGGTCGCGCGCGAGGTCGTCACCGTGGCCGCGGCGGCACTGGAAGAGACGCCCAAGCAACTGCCCGCGCTGGCGAAGGCCGGGGTCGTTGACGCCGGGGGCCGCGGCCTGGTCGCGGTGCTCGACGCGCTGGCTGGCGTGATCACTGGCGAGACCCAAGACCCCGGGCATGACCTGGGGACGGTCGCTTCGCTGCCGGAGCAGGCGCCGTACGCGTGGGAGGTCATGTACCTGCTGGACGAGGTCGACGAGGCCCGGCTGCCCGCGTTGCGGAAGGAACTGAGCGGGTTCGGCGACAGCGTGACGGTGGCCGGCGACGGTTCGGGCAGTCACGCGGTGCACGTCCATTGCGCGGACATCGGCGCGGCCATCGAAGCCGGGCTGCAGCTGGGCAGGCCGCGGCGGATCCGCGTCGAGCCGCTGCTCACGCCGACGCCGATCGAACCCGGGGGCGGCATTGACCGGTCGGTGGTCGCGGTGGTGCGCGGCGGCGGGCTCGCCGAGCTGCTGCGGGCCGAGGGCGTCGCTGTGCTGGCGGTGCCGGACGGCGAGATTCCCAGCGTCGAGGATATGATCGGGTTGTTCAACGAGGCGGCCGGGCAGCATCTGAGCGTGCTGCCGGGTGGGCCGGAGCTCACCGCGGCCGCCGACGCCGCGGCCGGGCATCCGATGGCGGGCGAGCGGGACGTCGTGGTCATCCCGTGCGCGTCGCCGGTGCAGGTGCTGGCCGCACTCGCGGTGCACGACAGCGGCCGCCGGGTCAACGACGACGTCGTCGCGATGGCCGAGGCGGCCGCCGCGACCAGGCGTGGCGAGCTGCGGATCGCGCACGAGGAGTCGCTAACCTGGGTGGGCCGGGCCCAGTCCGGCGACGTGATCGGTCTGGTCGACGACGAGGTGGTGCTGATCGAGCCCGCCCCGGCGTCGGCGACGAATCTCGTCGCGGCCGCGGTCAGCGTGCTGAACCGGATGCTGGCGCTCGGCGGCGAGCTGGTCACCGTCCTGAGCGGGGCGGACGCTCCGCCGAAGGTGGTCGCGGAGCTCGCCGAGCAACTGCGGCTGGAGCACCCCGAGGTGGAGTTGACGAGTTACGCCGGCGGTCAAAGCGACGCTGTGCTGCTGATGGGGGTCGAATAATCATGGCCGGGCTTCGCGACAAGCTCCCGCTGCTGCTGGGCGCGAAAACGGCGAAGGCGCTTTCGACCGCGCTCGACATCGAGACGGTTTCCGATCTGCTGCGCCACTATCCGCGCCGCTACGCCGAACGCGGCGAGCTGACCGACATCGCCGGGCTGGAGCTGGGCGAGCACGCGACCGTGCTGGCGCGGATCGAGAAGATCAGCAAGCGCCGGATGAAATCCCGCAACGGCACCATCCTCGACATGGTGATCACCGACGGCAAGCGACGGCTCGCGTGCGCGTTCTTCAATCAGGCATGGCGCGAGAAGGAGCTGGTTCCCGGCAAGACCGGGCTGTTCGCGGGCAAGGTCACCGCGTTCCGGGACACGCTGCAGCTGGCCAACCCGGAGTACGAACTGCTCGACGCCGAACGCGAGGCCGAAGCGGTCGACAACTTCCTCGCCGAGATCATCCCGGTCTATCCGGCGGCACAGGGCATGCCGACCTGGTCGATCGCGAAATGCGTGCGGCAGGTGCTGGACGTGCTGGAGGTCGGCGAGGACCCGATGCCCGAGGAGCTGCGCACACGGCACGGGCTGCCCGGCCTCGAACGCGCGTTGCGCGGCATCCACCGGCCGGAGGACTGGGCGCATCTGGAGACGTCCCGGCACCGGCTCAAGTGGGACGAAGCGATGGCCGTGCAGCTGATTTTCGCGCAGCGACGGCATTCCGCGGTGTCGCGTCCGGCGAAGGCGAGCCCGCACATCGACGGCGGCCTGCTCGACGCCTTCGACAAGCGGCTGCCGTTCGACCTCACCGCGGGCCAGCGCGCGATCGGCGACGAGATCGCGGCCGACCTGTCCACCGAGCATCCGATGAACCGGTTGCTGCAGGGCGAGGTCGGTTCCGGCAAGACGGTGGTGGCGCTGCGGGCGATGCTGCAGATCGTCGATTCCGGACGGCAGGCGGCGATGCTCGCGCCTACCGAGGTCCTGGCCGCGCAGCACGCGCGCTCGCTGCGCGAAATGCTCGGCGACCTCGGGATGGCCGGCGAACTCGGGGCGGCCGAGAACGCCACCCGGATCACGCTGCTCACCGGGTCGATGGGCGCGAAGGAACGCAAGAAAGCGTTGCTGGAGATGGTAAGCGGCGAGGCGGGCATCGTCGTCGGCACGCACGCGCTGATCCAGGACACCGTGCAGTTCGCCGATCTCGGCCTCGTGGTCGTGGACGAACAGCACCGGTTCGGCGTGGAGCAACGGGACGCTCTGCGCTCCCGCGGCGCCGATTCGACGAGCCCGCACGTGCTGGTCATGACGGCGACGCCGATCCCGCGCACGGTCGCCATGACGGTCTACGGCGACCTGGAAATCTCGGCACTGCGCGAAATGCCGGTCGGCCGTTCGCCGATCAAGACGACGGTCGTGCCGGTCGCGGAGAAGCCCGCGTGGTTCGACCGGGTGTGGCAGCGGGTCAGCGAGGAAGTCGGCAAGGGGCACCAGGCGTACGTGGTGTGCCCGCGGATCGGCGACGAACCGCCGTCGGACAAGAGCGACAAACGGCCGCCGCTCGCGGTGCTGGACGTCGCGCCGGATCTCGCCAACGGCGCGTTGAAGGGCTTGAAGATCGCCGCCCTGCACGGCCGGATGCCGACCGACGAGAAGGACGCCGTCATGCGGGCGTTCGGCGACGGGAAAATCGACGTGCTGGTCGCGACGACCGTGGTCGAGGTCGGCGTGAACGTCCCCAACGCGACGGCGATGGTCATCCTCGACGCCGACCGCTTCGGCGTGAGCCAGCTGCACCAGCTGCGCGGCCGCGTCGGACGGGGGAGCGTGCCCGGATTGTGCTTGCTGGTCACGGAAACCCTGGACGGCACCGCTACGCGCGAACGGCTCGCCGCGGTCGAGTCCACCACGGACGGGTTCGAACTGTCCCGGTTGGACTTGGAACTGCGCCGGGAGGGCGACATCCTCGGTGCGGCCCAGTCGGGCAAGCGGTCCGGGCTGAAACTGCTGTCGTTGCTGCGGGACGAGGACGTGATCACGGAGGCGCGGGCGCAGGCCCAGGAGATCGTGACGGGCGACCCGGAGCTGGCTTCGCTGCCGGGTCTGGCGCAGATGGTGGCCGACGTGGTGGACCTGGAGCGCGCGGAGTACCTGGAGAAGAGCTGAGCCGCGCGTCGGTCGGCTGAGGGAGTTGGCTTTGGCGGAAGGCGTGGCCCGGGTGCTTCCGGGCCACGCCTTTCTTGCTGAGCGGCCGTTGAGAGTTTTGCGGCGTCAGGCGTCCTAGATGTCGTCGTCGGGGTCGTAGCCGTGGTTCCTGCCGCTGCCGCTGCTATACCCGCCACCGCCGTAGCTGCCGCTATACCCGCCACCGCCGTAGCTGCCGCTGTACCCACCGCCGTAGCCGCTGCCGCTGTATCCGCCGCCGTAGCTGCTGCTGCCGTATCCACCGCTGCTATACCCGCCACCGCCGTAGCTGCCGCTGTATCCGCCGCCATGGCTGCTCGACCCGCCGCCGTATCCGCCGCTGCTGTACCCGCCGCTGTAACCGCCGCCGGAGCCGTAACTGCCATACCCGCCGCTGTAACCGCCGCCGTGGCTGCTCGACCCGCCGTAACTGCCGCTGTAACCGCCGCCGTAGCTGCTCGAACCGCCGTAGCTGCCGCTGTATCCCCCGCCATGACTGCTCGACCCGCCACCGCCATAACTGCCGTACCCGCCGCCGGAGCCAGACCCGCCGCCGTGTCCGCCGGAGGACCTGCTCGGCTGAGGTTTCACCAGGTTCCAGTCGGCGTCCGGGTTGCCGACGTAGCCGGGGTGGTTGGGGTCCCAGTAGACCCGGTTGCCGCGCTTCGGGGTCGGGGCGTCGAAGCGGGGTTCCTGGGATCCGCTCGCGGCGGAGGCTTTCTTCGGTTCGAGGTGCTTGAAGATGCTGACGTCGGAGTTGTGCGCGAAGTTCTGCTCGGGCGTCTGGTGAATGCCCGTCTGGTTGAAGTGGGTTCCGGCGGACGGGTTGTGGCCCATCACGACATTGCTGTGGCCCCGGACGATGCCGGTGGGATTGCCCAGGTAGTCGTGCGTCTGATAGCGCCGTTTCGGGTCCATGTACCACTTCGTGTCGTCGCCGCGCTTGCGGAACTTCGGCGGCGGCGAAACCGCGTTCCGCTCGAAGAGCGGCCGCATCTTGGAGTGCTGGTGCGACAGGTTCTTGTAGCCGTAGTGCTCGCGCCTGCGCGCGCCTGCCGCGATAGTGGGCGGCCCCTCCTGGTAGACCCGTCCACCGGGGGAACGCATCCGCCGCTCTCCGTTCGGGCCGGGGCTGGGCGAGCGGGTGCGTCCGCGGCCGCGCTGGGAGCCGCCGGAGCCGTGCCCGTCGCCGAAGCCTCGGGGTTTGCTGCAGGAGCCGCCGACGAGGCCGAGCGGGTCGACCGAGACGTGCGGGTTGCTGACGTAGGCGTGCGGATCCAGTCCGCCGCCGAGTCCGAGCGGGTCCGGGCTGAGGTACCGGGCGAGCACCGGGTCGTAGTACCGGTGGAAGTTGTAGTGCAGCCCGGTTTCCTCGTCGAAATACTGGCCCTGGAACCGCAGCGGCGTCCCCTCGCCGCCGGACTCCTCGACCACGACGCCGAACAGGCTGCTGCGGGCCTGCCAGGAGATTTCGCCGCGGTCGTCGATCAGTTCGGTCGGCGTGCCGGAGGGTTCGGCCACGATGGCGAAGAACTGCTCGTCGATCCGGTCCTGGCCGGCGCGGTCCGCGGAACTGGTGCGCCGGCGCTGCAGCAGCGGCACGAAGGTGCCTGGTTCGTAGTCCCAGACCGTGGTTTCGGCGGCGCCGGGGCCGGAACGGGTCGCCTCGGCCAGGGTTTCGCCGTCCCACGCGAAGTCCACGCGCTCGAGCGAAGTCGTCCCGTCGGCGGCGAATTGTTCCTTGCGGATCCGCCTGCCCAGCGGGTCGTAGGTGTAGCGCCACGTCGTGCCGTCCGGGACCTCGACCGCGGCGAGCCGGTTCAGCGGACCCCAGGCGTAGGTCCAGGTCCGCCCGTCCTCGTGCTGGCGGGTGCGCATCCGGCCGGCCTGGTCGTAGGTGTAGCGGGCGCCGCCCGCCTCGGTGATCACCGACGCGGGTCCGGACCGCCTGCCGCGCCGGTCCTCTTCCTCGGGCGCGGGCCAGTCGGCGTCGACGAGCCGTCCGGTCGGGTCGTAGGCGTACTGCTCGTTCCATCCCTTGGCGCGCACCGAGATCACCCGGCCGCGGACGTCCATGGCGAGCCAGCGCGATCCGGCCGACCCGTCGTCGATCCGGGAGGGAAGGCCGTCGGGCCGGTAGTGGTACTGCCGGTCCTGGCCCAGCTCGCCGGTCGCCGACCGCACCGCTTGCCTGGCGAGCCGTCCCGCCGGATTCCAGCCGCGGGCGATCGCCGCGCCCTGCCCGAACGTGCGGAGGGTTTCGCGGCCTGCCCGGTCGTACTCGAACCGGGTGGTGCGCCCCGCGGCGCGCATCGCGGCCGGGACGCCGGCTTCGCTGTATTCCCAGGCGCTTTCCGCTCCGGACGGCGTCTGCCGCCGGATCTGGTTGCCCGAGGCGTCGAATTCGGAGCGGACGGTCCGGCCGTTGACCGTTTCGCCGACGATCCGGCTCGCGGCGTCCCTGGTGTACTCGACGCGGGTCGTCCCGTCGTCGAGGGCGATGAGTTCGCCGAGGACGTCGTACTCGAACCGGGTGCGCAGAGTCCCGGACGGGCCGTCGACGATCTCTTCGACGATGTTGCCGCGGACGTCGCGGCGCAGGGTGATGACCTCGCCTTCCTCGTTGCGGATTTCGGTCAGTTCCCCGGCGGCGTTGTAGCCGTAGACGGAGGAAGCCCCGCCGAAATCGGTCTCGCGGACGAGGTTGCCCGCCAGGTCGTACTCGTAGCGCCAGACCTGGCCCTGCTCGTTGGTCACCGCGGTGAGCCGCAGTTCGGTGTCGTAGGCGTATTCGAGCCGGGTGCCGTCCGGCCGGATCTCGGCCGCGACCAGGTCGAAGTGCGTCACCTCCTGCTGGGTGATCGCCGAGGAGGCGTCGGCGTGCAGGCGGTTGTTGCCTTCGCCGTCGTAGCGCCATTCCTCCAGCGAGCCGTCCGGCCGCCGGTGCCAGGCGAGCGCGCCGTCGACGGTGTAGCCGAATTCCTCGGCCGCGCCGTTCGGATCGACGACTGTGGCGAGCCTGCCGAAGCAGTCGTAGGTGTAGGCAGTCGTCGCGCCGCGGGAGTCGGTGATCGTGATCGGGTTGCCGGAGTCGTCGGACACCACGGTCAGCGTCAAGCCGTTCGGGTCGCGGACTGACGCGACGTGCCCCCACTCGTCGTAGGTGTAGTCGGTGGTCCCGCCGCCCGGCGCCACGACGCGGGTCAGATTGCCGCGCTCGTCGTATTCCCACCGGGTTTCGACGCCCGGAGCCTCGACCATGCGGACCGCCTGGCCGAAATCGTTGCGCTCGATGGTCAGTTCCGAGCCGTCCGGACGCTGGAGGGCGACCAGGTTGTTCATCTCGTCGTAGCGGTAGGCCCGCTGCCTGCCCAGTTCGTCGGTTTCGCGGACCAGCCGGTCCAGCTCGTCCCATTCGTAGGCCCGTGTCGCGCCCGCCGGGTCGACCTCGCGCACGACCCGGCCGGTTTCGTTCAGGTGGAAGGCGCTGCGGCGGCCCAGCGAGTCGACGACGTGGGTGACCCGGTCGCCGTATTCCATGGTGACGGTGAGGCAGTTGCCGGAGCCTTCGGTGCGCACGACCCGGCCTTCGCGGTCGTAGTGGAAGCGGTACCACTCGCCGTTGCGGTCCGTCCACTCGACGATCCGGCCCATGGCGTCGTAGGCGTAGCGGAACGGGAGACCGGATTCGTTCGTGATCTCGGTCAGTTCGCCGTTCGTGTAGCCGTAGCGGACCAGCGGCACCTCGGTTCCGTCCCCGGTGACGGTGGACAGCCCGGTCACGAGCCCGTTTTCGGCGGTGATCCGGATGATCTGGCCGCCGCTGTGCCGGATCGCGGTCGGCGTGCCGTGCTGGTCGCGCTGGAAGTGGATGTGCTCCTTGCCGCGGCTGCTGATCGACCGGATCGGCCGGACCGTGCCGGTGCCGCGTTCGAAGGTCAGGACCCGCTCGCGTTCGCGGTCCTCGAGGACGAATCCGCCGCCGGGCTCCTCGGCCAGGTACCGCGCGGGCCCGTGCTCGGCCGCGACCCACTGGTCGCCGACCGGCCGGGGGAAGACCTGGACGAGCCCGTCCGAACCGGCGAACCACACCTGGTCGCGGTACACCTCGACCCGTTCGTCCAATGTGGACACCCAGGCGGAGCCGAGCCAGCCGCCCGCGCGGAACGACGAGAAGTGCGACCGCTCGAAGACCATCGGCAGCGAGCTGAGGAACGTCGCGTCGGTCTCGGTCAGCACCATCTGGCCGCTCGCGACGTCGATCGGGTCGCCGGTGGTGCAGATGTTGTCAAGGGTGCGCGAATTCTCGCCCTGTTCGTCCAGTGACCGGGTGGTGCCGCTGTCGCCCCTCGGCTTGGCGGACGGCGAAC
This sequence comes from Amycolatopsis sp. NPDC104775, assembly GCF_055583325.1. Lineage (NCBI taxonomy): Bacteria > Bacillati > Actinomycetota > Actinomycetes > Pseudonocardiales > Pseudonocardiaceae > Amycolatopsis > Amycolatopsis sp. NPDC104775. Next base: position 252,022 of record NZ_JBVJOE010000006.1, read on the forward strand.
TGCCGGACGCGGACGTGTGGCCGTCCTGGCCGCCGCCCGGATGCTCGCCGCCGTGGTTGCCGCCGCCGTCCGGGCTGCCGCTCTTGTGGGTGTTCCCGGTGTCGCCGTGGTGCCCGCCGCCTTCCGCGCCGGAGGCGTGCGTGCTGTCGTCGCCGCCGGGGTGGGACCTGGTGCCGCCCCCGGATTTGACGTTGATGTCCTTGGGCGTGTGCGTCGGAGCCGATTTGCCGCCTTTGAGCCCCTTCAACGCCTTGCCCGCGTCCCCGAACAGAGTCCCGGCCTTCTTCAGCAACGGGATCAGCGCCTTGAGCGCCTTGACGAGTCTCGTCGTGACCTGCGTGATCTTGGAGGCGGTTTTCGCCACCGCCGACACGACCTGCGGCACCACCCAGGCCATTCCGATCCCGGCGGTGAACAGCACCTGCAACGCCCACGAGATCAGGTGCCCCACCAGGTCCGCGATCGTGTCGCGCACCAGCGACCGGACGGCCGCCACGATCTCGCCCGCGGTCTTGACCCCGCTGGCCGCGCCCTCGGAACCCTTTTGCGCACTGGCGATCAACGCCGAGGTGTCGTCCGCTTTCTTCCGGTACGAATCGGCAGCCTCGCCGTGCCAGTCCTGCAGATCCTTGGTGACCAGCTGAGTCAGCTCCGCCGAGACGCCCTCGAGTTCCTTGGCGACATTCGTCCAGGTCTCGGCCTGCGCTTTGATCTCGTCGGCGTTGCCGGTGAGCGCGTCGAGAGCCTCCTTGAGCGGCCCGACATGCTCCATCAGCCAGCCGACCCCGGCGGCGAAGATCGCGCCGAACGGGTCCATCACCGCGGTGAGCACGTCGATCGCGGTCCCGACCGCGCCGATCGCGACAGCCGCCCAGTTCTTGCTCTCGATCGCTTCCTTGAGCCCCGTCGCGTCCTCCAGCAACGGAACCCCGGCCATCGCCGAGGTTTCCTTCACCGGGGCGATCAACGGGTTGGTCATCGGGTGTCCCATTTCCTGGTGCGCACGGACGAACGAGAGCGGGCGACCCGCCGATCCGGCGAGGCTATCGGCTGGCCGGACGAGCCGCCGCCGGGGTGGTGAGGCGATGCCTGAACTCCCGGAACCCTTGCCCGAACACACTCTCCCGCTCGGGGTTACGGCCTGTTCACCGGTCGCTTTCAGTGCTTTTTGACCGTCCTTTGTGGCCACTCCAGTAAACCGCGTGCGGACCCGCGGGCTTCTGTGCTGAACTGCCCGCAGCCCGATCGCCGCTCCGCCGGAGGACCGATGCCCGACCTCGTGATCCGCCCCGCGATCCCCGCCGACGCGGCAGACATCGCGGCCGTCCACGTCGGTTCCTGGCAAGCTGCCTATCAGGGCTTGCTGCCCGACGAATTCCTGTCCGGCCTGTCGATCGAGACGCGAGAACAGTTCTGGGCCACGAGCCTGGCGGATACTTCCCGGCCGCACACGGTGCTGGCGGCAATCGCTGCCGAGAAGATCACCGGTTTCGCGGTCTTCGGCCCCAGCCGAGACGACGACGCCACCCCGGCGACCGGCGAACTGTCGTCGATCTACCTCTTGCCGTCAGTGTGGGGCCGGGGGATGGGGCGCGCACTGCACGAAGAGTGCGTACGGGGTCTGTCGACCCAGTTCGAGGTCGCGACGTTGTGGGTGCTGTCGACGAACACGCGGGCACGGAAGTTCTACGAGCGAGCCGGGTGGGTTACGGACGGAAAGACCAAGGTGGAGACGATCTCCGACGGGGCGGTGACTTTGGAAGAGGTCCGGTACCGGTTGCCGCTGGAGGGCTAGGCTTCGTGGCTTCGTGGCTTCGTGGCTTCGCGCCGTCGCTGTCTTCCCGCCACATCGGCAGCTGCCCACCATCGGTCGCTACCCTCCAGCAGCCGATAACCGACCCTGCACCTTTTCCGCTGTTTCCGCCGACACGACCTCGGCACACGCGGTTCGCCACTGAGCGGCGACTTGCCCACTAACCCTGCCGCCCGACTCCGCTCCACCTGTCGCCACTGAGCGGCGACAGCCTGCCCACCCCGCCCCGGCGGCATTTTCGCCGTTCCGGGGCGATTGCTGAGCGGTCCCGCCTCCCTCGCTGGCTGCTTCTGTTGCCGTTTTGCGGCGATTGCCCACCCAGTCCACTAGCCGCGTCGACTCCTGCTGTCGCCGTTCCACGGTGAACACCGAGCCAGCCACACCCGCCAACCACCCCACCTCACTCGTCGCCGTTTTCCGGCGACAAGCCTCCCGCACCCGAGCCAGGGCTCAACTCCCGTCGCCCTTCCCCGGCAACCGCCTGCCCAACACCCCTGCCCGAGCCGCCGCGGCCCCTGCTTCCGCCGCGATCTCCGCCGTCTCCTCCGACACCGGCTCCCGCGACACGAACAACCGGTAGAACACCGGCCCGCACACCGTCCGCGTCACCTCGTCCGGGTCGGTGTCGGCTGGCACCTCTCCGCGCGCCACCGCCCGCTCCACGATCACCGCCGCCCGGGCATGGCGGTCCCGGTAGAACTCGCGCAACGCTTCGGCCGCTCGTTCCGAGTGGAATGCCGCCAGCACCGCGGCCGTCGGCAGCTCCCGTTGCCCCGGAGAGGTCAGCGCGCGCACCACGTCCAACGCCATTCGCCGCAAATCGGCGACGAGCGATCCGGTGTCCGCCGGACTCCACGGCTCGTCGGTGCCGAACCGCAACGCGGCCGCGACCAGTCCCTCGCGGGATTCCCATCGCCGGTAGACCGTCGTCTTGTGCACGCCCGACCGCTCGGCGACGGCCTCGACAGTCAGGTCAACGAACCCGACCTCCGCCAGCAGATCGAGCGTGGCCCGCAAAACGGCGACGCGCGTGCGTTCCGTGCGCCCGCCCGGTCGGCGCGACCCCGGCAGGCCCGGTGACTCAGTTGCCAATTGCGACCCCTGTTGCATTAGTGTCCTCAATATGACACCGCTGAGCACCCGTTCGCCGCTGGACGGCGACGTCGCCTCGATCACCAGCCTGATCGGAGACGCGCGCATCGTCGCGATCGGCGAGAACAACCACCACATCCGCGAGTTCGGCGAACTCCGCGCCCGGTTGCTCCGCAGGCTGGTCGAGGACCACGGGTTCACGGTGCTCGGCTTCGAATCGGGATTCGCCGAGGGCGACTTGGTGCAGCGGTGGCTGAGCGGTGGTCCCGGCACGGTCGCCGAGGTCGGGCGAGACGGATTCACCTTCTCCCTCGGTGAGTCGGCCGAGGTGCACGAGATGCTGACCTGGATGCGCGGCCACGGCGGCGTCCGCTTCTCTGGGCTTGATCTGCCCAGCTCCGCCGGTTCGCCGCAGCCGGCGTTGAAGGTTGTCCGCAGCTTCGTAGAGGAGGTCGATCCAGAGGTTCTCCCGCTGGTCGAAGCTGCGATCAGCGCGTCCGAGCCGTATTCGGCGGTCAGCAGTGCAGTCGCGCCTGGCCGTTACGCGGCAATGACCGCTGCGGAACGGGACGCGGCCACGGCTGCGTTGACGACTCTCGTGGCGCACCTTCGTTCCCTGTCGCCAGTTTATCGGCAACGAAGCGAAGCTCGATACGCAATTGCCGAACACCACGCGATCGGTGCCCTCCGCGTCGACGCGTACTTGCGCGAACTCAGCGCGATGATGGCGGGAACAGCACCGTCGCTCCAGGGGTCCTCTCGCGACACGTACATGGCCGCAACCGTGAAGCTGCTTCGCAAGCTGTACGGCGAAGGCGAGAAGATCGTGCTGATGGTCCACAACGGACACCTGCAGCGAGTTCCCTTCGCCCCTATGCCGACCATGACTTTTCCCTCAGCAGGCACGCACCTCGCCGCGGAGTTCGGTGACGACTATTTCGCGCTCGCCCTCACCGCGGGAACCGGCACGACCACCGGACTCGAGCCGGACGAGAGCGAGCGGCTCGGGTTCCGGGTCTATGCACAGGAATTGGAGCCACCCGCCGAAGGCAGTGTCGAAGCGGCTTTGGCCGGCGCGGATCCGTGTGTGGTCGATTTGCGGCAAGACCGAGCGCAAGGCTTGGCGGGACCGTCGAGCATGCGGCACGCGCACATGTTCACGAAGGTCGACGTCGCGCAAGCCTTCGACGCGTTGGTCTACTTCCCGACGATGTCGGTGAGCGCGCACGTCCCGGCAGCGAAGTAACTGTCAGCCGGTCAACGCGTGGCCGCGTAGTGGCGAAACAACGAAACATGCTGGTCATCGCCAGTTTAGCCAATCGCTGGTTAGTGCGTCCGGCAGTCGCGCACGAAGATCGGGGACCAGCCCATCGTGTGACGCCGAGTTGCCGCTGGTCGGCGACCGGGATACGACCGCAGGCATGCGGAACCGAGCGGCGCGTGGCCTTTTTTCGGCAACACTGACCTTTCTGCTGGTCGCCGGGGTGCAACCGGCCGCGCTAGCGGACAGCGGGACGCAGGCCAACCCGCCGAGCTGGGCGCTCGACCGGATCGACCAGCGAACCGGCCTCGATCAGAAGTACCACTACGACTCCGACGGCTCCGGTGTCACCGTCTACGTGATCGACAGCGGCGTCGACGCCAAACATCCGGATCTGCAGGGCCGAGTCGTACCGGGCAAGGATTTCCTCACCACCGGCACGGACACGTCGGACACCAACGGGCACGGCACCCGGGTCGCGGGCATCGTCGCGGGACACAACTATGGCGTCGCCAAGGGTGCGCAGATCTTCCCGGTCCGAGTGCTCGACCAAGCTGGCGGCGGGGCGACCGACACGATTATCGCCGGGTTGAACTGGGTAGCCCAGAACGCACACCAACCGGCGGTCGCGGTGCTGGGGATCGGCGGCGTGCCGAACGAACAGCTCGACAATGCGGTCAAGGGAGTCGCGGAGGTGATGCCGATCGTGGTCCCTGCGGGAGAGGGCAGCACCGACGCCAGCCAGACCTCGCCTGCCCGAGTGCCCGAAGCGCTCACTGTGGGTGCGACGGACGTCCAAGACCAGGTCGCGCCCTTCTCGAACTTCGGCACGTCGCTCGACCTGTACGCACCGGGCGTCGACATCCCCGCTCCGATCGCGGGCACCTCGGAGGTCGGAACGTTGTCCGGAACCTCGATGGCAGCCGCAGTGACCGCCGGCGCGGTGACGCTCTACCGGTCCACGCACCCCGACGCCGCGCCCAACGCGGTCGGCGAAGCAATTGTTCAGGACGCAACGCAGAACGTGGTCAAGAATGCGCCCTCCGGAACCGCGAATCGGCTGCTGTGCACACTGCCTGCGGGAACGCCCTGACGGTTGCGGCACAGCGGTTCGGCCAGCATCATGCATGCAGGTCGGCGTGCATGATGTCCATCACCTGGACTACGGCTCCCGCACCGCGGGACGAACCGGGTAACGTGCCTTCGATACCGATCCGAAAAGGGAAGGACCGGGCATGTTCCGCAAAGTGCTGGTGGCCAATCGCGGCGAAATCGCGATCCGGGCGTTCCGCGCAGGCTACGAACTGGGCGCGGGCACAGTCGCTGTGTTTCCGCACGAAGACCGCAACTCGCTGCACCGGCTGAAGGCCGACGAGGCCTACGAGATCGGCGAACCGGGCCATCCGGTCCGCGCCTACCTCTCGGTCGAGGAAATCGTCAAGGCCGCCAAGAAGGCGGGCGCGGACGCGGTCTACCCGGGTTACGGCTTCCTGTCGGAGAACCCCGACCTGGCCAGGGCCTGTGAAGAAGCGGGGATCACCTTCGTCGGCCCGAGCGCCGAAATCCTCGAGCTGACCGGCAACAAGGCGCGCGCGGTCAAGGCGGCGCGCGAGGCCGGTGTTCCGGTGCTCGGCTCGTCGCAGCCGTCCAGCAATGTGGACGAACTGGTCGCGGCGGCTGAGGAACTCGGCTTTCCGGTGTTCGTCAAGGCGGTCGCCGGCGGCGGCGGGCGCGGCATGCGCCGGGTCGAGGACCCGGCTTTGCTGCGCGAGTCGATCGAGGCCGCCGCGCGCGAAGCCGAATCCGCGTTCGGCGACCCGACCGTGTTCCTGGAGAAGGCCGTCGTCGAACCGCGGCACATCGAGGTCCAGATCCTCGCCGACGGCGAGGGCAACGTGATCCATCTCTTCGAGCGCGACTGTTCCGTGCAGCGCCGCCACCAGAAGGTCGTCGAGCTGGCCCCCGCGCCGAACCTCGACCCCGAACTGCGCGACCGCATCTGCGCCGACGCCGTGAAGTTCGCCCGGCAGATCGGCTACCGCAACGCGGGCACCGTCGAATTCCTGCTGGACAAGCAGGGCAAGCACGTGTTCATCGAGATGAACCCGCGCATCCAGGTCGAGCACACGGTCACCGAAGAGGTCACCGACGTCGACCTCGTGCAGTCCCAGCTGCGGATCGCTTCCGGGGAGACCCTCGCCGACCTCGGCCTGTCGCAGGACAAGATCTACCTGCGCGGAGCCGCGCTCCAGTGCCGCATCACCACTGAGGACCCGGCCAACGGGTTCCGCCCGGACATCGGCATGATCAGCGCCTACCGCTCGCCGGGCGGCTCGGGCATCCGGCTCGACGGCGGAACCGCCTTCTCCGGCACCGAGATCAGCGCCCACTTCGACTCGCTGCTGGTGAAACTCACCTGCCGCGGCCGCGATTTCCGCACCGCGGTCGGCCGGGCTCGCCGCGCGGTCGCTGAATTCCGCATCCGCGGGGTGGCGACGAACATCCCATTCCTCCAGGCGGTGCTGGACGACCCGGACTTCCGCGCGGGCAACGTCACCACGTCGTTCATCGAGGAACGCCCGCACCTGCTGACCGCGCGGCACTCCGCCGACCGCGGCACGCGCCTGCTCACCTACCTCGCCGACCAGACGGTGAACCGTCCGCACGGCGAGCGCCCGCGCACGCCCGAGGCCGCGACGAAGCTGCCGAAGCTGCCTGCGGATCTCGTTCCCCCGGACGGCTCGAAGCAGAAGCTGACCGAGCTCGGCCCGGAGGGCTTCGCGCGCTGGCTGCGGGAAACGCCGCAGCTCGGCGTCACTGACACCACCTTCCGCGACGCGCACCAGTCGCTTCTCGCGACGCGCGTGCGGACGAAGGATCTGCTCGCCGTCGCCCCGGTCGTCGCCGCGACTGTGCCGCAGCTGTTGTCCCTGGAGTGCTGGGGCGGCGCGACCTACGACGTCGCGCTGCGCTTCCTCGCCGAAGACCCGTGGGAACGGTTGGAGCAGCTGCGCAAGGCCGTGCCGAACATCTGTCTGCAGATGCTTCTGCGAGGCCGCAACACCGTCGGCTACACGCCTTATCCGACCGAGGTCACCACGGCCTTCGTCGAGGAGGCCACCGCGACCGGCATCGACATCTTCCGCATCTTCGACGCGCTCAACGACGTCGAGCAGATGCGGCCGGCCATCGACGCCGTCCGCGCCACCGGCACCGCGGTCGCCGAGGTCGCGCTCTGCTACACCTCCGATCTGTCCGATCCGAACGAAAAGCTCTACACGCTCGACTACTACCTCAAGCTCGCCGAGCAGATCGTCGGAGCCGGGGCGCACGTCCTGGCCATCAAGGACATGGCGGGCCTGCTCCGCGCACCCGCCGCGGCTCGGCTGGTGACCGCGCTGCGCAAGGAATTCGACCTTCCGGTGCACATCCACACGCACGACACCGCAGGCGGGCAGCTCGCCACCTACCTGGCTGCCATCCAGGCCGGTGCCGACGCCGTGGACGGCGCCGTGTCCTCGATGGCGGGCACGACGTCGCAGCCTTCGCTCGGCTCGATCGTCGCGGCCACCGACCACTCCGACCGCAGCACCGGTCTCGACCTGCACGCGATCGGCGACCTGGAGCCGTACTGGGAGAGCGTCCGCAAGATCTACGCCCCGTTCGAGGCCGGTCTCGCGTCGCCCACCGGGCGCGTCTACGACCACGAGATCCCCGGCGGCCAGCTTTCCAACCTGCGCACGCAGGCGATCGCGCTGGGCCTCGGCGACCGGTTCGAGGACATCGAAGCCATGTACGCCGCGGCGGACAAGATCCTCGGCCACCTCGTGAAGGTCACGCCTTCGTCCAAAGTGGTCGGCGACCTCGCGCTGCACCTCGTCGGTGCCGGGGTGTCCCCGGAGGACTTCGAGGCGGAGCCGAACAAGTTCGACATCCCCGATTCGGTGATCGGCTTCCTGCGCGGCGAGCTGGGCGACCCGCCCGGCGGCTGGCCGGAGCCGTTCCGCACCAAGGCGCTCGAAGGCCGTTCGGCGGCCAAACCGGTCGCCGAACTGTCCGAAGAGGACCACAAGGAACTCGCCGACAACCGCCGCGGCGCGTTGAACCGGCTGCTGTTCCCCGGCCCCACCAAGGAATTCCTCGCGCACCGTGAAGCATACGGCGACACCAGCGTGCTCCCGAGCAAGGACTTCTTCTACGGTCTGCGCCCGGGCGAGGAGTACTCGGTGGACCTCGAGCCCGGCGTCCGGCTGCTCATCGAGCTGGAAGCCATCGGCGAGGCCGACGAACGCGGCATGCGGACCGTCATGTCCACGCTCAACGGCCAGCTCCGGCCGATCCAGATCCGGGACCGGTCCATCGCCTCGGACATCCCGGCCACCGAAAAGGCCGAGAAGGGCAACCCGAAGCAGATCGCCGCGCCGTTCGCGGGCGTGGTGACGCTGCAGGTGGCCGAGGGCGACCAGGTGGCGGCCGGAGCGACCGTGGCGACGATCGAGGCCATGAAGATGGAAGCGTCGATCACCGCTTCGGCGGCGGGCAAAGTGGGTCGGCTGGCAATCACCTCCGTTCAACAGGTCGAGGGCGGAGACCTTCTCATCGTGCTCGAATAACCCGCTTTCGCGCCACTTTTTACCGCACGAGGGGTCCCCTCGCTCCGAAACGGAGCGAGGGGACCCCTCGCACCATTTACTGCTCGCTTTTTCCGGGGGTTTCGCGCTAGCGTCGAGGCATGCTGATCAACGCGGTGCCGCAATGGCAGGGCGCGATCAGTCCCAGAGCCAAGGGACTGGTCGAGGGCTGCCGCGCACTTTCCGAACTCGCCGGGCACGTACTCGGCAAGCCGGTGCACCACGTACGTCAGGACGCAGCGACGTCCGACGTCGTCGCCGGGATAGCCAACCGGGCCGTGCTCACGGGCACGAACCGGCAGCTGCAGCTCGCTGCGCTCGAAGCGCCGGAAGGGCCGGTGCTCACGATCGGCGGCGACTGCGGCGTTGAGCTGGTCCCGGTCGGCGTCGCGCGTTTCCGTTACGGCGCAACGCTTGGTGTCGCGTGGTTCGACGCGCACGCGGATTTGAACACGGCGGATTCTTCGCCGTCGGGCGCGTATCACGGCATGGTGCTGCGGTCGTTGCTCGGCGAGGGCGACAAGGATTTCGCTGCGAGCCCGGCGCTCGAGCGAGGCCGGGCGGTGCTGTTCGGCGCCCGTTCGCTCGACCCCGCGGAAGAGGAAGCCGTCGCTGGTGGTCTCGCCGTGCGCTCCGACGACGTCGCCGGAGCGCTAGTCGCCGCGGGTGCCGACCGCGTTTATCTGCACGTGGATTTGGACATTCTTGACCCTGAAGAGTTCCCCGGAGTGAATTATCCGGAGCCCGGTGGGATCACGATCGCCGAATTGGTGGAAGCAATCGACGGGCTTTCCGGAATGGAAGTCGTCGGTGCGGGCATCACGGAATGCGTCGGCACGGAAGTCGCCGCGCTGGAACCCGTGCTGGCCGCGGTGGGGAGGGTGCTGATGGAGGGCTGAACCTCCGCATCGAGGCGGGAGATCCGCGCCTCGTCCGGCAAGTGGACCACGGGAACGCACGGGCAAGAAGGAGGTGTGCCCGAGACCGTGCGGAAGACGGTTCACAGAACGGCGAAAACCGCGCCGGCCGGACGAACGCCCGGGTTTCACGGCGATGGTGCGTCCAGGCTCGTCCATGCCACGCGCACGGCGTCGACGGCTTCGTCCGGCGCGACCCCGAGTTCCCGGCTGTACCGGGCGTATTCGGCGGCCGCGTGGCGAAGCAGAGTGCCCGGATCCGGCCGGTCGGCCGGGCCGGTCACGACGGTCCCGCGTGCTCGTGCGGTGGTGACCCAGCCGGCGGCCTCAAGCTCGCGGTACACGCGGGCGACGGTCCCGGAGGCGAGCCCGAGGTCCCTCGAAAGCTGACGGATCGGCGGCAGCCGGGCGTCCCGGGCAAGGGCGCCGGTCGTGATCGCGCGGACTATCTGGTCGTGCACCTGACGCCAGGGCGGAACGCCGCTTTCGGCATCGACCACTACTCGCAGCGGCATCTACCGCGCTGCCGTGGTTGTCGCGCGCTGCTTTGGCGGCGGGCCGACGATCGCGAGGAACGCGGCGACGGTGACCACGAACGCGAGGAATGAGGTCATGTCCCCGACAGTCCAGCCGAGCGTGGCAGCCGTTCCGGTGCCGAGCCCGAGGGCGACGCGGGCGCTGCGAACGCGCAGTGCGTGGTCGACCTCCGGGTCTCCGGCGGCCGGACGCCGCACCGCGAGGAGCACGATGATCCAGGACACCGCGGCCGCGCCCACGGTCACCGCGAGCGGACCCCATTGCCGCAGAACGGCGAGATGCCCGACAGCGGCGACGGTGGCCAGTCCGGAGACGATGACTGTCCACAACGGAGCGAAATCGAGCACGCCGCGTGGTGCCAGCACGGCTTCCCTGCGGGGTTCCCGCGAGGGACGCTGAGCGAGGATTTCGGCGGCGAGCCCGCCGAGCAGCACCACGAACACCAGCGAGTTCGCGTTCCGTTCGCCGACGAGATCCGTCGCGCCCGGGATGAGCGGGAGGCCGAGGAACAGCCACGGATACCAGAATCGCCGACGGCGCAGGTAGCGCACGGCCACCGGCACTTGGTCGGCGGCCGGGTTCCGCACGCCCCATTTCGCAAGCAGCCGAGCGCCTTGTTTCTCGCCTGGCCACAACACGACGAGGATGATCAGCCCGAACAGGCCGGTGATGCCCGCGACGGCGATCGCCGAGTCGAGTCGCATCGTGGATCCCTCCCTCTTGTATCAAGTACATGCTACAAGGGGGCCGAAGGTTCGGCCGGGTGACGCTCCGTGGCCGGTTTCGATGCCCGCTGGGTCGCTGCTGAAGGCAGGCAGCCGGATTCGTCCGTTTGTACGCACGGCATAGCGCGCCTGGTGGTGTGTTGTCGCGACGTGCCGCCCCGACCTCGTGAACTTGTCACAAACGTGACAAGAAATCGGTTTCTTCGGCGAGGCGTGACACATTGGGCGTGGGTTTTTCGATGTGTCGGGTGTCACCCCTCAATGGATGCGGGGGCTTCCGGCGGCGCTGGGGCGCTGTCGGGGAACCGGGGCGGAGCGAAGGAGCTGCGATGTCGGTGGAGCGCGGACTCGATCACGCTGTGCCGTCGGCTGCACTGCCGCGCAAACTCGCCGAGATCCTGCGGCCCGAGCTGGCGAGCCTGTCCGCCGAGATCGTCGACGAAATCCGCGCGACGATTCCCGCCTACGCGCGGCCGCTCGACGGTCCGTACGGAAGATCGATCCGTGCGGGCGTCGAGTATGCGATCACGCTGTTCGTCGCGCAGATCGCCGATCCGCGGGCGTCGAAGGAGCAGTCGCACGAGGTGCACCATCGGCTAGGGCAGAACGAGATGCGCGAAGGACGGAGCCTCGACACCCTGCAATCGGCCTACCGGGTGGGCGCGCGCGTGTCGTGGCGCCGGATCATGCGCGTCGGACGGCGAGCTGGCCTTTCGTCGGCGGTGATGTCGCAGCTGGCTGACGCGATGTTGGCGTTTATGGACGAATTGGCGTCGGTCGCACTGGATGGCTATTTAGAGGCGAAAGCCCGCACCGCCGGCGCATTGGACACATGGCGGCGACGGCTGCTCGGCGTCCTTCTGGAGGTGCCGGCCGCCCCGCCGAAGGCGATCGCGGAGCTGGCGCAGCTCACCGGTTGGGCCGTGCCGGAGCAGGCGTCGCCGATTGCCGTCCAATCGCCACTGAACGGCAGAGCCCGCCGGCACGCGACGCTGGACTCGGACGTTCTGGCAGAACTGGACTCCGCAGAGCCATGCATCATCGTGCCCGGCGCGGTCAATGGTGCGCGACTGGCGACACTTCAGGCAGCGCTGCCGAATTGCCGACTGTCCGTCGGGCCCTGTGTCCCGTTGGCCAGCCTCGCCGATTCCCTGCGCTGGGCACGCCGGACACTGGTTCTCGCCGATAGGGGGCGAATCCCTGCCGGGCGGGTGCTCCGCGCGGAGGAACACCTCGCCGCTTTGCTGGTGCATTCGGACGGCGCGCTGACCGAGCTTCTTCGCACCCGGCTTTTCGCCCCGCTGGAGACGATGACCGATAAGCAGCAGGATCGCCTGCTCGAAACGTTGCGAGCCTGGCTCGACAGTCAGGCGAACGTCGTCGAAATCGCCGAGCGTCTGCAAGTCCATCCGCAGACGGTGCGATACCGGATGCGCCAGCTGCAGGCGACGTTCGGGGAGCTGTTGCGCGATCCGGCCGCGCGGTTCGAGATGGAACTGGTCTTGCGCGCGACCGAGGACGACCAGCCACGTCCGGGACTGTCTTGGCCGCCGAGCCTCACTGGGGCGAAGGTGGTTCCGGCCAGTCGTCGGCCTGTCTCTTGCGAGGACACGCGGAGTCGCCGCTGAACGGCGAAAGACTTCGTCCCGTGCGGAGCGGGCTGTGGTGTTCCAGATACCGGCGCACGTTCGCGGTGCAGGTGGGCGTTCTGCGACGCATCCGAAGTCTGGCGAGATCGGTATGCTGCGAGAACGGGTGGGCGTGAGAAAGAGTGGCATCAGGGTTGATGCCGCGAATCTCGGCTGGCAGGCGGATGATCGATCGGCTGCGTGTCGCGACGGTGCCTGATTCGCCGTGAGCGGATGCGTTGGTGCCGGATCGCGGGCCTTGGGCGTGGCGGTTCGTCGGCGAGTCAGTGGCTATGGTCGGGCGAAGCTCGTTCCGCTGGTCGTGCTCGGTCGTCGCGTTTCGCCAATTTTCGGCTAATCCGGCGGTCGCCGCGGGTGGTGCCCTGTCATCGGGGAGGCGTGTCCGGGATCGGCGGGCACTTCTTGTGGTCCGGGTACTTGTTCGAGGCGCATTCGGCGAAGTTGACGTTGACCACCTTGGCCTGGTTGAGCTTCTCGGTGGTGGAGGCCATGCCGGTGAGCAGCGGGCTGAGCGGTTCGGTGGTGCCGCAGTGGACGAAGGGCGGCAGGGCGAAACCGCGGTAGTCGGGGTCGGGCGAGTTCGGGTCGGTGCTGATGATGCCGCCGGTTGTGGCGTTGTACTTGCCGGACAGGTTGAGCGAGACCGGTTTGGCGGTGACGCAGTCCGGGCCGAGGTCGAGCGGTACGCCGTTGACTTTGGCGTTGCTCATCCGGGCCATCACCTGGACGCGGGTGGTCAGGCGGACCCCGCCCCAGAGCTGGCCGGTGAGGTTGATCAGCTTGGAATTGTGGTAGTCGACGGGCAAGAATTCGACGGTGGCGGTCACCGGCACGAAACCGAAGCCGAGGACGGTCGCGGTGACCGGCCGGAAACCGACGACGCCGGAGATCGTGCTCGGATCGCGCGGGATGTAGTCGGGCGGGTCGAGAATCACAGTCCAGGATCCGTTGAGTACGCCGGTTCGGCTGCTGGTGACGGTGGCGCCCAGCCGGTAGATCGAGGAAGTGGCTGTGACTTGGACGTAGTTCAGCGGGGTGATGAGCGGGAAGCCGTCGTCCTTCGGCGAGACCGCGTTGCGCTCGGCGGAGGGCGGCGGTGCCGAGGGCGGTGAGGGATTCGGCTTGCTCGGGGTTGAGGGGGACGGTGCTTGGGTGGCGAGGATCGAAGCCAGGGTGGTCGCCTGGTCCGGGAGAAGGGTGCAGGCGACTGGAGTTGCTTCGGCTGCGCCGTCAGCGGCAGATTTCAGGGCGATGGTCGGGGCACCGAGGTCGAAGCTGACCTTGCCGGGGACGGTGATCGCTTGCTCCGGCAGGTCTGCGGTCGCGGTGAGCTTGACGTCGCCAGTTTCTGGCAACGGCGTCGCGGCGATCGTGAACGGCATGGGGATCGCGGTGCGCTTGTCGCCTTGATGCGCGGTCAAATCGAGAGTGAGACCGCCGCGGATGCCGTCTGCTGCGGTCGGCACCAGCTGGGCGGCGACGGCATGGGGGAGAACAAAAGTCGCTGCGAGCGAACGGAATTTCAGTCCGGATCCGACCTGCACCGTCGCGGGTACTGTGGCGGATGCGGTGAGGGTGATCTGCTGGGTGCCAGCGGGAGCGGCGAACGGGCAGTCGAGGACGACGTCCTTGCTGACCTGCTGCTCACCGGCCGACGGCGGGGGAGGGGCGGCCGGGGCAGGCGTCTCGGTCGAGGCGGAGCTGACGCCGGTCAGCGCGCCAGTGCCGATCGACAGGGCGCCGAGAAGCGCGAGGGCGGCGAAAGCCGGAAGGCGGCGGGCGGAGTGCCCGCGTAATACTGGCATGACGCGCCTCCTCGCCCGTTGGCCCAGAGAATGGCTTCCGGCCGAAGTTACCGGTGAGTTTCGCCGGTGCGCAAGCATGGCCGGGCAACGGCTGTTTTCCTTTGTGTGCAAGGAGTTTTCTTAGATTCCTGGGCTAGTTCGGAATCGAGATTTCATCGGATTCTGACAAAGAATCCGCGCAGGTGCCGCGAGGGGCCGCGAGGCTGGAATCATCCCTGCCAGACGTTCGGAGGAAGGAGCTGCGATGGCGGCCGGACACCGGCGATGGGGCAAGGGTGCAGTAGCGGTCGCCGCGGTCGTCGTGGTGGGGGCCGGGGCGGCGTCGAGCGGACCGGCTGTCGCGGTGAATGCGTTGCAGTCGAAGGTGGCGGGCACCGCGGCGGGGGCTGCGGGCAGTGCGGCCGGTGCGGCGAATGTGCCGCAGTTGACGGCGGCCGGGGGTATTTACCAGTGGGGGACCAGGGGCATGTCGGGGCTGCCAGCGGCCACCACATCGGGGCTTTCCGCGGTTTCGGCTGGTGGATTGTTCGGGTTGGCGCTCAAGAACGGTGCCGTGCTTGCCTGGGGTGACAACAACTTCGGCGAAAGTGAGGTGCCTGCGGATCTGTCCTCTGGCACCGCCCAGATCGCCGCTGGCTGGCTGCACGGCCTTGGCCTCAAGAATGGCAAAGTCTATGCATGGGGCAACGATTGGTATGGCCAGACGGAGCTTCCAGCGTCGGTGTCCAGTGGAGTCATCGCGATTTCCGCCAGTACGGTGCATAGCCTCGCGTTGCTGCGTAACGGCCAGGTGGTGAGCTGGGGCAGCCGGGACGACGTACCGGCTTTCGCCCAGTCCGGCGTCGACGCGATCTCCGCGGGCGGAGACCACAACCTCGTGCTGAAAAACGGTACCGTCCTCGCCTGGGGCAGCAACGGTTTCGGCCAGACGACGGTTCCCGCTGCGGCGCAGTCCGGGGTGACCGCCATTTCGGCCGGGTATGAGCACAGTCTCGCGCTGAAGGACGGCGGCGTGATCGCCTGGGGGCACGACAACTACGGCCAGACCGACGTGCCCGCGGCGGCCAAGTCGGGAGTTGTCGCCATTGATGCCGGGTGGAATCACAATCTGGCGATCAAGGCGGACGGGTCATTGGTCGCCTGGGGCAACAACTCGTACAACCAGGCGACCGTGCCGAAGCCTCCGGTGTGCGGGCCGGTGACCGGTGCGTCGGCGGGCTACGAGTTCGGGCTGGTGATCACGGACCGGTCGGTGCCCTGTCGCCACTGAGGTCGTTTCCTGGCGAGGCTGACTGTCCGGGCTTCTGGGCCGGAGACGGGTTGCGGAATGGCCGCCGTGGGGCTGCTTCTTCGCTGGTTCTCTGTCGCAGAGCCGAGCGTCGACGGCCTGGAGCACTGCCAGCCACTTCGCTGTCGTAGCGACGGTTTCCACGGCCGGGTCACTGTGTGCCGGATCTGGAAACGACAACGGAGGGGCGGCACGCAGCCGCCCCTCCGTCGCTCCGGGCTCAGGAAATGGTTCCCGACGGGCTAAAACTGGTGCCCGACGGAGCGGTGCACGTCATGGTCCACGGGGTCCAGCTGTCGTCCGACGGCTTGTGGAATTCGAGTTGCGCGGAGAGCGTCGTGTCGAGGCCGAACGTCACCGTGCCAGGGGTGCTCGGCGCGGTGTAGGTCGGGATCGTCGACGTCGACGTCTGCGCGATGTGCACCGTGATCGCGCCGCCTGCCGGGTAAATCTGCTCCGGGATCTGCAGGCCGGAGGCATCCGACGGGGAAAGCGTGCCGTTGTCGGCGGTGATCGGGACGTCGGCGGTGCCGCGGATCCCGTCGTAGCCCGCGGCGGTGAGGAGCGCGTGGACCAGCGCGGTGATGGTCGCGGTGCCGGAAACGTTGGCCGGGGTCGTGGTGCCGTTGACGGGGATCGTGTCCGGGCCGTCGAACTGCGCGGTGACCGCCACGTTCTGCGGCGGGATGGCCGGGAACGTGCAGCTGTAGTTCGCGGGGCCGGCCTTGTAGGTCGTGGTGGCGGCCGAGGCCGTGCCCGCGGTGAGGACCGCGATCGCGCCTACGGCGACACCGGTCACCACGCCCGTGGACAGTCTGCTGAGCCGGGGCATACCATTCTCCTTAGATCGGATTGCAGTTTTCGCGGCGACCCTGCGCAGTGGGGACGGAGGTTTCCGCGGATTCCGTTCCGGATGAGTTTTTCGGGAACGGTGATCGGCTCGGTGGGGAATACCGGCCGCGAGCCCAAGGTTACCCGTGAGTTCAGTCGGCAACAACCCTGGTCCGCGCCTGTTTCGCGAGTTGGCGACTGGACCGATTCTTTTGTCATCGGCCGCGCAAACAGTATCGGCGTTTCGTGGAATGCTGACAATGCGAGGAAGATCGGGTATGCGAAAACGGAGCACCGGAAACAGTTCCGGTGCTCCGTTTTCGCGTGCTGGGTCAGTTCTTGGAGGTCAAGGTCAGCGAGATCGTGTTGTCCGGTCCGGACACCAGCGCGCCGAGCGCGAGATCGGCGATGAAGCAGTTCTTGAAGTCCGGGATGGTGTAATTGCCGGTGAGGGTGATCGGTTTGGTGATGTCGACGTTCGCCGCGGCCAGGGTCAGGTCGATCGGCTTGACGGTCGTGCAGCTGCCGGGCACGGTCGGCACCGGGAAGATCGGCACGATCGGGCTCGCCCAGATGTCGCTGATCTCCATGTTCGCGGTCTCGTGCGTGGTGAGGGTGCCGTTCGCGAGGGTGCCGGTCGCGGGCGCGGTCGGGGTGACGGTGACCTTCGCTTTGATCTTGAACCCGCCCGCCAGCAGTGAAATGTTGGCGGTGGCAGACGGCAATTGCAGATTCGCGTTGAGCCCGACGGCTCCGGTTTGATCGTCGACCAGGAGATTTCCGGCGAGGCTGCCGGGGCCGAGCTCGAGGGTGCTGCCAGTTTTCTTCACGACGGTGCTGCCGGTGACCGAATAGGAGATCGGAATGGGTATTTCGGTCGCGGACGCCGGAACGGCGGAGGCGAGGCTGACCGCGGTCGCGGCGGCCGCTGCGAGCACGCCGGTACGGGCGAGCCGGGAAATGGGCATGACGGTACTCCTTCGGCGGTGAGGAAACAGAATTTCATCGGGGCGCGAGATCGGTGACGAACCAGTTTCCGTCAATGCGCTCAGCGGTGACGGCCAGTTGTGCCGCGGCTGTCTCCGGAGTGGCGGAATTCCCCCTCGTGGCGGACTGGTCGAGGAAAACGAGCAACTGAGCGTGGTCTTCGGTGAGGTGTTGTACGGAGGTGGCGGAGACGCGCGACGTGAGCGTCAGTCGCTGATTCGGGGCCATGGTGCGGACCTGCGCGAAAAGTTTCCCGTAGGAATCGCGGGCGCGGCCGCGGAGCAGGGTGGCGGCGGCGTTCTCGGTGACGTCGGTTTTGTCGTAGGTGTAGGAGAAGATCTTGTTGAGAGTGAGGCTGATCGCGGAGGTGACGGCGGCGGTGGCGGGTTGATCGGTCAACGCGTGGTTCGAGGCTGCGGCGGAGGTGGCGGTGGAGCGGGCTTCGACGGTGCACCAGATGCCGATCGCGGTGAGGAGGACGGTCAAGGCGAGAAGGAGTACGTGGAGGCGGTGAGGAGAGAGGTGCGAGGTGGTGGGGGTCGGTTCGGTCTCGATGGGAGCGCGCGCGGTGGCGTGGGGGTTGGAGACGGGTGGTTGGACGGGCTTGGCGTCGGCCGGTGGGTGGGGCGGATTGGGGAATGTCGCGGAGCGGTGGGGAGTGGGGTCGGTGGGTGATGTGGTGACTGTTGTGGGGGGAGGGGGTTGAGTGGCTGTGCTGGCTGGTTGATCGGCGTCGGCTTCGGTGGTTGGAGGGGCGGCAGTGGAGGCTTGCTCGGGCTTGGCGGCGGATAGTTGGGTGGCTGCGGCGGAGGCGTGCTGTGCGGCGGTGGTTTCGGTTGTGGTGGGTGCGTGGCTCGGATCGGTTGCGCGCGGATCGGCGGGTTCGGCGGTGGAGGTGTGCGGGGTGGCAGTGGCTTCGGTTGTGGTGGGTGCGTGGCTCGGATCGGCTGCGCGCGGATCGGCGGGTTCGGCTGCGGAAGTGTGCGTGGCGGCAGTGGCTTCGGCTGCGGTGGCTGCCTGGCCTGCACCGGCTACGCGGGTAGGGGCGGGTTCGGCGGCGGAGGTGTCCCGAGGTTCGGATCCGGTTGTCGCCGCTGAGGAACCGGCGGCGCGGGTGCGTGGCCGAGACCAGCGTGGGGGGAGTTTCATGATCCGGCTACCCCCAGTTGCTCCAGCGAGCTGAGTTTCCAGCCGGAGGCCGTGCGGGTCATCGTCGCGGCCAGGCGGGTGCGGCGGATGGGTTGGGCGGTTCCGTCCTTGGTCACGGTGATTTCCACGGAGGCGAGGAGTTTCGCGGTACCGGCTTCGGCGTCTAGCTCGGAGAGTCCGGCGTCCAGGACGCGGCCGGTGGTGGCGGAGCCGCCGGGTGGGGCGCTGCTGGGCAGGGATGTCTGGAGGGCGCCGGTCGTCGCGGATTGCCAGTGGGCTAGGGCCTGGTCTCGGTGTTGGGGGTCGAAGGTGGTGACGGTGGTGATCAGAGCGCGACCGGCGGTGACGGCCTCGTCTCTGGTCGCTCCGGCGGTTGACGTGGGGGCGGTCGCGGCGGCGTGCCACGACCAGGCTGACCAGACGGCGAAGGCGGTGGCTGCGGCCAGGGCTGTTCCGGTGGCCCACGTCAGGGTGCGGCGGCGAGGTTTGGCGGTGGTGGGCGCTGCTTCGTGGGAGACGGTGGAGTGAGGTGAGTCGTCGGAGGCAGTGAGGTCGGGCTCGGAGGCGTCGGTGGCGGGACGGGAGGCAGTTGGCTCGGCGGGGCTGGAAGCATCGTGCTCACCGAGTGCGTCGGTAGCAGCGGGACGGGGCGTGGATGGCTCGGTGAGGGCGGGAGTATCAGGCCCGTCGGGGACAGGATGCGTGGCGGCACGGGCGGAGGCGGGGCAGGACGCGGATGGCTCGGTGCGGCTGCAGGCCGCGGGTTCGGTCGCGTCACCGAGACCCGAAGCCACCCCAGGAGGCAACGCATCGCCACCGGAAGAACCCGGCGAGGCTTTCAGTTTCCCCGGCGTAGCCACAGCATTTCCTCCAGATCAGTCGACGTCGGAAGCCCCGCAGCCGCCCCGGAAAGACCGCCGGGGCGGGCGGGTTCCGGCACCCCGGGATGCGGAGCGTTCTGCGCGCCCCGGACCGAAGACGGGTCGCCCGCGGGCAGGGTGCAGGCGGCGGAGGTGTTGAACGGAAGCACCGGCAGTTCGGCACTGCTCCGGATTTTCGTTCCCTCATACCCCTTCCGGCACGGCGGCGGGTCGAAGAACGTCAAAGCCAGCGACAGCCTCCCGCTGTCGGGAGTGATGGCCGACGACGTCGCGGCTACGGTTTTCGGCAGGGTCACCAGGAGTTGCTCGAGGCCGTCCGTCCGGGCGCTGAAAACGTCCGCGGTCGTCAGCAGGTTCGCCATCAGGATGGGCAGGCCGGGGCTGTTGTCCCGAAGCAAGCCGGTCACTTGGGAAGCGGCGGGTGGGGCGGTGGCGATCAACTGTCGCAGATCGCCGTCGGAGGACGCCAGTTGTGCGGCGAACAGGTGGGCGTTCCGGCTGAACTCGCGCCAGGCGGACGAGGACGCGGCTTGCGTTTTCAGCACTGTGGAGCCGTCGTTGAGGAGTTTTGTCGTTTGCGGCAGGTGGGCGGACGCGGAGTCGGTGAAGGATCGCGCGGTGTCCATCAGCAGTTGCAGGTCTGGGCCGCTGCCTTGCAGGGCGTTGTCCAGTTCGTTCACCACGGTGCGCAGGTCCTCGGTCGGCACCGAGGCGGTCAGCGAGTCCACATCGGACAGGAACGTCTGCACGGGGAGCGGCAGGGTGGTCGCGCTGCGGGGGATGACGCTGCCGTCTTCCAGATACGGGCCGCGGTCGGTGGACGGCTGCAGGTCGACGTATTGCTCGCCGACGGCGGAGCGGTTCGCGACGATCGCGCGGGCGTTCGAGGGGATCTGCGGGGCTGAGGTGTCCAGTAAAAGGTCCGCTTCCATGCCACGCTCGGTCAGGCGCAACATGCCGATCCGGCCGATGGCGACGCCACGGTAGGTGACCTCGCCGTTGGTGAAGATGCCGCCGCCTTCCGAGAGTTCAAGGTGCACGGTGTAGGTCCCGGCACCGAAGAGGCGCGCGATCCCGGCGTATTTCGCGCCGACGAACGAGGTCGCGGTCAACGCGACCACCACGAAGGCGATGACCTGGACGCGAATCCGTCTGGTGAGCATCAGCGGCCCCCTGGCGAGAGCGTCGGGAGACCTGGCGGGACGCCTTGGCCCGGCGGGGGCAGCGGGACACCGGCGCCTGGAGTGACGGTGGCGTAAACGTTCAGGTAGTCGCCCTTGATCGCGTCCAGCACGGGATCGGTGAAGGGGAACGAGGGCAGGATTTCCAGTGCCTTGGGCAGATTCTGCCCCGCATCGGCCAGGCGGCGCAGGATGGGGGCGAGTGCGCGCAGGTCGGCGGCCAGGTCGTCGCGGCTCTTGTTCGTGACGTCGGTGGCCACTGTGGACAGCTGGTCCAGCGATTGCAGCATCGTCACCAGTTGCGGTCGCTGGTCGGTGAGGGTTTTCAACCCGGGGGTCAGGTCGGTGAGGGCGTCGGCGATCTGCTGGTTCCGGTCGGCCAGCGACGCTGAGAGGTGGTTGAGGCCGTCCAGTGCGGCGGTGATGTCGCGGCGGTGGGCGTCGAGGTTCGTCATCAGCTGGTTGACTCCGGACAGGAAGCTGCGGATCTCTTCCTCGTTGCCGTCCATGGCCTTCGTCAGTTCGCGGTTGATCGTCTGCAGCTGCCCGATCCCGCCGCCGTTGAGCAGCAGCGACAGGGCGCCGAAGATTTCCTCGAACTCCGGGTTCCGGTTGGTGCGCGACACTGGGATCACGGCTTTGTCACCCAGCTGCCCGGAGGGGGCTTGGACTGGCGCGGCGAGTTCCACGAACTTCTCGCCCAGCAGCGACGACTGCCGCAGTCGGGCGACCGCGTTCGCGGGCAGGTGGACGTCGCCGTTGACGGCCAGGACGGTTTCGGCGGTCCAGCCGTCGGCGCCGAGCCGGATCGATTGGACGCGGCCGACGGGGACGTCGTCCACCTTCACCGCGGCCTGCGGGACCAGGTCCAGGACGTCGGCGAACTGGACGGTGACCTCGTACGGATGCGCGCCGAGGTCCGCGCCGCCGGGCAGCGGGAGGTCGTAGACGCCGCGGAAACCGCCGGGGGCCGCGCAGCCGGCCAGCGTGCTCACTGCCAGCGCCAGGAAAAGCCGTCGCGCCTTCATTGGCCGCCTCCCGTCACGGCCGCGTCCGTCACGGGGATCGGCAGGTAATCCAGCAGGTTGGCCCGGCCCTGCAGGCGTCCGGTGTCCGGATCGACCGCGTTCAGCACGTTCTGGGCGGCCAGCGGGGCGACGTCCAGCGTTTCGGCCAGCGAAGCGCGTTGGTCGACCAACGTCTGGGTCGTCTTAGCGAGTTTGTCTACATTGGACTTGATGGCCGCCCGGTTGTCCCGGATGAAGGCCTGGACGGAAGCCAGTGCGCCGCCGAGCGAGCGGAGGGCGTCGGACAGTTCGCCGCGGTTCTCCGCGAGGGTCGCGGACACCTTCGCCAACTGCTGGTTCACGTCCGCGACTTGGCGGTCGTTCGTGGCGAGCATGGTGGTGAACTTCTGCAGCTCGTCGACCGTTCCGAACAGGTCCGAGGAATTGCCGGCCAGCGTGCGGGCCAGGCGGGCGAATTCGCGGACGGAGGTGTTGAACGCCTTGCCGTTGCCGTCCAGGTTCGCCGCGCCGGTGCGAAGGAGGTCGGACAATGCGCCATTGGAGTTCGCGCCGTTCGGGCCGAGCGCTTTGCTCAGCGTGTCCAGGCTCGAGTACAGCTGGTCCAGCTCCACCGGCGTGCCCGTGCGGTTGGCACCGATCACCGCGCCGTCGGACAGACGTGGGCCGCCCCGGGCGAGCTTGCCCAGCTGAATGTAGCGATCGGCGACGACGCTCGGCGCGATGACCAGCGCCGTCGTGTCGGCGGCGACCGGGATGTGTGGATCTACCGATAAGTCGACACGGACCTGGCCACCCTGCGGCAGGACGGCGGTGACTTCGCCGACCTTCACTCCGAGAACCCGGACGTCGGATCCGCTGTAAACCCCGACGGCTCGCGAAAAGTACGCCGTGACGCGGTATCGGCCGGAACCGGAGAACACCCACCACAGGACGCCGCAGATCACCAAGGCCAGCACGAGCAGGAAGACGACGAAACGGTAGGCGCGCGCGGTCATTTCGAGCCTGCTTTCGGCGGAGTGCACGGATCTCGGTTCTCCGGCAGCAGGCCGCACAGATAGCTGTCGACCCAGCGGCCGTTGCCCGCGGTGTTGGTCAGCACCCGGAAGTACGGCCCGGCGAGCTTGAGGCTTTGCGCGAGGTTCGCGTCTTGGCGTTGCAGCAGGTCAGTCACGCGGCCGAGCTGTTGCAACGCCGGAGCGAGCTGGGCGGTGTTGTCCGCGACGAGCCCGGACAGCTGCTTCGCGAGCTGCTGGGTTCCGACGAGCAGCTGATGGATCGCGTCGCGGCGGTGGTCGAGTTCGGTGAGCAGCAGGTCGCCGTCCTTGACGAGCTTCTCGAAATCGTCGTTCGAGTTGGCGATGGTGGTGGTCAGTTTGCGGGCGTTGGCCAGCAGTTCGGCGATCTCGTTGTCGCGCGAGGAGACCGTTTTCGACAGCGCGCTGAGCCCGTCGAGCGCGGTGCGGACGTGCTGCGGCGAGTTGCGGAAGGTGTCGCTGATCGTGGAAAAGCTGTTCGCGAGCTGTTTCGTGTCGATCGCCCCCGCTGTGTCGGCGAGGCCGTTGAACGCGTCGGTCACGTCGTACGGGGTCACCGTGCGGTCGCGCGGGATGGGCTGGTCCGGGTTCTGCTCCGCGCGGCCGGCCGGGTCGAGGGCGAGGAACTTGCGGCCCAGCAGCGTTTTGATCTTGATCCGCGCCGACGTCCGGTCGCCGATCCAGGCGTTCTTGACCCGGAAGCTGACCAGCACGTGGTCGTCGTCGAGGTCCACTTGGGACACTTCGCCGACCTTGATCCCGGCGATCCGCACCTCGTCGTCCGCCTGCAGCCCGGCGGCCTCGCTGAATTCGGCCTGGTAGGTGGTGCCGCCGAGGAACGGCAGGCGGTTGTAGTTCAGCGTGCCGGTGAGCACCGCGGCCAGCGCGACACTGCCGACGACCCCCAGCACGAGCGGATTGCGCTCCCGGAACGACTTCACGCGCCACACCTCGCCGCGGTCTCCGCCACTCCGCGCGGCGGCGAGGTTTCCAGAACGGCCTTGCACAGGTAGAAGTTCATCCACGAGCCGTACGACCCGAGCGTGCCGATGGCGTTCATTTTCCTGGGCAGCGTGGTCAGGGCCTTGTCCACGTCGGCCTCCCCCTTGTTCAGGTTCCGGGTCAGCGCGTCGAGACCGGCGATGCTGTCCTTGAGCCCGGGCCGGATCTCGGTGAGCAGCCCGCTGGTGGACTGCGTCAGCTCGGCCAGCCCGGACACCGCGTCGCCGATCGCCGTGCGGTCCTCGGCGAGCCCGGACACGAGCTGGCGCAGGGTCGACACCAGCGTCGCGAGCGAATCCCCCTTGCCGTTCACGGTTTTCAGCACCGAGCTCAGGTTGCCGATCACCTCGCCGATCACGCGGTCCCGGCTGGCGAGCGTGCTGGTGAGCGATCCAGTGTGCTGCAGCAGTTCGGTCACCGTGCCGCCTTCGCCTTGCAGCACTTGGACAATCTCGCCGGACAGATCGTTGACGTCTTTGGGCGACAAGGCCTGGAATAGCGGTTTGAAGCCGTTGAACAGGTCGGTCAGGTCGAGCGCCGGAGTCGTGCGGTCCAGCGGGATTTCCCCGCCTGGCGGCAGCACCCCTGCCGCGCCGCGAGGGCGTTCCAGGGCGAGATAGCGCTGGCCGACCATGTTGCGGTACTTGATCACCGCGGTCACGTTCGCGGGCACCGTGCGGCCGTTCTCCAGCGAGAAGCTGACGTGCGCGCGGTCGCGATCGACGACGTCGAGGCCTTCGATCTGCCCGACCTTCACCCCGGAAATCCGCACGTCATCGCCGACATTCAACGCGGTGGCGTCGACGAAAGTGGCTCCGTAGCGCTGGCTGCCGCCGACCGAACCGCCGGTGATCGACAACGCGAGAACGACGGTCGCGACGACGGTGACCAGGATGAAGATAAGGCTTTTGACCAGGGGAGCGGCAAGGTTTCTCACTTCGCCGTCACCTCCGTTCCGCGGTAGAGCGGGCCGACGAGCACGCTGCTCCACATCGGCACGTCAGCGGTCGAGACACCCAGCGAAGGCGCGATCAGCGGGGCCAGGAATTGCTGCTCCTGCGGGGAATTCGCGAGACCGAGGTCTCCGGACGACGGCACGGTCGCCGGAGTCCCGGCGGTCGGCGTGACCCCGCTCGGGTAGCAGCGCGGGCCGGTCTTCTCGGTGTACGCCGGATCGTCCTTGCCCGGCACGTATTTCCCGCGCGACTTGGACACGGTGACCTCGACGTGCAGCCCGGGTTCCTTCGTCCCGGCGCCGAGGACCCGGTCCATCGACGGTTTCAAGTCGGTGAGCGCCTGTAGAGTGCAGGGGAAGCTGGGGGAGTACTTAGCACCGATTTCGAGCGGGCGGCGGCTGTCCGCGGACAACGCGATGATGGTGTTCCGGTTCTGCTGCAGGAACGTCGTGAGGTCTCGCGACGACGTGGTGACCTGCTGATACAGCGAGCCGAGGTCGGTTTGCTTCGCGTTGATCGTGCCGAGGGTGACCGAGGAATCGGTGAGCGCGTCGAGCAGATCGGGGGCGATGTCGCCGTACATCCGGGTGACGGTGGCCAGGTCGCGCACGTTTCGGTCCAGCTGCGGCAGGTTCGGATTGAACCGCCGCAGGTAGTCCGACGCGGTCGCCAGCGTCTGGCCCAGTTGCGCGCCGCGGCCTTGCAGTGCCGTGGAAACCGCGGTCAGCGTGGTGGCCAGTTTTTGCGGTTGCACGGCCTTCAGCACCGGGAGCAGGTTGTCGAAGACGCGCTCCAGTTCGATCGCGTTCGCCGACCGGTCCTGCGAGATCACGTCGCCTGGCCGCAACGGCCGCTCTCGTCCCGTGTCCGGAATGGACAGTTGCACGTACCGTTCGCCGAACAGGGTCTTGGGCACCAGCAGCGCGGAGACGTTGACCGGGAGCCATTTCACCTGGTCCGGGTCCAGCGCCAGCGAGATCTCCGCGCCGCCGCGAATCGCGCGCACGCTCCGGATTTCGCCGACCACCACCCCGCGCGCCTTCACCTGCCCGCCCGCGCGCAGCTGGTTGCCGACGCGATCGGCCTGCAGGGTGACCGGGACCGTAGTGGTGAAATCCTTGTTGTAGATCTTCACCGTGAGCAGCACGAACGCCGACAGCGCCGCCAGGAACAGCACCCCGGCGGTGCGTACTCCGGTCTTGTGCCAGCGCCGGTTCATCCGGCCACCTGCACGGTCGTCGTCGCGCCCCAGATCGCGAGGCTGAGGAAGAAGTCCAGGACGCTGATCGCCACGATCGCCGTCCGCACCGCGCGGCCGACCGCGACGCCGACACCGGCCGGTCCGCCGCTCGCGCGGAAGCCGTAATAGCAATGCGCGAGCACCACGACCACGCTGAAGATCAGCACTTTCCCGAACGACCACAGCACGTCGCCGGGCGGCAGGAACAGCAGGAAGTAATGGTCGTACGTGCCCGCTGACTGCCCGAAACCCCACACCGTGACCTGCCGCGACGCGAGATACGAGGACAGCAGCCCCACCGCGTACAGCGGAATCACCGCGATGAACCCGGCGATCACCCGCGTGGTCACCAGATACGGCACGCTCGGGATGCCCATCACCTCGAGCGCGTCGATCTCCTCCGAGATCCGCATCGCGCCCAGCTGCGCGGTGAACCCGCAACCGACGGTCGCCGACAACGCCAGTCCGGCCACCAGCGGCGCGATCTCGCGCGTGTTGAAATACGCCGAAATGAACCCGGCGAACGCCGACGTGCCCACCTGGTTCAGCGCCGAATACCCTTGCAGGCCAACGACAGTCCCGGTCGCGACGGTCATCCCGACCATCACGCCGATCGTCCCGCCGATCACCGCCAGCGCGCCGCTGCCGAAGCTCACCTCGGCCAGGAGCCGGACGATCTCGCGCAGGTACCGGCGCACCGCGCGCGGCGCCCAGCCGAGCGCGCGCAGGAAGAACAGGATCTGGTCGCCGAGAGTGTCGAGGAAGCCCAGCCTGCGGTCGATGGCTTCGAGCACGCGCGGGGGAGTCGGAGCGGCCATCAGCTTCCCTTCGGCGGCACGAGCTGGAGGTACACCGTGGTGAGGATCAGGTTCAGCACGAACAGCAGCAGGAACGTGATGACGACGGACTGGTTCACCGCGTCGCCGACGCCCTTCGGCCCGCCGCGCGGGTTCAGCCCCCGGTACGACGCGACGACCGCGGCGACGAACCCGAACAGCAGCGCCTTGATCTCGCTGATCCACAGGTCCGGCAGCTGCGCGAGCGCCGAGAAACTCGCCAGGTACGCGCCCGGCGTGCCGCCCTGCATGATCACGTTGAAGAAGTAGCCGCCGAGGACGCCGACCACGCTGACCATGCCGTTGAGGAACACCGCAACGCCCATCGCGGCCAGCACGCGCGGCACGATCAGCCGCTGGATCGGCGAGACCCCGAGCACCTCCATCGCGTCGATTTCCTCGCGGATGGTGCGCGAACCGAGATCGGCGCACATCGCGCTGCCGCCCGCGCCCGCGATGAGCAGCGCGGTCACGATCGGGCTGGCCTGCTGGATGATCGCGAGCACGCTCGCCGCGCCGGTGAACGACTGCGCGCCGATCTGCGTGGTCAGCGACCCGATGTGCAGCGCGATCACCGCGCCGAACGGGATCGACACCAGCGCGGTCGGCAGGATCGACACGCTCGCGATGAACCAGAACTGCTGCACGAGTTCACGGAACTGGAACGGGCGGCGGAACGTCAGCCGGACGACGTCGAGCCCCAGTGCGTAAAGCCGGCCGGTCTGGTGCAGTGCCGCGGCGCCGGGAAACGCCATCGCCCGACCTCCCAGCGATTTCCGGGCACGGCGGAATGCCCGCCGAACGTCCGTTCCGGTGCTGGTCCGAATGGCGGACCGGCGGGAAGGAAAGCGTTCGCGGGGTTTACCGTGCGGTTTCGTTACTGGTCAGTACGCTAACGAGGGCTTTGCCCGCAGACAAGAACTTGCCCCGCCCCGTGGGGTCACGGCGGCGTAACCGCCGAATTCTTGTGCGGTTGTGACAACGGCCGGGAATGCGCTTGTCAGCACGGGAAAAGAAATACCGGCGCGGCGGTTTCCGGATATTTCAGCGAGCGAGCCAGCGGTGCAGCGAAGCGGTGAGCGCCTCGGGTGCGTCGAGCTGGATGAGGTGTCCGGCCGAACGGACCAATTCCAGTCCGGCACCCGGGATCATCCCGGCGAGCCGATGCGCGCGGTCGACCGGGATCCAGGTGTCCTCAGTGCCCCACACGACGAGCGTGGGCACGCTGACGTCGCGGTAGCGCGGCTCGATTTCGTCGGTGTAGCGCTGATCTGCTGCCGCGATCTGCCGGTAAAAGGCCGCTTGGCCAGCCTCGCCGAGCCACGGCGCGACGAGCATGTCGTGCGCTTCGGCGGACAACGGACGGTGGGCGGCACCGGCGATGTACTCCCGCACCAGCGCCTCGTGCAGATTCGGCGGCAACTGCGCGAACACGGCCGCGTTTTCCGCCACCAGCCGGAAGAACTCCGAACCCCACGGTGCCAGCGCGACCACGTCCACCAGCGCCAGCGACCGGTAAGCCGCGCCGTGCAACAGAAACGCGCGCAAGCTGACCGCGCCGCCGTAGTCGTGCGCCACCACGTCCGGCTCTTCGAGCCCCCAATGGTCCAGCAGCGCGGCGAACGTCTCGCCCTGCGCGGCCAGCGAAACGTCCTGGCCCTCGGCCATGGTGGAACTGCCGTAGCCGGGCATGTCCCACAGGTACACGGTGAAGTCCGGCGCGAACGTCGACGCGATCGGCTCCCACAGCTTCGACGACCACGGCGTGCCGTGACAGAACACCAGCGGCGGTCCCGAACCCTGCCGGGACCACCGGACCTGCTGTCCGTGCCAGTCGAAGACCTCCATCAGCGCTTGAGGTCCGCGACGATCTCGTACGAGCGCACCCGGTTCTCGTGGCCGTGCACCATGGTGGTGATCATCAGCTCGTTGGCGCCGGTGTCGGCCAGCAGCTGGTCCAGTCCCTTCCGGACAGTCTCCGGACCGCCGACGATGCTCGACCCGAACCGCTCGGCGAGGAACGCGCGGTCCATTTCGGTGTACGGGTACTCGGCGGCGTCCTCCGGCGTCGGCAGCGCGATCGGGCGGCCGCGCCGGAGACTGAGGAAGGTCAGCCCGCTCGGTCCCGCCAGGTACTCCGCGCGCTCGTCGGTCTCGGCGGCGATCACCTGCACGCCCAGCATCACGTACGGCTCGGAAAGCACCTCGGACGGCTGGAAGTTCTCCCGGTACAGCCGCACCGCCGGCAGCGTGTTCTCCGCCGCGAAGTGGTGGGCGAAGGAGAACGGGAGACCGAGCCGTCCGGCCAGCTGCGCGCTGAACCCGGACGAGCCCAGCAGCCACACCGGCGGCTTGTTGCCCTCGGCGGTGACGGCGTTGACGCCGCGCGCGGGGTCCGGCTCGAAGTAGCTGATCAGCTCCATCAGGTGCTCGGGGAAATTCTCCGCGGACAACCCGCCCGGCCCGCGCAGCGCGAGCGCGGTGCGCTGGTCGGTGCCCGGCGCGCGGCCGATGCCCAGGTCGATCCGGCCGGGGTGGAACGCCTCCAGCGTGCCGAACTGCTCGGCCACCACGAGCGGCGCGTGGTTCGGCAGCATGATCCCGCCGGAACCGACGCGGATGCTCTCGGTGGCGTCCGCGACGTGCCCGATCAGCACCGCCGTGGCCGAGCTGGCGATGCCCGGCATGTTGTGGTGCTCGGCGAGCCAGTACCGGTGATAGCCCAGCCGCTCGGCGTTGCGGGCGAGATCGAGCGTATTGCGCAGCGCTTCGCCGACCCCCTTCCCTTCGGAGACGGGGGACAGGTCGAGCACGGACAGCGGCACGTCAGGCAGGGAAGTCACGTACAGCAGTAACGCGCGCGGACGCGATTCCCTTCCCGCCTTACGCGTGCGGCAGCCAGTCCGGGTTCGAGGCGAGCACGATCAGCTGCTGCGTCGCCCGGGTGAGCGCGACGTACAGCACGCGCCGCCCAGTCGAGGACTCGGTGACCAGGTCCATCGGCTCGACCAGCACGACCGCGTCGTATTCGAGGCCCTTCGAATCGAGGCTGCCGACGACCTTGAGCCGCTCGTCAGTCTGCCCGGTCAGCCAGCCCTCGACCTCTTCGACGCGGTCCATGGCAGTGATCACACCGACCGTGCCCTCGACCGCGCCGAGCAGTTCCTTCGCCGCGCTCTGCGTCGCCGTCGCCAGCGCCGCCTGGTCGACCGGCCGCACCTCCGGCTCGATTCCGGTGGTGCGCACGGCCTTGGGCAGTTCGTCGGCCTGCGCGTGGCCGGCCACGACCTTCGCCGCCAGGTCGAAGATCTCCGCCGAGTTCCGGTAGTTCGTGCGCAGCGTGAAGCGCCGTCGCGTCGTCTTCACGCCGAACGCCTGATCGCGCGCCTGCGCCGCCTCGTCCGGATCCGGCCACGAACTCTGCACCGGGTCGCCCACGACGGTCCAGCTCGCGTACTTGCCGCGACGGCCGATCATCCGCCACTGCATCGGCGAAAGGTCCTGCGATTCGTCGACGACCACGTGCGAGTACTCGTCGTAGTGCTCCGGCCGGTGCGGCGCGCCGCCGGAGCCGCCGCGCTCCGGGGCCGCCTCGATCACGGTCTGGCGGCGACGGCGCTTCGGCTCCGGCCCGACCAGCACGCGCAGCTCGTCCAGCAACGCGACGTCGGCGACCGACCAGCCGCGCGAACGGTCCGCGAAATCGGCCGCCAGCAGGCTGATCTCGTTCCGGTTCAGGACGCCCTTCGCCGCGGCGGCCATCCGCTTCTCGGCACCGAGCCACTTGAGCACCTGCGCCGGGTACAGCACTGGCCACCACACCACGAGGAAACGGTGGAAGTCGATGCGCTCGCCGAGATCGTTGATCAGCTCCGCGCGGTCGATCTCCTTGCCGTCCGCCTTCGCGTACTCCTCGGCCTTGTCCGCGAGAGCGCCCAGCAGCAGCTCTGCCACGCGTACGCGCGAGCGGTTCGGCGGAGCGCCCTGCGTGTGCGCTTTGCGTCGCACCTTCTCCAACTCGCGCGCGGTGAGCTTCAAGACTTCGCCGCGGTAAACGATTTTCAGCTCTGTCGGCGCTTCGGGCGGAGTGTCGCGCAACGCACGCAGAAGCACCTTTCGCATGCGCAGCGAACCCTTGATCGCGGCCAGCGCAGCTGTGTCCTGTCGCGTCGCTTCGAGACCGTCGAGGACTTCGCCGAGCGCGCGCAGCTCGACATTCGTTTCGCCCATCGACGGCAACACGCGCGAGATGTACGTGGTGAAAACGCCCGACGGACCAATCACCAGCACGCCCGCGCCGCCGAGCTGACGGCGGTGCCGGTACAGCAGGTACGCGGCACGGTGCAGCGCGACGGCCGTCTTGCCGGTGCCCGGACCGCCAGTGATCTCGGTGACGCCGCGCCACGGCGCCCGGATGACCTCGTCCTGTTCCTTCTGGATCGTGGCCACGATGTCGCGCATCTTCTCGCCGCGCGAGCGGCCGAGCGCGGCCATCAGCGCGCCCTCGCCGACGATCTGCATGTCCTCGGGCACGGCGTCGGCGATCAGCACGTCGTCGTCCACGTCCAGCACCGTCTGCCCGGAGCAGCGGATCACCCGGCGGCGCACGACGTCCATCGGCTCTTCGGCGGTGGCCTGGTAGAACGCCGCGGCCGCGGGCGCGCGCCAGTCGGTGACCAGGTTGTCGAACTCGGTGTCGCGGATGCCGAGGCGGCCCACGTAGATGTGCTCGCGGTCGAGGTGGTCGAGCCTGCCGAAGACCAGGCCCTCGTACTCGGCGTCGAGCGTCTGCAGGGTCTGGTTCGCGTGGTAGACCATCATGTCGCGCTCGAACAGCATCGACGCCTGCTCGAAGATCGCCTCGCGCTGGGCGCCCTGGCCCAGCTCGTAGCCCTTGGCCCGCATCGCCTCGGCTTGGGTCCGCAGCTCGGCGAGCCGCGTGTAGACCCGGTCGACGTGGGCCTGCTCGACGGCGATCTCAGCCCGTCTCACCCGGGGTTCGGACACGCAACGCTCCCTTGAACTCCATCAACGCGCCCCTGCAGGGCGAAGGACGACTCTACGCGCCCGCGCGCGCGGGTTCGGCAAGTCCTGCCCAACGCCACATCGCGACCTTGGGCGAAGATGGCCGGGTGACGAGGATCGTGGCGGGGAAGGCGGGCGGACGGCGGCTGAAGGTGCCGCCCAAAGGCACCCGTCCGACGTCGGAGCGGGTGCGGGAAGCACTGTTCAACGCCCTCGAAGTGGCCGGTGAGCTGGACGGAGCCCGCGTACTCGACCTGTACGCCGGTTCGGGCGCGCTCGGTCTCGAAGCGCTTTCGCGCGGTGCTGCGGACGCGTGGTTCGTAGAAGCTGACCGCCGGGCGGCAGACGTGCTTCGCGGCAACGTCGCCGATTTGCGGCTAGGCGGCACAGTGCGCGCCGGTCAGGTCGAGACGGTGGTCGCCGCGCCTGCGCCCGTGCGGTTCGACGTGGTGCTCGCGGACCCGCCGTACGCGGTCGACGCTGCTTCGCTGGGCACAGTGCTCGCTTCGCTGCACAGCGGCGGCTGGCTCGCGGAAGGTGCGTTGGCGGTGGTTGAGCGGGCTGCCCGTGACGGTGCTCCAGACTGGCCGTCGACGTTCAAGCCGCTTCGCGACAAGCGCTACGGCGACACAGCGCTGTACTGGGCTGAGTACGACAGCTCATTAGGGGTGTGACGCAGTCGTCACGAGAGGGCGCACAACGGCCCGGCTTGATAGCGTCCGCGCCATGCGGCGTGCGGTCTGTCCCGGCTCTTACGATCCGGCCACCAACGGACATCTCGACATCATCGAGCGGGCATCGAAGCTCTTCGACGAGGTCGTCGTCGCGGTGGGGGTGAACAAGAGCAAGAAGGGCCTCTTCAGCGTCGAGGAACGCATGGAGATCCTGCGCGAGATCACCGCGAAGCTCCCGAACGTGCGCGTCGATTCGTGGCAGGGCCTGCTCGTGGACTACTGCCGCGAAAACGACATCGCCGCGGTCGCGAAGGGCCTGCGCTCGGTCAGCGACTTCGACTACGAACTGCAGATGGCCCAGATGAACCGCGAGCTCACCGGCCTCGAAACGCTGCTGATGGCCAACAACCCGGCGTACGGCTTCGTGTCCAGCTCGCTGGTCAAGGAGATCGCGGCGCTCGGCGGCGACATCGAGAACCTGGTGCCGCCGGTGGTCCACGAACGCCTTCTCGCGGTCTACGCCAAACAGGACTGAGCACCGCGTCCGGCCGCGAAGCCAGCCCACCGGCCGATTTAGCCTGAACGGATTACAGCCTTCGTCGGGACTTCGGCCGCGGCCCGAAGCTGTTCACCTCGCGTCATTCTGCAGACCACCCCACCGGGTTACCGTCCGAAAATGACCAACAACCGCAGCCGCATAGTCGGTGTCCTTTTCGCACTGCTGGTCGGTTTCCTGGGGTTCGGCACGGCCGCGGAGGCCGTCCCGCTGTCCCCGGCGGCGCCGGCGTCCGTGCAGCCGAGGCAGAACTCCTGTGGCGATCTGTCCGGCTTCACGCACGTCAAGCTGTCGGCGCTGCCCGCGCAGGCGACTGACACCTACAAGCTGATCCAGACGAACGGCCCGTTCCCGTACCCGAAGAACGACGGCGTCGTCTTCACCAACCGCGAGGGGATCCTGCCCTCCTGCGCGTCGAGCTACTACCACGAGTACACCGTGCCCACGCCCGGTTCGAGCAACCGCGGCACCCGCCGGATCGTGACCGGCCAGGGCGGCGAGTACTTCTACACCGGCGACCACTACGAGACCTTCCAGGTCATCGACATCGACGGCGGCAGCACGCCGACGAAGTGCGGCGACCTGTCGAAGCTCAGCCCGGTCGGCTACTCGACGCTGTCCGACGAGGCCAAGAAGGTCGTCGACGGCGTGCGTGCGGGCACCCTCAGCGACGGGACGACCTACCAGAACCGCGAGGGCGTCCTGCCCGCCTGCGACGCCGGCTACTACACGCTGTACGACGTCGGCTCGGAGGACCGGGTGATCTCCGGCGACGGCGGCGAGCTCGTCTACACGCCGGACCACTACGTCACCTTCCAGAGGATCGACCTCAACGGCTGAGCACGGTCCCGGCGGAGCGGTCCCACCGGCGGGTGAGGCCGCTCCGTCCGGGCGGAAGCCAGGACACGCCCGGTCGGGTGCTCGTTCACCGGTTCAGGCTGCGAAGCGGGCAGACTGGAACCCAGTGATCGGGGAAACTGCTTGAGGGAGTTGCCGTGTACCGGGTTTTCGAGGCACTCGACGAGCTCGTCACGATCGTCGAAGAGGCCCGTGGGGTTCCCATGACGTCCAGCTGCGTGGTGCCCCGCGGCGACGTCCTCGAGCTGCTCGACGACGTCCGCGACGCGCTTCCCGGCGAGGTCGACGACGCGCAGGACGTCCTCGACAAACGCGACGACCTGCTGCTGGCCGCGCGCAAAGAGGCGGGGGAGACCGTCGCCAGCGCGAACGAGGAAGCCGAGCGGACGGTGTCGGACGCCACGTCCGAGGCCGAGCGCATCCTCGCCGACGCGCGCGCCCGCGCGGAACAAATGCTGAGCGACGCGCACAACGAGGCCGAGCGCATGGTCGCGGGCGGGCAGGCCGAATACCAGAACCTCACCGAACGCTCCCGCGCCGAATCCGAGCGGATGATCCAGGCCGGCCGCGACGCCTACGACCGCGCGATCGAGGACGCCCGCCTCGAGCAGGCCCGGCTCGTCTCGCAAACCGAGGTCGTGCAGGCCGCGCACGCCGAATCCGCGCGGATCGTCGACGAAGCGCACGCCGAGGCCGACCGCCAGCGCGCCGACTGCGACGCGTATGTGGACGGCAAGCTGGCCGAGTTCTCCGAACTGCTGGCCACCACGCTGCGCACCGTCGACTCGGGCCGCAACCACCTGCGCTCGCCCTCGACCAGCCACGGCGGCGGCCGCTCGACGCTGTACGACTACCAGGTCTGACGGAGCTTCGTCGGCGGCTTGACCGCCGCGCACCCGGTACCATCCGGCACCGCGGCCTCGTGCGTCCCCTGCACGGTTCTGAACGCGATCGGCGCTCGCCAGCCCGGCCTCCTCGAACGAGGTTGCGGGGCCTGCGTACGCTGGTAGGCGATGTCCGAAAACCCTGCCCAGAACCCCCGCCCCGCGCAGCTCGACGACCGCAGCCCGTGGGTGGTCGACACCCGTGAGCTCGGCCGCCGCGCGGGACTCAGCCGGGAGTTGCGCCGCAGCGCGCCCGTGCCGACCTCGCTCGGCGTCCCCGGCGTGCTCGAAATCCGCGAAGGCGAGCCCGTCGAGCTCGACCTGATGCTCGAATCCGTCGTCGAGGGCGTCCTCGTCACCGGCACCGCCGCCGCGGTCGCCACCGGCGAGTGCTCGCGCTGCCTCGACCCCGTGACCGAGGACATCGAGGTGGACCTCACCGAGCTGTTCGCCTACCCGGGCTCGGCGACCGAGGAGACCACCGACGAGGACGAGATCCCCCGCCTGGTGGACGACCGGATCGACCTCGAGCCGACCGTCCGCGACGCCGTGGTGCTGGCGCTTCCGCTGGCCCCGCTGTGCCGCGAGGACTGCCCGGGACTGTGCATCGAATGCGGTGTCAAGTGGGCCGATCTCGAGCCCGGACACGGGCATGAGAAGATAGACCCTCGGTGGGCCGCGCTGGTCGAGCGATTCGACGAGAACGCGGGCGAAAAGCCTGCGCACGGCTCCGGAGAGCAAGCCTGACGAGCGTCCAGCTCGATCCGGGAGAAGTAAGTTCGCTCGCATCCGCGAGCAGACCGTTTGAAGGAGATCTACTCGTGGCCGTCCCGAAGCGGAAGATGTCGCGATCCAACACGCGCTCCCGCCGCAGCCAGTGGAAGGCGGCTCCGGTTCAGCTGGTGCCCTGCTCCAACCGCGCCTGCCGCCAGCCGAAAATCCAGCACGTCGCTTGCCCGGCTTGCGGCCAGCACAACGGCCGCCAGGTCGTCGAGCCCGCCTGAGCGGGCAGCCGACCATGGGGGGTAAGCCCGTCGGAGGACCCGCGGCCGATCCCGCATCGTTGCTCGAGGCGCTCGGGGTCGTTCTCGACCCCGAGCTGCTCCGTCTTTCGCTCACCCACCGCTCGTACGCCTACGAGCACGGCGGCCTGCCGCCGAACGAGCGACTGGAGTTCCTCGGAGACGCGGTGCTCGGCCTCGTCGTCACCGACCACCTCTACACCACCCACCCCGACCTGCCCGAGGGCCAGCTCGCGAAGCTGCGCGCCAGCGTCGTCAACATGCACGCGCTGGCGGGCGTCGCGCGCGGGCTCGGCGAGGGCGGGCTCGGGGCGCATCTGCTGCTGGGCAAGGGCGAAGAGCTCACCGGCGGCCGGGACAAGGCGAGCATCCTCGCCGACGGTCTCGAAGCCGTCATCGGCGCCACGTACCTCGCGCACGGCATCGAGGTCGCGCGCAAGCTCGTGCACCACCTCTTCGACGGGTTGCTGGCCGAGGCTCCGCTGCGCGGGGCCGGCCTCGACTGGAAGACCAGCCTGCAGGAGCTGACCGCCTCCGGGGGACTCGGCGTGCCCGAGTACCGCGTCGAGGACAGCGGTCCCGACCACCGCAAGGAATTCACCGCCACCGTGCTGGTGGCGGGCCGCGCGCTGGGCGAGGGCAACGGCACCACGAAGAAGGAAGCCGAGCAGAAGGCCGCGGAGACCGCCTGGCGGGCTCTGTCGGAGGAACTCGGCACGGGCGACGACGCGAGCTGACGCGTTTCTTTCTTCCCGGGGCTGGTTGACTGCCAGGTCGGCCAGCCCCGTTTTGTGTCGCCGAGGCACCGCCCCCGTTTTTTGTCGGGGGCGCCGGGCAGAATGAGCGCATGCCCGAACTACCCGAGGTCGAGACCGTCCGCGCCGGTCTCGAAGCGCACGTCGCCGGCCGTACCGTCCGGGCCGTCGAGGTGCTGCACGACCGCGCCATCCGGCGGCATGCGCAGGGCGCCGCCGACTTCACCGGACGGCTCGCCGGAGTCACGATCGAGGCGGCCCGGCGGCGCGGCAAATACCTGTGGCTGGAACTGTCCGACGGCGAGGCGGTGCTGGCGCATCTCGGCATGAGCGGCCAGATGCTGGTGCAGCCCGAGGGCACGCCGGACGAGAAACACCTGCGCGTCCGGGTCCGGTTCGCCGACGACGGACCGGAACTGCGCTTCGTCGACCAGCGCACGTTCGGCGGCCTGGCCCTCGACGAACTGGTCGAGGTCGACGGCGACGCGCTGCCCGGCACCATCGCGCACATCGCGCGGGACCCGATGGACCCGAAGTTCGATCCGGAGGCGGCCGTGCGCGCACTGCGTTCACGGCGGACCGAGGTGAAACGCGCGCTGCTCGACCAGACGCTCGTGTCGGGGGTCGGCAACATCTACGCCGACGAAGCGTTGTGGCGGTCCAAACTGCATTGGTCGCGACCCACCGAGAAACTCACTGCCGCGCAAGGGCGAACGCTGCTGACCGCGGCGAGCGACGTGATGTCGGCGGCGCTGCTCGCGGGCGGGACGTCGTTCGACGCGCTTTATGTGAACGTGAACGGACAATCGGGGTACTTCGAGCGCTCGCTCGACGCATACGGCCAGGAGGGGATGCCGTGCCGCCGGTGCGGGTCGCCGATCCGGAGGGAGCCGTTCATGAACCGGTCGTCGTTTTCGTGCCCGAGGTGCCAGCGGCGGGCACGGGCTGCTTAGCCGTGCGGAGCCGAGCGAAGACCAAGCCAGCAACGGTCATCGCGAGCGAAAGCCAAGCGAACCAGTCGCCGAAGCGAGTGTGGAACGTCTGGCCTGGACCAGCGGGAACGTCCGCGACCACCGACGTGAACGGGGCTGGGCCACCGGTGCGGGCTTCGCCCAGGACGCGGCCGTAGCCGTCGGACAGCATCAGGCTGCCGTTCGCGTCGGACAGCGCGATCGACTGCCCGCTTTCGACACCCCGGAGCAGTGCGTTGCGGGTGTGCTGCCAACCGCCCTCGTCGTTGTTTCCCGGTGGGACCGCGAGTTCCGCTGGGATGGCGAGGATTCGCGAACCGGCGGCGGCGTAGTCGCGGCTGGGCGCGGTGAACGTCGTGTCGCCGCAGATCACCAGGCCGGTCGGGACCGTCGCGCCGGGGACGAAAACCAGGTTTCGGCCCGGCGGGCTCACCAGATCGTGGTGTTTCAGGTACCGGGCGGGTGCCGAGCCGTCGGCGGGGAAGGCCAGCGCGTAGTCGTAATTGTGCTTGCCGGGCCGGTCGTAGTACTCGAAGCCGACGACGATCGCCGCGCCTCGGGCCTTGGCGGCGCGGCGCATCGGCTCCACGAGCGCAGCGGGCCATTCCTCTTCGGCGCTGAAAGCGGCTTCGGGCAGTACGACGAGCTGCACGCCGTCCGGCATGGCGGAAATCTGGTCGAGGTAATCCTGCACCAAGGCACGGCCGCGAGCGGTGCCGAGCTCAGGACCCCAGCGGTAGCCAGCGTTTTGCGTGATCGCGGCCATCCGCACCGTCGGCCCGCTCGTGCCGGAAAGCCTTAAGGCACCGCCGCCAAGAGACAGAGCCACGAGGACCGCGGCGACGACACCGGTGCGCAGCCGAGAAGCTCCGGGCGCGCACATCGCGGCGACCGCGCAAGCGGGCAGCAGCACCAAAAACTCGACGCCCCACATCCCGGCCCACGAAGCGGTTTGCAGCACGAGCGGCGCGTCGCCCTGGTCGTTGGCGAGGGAACCCATCATGCCCATCGGGTTCAGCGTGGCGATCAGGTACACGAGAGCGGTCCACGCCGCCGGTGCGGCCAGGCTGGCCAGCAGCGTCCGGCGGTGGCGTGCCAAAGCCCAGAAGAGCCACACCGCGAACGTGAACACCAGCGACATCCCGACATCGATGGCCGCGCCGAACGGCCACAGCGGTTCGTCGCCGGAATGTGCTTGGTAGGCCCACATATTCGCGGTGCCGAGCAGGAACGCGCCGAACGCGGTACCGGCGGAGGTCCAGCCGCCGACGCGAGTCGCCAGCAACAGCACGGGAAACGGTGCGAGCCAGGTCAGCGCGGCGATCGGGGCAAGGCCGGTGCCGAAGTAGAAGAGTGCCGCCGACGAGAGCAGCGCGGCTGGGATTTGCCAGCGGGCGTGAGGTTTTGGGGCCATCGAAAATCCTCCGAGAGGTCCGTTGGCATAGTGTGGGTGGGGTTCGGGCTGGGCCTGGCGGTCAGCGCAGCCGGTTCTGCCAGCGGGTGTTGCGTTGGGGCGACCGTGGATCCTCCGGGAGGTCCGGCTGCGTAGTGCGGAGTTCGGGCTGGGCCTGATGGTCAGCGCGGCCGGTTCTGCCAGCGGGTGTTGCGTTGGGGGCGGCCGTGGATCCTCCGGGAGGTCCGTTGGCGTAGCGCGGTGTTCGGGTCGGGGCCGGGCGTCGCCGGTCGGCGCAGCCAGATTTGCCAGCGGGCGTCGCGTTTGAGGTCATCGAGGATCCTCCGCGAGATGCGTCAGCGCGGTCGGGACCACCCGGCGGCCATCACGTCTTGAGGCCATCGAAAATCCTCCGCGAAGTCCGTCGGCACAGTGCGCGGAACTCGGGTTCCGCCGTCCCCATCCGGCCCGCGAGGTAGTGCAGGACCATGC
Organism: Amycolatopsis sp. NPDC104775; assembly: GCF_055583325.1. Taxonomy (NCBI): domain Bacteria; kingdom Bacillati; phylum Actinomycetota; class Actinomycetes; order Pseudonocardiales; family Pseudonocardiaceae; genus Amycolatopsis; species Amycolatopsis sp. NPDC104775. The sequence continues at coordinate 291,495 of NZ_JBVJOE010000006.1, forward strand.
CTTGCGTTTGCGTGCTGACGGTCAGCGCGGCTTCCAGCGGATCGTCCTCGCGCAGCACACCCTGGCGCATGCCTTCTTCGATCAGCCGGACCAGCGCGGTGAACGGCGGCGAGCCGGGTTCGCGGAAACCGTCCGGGTACAGCCGGGCTTGGGCTCCGTCGTCGGTCATCAAGAAGCGGTACAGATGCGGCTGGCCGAGCGCGAAATCCAGGAAGCGGTCCAGCAGTGCGTCGAAGCGGTCGAGCCATTCGCCGTCGGGAGCGGGGTCTTTCCACGCCGCGCCCAGTTCGCGGCCGGTGGCGTCGGCGACCGCGCGCAGCAGGACCTCTCGGTTCTCGTAATGCCGGTAGATCGCCATCGCGGTGACTCCGGCGGCTTCGGCGACCCGGCGCATGCTGACCGCCGCCGCGCCCTCGGCGGCGATGATCTCGCGCGCGGCGGACGCGAGCCGTTCGGCGGTCGGAATCTCGGTCATATCTACACTGTAGACCAGGATGTCTACGCTGTATACCTGGTCGTTCAGTCTCCGCTGACCTGGTCGAACGGGCAGCGATACGCCGGACGGCCGCACGCCGTGCACACTACTGCGCTATGCGTGGTACCTTCTCTCGCGCAGGACCGGAAGGAACGCGGTGGAGATCAGTCAGCTGCTCAAGGGAGTGCTGGACCTGGCGGTCCTCGCGGTGCTGCGCGACGACGACGGGTACGGCTACGACGTGCTGCGAAGACTTCGCGTCGCCGGCCTGGAGGAGGTCGGGGACGCATCGGTGTACGGCACGCTGCGGCGGCTGTACAAGGCGGGGTTGCTGACGTCGTACGTGGTCCCGAGCGAAGAGGGCCCGCACCGCAAGTACTACAGCTTGAACGACCGGGGCAGGGAGCGGCTCGCCGAATCGGCGCGCACGTGGACCAGCTTCGCGTCCACTATGGACAGTTTGGTGAAAGAGCGGTCCTGACCGCGCGCACCGGCGAAACGCGGTACGAATCGGGGAGAGGCAGCATGAGCACGGACAAGCCGACGGCCGCGCGGGCGTACCTGTCGAGGGTGCGCACCGCGCTCGCGGACCTGCCCGCGAACGAGGTCGAGGAACTGCTCGAGGACGTCCGGCCGCAGCTGGCCGAGATGGAGGCGGAAGCCGGGGCGGCGGCGCGGGTCGAGGATCTCGTCGCGCGGCTTGGCACTCCGGAGAGCTACGCGGCCGAACTGCGGGCGTCCGGCGGCTATCCGCCTGCTCCGGAAACCCCGGCCGCGGCGGCGACGGAGGTGCTGCCGACGGCGAAGGCGGGGCGGCTCGGACCGCGGCTTGCCTTGTGGGGCTTGGTGTTCTGCGCGGCCGGAACGGCGCTGGTTTCGTTCTACACCGCGGTCCGGTTCGATGCTGAAGCGCTCGTCGGGATGCTCGTGCTGGCCCCGGTGTTCGCGGTGAGCGTGGCGTTCCTGCTGCTGCGCGGGGTCGATTCGATCCGGGAGTTGCCCGAGGCCGTGCGCGCGCGGGCGATGGTGAAGTCGATGCGGGAGGACCGTTCCGCCGAGCGTGCGCTCGCCTACCTGAACTCGCTGAAACCGGCGTGGTGGGTGGTCTGCGGGTTCGCTCTGCTGGCGTTCGGGCTGCTGCTGATGATCCGGGATCTGCACGCGGTCCTGCTGCTGCCGGTGCTGCTCGTCGGCGCGGGCCTGGTGATGTGGGCGGGCCCCCGGACCAAGGTCGACGGGCGGATGCTGTGGATCGCGGTTCCGGTGTCGGCGTTCGTGGTGGGCAGCGCGTTCGGCGGCCTCGGCGCGGCGGTCCATCTCGTCCGGGACCGCACGTACTCGTCGAACTCCACCCCGTCGTACGCCTCGTCGATGTACGAGGACGTTCACGGCAACGAAGCGCTGCGCTACGGCCAGCACGAACTGAGCAACCTGTACGTCTTCGACGCGAACGGCAAACCGCTGGAGAACGTCTACCTGTACGACGATCGCGGCCGTCCGCTGACGATCACGCGTTACGGCTGCGAGAAGGCGTCGGGCACGAGCCAGATGACCGGGCAGGACAACCAGTTCCCGCGTCCGAAGGTGGTCGAAGGAGTGCAGGACGACCGCGGGAACGTCAACGGCTACAACGGTTATCGCGGGTATTGCCGGGAGGACGCCGGAGTGCCGTTCGCGGCGGTGATCCCGAAGGCTCCGGCGACGCCCGGGACACCGGCCCCGCAGAGTAGCCCGACGAAGGCCGCTCAGCCGACAAGGTAGGGGCGGGTGGCTCGTGAGTGTGGATGCCGGTAAGAAACGGCATAGCCGCGCACGAGCTCGGCAGCCCGCGGCCCGGCAAGGCCCGGAACGCGAAACCGGGCGCCCCGGCCGCGAACGGCCTGGACGCCCGGGAGGCGATTCGTGCGACTCAGTGGTTGAAGGCCGAGCGCGCCGCCAGGTCCGCCAGCAGCTGACGGCCCTTCTCGGCGTTGCGCGGCTGCGACAGCACGTCGTAGCGCTGCGCGACCAGCTGGCTCTGCGAGATGAACCCGCGCTTGTTGCGGTTCGCCGCGTAGCCCAGCGCGCCGAAGGCCACGTTGAACACGACACCGGCGGCGAGGCCGAGCACGATCGACAGCAGCCCGGCGGCCGGGTTGAGCATGCTCAGCACGAGGCCGAGGAACAGGCCGAACACCGCGCCGGACATGGCCGCGCTGCTGAGCATGCGGCTCCAGCTCATCTTGCCGGCGATGCGCTCGACGAGCATCGGCTGGACGCCGACGATCGTGACGTCGGTGACCGGGAAGTCGGCGTGCGCGAGGTGGTCGACGGCCTGCTGAGCCTGTTCGTAGGATTCGTACGACCCGATCGGCCACCCGGTGGGCAGCGTCGGGAGCTGCGGCCGCGCCTGCTGCTGGCTGAACGTGGTCTGCGTGAATGCTTCAGTCATCCCTCTCACCTCTCTTGCCCGGTCCAACGCACGAGGCGGCGGTTTTGGTCCCGGACGCACCGGATTCACAGTATCTTCTCAGCCGGGCAACCCGGACATAGCAGGCGCCGCCCGGGTGAGGCCGGGCGACCACGAGTTTAAAGGTATAAGAAAATACCTTTCAGTGGATTGACCCGGACCCATCGGCCCGGTAGGAAGAAGCCGCAAAGGACCTGATCCGAACCTTTGGGGCGATGCGATGGCGGCCAGGCGAGGAATGCTCACGCTCGACGAACTCCGCGAACGGGTGACGGCGGGCACGATCGACACGGTGCTCGTCGCGCTCACCGACATGCAGGGGCGGCTCCAGGGCAAGCGCTGTTCGGCGGAGTACTTCCTCGAAGAGGTGGCCGGCCACGCGACCGAGGCGTGCAACTACCTGCTCGCGGTGGACGTCGACATGAACACTGTCGACGGCTACGACATCTCGTCCTGGCAGAGCGGCTACGGCGACTTCGTGCTCCGGCCGGATTTCGCGACGCTGCGGGAGATTCCGTGGCAGGAGGGCACCGCGCTGGTGCTCGCGGACGTCGAGCGCGTGCAGGGCGGCCCGGTTTCCGTTTCGCCGCGCCAAGTGCTGCGCCGTCAGCTCGACCGGCTCGCCGAGCGCGGCTTGAAGGCGTACGTGGGCACCGAGCTCGAGTTCATCGTCTTCGACGACTCCTACGAGTCCGCGTGGGACAAGCGCTACCACGACCTCAAGCCGTCCAATCAGTACAACGTCGACTACTCGATGCTCGGCACCGCGCGCATCGAGCCGTTGCTGCGCCGGATCCGCAACGGCATGGCGGGCGCGGGTCTGTATCCGGAGTCGGCGAAGGGCGAGTGCAATCCGGGTCAGCACGAGATCGCCTTCCGCTACGCCGAAGCGCTCGCGACGTGCGACAACCACGGCATCTACAAAAACGGTGCGAAGGAGATCGCCGCGCAGGAAGGCAAGAGCCTCACGTTCATGGCGAAGTACAACGAGCGCGAGGGCAACTCCTGCCACATCCACCTGAGCCTGCGCAGCGAGTCCGGCGAAGCGGTGCTTCCCGGCGACGGTGACCACGGCTTCTCGAAGCTGATGCAGCACTTCCTCGCGGGCCAGCTGGAAGCGTTGCGCGAAATGACGTACTTCTTCGCACCTAACATCAACTCCTACAAGCGTTACGTCCCTGGCAGCTTCGCGCCGACAGCGATCGCGTGGGGCACGGACAACCGTACGTGCGCGTTGCGCGTTGTCGGGCACGGTGACGGGTTGCGCGTCGAGAACCGCGTACCCGGCGGAGACGTGAACCCGTACCTCGCGGTCGCCGCGATGGTCGCTGCTGGGCTGCACGGCATCGAGAACGAACTGCCGTTGGAGCCTGAGTTCGTAGGCAACGCGTACGCGTCCGACAAACCCACTGTGCCGGTCACGCTTGCCGAAGCGGCGGAAGCCCTTAAAGGCAGCCGTATCGCGCGAGATGCCTTCGGCTCCGATGTAGTTGACCATTACCTCAACGCCGCGCGGATCGAGCGCGAAGCGTACGAGCGAGCTGTGACCGATTGGGAGCGCATCCGTGGTTTCGAACGACTCTGACCCACCCGTCATCGGGCTCAGCACCTATTCGGAACAAGCGAAGTTCCTGGCCTGGGACACCGAGGCGACGCTGCTGCACCGGGTGTACGCGGACTGTGTGGTCAAGGCGGGCGGGATTCCGGTGCTGCTGCCACCGGTGAGCACGGCCTACGACGCACTCGTGGGACGCATCGACGGTCTCGTCCTCACCGGCGGCGCGGACGTCGAACCCAGCCGTTACGACCAGGAGCCGCACCCCGCGACATACATCCGCCCGGAGCGCGACGCGTTCGAGTTCGGCCTGTTCGCGGCGGCGCGCGCGGCCGGAAAGCCAGTGCTCGGGGTGTGTCGCGGACTGCAGGTGATGAGCGTCGCGCTCGGCGGCACGCTCTCGCAGCACCTCCCGGAAACCCTGGGCGAGGCAACGCATCAGCCAGCTCCAGCGACGTTCGGCACCAGCACGGTCACCCTGGTCGACGGCACGCGGGCAGCGGCGATTCTCGGCCAAGAAACGAAAGTCCACTGTTACCACCATCAGGCGATTGACCGGCTTGGCTCCGGCTTGGTCGCGTCCGGGCACGCGGCGGACGGCACGATCGAAGCCGCGGAAATGCCGGGGGAGTTCGTGCTCGGCGTGCAGTGGCATCCGGAGCAGGACGGCGACGACGTCCGGCTGTTCGCCGCGTTGGCGAACGCCGCGCAGGAGGGGAAATGACGACGTTCGAGGTGCGCAATCCGGCGACCGCGGAAGTGGTGCGCCAGGTCGAGCTGACCAGCGAGGCGGAGACCGACGCCGCGATCGCCCGCGCGCACGCCGCGTTCCCGGCCTGGCGGGCGGTCGCCCCCGGTGATCGGGCAAGGCTGCTGCGCCGGTTCGCGGACGCGGTCGACGCCGATATCGAAAACCTCGCCCGGCTGGAGGTCGAGAACTCCGGGCACACCATCGGCAACGCTTGCTGGGAAGCGGGCAATGTGCGCGACCTGCTCGAATACTCGGCCGGTGCGCCGGAACGGCTGCTGGGCAAGCAGATCCCGGTCGACGGCGGCGTCAACGTGACCTTTCACGAGCCGCTCGGCGTCGTCGGCGTAATCGTGCCGTGGAACTTCCCGATGCCGATCGCGGGCTGGGGCTTCGCACCGGCGCTCGCCGCGGGCAACACGGTCGTGCTCAAACCGGCCGAGCTGACGCCGCTCACCGCGTTGCGGCTGGCCGAACTCGCTCGCGAAGCGGGGATTCCGGAGGATGTCTTCCAGGTGCTTCCCGGCAAGGGATCGGTTGTGGGACAACGGTTTGTCACGCATCCGGCGGTGCGCAAGGTGGTGTTCACCGGCTCCACCGAGGTCGGCAAGCAGGTGATGGCCGGCTGCGCGGCGCAAGTGAAACGGGTGACGCTGGAACTGGGCGGCAAGAACGCGAACCTCGTGTTCGCCGACGCCGACCTGGAAAAGGCCGCGGCGACCGCGCCGTACGGGGTGTTCGACAACGCCGGGCAGGACTGCTGCGCGCGGTCGCTGATCCTGGTGCAGGACACCGTTTACGACCGGTTCCTCGAACTGCTGGAACCCGCCGTGCGGGGCGTGGTCGTCGGTGATCCGGCCGACGAGGCGACCGAGATGGGCCCGCTGATTTCCGCGGACCACCACGCCAAAGTCTCCTCCTACGTCACTGAGCGGACGCCGGTAGCCTTCCGCGGCAGCGCGCCGTCCGGACCGGGGTACTGGTTCGCGCCGACCGTCGTGCTCCCGCCGGGGCTGGACGATCCGCTGGCGCGCGACGAGATCTTCGGCCCGGTCGTCGCGGTAGTCCGCTTCCGCGACGAGGCCGAGGCGGTGCGGATGGCCAACGGCACCGAGTACGGGCTGTCCGGCTCGATCTGGACCCGCGACGTCGGCCGCGCCTTCCGCGTCGCGCGCGGCGTCGAATCCGGGAACCTGTCGGTGAATTCGCATTCGTCGGTCCGCTACTGGACGCCCTTCGGCGGCTTCAAGCAGTCCGGTCTCGGCCGCGAACTGGGCCCGGACGCCGCCGCTGCTTTCACCGAAACCAAGAACGTTTTCCTGAGCATCGAAAACACGGAGGAATGACCCACGATGGTGCAGCGTTTTGACGGCCGCGTCGCGGTGATCACCGGCGGCGCGAGCGGCATCGGCCTCGCCACCGCCAAACGGCTGGCGAGCGAGGGCGCGAAGGTGGTGATCGGCGACGTCGCGCCGGAGCAGGGCAAGGCGGCCGCCGACGAGGTGGGCGGTGCTTTCATCCAGGCCGATGTGACGGACGCGGACCAGGTCGAGGCCCTTTTCCAGACGACGGTCGACGAGTTCGGCGCGGTCGACGTCGCGTTCAACAACGCGGGCATTTCGCCGCCCGAGGACGATTCGATCCTCACCACCGGCATCGAAGCCTGGGAGAAGGTGCAGCGGGTCAACCTGACCTCGGTGTACTTGTGCTGCAAGGCCGTGTTGCCGCACATGCAGCGCCAAGGCCGCGGTTCGATCGTGAACACCGCGTCGTTCGTGGCCGTGATGGGAGCCGCGACGTCGCAGATTTCCTACACCGCTTCGAAGGGCGGCGTGCTCGCCATGACGCGCGAGCTGGGCGTGCAGTTCGCGCGCGAGAACATCCGGGTCAACGCGCTGTGCCCGGGGCCGGTCAACACGCCGCTGCTGAAGGAACTGTTCGCGAAGGACCCGGAGCGCGCGGCCCGGCGGCTGGTGCACGTTCCGGTCGGGCGGTTCGCGGAGCCGGAGGAGATCGCCGCCGCGGTGGCCTTCCTGGCGAGCGACGACGCCAGCTTCATCACCGCCGCGCAGTTCCTCGTCGACGGCGGCATTTCGGGTGCGTACGTAACGCCGCTGTGACTGTCTGTGAGGGGAACCCTAGGGGAATCAGAGTTCCTCAGGGTTCCCCTCACGGACCTTCGACAAGGGGGTGTGGCGTAGGCCGGGCGCGGTAGACTGGCGCGTGAAGCGGCAGGTAGGGTGGCCGCACCCACAATTGAACACAGGGCCGTTCGAGCCGGAGCGGGAGAGTCCCATGCGAGCAGTGGGACACCGAAGGAGCAAACTCCCCGGAATCTCTCAGGTAACCGCTACCGCTTTCGGCGAGGCCACTCTGGAAAGCAGGCGCACCCGCGCCTCACCCAAGGTGAAAGCCGTGCCGTGCGCGCGGTGAAACTCTCAGGTGCCCATGACAGAGGGGGAGTTCCCAGTGCACCGCCGCGCCCGGTGCCCGTCCCGAGGAGCTCCCATCACCTCCACCCCCTTCGACACCCGCCACATCGGTCCCGGCGAGGCCGAGCGGGCGAAGATGCTCGCCGAATGCGGTTACGGAAGCCTGGACGCCCTCGTGGAAGCGGCGGTGCCGACCGCCATCCGCACAGCCGGTGACCTGGCGCTTCCCGCGCCCGCGTCCGAGGAAGAGGCGACCGCCGAGCTGCGTGCGCTCGCCGCCCGCAACCGGCCGATGACGCAGATGATCGGCCTCGGCTACTCCGACACCGTCACGCCGGGCGTGATCCGCCGCAACGTGCTGGAGAACCCGGCCTGGTACACCGCGTACACGCCGTACCAGCCGGAGATCTCGCAGGGCCGGCTCGAAGCGCTGCTGAACTTCCAGACCGCGGTGTCCGACCTGACCGGGCTGGCGATCGCCAACGCCTCGATGCTCGACGAGTCCACCGCGGCCGCCGAGGCGATGACGCTGATGCGCCGCGCGGCGAAGTCGAAGTCCAATGTGGTCGTTCTCGACTCCGAAGTCCTTCCCCAGACCATCGAGGTCGTGCGGACGCGCGCCGCCGGTCTCGGCATCGACGTGCAGGTGCGCGACCTGCTCACCGGGCTGCCCGAGGAGTTCTTCGGCGTCATCGTGCAGTACCCGGGAGCGTCCGGCGTGCTGCGCGGGCGCGGTTTCTACCACGCGGTTTCCGAAGCGGCGAAGGCCGCGGGCGCGCTGTACACGGTCGCTGCCGACCTGCTCGCGCTCACCTTGGTCGCCGCGCCCGGCGAGTTCGGCGCGGACGTCGCTGTCGGCTCCACGCAGCGCTTCGGCGTGCCGCTGGGCTACGGCGGTCCGCACGCCGGGTACATGGCGGTGCGCGCTGGTCTTGAGCGGTCGCTGCCGGGTCGGCTCGTGGGCGTGTCCGTGGACGCGGATGGGAACACTGCGTACCGGCTCGCGCTGCAGACGCGAGAGCAGCACATACGCCGCGAGAAGGCGACCTCCAACATTTGCACCGCGCAGGTGCTCCCGGCGGTGTTGGCGTCGATGTACGCGGTCTACCACGGTCCCGAGGGGCTCAAGGCGATCGCGACGCGGGTGCACGAGCTTGCGGGCGGTCTCGCGAACGCGCTGCGCGCCGGTGGCGTCGAAGTCGCGCACGAGGCCTTCTTTGACACTGTCGTCGCGAAGGTGCCTGGCCGGGCGGCAGAGGTGCACGCGGCGGCGCGCGAGGCGGGAATCAACCTCGGCCACATCGACGCCGACACCGTGCGCATCGCCTGCGACGAGGTCACGCGTCCCGACACTCTCGCGAAGGTGCTTCGCGCCTTCGGTGTCGACAGTGCGTGGGAAGCCGCGCAGGCGCTTCCGAACGGTCTCGCCCGAGAGAGCGGTTACCTGACGCACGAGGTGTTCAGCACACACCGGTCCGAGACGTCGATGCTGCGTTACCTGCGCCGCCTCGCCGACCAGGACTTCGCGCTCGACCGCGGGATGATCCCGCTCGGCTCGTGCACGATGAAGCTCAACGCCACCACCGAAATGGAGCCGATCAGCTGGCGCGAGTTCGCGGGCATCCACCCGTTCGCGCCCGCCGAGGACGCCGAGGGCTACCACGAGCTGGTCCGCCAGCTGTCCGGCTGGCTGTCCGAGGTCACCGGCTACGACCAGGTCTCGCTGCAGCCGAACGCGGGCAGCCAGGGCGAACTCGCCGGGCTGCTGGCCATCCGCGCCTACCACCGGGCGAACGGCCAGCCCGAGCGCGACGTCTGCCTGATCCCGTCGTCGGCGCACGGCACCAACGCCGCGTCCGCGGTGCTCGCCGGGATGCGCGTGGTCGTGGTCAAGTGCACCGACGAGGGCAACGTCGACCTCGACGACCTGCAGTCCAAAGTGGACGCCCACAGCGCCGACCTGGCCGCGATCATGGTCACCTACCCGTCCACGCACGGCGTCTACGAGCACGGCATCGAGCGGCTCGCCAAGACCGTGCACGACGGCGGCGGCCAGGTGTACGTCGACGGCGCGAACCTCAACGCCCTGCTGGGCCTGGCGAAGCCGGGCGAGTTCGGCGGCGACGTCTCGCACTTGAACCTGCACAAGACGTTCTGCATCCCGCACGGCGGCGGCGGTCCCGGCGTCGGCCCGGTCGCGGTGCGCGAACACCTCGCGCCGTACCTGCCGAACCACCCGCTGCTCGCGCAGGCCGGACCGGACACCGGCGTCGGCCCGATCAGCGGCGCGCCCTACGGTTCGGCGTCGATCCTGCCGATCTCCTGGGCGTACGTGCGGATGATGGGCGCGCCCGGGCTCACCGAGGCCACCAAGGTCGCGGTGCTCGCGGCCAACTACATCGCCGCCCGGCTCGCGCCGCACTACCCGGTGCTCTACACCGGACAGGACGGCCTGGTCGCCCACGAGTGCATCCTCGACCTGCGCGGCATCACCAAGGAAACCGGCGTGACCGTGGACGACGTCGCTAAGCGGCTGATCGACTACGGCTTCCACGCGCCGACCATGTCCTTCCCGGTCGCGGGCACGCTCATGGTGGAGCCCACCGAGAGCGAGGACCTGGCCGAGATCGACCGGTTCTGCGAGGCGATGATCGCCATCCGGCGCGAGATCGACGAGGTCGCGGCCGGTCGCTGGACCGCCGAGACGAGCCCGCTGCGCGGCGCGCCGCACACCGCTTCGTCGGTGATCGGCGAATGGACCGCGGACTACGACCGCGAGCTGGCGGCGTACCCGAGCGGCGTGGCGCGCAGGACCAAGTACTGGCCGCCGGTGCGGCGGATCGACGGCGCGCGCGGCGACCGCAACCTCGTCTGCTCCTGCCCGCCCCTCGACGCGTACGACGCGTGAGCGCGACCTCCGCTCGCGACAACGAAAGGCTTCCTGTGACGGAAACCCCCCTGCACCAGGTCCACAAAGACCTCGGTGCGCTGTTCACCGATTTCGCCGGCTGGTCGATGCCGGTGCGCTACGCCAGCGAACTGGCCGAGCACAAGGCCGTGCGCGAGGCGGCCGGGCTGTTCGACCTGTCGCACATGGCCGAGATCCACGTCCGCGGCGCGCAGGCCGCCGCGGTGCTCGACTATGCGCTGGTCGGCAACATCTCCGGCGTGAAGCCGGGTCGCGCCCGCTACACGATGATCTGCGACGCCGACGGCGGCGTGCTGGACGACCTGGTCGTTTACCGGCTCGCTGACGAGGAGTACCTGGTCGTGGCCAACGCGGGCAACGCCGCCGTGGTCGCGGACGCGCTGGCCGAGCGCGTCGCCGGATTCGACGCGGTGGTGGAGAACCGGTCCGCGGACACCGCGCTGATCGCGGTCCAGGGCCCGAAGGCGGTCGACGTGCTCGCCGCGGTCACCGACGCCGATCTCGGCGCGCTCAAGTACTACGCGAGCGTGCCCGCCGTCGTGAAGGGCATCGAGGTCCTGCTGGCCCGCACCGGCTACACCGGCGAGGACGGCTTCGAGCTGTTCGTTCCCGCGACGCAGGCTCCGGCGTTGTGGCAGCTGCTGACCGAGGCGGGTCAGGAGCACGGTCTGGTCCCGTGCGGTCTCGCCTGCCGCGACACGCTGCGGCTGGAAGCCGGAATGCCGTTGTACGGCAACGAACTCAGCCGCGAGCTGAACCCGTTCGCCGCCGGTCTGGGCCGGGTCGTGAAGTTCGAGAAGCCGGGCGACTTCGTGGGCCGCGCGGCCCTGGAAGAGCTGGCGAAGGCCGACGTCCCGCGCGTGCGGGTCGGCCTGCGCGGCACCGGCCGCCGCGCCCCGCGGCACGGGTACGCCGTGCTGTCCGGGGATGCCACTATCGGGGAGATCACCAGCGGCGCGCTGTCGCCGACGCTGGGCTACCCGATCGCCATGGCGTATGTAGACCGGGAGCACGCCGAGCCCGGCACCGCGCTGTCCGTCGACATCCGGGGCCGCGTCGAGCCGGTCGAGGTCGTCGCCCTGCCCTTCTACTCCCGAGCCTGAAAGGCCTCCGAGCACATGAGCATCCCCCAGAACCTGTCCTACACGAAGGAACACGAGTGGCTGTCGGTCTCCGACGGCGTCGCGACGGTGGGCATCACCGCGTTCGCGGCCGGCTCGCTCGGCGACATCGTGTTCGTGCAGCTGCCCGGCGTCGGCGACACCGTCACCGCGGGCGAGGTGTTCGGCGAGGTCGAGTCGACGAAATCGGTCAGCGAGCTGTACTCGCCGGTCAGCGGCGAGGTGGTGGCGGTGAACGAGGCCACATCGGACACCCCCGAGGTCATCAACTCCGACCCCTACACCGAAGGATGGCTGCTGCAGGTGCGGCTCTCGGGCGACGTCCCGGAGCTGCTCGACGCGTCCGCGTACGCCGAGCTGACCCAGGAGAACTGATGACCGCCCCGTTCGACGCCCCTCTGTCCGAAGCGGACCCCGAGGTCGCCGCCGCGGTGGCCGCGGAGCTGGACCGCCAGCAGTCGACGCTCGAGATGATCGCCTCGGAGAACTTCGCGCCGGTCGGCGTGCTCGAGGCGCAGGGCTCGGTGCTGACCAACAAGTACGCCGAGGGCTACCCGGGCCGCCGCTACTACGGCGGCTGCGAGCACGTCGACGTCGTCGAGCAGCTGGCGATCGACCGGGCCAAGGCGCTGTTCGGCGCGGAGCACGCCAACGTCCAGCCGCATTCGGGCGCGCAGGCCAACGCGGCGGCGATGTTCGCGGTGCTCAAGCCGGGCGACACCATCCTCGGCCTCGACCTCGCGCACGGCGGCCACCTGACGCACGGGATGAAGATCAACTTCTCCGGCAAGCTGTACAACGTGGTCGCCTACCACGTCGACAAGGAGACCGGGATCGTCGACGTCGCCGAGATCGAGCGGCTGGCGGTCGAGCACAAGCCGAAGCTGATCGTCGCCGGCTGGTCGGCCTACCCGCGCCAGCTCGACTTCGCCGAGTTCCGCCGGATCGCCGACCTGGTCGACGCCAAGCTGATGGTCGACATGGCGCACTTCGCCGGCCTCGTGGCCGCCGGGCTGCACCCGTCGCCGGTGCCGCACGCGGACATCGTCACGACCACCACGCACAAGACCCTCGGCGGCCCGCGCGGCGGCCTGATCCTGTGCCGCCAGGAGCTGGCGAAGAAGATCAACTCGGCGGTGTTCCCCGGCCAGCAGGGCGGGCCGCTGGAGCACGTGATCGCGGCCAAGGCCGTGGCGCTCAAGATCGCCGCGACCGACGGGTTCCGCGAGCGCCAGGAGCGCACCCTGGAAGGCGCCAAGATCCTCGCCGACCGGCTGTCGCGCACCGACTGCGCCGAGGCGGGCGTCCGCGTCCTCACCGGCGGCACCGACGTGCACCTGGTGCTCGTCGACCTGGTGAACTCCCAGCTCAACGGCCAGGAGGCGGAGGACCGGCTGCACTCGGTCGGGATCACCGTCAACCGCAACGCCGTGCCGTTCGACCCGCGTCCGCCGATGGTCACCTCGGGCCTGCGGATCGGCACCCCGGCACTGGCCACCCGCGGTTTCGGCGCGGACGACTTCGCCGAGGTCGCCGACATCATCGCCGAGACGCTGAAACCGGACTTCGACGAGGCCGCGCAGCAGGCGTTGCGGGGTCGCGTGGAACTGCTGGCGAAGAAGCACCCGCTGTACGCGGACCTGAGCCGATGAGCGCGCAGCCCGAGGGGCGGAAGTTGTTGCGGCTTGAGGTGCGCAACAGTGAGACGCCGATTGAGAAGAAGCCGTCGTGGATCAAGACGCGGGTGCGGATGGGTCCGGAGTTCACCGAACTCAAGGGCCTGGTGAAACGCGAGGGTCTGCACACGGTCTGTGAAGAGGCGGGTTGTCCCAACATTTACGAGTGCTGGGAAGACCGGGAAGCCACTTTTTTGATCGGCGGGGATCAGTGCACGCGTCGCTGTGATTTCTGTCAGATCGACACGGGCAAGCCTGCTGCGTTGGATCGTTCGGAGCCGCGGAAGGTCGCGGAGTCGGTGCAGGCGATGGGGTTGCGGTATTCGACGATCACCGGTGTCGCCCGCGACGATCTCGCCGACGGCGGCGCCTGGCTCTACGCCGAAACCGTCCGGCAGATCCACGCGCTGAACCCCGGCACCGGGGTCGAGCTGCTCATCCCGGACTTCAACGCCGAGCCCGATCAGCTGGCGGAGGTGTTCGGGTCGCGCCCGGAGGTGCTGGCGCACAATGTGGAGACGGTGCCGCGGATTTTCAAGCGGATCCGTCCCGGGTTCCGCTACGCCCGGTCGCTGGAGGTGCTCACCCGGGCGCGGGCGGCGGGTCTGGTGACGAAGTCGAACCTGATCCTGGGCATGGGCGAAACCCCCGACGAGGTCACGGTCGCGTTGCGGGACTTGTTCGAGGCGGGGTGCGAGATCATCACGATCACCCAGTACCTGCGGCCTTCGCCGCGGCATCATCCGGTGGACCGGTGGGTGAAGCCGGAGGAGTTCGTGGAGCACGCGAAAACCGCCGAGGCCATCGGCTTCCCGGGCGTGATGGCGGGACCGCTGGTGCGCTCGTCGTACCGCGCGGGCCGGCTCTACGCCCAGACCAAGGCTCACCGGGGCGAGGAACTGCCGGAGAACCTCGCCCACCTGACCGCCGAAGGACCGGCGGCACAAGAAGCCAGCAGCGTGCTGGCGAGGAACTAAGAGAAGGGGCGGATCAATGGCGATCAGCGTCTTCGACCTGTTTTCGATCGGCATCGGGCCGTCGAGTTCGCACACGGTCGGCCCGATGCGGGCGGCCAAGACCTTTGTGGACGGTCTGGTCGAGGACGGAGTGCTCGAGACGGTCGCGCGGGTGCAGGCCGAATTGTTCGGCTCCCTCGGCGCGACCGGGTTCGGGCACGGCAGCGACAAGGCGGTGCTGCTCGGGCTTTCCGGGGAGCGGCCGGAGGACATCGACACCGACACGGTGCCCGCCAAGGTGGCGGCGATCCGGGAATCCGGGCGGCTGGCCGTCGGCGGCACGCACGAGGTGGACTTCGCCGAGGACACTGACCTGACGATGCACCGGCGGAAGTCCCTGCCCGCGCATCCGAACGGGATGGTGTTCCGGGCGTTCGCTTCCGACGGCTCGCTGCTGCGGGAGCGGACGTACTACTCGGTCGGCGGCGGGTTCGTGCGGGACGAGTCGTACGAGACCGACACGGTGTTCGTGGAGGATTCCACGCCGGTGCCGTATCCGTTCCGCACTGGCGCGGATCTGCTGAAGCACTGTGCGGACACCGGTCTGCCGATCAGCGAGATCATGCTGCGGAACGAGCTTTCCTGGCGCAGTCGCGAGGAAGTGCGGGACGGGCTGCTGCAGATCTGGCAGGTGATGGCCGAGTGCGTGCGGAACGGGTACACGCACGAGGGTGTGCTGCCTGGCGGGTTGAAGGTGCCTCGGCGGGCGAAGTCGTTGCACGACAAGCTGCTTGCCGAAGACGGTGCGGACGATCCGTTGTACGCCATGGACTGGGTCAGTCTGTACGCACTGGCGGTCAACGAAGAGAACGCCGCGGGCGGTCGCGTCGTCACTGCTCCGACCAATGGCGCGGCGGGGATCATTCCCGCGGTGCTGCACTATTACCAGCGGTTCGTGCGCGGGGCGTCGGACGACGGCATCGTCACGTTCCTCCTTACTGCGGGGGCGATCGGCTCGATCCTCAAGCAGACCGGATCGATCTCGGGCGCCGAGGTCGGCTGCCAGGGCGAGGTTGGTTCGGCTTCGGCGATGGCCGCCGCCGGGCTGACCGAGGTGCAGGGCGGAAGCCCGGCGCAGGTGGAGAACGCGGCCGAGATCGGCGTCGAGCACCACCTCGGCCTCACCTGCGATCCGGTGGGCGGACTGGTGCAGATCCCGTGCATCGAGCGCAACGCGGTGGGCGCGTCGAAGGCGATCCACGCGGCGCGAATGGCGCTGCGCGGCGACGGCAGCCACGTGGTGACGCTGGACAAGGCGATCAAAACCATGCGCGAAACCGGCGCGGACATGTCGGTGAAGTACAAGGAGACCGCGCGCGGCGGGCTGGCCGTCAACGTCATCGAGTGCTGATTTTCGTTCTGTGAAGGGCTTCTTGGGGGAATCAGATTCCCTTAAGGAGCCCTTCACGGCGTTTCGGGGTGGCGAGGCGAAGGCCCAGTTCCATCAGCCACCAGCCGAGCCGTTGCCGGGCAGAAGCCTTTGGCGCGGGCGGCGGTCTGTGCCGGGCGAGACGGCGTTGGTCCGCGTCGGCGCGCAGGCCGTCCTGGTATTGCGAGACGAAGGCCAGCAGGTCTGCGTTCATCAGTCTTGTTCCTCTGCTTCCGGCCGGGGCGCGTAGGGAAACACGGACCACTGGGCGAATACCGTGGTGTCGCCGGGGCGCGGTTCCCGGCGGTAGCTCTCGACCAGTTCCCGGATCTGCTTGCTCAGCTGCCCGGCTTCCTCCGGGGTGAGCTGGAGCCCGGTGTCGCTCAGCGTCGCGTTGGCATGCCAGGTCTTGCCCCACCGGGGCAGGTCGGCGACGAACCGGAGCGTCTCGCGATGGCGCTGGTTGACGACGTGGTGCAGGAACGCGGTGACCGTGCCCGCCAGGTCGGGGTCTGCCAGGAACTCGCTCGTCTTGAGCGCGGTGCCCTGCTGTGCCGCTTTCCACCACCGCTCGCGCTTCGAGCCGCGTTCGGCGTCCTCGACCACCAGCCCGGCGTCCGCGAGTTGGCGCAGGTGCCAGGACGTGGTGCCGGAACTTTCGCCGACGCGTTTGCCGAGGCCGGTCGCGGTGGCCGGGCCGTCGACGGTCAGCAGGTCGAGCAGCTCGAGCCGCAGCGGATGCGCGAGAGCGCGCAGGGCGCGGGCGTCGATCTGCCTGCCGTGGGGTTCCGAGGGCATGTCTCCACTCTAGAATCGCAGAGGAAACTTTGCAAAGATTTCTCTGCGATCGAGCGGGCATAGAATCGGCCAGGTGGAGTCGACCTCGGTGGTGAGCGCGAACGCGGCCCTGTTCCGGCCGGTGCGGGCCGGGAACGCCTTCGAGGAGACCGTCGAGCGGTTGTTGCAGGCGATCCGGCTCGGGGTCGTCGGCGCGGGGGACCGGCTGCCGTCGGAACGCGAGCTGGCCGAGCGGCTCGGCGTGAGCCGGGTGACGCTGCGGGAGGCGATTCGCGCGTTGGCCGACGCGGGGTATGTCGAGTCGCGGCGCGGGCGGTACGGCGGCACGTTCGTGAACGAGAAACTGCCCGAGCCCGCGGAGCGCGCGGTCGGCGAGGTGGACGCGGCCGGGCTGGAGGACGCGTTGTGCCTGCGTCATGTGCTGGAGACCGGTGCCGCGGAGGCGGCGGCCGCGCGCACGTTGAGCCCGGCTGACCGGCAGCATCTCACCGGCACGCTCGCGGAAGCGTCGGCGGCCGGTCTCGCCGATTACCGGCGCAAGGATTCGCGGCTGCATCTGGCGATCGCCGAGGTCACCGCGTCCGCGTCGCTGACCAGCACGGTCGCCGACGCGCGCACGCGGGTCAACCAGCTGCTCGACCGGATTCCGCTGCTCGAACCCAATCTGGAGCATTCGAACGCGCAGCACGAGGCGATCGTCGACGCGATCCTGGCCGGCGATCCGGTGGCCGCGCGGCAGGCGATGGCCGAGCACATCGAGGGCACGGCGTCGTTGCTGCGCGCGTTCCTCTCGTGATCAATTCACCGGATCGGCAGAACCTTGTCACTGGTTCAGTCGTCCTTCATTCGTGGAGCCAGCCCCGGAGAGTGACAAATCCGCCGTTGTCCGTCGCAAGTGGCGCCGCATCCGCAAGGGTGCCTACTACCTGATCGGCTTCGCGGTCGGCGTGCCGCTGATCGCGTTCTGGATCGCCTACCTGCTGCTGGACGTCCGGAGCCCGCAGGACGTCCTCGCCTCGCTCGGCAAAACCGTCACGGTGAAGTACGCCGACGGCAGCGAACTGCTGCGCGTCGTGCCCCCGGAGGGCGACCGGCGGTTCGTGCCGTTCGACCAGATCCCGCAGAAGCTTCGCGACGCCATCGTCGCCACCGAGGACCCGACCTTCTGGGCCAACTCCGGCTTCGACCCGACGGGGATCGGCCGCGCGTTCCTGACCGGCGTCGGCGG
Organism: Amycolatopsis sp. NPDC104775; assembly: GCF_055583325.1. NCBI lineage: Bacteria > Bacillati > Actinomycetota > Actinomycetes > Pseudonocardiales > Pseudonocardiaceae > Amycolatopsis > Amycolatopsis sp. NPDC104775. Next base: position 309,291 of record NZ_JBVJOE010000006.1, read on the forward strand.
CGGGTCGGGGATTACCCAGCAGTACATCAAGAAATCGACCGGCGACGAGGATTCCACGCTCTGGCGGAAAATGCAGGAACTCGTGCTCGCCACGAAGATCACCCAGCAGCAGAGCAAGGAACAGATCTTCGAAAGCTACATCAACATCATTTCCTTCGGCCGCAACACTTTCGGCCCGGCAGCGGCGATGAACGCGTTCTTCGGCCGTCCGCTCGACAACAGCATCACCTGGAGCGAAGCAGCATTCCTGGCTGGGATGATCCAGTCGCCGTCCGTGCACGATCCGGCGGCGTCCGGCGACGAACACGCGGCCAAGCGCTGGCGGTACGTGCGCGACAAGCTAGTTGAGCGCGGCTATCTGAAAAACGCCGACGGCATGGCTTATCCAGGCGCGGAAATCAAGCCGCCCGCGGAGACTCGGGTGAGCCTGAACTACGACCAGTACCACCTCAAACAACGCGTGCTCACCGAACTGGAGACAGCCGGGTTCTCGCTTTCACGGTTGCAGCAAGGGAATCTGACTGTTCAGACGACGTTGGACCCGGGGTTGCAGGCCGCGGCGCACACCGCGCTGAGCGACCGGTTGAAGGGCGAGCCAGCGGAGTTCCGCGGCGCGCTGGTGGCGGTCGATCCGGCGAACGGCGCGGTCCGGGCGTACGACGGCGGCAACAACGGCGTCCGGGATTACGCGGCGACCGGCCATCCGCTCGGTTCGGCGTTCTACCCGTTCGCTGCGGCGGCTGGTTTGAAGAATGGCATGTCGCTGGACGAGAAAGTGGCTGCTCCCCAGGAGATTCAGTACCTCGGCGAGAAGTTCGACTATCCGCCGAAATGCCCGCAGCCGTGTACATTGCGCAGCGCGTTGACCTCGGGTGCGGACACGCCGTTCATCACTGTGTCGAAGAAAATCGGCGTCGACGAGGTGAGCGCGGCGGCCCGTTCGGCGGGAATCCCGGACGAAGTGGACGGCACGCCGACCATGCGCGAACAGGACGGCGCCACGATCGGCTCGGGCATCGTCGTCGGCCGCTATCCGATGCGGCCGCTGGACGTGGCCGGGGCGTACGCGACCTACGCCGCTCACGGGAAGCACGCGGCGGTGCACCTGGTGGACAAGGTGCTCGACGGGTCGGGGAAAGTCGTTTGGCAGCACGAAAACCAGCAGGTTTCCGCCGTTCCGGAGAAAGTCGCGCAGGATCTCGCTTCGGTGTTGCGGACGACGTTGCCGGACGGTCGCGCGGCAGTGCTGCGCACCGGCGAGTTCGAGCGCGGCAATTCGCGGGACTACCAGGACGCCTGGGCAGTCGGCTACACGCCGCAACTGGCGACGGCGGTGTGGCTCGGTTCCGACGACAACCGCAAGCTGCTCGACGCGGAAAGCAAGAAGGTGACGGGTTCGTCGATCCCGGCGGAGATGTGGCGGTCGTTCATGGCCCGCCGGTGAATCAGGCGGCCCGGCGGCTGACCTTCGGGATCACCATCGGGCTCCCGCTCTCCGGGCATTCCATCACCCGGCACGGCAGCTCGAAGATCCGCTCGACGTTCTCCGCCGTCACGACCTCCTCCGGCGTCCCGGTGGCCAGCACCTTCCCGTCGCGCATCGCGATCAGATGCGTGGCGTACCGGGCCGCGTGGTTGAGGTCGTGCAGCACCGCGACCAGCGTGCGGCCCTGTTCGCTGTGCAGCGTGGCACACAGGTCGAGGATGTCGAGCTGGTGCGCGATGTCCAGGTAGGTCGTGGGCTCGTCGAGCAGCAGCAGGTCGGTCTGCTGGGCCAGCGCCATCGCCATCCAGACGCGCTGGCGCTGCCCGCCGGACAGCTCGTCCACCATCCGCTCGGCGAGGTCGTCGACGCCGGTCGCGCGCATCGAATCGGCGACCACCGCCGCGTCCTCGCGGGACCATTGGCGCAGCAGTTTCTGGTGCGGGTAGCGGCCGCGCGCGACGAGATCGGCCACGGTGATCCCGTCCGGCGCGATGGAGCTCTGCGGCAGCAGGCCGAGCCTCCGCGCGACCTCTTTCGCGCCGTAGCTGGAGATCACCTGGCCGTCGAGGTAGACCGAGCCCTCGCGGGGTTTCAGCATCCGGGCGAGCGCGCGCAGCAGCGTCGTCTTGCCGCAGGCGTTGGGGCCGACGATGACCGTGAACGACTTGTCCGGGATGACCACGCCGAGCCGTTCGGCGACGGTGCGGCCGTCGTAGGCCAGCGTCAGGTCCTCGGCGTGCAGTCGGGTGTCTTCGCTCGTCAGTGCCACACAGGTAAGGCTAACCTAGTGACCCCCGTCCGGGGAGTTCCGCGGGTCGCATTAGCGAACAGTGACCGGCCGGTGCCATGATGCGTCCGGGAGAAACCCGGCAGAGCGAGGGTGGGATGGACGACTACCGCGTCGTCGCGGACGAACTCGCCGCCGACATCGAAGCCGGCCGGCTGCGGCCCGGCGATCGGCTGCCGCCGCAGCGCCGCTTCGCGCGCGACCGCGGCATCGCCGGCTCCACCGCGGCCCGCGTGTACGGCGAACTCGTCCGGCGCGGCCTGGCGATCGGCGAGGTCGGCCGGGGAACCTTCGTGCGCGCGGCGAAGCCCGGTCCCGAACCGGCGCTGTCCGAACCCGGCGACGCCCGCGTGGACCTCGAACTCAACTTCGCTGTGCTGCCAAGCCAATCGGCCAAACTGGCGCAAGCACTCGAACCCGTGCTGCGCGCGGACGTCTTCACCGACGCACTGCATCCCCTCGGCGCCGCTGGCACCAAAGCAGTCCGCGAGGCAGCCTCTCGCATGCTCGCCCGCGGCGCTTGGACGCCGGATCCAGACTCGGTACTGATCTCGGGCAACGGACGGCAGGGCATCGCTGCCGCGCTCGCCGCGTTCGTGCCGACCGGCGAGCGGCTGGCGGTCGAATCCCTGACGTACCCGGTGGTCAAAGCCGCCGCGACCCGGCTCGGCATCGAGCTGGTACCGATCGAAACCGACGCCCACGGCCTGATCCCGGCCGCACTCGCGGCGAGCGCTCCGGTGCGGGCGCTGTACGTCCAGCCGACCCTGCACAATCCGCTCGGCACCACGATGCCGCCGCAGCGCCGTGCCGAGCTGGCCGAAACCGTCCGCAGACTGGACCTGCCGGTGATCGAGGACGGCATCTACACCTTCCTCCGCCCGGACACCGAACCGCTCGCCGCGCTGATGCCCGAGCGGACGGTTTTCGTGGACAGCCTGTCGAAACGCGTCGCACCCGGGCTTACCGCCGGTTTTCTTGTGGTGCCGCCGCCATGGGTCGCCCGCCTGGCGAGCGCGATCCGCTCCGGCGGTTGGTCGGCATCGCGGTTCTCCGTGGAGGCGGCGCGGCGATGGATCACTGGTGGCGTGCTGGCGGAGGTCGAAGCGGCGAAGCGCGCCGATGCCGCGGTGCGCGCGAGAATCGTCGCAGACCGGCTGGCGGGTTTCCGGGTGTACGGCGATGCCTCGGCCTACCACCGGTGGTGGGTGCTGCCGGACCAGTGGCGGGCCGAGACCTTCGTGGCCGCTGCCGCACGCCGGGGGATCGCGCTGTCCCCGGCGGCGGCGTTTTCGGTGGTGCCGGGGCACGCCCCGAACGCGGTGCGGATCGCGGTGTCCGCTCCTTCGGAGGCGACGTTGGCGAGTGCGCTGGAGGTGCTGGCCGGGCTGGCTGGCGGGTCGCCGGACGACACTCTGGTGGAGTAGGGCTTCCGGCTTGAATTTCCCAGCCGGGATGCCGCATGTCGGCGACGGTTGGCGGTAGGATCGGCGCGTGGACGTAGTCCTGCCGACCCAGAGAAAACTGCTGCGTGACCGAGTTCGGCTGCTTGGTCGCGATGGCGTCGGCTTCCAGATGGAGTCGGCCTGACGGCAGCGGCTCGCCCCAAGGTCCGGCCCGCGTGTTCCGCCGCGGGTGTGCGACCAGGTACGACGATTGGCTAAGATCAACTGAGGATTCCGCCATGCACGGGAGCCTTAGCCGAGGAGACCTTAGCTCGTTCCAGTGTGATCACTGGTCGAGCTGAGGCACGTCCGAGTCGCCTGCTCGACCACGAGGCGAAGGGCGATCGGAGTGTCAATCGGACCAAGCGAAGTCGCGGCCGTCGTCGGCGCGGTCGGTTTGGCGCTGCCGCGGGTCGCGCGGCACTACTTCCGATGGAAGACCGCCAAGACGTTCGCTGAAAAGGCGAAGCCCGAAGACATCGCCAGAATCGCCGAAGCAATGCACCCCGACCTCCCGATCCGCAGGAGCCGACGTCGGCTGCCTTCGGTGAGTCAACCAGAGCCATCGGCTTCCCACGGCACCGACGAACCAGGCAAGCCGCCGCGATCGCGCACGGCGAGATAGCCGAAGGCTTGGGTGCTCCGCTAAGGCACGTCGCCCACGGCTGCGCTGTTCACCGCTGGAGGACAGGCCGCTCTACCGCCACAAGTCCTTAAGCCTTCCGCCGCCAGAACATCCTGGTCAGCGTAGCCGCGACCGCCGCCGGAGCGGGTTGCCGTGGCCGTCCCTTGGCTTCCGGTGCGGATTCCGGCATCACCCGGTACACGAGGTGCGCCGCGAATCGGGCGAGGTTCGGGGCCGCCAGCGTGGCCAGTTCCGCGGCTCGGCCTTCGGGCAGGCTCAGGATTTGCGGCCGCTGCTCGATCGCCTTCACTACCAGCGCCGCGGCGCGTTCCGGCGAGCTCGCGGGCAGTCCGCGGTACGACCCGGTCGGCGCGATCATGTCGGTGCGCACCAAGGGCATCCGGACCGACGTGAACGTGACACCGTCGGACAGCGTTTCGCGCCCGGCGGTCAGGCCGAACTCTTCGAGCGCGGCTTTTGAAGCCAGGTAAGCGGAAAAGCGCGGGGTGTCGGTCTGGAGGCCCTGCGTGGTGACGTTGACGACGTGGCCGAACCGGCGTTCGGTCATCGACGGCAGCAGGCCGAGGATCAGCCGCACTGGGCCGAAGTAGTTGATGGCCATCGTGCGTTCGTAGTCGTGGAACCGTTCCGTCGACAGCTGCACCGAGCGTCGGATGGAGCGTCCCGCGTTGTTCACCAAGACGTCGACAGCACCGTGATCGGCGAGGACTGCTTTAACGAGACCGTCGACTGCGTCGCCGTCAGTGAGGTCGCACGGATACGCAGACGCTTCGCCGCCTGCCGCAGTGATCTCGCTACGCACGTCTTCGAGTTCTTCGGTGCGGCGCGCGACGAGAAGAACCTTCGCGCCGCGACGCGCGACAGCGAGCGCGGAGGCCCGGCCAATGCCCGACGACGCACCGGTAATGAGGACAACGCGTCCTTCAAGCCCTGGACGGCGAGCGTGGTCCGGGTCAAGATGCGTGCGCCAGTAGCGGTACAGCGGTTCGGCGTAGTCGCGAAGCTCGGGAAGGTGGACGCCGCTCCCGTACAGCTCCGAAGTGGTGCGCGCGGTGTCGAACTCCACCTCCATGTTCAGGTGGGGGAGTACTTCGAGCGGAATTCCCAGCTCGGTCAACACCGCTGCCCGCGTCGCACGTCCAGTCGGGAGACGGTCTACAGCGGTCGCGAGACGAGACGCTGTGCTGCGAAGCAGGCGAGACGGCACTGTCGTGCGTACGCGGGGCGCTCCGGCAACGCGGGCGAAGGCGTTGTAGACCTCGTGGAGCTTCTGCGGTCGCGGCGAAGCGAGGTGGTACGTACTGCCCGAAGGCGCTTCGCGGTGCATGAGGTTTTCCATCGCGGCGACGACATAGTCGACCGGGACGAGGTTGGTGGCCCCGAGATCGGGCGCGACGAGCGGCAGTTGCCTCGGCATCACGGCGAGGCGCGAGATGGCGGGCAGGAAGTAGTACGGGCCGTCGATCTTGTCCATCTCGCCGGTGCGCGAATCGCCGACGACCGCGGAGGGCCGGTAGACGCGGAACGGCACGTCGGACTGCGTGCGGACCAGCTTCTCGGCCTCGAACTTCGTTGCGTGGTAAGGAGAACTGAAGGACTGCCCGAGGTCGAAGTCGGCCTCGGTGAAGCGGCCGGCGTGATCGCCCGCGACCGCGATGGACGAAACGTGGTGCAGCAGGCCCGCACCGGCTGCCGCGGCGAAGGCGAGCAGGTTCCGGGTGCCCTCGACGTTCGCGGCCCGGTTCGCCGCGTCGTCGGCGGTGAAGTCGTAGATCGCGCCCAGGTGGACGACGTGGTCGACGCCGTCGTAACCGGCCGGGTCGAGGCCGAGCAGCGGTTCGGTGAGGTCGCCGACGGCAGGCGCCAGCCGGTCGGCGTTCGGCCAGTCCCGCGCGATTTCGGCGAGCCGGTCGCGCGAGGTGTTGCGGACGAGCACGTGGACGGCGGTCGTCTCCCGCCGCGCGAGCAACCGGGCGACCAGGCGCTTCCCGAGGAAGCCCGTCGCGCCCGTGACGAAGTAGGTGGTCATGGCCGGCACCTTTCGGGGGTCTGCGGGTGCCGACTCTACCTACTGATGAGTAGGAACGGTAGTTGTCAGTCGGTTCCGGTGCGCCGCGCCGACGTCGCGGTGGCCACCACGGCGTCGCGCAGGGCCGCGCGCAGCCGCCCGACCTCCAGCGGCCCCAGCACGGCCGCCTCCCCCGGCGGCGCGACCAGGACGACTTTGTCGTCGCTGCTCACGAACACCGTCACGTCGCGCCGCCTGCCCGCCAAGTCCCGGCAGCCGACCGTCCACTCGTTCCGCACCGCACTTTCGTCCCGCGCTGTCACGGCCCTCGCCCTCCGATCACGTCCTGCCCGTGTCCTTCGTGCGGGGGTGGGACCGGCGGCTCCGGGGCGGCTTACGCCGGTTCACCCGAATTGCCTACTGGCCGGTTTTCCACGGGGTGTGACCAGGCGGATACCGGAGTAGCGTCGGCCACCGCACGTCGCGGGCACTCGGGAGGACGGATGTCGGAACCTCGGAAGATCGTCATCGTCGGAGCGGGGCTGGCCGGTGCCACCGCGGCGGCGACAGTACGAGAACGCAGTCTCGACGGTGACATCTTGCTGCTCGGAGCCGACTCGCACCGGCCGTACGAACTGCCGCCGCTGTCGAAAGCCGTCCTGCTCGGCAACGCCGACGAACCCGACTGGGTGCGCGAAGAGGGCTTCTGGGCCGAGCGCGATATCAAGCTGCTCTCCGGCACCACGGCGACCCGAGTCGAACTAGGCGCCCGCTTGGTCCTTGACGATGCCGGTGGCGAACATCGCTATGACCGTCTGGTCTTAGCGACCGGCTCGCGCCCGAGGACGTTGAAGGTGCCTGGCGGCGACCTGCCCGGCCTCTACACGCTTCGCACGCTCGACGACGCACTGCGGCTGCGAGAGGCCTTCGAAGCAGCGAAGCGAGTACTGATTGTTGGCGCGGGCTGGATTGGCACCGAAGCCGCCGCAGCCGCGCGTACGCATGGTGCTGAAGTAACTGTGGTCGCTCCGGAGAAACTGCCGCTCGCCAACGTCCTCGGAGACGAGGTTGCCGGAGCGTTCTACCGTCTGCACGAAGAACACGGTGTGCAGTGGCGTCTTGGCGAAGGCGTCGCTGCGATCACCGGGGACACATCGGCGACCGGCGTCCGGCTGTCGAACGGCGAAGAGCTGTACGCCGACGTTGTGCTTGTCGCGGTCGGCGCGGCCCCGAGCGTCGAGCTGGCGCACGCTGCCGGTCTGGAGCTGGCGGACGACGGCGGTGTCGATGTCGACGCCGGTCTGCGTACGGCGGCACCAGACGTCTACGCGATCGGCGACATCGCTTCGCAGTTCCACCCGCGCTATGGCCGCCGCGTGCGCGTCGAGCACTGGGCGACAGCGCGTACGCAGGGCGAGCATGTCGCGTCCAACCTCTTCGGCGCGAACGAGCCGTACTTGAACACTCCGTACTTCTTCACCGACCAGTACGACCCGGACCGCGGTGGCCCGGCGATCGGTTGCGAGTACCGCGGCCTGCCTGTCTTGGACCGGGACCGCGTCGTGGTGCGCGGCGACCTCGATGCCTACGACTTCACGGCATTCTGGGTGACGCCGGAGGGCGAGGTCTCGGCCGCCATAAACGTGAACCAGTGGGACGACGGCGACGCGCTGCAGAAGCTGGTCGATGAGCGCATCGCGGTCACCGACGACCAGCTGCGGAACGGGAATCTCGCCGATCTGGGCTGACTGCCAGCGTCGCGAACGACAGCAACGCGAGCACGCCGAACCCGGCCATTACGGCGGTCATCGGCACCGCCGTGCCGGATCCGCCGAGCCCGACCAGCGGCGTCGCGATCCCGCCGATCGCGAACTGCAGCACCCCCAGCAGCGCGGACGCCGACCCGGCTGTGCGTGCGTGGCTGGCAAGCGCAAGGGAACTGGCATTCGGGCTGATGATTCCGACGCAGGAAACCATGAACAGCAACGGAATCAGCAGGGCGGGCAATGGCAGTCGCAGGACAGCGGCGGTCAGGGTCGCGAGGCCGGAGATCGTGGACACGGTCAGCCCCGCGCGCAGCAGCGTCCGCTCGGGGAACCGGCCGACGAGCCATCCGTTGAGCTGCCCAGCGAGCACGATGCCGACCCCGTTGAGCCCGAAGACGACGCTGTATTCCTGCGGGCTCAGCCGGTAGACGTCCTGGAGAGCGAACGACGAACCCGAGATGTACGCGAACAGTGCGGCGAAGTTCAACCCCGCGGTGAGCGCGTAGCCGAGGAACGTGCGGTCGGTGAGCAGCCGTCCGTAGGTGCGCAGGACTCCGCCGAGCCGCAAGGGGTGCCGCCGCTCGGTCGGCAGCGGCTCCGGCAGCGCGAACGCGACCGCGACGAGCAACAGGGCACCGAAGGCGGTGAGGACGACGAAGACGCCGCGCCAGGACGTGAAGGTCAGCAGTTGCCCGCCGAGCACTGGGGCGAGGATCGGCGCAAGACCGTTGACGAGAAGCAGGAGCGAGAAGAATTTCGTCATCGCGGTGCCGGTGTAGAGGTCGCGGACGGCCGCACGGGCGATCACGATCCCGGCCGCCGCACCGAGCGCCTGGACACTCCGTGCGGCGATCAACAGCTCCACCCCCGGACTCGCCGCCGCCGCGACCGACCCGGCGAGGTACAGCCCCAGCCCGGCCAGCAACGGCCGCCGCCGCCCGAACGAATCCGACAGCGGCCCGGCGACGATCTGCCCGACCGCCAGTCCGACGACGAACGCGGTGAGCGTCAGCTGGACGGTGGTGTCGGAAGCCTGGAAGTCGCCCGCCATCCGGGGGAGGGCGGGGAGGTACATGTCGATGGAAAGCGGCCCGAACGCGGAGAGTCCGCCGAGAATGAGGAGACGTCGGATCTTGCCCTCGCCGGGACGCTCGGGGAAGGTGGCGGAGTGATCGGCCGTCGAATGAGCCGTCGCGGCGCGATCGGCAGCGGCCGACCGCCGCGCCAGCGCGTCCGCCACCGGTCTTTCCCGTTCAGCGGAACACAAACCGTCCTCGCCGTCCGCCTTGCCGGGGTCCCGCCGGTCCGGGCCGGTCGTCTCCGCTGGTCCCATCCGCGCCGCACCGTCTCCTTCGTCGTGGCGGGACCTCCCCGCCAGGACGAGTGTCCGTTATCCGCCCGGCAGCCCGGTGATCGGATCAATTTCGGCGGCAAATCCAGCTTCCCTCTAGATCTGCCGCCTACTCATGCGCTATACATCGGATGTATCGCGAGGACGGTGTCGAGAGAGGGGAACGTCTGTGCGGTTTGTGCGTCTCGGGGCAGCGGGGGCTGAGCGTCCGTTCGTCCGTGCCGGTGACGGCACCCTCCACGACCTCTCCGGGGTCACGCCGGACATCGACGGCGCGTTCCTCGCCGGCGACGGGCCGGCGAAGGCCGCGCGGGCGCTCGAAGCCGGGGAACTGCCGGTCGCCGACGGGGCCGGGCTGCGGGTCGGCGCGCCGATCGCCGCGCCGGGCAAGATCGTCTGCATCGGCATGAACTACCGCCGGCACGCCGAGGAAACCGGCGCGGCCGTGCCCACCGAACCGGTGCTGTTCATGAAGGCTCCCGACGTCATGGTCGGACCATTCGACGAGGTGCTCGTCCCGCGAGGCTCGACGGCCACCGACTGGGAGGTCGAGCTCGGCGTCGTCATCGGGAAAACCGCCCGCTACCTGGAAAGCGCCGACGAAGCGCTGGCGCACGTCGCCGGGTATGTCGTGTCCAACGACGTCTCCGAGCGCGATTTCCAGCTGAACCGCGGCGGCCAGTGGGACAAGGGCAAGAACTGCGAGACCTTCAATCCGCTCGGCCCGGAACTGGTGACCGCCGACGAGATCCCGGACCCGCAGGCACTCGGCCTGCGCACCTGGGTCAACGGCGAGAAGGTGCAGGATTCGTCCACCAAGGACATGGTGTTCGGCGTCGCCGAGATCATCCGCTACCTGAGCCAGTTCATGGTGCTGCGCCCCGGCGACCTGATCAACACCGGCACCCCGGAGGGGGTCGCGCTCGGGCAGCCCGAGCCGAAACCGTACCTGCGCGCGGGCGACGTCGTCGAGCTGGAAATCGACGGCCTCGGCAAGCAGCGCCAGACCTTCGGGCAGGCCTGACATGGCGAAAATCGTGGACATGGAGGTCCGGGACGTCCGCTTCCCGACGTCGCGCGACCTCGACGGTTCGGACGCGATGAACCCGGATCCGGACTATTCGGCAGCTTACGTCGAACTGCACACCGACGCCGGACCGGACGGTTACGGTCTCGCGTTCACCATCGGCCGTGGCAACGACGTGCAGGCCGCCGCGATCCGCGCGCTGGCTCCGCATGTCGTCGGCCGTGACGTGCCGGAGGACGCGGAAGCACTGGGCGCGCTTTCGCGGGCACTGGTCGGCGACTCGCAATTCCGTTGGCTGGGGCCGGAAAAAGGTGTGGCGCACATGGCGATCGGCGCGATCGTCAACGCCGCGTGGGACCTCGCCGCACGCCGTGCCGGGCTGCCGCTGTGGAAGTTCGCGTCGCGGATGACGCCGGAGGAGCTGGTGTCCCTTGTGGACTTCCGCTATCTCTCCGACGCGCTCACCGAACAGGAAGCGCTCGACATCCTGCGGGCAGCCGAACCCGGGAAAACGGAACGGATCGCCAAGCTCGAGGCCGAGGGTTACCGCGCGTACAGCACGTCGGCGGGCTGGCTCGGCTACTCCGACGCGAAACTGGTGCGGCTGGCCGAACAGGCCGTGGCCGACGGTTTCGAGATGATCAAACTGAAGGTCGGCGGGAATCTCGAGGACGATGTCCGGCGGATGAAGCTGGCCCGCGAGACCGTCGGTGCGGACATCCGGATCGCGGTCGACGCGAACCAGCGCTGGGATGTCGCGACAGCGGTGCAGTGGATGACCGCTCTGGCACCGTACGATCCATATTGGATTGAAGAGCCGACGTCGCCGGACGACGTGCTTGGTCACGCGGCCATCGCGAAGGCGCTCGCACCGATCAAGGTCGCGACCGGCGAACACGTGCAGAACCGCGTGGTGTTCAAGCAATTGCTGCAGGCCGGTGCGATCGATGTGTTGCAATTGGACGCCGCGCGCGTCGGCGGGGTGAACGAGAATCTCGCGATCCTGTTGCTGGCAGCCAAGTTCGGAGTGCCGGTGTGCCCGCATGCTGGTGGGGTCGGGCTCTGCGAGCTGGTGCGGCATCTGTCCATGTTCGACTTCGCGGCGGTGTCCGGTTCGGACGAAGACCGCAGCATCGAATGGGTCGACCACCTGCACGACCACTTCACCGACCCGGCCGTCGTGCGCGACGGCCGCTACCTCGCCCCGGCCGCTCCGGGCTTTTCCGCGCGCATGCACGACGCTACGCTGCGCCGGTTCAGCTTCCCGGACGGTCCTGAATGGACGGAGAACGCGCAGTGAGCGAATTCGACGGCCTCGTCGCCGCGGTCACCGGCGGCGCTTCGGGCATCGGCCTGGCCACGGCGAACCTGCTGGCCCAGCGTGGCGCGCAGGTGGCTGTGCTCGACCTCAAGACCGACGAGACGCCCGAGCCGCTGGCCGGATTCCGCTGTGACGTGACGTCCGACGCCGAGGTCCGCGCCGCGGTCGACGCGGTGGTCGAACGCTTCGGCCGGCTCGACATCCTGGTCAACAACGCGGGGATCGGCGCGCAAGGCGACGTCACCGCGAATGACGACGACGAATGGCACCGCGCCTACGACGTAAACGTGGTCGGCATGGTGCGCACGGCCAGGGCTGCCCTGCCGCACTTGAAAAACTCGCCCGCGGCAGCGGTTGTGAACACCTGCTCCATCGCCGCGTGGGCCGGACTGCCCGCGCGGGCGCTGTACTCGGCCACGAAGGGGGCGGTGTTGTCGCTGACGCTCGCGATGGCCACCGACCACCTGCCGGACCGGATCCGCGTCAACTGCGTGTGCCCCGGCACCGCGGACACCCCGTGGGTCGGCAGGCTGCTCGACACCGCCGCGGACCCCTCGGCGGAACGGGCGGCACTCGCCGCCCGCCAGCCGATGGGAAGGCTGGTCACCGCGGACGAGGTCGCGAACGCGATCGCGTACCTGGCCAGCCCGCTTTCGGCATCGACTACCGGCACCGCGCTCGCGGTGGACGGCGGCATGTACGGCCTGCGCCCGCGCGGACCCGTGCAGAACTGATCTGCTTAGCCATTAAGGCCTGTCATCAAGGAGGATGCGGTGCGTACGAAGGTGATCCGGCTGGCCGCCGCGGTGGCCGCCTGCGGTTTGGTGCTCGGTGCGTGCGGGTCCACTAAGGACAAACCGGCGGCAGCGGCCGGCAGCGGCGGCACGGGCAAGGTCGGGGCGACGCTGCCCCTGCTGACCTCGCCGTTCTGGCAGGCCTACAACAAATACGTGCCGCAGATGGCGAAGGAGCAAGGGCTCGACGCGCTGCCCACGGTGAACGCCGACAGCGACCCGGCGAAGCTCATCACGGACATCGGCACGCTGCTCAGCCAGGGCGTGAAGGGGCTCGTCGTCACGCCGCTCGACTCGGCCGCGGTCGTCGCCGGGTTGAAGCAGGCGGAGAACAAGGGCGTCCCGGTGGTCGCGGTGGACGTCGCGCCGGAAAGCGGCAAGGTCGCGATGGTGGTCCGCGCGGACAACAAGGCGTACGGAACCAAGGCGTGCGACGAAATCGGCAAGCGCGTGAAGAGCGGCAAGGTAGTGCAGGTGATGGGCGACCTCTCGTCGGTCAACGGCCGCGACCGGTCGGCGGCGTTCCGCGAGTGCATGAAGCAGAAGTACCCGGACATCAAGGTGCTCGAGGTCGCCGCCGAATGGAAGGCGGACAAGGCGTCGTCCGGTTTGGACAGCCTGCTGACCGCGAACCCGGACATCAAGGGCGTGTACATGCAGGCGGGCGGCGTTTACCTCGCGCCGACGGAGCAGGCGCTCAAGCGCAAGAACCTGTTCTTCCCGGTCGGCGACCCGAAGCACGTGGTGCTGGTGAGCAACGACGGCATCCCGCAGGAACTCGCCGCGATCCGCAACGGCGAACTGGACGCGACCGTTTCGCAGCCGGCCGACGCCTACGCGAAGTACGGCATGTACTGGCTCAAGAAGGCGATGGCGGGCGAGACGTTCAAGCCCGGCCCGACCGACCACGACTCCACCATCGTCGAGATCAGCCCCGGAATGCTGGAAGACCAGCTGCCCGCGCCGGTCGTGACCAAGGACAACGTGGACGACAAAGCGTTGTGGGGTAACAACCTGTGAGCGCGCCGGTCGTACAGGCGGACGGCGTCGGAAAGCGGTACGGGCCCACCGTAGCGCTGGACGACGTCAGCCTCACCGTGCGGCCCGGCGAGTCCCACGCACTCGTCGGCCGCAACGGGGCGGGCAAGTCCACGCTGGTGTCCATCCTCACTGGACTGTCCGAAACGGACACCGGCAATGTTTCGTTCGGCGGAGCCCCGGCCCCGCCGCTGTCCAAACAGGACGACTGGAAGGCCCGCGTGGCGTGCGTGTATCAGCACGCGATGGTGGTCCCGCAGCTGACGGTCGCGGAGAATTTGTTCCTGAACCGCCAAGCGGGCGGCGGGTTCGCGATCGGCTGGAAGAAGCTGCGCCGGCAGGCACGGGAGCTGCTGGACTCGTGGGACGTCCGGGTCGATGTGGACACTCCGGCGGGCGATCTGTCCGTTGAGGACCGTCAGTTCGTCGAAATCGCGCGTGCGTTGAGCTACGGCGCCCGGTTCATCGTGCTGGACGAACCGACCGCGCAGCTGGACAGCCAGGCCATCGAGCGGCTTTTCGAGCGCATGCGGCAGATGCAGGAGAACGGCGTCACCTTCCTGTTCATTTCGCACCACCTGCACGAGGTTTACGAGGTGTGCCAAGCGGTTACCGTCCTGCGCGACGCCCGGCACGTGCTCACCGCTCCCGTCGCGGAGGTCAGCCGCGCGGCGCTGGTCGACGCGATGACGGGGGAACAGGGCGGCTTGGCCGTGCGCGACGCGGCCACCCGCGACCCGCTCGCGGTCGACGCCGAAGAGGTTCTCGTCGTCGATGACCTGTCCGGCGACGGCTTCCACGACGTCTCGCTCCGGGTCCACCGCGGCGAGGTTGTCGGGCTCGCCGGAAGCAACGCGAGCGGTAAACATCAGGTAGCCGAGACGGTGTACGGCCTACGCGCACCTACTTCCGGAACCGTTACGGTTGACGGAAAGCGACTGCCTCCTGGGGACATCCCAGCTGCGTTGCGGGCCGGAATCGGCTGTGTTCCCCGAGACCGGCACCATGAAGGTCTCGTGCTGGAACACTCCATTATGGACAACGCGACGCTGTCGGTGCTGGACCGGATGGGCCGCGGAGGTTTGGCGTCCCCGAAAGTCCGCCGTGAACGCGGAACGCGCGCATTGACCGCCTACGACATCGTGGCGGCCAGCCCGGACCAGCCGGTTTCGGATTTGTCTGGTGGGAACCAGCAGAAAGTCGTGCTCGCCAGGGCGCTGGAGAGCGACCCGCGCGTGGTGGTGCTGATCAACCCCACCGCGGGAGTGGATGTGAAGTCGAAGGAAGCCCTGCTCGCGGTCGTGGACCGGGTGCGGGCCGAGGGGAAGGCGGTGCTGCTCGTGAGCGACGAGCTGGACGACCTGCGCCTGGCCGACCGGGTGCTGGTGCTGCGCGCCGGCGAGGTGGCCGCCGTTCACCAGGCCGGCTGGTCCGACGGGGACCTGGTGGCGGATATCGAAGGAGTCGGGCTCCATGACTGACCTGATGAGCGACCCGCGGACGGCGCTGCCCGCCGCGCCGGCGAAGCGCCGGAAGACGGCGTGGCTGCGCGAACTGGCGCTGCTGCCCGCGCTCGTGGTGGTGTTCGTGATCGGCGGGCTGATCAGCGACACGTTCTTCACCTTCGACAACATCATCAGCATCCTCTCGGCGGCGGCCGCGCTGTCGCTGGTCGTGCTGGGCGAATCGCTGGTGCTGCTGACCGGCAAGTTCGACCTGTCGCTGGAATCCACGATGGGCATCGCCCCCGCGATCGGCGCGATGCTGGTCATCCCGGCCGCGTCATCGGGCTTCGGCACCGCATGGCCCTCGGTGCTGGGCCTGGTGGCGATCCCGGTGGTCGGCGCTTTGATCGGCTTCGTGAACGGCTTCCTGATCGTGAAGCTGAAACTGAACGCGTTCATCGTGACCCTGGCGATGTTGACCGTCCTGCGCGGAACCCAGATCGGCACGACGAACGGCAAGACGCTGTTCGACCAGCTGGACGCTTTCACCGCCTTGGCGACGACGACGTTCGCCGGATTGCCGATGTCGGTATGGCTCGCGGCGGTGCTGTTCGTGGTCTTCGGCCTGGGCCTGCGCTACCACCGAGTCGGCCGCTCGCTGTACGCCATCGGCGGCAACCGAGAAGCCGCCCGAGCCGCGGGCATCCGGGTAGACCGAATCTCGTGGGCGGTCTTCGTGGTGGCCGGGATCCTGGCTGCCATCGGCGGCCTCGCCTACACCGGCTACGTCGGTGCCCTAGGCGCCGACCAGGGCGACGGCCTGATCCTGCAGGTCTTCGCCGCAGCGGTCATCGGCGGCGTCTCCCTGGACGGCGGCCGAGGCACGCTGGTCGGAGCGCTGACCGGGGTGCTGCTGCTGCAGTCGGTGGACAGTCTGCTGCGCATCGCCCAGGTCCCCGCGGAGTGGCTGAAGGCGATTTATGGCGGGATTATTTTGATCGCGTTGATCATCAGCCGGTACGCGGGCGGAAAGCCCCAGACCTGATCGGCGGAGGTTCGGTGATCATCCGACCTTCTTGGGGTGGGGGATCGGTGGGTGAGTGGCTGGCTGGTGTGGTTCGCTCGGGTGGCTTGGCCGTTCGTGAGGTGGGCGGCCGGTCAGCTGATGCGGGCAGTTCGGTAGCTGGTTGGTCGGCTGGCTCGGGTGGCTTGCTGGCTGTCGAGTTGGTTGGCTGGTTGGCTGGCGCGGTGGATGGCTCAACGGGGAGGGCCGTGAAGGGGCCCTTCACGGGCTCTGAGCCTCTCGGGTTTGCTCGCACCGGCCGCTTTCCTGGCACCGGCCGCGCCGCGGTCTCCGGCTGCGTTGGTGCTGTTCGATGTGGGGTCGCTGGCGCTAACGTCGCCACTTCCGCTTTTTCCGCCGCGCCCACTCCCGCCGTCTCCGTAGCGTCTGGCGGGGTGAAGGGTCCCTTCATCCCGCCGCTCGGCGAACGAGCCCCCGCCGCTTCGCCCGAGCGCGCGCGACGGGTCCCTTTACTTTCCCCGGTTTGGCACCTGGAGACCCCCGCACCGTCACTGACGCGAACGTCGCCTTCGCTCAGGTCACACAGCCGTGATGGGGACTTTGATTCCCCTCAAGGCGCGATTCACGTGCCGTTCCTGAGTCGGCTGACACGAAGGTCCCCCTCGCGCCACCCCGGCATGCGTGATGGGTCCCTTCGCTCCGGCCGTCATGGCGTGAAGGGGACCGTCACTCGCACCGTCGAGGCACGAAAGTCCCCCTCGCGCCCACCGAACAACAGCGAGGGGTCCCTTCATTCCAACCCGCATGGAGTGAAGGGACCCCTCGCCGCAAAAGACCGCCCGGGAGCTCCCGCCGGGTCCGTCTACTCAGGAAGCGGCGGGCTCGGCCTCATCGCCCGCTGCGGCCTCCTCGACCAGGGTGCTTCGCAGCCACTGCTCCACCCCGGCCACGTGCACCGTCGCCCACGAGCGGGCCAGTTCTGGTTCTCGCGCGGCGATCGCGTCGTAGATCGCCGCGTGTTGTTCCCGGGTCCGGGCTACTGCGCCTTCCTGGGTGAGGCCGCGCCAGATGCGGGCTCGTGCGGTCGGGCCGGAGAGGCTTTCGAGCAGCGAACACAGCACCGGGTTGCCCGAGCCGTCCGCGATTTTGCGGTGGAACTGCAAGTCGTTGGCCACCAGTGCCTCGACGGTCGGCGATTCCTCCAGTTCGCCGAGCAGCGCGCCGAGTTCGGCGACGTCCTCGTCGCGCATGTGCAGCGCGGCCATCGCGGTGGCCGCGGGCTCCAGGATCCGCCGTACGGCAAGGAAATCGAGCACGGTGTCGTCGCGGTGGAAATCGACGACGAAGGTCATCGCGTCGAGCAGCAGGTTCGGTTCCAGGCTGGTGACGTACGTGCCGTCGCCCTGGCGCACGTCCAGCACCCGGATCAGGCACAGCGCCTTCACCGCTTCCCGCAGCGAACTGCGGGAAAGCCCCAGCCGCTGCGCGAGCTCGGCCTCCTTGGGGAGCCGGTCGCCCGGGGCCAGCTCGCCCGAAATGATCATGTCCTTGATCTTGTCGATCGCGACATCGGTGACGGGCATCGGGACCGCCCTCCCTGCAGAGACCTCGGATGTTTACCCCCTACAGCGTGCCACGACTCCCGTCAGGAGGAACGATGACCCACGGCCCGGCCCCGCACACGGTCGCCTTGCGCACCCGGCTCAAGCCCGGGATGGAGGAAATCTACGAGGAGGTGCACGCGGTGATCCCGCAGGATCTGGACGCTGCGCTGCGCCGCGCCGGCGTGCGTTCGTGGCGGATCTGGCGCGACGGGCTCGACCTGTTCCACTTCGTCGAGGTGGACGATTTCGAGCAGATGCGCGCGAAACTCGCCGAAGACCCGGCCGACATCGCGTGGCAGAAACGGATCAACGAATTGCTGGACCTCGACCGTTCCGACGTCGCCCACGGCCTCGGGCTGGTGTGGCAACTCCCGGCGGAGGCGTGATCGTGGACCTTCCTCCGCTGGGACTCGGCGGCGCACAGCTGGGCAACCTCTACCACGCGGTGCCGGACGAAACCGCCGCGGCGAGCGTGCGGCGGGCGTGGGACGAGGGAATCCGCTACTTCGACACCGCGCCGCACTACGGGCTCGGACTGTCCGAACGCCGCCTCGGGACTGCTTTGGCGGCGTATCCGCGCAACGAATACGTCCTGTCCACGAAGGTCGGACGCGTGCTGGAACCACGCGCGGCGGCTCCCGGGGAACGCGACGACCAGGGGTTCGACGTCCCTGGTACTTACCGCCGACGCTGGGATTTCAGCCGGGACGGGGTGTGGCGTTCGCTGGAATCGAGCTTGAACCGGCTGGGTCTCGACCGCGTCGACCTCGTGTACGTGCACGACCCGGACGATCATTTCGAGGAAGCGGTTTCGGGGGCGTTTCCGGCGTTGCTGGAGCTGCGCGAGCAGGGTGTCGTGCGGGCGATCGGGGCCGGAATGAACCAGGCGCCGATGCTGGCGGAATTCGTGCGCCGGTTCGACCTCGACCACGTCCTGATGGCGGGTCGCTACACCTTGCTGAACCAGCCGGCGTTGGACGAGCTGTTGCCGCTGTGCGCCGAACGCGGCGTCGGCGTCGTGGCCGGTGGGGTGTTCAATGGCGGAATCCTCGCCACTGAACAACCCGGCACTATTTACGATTACGCGGTCGCGCCCGCGGATCTCGTGGAAAAAGCGCAGAAAATAGCGGAAATCTGCGCGCGGCACGGTGTTTCGCTGCCAGAGGCCGCGCTCGCGTTGCCGCGTACGCACCCGGCGGTGGTGTCGGTCGTCGTCGGTGCCCACGACGCCGAGCAGGTGTCGCTGAACGTTCGCCGGGCAGCGGCGAATATCCCAGCCGTACTGTGGGACGACCTCGCCGACGCCGGTCTGCTGCGGTCGGCCGCCCGCCCCGTCGTGTCCGGAGGAACCCCGTGATCGATTCGCACCACCACCTGTGGGATCCGGCACGCCGCGAGTATCCGTGGATGTCCGGCGACGCACTGGCTCCGATCCGCAAGCCGTACACCGTCGACGATCTGCGCACCGTGACCACCGCGGCGGGTGTCCACGCCACGGTGCTGGTGCAGACCGTCTCGGACGAGGCGGAGACCGAGGAATTCCTTGCCACGGCCGCCGCCGAGCCGCTGGTGGCTGGTGTCGTCGGCTGGGTCGACCTCGCCGCTCCGGACGTCGCGGACCGGCTCGCCCGGCTGCGCGAACTCGGTCCACTGGTCGGCATCCGGCACCAGGTCGAGGACGAACCGAACCCGGATTGGCTGCTGCGTCCGGAAATCCTGCGTGGCCTGTCCGCGGTCGGCGCCGCGAACCTGGTCTACGACCTGCTCGTGACACCGGCGCAGCTCGCCGCCGCCCGGCAGGTCGCCGAACGCTTGCCGGAACTGCGGCTGGTCCTCGACCACGCCGCGAAACCTGGCATCGCAGCCGGCGAATGGCAGCCGTGGGCGGACGACGTGGCCTCGCTGGCCGCGTTCGGCAACGTGCACTGCAAGCTGTCCGGCTTGGTGACGGAAGCCGACTGGCGCGAATGGCAGGTGGGCCATCTGCGCCGCTACGCAGACCACGTTTTCGAGTCGTTCGGCGCGAACCGGGTCATGTTCGGCTCCGACTGGCCAGTGTGCGAACTGGCGGCAGCGTACGAAGTCGTACTGGACGCGGCGGTGTCGCTGACCGGCACGCTGAGCGATCCGGAACGGCTGGAGGTCTTCGAGCACACGGCGGCACGCGTTTATGAGCTAAAGGGTGCGGCGGGTTGAATCCAGAGTGCCGTGCGAAACAAAGCCTGTCGACCTTTTTGCCGGTCCGCAGCGGTGTTCCAGCCGTTCGAGTGACGGAACGGCTCAGAAGTCCTGGCCCTGCACCATCTCGCGGAGCTTGGACAGCGCGCGGTGCTGCGTGACGCGGACGTTGCCAGCCGAAATGCCGAGCGTTTCAGCCGTCTCGTTCGCGCTGAGGCCGACGACGACGCGCAGCGTCAGGATTTCCTGCTGCAGCGGGGCGAGGCGGGTGAGCAGTTCCTGCAGCCGGCTGCCGAGATCGAGGCGCAATGCGTGCGATTCCGGCTCGTTGCCGCCCGAGAGCGGGTGCTCCGGAAGCTCGGGCACCGGCTCGGAACGGTCGCGCGCGACAGCCCGGTAGGCGTCGGCGACCTTGTTGGCCGCGATCGCGTGCACGAGGTAGAGGAAAGAACCGCCGCGGTCCTGATAGTCGGGAAGGGCCTTGAGAACGGCCATGCAGACGTCCTGCGCGACGTCGTCGGCGGCGAGGTAGGAGAGGTCGCGGCCGCCCATCCGGGCCCGGCAGTAGCGGGCGACGACGGGGCGGAGCACGTGCAGCAGGTTGGCGATCGCGGCTTGATCGCCTTGTCCGGCGGCGCGTACGAGCGGGTCGAGGTCTTCCTTGGTCAGGCGTCCGCCGGACCGGGGCAGCGTCGCGGGGCTCACGTAGCCCTCGACGCCGGACACCGCGGTACGGGACGTCTTTGACGGTGCTGTCATGGTCGTCTCCCCGGCAACCCTGCGACCGTCGCGTGTCTTGGGGTCAACACTCTGTGATGTTGCGGTCGTAGGTACTCCATCTGCAAGGGGAGCACTGCGATCGTTGCGACGCTCCGTAACCTTAAGCGGCCGGAGGCCGACCGTCCACATTTCAACTACGAATACCCCGTTAGCAGCAGCGGTCTTGACACAAACGAGACCCGTCGACGCACAGTACGAATCCGGTCTCGCAGCATGTGCGGATGTCCGATTTCGTGCGTCACCAAGAGTGACAGCCGGGTAGCGAAACTGAGAGTGGCCCCACTGCGGGTAGAACGGGTTCCACTACAGCTGGTGATCTTGTGGTGCGTCCGTTCGCCGCGTCCTGGCGAAAACCCACCATCGCAGGACGGCGAACCGGACGACCCCGCCCACGAAGCTAGCCGCCAGGAGCACGGCGGTTTGCTGCCCGGCCGAAGGGTGCGCGACGAAGGCGTCGAGGGCCGCGAGGACGACCGATCCGTAGCCGGCGTAGAAGGCGAAAGTGACGAGATCCTGGAGATGCCGCTTGCCCGCGCGGCTGCTCCGTCCGGCGAAGGTGACCCGGCGGTGGAACTCGGTGTTGCCGATCGTCGTAATCGCGAGCGCGGCGAGATTCGCCCATTGCGCGCCGATTTCCGGCCGGAAGGCGAGGAAGAGGACCGCCTGCAGGCCGGTGGTGACGACACCGGCGGTGAGGTACCAGGCGGCGTGGCCGCTGAACTCGCGACGGCGGGTGGTGCGGGTTAGCCGATTATCGGCAACGCTCGCCGGCGCGGGATGCGTGGTGGTGGGCGAAGTTGGCTCGTGCTGAGTGGTTCCGGCTTCGAGATCCGCTGTGGCTTGTGGTGGACGGGATGATTCAGAGGCGATGCTGTCGCCGGCTTTTGGCGGCAACAGGTCGGCGCTTTCCACCGCTTCCTGACGAGCCTCCGCCGGATTCGCCGTTGAGTGGCGAACGCTGCGTTCGTCGCGGATCTCCGGTCGTAGCGGTTCAACGTCGTCCGTTGCCGTTTTGCGGCGAAAGGCGTTGGTGAAGGTCGTCGAGCGGTAGCTGGGGCGCTGGCTGCTGACGTCCGGTCTCAGCGGCTCGGTCGCGAGTGTGCGGAACTCCGGCAGCGCGTCGTCGCCTAGCGGGTCGCTGCCGAGGTCCGGGCCGGCTTTGCGGCGGGGGCGGAGCCCGATCCGGCCGCGCGGCTTCCACCTGGTGGTGGTCATGGTCTTGACGCTAACTCTGGTTCGTCCGCTGATGCCCTCGCAGACCGTAGGAAACCCTGTGATTCCGGCGACAGCCATTCGGCCCGTTTCGCTGAAGGCCGCTTCGGGTAGCTACCACGAACAAACCGGACTTTCGGGGAGGTGCCCGTGAGCGATCTCGGTGACGACACTCTCCGTGAGAGTCAATCACCCGATGCGGAAAGTTCCCGGGTCGACCCGTTCAGTGAGGCCGAACCCACAGTTGCGACGCCTGCGGGGACAGCTTCCGACGTGGTCCGGGGAAGCCAGCGTGCAGCGGAGCAGCCGGAGGTACGGCCGCCGGTGCCTGGCGGGCCAGCCGAGGGATCGGCCGAGGCCGCCGGAGGCGATGCCAGGTTGCTCGGCTTGGCTGAGACTGGCTGGCCAGCGGTGCCCGGGCAGGGCGAACGGGTCGACCACGGCGGCTGCACGGTCGCCGACGCGATCCGGTCGGCCATGGCCCGAAGAGCCTGATCTCAAACGTATTTGTGAGAGGTTCCACCGCCGCGGCAACGGCCTCGCGCTCACACTGCGCGACCGTCGTGCCGCCTTTAGCGTGAAAAACCACCCTGCAACCGACCGTGCGCATCCGACTGCGACGAAGGGAAGGCCGAAAGATGCTGACCGTTACCGAAGCCGCCGCCGAGGCGATCACCGCGTTGACCGCTGAGCAAGGCAGCGACTCCGACCAGAGCGGCCTGCGCTTCGCGCTGCAGAGCATGGAAGGCGACGGTGCCCAGCTGGCGCTGTCGGTAGCCCCGGCCCCGGAGGACGGCGACCGCGTCGTCGGCGCAGACGGCGGGGCGAAGGTCTTCCTCGAGCCGCAGGCAGCGGCGCTGCTCGACGACAAGGTCCTCGACGTTCAGCAGGACGACACCGGTGACGTCGCCTTCGCCGTCCTGCCCCAGCAGCAGTCCGCCTGACGGGCTGCGCAAGCAAGCGCCCGGCCACGGGGTTCATGCGGCGGTGTCCGTCCGCTGATCCCGTGCGTCGTTCGCCGGTGCATCGGATGTTTCGGGACGTCCGGACCCGGCGGATGATTCATGGCCGATCCCTGGGTGGTGCCGCCGCCCGAGACGCGGGTTGTCCAGACGACGGGGTGGCTGCGTAGTTGTGCGGAAGCGCCCCCGCGGGGTGATCGCGGGGGCGTTTTCGCTATCTGGTGCGCAGCCAGTCCCGCACTAGCACTCCCGCTCGTTCGCGCAGCAGTTCCGCGGCATGGCTGCGGGCGTAGTCCAGCGAGGGTGCGTGGTCGATGAGTGCGCTGCTGCCCACGACTCCCAGCCCGGCCAGTGCGTCCGCGTCCAGCTGGATCCGCCCGGCGAGCACCATCAGCGGGACGCCCGTCCGCTCGGCGCGAGCCGCGATGCCAGCCGGCGCTTTGCCGGACAGCGATTGTTCGTCCAGCGAGCCCTCACCGGTGATCACCAAGTCCGCGCCGGTCAGCGCGGCGTCGACGCCGGTCAATGCGGCGATCAGGTCGAAGCCGGACTCGACCGTCGCGCCGAACCCGGCGATCGCTCCCGCCGCGACCCCGCCGCCAGCCCCGGCTCCGGGCAGGTCGGAGACGTCCGGTGCACCAGCCTGCGCAAGCGCTTTCGCCCAGTGAGCCAGTGCGTCGTCGAGTGCCTGGACCTCCTCCGGGCCAGCGCCCTTTTGCGGACCGAACACGGCCGCCGCCCCGTTCGCGCCGAGGAGCGGATTGGTCACGTCCGTCGCGACCGCGACCGGCACGGTGCCCAGCCTTTCGCGCGCCGGACCCAGGTCGACGCGTGCGACGTGCGCCAGAGACCCGCCGCCGAGACCCACCGGCGCACCGGAAGCGTCGAAGATCTCGGCACCGAGCGCGGCCAGCATCCCGGCACCGCCGTCGGTGCTCGCGGTGCCGCCGACGGTCAGCACGAGCCGTCGCGCTCCGCGGGCGAGGGCGTCGTTCAGCAGCTCGCCGACGCCCCACGTGTGCGCTGCCAGCGCGACTTCCCGGCTCGGCGTCACGAACTCGATCCCGCACGCCCGCGCCGACTCGACGTACGCCGTGCCGTCGAGCAGTACGTACCGCGCCTCGACTGGTGCGTCGAGCGGACCACGCACCGACAACCGCTCCATGGAGCCGCCCGCGCTCTCGAGTACCTCCAGCGTGCCCTCGCCGCCGTCGGCGACTGGGCACGCGGAGATCTCGGCTTCCGGCAAGGCATCGCGCACGCCGTGCGCGATCGCTTCCGTCGCCTCGACCGCGGTCAGGCTTCCTTTGAACTTGTCCGGTGCGATCACGACCCGGGTCATCGGCCCACCTCCGTCAGCGGCTCGGCACCGGCGAGCACCGAGACGACGTTGCGGGCAGCCAGCACCGCCATCGCCGTACGCGTTTCCACCGTCGCCGATCCGAGATGCGGCGTCAGCACCACGTCGTCACGCTCTAACAACCGAGGTTCGACGTCCGGCTCCTTCTCGAACACGTCCAGCGCCGCGCCCGCGATCTCGCCGGCTTCGAGCGCATTGGCCAGCGCGGTCTCGTCGACCACCGGACCACGCGTGGTGTTCACCAGGTACGCGGTTGGTTTCATCGCCCGCAACGCGTCCGCGTCGATGAGGTGCCGGGTCTCGGGAGTCAGCGGACAGTGCAGCGACACGAAGTCGGAACGTCGCAGCAGTTCGCCGAACGACACGAACTCGCCGTCGAAGTCCGGTTTCGCCGACCGTCCGGAGTAGACGAGCCGCATCCCGAACGCCGCCGCGCGCTTCGCCACCGCACGGCCGATCTGGCCGAGCCCGACGATGCCGAGGGTCTTGTCCTGGAGCCCGGACCCGAGCAGGAATCCGAGGTGGAACGACCACGTCTGCCGCGCGCGCAGCAGACGTTCGCCTTCGCCGAGCCGTCGCGAGACGGCCAGCAGCAAACCGAAGGCGAGATCCGCGGTGGCGTCGGTGAGCACGCCTGGCGTGTTGGTGACCACGACCCCGCGCTCGGCCAGTGCGCTGACCTCCACGTTGTCGTAGCCCACCGCGACGTTAGCGACGACTTTCAGTCCGGGACCCGCCGCGTCCGCGACTGAGCCGTCGATCCGGTCGTGCAGCATCGACACCACCGCGGCCGAGCCGGCTACGAACTTCCGCAATTCCTCGGGCGTGAGCGGCCGGTGCTCCGGCGAGATTTCGACTTCGCCTGCTTCGCCGAGCACCTGCACGGCCTCGTCCGGGATCCAGCGGGTGACAGCGATCTTCGGCATGCGAAGCAGCCTAATGCCGACCGTGCCGCCCGAGCGAGGTTCGCGGCGCGCTCACCGCCGGACACCCGCCTGAGCTGCGACGGAGCGTCCAACCGCGACAGAGCTTCGCCGACGCTGACAGTGCCTGAATTCCGCATTGCGGTACCACGCAACGAAATTCCGGTCTGCCTTCGACAACGCCGCTCCCTGCCGACCGCGAAACCCGTTCGCCGACTCCCAGCGCACCGTGTTGTTCTATCGCACCACCTCCTTCCTTCGAACTTTCCTTGAGGCTCGCGAACCTCGCCTTGTCTCGTGCCGTCTGTCCGGACGTCCGCTTCACCCTTTGGCACTCCCACGGGCGGCCGGATCGTGCTATGTTCTTATGTAGAACTTCTGTGCGCTATGCGAACACGCTAGCACGGAACGGCGGAAACAGGAAGACCAAGACGGAAGGGCTCGTGATGGCAAGGGTGCTGTCGCTCGGCGAGGCGATCGCCGAGCTGGTGCACGACGGAGACGTCGTCGCTCTCGAGGGCTTCACGCACCTCATCCCGGTGGCGGCCGGGCACGAGATCATCCGTCAGGGCAGGCGGAACCTCACGCTCGTGCGGATGACGCCGGACATCGTCTACGACCAGCTCATCGGCGCGGGCTGTGCGAGCAAGCTGATTTTCTCGTGGGGCGGCAACCCCGGGGTCGGCTCCCTGCACCGGTTCCGCGACGCGGTGCAGCACGCGTGGCCGGCACCGCTGGAAATCGAGGAACACAGCCACGCGGGCATGGCGAACCGTTACGTCGCAGGCGCTTCCGGGCTTCCGTTCGCGGTGCTGCGCGGTTACACCGGCACTGATCTGCCCGCGCAGACGGACACGATCAAGCCGATCACCTGCCCGTTCACCGGCGAGCAGCTCACCGCGGTTCCCGCGCTGAACCCGGACGTCACGATCGTGCACGCGCAGCGCGCCGACCGGGCGGGCAACGTCCAGCTGTGGGGCATCGCGGGCGTGCAGAAGGAAGCGGTGCTCGCGGCGAAGCGGTCACTGGTCACCGTCGAAGAGGTGGTCGACGAGCTGGAGCCCCGGCCGGGCGCGCTGGTCCTTCCGTCCTGGGCGGTCACCGCGGTGGCCGAGGTGCCACGAGGCGCGGCGCCGTCGTATGCCGCCGGGTATTACGAGCGGGACAACGCGGCGTACCAGGCGTGGGACGAGATCGGTCGCGACCGCGAGGAATTCGCCAAGTGGCTGAACGACCTGACCGGGGTGAAGGCATGAGCGAGTACACCGCTGACGAGATGATGAGCATCGCCGCGGCCCGCGCGCTCGGCGAGGGCATGTCGTGCTTCGTCGGGATCGGATTGCCCAGTACAGCGGCGAACCTGGCCCGTCGCACGCACGCCCCGAACCTCACGCTGATCTACGAATCGGGTTGTCTCGGCGCGAAACCCAGCAGGCTGCCGTTGTCGATCGGAGACGGCGAGCTGGCCGACACCGCCGACGCGGTCGTGAGTGTGCCCGAGGTGTTCAACTACTGGCTGCAGCCCGGCCGGATCGACGTCGGGTTCCTTGGTGCGGCACAGCTCGACAAGTTCGGCAATATCAACACCACGGTCATCGGTTCCGACTACCACGATCCGAAGGTGCGCCTGCCCGGCGCGGGCGGGGCTCCGGAGATCGCCGCGTCCTGCAAGGAAGTCTTCGTCGTGCTGCGGCAGAGCAAGCGGACCTTCGTGGACAAGGTCGACTTCGTGACGTCGTTCGGCCACGGCACCGGGCGCGGCGACCGGGAACGGCTCGGCCTGCGCGGCGCCGGGCCGACGCTCGTGGTCACCGATCTCGGCCTCATGCGGCCCGACCCGGAAACCGCGGAGCTCACGCTTACCGAACTGCACCCCGGGGTCGAGCTGGACCAGGTCGTGGAAGCGACGGGGTGGACACTGAAGACGGCCGCGGACCTCAAGACCACCCCCGCGCCCACCGAACGCGAACTGACCCTGCTCCGTGAACTGAAGAAGGCCGGCGAATGAGCGACGCTTACGTACTCGACGCGATCCGCACTCCCTTCGGGCGCTATGGCGGCGCTCTCTCCGGGGTGCGTCCTGACGACCTTGCCGCAGGCGTTCTGCGCGCGCTGGCCGAGCGCAACGGGCTCGATCCGTCCACTGTGGACGAAGTAGTGCTCGGCGATGCCAACGGCGCGGGCGAGGACAACCGCAACGTGGCGCGGATGGCCGCGCTGCTGGCGGGCTGGCCGACGTCGGTGCCCGGGGCGACGGTGAACCGGCTGTGCGGGTCCGGCGTCGAGGCGACCATGCAGGCCAGCCGGGCGATCCAGGTCGGCGACGCTTCGCTGGTGGTCGCGGGCGGCGTCGAATCGATGAGCCGCGCGCCGCTGGTGATGCCGAAGCCGGACAAGGCTTTCCCCGCGGGCAACCAGACGCTGTACAACACCGCGCTGGGCTGGCGGATGGTCAACCCGGCGATGCCGGCGCAGTGGACTGTTTCCCTGGGCGAGTCCACCGAACTGCTTGCCGAGCGCTACGGGATCGGCCGCGACGAGCAGGACGCGTTCGCGGCGCGCAGTCACGTGAACGCCGCGCGGGCGTGGGACGAGGGTTTCTACGACGACCATGTGGTTCCGGTCGAAGGCGTCGAACTGACCAGGGACGAGGGCATCCGGCCGGACTCCACCCCGGAGAAGCTCGCGAAGCTGAAAACCGTCTTCCGCAAGGAAAACGGCACCGTCACGGCGGGCAACGCGTCGCCGCTGAACGACGGGGCGTCGGCGCTGTTGCTTGGTGACGAGGCCGCGGCCGAGCGGCTCGGCAAGACGCCGCTGGCCCGGATCGCTGGCCGCGGTGCCGCGGGGGTCGACCCGGACGTGTTCGGCATCGGCCCGGTGCGCGCGGCGGAGATCGCGCTCGAACGGGCGGGCATCGGCTGGAACGACCTCGCCGCGGTGGAACTCAACGAGGCGTTCGCGGCACAGTCGTTGGCCTGCCTGAAAGAATGGTCCAAGCTTGACCCGCAGATCGTCAACGTCAACGGCGGGGCCATCGCGATCGGGCACCCGCTCGGGGCGTCCGGCGGACGGATCATCGGCACGCTGGCGCATCAGCTCCGGCGCACCGGCGGCCGCTGGGGCCTCGCAGCGATCTGCATCGGCGTCGGCCAGGGCCTCGCTGTCGTGCTCGAGAACCGCTGAGAAAGGGGGAGGCATCGTGGCCACACCGACCGAGCGGCGCCTGCCGCAGTACCGGCCCGATCCGGACGGCACTCATCCGCCGCTCGACTACGCGCCGTACCGCTCCACCGCGCTGCGGCATCCGAAGCAGCCGCTGGTCCTCCTGCCGCAGATGCTCACCGAGGTCACCGGGCCGCTGCTCGGTCCGGGGCGGCTCGGCGAACTCGACAACGACCTCACCCGTCAGCACGCGGGCGAGCCGCAGGGCCAGCGCATCATCGTCACCGGCAGACTGCTCGACGGCGACGGGCGTCCGATCCGTGACTCGCTCGTGGAGATCTGGCAGGCCAACGCGGGCGGCCGCTACCGGCACACCGGCGACCGCTGGCCGTCCCCGCTCGACCCGAACTTCGACGGGCTCGGCCGCACGCTGACCGACGGCGACGGGCGGTACGAGTTCACCACCATCAAGCCCGGTGCGTACCCGTGGAAGAACCACGACAACGCCTGGCGTCCCGCGCACATCCACTTCTCGGTGTTCGGCTCGGCGTTCACCCAGCGGCTGGTCACCCAGATGTACTTCCCGGACGACCCGCTGTTCTCGCAGGATCCGATCTTCAACTCCATTCCGGACGAGAAGGCGCGGCAGCGGATGATCTCCCGGTTCGATCTCGACCGCACCGAGGAGGAATGGGCGCTGGCGTTCCAGTTCGACATCGTGGTGCGCGGGCGCGAACAGTCGGTGTTCGAGGACGAGGAGGAGGACGAGTGAAGCTGGAAGGCACGCCTTCGCAGACCGTCGGGCCATACCTGTCCATCGGACTGCCGTGGGACGACGGTCCGTTCGTGGTCCCGGAAGGGACCGAAGGCGCGGTGTGGATCCGCGGCGGGGTCTACGACGGTGCGGGCAACCCGGTGCCCGACGCGATGATCGAGACGTGGCAGGCCGATCCGGACGGCGCGTTCGACCATCCCGACGATCCGCGCGGCAAGCCCGCCGCTCCGTTCCGCGGATTCGGCCGGTGCCCCACCGATGAACAAGGCCAGTACCGGATTCACACGCTGCTGCCCGGAATCGTGCCCGACGCGTCCGGTGCTCCGCAGGCCCGGCACATCGATGTGTCGGTGTTCGCTCGCGGTCTGCTGAACCGAGTGGTCACGCGCATCTACTTCGAAGACCAGGACAACGACGGCGACGCCGTGCTGGCGAGCGTTCCCGAGGAACGGCGGGAGACGTTGCTGGCCAAAAAGGAAGGTGCCGGCTACCGGTTCGACGTACGGTTGCAAGGCGAGGGCGAGACGGTGTTCTTCGCGGTCTGACCGGCCGTGTCCATTGTGGAGGTTCAAGCGTGAGCAGTGTCCGGGTGCACCGGGTCGTCGAAGGTCCGGCGGCGGGTCCGGTGGTGGTGTTCTCCCATTCGATCGGCAGCGACCACCGGATGTGGGAGCCACAGGTCGCGCCGCTGACCGAACGCGGATTCCGCGTGGTCCGGTACGACACGCGCGGCCACGGGTCGTCGCCGGTGCCGCCGGGGCCGTACGACCTGGCTGATCTGGGCGGCGACGTGCTGGGGTTGCTCGACGAACTCGGCGTCGAGCGCGCGCATTTCGTCGGCCTGTCGCTCGGCGGGATGACCGGGATGTGGCTTGGTGCGCACGCCGCGGAACGGTTGTCGAGTCTCACCTTGTGCTGCACGTCAGCGCTGCTGGGGCCGCCCGAGATGTGGGCCGATCGCGCGCGGCTCGTGCGGGCCGAGGGCACTGGGGCGGTCGCGGAAGCCAGCGTCGGGCGCTGGGTCACGCCGGGTTACGCGCAGGCGCATCCGGACCAGGCCGCGTACCTGCGCGAGATGATCTCGGCTCAGCCGGACGAGGGGTACGCCGCATGCTGCGAGGCGATCGAGCGAATGGATCTCACCGGCGACCTGCCAAAGATCTCCGTTCCGACGCTGGTGATCGCCGGCGCCGACGACCCGTCGACGCCTGCCGAGCCGCACGGACGAGTCATCTCCGACGGAATCCCCGGCGCCCGGCTCGAGGTCGTCGCCTCCGCCGCGCACCTGGGCAGCTACGAACAGCCGGACGAGTTCACCCGGCTGATCCTCGAGCGGATCACGGAGGACCAATGACCGAAGACCGCTACGAGGAGGGCATGCGGGTGCGCCGGGAAGTGCTCGGCGACGAGCATGTCGACCGGGCGGTCGCGCGGACCACCGAGTTCAGCAAGCCGTTCCAGGACTACATCACCGAAGCGGCGTGGGGTTCGGTGTGGACGCGCGATGGCCTCGACCGGCGGACTCGCAGCTGCATCACGCTGGCCGCGCTCACCGCGCTGCACTGCCACGACGAGCTGGCGATGCACGTCCGCGCGGCGGTGCGCAACGGGCTTACCTCGGACGAGATCCGCGAAGTTCTGTTGCACACCGGCGTGTACGCGGGGGTGCCGGCGGCGAACACCGCGATCGGGATCGCCCAGCGTGTCCTCGCGGAGCTGGGAGAACCCACCGCTCAGCCACCGGCCGGATAGGCTTCCCCGCATGGAATCCGACGATCAGGCCGAACGCGGCGCGCACCACGTGCAGTCGCTGGAGCGCGGGCTCGCGGTGATCAAGGCGTTCAGCGCCGAGGCCCCGCATCCGACGCTCAGCGACGTCGCCCGCGTCACCGGGCTGACCCGCGCGGCGGCGCGCCGGTTCCTGCTGACGCTCGTGGACCTCGGCTACGTCCGCACCGACGGCAAGTACTTCTCGCTCACCGCACGCGTGCTGGAACTCGGCTACGCCTATCTGTCCAGCCTCAGCCTGGCCGAGATCGCGCAACCGCACCTGGAGCGGCTGTCGGCGGAGGTGCACGAGTCGAGTTCGGTGTCGGTGCTGGAGATCGCCGACATCGTGTACGTCGCGCGCGTCGCGGTGTCGCGGATCATGACGGTGAGCATCAACGTCGGCACGCGGTTTCCCGCGCACGCCACGTCGATGGGACACGTGCTGCTCGCCGACATGAATCAGACTGAACTCAACGCCTATTTCATCGTCGCCGATCTCGACCGGCTGACCCCGCATACGCTCACCCACCGCACCGCGCTCGAGGCCGAGCTGGCCAAGGTTCGGGAACAAGGCTGGGCGATGGTCGACCAGGAACTCGAAGAAGGCCTGCGTTCCGTCGCTGCGCCGATCCGCAACCGGAAGGGGCGGGCGGTCGCCGCAGTGAACATCTCCACCCACGCGAGCCGGACTCCGGTGGAGACGGTCCGGACCGAGTTCGTTCCGCCGTTGCTCGAAACCGCGGCTGCCATTTCGGCGGAGCTGGCGGCGGTCGCGCCCGGGCAAGCGGTCCAGGGCTGAGGAGCGTCGATGGCGGAACCGGTTGCCGGACTGCTGCTCGCCGCCGGGGCGGGGCGGCGGTTCGGCGGTCCCAAAGCGCTGGTCGAGTACGACGGGGAGCCGTTGGTCCAGCGGGCGGTCCGGAACCTGGGCGAGGCCGGATGCGCCTCGGTGCGGGTGGTGGTCGGAGCGGCGGCTGAGCAGGTCCGGGAGCTGCTGCCGCCGGACGTGACCGCGGTGCTCGCGGCGCAGTGGCAGGACGGGATGGGGGAGTCGCTCAAGGCGGGGCTCGAATCGCTGGCGGGGGAGTCGGCGGTGGCGGTGCTCGTGCACTTGGTGGATTTGCCGTGGGTGCCCGCCGCGGCGCTCGCGCGGATCATCGGGGAGGCGTCGGAGGGAGCGGTCGTGCGGGCCTCTTACCAGGGAGTTCCTGGGCATCCGGTGCTGTTCGGGCGGCGGTGGTGGGGCGAGATCGCGGCTTCGGCGCAGGGTGACCACGGAGCGCGGGACTGGTTGCGCGGGCGTGCTGACGTGCGGCTGGTCGAGTGCGGGGATCTCGGGAGCGGAAGTGATGTCGACCGGCCCGGGGATCTGGCCGGGCCTGGTGCGGAGCGGCGATGAGCGGTGCGGTGGAGCGGCTCGGTCGGTGAGGCAATCCGGCTCGGGTCCGCCGAGGGTTTGGTGGTTGGCGGACTTGGCGGTTTGTCGTGTCGGGACGGCTGGTCGGGCTTGCGGTGAACAGCATCGGGGCCGTGGCGGCATAGCTGGGTCGGGTCTGGCTGCGGTTGCCGGGTCGCAGTGGCTTGGTTGGCCGGGTGGTTGACAATGGCTTGCTGCGTCGAGTTCGGGTGGATGGCTGGCCGAGCGGCGGTGGTTGGTTTTCCGCTGTGAACCTGGCCAGAGGGCGGCGAACGGCGGAACTGGCGGTCCCGGATCTACGATCGAGGGCGTGACAGAGTCCCTCGCCTCGCCCGACGCGCTCGCGGCCGCCCTCGACACCACCGGTTACCTCGCCGACGAGGGACTGGCCACCGCGGGGTTTCTCGCGACGCAGATGCAGCGTCCGCTCTTCTGCGAAGGCGAGCCGGGCACCGGGAAGACTTCGCTGGCGCTCGCGTTGTCCGAGGCGTTGAAGTGGCCGTTGGTACGGCTCCAGTGCCATGAGGGCATCGACGCCGCGCAAGCGCTCTATGAATGGGACTTCCCGCGTCAGTTGCTGCACCTGCGCGCTCTCGAAGCGGCCGACGGCGGACGGCTCGACGCGGAAACCGCCGAGCGTTCGCTGTACACGGAGCGGTTCCTGCTCGCGCGTCCGCTGCTGCAGGCGCTCACCACGACGCCGTGTGTGCTGCTGGTGGACGAGATCGATCGTGCCGACGACGAGTTCGAGGCTTTCCTGCTGCAGTTGCTGGACGAGTACACCGTGACGATCCCGGAGTACGGCGAGGTGCGGGCGGAGCAGCCGCCGCTGGTCGTGCTGACGTCCAACCGGACTCGCGAGGTGCACGACGCGCTCAAGCGCCGGTGTCTTTACCACTGGCTCGAGCATCCGGATCTTGCCCGGGAGATCAGCATCCTGCGCCGTCGGCTGCCCGGGATCGGCGAGACGCTCGCCCGGCAGATCGCCGACGCGGTGCACCGGCTGCGGGCGATGGATCTTCTCAAACCGCCCGGGGTCGCCGAATCTCTCGATTGGGCAAGGGCTTTGCTCGCGCTTAACCGCGACGAACTGGACGCCGCGACGGCCGCGCGCACCCTGGGCGCGGTGTTGAAGTACAGCGAGGATCTCGACCGGGTGCGGGCGAAGCTGGACACGTTGTTCTCGTGACTTTTGTCTAATGTGGACAGTCGAGTAATTCCGTTGCGGCGGGCTGCGGGATCGGGCATGCTTGAAGCATCACTGGATGACTTCGCCGACTTCTTTGATTTGTGACTGGTTTCGTGACTGTGCCGGAAGGAGGGCTCGTGACTGACTTCGTCCGGGCTGCCCTCCTGGCTGTCCGCTGAGTTCCGTACTTTCCTGAAGGTTCCGCGCGCCCGCCTTGCGCTACCGAGGCTGGCCGCTGCGCGCAACCACGGTCCGCGCACGCTGTCCCGGAGGCGGGACGGCGTGCGCGGCCGCCCTTTCGCTGACGCGGTGGTGGTGGGCGTGGGGCGGGGCCTTGGGAGGGCGACGTGGCGTCGGGCGGGCGGGCGGGCCGGGTTGGAGAATGCCGAGTCAGCTCGGTGCGGTATGGCGCGAGCGTTGGCTGGGGCCTGCCGGGCGGGAGAGACGCCGGGTCAGTTCGGTGGGCTGTGGTGCGAGCGTCGGCCGGGACATGCCGGGTGCGAGAAATGCCGAGTCAGCTCGGCGCGGTATGCCGCGTTGGCTGGGGCATGCCGGGTGGGTCCGGGTGCTTCGGGCCTGAACTGCTGGATGGCTTGATGGTGCACGGCTTCTGCCGATCTTGAGCGACTTGGCCCGGGAGGTGGAGCCCTCGCGCGGGGCTGAGTGTGGCAGCGTGCGGGTCACGCGGTGCGCGCTGGCTGGAGCGTGGTCGCGGAGCAGCGGCGTGGCACCTGCTGGCCGAACCTTGCCGCGAGCTAGACGGCGCGATGTGCGTTGGCCCGAGTGCGGCTGCGTGCCGGATGTTGCATGCTCGGCCGGTACGGTCGCGTGCTGGATGGCGCGGTGTGCGCAGAGGCGGTGTTCTCGCGCAGAGCGGCGAACTGGCGCGAAAATGGCGTGCGTCGGAACATCTGCGGGACCAACGCGGTTCACACTGAAATGGCGGTGCGGAGGAACGCTGGCGAGCTGGAGCAGCTCAAGCCGGAACTTCAGCGCGCCCAGGAATTCCCCTCCGGTGAAGCATTCCAGTCCGGCAGGGAACTTCCGCCCGGTCAAGAACCGCCACGCGTCAAGATCGCTGCCTACAGCCCGCAGCCAGCGGCTGACCACCCGCAACGCGCGAGCGCGGAACCGGCCACCGTCGGAGCGAGCGAAGGACGGCTCCGCAACGGATCGGTTGTCACGGCGCGGTTTCCGGCGTGGGGGTCACAATGGGGAGCATGACCACCGAAGTCGTTGACCCGCTTGCTGGCTATGCGGGGTTCGCGGCGGCATTGCGGGAGGCGGGCGTCGCCTGTGACGCGCGGCGGGTGCAGGCCTACCTGTCCGCAGTGACGAAGGTCGATGTCGCTCGGCCGACGCAGCTCTACTGGGTTGGGCGGTTGACCCTCTGCTCCGACCCCGACGACCTGCCCAGGTACGAGGAAGCCTTCGCGCGGTGGTTTGAGGGAGACGACAGTCCGAAGGCGACGTCGGGGACTCCGGTGCGGAAGCAAGCACGGATCGCTCCGCTCATCGCGGCTGCTGGCGCCGGGGACGGCGCTGAGGAATCGCACGATTCGCTGCGGGTCGCGGCCAGCGATCATGAGGTGCTCCGGCATCGGGATTTCGCGGAACTGACCAAAGCCGAGCGCGCGCACTTGCGGGAGTTGCTGGCGACACTGCGTCCAGTCCTGCCGCGGAGGCGGGCGGCTCGGCGGACGCCTGCGCATCGTGGTGCGCTTGATCCGGCAAGGACGTTGCGGGCGATGCTCGCGTCTGGAGGCGAGCCCGTTCGGCTGGCGCATCATCGACGGGGGACGCGGGCGCGGAAAGTCGTGTTGCTGATCGACGTCTCCGGCTCGATGAGTCCGTATGCCGACGCGTTGCTGCGGTTCGCGCACGTCGTCGCGCGGGCCGCGCCGATGTCGGTCGAGGTGTTTACGCTGGGTACGCGGATGACGCGTGTGTCTCGGCAGCTTCGGCAGCGCGATCCGGAGCAGGCCATGCTCGCCGCTGGCACTGCGGTGCCTGATTTCGCTGGTGGGACGCGCCTTGGCGAGACGCTCCGGGTGTTTCTGGACCGCTGGGGGCAGCGCGGGTTCGCACGACGCGCAGTAGTCACCGTGTTCTCCGACGGCTGGGAGCGCGGCGACGTCAGCCTGCTCGCCGAGCAGCTTGGCCGGCTGCGCCGCCTCGCGCACGCCGTATTCTGGGTGAATCCGCACGCAGGGCACGAGGGTTATGCTCCGGTCCAATCCGGCATCGTGGCCGCCCTGCCGCACATCGACCGGCTGCTGGCCGGGCACAGCCTGGCGACGTTGGAACGACTCCTCGGGGAGATTGCCGATGCGTGACGTACTGGACGACGTGTACCGCCGCTGGCAGGCGGGCGAAACGGTCGGGCTCGGCACGGTGGTGGCCACGTTTTCGTCGGCGCCGCGGGCACCGGGCGCGTCGATGATGGTCGCGCCGGACGGCACGGTCGTCGGGAGCGTGTCCGGCGGCTGCGTCGAAGGCGCGGTATATGAGCTGGCCAACGAGGTCGTGGCCGAGCGGAAGCCGGTGCTGCAGCGCTACGGCGTCAGCGACGACGACGCATTCGCGGTCGGGCTGACCTGCGGCGGGATCATCGACATCTACGTCGAGCCGGTGGACCGCGAATCGATGCCGGAGCTGGAGCGCGTCGTCGCGTCGGTGCGTGACGGCGAACCCGTCGCGGTGGTCACGATCGTGGAGCACGAGACATCCGGACTGGTCGGCGAGCACATGATCGTGTGGCCGGACCGGGTCGAGGGGTCCCTTGGCTCGTCCCGGATGGACGACGCCGTCGCGGACGACGCGCGCGGACTTCTCGCCGCCGGACGCACCGGGACGCTCCATTACGGACCGGACGGGCAGCGGCGCGGCGAGGGCATGGCTGTTTTTGTGAACTCCTTTGAACCGCCGCCGCGACTGCTTGTCTTCGGCGCCATTGATTTCGCCGCTGCGATGGCGCGGATGGGTGCTTATCTCGGGTATCAGGTGACGGTCTGCGACGCGCGGCCGGTGTTCGCGACCAGCAGCCGGTTCCCGGAAGCCCACGACGTGGTCGTCGACTGGCCGCACCGGTACCTGAAAGCGGAGGCTGACGCGGGGCGGATCGACGCCCGGACGGCGATCGCAGTTCTCACGCACGACCCGAAGTTCGACGTGCCGCTGCTGGAGGTCGCGCTGCGGCTCGACGTCGGGTACGTCGGCGCGATGGGGTCCCGCAAGACGCATGACGACCGGTTCGCGCGGCTCCGCGAAGCCGGGATCACCGAGGCCGAGCTGGAACGGCTGTCGTCGCCGATCGGGCTTGACCTCGGTGCGCGCACGCCGGAGGAGACGGCCGTGTCGATCGCGGCGGAGATCATCGCGCTGCGCTGGAGCGGGACCGGGCGGCGACTGGCGGCGTTGAGCGGGCGGATTCACAGCTGAGCTGGACGAGGTCGCGCTGTCCGGGCCGGGTGGCGGCGGCTGGCGGGGCTGGACTGGAAGTGCGGCTGAGTACTTCGGCGTCTGAGTGGGTGCGTGGGCTGGGTGCGGTGGCTTGGCGGAGTGCGACTGAGTTTCCGGCGGATCGGCGAGTGTTGCGCGGGACTGGGCGCGGCGCCTCGTAGGGCTGGGCGGAGTACGGCTGAGCACTCCGGCGGCTCGCGGGCGTTACGTGAGCTGGGCGCGACAGGTGCCACGCGGGCTGGCGGCTGAATGGGCGGAACTGGACTGGGGTGCTGCCAGGCCCGGTGCGCTGCGCATCCAAGCAACGTGCGGGAACTGGATGGACCCGGCTGGTGCAGCGAGGTCGCAGCTGGCGGGGATTGCGAGCGTCAGGCTGAACCATCCTGGCCGTTGCCTGGTAGCGATGCTGGAAGGCGCATCCCGGCGCGGCATTGACCGCCAAGAAGCGCAAGCGCCAGGCCGCCGGAACACCGCACCCCAGCAACCCGATCCGCCGGGAAAACCCCGTCCAGCAAAGAAACCCGGTGAACCCCCGACCCGAAACCCCCGCCCCTCGGGAAGACCCCCCCACCGCACCGGACGGCCGAAAAATCACCCGTCCGGCTTCACGCATCTGCGCCGGAAAACCGCCGCCAAACCCGCAACTGCGGAACCACGGCACCGACGTACGACATCAGGACTTGTCCGCGCGCGAAAGGCGTAGCACGCTCCCCTGTGAGGCCGATCACGATCGCGCCTTGGCCGTTCCCGAACCGGCCCGCCGCCTTCGCCGGGGCTGGCGGGCATTTGCACTTGGAGGCCTTTGATGCGCATCACCGTCACTGTCGACGGCACGAAATACACCGATGACGTCGAGCCGCGCACCCTGCTCGTCCATTATTTACGGGAACGCGTCGGGAAGGTGGGCACCGTCGTCGGGTGCGACACCAGCAACTGCGGCGCGTGCACCGTCCATCTCGACGGGCACAGCGTGAAATCCTGTTCCGTTCTCGCCGTGCAGGCCGACGGATGCGAGGTCACCACCATCGAGGGGCTGGCCCGCGACGGCCAGTTGCACCCGGTTCAGCAGGCGTTCCACGACAATCACGCGCTGCAGTGCGGGTTCTGCACGCCGGGCATGATCATGCAGTCCATCGACCTGCTGGCGGACAATCCGGATCCGGATGAGCAGGCCGTCCGCGAGGGGCTCGAGGGCAATCTTTGCCGCTGCACCGGGTACCAGAACATCGTCAAGGCGGTTCGCGACGCGGCGAAGCACATGAGTCCTGGTGCGGGGCCGGACGCCGAGAAGATCGATCAGCCCAACCACGTCGGCGTGGGTGGTGAATGATGACTGCCACGATCGAGCCTGAGGTAGGAAAGTCCCGCCGCCGCAAGGAAGACGAGCGGTTGATCACCGGGCGCACCCGGTGGACCGACAACATCGCGTTGCCCGGGATGCTGCATCTCGCGGTGCTGCGGAGTCCGCTGGCGCACGCGAAGATCGTTTCGATCGACACGTCCGCGGCGAAGGAAGCCGCTGGGGTCGTTGCCGTTTACACCGCCGCTGACCTCGATCCCGAGGGGGCGATCGGCATGCCGTGCGCGTGGCCGATCACGCCGGACATGGCGGCGCCGCGGCGTCCGGTGCTGGCGGCGGATCGGGTGAATTTCGCGGGCGAGGGCGTGGCCGTCGTGGTCGCGCGGTCGGCGGCCGAGGCGCATGACGCGCTTGAGGCGATCGAGGTCGAGTACGACGAGCTGCCGCCGGTGCTCGACCTGGAAGCCGCGCTCGCCGAAGACGCGCCGCTCGTGCACGAGGAACTGGGCAGCAACAAGAACGCGTTCTGGGTGTTCGAGTCGGCCGAGGCCGGCACCGGCGGGAATGTCGAGGAAGCACTGTCCTCTTCGGAGATCGTGCTGAAACGCCGCTTCCGCCAGCAGCGCCTGGTGCCCGCCTTCATGGAGCCGCGCGCGTGCGTGGTCGACCCGACCGGCGCGCAGCTGACCATGTGGTCGGCCACCCAGGTGCCGCACATCCTGCGGGTGATGTCCGCGCTGACGCTCGGCATCCCGGAGCACAAACTGCGCGTGATCGCCCCGGACGTCGGCGGCGGGTTCGGCGGCAAGATCGGCGTGCTGCCCGAGGAAATGATGACCGTGCTCGTCGCGAACAAGCTCGGCAAACCGGTGAAGTGGAACGAAACCCGGTCCGAGACGATGCTCGCCGCGCACCACGGCCGCGACCAGATCCAGGACATCACCATCTCGGCGAAGGCCGACGGAACGGTCACCGGGCTCAAGGTCGAACTGCTCGCCAACCTCGGCGCGTACAACGGCCTGGTCGGGCCGGGCGTGCCGATCCTCGGCGCGTTCATGTTCAACGCGATCTACAAGATCCCGGCCTACCACTTCGCCTGCACCAACGTGTTCACCACGACCACGCTCACCGACGCCTACCGCGGCGCCGGGCGTCCGGAAGCGACGTTCGCGATCGAGCGGATCATGGACGAACTGGCCGACGAGCTGGGCATGGATCCGCTGCAACTGCGCGAAAAGAACTGGATCAAGCACGAGGAATTCCCGTTCACCACGGTCTGCGGGCTCACCTACGATTCCGGAAACTACGAGGCTGCGACCGAGAAGGCGAAGGAGCTTTTCGGCTACGACGCGCTGCGGCGCGAGCAGAAGGAACGCCGAGAGGCGAACGATCCGGTTCAGCTCGGCATCGGGGTTTCGACGTTCACCGAGATGTGCGGGCTGGCGCCGTCGCGGGTGCTGGGTTCGCTCGATTACGGGGCCGGCGGCTGGGAATACGCGTCGCTGCGGATGTTGCCGACCGGCAAGGTCGAGGTCACCACGGGTGCGTCGGCGCACGGCCAGGGGCACGAAACGGCGTGGAGCCAGATCGTGGCCGACCAGCTGGGGGTGGCTTTCGAGGACGTCGAGGTGCTGCACGGCGACACGCAGTCGTCGCACAAGGGCCTCGACACTTACGGCTCGCGTTCGCTGGTCGTCGGCGGGATCGCGATCGTCAAGGCAGCGGAGAAGGTGGTCGCGAAGGCCAAACCGATCGCCGCGCATCTGCTGGAGTGCTCGGAAGACGATCTCGAGTTCTCCGGCGGCAAATTCACCGTGAAGGGCACGGATTCGTCGACGACGATCCAGGACGTCGCACTCGCCGTGTTCGCCGCGCACAACCTGCCCGACGGCGTCGAACCGTCGCTCGATTCCGACGCCACCTTCGACCCGGAGAACTTCTCCTTCCCGCACGGCACTCACCTGTGCGCGGCCGAAGTGGACACGGAAACGGGCCGGGTGAAACTGCGTTCGTACGTGTGCGTGGACGACGTCGGCAAGGTGGTCAATCCGCTGATCGTGGAGGGCCAGGTGCACGGCGGGCTCGCCCAGGGCATCGCGCAGGCGTTGTTCGAGGAGGCCGTGCACGACGAGAGCGGCACGCTCACCACCGGCACGTTCGCCGACTATCTGCTGCCCTCGGCGGCCGACCTGCCGTCGTTCACCACCGACCGCACGGAAACGCCGTCGACCACGAACCCGTTGGGAGCCAAGGGAGTCGGCGAGGCGGGCACGATCGCCTCGACGCCCGCGGTGGTCAACGCGGTGGTCGACGCGGTGCGCCAGTTCGGGGTGAACGACATCGAAATGCCGCTCACGCCGATGCGCGTGTGGAACGCGGTGCGGAACGGCACTACTGATGCCGGTGGTCCCGGCGGCGAGGCCGGCGGCGGTCTCGGTTCGATCGACGCCTCCGGAGGTGCCCAGTGATCCCGGCTCCGTTCGACTACGTCGCTCCGTCCACAGTGGACGAAGCCGTGCAGGCGCTCGCCGCAGCGGGCGAGGACGCCAAGGTGCTGGCGGGCGGGCAAAGCCTGCTGCCGGTGCTGCGGATGCGGCTGGCCGCGCCGACCACGCTGGTCGATCTCGGGAAAATCGCCGAACTGCGCGGAGTGCGCGAGGACGGCGACGCGCTCGTGGTCGGTGCGATGACGACGCATTACGAGGTCCAGCGCGACCCGTTGATCGCCGAGCACGCCGCGTTGGTGAAGGAAGCGACCGACACCGTCGCGGATCCGCAGGTGCGCCACCG
The DNA here is from genome assembly GCF_055583325.1 of Amycolatopsis sp. NPDC104775. NCBI lineage: Bacteria > Bacillati > Actinomycetota > Actinomycetes > Pseudonocardiales > Pseudonocardiaceae > Amycolatopsis > Amycolatopsis sp. NPDC104775. Next base: position 350,316 of record NZ_JBVJOE010000006.1, read on the forward strand.
CGGCACGTTCGGCGGCGCGATCGCGCACGCGGACCCGGCGGGCGACCTGCTGGCTCCGGTTCTCGCGCTCGACGGCGAGCTGGTTCTGGCCGGTCCGAACGGCCGGCGCACGGTGCCCGCGGCGGAGTTCTTCCAGGACTACTTCACCACCGCGCTGGCTCCGGACGAACTGCTCGTCGAGGTGCGGCTGCCCAAGCACACCGGCTGGCGGGCGCATTACGAGAAGTTCAACCGGGTCGCCCAGGCCTGGTCGATGTGCGCGGTGGCGGCCGCCGTGCGCACCGAGGGCGGCGTGATCGAGGAAGCCAGGGTGGCGCTTACGAACATGGGCGCGACACCGGTCCGGGCGACGGGCGTGGAGCAGGCGCTGCTCGGCGCGCGGGCCGACGCGGAGACGATCCGGGCGGCCGCCGCGCACGCGGCCGAGGGCACCAATCCGGTCGCGGACGGCAATTCCGACGTCGAGTACCGCCAGCATCTCGCGCGGGTGCTGACCGGGCGTGCCGTCGCGGCGGCGGTGGGCGCCTGAACCGCGTCGCCCGGCTGATTGTCCGTGAGGGGAACCCCGAGGGAATCAGGGTTCCCCTCACGGACTGCGGGCGCGGTCAGGTGCGTCAGAGTGCCCGGGGTGAGGCAACCGTGGGGGACCCCCAAGGAGTCCTTCCCGGACCGCTCCCCGCGAGACGGCCGTAAGGTGGACGGCAACGGCTCGAAGAAGTGTGCAGGAGAGGAGGTCGGCCCGTGCGGCTCGACCACGAATTCACCGTCCCCGCCCCGATCGGGGAGGTCTGGCAGGCCGTCATCGACCCGGAGCGGGTCGCCCCGTGCATGCCGGGTGCCTCGCTCACCAAGGTGGAGGGGGACACCTTCGCGGGCACGGTGAAGGTCAAGCTGGGGCCGATTTCGCTGCTGTACAAGGGAACCGGCGAGTTCCTGGAGAAGGACGAGGCGGCGCGCAAGGTCGTGATCAAGGCGTCGGGCAAGGACGCCCGCGGCGGCGGCACCGCGGCCGCGACGGTCACCCTGACGCTCACCGAACGCGACGGCGGCACGCACGGCGCGGTCGCCACCGATCTGGCGATCACCGGGCGTCCGGCGCAGTTCGGGCGCGGCCTGATCTCCGAGGTGGGCGGCAAGATCCTCGACACCTTCGCGGGGAACCTCGCGGCGTCGCTGGGGACCCCGGCCGACGAGGCTTCGGCGGAGAAGGCCGAAGAGAAGCCCGAAGCGAAGTCCGAGGACAAGGCCGAAGAGAAGCCCGCCGAAAAGCCCGCTGCCGACGAGAAGCCGGTCGCCGACGAGAAACCGCGGCTGCGGAGCGTGCCCGCCGGGGGTTCGACCGGCGAGACCGAGGCGATCGACCTGCTCGACTACGCCGGTCAGTCCGTCGCGAAACGGCTCGCTCCGGTGGCCGCGGGCGCGGTCGTGCTGCTGATCGTGCTGGCCATAGTGCGGAAACTGCGCGGCCGCTGACGGGTCCGGGGCTTGCCCGCGCTCTACCCAGGGCGTGCCCGGCGGGCAGTTCGCGGGTGAGTTTTCGCTCGGTTCGGCTAGCACCGGAGTGGACCCGCTACCCTGGGCTACTTCCGTAGGCCGAATTTCGCGTGGGGGCGCCCGTGAGGCAGGCACCTGTCCCCATCGGGGTGCGCGACGCGGTGACGGCCTGGCGAGGTTGGCCGCCGCGCTGGGCGATGTGGGCGGTCGCGCGACGGCGGTGGATCGGCTACGCGATGGGGTGCGAGGCGCTCGCCGCGGTGGCCACGGTGACCGGTCTCGCGACCGGGTTCGGCGGGCCGGTGCAGTTCAGTTCGTTCGGCGTGCTCGTCGGGCTGGGCATCGCGCAGGCCGAGATGTCGCGGCGGATCGAACGGCTGCGGCGATGGATGAGCGGCCAGACGCACATCAACGTCACGTCTGTCTGGTATCTCGCGGGTGCCTTCCTGCTTCCGCCAGCATGGGTCGCGTTGCTGGCATTGGTGCTGTACCTGCATCTGTGGCTGCGAGTGTGGCGACACGTGCGTACGCGGCCCGCGCATCGCTTCGCGGCGAGTACCGCGTGGGCGATGCTGTCGTGCTTCATGGCGTCTGGGGTGCTGGCTGTCAGCGGTCTGGATCAGGAGCGGCTCGACACCGCGTACGGCGTCCTCGCGCTCGTACTGGCGGCAGTCGCGTTTGAGCTGGTGAACGTCCTGCTCGTGGCGACAGGCATCTACCTGTACACGAACAGTCGCTCGCTCGCGGACCTCATCGGCACCTGGGAGGACAACGCCTTCGAGTTGGCGACGCTCTGCCTCGGCGGGCTCGCCGCGCTGGCGTTTGTCCACCAACCAGTGCTGGTGGTGTTCGTGCTTCCGCCATTGCTGTTGCTGCACCGCTATCTCCTGCTGAAACAGCAGTTGCAGGTAGCGGTCGTGACCGACGAAAAAACCGGCCTGCTCAACACCGCGGGCTGGCACGAGCTGGCCACGCGCGAATTCACCCGGGCCCGGCGGCGGGGCACCGGCAGCGGGTTCGCCGTGCTGATGATCGATCTCGACCACTTCAAGCGCATCAACGACACGTACGGCCATCTCACCGGCGACGAGGTGCTGGCCGCCGTGGCCGTCGCGATCGAGTCTTCGGTGCGGCAAAGCGACACCGTCGGCCGGTTCGGCGGCGAGGAATTCGTGGTCCTGCTGCCCGCGACCGGCGGCACGGACGTGCTCGGGATCGCCGAACGCGTGCGGATCGCGGTGGGGGAGCTGACCGTCTCGGTGGGAGGTCCGTTGCGGATCAGCGGACTGTCGGTGTCCGTCGGCGTGGCGTGTTATCCCCAGGCGGGCAACACACTCGACGAGGTGCTGCGATCGGCCGACGCCGCGCTGTACCGGGCGAAGGACGGCGGGCGCAACCGGGTCGCGGTCTGAGCCGGAAATACCGGGCGCGAGCAATTGTTGAACGTTGTATGAGCACTGCGGATCACGAGACCGACGTCGTGGTGATCGGGGCCGGGCAGGCCGGCTTGTCGGCGGCGTATCACCTGCGCCGGTCCGGATTCGCCAACGACCGCGGGTTCGTCGTGCTCGACCACGGCAAACGCGCGGGCGGGGCGTGGCAGTACCGGTGGCCGTCGCTGGTGGTCGGCAAGGTGCACGGGATTCACGACCTGCCGGGCATGGCGTTCGGGACCCCCGACGCGACGCGGCCGGCGAGCGAGGCCGTGTCGGAGTACTTCGCGCGCTTCGAGAAGACCTACGACTTGCCGGTGCACCGTCCGGTCGACGTGACCGCAGTGCGGCGCGCGGGGGAGCGGCTGCTGGTCGAATCTCCGGCGGAGACCTGGGCGGCGCGTGCGGTGATCAGCGCGACCGGGACGTGGGACCGGCCGTTCTGGCCGCGTTATCCCGGGACTTTCGCCGGAAAGCAGCTGCACACAGCGGATTACCGCGGTGCTGAGGAATTCCGCGGCCAGCGCGTGGTGGTCGTGGGCGGCGGGACGTCGGCGGTACAGCTGCTGATGGAGATCGGTCCGGTCGCCTGGTCGACAGTGTGGGTGACGCGGCGTCCGCCGGTGTGGCGGGAGGAGTCGTTCAACGAGGACTGGGGCCGTCAGGCGGTCGCGAAGGTGGAGCAGCGGGTGCGGGCCGGACTGCCACCGGAGAGCGTGGTCAGCGTGACGGACCTGGCGGTGACGCCGGAGGTGCTCGCCGCGCGCGCGGCCGGGTATCTGGACCGGCGGCCGATGTTCTCGCGGCTGGTTCCCGACGGTGTCGTCTGGGAGGACGGGAGTTTCGAGCCCGCGGACCTGATTCTGTGGGCGACCGGGTTCCGTGCGTCGATCGACCATCTGGCTCCGTTGCATCTGCGGACGTCGGGCGGCGGAATCCGGATGGACGGGACTCGCGTGGTGGCGGAACCGCGACTGCATCTGGTCGGGTACGGGCCTTCGGCGAGCACGGTAGGGGCGAATCGGGCCGGACGCGCCGCGGTGCAGGAAGTCCGCCGGTTGCTGCAACGCTGAAGTCCGTGAGGGTGGCCTTCACGGAATCAGATTCCCTCAGGGTTCCCCTCACGGACCTTCCGCGGCGGCAAGCGGGGCGTTCCGCTGATCGGGCGCTCTTGATCGTTTCACGTCCGTTCCGGGCTTGTCGGGGCACACCGGGGCCGCTACTCTGCCGTTTTAGTTAGGAAACTTTCCTAACGCAACGAGACGCCGCAGAACCGTAACGCCGCCGCCCTGTTCCCGTCCGGCCCGAAGGAGTGCGACGTGTCCTCGTCCCGTGTCCGAAGTCTCGCCCGGTTCGCCTTGCCGGCGGCCGCGGTGGTGCTGCTGCCCGCCGCGGTCTCGCCCGCGCGCGACGCCAGTGCCGCTGCCGCCGATGTGCTGCTGTCCGAAGGGAAACCCGTCAGCACGTCCACGCTCGAGACGTCCGCGTTGAGCGGCGAGAAAGCCGTAGACGGGAATCTCAAGACCCGCTGGGCCAGCGCGGTCAGCGCCGACGCCCAGTGGCTGCGCGTCGATCTCGGGCAGGCGGCCACGATCCACCGGGTGAAGCTGAACTGGGAAGCGGCCTACGCCAAGAAGTACCGCATCGAGGTCTCCGACGACGGCGAGAACTTCAAGTCGATCGCGACGATCACCAACGGCGACGGCGGTACCGACGACCTCACCGGGTTGTCCGGGCACGGCCGGTTCCTGCGCTTCGTCGGCACCGAGCGCGCCACGAAGTACGGCTACTCGCTGTGGGAGCTGCAGGCGTATGGCACGCCGGACTCCTCCGGTGACACGCAGGCGCCCACCACTCCCGCGAACCTCGCCGCGGGCGAGATCGGCTCCAACAGCGTCGGGCTGACCTGGGCCGCGTCGACGGACAACGTCGGCGTCGCCGGGTACGAGGTGCTGCGGGACGGCAAGTCCGTCGCCACCAGCACGACCACGTCGTACACCGACAACGGCCTCTCGCCGGACACCGACTACACCTACACCGTCCGGGCGAAGGACGCCGCCGGGAACACCTCGCCGGTCAGCGGCGCGGTCAAGGTGCACACGAAGCCGGGGACCGCGGGCAACACCTTCGTCCTCGCCGCGGCCGGCGACATCGCCGAGCAGTGCACCGCGAGCAGCTCCAGCTGCATGCACCCGAAGACCGCGAAGCTCGTCCAGAGCATGAACCCCGCCGCGGTGATCACCATGGGCGACAACCAGTACGACTCCGAGAACACCGGTCTGTCGCTGCAGAACTTCAAGGACTACTACGACAAGACCTGGGGCAAGTTCAAGAGCATCACGCACCCGGTCCCCGGCAACCACGAGACCTACGACGACAACAAGCCCTTCGAGGCCTACGAGCAGTACTTCGGCAAGATCGCCACGCCGAACGGGAAGCGGTACTACAGCTGGGAAATGGGCAACTGGCACTTCATCGCCCTCGACTCCAACGGCTTCGTCGACGACAACGACGGCGGCGAGCTCAAGGACACCGAGCAGATGAACTGGATCAAGCAGGACCTGGCGAAGAACACCAAGGGCTGCGTCGCGGCGTACTACCACCACCCGCGGTGGAGCTCCGGCGATCACGGCGACCAGCGCGGTTCCAAGCAGCTGTGGGACCTGTTCGCGCAGAACAAGGTCGACCTGATCCTCAACGGCCACGATCACCACTACGAGCGGTTCGTCCCGCAGGACGCGAACGGCAAGGCGGACCCGTCCGGCCCGGTCGAGATCGTCGGCGGCATGGGCGGCGCGAACCCGTACCCGGTCCACTCCGCGCACCCGACCACGGCGAAGCTGCTCAAGGACACCTTCGGCGTGCTCAAGCTGACGATGACCGACAACACCTTCTCCGAGCAGCTGATCGGTCTCGACGGCAAGGTCCAGGACAGCAGCCCGACCTACACCTGCCACAACTAGGGGCCGGTCATGTACATCGCGACCAGCCGTAGTTCGGACGTCGCGGCGGGCACGGACCGGAAGGCCGGCCTGCGCCGGGTGTCGGCGAACGTCGTCGCACTCGGCGCGGTCAGCCTCGTCACCGACATCTCCTCGGAGATGGTGACCGCGGTGCTCCCGCTGTATCTGGTGCTCGGCCTCGGGCTGAACCCGCTGCAGTTCGGCCTGCTCGACGGGCTCTACGCGGGAGCCACCGCCGTGGTCCGCGTGCTCGGCGGGCACCTGGCCGACAGATGGCGGCGGCTCAAGGCTGTCGCCGGGTTCGGCTACGGCTTGTCCGCGGTGTGCAAGCTCGGTCTGGTCGCGGCCGGTTCGTCGGTCGCGGCGATCGGCGTGGTGCTCGCCGCCGACCGGACCGGCAAGGGGCTGCGCACAGCCCCGCGCGACGCGTTGATCTCGCTTTCCAGCGAGCCCGACACGCTCGGCCGGTCGTTCGGCGTGCACCGCGCGATGGACACCGTCGGCGCGTTCCTCGGCCCGCTCGTCGCGATGGCGGTGCTCGCGCTGAGCCTCGGCAGCTACACGTCGGTGTTCTTCACCAGTTTTTGCATCGCGGCGATCGCGGTGCTGCTGCTCGTGTTGTTCGTCCGCGACCGGCCCGCCGCGGTCGACCGGGCCGCGGTGTCCGTGCGGGCGGCGTTCGGATTGTTGCGCGAACGGGGTTTCCGCCGCGTGGCGGTCTGGGCGGCGCTGCTCGGGTTCGTGACCCTCGGCGACTCCTTTGTCTACCTCGTGCTCCAGCGGCGCTGGGACGTCGCGGCGACGTTCTTCCCGTTGCTGCCGCTCGGCACCGCCGGGGTGTATCTGGTGCTCGCGGTTCCGCTGGGCAAGCTGGCCGACCGGATCGGGCGCTGGCCGGTGTTCCTCGGCGGGCACGTCGCGCTGGTCGCCGCGCTGATCGCGTTGTGCGGGCCGGTGTCGGGATTCTGGCTCGCGGCTCTCGCATTGGGGCTGCACGGCGTGTTCTACGCGGCCACCGACGGGGTGCTGATGGCTGCCGCCGGACCGTTGGTACCGGCTGATCTCCGGGCGACTGGCCTCGCGGTGGTCCAAACCGGACAGGCGGCCGCTCGAATGCTTTCGTCTGTCCTTTTCGGACTCGCCTGGACGCTGTGGGATCTCCAGCCCGCCGTTCTCGTGGCGGCCGGAGCGCTCGCTGTCGTGGCGCTCGGCGCCGCTTTCGCAAGGCCGGTGCGCAAATGAAAAAAGTCCTTCTCGCTGTGGTCGGAACCGTGGTGCTCGCCGCCGCAGCAGTGGTCTACACGGTTGCCGCGCGGCCTAGCCCGGCCGAACCTGGCAAGGTCGAACATCTTTCGCTCGCGCCCGGGCAACTGTTCTTTCGCAGCACTAAAACGGGCAACGTCGGGGTAGTCCCGCTGTCGAATCCTGGTGCTGAGCCGAAGTTCAGCGAAGTGAAGTGCGACCGGTTCGCTGTGTCCGCGTCGACCGGAATGTGTCTCGCGGTGCGCCCTGGCACGTTGCCCGCGGTCAGCGATTTCAGTGTCCTCGACCGGAATTTCACCACCGTGCACAAGGATTATCTGCCGGGGACGCCGAGCCGGGCGCGGGTTTCACCGGACGGCAAACGGGTGTACTGGACGGTGTTCGTCACCGGGGATTCCTATGCGGCCACCGGATTCTCGACCCGCGCCGGGGTTTACCAGCTGGACAACGGCGAGCTGGAGAAGACGATCGAGGAACTGCCCGTCCTGGTCGACGGGAAGCGGTACTTCTCCTCCGACGTCAACTACTGGGGCATCACGTTCGCCAAGGACGGCAAGCGGTTCTACTCGACCCTGGGCACCAAGGGCAAGACGTATCTGATCGAGGGCGACTACGACACCTACCGCGGCAAAGCGCTGCGGGAGAACGTGGAATGCCCGTCGCTGTCGCCGGACGAAACGCGGATCGCGTTCAAGAAGAAGGTCGGCGAGGGCGTCTGGCGGCTGTCCGTGCTCGACCTCAAGACGATGCGGGAGACCGCGCTCGCCGAGACCCGCAGCGTCGACGACCAGGCGTTGTGGCAGGACGACCACACGATTCTGTACGGCCTGGACAACGCCGTGTGGTCGGTGCCCGCGGACGGGTCCGGGGCTCCGCGCAAGCTGGTCTCCGACGCGGCGTCCCCGGCTGTCACCAGCTGATTCGACATCTCTTTACGTCGTATAGTACCGTCGTGCCGGACGACACTTTACGACGTAAAGAGATGAGATGGCTGAAACGACTCTGCACGACGGAACGCGGATCGAGACGCAGGTGCGCGGGGACGGGCCGGTGCTGCTGCTCCCGGTCGACCCCCGGCCCGCCGAGGGACCGGAGGCCGAGGCGGCGCGGCAGTGGGGTGCCGATCCGGAGCTGGGCCGTTCGCTGGTCGAGGGATTCGCCGGATTCCGGGTGGTGGCCTTCGACTACCAGGGGCACCGGATGGCGCATCCGGCCGACCTGACGCCGGACGTGGTCGCGGCCGACTTCCTGGCCGTGGCGGACGCGGCCGGAGCGGAGCGGTTCTCGTATTACGGGTACTCGTGGCTGGCGCTGTCCGGGTTGCAGCTCGCGGTGCGGACCGACCGGCTGGACGCGTTGGTGATGGGCGGGTATCCGCCGGTGGACGGGCCGTACACGGCGATGCTCGCGGTGACCAGGGCGACGCACGAGATGGCGCTCGCTGGCCCGTCTGCCGAAACCAAAGCTGAACCGGGGGACTGGGATTCGGTGGACGTCACGTTGTCCACCGGGCAGACGAAGCAGTTCGTGACGTTGTACGAAGCGTTGCAAGACTTCGACGACCGGGCGGTTGAGCTGTCGTGCCCGCGATTGTGCTTCGCGGGGTCGGAGGATCGGATCGCATACGGCGAGCGGTGGGGCGGGGTGACCGTCGACATCGCCGGTCCGTTGCTGCGCGAGCGTGCAGAACTGGAGGCACGCGGGTGGACCGTCGAGGTGCTCGACGGCCTGGACCACATGAGCGCGATGCAGGCCGCCGCGGTGCTGCCGGTGGTGCGGCCGTGGCTGGAGAAAGCGGTCTCGTGAGCTATTCGACGTGCCGCAGCTCGTGTTCCAGTGCTTCCAGCTCCGCGCCGCCGGCCATCTGCCGGGTCAGCTCCGGCAGCTCGATCTCCGGCTTCTCGTAGCACCCGAGCGGTGCGCCGCGTTTGAGCAGCAGGAAGCGGTCGGCCACCGGATACGCGTGATGCGGGTTGTGCGTGATCAGGACGACGCCCAGGCCCCGGTCGCGGGCCTGGGCCACGTACTTCAACACGACCCCTGCCTGCTTCACGCCCAGCGCGGCGGTGGGCTCGTCCAGGATCAGCACCTTCGCGCCGAAGTGGATGGCCCGCGCGATGGCGACGCACTGCCGTTCGCCGCCGGAGAGCGTGCCGACTGGCTGTTCGACATCGCGCAGATCGATGCCGAGGTCGGCGAGGGCCTTCTTCGTCAGCTCCCGGCCTTTGCGCCGGTCCAGGGCGCGGAACGGGCCGAACCCGACGGTCGGCTCGGAGCCGAGGAAGAAGTTGCGCCACACGCTCATCAGCGGCACCACCGCGAGATCCTGGTACACCGTGGCGATTCCGCGGTCCAATGCCTCCCGGGGCGAACCGAACCGCACCGGCGCGCCTTCGACGAGGAACTCGCCTTCGTCGTGCTGGTGCACTCCGGCGAGGATCTTGATCAAAGTGGACTTTCCCGCGCCGTTGTCGCCCAGCACGCAGGTGACCTCACCGGCATTGACCACTGTGGACACTTCGCGCAGCGCGACTACGGTGCCGTAACGCTTGCCGACGTTCTTGACTTCGAGGAGAGCGTTCATCGCCGGACCCTTTCCGCACGCCGCCGCAGAGCGTTGTTGACCAGGACCGCCGCCAGCAGCATGATCCCGAGGAACAGCATGAACCAGTCGTTGTCCCAGCCGGCGAACACGATGCCCTGCCGCGCCATGCCGAAGATCAGCGCGCCGATCGCCGCGCCGACGGCGGAGCCGAACCCGCCGGTCAGCAGGCAGCCGCCGATCACCGCGGCGATGATGTACTGGAATTCCAGCCCGATGCCCTGATTCGCCTGGACGCTCGCGAACCGCAGGATGTTGATCGAGCCGACCAGCCATCCGGCCAGTGCGGTGCCCATGAACAGCAGGATTTTCGTGCGCACCACCGGAACGCCGACCGCGCGGGCGCTGCTCGCCGAACCGCCGACCGCGAAGATCCAGTTGCCGAACCGCGTCCGCACGAGCAGCCACGCGGCCACCGCGATCGCGCCGAGCCACCAGACGATGGAGATCTGGAACGGAGTGCCGCCGATGTCCACTGTGGAAGCGAAGACGAACCCAGCCGAGGCGTAGCCGTCGGTCGAGCGCATGCCGGAGACCTGCACGGTGCCGGTGACCAGCCTCGTCACGCCGAGGTTCAAGCCCTGCAGGGCAAGGAAAGTGCCGAGGGTGACAATGAAACTTGGCAGTCCGGTCTTCATCACCAGCCAGCCGTTGAACGCGCCGACTGTCAGGGCGAAAACCAGCGAGACCAACAGGGCGAGCCAGACGTTCCAGCCCGCTTGGGTGGCGAGGATCGCGGTGACCAGCGAGGTGGACGCGGTCATCACGCCTGCCGACAGGTCGAACTCGCCGCCGACCATGAGCAGTGACACCGCGACCGCCATGATGCCCAGCGTCGCCGCGTCGTCCAGCCAGGTCGCGGCTCCGCTGGCGCTGAAGAATTTGTCGGTGGCGAAGGTGAAGAACAAGAAGACCACGACCGCGCCGAGCAGCGCGCCGATCTCCGGGCGCACCACCAGCCGGTCGGTGAGCCGCGGCTTCGCCAGCCGTTCGTCGAGGGTCGTCATCGGGTGCCCCTTTGCACGTACTGGCCGACCTTGTCCACGGTGGATTTGTCGACCAGGTCGGGACCGGTGAGCACCGGTTTGCCGCCGCCGACGACGTTCGCGTTGTCCCGGTACAGCTTCAAGAACTGCACTGGGAGATAGCCCTGTTCGTACTGCTGCTGGTCGACCGCGAACAGCACGTCCCCGGCGTTGATCGCGGCCACCACGTCGGAATTGAGGTCGAACGTGGCGACCTGGGCCTTCGCGTTCACCGACTTGATCGCGCTCACCGCACGGGCGGCGACCTGCGAGTTCAGCGTCAGCACCGCGTCGATCGACGGATCGGTCTGCACCGCGCCGCGGATGCGCGATTCGGCGTCGGTGGGGTTGGAGATGTCCACCTGCAGCGTTTGCACGGTGCCGGAGAATCCGGTCTTCGCGCCGTCGCAGCGCTGCGCCTGCCCGACGTTCCCGGCCTCGTGGATCACGCACAACAGCTTGTGCTTGCCGAGGTCTTTGAACTTCTTCCCAGCTTCCTGGCCTGCGATCGACTCGTTCTGCCCGACGTGCGTGAGCGCCCCGTACGCCGCGCTTTTGTCCTCGCCGGAGTTGATGGTGATCACCGGGATCCCGGCACGCACCGCGGCCTCGATGGACGGGCGCAGCGCCTCCGGGTTCGCCATCGATACCACCAGGCCGCCAGTTTGCTGAGCGACTGCGTTGTCGATCAGCTTCGCCTGTGCGCCCGGATCACCGTCCGAGGTGTATTCCACTTGTACGCCAAGGTCTTTGCCCGCTTGTTCGGCTCCGTTCTTCACCACGTTCCAGAACGCGTCGCCCGCGGTGCCGTGCGTGATCACCGAAACCTTCAACGGCCCGGACGGCGTCGGCGCGGCAGCGGGCGCGGTCGTTTTCGGTTCGGCGGCCGGACCGGTGCACGCCGCCAGCAGCAAGCCCGCGGCCAGCAGGCCCGCCACCGCGCGGCCGGAGCGTCGTGCGCGCTCCCAGCGATGGGACATCGTTGTCTCTCCTCGCTTGTTTTCCAACGTCAGCCGGTGATGGTGCGCAGATACGAAAGGCTGGTCGCGACGTCCTGGCCGGGACGCTCCACCGGGCTGTCGACGCTCAGCGCGGTGTCCTGTTCCAGGACGTACCAGCCGTCGTAGCCCGCTTCGGCGACGGAGCGGACCATGGCTTCGATGTCCACGTCGCCCTCGCCGAGCGGCACGTAGAGACCCCTGCCGACAGCTTCGGTGTAGGGCAGTTCGCCGGTCCGGACGGCTTCGGCCAGCTCGCCGCGGACGTCCTTGAGGTGCAGATGCCCGATCCGCCGCGGGTGTCGCCGGGCGAGCGCGACCGGGTCGGTGCCGCCGATCAGGAGGTGGCCGGTGTCCAGGCAGAGCTGGAGATCCGAGTCGGCGAGAAAGCGTTCGACCTCGGCCTCGGTCTCCACGTGCGTGCCGACGTGCGGGTGCAGGACTGTTTTCAGCCCGTGCTTCGCCGCTGTGTCCCGGATCTTGCTCGCCGTGCTGACCAAAGTGGACCATTCGGCGTCGGTCAGAGTGGGCCGTTCGTCGTAACCTTCGAGACCGGTCGCGGCGGCGAGGATGAGCGTTTCGCCGCCGCACTTCGCGAAGAGCGCGGCCGAGTCTTCCGCTTCGGCGACGGCCGCTTCCGGATTTTCGTGCAGTGGCAGGGCGAGGAAGCCGCCGACGAGTTCGAGCTGGTACTTCGCCAGGAGCGCTTTCAACTCGGCCGGTTCGCGCGGCAGATAGCCCGGCGGGCCCAATTCCGTTGCGGTGACGCCTAGTTCGGCCATTTCGCCGAGTACTGCCGGGGCGTCGAGCACGCGGCCCCAGCCGGGCACCTCGCAGACTCCCCACGAGATCGGGGCGGCGGCGATTTTCGCAGTCATGGATCCCTCTCCGGTCGGGGGACAGCGCGAGCTTGGCCTTGATTAGAGCGCTCTAAGCTTGTAGCGTCCGACCCGTCGCGTCAAGCGCTTCTCCGGGGAGGTTTTTCGCATGGGGAAGCCCACCATGGAGGACGTCGCCGCGCGAGCCGGGGTCTCCCGGGCGCTGGTTTCGCTCGTGATGCGCAACGCGCCGAACGTCTCGGCGCAGCGGCGCGCGGCAGTGCTCGAAGCGGCCGAGGAACTGGGCTATTCGCCGCACGTGATGGCGCGGTCGCTGGCGAGCCGGACCTCGACGGTGCTCGGCGTGATGGTGAACGACCTGCGCAACGCCTTCTTCGCCGATGTGGTGGAAGGCTTGGACGCGGCGGCCCAAGCCGCCGGGTTCGATCTGATCCTCAACACCGGCGGCCGGATGCCTTCGCGCGAGGGCGCGGCGTTGCGGAGTCTTTTGTCGTTCCGTCCGGCCGGAGTCGTGCTGTTGTCGCCGGTGGTCCCGGCCGCCGCGATCGAAGCCGCGGCACGGCAATGTCCGGTGGTGCTGGTGTCGCGTACTTCCCGGCTGTCCACAGTGGATACCGTGAATGACGACGGCGAGGCGGGCGCGGCACTGGCAGTCGAACACCTGGTGCAGCTGGGTCATCGGCGGATCGCGCACCTCGACGGCGGGGGAGCGGCTGGTGCGGCTGCGCGGCGCCGAGGTTTTCAGCAGGCGATGCGAGCACACGGGCTGGAGCCGATCGTGATACGCAGCGAGCACACCGACACCGCGGGCGAGAAAGCGGTGCGGGAGTTGCTGTCCTCGTATTCTCCGGCTCCGACCGCACTGCTCGCGGGCAACGACTTCAACGCGGTCGGCGCGATCTCGGCACTGGAGGAACACGGGTTGCGGGTGCCGGAGGACGTCTCGGTGGTTGGCTACGACAACACGTCCTTAGCTTCTCTGCGGCACATCTCACTGACCACAGTGGACCAGCCGCGCGCGGAAATGGCGCGGCTGGCTTTCGATGCGTTGTTGGAACGCGTACGCGGTGAACGCACTGAACCGGTACGGCATCTGCTTCATCCGTCCTTGGTCGTGCGGGAGACCACGGGACCGAACTGGGAGGCACAGCGATGAGGTTGGGACTGGCGGGAGCCGGACGGATCGGCGCCGCGCACGCGGAAACGCTCGCGGGCTTCGACGAGGTGTCTTCGGTGGTCATCGCGGACGCGGATCCCGCGCGAGCACAGGCGGCCGGGGCTCAGCTCGGTGTCGAATCGGCGGCGGACCTCGACGCCCTGTTCCGGGCCGAACTCGACGGTTTGGTCATCGCGGCGGCCACGGACGCGCACCCGGAGCTGATCATCCGGGCAGTCGACGCGCGAGTGCCGGTGTTCTGCGAGAAGCCGGTAGCCGCGGACATCCCCGGCACGCTCGCGGTGATCGACCGGATCGCGGATTCGGACGTCCCGGTGCAGATCGGTTTCCAGCGCCGGTTCGACGCGGGCTACCAGGCCGCGCGAGCCGCCGTGGAGAGTGGAGAACTGGGCTGGCTGCACAGCGTCCGGGCGACCACTTTGGACCCGGCCCCGCCGCCGGCGGCCTATGTCGCGCATTCCGGCGGCCTGTTCCGGGACTGCGGCGTGCATGATTTCGACATCCTCCGGTGGGTGACTGGCCGGGAGGTCGAGGAAGTCTTCGCCGTGGGCCGCAACAAGGGCGAGCAGTTCTTCACCGACGCCGGAGACGTAGACACGGCGGCGGTGGTGATGACCCTCGACGACGGAACCCTCGCGACAGTCTCGCTGACGCGCTATAACGGCGCGGGCTACGACGTGCGCTTCGAAGCCCTCGGCTCGGCCGGGAATGTGGTGGTGGGCTTGGACGACCAGGTGCCGCTGCGGTCGGTGGAGCCAGGTGTGCCGCCGTTGCCGGGCCCGGCGTATCCCGGCTTCATGGAACGATTCCGGACGGCTTATGCCGCTGAGCTGCGGGCGTTCCTGGACGTGGCCGCCGGACGGATCCCGTCGCCCGCGGGGGCGGCGGACGCGTTGGAGGCGTTCTACATCGCGGAGGCGTGCGAAGTCTCGCGGCGGGCGAACCGCCCGGTGCGGGTCGCCGAGGTGCGGCGGCAGGTCAGGATTTCGGGAAGTAGGTGACCACCTCGGCCAGGGTGTCGAGTTCTTCCGCGTCGAACCGGCCGGTCGCGGTGTCTGCTTCGCCGATGACCATTGTCCGCCCGACGGGTCTCGGGTGATAGTGGTGGCCGGTGAAGTGGAAGCCAGCGCGGCGTTGCCGTGGCCGACCGCTTGCAACGCCATGGCGAGCGAGGTGCACGGAGTACAAAAAAGCACTCCCGTACTTCGCCGGTGGAATTGAGTAGGCACTTCAGCTCACGCTTTACCGCGCGGTTCAGCTCTTTGAGCTTGAACCGGTTCAATGCTTTGGCGAGTTAGCCTCGCAGGGCCGATTTCCGGCCTTCCGCTTTCCTGATCGGGGGAGAGCGGCTGGGCAGCGAATCGACGACGTCCCCGCGAGGTTTCCGGGCAGTGCCTCCGCAACTGTGCCCGCGCCTCCCTTGACCGCGGCGCCGCCGCCGAACGCGATGACCCCACCTGTGGCGACTCCGGCTGCGATGACGATTCCGCCGCCTTGCCCGTCCGCCGTCGTTGGGAATGCGGTGCCTGCGCTCGACGTCCAACTCCGAGGAAGGCGCGGAACGAAACGGAACCTGGCAAGTTCACCTGAATGTCGGAATCCGCCGGCGAACTCACATTCGCGGACGAAGAAGCTTCTCCACCAACGTATCCACCAAATCCTCCGGCACCGCGACCCCGGTCAGTGCACAGTAGACAATCGGCCCCAGCAAAGCGTCCATCGTGGCCTCTGGATCCAGCACGGGAGAAACCTCGCCCGCCTCCGTCGCTCGCGTCAGCATTTCCCGTTCGGCGATCTGCCGCGGTTCCAGATACCGCTCGTGGAACCGAGCCGCCGTCCCTACGTCGTGCTGGGCCTCCGCCAGGAGAGTGAGGAGACATTTCCCCGCTGGGTCGTCGGCGAGGAAATCCGCGAAAGCGCGCAGGTAAGCGCGGATTCCCTTGGCTGTCGGGAGTTCGGTGGGCACCGGCAGGCGTTTGTCGCTGTCCTCGATCAGCGTGTCCAGCAGGATTTCGACCTTGGACGGCCACCAGCGGTAGATCGTCTGCTTGGCGACGCCGGCCCGGCGCGCGATCGCTTCGACGGTCAGTGCGCTAAAGCCGTGTTCGACCAGCAGATCGTCGGCGGCGTGGAGCACGGCCAGCCGCGCGGCCTCGTCGCGCCGGTTGCCGGAGCGTGCCCTGCGGGGCTGGGAATTCACTGCGGGCATGCCGGATACCTTACCGTGCTACTGTCTAGACGTGACGTTGCGTCTAGACAAAGGAGCGGCCATGGCGGTACGCCGGGCAGTGGTGGTCGGGGCTTCGCGCGGACTCGGATTGGTGCTGGTCACCGAACTGGACCGGCGGGGATGGGAGGTCATCGCGACCACCCGCGACGGAGCACCGCCGCGAGAAGGGATGCGGACCGAGCAGCTGGAGATGACTGACGACGCACAGATCGCCGCGTTGTGCGACAGAGTCGACGGCTCGCTCGATCTGCTTTTCGTGAACGCGGCGATCGACCGCGGAAATCTGCCGATCAGCGAAGTGCCGACCGAGATGTTCACCGAAGTGATGATCACGAATGCGCTGAGCCCGTTGAGAGTCCTCGAAGGACTGCACGATCTGGTCGCGCCGGGCGGCACGGTCGCGGTGATGTCGTCGGAGCAGGGCAGCGTCTCGATGAACGTCGAACCGGGATACGAGCTGTACAAGGCGAGCAAGGCCGCGCTCAACCAGCTCATGCGCAGCTACGCCACCCGCCACGAGGGCGACGGGCGGACCAAGCTGCTCATCGACCCCGGTCACAACCGCACGCGGCTCGGCGGGCCGGACGCGCCGTTGCTGCCGGAGGAGAGCGTTCCCGCGGTCGTTGACGTGCTCGAAGCGCAGGCAGGCGAGCCGGGGCTGCAGTTCCTCGACCGCTTCGGCAAGCCGGTTCCCTGGTAACGACTGGGCCGATCGGGTAGCGCCCGGCGGCTTCGCGTGCCAAGCTGCGGGGCGTGCCTGGATCCGGAGAATCCGAGATCGTGCTGATCCCGCTCGACGAGCAGGGGCTTGAGCGGCTGCTGGAAGCCGCGGTGGCCGACGCCGAACCGACCGAGGTCATGCCGCCGGTGGAAGGTCCCGCCGGATGGACCGAAGAACGCCGCGAAGCGTTTCTCGCGTTTCACCGCCGACGATCCCTGAACCCGGACACGGCCATCGAGACGACGTGGGTCGTGGAGGTCGACGGCCGGGTCTGCGGGGCGGCCCGGTTGCGTCCGGTGTCCGGGCGGTCCGCGCTGGAGGTCGAGGCCGGGGTGTGGCTCGGCCGTTCGGCGCGCGGACGCGGGATCGGCCGCAAGGTGACCGCGGTGCTGCTGGACGCGGCCCGCGACGGCGGCGCGGCGAAGTTCGTCGCGACGACCACAGTGGACAACGCGGCGGCCCGGCGGCTGCTGAGCGGAACCGGCGCGGAACTGGACGTGCGCGGCACGGAGATCGACGCGCACCTGGACTTCTGACCGGCCGCGGGGGGGGGGGGGGGGGGGGGGGGGGGGGGGGGGGTGGTGGGGTGGGGGGGGGGGGGGGGCGTG
>NZ_JBVJOE010000006.1:367678-518862 GCF_055583325.1 Amycolatopsis sp. NPDC104775
GGGAGAAGGGGAAGGGCAAAAAAAAAACCCCCCCCCCCCCCCGCCCCCTCCCCCCCCCCCCCCCCCCCCCCCCCCCCCCCCCCCCCCCGCGGCTGTGCTCAGTTGAGCTCCAGCTCCGGGGAATACATGTCGAACCAGTGGTGCAGGTCCAGCGCCCGGTCCATGCCGACCCGCTGCGCCTGGCTGATCGCCGCCGGATCCGTCTCCGCCGACTCCCGCAGCCAGTCCCGGCCGACCAGCTGCAGCACCGGATTGTCCTTCTGCGCCAGTACTTCCTTGATCTGCTCCTGCAGCGCGATCGCGTACCCCGGGTCCTGAGTGGACGGATATGGGCTTTTCACCCGGTCCCGCACCGACGCGGGCAGCACGTGCTTCGTCGCGTGCCGCAAGAGGCTCTTTTCCCGGTCGTCAAAGGTTTTCAGCGACCACGGCGTGTTGTAGACGTACTCCACGAGCCGGTGGTCGCAGAACGGCACGCGCACCTCGAGGCCCACCGCCATCGACATCCGGTCCTTGCGGTCGAGCAGCTGCCGCACGAAGCGGGTCAGGTGCAGGTTGCAGATGACCCGCATCCGCGACTCCCGCTCGGATTCGCCGTCCAGCAGGTCCACTTGCGACACCGCGGTCCGGTACTGGTCGGCGATGTAGGAATCCAGGTCGAGCTTCGCGGCCACGCCCGGTTCGAGCAGCGAACCGCGGTTCTCCATCAGGCTGTTGCGGAACGCCAGCCACGGGAAGGTGTCCGCCTTCACCGCCGTCTCGTCGTGGAACCAGCGGTACCCGCCGAACACCTCGTCGGCCGATTCGCCGGACAGCGCGACCGTCGATTCCCCGCGGATCGCCTTGAACAGCAAGTACAGCGACGTGTCCATGTCGCCGAGCCCGGACGGGATGTCGCGGGCGCGCACCACCGCGCGGCGTACCTCGGGGTCGCTCAGGTCCGCCGGGTTCAGCATCACGTCCTGGTGCGCGGAGCCGACGAGCTTGGCGACGTCGCGGATGTAGGGCGAGTCGGGGGTGTCGCGCATTTCGTCGGGCTGGAAGTTCTCCTCCTGCCCGAAAAAGTCGACCGAGAAGGTGCGCAGCTGCTCGCCTTCCTCGGACAGCCGGGCGGCGGCGAGGCCGGTGACGGCGCTCGAGTCGAGGCCGCCGGAAAGCAGCACGCAGCGCGGCACGTCGGCGATCAGCTGCCGGTGGACGATGTCGGTCATCAGCTCGCGCACGCGCGCGACCGTCGTTTCCTGGTCGTCGGTGTGCTGTTTCGCGTCGAGCTTCCAGTACGTGCGCGTGTTGATGCCCTCGCGGGTCACGGTCACGACGGTGGCCGGGTCGACCTCGTACATGCCCTTCCACAGCGACCAGCCCGGGCGCTTCGTGAAGCCCATCAGCTCGCGCAGACCGTCGCTGTCGACCACCTTGCGCGCCAACGGGTTCGCCAGGATCGCCTTCGGCTCGGAACCGAACAGGACGCCGTCGCGGGTGGGGTAGTAGTAGAACGGCTTGATGCCCATCCGGTCGCGGATCATCACGAGCTTCTGGTCGCGCTCGTCCCAGATCGCGAACGCGTACATGCCGTTGAGGTGGTCCACGACCTCGGTGCCCCACTGCAGGTAGCCGTGCAGCACCACCTCGGTGTCGCTGTCGGTCTCCCAGCGGTGGCCGAGTTTGGTGAGTTCTTCACGGAGTTCGGAGAAGTTGTACGCCTCGCCGCTGTAGACCATCGCGACTTCGCCGTTCGGGGTCTTGACGCTCATCGGCTGGCGGCCGCCCGGCAGGTCGATGATGGCGAGCCGGCGGTGGCCGAGAGCGACTGAACGACGGACCCAGGTTCCGCGGTCGTCGGGTCCTCGGCAGGCCATGGTCTCGGTCATCGCGTCCGCGATCTCCTGCTGCTGCGTGAGATCGGTGTCGTAGGAAACCCAGCCCGCGATTCCGCACATACGAGCCCTCCCTGAACCTAGTTAGTTAGTTGATACAACTATCGGTTACACAGGTGTAACACGGACCCCGGCGCTTGTCTGCCCGAATTGCACTCTCTGTCCTTGATCCGCTACCAGCTGTGCCGCAAGTCACCCACCAACTACGGACCGTCACCCGCCCTCGGTCGCCCAGATGGCGCTTGACGTAGTGGCCCGGGTCACCGGCCGTCAAGATCGCGTAAACGCCCCCAGGTCGCGGCGTCAAGGAGGCGTCAGACGCGGGTGCTCACGCTCCGCGACGGCCGCACAGTGGCACTCGACCGACGGTCACCCCGTGCCGGGTGACCCTTCCTGAGAGGTGCCTCGTGGCGGATTTGCTGTACGCCCTATTGCTCATCGGCGTTTTCGTGGTGCTCGCCGGTGTCCTGCGCGGGCTGGAGAAGCTGTGAGCGGCGCGGGCACCGTGGCCAACATCGTCGGCGGGCTGCTGGCGCTTGGCCTCCTCGGCTACCTGTTCGTCGCCCTCGTGAGGCCGGAGAAATTCTGAGATGAGTGACGTCGCGGCCGGCTTCCTGCAAGCCGGCGTGCTCCTGGTCGCCCTCGCGGTGGTCTACAAACCCCTCGGCGACTACCTCGCCCGCGTCTTCTCCACCGAGAAGCACCTGCGGGTCGAGAAGGCCCTGTACAAGGTCGTCCGGGTCGACCCGGACACCGAACAGCACTGGAAGACCTACGCCTCCGGCGTGCTCGGCTTCTCGTTCGTTTCGGTGATCCTGTTGTATCTGCTGCAGCGCCTGCAGTCGATCCTGCCGTGGAACTTCGGCCGCGGGCCGGTGTCGCCCGCCGTCGCGTTCAACACCGCGGTCTCCTTCGTGACCAACACGAACTGGCAGTCCTACACGCCCGAGTCGACCATGGGCCACTTCGTCCAGATGGCCGGGCTCACCGTGCAGAACTTCCTGTCCGCGGGCGTCGGGCTCGCCGTGGCCATCGCGGTCACGCGCGGGTTCATCCGCTCGCGCACCGACCGGCTCGGCAACTTCTGGGTCGACCTGACCCGCGGCACGATCCGCGTGCTGCTGCCGATGGCGTTCCTCTTCGCGCTCGTCCTCGTGGCGCTCGGCGTGGTGCAGAGCCTCCGTTCCGGCGTCGCGGTGACGAACCCGGACGGCAGCACCAGCACTATCGCGCTGGCCCCGGCGGCGAGCCAGGAAGCGATCAAGGAACTCGGCACGAACGGCGGCGGCATCTTCAACGCCAACTCCGCGCACCCGTTCGAGAACCCGAACGTCTGGACCAACGTCATCGAGATGTTCCTGATCCTCGTGATCCCGGTCAGCCTGACCCGCGCCTTCGGGCAGCTGGTCGGCAACCGCAAGCAGGGCTACGTCCTGCTGTCGGTGATGGCCGGTCTGTGGGCGGCGATGCTCGCGGTGATCTGGACGTCCGAGGCGCGCACGAACAGCCCGTCGGCACTGGCCGCGGGGGCGAATCTCGAAGGCAAGGAACAGCGGTTCGGAATCGGCGGCACCTCGCTGTTCGCGGACACCACCACCGGCACCTCGACCGGCGCGGTCAACGGCGCGCACGACAGCCTGTCCGGGCTCGGCGGCGGGGGCACGATGCTGAACATGCTCTTCGGCGAGATTTCGCCGGGCGGCGTCGGCACCGGGATGTACGGCATTCTCGTGATGGCCGTGATCGCGATGTTCCTGGCGGGCCTGATGGTCGGCCGCACGCCGGAGTACCTGGGCAAGAAGCTCGGCAAGCGCGAGGTGACCTGCGCGGCGATCGCGATGCTCGCGATGCCCACCGTCGTCCTGCTCGGCTCCGGCATCGCACTGATGATCCCGGCCACGCGGGACGCGCTCGGCAACTCGGGGCCGCACGGGCTGTCGGAAGTCCTTTACGGCTACGCGTCCGCGGGCAACAACAACGGCAGTGCGTTCGGCGGTCTCACCGCGACCAGCGACTGGTTCCAGGCGTCGCTTTCGGTGGCCATGCTGATCGGCCGGTTCGTGCCCATCGTCGCGGTGCTCTGCCTGGCGGGTTCCCTCGCCGCGCAGAAGAAAGTCCCCGAAACCTCGGGCACGCTGCCCACCACCGGGCCGCTGTTCGGGACGTTGCTGACCGGCACCGTCGTCCTCGTCGCGGCCCTCACGTTCATCCCGGCGCTCGCGCTGGGGCCGATTGCAGAGGCATTGGCATGACCATCACCCAAGAGCGGACTCCGGAAGAGGAGACGCAGCACCACGTCGAGAACGCCGGACGCGTCGGAGCGGGGGTCTTCAACCCGAAGCAGCTGTGGGCGTCCATGCCGGACGCGCTGCGCAAGCTGAACCCGCGCCACCAGCTCAAAAACCCGGTGATGTTCGTGGTGTGGGCCGGTTCGGTCCTGACCACCGTCTTCGCCATCACCGACCCGAGCGTGTTCTCCATCCTCATCGCGGTGTGGCTGTGGTTCACCGTCGTGTTCGCGAACCTGGCCGAGGCCGTCGCCGAGGGGCGCGGCAAGGCGCAGGCGGAAACGTTGCGGCGGACCAAAAAAGAGACCGTCGCGCGGCGGCTCACCGAGGACGGTTCCGAAGAGCAGGTGCCTGGGGTGGACCTGCGCGTCGGCGACCGTGTGGTGGTCGAGGCCGGCGAGGTGATCCCCGGTGACGGCGACGTCGTCGAAGGCATTGCCACGGTCGACGAATCGGCCATCACCGGCGAGTCGGCTCCGGTGATCCGTGAGTCCGGCGGCGACCGCAGTGCGGTCACTGGCGGCACGACGGTGCTGAGCGACCGGATCGTCGTGCGGATCAGCACGAAGCCCGGCGAGTCCTTTGTGGATCGGATGATCGCGTTGGTGGAAGGCGCTTCCCGGCAGAAGACGCCGAACGAGATCGCGCTGACCATCCTGCTGTCGACGCTGACCATCATCTTCCTGCTCGCCGTCGTGGCGCTGCAGCCGATGGCGGCCTACTCCGGCAGCGAGCAGTCGGTGATCGTGCTGACCGCGCTGCTGGTGTGCCTGATCCCGACGACGATCGGCGCGCTGCTGAGCGCGATCGGCATCGCCGGGATGGACCGGCTGGTGCAGCGCAACGTCCTCGCCACGTCCGGCCGGGCGGTCGAAGCCGCCGGAGACGTGTCGACGCTGCTGCTGGACAAGACCGGCACGATCACCTTCGGCAACCGGCGCGCGACCGAGCTGATCCCGGTCGGCAAGTCCACTGTGGACGACCTGGCCCGCGCGGCCCGGCTGTCCAGCCTCGCCGACGGCACGCCGGAAGGCCGCAGCATCGTCGAGCTGGTCGCCGAGCAGCACGGGCTGCCCGGCGCGGCGGACGAGAGCGAGAAGCTCGCCGAGTTCGTTCCGTTCACCGCGCAGACGCGGATGAGCGGTGTCGACCTCGACGGTCGCGAGGTCCGCAAGGGCGCGACTTCGGCGGTGCGGCAATGGGTCCGCGACCGCGGCGGGGACGTGCCGGACGAGACCGAACGCGTCGTGGACGAGATCAGCCAGCAGGGCGGGACCCCGCTGGTGGTCGCGGAAGCGGCAGGCGGCACGGCTTTCGTGCGCGGCGTGATCCGGCTGTCGGACGTGGTGAAGCCGGGCATGAAGGAGCGCTTCGAGGAACTGCGCTCGATGGGCATCAAGACGGTGATGATCACCGGGGACAACCCGCTCACCGCGAAGGCCATCGCCGAGGACGCGGGCGTCGACGACTATCTCGCCGAGGCCAAGCCCGAGGACAAGATGGCGCTCATCAAGAAGGAGCAGGAGGGCGGCCGGCTCGTCGCGATGACCGGCGACGGCACGAACGACGCGCCCGCGCTCGCGCAGTCCGACGTCGGCGTGGCGATGAACACCGGGACCATGGCGGCCAAGGAAGCCGGGAACATGGTCGACCTCGACTCGAACCCGACGAAGCTGATCGAGATCGTCGGCATCGGCAAGCAGCTGCTGATCACCCGCGGCGCGCTCACCACGTTCAGCGTGGCGAACGACCTGGCGAAGTACTTCGCCATCCTGCCGGCGATGTTCACCAGCATCTTCGCCCAGCTCGGCGCGCTCAACATCATGCACCTGGCGACGCCGAAGTCGGCGATCCTCTCCGCGGTGATCTTCAACGCGCTGATCATCGTCGCGCTGATCCCGCTCGCCCTGCGCGGTGTGCGGTACCGGCCGTCGTCGGCGTCCGCGCTGCTGCGCCGCAACCTGCTCGTCTACGGCCTCGGCGGGATCGTCAGCCCGTTCCTCGGGATCTGGGTGATCGACCTGATCGTGCGCCACATTCCAGGGATTGGCTGACATGAACGTCTTGCTCAAGCAGACCTGGGCGGGCCTGCGCCTGCTCATCGCGATGACCGTGCTGCTCGGCGTCGTCTACCCGCTGGGCGTGTGGGCGGTGTCCCGCATCCCCGGCCTCCAGGGGCACGCCGAAGGCTCGGTGGTGACGCAGAACGGCCAGGCCGCCGGCTCGTCGCTGATCGGCATCGACCCGGCGCCCGCCGATCCGGCGCACGACCCGTGGTTCCACAACCGGCCCTCCGCCAGCTCGAAGGACGTGCTCGGGCCGGGCGACCCGTCGACGTCGGGTCCGTCCAACAAGGGGCCGTACAACGAGGATCTGACGAAGGCCGTCGCGCAGCGGCGGAGCATGATCGCCCAGCGCGAGGGCGTCACCCCGGCGGAGGTGCCCGCGGACGCGGTGACCGCCTCGGGCTCGGGCCTCGACCCGGCGATCAGCGTCGCCTACGCCGATCTGCAGGTGCTTCGCGTGGCCCGCAACACCGGGCTGAGCGAGGAGAAGGTGCGGCAGCTGGTCGCGGACAACACCACCGGCAACGGGATCGGCGTGCCGGGCGTGAATGTGCTCCGGCTCAACCTTGCGGTGCGTTCGGCCGCTCCTGGCGCACACTGACACAGTGAGCACACCTGACACACCCCCGAAGCCGCGCCGAGGCGAACTGCGGATCTACCTCGGCGCGGCTCCGGGCGTCGGCAAGACCTTCGCGATGCTCGGCGAAGCGCGCCGCCGCCTCGACCGCGGCACCGACGTGGTCGTCGGCCTGGTCGAAACGCACGGCCGCAAGAAGACCGCCGACCTGCTCGACGGGCTGGAGGTCGTGCCGCGGCGCACGGTCCGCCACCGCGGGCACGAGTTCGCCGAAATGGATCTCGACGCGGTGCTCGCCCGCGCGCCCGAGGTCGTCGTCGTGGACGAGCTGGCGCACACGAACGTGCCCGGCGGGCGGCACGAGAAACGCTGGCAGGACATCGACGAGCTGCTCGAAGCGGGCATCGACGTGCTGTCCACGGTCAACGTGCAGCATTTGCAGAGCCTCAACGACGTCGTGGAGCGGATCACCGGCGTCACCCAGCAGGAAACCGTGCCGGACGAGGTCGTGCGGCGCGCGGAGCAGTTGGAGCTGGTGGACATCACCCCGGAGGCGCTGCGGCGGCGGCTCGCGCACGGCAACGTCTACCCGGCCGAACGCATCGACGCCGCGCTGGGCAACTACTTCCGGCCCGGCAACCTCACCGCGCTGCGCGAGCTGGCGCTGTTGTGGGTGGCCGACCAGGTCGACGTCGCGCTGCAGCGGTACCGCGCCGAACAGAAGATCACCGATACGTGGGAAACCCGCGAACGAGTGGTCGTGTCGATCACCGGCGGACCGGAAAGCGAGACGCTGATCCGGCGGGCCAGCCGGATCGCCAACCGGGCGGGCGCGGAACTGCAGGTCGTGCACATCCTGCGCGGCGACGGTCTCGCCGGGCTCGGGCCGACCGCGATGGCCCGCTGCCGCACGCTGGCCGAGGAGGTCGGCGCGACCTTCCACGCCGTGGTGGGCGACGACGTGCCGACGGCGCTGCTCGATTTCGCGCGCGGGGTCAACGCGACTCAGCTGGTGATCGGGACCTCGCGGCGGTCCCGGGTCGCCCGGCTCTTCGACGAGGGCATCGGAGCGACGGTGATCCAGCAGTCCGGGCCGATCGACGTGCACATGGTCACGCACTCCTACGCTGGCGGACGGCTGCGGGCGCGGCTGGGCGCGAGCCCGCTGGCGCCGTCGAGGCTCGTGATGGGCTGGGTGCTGAGCATTCTGCTGCCGGTCGCCGCGACTGGTCTCGGCGTGCTGCTGCGCGACGCGGTCGAGTTCTCCACTGACGTGATCCTCTACGTGCTGGCCACCGTCATCGTCGCGTTGGTGGGCGGACTCGGCCCGGCTTTGGTGGCTGCGATCTTCGGCGCGGGGCTGTTGAACTTCTTCTTCACGCCGCCGCTGTACACGCTGAATGTGCACAGTCCGCAGAACGTCGTGACGCTGATCGCGATGATCGTGGTGGCGGTGATGGTGGCGCTGGTCGTTGCCTCCGCTGCCCGGCGGGGCGTGGCGGCGGCGCGAGCGCGGACGGAGGCGTCGTTGCTGGCGTCGTACGCGCGGACCGTGCTGACCAACCCGAATCCGATCGAGCGGTTGCTGGAGAAGGTGCGGGAGAACTTCGGCCTCACTTCCGTGACGCTGCTGGAAAAGCGCAACGGCAAGTGGGACAAAGTCGCTCTTTCGGGCGGCGAACCGTGTGCTGATCCGGACGAGGCCGATGTGGACATCGCGGTGACCGCCGACGTGCACCTGACGCTGCGCGGTCGCACATTGCCCGCAGCGGATCGCCGAGTGCTCGAAGCCGTTGCGGGACAAGCGTTGCTCGCCTTGCGGCAACAGCGGATGGCGGCGGCTGCGGCGGCCGCGGAGCGGAAGGCCGAGGCGACTGAGCTGCGCACGACGCTGCTGTCCGCGGTCGGCCACGACCTGCGGACGCCGCTGACGTCCATCAAAGCGGCGATCGGGAGCCTTCGTGCTCCGGATCTTTCTCTGTCCGATGAGGACACTGAGGAACTGATGGAAGCCGTGGAGCTTTCGGCGGACCGGCTCGCCGGGCTGATCGACAACCTGCTCGACTCCTCGCGTCTGGCGACCGGGGCGGTCACCCCGCATCTGCGGCCGGTCGGCTACGACGAGGTGGTCGCGCACGCTCTGTCCAATGTAGACAATACGCAGAACGTGCGCGTGTCGGTGGACGCGCGGCTGCCTTCGGTGCAAGCGGATCCCGGCCTGCTGGAACGGGTGATCGCGAACGTGCTGGACAACGCTATCCGGCACGGCGGCGGCGACGTCTCGGCCCGGGCGAGCGCGCACGGGGAGTTCGTGGAACTGCGGATCGTCGACCACGGCAAGGGCTTGCGGAAGGGTGCGGCGGAGTCCGCCTTCGCGCCGTTCCAGCGATTGGGCGGAGACCGGGACTCGACGCCGGGCGTCGGGCTCGGCTTGTCGGTCGCGAAGGGGTTCACCGAGGCGATGGGCGGTACCGTTCGCGCCGAGGACACTCCTGGCGGAGGATTGACGGTGGTGATCTCGCTGCCGGCCTGTACCGGACGGGAACTCGTGGAAGCCGAATCGGCGGAGGAGGGCGCGGCGCGATGACTGCCGACCAAACGGCGACGGTGCTGGTCGTCGACGATGAACCGCAGATCGTGCGGGCGCTGCGGATCAACCTCAACGCACGCGGGTACAAGGTGATCACCGCACACGACGGCACCGCCGCGCTGAAAGCGGTCGCCGAGACGAAACCCGACGTGGTGGTCCTCGACCTCGGCCTGCCCGACCTCGACGGCACCGAGGTGATCGCGGGCCTGCGCGGCTGGACGACGGTGCCGATCATCGTGCTCTCCGCGCGCGGCGATTCGGCGGACAAGGTCCAGGCCCTCGACGCGGGCGCGGACGATTACGTCACCAAACCGTTCGGAATGGACGAACTGCTGGCCCGGCTGCGGGCCGCGGTGCGCCGGTCGTCGGTAGCGGGCGCGGACGGCGCGGAAGCCGTGGTGGACACCGGATCGTTCACGATCGACCTGGCGGCGAAGAAGGTGCTGCGCGAGGGCCGCGAGGTGCACCTGACGAAAACCGAATGGGGCGTGCTGGAACTGCTGGTGCGCAACCGCGGGAGGCTGGTGGCGCAGAAACAGCTTTTGCACGAGGTGTGGGGGCCGTCGTATGAGACGGAATCCCATTACCTGCGCGTGTATCTGGCCCAGTTGCGGCGGAAGCTGGAGCCGGAGCCTTCCCGGCCGCGGCATCTGCTCACTGAACCCGGGATGGGATACCGGTTCGAGATCTGACCTCTGGCCGGAAAGCCGTTCCTTAACGGATGAGCTGCTCGATCTCTTCGACGCGTCGGGTGAGCCGGAGGGAGTTTATTCCGGCCGAAGAGACTCGGGCTTCCTCGATGACGGCCCGTGCGGCGTCTAGCTCGCCCGCACGGGCGAAGGACTCGGCCAGCCAGGTTTGATACAGGGCGATTTCACGCGCGTGACTGGTTTCGTATCTGTCGATAGCCCGGGTGAGCAACGGCGCGGCTGCCGCGGGCTGTCCGATTTCGATGAAGCAGCGACCGGCCATGACGTCGATCTCGTCACGGTTGAGCCAGTACACCCATTCCGGCTCCTTGATTCCGGAAGACCGCGCTTCATAGGCGTCGTCCACGGCAGCCAAGGCTCTCCGCGCAGCTCCGGAGTCGCGAGACCTGGCGTACGCCCAGGCCACGCGTTCTAGCAGCAATGCCCGGGCAACGGGCGTCGCGTGCTCTGCACCCTTGACGGCAGTCTTCGCGAGCAGGGCCGCATCGACCGGATTGCCCACGTTTGTCATCTGATACGCGAGCGAGGAAAGCAACTGGCCAGCAAGCGCCTGGTCATGTGCGTCTCGCGCGGCCGAGACACCGCTGAGGTACACCCGCTGCGCTTCTTGGCAGTGTCCTGCGTCGCTGGCGACCCAGCCGACAAGCTGAGAGAGTTCGGCAACCGCGGTCAGGAGCCTTGTGCCGATGTCCTCGGAATAGCTCCCGGATCTCACGATCTCCGTTGTGTCCGCTAATTCCCGGTGCACGATCGGCAGGAGATCCCCTCCTCCGACGGTGTCGTCCAGGGACCGGAGGTCGATCACCCGTCGCTCGATCTCGGAGGTCAGGCTTTCGCCGACCCGTCGCCCGGACGCCCGGTGGACAGCCGCCGGGGTGTCCGTCACCAGCCATTCGTGTGCCACCCGAAGGGGGTCTTGCGGCGGGCCGTAGAGCGCGTCCGCTGAAACGTTGAGCGCGCGCGAGTACGCCGTCACGTGTTCTGGCCGCACGGTCCGCTTGCCGTTCTCCAGAAGGCTCAAGTACGGCTTGGTGTAGTGGGTTTTGACGGCCATCGCGGCCAGGCTGAGATCGGCGGCTTCACGTGCCGCCCGCAACCGCTGCCCCAGCTCGACCATGACCGCCCGCCACGTTTGCAAACCCTGGTAAACCGCAGCTCTGTTCCCATCACGGCGTGTGACGCCCAGGCTACCTGAATGACTATCGCCGTTGAAGAACTCACCGGGCAGGGCTTGGTCGCTGAGGAACTGTTCAATCGCCTCGTGGACCGGATCTGCAAGGAACACTCCATGCGGCGCGAGTACGCCGCGCGGATCATGGACCAGGCGCTCGCCTATCTCGGGGCTTGTTCGGGAGCATCTGAGCCGCTGTCGCCGAGCGAGGCCGTCGACATCGGGTGGCACACGTTCATCCTCTACACGCGTGAGTACTCCGCGTTCTGCGAGCGGATAGCGGGCCGGTTCATCCACCACGAGCCCGCCGACACCGGAGCCATCCCGATCACGCGGGCTCCCGAGGCTTCGATGAACGTAACCGTGAAAGCCTTGCGCAAAGCCGGGTACGCCGTTGATCTCGCGCTGTGGATCGCGTCGGCGAAGTGCAACCAGTGCAGGGAAGGATGTACGCATTCAGGTGGTGACACTGGATGCCACCACTACCAAGCACGCGCTGGTACGGTCCCCGCGTGAGGGAGCGATTCGCCTGGAGCGACCTGCCGGACACGGTCCGGACCGCGATCCAGTCACACCTTGGCCCGGTCACCGTCGTCCGAGAGATCGAACACGGGCAGAACTGCAACGTCGCTCTTGTACTGCGCGGTGAGCAGGGGGATGTCTTTTTGAAAGGCGTTCGCGGAATCAGCCCGCGGATGCGCTGGCTCCGAAACGAGTCCGAGGCTTGGAATCTCGCTCCTGGCTTAGCCCCGGAAACCCGATTCAGCGAAGACATCGACGCGGACGCGCCCTGGTTCGTCGTCGGGTTTGAGCACGTCAACGGTCGTCCGGCCGACCTGTCGCCGGGCGCTGCGGACTTGGCGACCGTCGCCAAGGCAGTCGCCAGGATCAACGGGCTTCCCGGTGGCACAGCACAGCCACTCAGCAAGCGCTGGGCACCGACCGACTGGTGGGCCAAACTCTCGGCCGAGGCCCCTGACACGGTCGCGGATTTCGACATCGACGAGTTGACCGGCTGGTGCCGCGAAACCCCCAGCCTGGTCGAAGGGACTGCGCTGCTCCACACCGATCTCCACGAGCATCAGTTCATGATCGATGACGACTCGTCGTCGGTGCGCGTGATCGATTGGGGCAGGCCTGCTTCGGGCGCGGCGTGGGTCGATGCGGCCTTCTTGGTCGTACGGCTCATCGCGGCGGGCCACGAGCCCGGCCAAGCCGAAGAGTGGGCCGCGAAGATGCCGTCGTGGTCCGCTCGAACGGACAAGGCGGTCACTGCGTTTGCTTGCTATGTAGCGGGATTGTGGGGATATCGGGCCGTGACAGGGCCGTTCCCCGGCGCTACCAGGCTCGCTACCGCTGCACAGCAGTATGCCCGGCACCGCCTGACTATGTCTTAATCGGACAGACAAGGCGCAAGGCCCTCATCTGCGAGAGATAAGGGCCTTGCGGCGTAGAAAGAAACGGGTTCCCCTCACGGACATTCAGCGGCTGGTGGAACTCGTCGGGTTGGTGTCCGAAGTGGACTGGCTCGGCGTGGACGACGGCTGGCCGCCGGTGGAGCTGCTGCCCGGGGGTTTCGGCGTCGAGCTGTCGGACGGCGGGGTGCTCACCGGGTCGGACGTGGTCGACGTCGGCGGGTTCACCGTGTGCGACGAAGGCGGGGTCGTGGTTCCGCCGCCGGGTTTGGTGGGCGGCGGGTCGCTGCGTTCCGACGTGGTTCCGCCCGGCACCGGCTGCCCGCCGCCTGGCTGGCCGCCGGGCTGGCCCGCGTTCGGCGGGGGCGTGATGACGCTCGTCGTCGGCTTTCCGTCCGGGCCGACGGCGACCACCGTGGTCGGGGTCGGCGGGGCGGTCTGGCCGGGGGTCGGCGAGCCGGGGACGGTCATCGGGGCGCCGGGGACGGCGTTGCCCGGCACGACGACCTGCGAGCTGTCCTGCAGGCCGCCCTGGCCGCCGCCGGTGGTGTGCGTCGCGGTGTCGGTGACCGAGCCGGGGCCGGCCAGTTCGGCGACCGCGGCGAAAGCGGTGGCGACCACGAGGCCGCTGACGCCCAGGATCGCGTAGCCGGAACGGCTGAGCTTCGCGCTCTTCGGCGGAGCGGTCGGGGCAGCGCTCACCGCGATCTCGGGCGACGCTGAGCTTGGTTCAGGCCCGTCGGGACGGGACATGCAGGCTCCTTAGAAGGGTCAACGCTCAAGTCGAGGGGCGGCACGGGGGAGCGGGGCTCCGGCCCCGGATGCCAGCCGGGAGATTATCACTGCTCAGGACCCGTTCGCGCGGCCGAGGGACAGGGCCGTCACCGTCCGCAGCCGGGGGTGTGCGGCAGGATGGGGCCGGTGAACGAGCAGGAATCGCCCGTCCGGCTGGCCGCCTGGGTGCACGGGCAGGTGCAGGGAGTCGGTTTTCGCTGGTGGACCCGGAGCCGGGCGCTGGAACTCGGGTTGACCGGATTCGCCCGGAACCTCCCGGACGGCCGTGTTGAGGTCGTCGCGGAGGGTAGCCGGGACCACTGTGCGCAGTTGCTGGCCGCGCTGCGCTCGGGAACCTCACCCGGACGAGTGGATCAGGTAGTTGAACGCTGGACCGCCGCCAAGGGCGGGTTCGACGGTTTCGCCGAACGCTGAGGCCGGTGGTGCGGCTGCGGCTGTTGGGGTGCTTGGGGTTGCCGGGGCTGCCGATCCTGTGCTAGGCGCGCCGGGGCGGCCCGGCCTCCCACGGCGCTGGAGAACCCCGGGTAGCCTGTCCCGAACCGGGGGAACCGGTAGCCATCCAGTACCCGTGGCCAAGAGGGGTCGGCAGCACGTGCACCTGAAAAGCCTGACGCTCAAGGGCTTCAAGTCCTTCGCCTCGGCGACCACGCTGCGCTTCGAACCCGGCATCACCTGCGTGGTCGGCCCGAACGGCTCCGGAAAGTCGAACGTCCTCGACGCGCTGCGCTGGGTGATGGGCACCCAGGGCGCGAAGGACCTGCGCGGCGGCAAGATGGAAGACGTCATCTTCGCCGGCACCGCGGGCCGCGCGCCGCTCGGCCGCGCCGAGGTCACGCTCACCATCGACAACGCCGACGGCGCGCTGCCGATCGAGTACGCCGAGGTCTCCATCACCCGCCGGATGTTCCGCGACGGCGCGAGCGAGTACGAGATCAACGGCGACCGCTGCCGGCTGATGGACGTCCAAGAGCTGCTGTCGGACTCCGGCATCGGCCGCGAGATGCACGTCATCGTCGGGCAGGGGCAGCTTTCGGCGATCCTGGAATCCAAGCCCGAGGAGCGGCGCGCGTTCATCGAGGAGGCCGCGGGCGTCCTCAAGCACCGCAAGCGCAAAGAGCAAACCCTGCGCAAGCTCAACAACATGCAGGGCAACCTCGACCGGCTCACCGACCTCACCACCGAGCTGCGCCGCCAGCTCAAACCGCTGGGCAAACAGGCCGAGATCGCCCGCAAGGCCCAGTCGGTGCAGTCCGACCTGCGCGACGCCCGGCTCCGGCTGCTCGCCGACGACCTGGTCACTCAGCGCGAGTCCATCGCCCGCGACGAGGCCGACGAGCGCACCGCCCGCCAGCGCCGAGCCGAAGTCGAGCAGGCGTTGGAAATCGTGTCCGCCGAAGAGGCCGAGCTGGAGGCTTCGCTCGCCGAGGACGCGCCGCGGCTGCAGATCGCGCAGGAGACTTGGTACAAGCTGTCCGCGCTCACCGAACGGCTGCGCGGCACCGTGCGGCTGGCCGTCGAACGGCAGCGGCACCTTTCTTCCGACGTCTCCGCGCCGACCGGCGGCCGTGATCCGGAGGAACTGCTCGCGGAAGCCGAACAGGCCGCCGAGCGCGAACAAGAGCTGACCGAGGCGGTCATGGAGGCCCGCGAACTTCTCGCGGAAACCGTGCTGCGCCGGGAAGATCTCGAACAGCGGGTGCAGGCCGCGGAACGCGCGCACTGGGCCGCGGTGCGGGCGATCGCCGACCGCCGCGAGGGCATGGCGAAGCTGACCGGTCAGGTCGAAGCGTTGCGCAGCAAGAACGGTGCGACCGCGGAAGAGGTCGACCGGTTGACGGTCGGCCTGCAGGAAGCCGCGGAGCGCGCCGAGATCGCGGTCGAGGAGCTGGAAGAAGCGAAAGCCGCCGGCGGCACGGAGGAATCCGACGACGCCGAGCTGCAGCAGCGCCACGACCGCGCGGTGGAGGCGAACAACGCCGCCAAGGCGCGGGTCGAAGAGCTGGTGAAGGCCGAGCGCGGAGCCGAGCGCGAGATCGCGTCGGAGAAGGCCCGCGTCGAGGCGTTGTCGATGGGGCTCAAGCGCAAGGACGGCGCGGGCGCGCTGCTCGGCGCGTCCGCGGAATTGCCGGGCTTGCTCGGTACGGTCGCCGCGTTGCTCACCGTGCAGCCGGGCCACGAGGTCGCGCTGGCCGCCGCGCTCGGACCGGTGGCCGACGCGGTCGCGGTGTCCGGCGGCGAAAACGCGCTGTCCGCGCTGAAATACTTGAAGGACACCGATTCCGGCCGCGCCGGGATCGTGCCGGTCGGCGCTGGGTCCACTGTGGACACCAGCTCGTGGCCGATGCTGCCCGAGGGCGCGCGCTGGGCTCGCGAGGTCGTCAGCGCGCCGGAGCAGCTGCGTCCGGCGGTCGAGAAAGCGCTGGACAGGCTCGCGCTGGTGCCGGATCTGGACGCCGCGCGTCAGCTCGTGGCCCAGCATCCGGAGGTGCGTGCGGTCACCGCCGAGGGCGATGTCTTCGGAGCCACCTGGATCGCCGGTGGTTCAGCTGCCCGCGAAAGCGTGATCGAGGTCCAGGCCGCGGTCGACGAGGCGCAGGAACGCTTGCGCACGGCTGAACGCGCGCTGGAGCAGTACTCCGCCGAGCTGGAAGGCGCGCGTGCCGAGCAGCAGGCCCGGCGCGAAGAGGTCGGGCAGGCGAAGGACGCGCTCGGCGAAGCCAAGGTGCGCAAGGCGCGTTCGTCCGAGCGGCTCAACCGGTTGCAGCAGGCGGCCCGGTCCGCGCAGGCCGAGGTCGAACGGCTGACCCAGCAGCGCGCGAAGGTCGAGCAGAGCCGCGAGCAGGCGCTGGAACAGTTGGCGGAGCTGGAAGAACGGCTCGCCGCGGTCGCCGAGCAGCCGGTGGAAGACGACCCGGACACCGCCGAGCGCGACGAGGCCGCCGAGCAGCTTGCCGTGGTGCGGCAGGAAGAAGTCGAAGCCCGCCTCGCGCAGCGCACCGCCGAGGAACGCGCGCGCAGCATCGCCGGGCGAGCGGAATCGTTGCGCCGCGCGGCCTATGCCGAGCAGCAGGCGCGCGAGCGCGCGGCCAAGGCCCGGGAAGCGCGCGAGCGCGGCGCGGAAATCGCGAACGCGGTCGTCAACGCCGGCGAGTTCGCGCTGGAGCGGATCGAGCTGTCGGTGCAGCGCGCGGCCGCCGAGCGCGACGAAGCCCAGGCGCAGCGCCAATCCCGCGAAACCGCGCTCACCGCGGTGCGCGCGAAGGTGCGCGAGCTGTCCGGCGAACTGGAGAAGCTGACCGACGCCGTGCACCGCGACGAGGTGCTGCGCGCCGAGCAGAAGCTCCGGCTGGAGACGCTGGAAGCCAAGATCGCCGAGGACTTCGGCATCGGCCTGGCGGACCTGGTCGAGGAATACGGCCCGAACGTGCCGGTGCCGCCGAGTGCGGGCGAGATGGCCGAGTACGAGGCGGCCAAGGAACGCGGCGAGGACGTCACCCCGCCGCCGCCGATGCCTTACGACCGCGACACCCAGGCCCGCCGCGCCAAGCGCGCGGAGAAGGACCTGGCCCTGCTGGGCAAGGTGAACCCGCTGGCGCTGGAGGAATTCGCGGCGCTGGAGGAACGCTACAAGTTCCTCTCCACCCAGCTGGAAGACCTCAAGGACACCCGCAAGGACCTCGAAGCGGTCATCAAGCAGGTCGACGAGAAGATCCTGGAGGTCTTCGCCTCGGCCTACGCCGACGTGGCGCGCGAGTTCGAAACCGTCTTCGGCGTGCTGTTCCCCGGCGGCGAGGGCCGGATGGTGCTCACCGAGCCGAACGACCTGCTCGCCACCGGCGTGGACGTCGAGGCGCGCCCGCCGGGCAAGAAGGTCAAGCGGCTGTCGCTGCTGTCCGGCGGCGAGAAATCGCTGGTGGCGGTCGGCATGCTGGTGGCGATCTTCCGTGCCCGCCCTTCGCCGTTCTACGTGATGGACGAGGTCGAGGCGGCGCTGGACGACACCAACATGCGCCGGCTGATCGGCCTGCTGGAGCAGCTGCGCGATTCGTCGCAGCTGATCATCATCACGCACCAGAAGCCGACGATGGAAATCGCCGACGCGCTGTACGGCGTGAGCATGCAGGGCGACGGCATCACCAAGGTGATCTCGCAGCGGCTGCGCACCGCGGCGGAGGAACCGGTCCCGGCGTCCTGAGCGGGTTGCGCCCGTTCCGGCGACCTTGCCCGAACGGGCAGGGCTGCCCGGACTGCCGTCCGATCGGCCAACGGCCGCGGAGCCCGGGCGTCTTCAGGGGTGTTCAAAGGAAACACATCCTGGAGGGGATTCGACAATGCGCACCATGGTGGCCCGCACCCTGATTTCCGGTTCGTTGCTCGGTGCCGCGCTGGCGGTCGCCGCGTGCGGCGGCGGCTCGCAGACCGGCCAGGCCGCGTCGGTGCAAAGCGCGCTCTCGGCCGCGCCGACTGCTTCGTCGGTGGTCGCGCCGAGTACTTCCGCGACGCCCGTGCCGTCCACCGGGACACCGACGCACGCCAGCAAACCGAAGCCGCATTCGACGCCCGCCAAACAGCAGCCCAGCGACCGCCTGCCAGGCAAGGGCGAACTCGGCGACGGAGCCGACTGCGGCCCGATCGACGGCCCCGGCGGGAAGGTCGACGTGGTGACCGAGGCGATGCCCGCCGGAACCGTCGGCTGCACCGAGGCGATCACCGTGATGTCCGACTATCTGACCCAGGCTCCGACCAAAGCCGAGGGCAGCGGCCGTTTCCTCGACGTCGACGGTTGGAACTGCGGATACGACGGCGGAAACGGCGGCAGCAAGCAGATTTTCTGCGGCAGCAAGGGGCTTTCGTTCCACGGCAAGGCTGTCTGAGCGCGGCCTTTTTCTCTCGCGCCCCGGGTACGAAAGGGTAGAAGCGGACGCCACGGCTGTCCGCTCACTGCCTCGGACTGGCACGGTCGATCCCGTACCGGGAGCGCGGTTTTCGCCGCGGCGACCGGATCACCTTCAAGGCAGCACTGGGAGAAAGGTTCCACAGCGATCATGCCTTCACTCGTCAAGAGACTCGCGCTCGGCGGTGCCGCGGCGCTCGCGCTGGCCGTCACCGTTCCGGCCGGTCAGGCGTTCGCCATCGACCGAGTCGCCTGCAACGGCCGCACCGACTTCGTCCAGTTGCGCCTCGCGGGCGGAAGCCCGTGGGACGGCAGCGATGTCGCCTGCTTCGCCAACGGCGGTGCGACGTACGTGGACCTGGGCGGCGTCACCCGCGTCGACTCCGGCAACAACTCGGTCACCCTGTACTGGGACGGCGGCCAGGCCAGTCTCGGCCACTGGCAGGGCGCTGACCTGAACTTCGTGCACGTACGGCAGGTCTGGATCCACTAAGCGGGCACGGACGCGGCCCGGTCTCCTCGGCTTCGAAGGGACCGGGCCGCGTTTCTCCTTGCTAGGCAGGGGTTTCCACCGGTTCCTCGACCTTCTCGACATTCGGGTCCACGCCGCGTCGCCGCAGCGACAGCAGCCCGCCCACGATCAGCGTGATCAGCACCCCGGCGAAGGTGTACCAGTACGTCGCCAGCGGCACGAGCGTCTTCGTCGCCGCGCCGAACTGGATGTGCACCTCGGTGGTCGCCTTGTCGAATTTCACGAACAGGATCAGGAACGCCATCCCGATCACCGAGCAGGCGAACGCGATCACCGCGTCGGACTGGCGGGCCTTGCGCACCAGCAGGCCGAGGAAGAACGAGCCGAGCAGCGCGCCGTAGGTGTAGCCGACGATCCCGAGGCCCTGCTGGATGACCGGGTCCTTCGAGTTGGTGAACATCGAGGCGAACACCGCGAACACCGCCGCCCAGATGAGTGTCCACATGCGACCGTGCCGGAGCAGTTTGGCGTCCTCGATCGATTTGTGCGTGAACCGCTGGTAGAGGTCGGCGATGGTGGAGGTGGACAGCGCGTTGAGCGCGGACGCGAGCGCGCC
This sequence comes from Amycolatopsis sp. NPDC104775, assembly GCF_055583325.1. Classification (NCBI taxonomy): domain Bacteria; kingdom Bacillati; phylum Actinomycetota; class Actinomycetes; order Pseudonocardiales; family Pseudonocardiaceae; genus Amycolatopsis; species Amycolatopsis sp. NPDC104775. The sequence continues at coordinate 387,150 of NZ_JBVJOE010000006.1, forward strand.
CATGGTGGACGCCAGGATGCCCGCGATCAGCAGCCCGGCCAGTCCGACGGGGAGGTCGTTGACGATGAAGTTGGAGAACACGTCGTCGCCGGACATCTTCCCGGCCGCGACCGCGGTGGCCGTCGCGCCGGTCTTGCCGCCGGTGTAGACCCACAGCATCGCGCCCACGAGCAGGAACAGCGCGAACTGGATGAACACCACGAAGGCCGAGCCGATCAGCGCGCGCTGGCCGTCCCGCAGGTTCCGGCACGAAAGCAGGCGGCCGACGATCAGCTGGTCCGCGCCGTGCGAAGCCATCGACAGGAACGCGCCGCCGACCACCGCGCAGAGGAACGCGTACGGGTTGGTGAGCAGGTTCGACGTGAAGTCGGTGAGCTGGAACCGGCCCTGGCTCGAAGCGATCTGCGTCCAGCCGGACGGCAGCTTCGTGGACAGGAAGATCACCGCGCCGATCGCGCCGAGGATGTAGAGCGACCACTGGATGACGTCCACCCAGATCACCGACTTGATGCCGCCGACGAACGCGTAGACCACGGTGAGCGCGGTCAGCAGCACCACGATGTGCCAGTACTCGGTGTGGATGCCGTAGTGGCCGAGGATCGCCTTGATCGGGATCGCCCCGGCGAACAGCCGCAGCCCTTCGGCGAGCAGCCGCGTCACCACGAAGGTGACCGACGCGGTGCCCTGCAGCCCGCGGCCGAAACGGCGGCCGAGGAATTCGTACGCGCTCACGTAATTGCCGCGGAAATAGCGCGGCAGCAACACGAACGCGGCGATCACGCGGCCGATGATGTAGCCGAAAGCGACTTCCAGGAACAGGAACGCGTTGCCGAACACGAGCCCGGGCGTCGAGATCACGGTGAGCGTGGACGTCTCGGTGGCCACCACCGAGAGCGTGACCGCCCACCACGGCATGCTGCGCTCGCCGACGAAATAGTCGTTCGCGGACTTCTGTCTGCGTCCGACCAGCACGCCGATGACCGGCATCGCCGCGAGGTACACGATGACGATCACCAGATCGACTGGATTCATGGGGTTCTCCTACCGTGATTGCCCGGATTCCGCGACCCGGAGCCGGGTCGCGGCGCCCCCCAGCGGGGCGGGGAGATTCAGGGGCGCCGCACCCGGCGTCAGCGCGCCGAGCAGGCGGGGGCCGCTCGCTCCGGTGGCTGACGGCAGCGTCGCCGGGACACCGCACCAGCTCAGCCAGCCGAGCAGCGCGGTCAGATAAGCCTCTTTGCCGGAACCGGGGAGGCCGAGGTCGTCGCTGGTGCGGAGCGCGCCCTCGGGAAGCTGCCGCGCCAGCGCGGCCATCGCGGCCGGGTTCGCGACGCCACCGCCGGACGCGACCACGGTCGTCACGCCGTGCCGTCGGCATTCGGCGGCGACCGTCGCGGCGGTCAGTTCGGTGAGCGTGGCCAGCAGATCCTCCGGGGACAACGGTGGCAGTCCGGACAGGGCTGCGTCCAGGTATCCGCCGTGGAAGTGCTCTTTGCCAGTGGATTTCGGGGGAGCAGCGGAGAAATAGGGGTCGGCCAGCAGCCGGTCGAGCAGGTCTTGCCGGACCGAACCGGCGAGCGCGAGCCGTCCGTCGACATCGGCCGACAGCTTGCCTTCGCTGACGCGGGCGGCGGCTAGATCGAGCAACGCGTTCGCTGGGCCAGTGTCGTAGGCGAGCACCTTGCCGGACTGCGTGACCACGGTGATGTTCGCGATGCCGCCGAGGTTGAGCGCGGCCACCGGACGCCCGGTCTCCTCGGCGAGGCCACGCAGCCACATCGCGTCGAGCGTGCTCGCCAGCGGCGCGCCCTGGCCGCCCGCGGTGATGTCGCGGATGCGGAGGTCGGCGATCACCGGCACTCCGGTGCGCTCGGCGATCCACGCCGGCTGGCCCAGCTGGAGCGTGCCGAGCGCGACGCCGTTCTCGACCCAGTGGTAGACGGTCTGGCCAAGAGAGGCGATCACGTCCACCGGCCCGTACGCGGCGATCCCGCGCGCGGCCGCGTCCGCGAACGCCTGGCCGACCCGGGTGTCGAGGACGGTCAGCTGCCGCGCGCTGCTCGGCCGCGGCGGGAGGGCGTCGAGGAGATTCGCGCGGAGATCGGCGGGATAGGGCACGTCGAGTTCGCCGAGCGGGGTGAGGACGACTGTCCCGTCGTCGTCACGGATTTCGGCGACCGCTACGTCGATCCCGTCCACGGAGGTGCCCGACAGCAGACCGAGGACGCGGAAACGGTGGCCGGCGGGGGTGGTCATCCGATGTGGTCTAGTCAACGCGGAAGGGGTGGCGCAAGACGCCTCGTGGAGTCTTGGCCGAATCGGAACCGTTCGCGTTACTCGTTGGCCTCGCGGTGGGGTGTCCGGTGGCTTGTGCACGCGGATGACAGGATGGTGGCGTGTCGAGCACCTGGTTCTGGATCGTTGTCGTCGCCGTCGTCGTCCTGGTCGCCGTTCTGGTGTCCGGGCTGCTCATCGCGCGCAAGCGGCGGATCAGCATCGCCGAGCAGCGCAAGGTCGAAGAGAAGCCGAAGGGCGGCACGTACGCCGCGAGCGGGGGGATCTCGCTCGCGCCCGGTGGGAAAACCGCCGAGGCCCCGCCTGCTCCGGCTCCCGCGCCTGCGCCTTCGCCGGATCCGGTGGTCGAGCATCCGGTCGAGGACCGCCCGGAGGTCGACGGCCAGCCCGCGGTCGGCGACGACGCCGCGGTCCCGCGCGACTCCGACCAGCGCACGGTGCGCGACGTCAAGCTCCCCGAGCCGGTCGAAGAAGAGGCTCCCGAGGCGGTCGTCCCGGGCACGGTGGAGCCGATCGAGGAGATCGAGTCCCCGTCCGGTCGCCTCGAGCGACTGCGCGGCCGGCTGTCCAAGTCCCGCTCGGTGTTCGGCCAGAGCCTCCTAGGCCTGCTCGGCGGCGGCGACCTGGACGAAGACTCCTGGCAGGACGTCGAAGACACGCTGCTCATGGCGGACCTCGGCGCCGCCACGACGACCCAGATCGTGGAACGCCTGCGCGACGAACTGAACCGGCGCGCGGTGCGCACGTCGGAGGAAGCGCGCCAACTGCTGCACGAGGTGCTGACCGCATCGCTGTCCACGGACGCCGAGCGCTCGGTCCGCGCCCTGCCGCACGAGGTGGACGGCAAGAAGCAGCCCGCGGTCGTGCTGGTTGCCGGTGTCAACGGCACCGGCAAGACCACGACGACCGGCAAACTCGCGCGAGTGCTGGTGGCCCAGGGCGGAACCGTCGTCCTCGGCGCGGCTGACACGTTCCGCGCCGCCGCCGCGGACCAGCTGCAAACGTGGGGCGAACGGGTGGGCGCGTCGACCGTGCGAGGCAAGGAAGGCGCAGACCCGGCAGCGGTCGCCTTCGACGCGGTCAAGCAAGGCGTCAGCGAGGGCGTCGACACGGTCCTGATCGACACCGCGGGCCGCCTGCACACGAAGACCGGCCTGATGGACGAACTCGGCAAGGTCAAGCGAGTCGTGGAAAAGCAGGCGCGAGTGGACGAAGTGCTGCTCGTGCTGGACGCCACGACCGGACAGAACGGCCTGGCGCAGGCCCGGGTGTTCGCCGAGGTCATCGACGTGACGGGGATCGTCCTGACGAAGCTGGACGGGACGGCCAAGGGCGGCATCGTGTTCCAGGTCCAGCGTGAGCTGGGGGTGCCGGTGAAGCTGGTGGGGCTGGGCGAGGGGCCGGATGATCTGGCGCCGTTCGAGCCGGGGGCGTTCGTGGACGCTTTGCTGGGCTGATTCTCCCGGATGACTACCACGAACCGCGTAACCCTGCGCCCGCTCACCAAAGCCGACCGGCCGCGAGTGCACGAAATCCTCTCGTCCCCGGAAGTCTCCCCATGGTGGGGCGATCCCGACGAGGAAACCGACAGCCTCCTCGCCGAAGACGAAGCACAGGCCTACGCCATCGAGCACAACGGCGAAACCGTCGGCATCATCCAAAGCTGGGAAGAAACCACGCCCCGCTACCGCCATGCCGGGATCGACCTCGCCGTGCACCCGGACCACTACGGGCGAGGGCTCGGCGCGGAGGCGATCCGGATTCTCGCCCAGCGGCTTTTCGACGAGGGGCACCACCGGATCACCATCGATCCGGCGGCGGCCAACGTCCGCGCGATCCACGTGTACGAGAAGCTCGGGTTCCGCCGGGTCGGGATTCTCCGCGACTACGAGCAAGGGCTGGACGGCACCTGGCACGACGGCCTGCTGATGGACCTCCTCAAGGGCGAACTCAGGTAACCGGGAGCTGCTGCGAAAGCCGGTCCGCGATTTTCTGCACCACCGGGGCGATGTGGTTCACCGCGTCCGCGGTCAGCCGTCCCGACGGGCCGGAAACCGACACCGCGGCGGGCACCGGCGCGCCGGGGATCGCGACGGCGATGCAGCGCACGCCAAGCTCCTGCTCCGCCTCGTCGAGTGCGTAACCCTGTCCGGCGATTTTCTTCAACTCGACCGCCAGCGCGTCCGGGTCGGTGAAAGTGTGCTCGGTGTAGGCGGGCATTCCGGTGCGCTCCAGCAGCGCCGCGACCTCGTCGGCGGGCAGTTCCGCCAGCATCGCCTTGCCCACGCCGGTGCCGTGCGGCAGCAGCCTCCGCCCGACCTCGGTGAACATGCGCATCGAGTGTTTCGAGGGCACCTGTGCGACGTACACCACCTCGTCGCGTTCCAGCACCGCCAGGTTCGCCGTTTCGCCGACCTCCTCGACCAGCTCGACCAGCAGCGGCCGCGCCCACGCGCCGAACTGCATGCTGGCGTTTTCGCCGAGCCGGATCAGCCGGGCGCCCAGCGCGTAGTGCCGGTTGGTGTTCTGCCGGACGTAGCCCAGCGACACCAGCGTGCGGATCAGCCGGTGGATCGTCGGCATCGGCAGCCCGGACAGGGTCGCCAGCTCCGACAGGCTGGCCTCGCCGCCGGTGTCCGCCAGGTGCTCCAGCAGCTCGAACGCGCGCTGCAGGGACTGGACGCCGCCGTCTCGTCCGCTCTTCTCAGCCGCCACCAGTGGTCCTCCTCACAGACCCGATTGATGTTCCGCTATGCAGAAACTATAGTCCGTCAGGTAAAAACCGTAGGGACGTTATCCAAAGCACTACTCGGGGTGTTGCGCATGTCTGAGGTCCAGGTTCTCGGCGGGTCCGTCGAGCGTGGGGACGAGATTCTGACGCCGGAAGCCCTCGCTTTCGTAGCGGGCTTGCACGACGAGTACGCCGCGCGGCGCGACGAACTTCTCGTCGCGCGGGGCAAGCGGCGCGAGGAGGCCCGCACTACCGGCCGGCTCGATTTCCTCCCGGAGACGAAGGAAATCCGCGAGGGCGAGTGGCAGGTCGCCGGCGCTCCGGAGGCACTGCGCGACCGCCGCGTGGAGATCACCGGCCCGACCGATCGCAAGATGACCATCAACGCCCTCAACTCCGGCGCCAAGGTGTGGCTCGCCGACTTCGAGGACGCCAACACGCCGCACTGGGCGAACGTGGTGGGCGGCCAGGTCAACCTGTTCGACGCGATCCGCGGCACGATCACGCTCGACCAGAACGGCAAGCACTACGAGCTGAAGCCCGACGTCGAGCACGCCACCATCGTGGTCCGCCCGCGCGGCTGGCACCTCGACGAGCGGAACCTGACCTTCGGCGGGCGCAAGGGCGTCGGCGCGCTGGTCGACTTCGGCCTGTACTTCTTCCACAACGCCCAGGAACTGCTCAACCGCGGCAAGGGCCCGTACTTCTACCTGCCGAAGATGGAAAGCCACCTCGAAGCGCGGCTGTGGAACGACGTGTTCACGCACGCGGAGAAGGCGCTCGGCATCCCGCACGGCACCGTCCGCGCCACCGTGCTGATCGAGACCATCCCGGCCGCGTTCGAGATGGAAGAGATCCTCTACGAACTGCGCGAGCACGCCTCGGGCCTGAACGCGGGCCGCTGGGACTACCTGTTCAGCGTCATCAAGTACTTCCGCGACGCGGGCGAGAAGTTCGTGCTGCCGGACCGCAACTCGGTCACCATGACCGCGCCGTTCATGCGCGCCTACACCGAACTGCTCGTGCGCACCTGCCACAAGCGCGGCGCGTTCGCGATCGGCGGCATGGCCGCGTTCATCCCGAGCAAGGATCCGGAAGTCAACAAGGGCGCCTTCGACAAGGTGCACGCCGACAAGTCCCGGGAGGCCGGGGACGGCTTCGACGGTTCGTGGGTCGCGCACCCGGGCATGGTCGCACTCTGCAAGGAAGAGTTCGACAAGGTCCTCGGCGACAAGCCGAACCAGCTCGAGCGCACCCGCGACGACGTGCAGGTGACCGCCGATCAGCTGCTGGACGTCGCCTCGACGCCGGGCAGCGCCACCGCGGCCGGGCTGCGCGCGGCGGTCGACGTCGGCATCCGCTACCTGGCCTCGTGGCTGGGCGGCAACGGCGCGGCGGCGATCCACAACCTGATGGAAGACGCCGCCACGGCCGAGATTTCGCGGTCGCAGGTGTGGCAGTGGGTCAAGAACGGCACGCAGCTGGACAACGGCGAGAAGGTCACCGCGGAGCTGGTGCGCGGCGTCGTCGCCGACGTCCGCGGCGAGCTGGCGGCGGAGATCGCCGACGATCTGCTCAAGCCCGCGGTCGAGCTGTTCGAGCAGGTCGCGTTGGCCGACGAGTTCCCGGACTTCCTGACCCTGCCGGCGTACGAGCACATCCAGTAATGGGCGGCGGACGGCTCGCCGAGGACGTCTACACCGCCGCCGACGCGCGGTTGGCCGAGGCCGACGCGCGCGTGGCGGCGCGGTATCCCGGCGAGTCTCCGGGCCGTCGTCCGGTGCACACGGTGTACGTGCCGGCGTCGCAATACCGGACGCGTCTGGTCGCCGACTGGGGCAAACAGGCGATGCGGGTCTTCATCGAGCACGGCGACCTGCTGAACCTCGACCCGGCGGTGTACGAGCGGGTCCGCGAGAAGCTCCTGACCGAGCCGATCGAGGATCTCCGCATCGACTTCGAGGACGGTTACGGCCGTCCCGGCGACGAAGCGGAGGACGCGGCCGCGGAGGCCGCCGGGCGCACCCTCGCCACCACCGGCGGCACTCCGTTCGTCGGGATCCGGTTCAAGAGCTTCGAAGCCGCGACCCGGCGTCGCGGCATCCGGACGCTTGACCTGTTCCTGTCGGGACTGCTGTCCGAAGGCTCGCTGCCAGACGGATTCGTGGTGACGCTGCCGAAGGTCACCGCGGTCGAACAGGTCGAGGTCGCCGCGGAAGTGTTGGGGCGACTGGAAACCGCGTACGGACTGGCGGATCGCGCGCTGCGGTTCGAGGTGCAGATCGAGACCGCGCAGTCGATCCTCTCGACCGACGGCACGGTCTCGGTGGCACGGATCATCCAGGCCTCCGACGGCCGGTGCTCCGGGCTGCATTACGGGACCTACGACTACAGCGCGGGTCTCGGCATCAGCGCGGCGTACCAGAGCATGACGCATCCGGCAGCCGACTTCGCGAAGCAGTTCATGCAGGTCGCGGCTGCTGGAACGGGCGTGCGGCTGTCTGACGGTTCCACCAACCGGCTCCCGATCGGTGACGACCTGCCGGGCGCGTGGGCCGAGCATCTGCGTTTGGTGCGGCGGTCGTTGGAGAACGGCTTCTACCAGGGCTGGGACCTGCATCCGCATCAGCTGCCAACCCGGTACGCGGCGACGTACGCCTTCTACCGCGAGGGCGCTCCGGCGGCGGCCAAGCGGTTGCAGGACTACGCGTCGAACACTGCCGGGGGAGTGCTCGATGAGCCTGCCACGGCGGAGGCGTTGGCCCGGTACTTGCTGGGCGGGTTCTACTGCGGGGCGCTGGCGGAGGCTGAGCTGCCGTTCGAGGTGGCGCGGATCGAGGCGTACGCGCGGCGGCAAGCGTGAACTCGTGAGCGGCTAGGCCGGTGAGAACCGGCTTAGCCGCTCACGAGGCTTCAGCCGCGGCAGGCCTCCGCGATCGCCGCGGTGTCCCAATAGAACGGCCGCACCTCGGCGATCCGCCCGTCTTCGATCCGGATCGTCTGCAGGATCGGGAACTCCAGCTCCCGCCCGGTTTGCCGGGCCCGCGCACGGACCTGGGTGAGCACCACCGAGGTCGCGCCGAGGGCGAGGAACTCCTGCTCGCCGATCTCGAACGACTCCCACGTCCGGCTCATTTCGAGGAAGAACTTCTCCAGTCCGGCGTGGCCGCGCCAGGTGCCGCCGAACGGCAGCCCGCCGGCCTGGTGAAGTACGACATCCTCGGCGAAATACGGGGCCAGCGGGGCAAACGAGGCGGAACCGGGGCCACCGGCGGCGAAATACTCAGCTTCGGCTCGATACATGCCGGTGAGCACGGCGTCAGGATCAGTCACGACCGCCATCCTGCCCACGGCGGGAGGGCGCCGCTGGCGGCAATCGGACGCCACGGTCTCCGCACGTTCTGTCGTACCTCCTGGGTAAACTTCACGCTGGTCTTTCAGGGGTGGAAAGGAAACACGAAAGCCATGGCTGAGGAAACCGGGACGGTCGAAACGCTGGAGTTCCAGTCCGAGGCGCGCCAGCTGCTGCAGCTGATGATCCACTCGATCTACTCGAACAAGGACATCTTCCTGCGCGAGCTGGTCTCGAACGCCTCCGACGCGCTGGACAAGCTGCGGCTGGAGACGTACCGCGACAAGGATCTGCGGGCCGAGACCGACAACCTGCACATCGAGATCCTCACCGACGCCGACGCGCGCACTCTCACCGTGCGCGACAACGGCATCGGGATGAGCCGGGACGACGTCGTCAACCTGATCGGCACCATCGCGAAATCCGGCACCGCCGACTTCCTGCGCAAGCTCAAGGAGTCGAAGGAGTCCGCCGGACAGGACCTGATCGGGCAGTTCGGCGTCGGCTTCTACTCCAGCTTCATGGTCGCCGACAAGGTCACGCTGGTGACCCGGCGCGCGGGCACGGACGAGGGCGTCCGCTGGGAATCGACCGGCGAGGGCACCTACACGATCGAGCAGCTCTCGGACGCTCCGCAGGGCACCTCGGTGACGCTGCACCTCAAGCCCGCCGACGACGAGGACCACCTCTACGACTACACGTCGCCGTGGAAGGTGCGCGAGATCGTCAAGCGCTACTCCGACTTCATCACCTGGCCGGTCCAGATGGCCAAGACCGGCGAGGGCGAAGAGGGTCTCGAGACCGTCAACTCGATGAAGGCGCTGTGGGCGCGGTCGAAGGACGAGGTTTCCGACGAGGAGTACCACGAGTTCTACAAGCACATCAGCCACGACTGGACCGATCCGCTCGAGACGGTCCGGATGCAGGCCGAGGGCACCTTCGAATACCAGGCGCTGCTGTTCCTGCCCTCGCGCGCGCCGGTGGACCTGTTCATGCGGGACGCGAAGCGCGGCGTGCAGCTGTACGTCAAGCGCGTGTTCATCATGGACGACTGCGAAGCGCTGATGCCGAACTACCTGCGCTTCGTGAAGGGGGTCGTCGACGCACAGGACCTCTCGCTGAACGTATCGCGCGAGATCCTGCAGCAAGACCGGCAGATCCGCGCGATCCGGCGGCGGCTGGAGAAGAAGATCCTCTCCACGGTCAAGACGATGATGACTGAGGACGCCGAGAAGTACGCGAAGTTCTGGTCCGAGTTCGGCCGCGCGATCAAGGAAGGCCTGCTCGACGACCCGGAGAACCGCGAGCAGATCCTGGAGATCTCGTCGTTCGCCTCGACGCACCACGCGGAGAAGCCGACCTCGCTGCGCGACTACGTGTCGCGGATGAAGGAGGGCCAGGAGCACATCTACTACCTGACCGGCGATTCGCGCACCACGATCGAGAACTCGCCGCACCTGGAAGCGTTCCGCGCCAAGGGGTACGAGGTGCTGATCCTCACCGACCCGGTCGACGAGATGTGGGCCGACGCGGTGAGCGGCTTCGACGGCAAGACGTTCCAGTCGGTCGCGAAGGGCGAGGTCGACCTCGGCGACGAGACGACCGAGGAGAAGAAGGCCGAGTACGAGGACCTGCTGAAATGGATGTCGGCGACGCTGTCCGACACCGTCAAGGAGGTCCGGCTTTCGTCGCGGCTGACCACGTCGCCGTCGTGCATCGTCGGCGACGCGGGCGATCTGACGCCGACGCTGGAGAAGATGTACCGCGCGATGGGGCAGGAGCTGCCGCCGGTGAAGCGCGTGCTGGAGCTGAACCCGGAGCACGCGCTGGTGACCGGTCTGCGCAAGGCGTTCGCCGAGCACCCGGAGGACGCTTCGCTGGCCGAGACGGCGGAGCTGTTGCACGGCATGGCTTTGCTCGCCGAGGGCGGCGAGCTGACCGATCCGAGCCGGTTCCTGAACCTGGTGGCGGATCGCGCGGCCAAGGCGTTGTGAAGCGTTTCGGGAGTGGCTGCCGCGGTTTCCGGGTAGCCACTCCCGAGAGCTTCCGGAGGTGAGTGTCGCATGAGGACAGTCGTCGAGAACGCCGCGATCGCGACGGTCAGCGGTCCCGAGTACCGCACCGGGCACGTCGTGCTTGAGGACGACCGCATCGCGGCGGTCGGCGACGGCGCCTATTCCGGCGAGGCCGACGAACGCGTCGACGCCACGGGCTGCCTCGTCACGCCCGGCTTGGTGAACACGCACCACCACCTCTACCAATGGGCCACCCGCGGTCTCGCCGCCGACCACACGTTGTTCGAGTGGCTGGTCGCGCTGTACCCGGTGTGGGCCAAACTGGACGCGGACCTCACCCACGCCGCGGGTGCCGCCGGAATGGCCCGGCTGGCCCTGAGCGGCTGCACCACGGTCGCTGACCATCACTACGTCTTCCCGCGCGACGGCGGCGATCAGGTGGCCGCGCTCGTCGCCGCCCGGGAACGGATCGGGTTACGGCTGCACCTGGTCCGCGGCTCGATGGACCGCGGCGAATCGGACGGTGGGCTGCCGCCGGACAGCCTGGTCGAGTCCGCCGAAGACGCTCTTCTCGGCACCGAAGCGGCGATCGACCGGTACCACGACGCCTCGCCGGGCGCGCACCTGCAGATCGCGGCGGGCCCGTGCTCGCCGTTCACCGTCACCGAGCGGCTGATGGCCGATTCGGCCGAACTGGCTCGCCGCAAGGGGGTCCGGCTGCACACGCATCTGGCCGAAACCCAGGACGAGGAAAAGCAATGCCTCGCCGAAACCGGCCTAACGCCCGCGGAGTACGCGGACAAGCTGGGCTGGCTGGCCCCGGACGTCTGGCTCGCGCACACCGTGCACCTCGCGCCGGACGCGATCCGCCGGTTCGGCGCGACGGCTACGGGTTCCGCGCATTGCCCGACGTCGAACGGGCGGCTGGGCAGCGGAATCGCCCCGGTGCGGGATTTGCTGGACGCCGGCGCTCCGGTCGGGCTGGGCGTTGACGGCGCGGCCTCGAGCGAATCCGGCGGCTTGGCGGAGGAACTGCATCAGGCGTTGCTGCAAGCCCGGCAACGCGGCGGGCCGAAGGGACTGACGACACGGGAAGCGTTGTGGCTCGGGACGATGGGCGGCGCGCGGTGTCTCGGCCGGGAGCGGGAGCTGGGTTCGGTGGAGGCGGGGAAGCTCGCGGATCTGGCGGTGTGGGATCTGAACGGGCTGAACTACGCGGGCATCGAGGACCCGGTCGCGGCGTTGGTGCTGGCCGCACCGCCTCCGTTGCGGAGGTTGTTCGTGGGCGGGAAGACGGTGGTGGAGCGCGGAGAGCTGCGGTCGGCGGACGAGTCGGCGATCGCGGGGGAACTGGCGAAGGCGAGCGCGCGGCTGCGGGAGGGGTGAGCAGCAGACCTCCAGCTCACTGCGGTCGTTTGACCAGCACCGTTCCCGTCTCCGCCAACGGCGCCCGCGCCGCTTGCACCGGCTCCGTCGTGCTCGGCTGCCGCGCCGCGTCGGAGATCCGCAGCAGCAACGCGACCAGGATGTAGTTCGCGAGCAGCGACGAACCGCCTTTCGACAGGAACGGCGCGGTAATGCCGGTTTCCGGGATCAGCTTCGTCACCCCGCCGACGACCACGAAGATCTGCATCACCACGGTGAACGCGAGCCCGCCGCCGAGAAGTTTGCCGAAGCTGTCGCGGACGGCGAGCGCGTGCCGCATCCCGCGCAGCGCGATCAGCAGGTACAGCATGAGTACCGCGGCCAGCCCGAGAAAGCCCAGTTCCTCGCCGATGCTGGCGGTGATGAAGTCGGTGTTCGCCTCGGGGACGATGTCCGGCCTGCCCGCGCCGAGGCCGGTTCCGCCCATGCCGCCGGTGCCGAGGCCGAACAGCCCTTGCGCGACCTGGTATCCGCCGCCCGGCTGGTCATAGGTCGCGAGCGGGTCCATCCAGTTCGCGACCCGCTGCCGCACGTGGTTGAACAGGGAGTACGCCAGCACGCAGCCGACGGCGAACACGGCCAGCCCGGCGTACACCCAGATCACCCGCTCGGTCGCCAGGTAGATCATCACCAGCACGATCCCGAAGAACAGCAGCGAGGCCCCCAGTTCCTTCTCGAACGCCAGCACCGCGACACAGCCGAGCGCGGCGAGGATGATCGGCCCGAGGTCGCGCGCCCTCGGCAGTTCGACGCCGAGCACCTTCCGCCCGGCGACCCGGAACAGTTCCCGTTTCGCCACCAGCGTGGTCGCGGCGAAGACGATCAGCAGCAGCTTCGCGAACTCGCCCGGCTGGATCGACAGCGGGCCGATCTTGATCCACACCTTCGCGCCGCCGGCTTCCGACAAAGCCGCCGGCAGCAGCGCGGGCAGCAGGACCGCGACGATCCCGGCCAGCCCGGCGAGGTAGCCGTATCGGGTCAGCACGCGGTGATCGCGCACGAACCCGAGCACGAGCAGGAACAACGCCAGTGCCACGACTGTCCACAGCACTTGCTGCCCGGCGACGGCGGAGTACACCTTGCCCCGCTGCGTCGCCTGGTCGGCGAGGCCGAGGTCGATCCGGTGGATGACCACCAGTCCCAGGCCGTTCAGCAGGACGGTGCACGGCAGGATCAGCGGATCCGCGTGCGGGGCCCAGCGCCGGACCGCGAGGTGCGCCACCGCCACGACCGCGGTGAACGACGCGCCGTAGCCGACGGTGGAGGAGTTGAGGTGCCCGAGAGCGTTCGCGTCCACGAGCAGGAACGCGAACCAGATGATCGGCACCGCGAGCAGGAGCAGCCGCAATTCCGTACCGCGCGCGGCAGGCATGGATTTCCCGTCTCTAGAAAGCGTCGAGCCAGCGCGAGGGTAGTCACGATTTCTGGCAGGACGCTGAGAATGCACGGCAATTCGGCCAGACTGTCCGAAAGCGACGGGCCCGCGGCCAGGATATGCTTTCTCCTAGATCAGGCAGGGGAGCGGAGAACCAGCAGTGGCGACAGATCTGACTCCGGTGCTGGTGTCAGCCCCGTCGGCGAGGGGAACGAAACGAGCGCTCGGCACGGCGGTGGCCGCGGTGCTCGTCGCGGCGGCGTTCCTGGTGGTGCTGCACGTCAGCCGCTACTGGGGCCCGATCGACCCGGTCAGTGCGATGCTCAGCGACTACGCCTGGACTCCCGGCTGGTGGATGTGGGCGGCGGCGATGCTGCTGACGTCGGCCGGTTCGGTGGTGATCGCCGTGGTCCTGCGCCGCCGGGGGATTCTGCGCGGAACGCTGACGGTCGTCGCGATGACCGCCTGGTGCGCCGGGCTCGCCGCGGTGGCGTTGTTCACGAAGGATCCGCAGGGAAATGCGGTGACGTGGGTCGGCAAAGTGCATCTGGGCGCGACCGGAATCAGTTGTGTGAGTTTGCCGTTAGCCGGATGGCTGCTCGGCTGGACGCACCGGAATTCGCCGCTGTGGCGGGGTTATGCGCGCTGTTCGCGGATTTTGGCGGTGGCGGCCGTGCCGTTCTTTCTGCCGTTTCTCATTCCGTTCGTGGCCAATGTCGCTTTCGGGCAGCATGTGCCGACGGTCGCGACCGGGCTCGTGGAACGGCTGATGGCCGTGCTGGAGCTGGTCGAACTGCTCGTGCTGGCCGGATGGGCGTGGCGCGCGGCGGACTGATCAGGTGGCGTCGGGATCGATCGGTGGGCGTTCGTTCGCCCGCAACGGAACCGAGACCGGAACCGGAGGCGGCGTGGCCGGGCGCGGGGCAGGGGGAACGTCGTCGAGCAGATACCGCGTCACGGCCGCCCGGGGATTGCCGATCCGCAGGGATTGCAGCTCCTGCAACGGTTTCCGCAGTTCTTGATACTCCGGGCCGAGTTCCGCTTCGAGCTGGGCCTTGGTCCCGGCGGCGAACCCGCGTGCCCGCTTCAAGGTCTGCGCCACCCACCGCGCCGCTTCGGGCAGCCGTTCCGGGCCGAGAATGAACAACCCGGCGAGCAGCAAAATCACGATGTGGTCGATGCTGAGACCGAACACCGGCCACCTCCCGCGGACCCGGACGCTGACTCCAGCTTAGCCGTCCGCGGGACGTCGTTTCCCGTCGTCACCCAGTTCGGTCAGCAGCCGTCGCGCTACGTCGACCACTGCCGCGCCCGCGACCGCCATCGGTTCAGTCGTTCGCATGGAGCGGCACAGCACGAACGCGCCTTCCAGGCTGGTGATCAGGGCGAGCGTGAGCGTGCGGGCGTGTTCCTCGGGAAGCCCGAAGGCGGTGAAGCCGTTGGTTCCCCCTTTGGTCCACGCTTCGAACACGTCCGCGGTGGCCTTGCGCAGGGGTTCGTTCGTGGTCGCCACTTCGAGCGCGACGGTCGCGATCGGGCAGCCCTCGACGTAGTCCGTTTCGAGCAACGTGGTGACCGCGGCTCCGAAGAACGTCTCGAGGCCGGTGATCAGGTCCGGCGCCGGCGTGATGAAGACTTCGAACAGCTGCCCGTACTGCATCCCCGAGGTGCGTACCACTTCTTCGCCCAGCTGCTCCTTGCCGCCGGGGAAGAAGTGGTACACCGACCCGAAGGGCGCGCCGGCCTTCTCGACAATCTGCTTCATGCCGGTGCCGGCGTACCCGCCTTGCCGGAACAGCTCCGCCCCGGCGGCGAGGATGCGGTCCTTGGTGCCAGTCACGACACCGAGGATAGCTCCTTGACAGTAGAGCGTTCTATCAAGCGCGGCCTGAGCACCAGGTTGAGCACGACCGCGGTCACGCAGCCCGCGCTGATCCCGGAGTTGAGCACGACCCGCAGCGCCGCCGGGAATCCGGAGTAGAAGTCCGGCATGGCGATCGGGATCAGCCCGACGCCGAGCGACGCGGCGACGATCGCGACGTTCACCGGATGTTCGAACGACGCCTTCGCGAGCGTCCGGACACCGCTCACCGCGACGCTGCCGAACAGCACCAGCCCCGCTCCGCCGAGCACCGGCTGCGGCACCAGCGCGACGATCCCGCCCGCCATCGGAAACACGCCCAGCAGCACGAGCACGGCACCGCTGGCCGCGACCACGTACCGGCTCACCATGCGGGTGAGCGACACGAGCCCGATGTTCTGCGCGAACGCCGTGCAGGCGAACCCGCCGAAGATCGTGCCGACGGCGGTGGAAAGCCCGTCCGCGCGCAGGCCGTCGGCCAGGACGCGGCTGGTGGTCGGCCGGCCCACGATCTCGCCGAGTGCCAGCAGGTCGGCGGTGCTTTCGGCCATCACCACGAGCATCACGATGAGCATCGAGACGATCGCGGCGACGTCGAACGCCGGCGTGCCGAAGTGGAACGGCGTGACGATGCCGAACACCGGGGCCTGCCGCAGGGTCGACGTGTCGACTTGGCCGAGCGGCCATGCCACGGCGGTGCCTGCGACCAGGCCCAGCAGCAGCGCGATCCGGCTCCAGAACCCGGTCAGGAACCGGGTGAACACCAGCACCGCGACCAGGGTGATCCCGGCCAGCGCGAGCCCGCTGGGCGTGGCCGATTTGTGCTGCGCGGCGATCCACTGCACGGCGACCGGCAGCAGCGAAATCCCGATGAGCGTGATGACCGTCCCCGTCACCACCGGCGGGAAAAACCGCGTCAGTTTCGAGAAAAACGGAGCGGCGAGCACGACGAACACGCCACCGGCGAGCGTGGCGCCGTAAACGACGCCCAGTGCGTTGCCGTCGCGATGCTGGGCCGCGATGGACAGGATGGGGGCTACGGCGGCGAAAGTGACGCCGTTGACCAGCGGCAGTCTCGCGCCGAAACGCCAGAAGCCGAGGGTCTGCAACAGGGTGGCCAGCCCCGCGGTGAACAGCGCCGCGCTGATCAGCAGCGTGAGCTGGCCGGGGGAGAGGCCGACGGCCGCGCCGATGACGAGCGGTGGCGCGACTACTCCGGCGTACATGGCCGCGACGTGCTGAATTCCTCCGAGGATCAGTTGCGGCAACGGGGGCCGCACGTCCACGGGGTGCCGAGAAGGTCGTTCCTGTGTAACTGACATGCGCTCTCCCGGAGGGGACTCGGGGCTAGAGCACGGCGTCGGTCCAGGCCGGGCCGGGCTCTTCGGCTTCGTCGCGGACGACCGTGCCCTCGATGAGGCCATACGGTCGGTCGGCGGCGTAGAACACCTCGCCTGAGTTCTCGAGGCCGAAGGGGCTTAGATCGACGAGGAAATGATGCTTGTTGGGCAGGGAGAACCGGATCTCGGCTACTTCCGGCCGTGCTCGCAGCACGGCTTCGCCCATCGCGTACAGGGTCTGCTGCAGCGAAAGACTGTGCTTGGTGGCGAACGTTTCCAGAAGCGTCCGCCGGATCTCCCGATGGCTCTTGGCCCAGTCGATCCCGGTGAATCCCTCGTAGCGCCAGCGCGCGGTCACGGCGGTGGCGAGAATGCGGTCGTCGGTTTCGGCGAGCGTGGTGTATTCGTCCTTCGGGTAGCCGTGGAATTCGGACCCGGTGGACTTGAGCACGGTCAGACCGTCCACACCGGACACCACCCAGGCGCGGTCGGCGTGCACGGTGACGGTAGTGGTCCGCCGTTCGCCGCCGGAACGGCTGAACGAGTGGTCGTGCGGCGCGCCGTCCACCGTGATGCGGTCCCACTCCTGCTCTTCGATGGCGATCCGCGCGCCGGTGATCTTTTCCTGGGTGCGGACGAAGTGCTGGCCGAGCCGCAGCGCGAAGTCCTCGATCTCGCCGACGTCCTGCTGCTTGGCGAACGCGTACACCGTGTTCTTCTGCGTGTCGGTGGCCAGCACGGCGGAGTTGTCGCCGGTGAGGTGCGTGGCCGACAGGTCGCCGCGCAGGGCCGAGGACACCGTGAGGTCGCGCAGGTGGTGCACGTCGCCGGTGCGCCGGACGGTGACGAGGCGGACCTCGGCCTTGCCGTACTGGTTGGGGCCCAACGAGATTCCCATGTCAGCTCCCGCGATAGGTGGAATAGGCGAACGGGCTCAGCAGCACCGGCACGTGGTGGTGCGACGTGCCGTCGACGATCCGGAAAGCGATCGTGACCTCGGGGAAGAACCCTTCCGGGCCGAGGTAGCTCCCGGTGTCGAAGACCAGCCGGTAGACGCCGGGATCGAGCGTGTCCGGACCCAGATCGCGGATGCGGCCGTCGTCGTCGGTCGTGTCTTCGGCCAGCACCGTGCCGTCTTGGCGCTCGAAGCGCACTGAGATACCTGCGGCGGGCTTCCCGCTCGCGGTGTCGAGGACGTGGGTGGTCACGAGGCTCATGCCGTTACTGCTTTCGCCAGGCGCAGTTGCGCGATCTTGGCCAGCTCCGCGCCGGCGACGTCGAGTTCGGTGTCCGGGTCGTTGCCGAGCCGGGAGCGCAGGTTCGCGAGCAGTTCCTCGCCGCTGCGCCCGCTCGCGCACACCAGGAACACGTGGCCGAAGCGTGCTTCGTACTCGGCGTTGGCGGCGGCGAATTCGTCCGCGTTGTCCACGCCGGACTGCTCCGAACGGGACCAGTCCGCGTCGCTGCCCTTGCTCGTCGGGCGTTCCCCGATCCTCGGGTGCGCGGCGATCGCGTCGCGGATCTCATTGCGGCGCAACGGGGTCGCGCTGTCCGCGGCCTTGCTCAGCGCGGCGAAATCGGCGTACGGGCGACCCTCGAGCACGGTGTCGACCCAGCGCGGCACGGCCAGGCAGGCGGTGAGTGTGGGCCGGAGTTCGGCGGCGGACGCGGAGTTGAACTCGGCGAGTGCGAGCGGCAACGGAATCTCCTGGAGGGGAGGTGGTGTTCCGCTGACCGTACGGCCGGGCCGAGCGTGCGTCAACACTTTGTTGAATCGCGGCTCGCGGCCGTTTCAGTCGGCTTCCCGGTTGAGGTAGTTGTAGACCGTGAACCGCGTGACGCCCAGTTCCTCGGCGACGGCCGAAACCGATTTCCGCAGGTTGAAGGCCCCGCGCTCGCGCAGCAAGCGCACCGCGCGCTGTTTTTCCGGGCGGTCGAGATCGCGAAGTTTCGAGCCGAGTTCGCGTTCCACGTCGGAGATCAGCCGCGAGAGCGCGCTGTTGAGTTCGACGGCTGGACTCGCGTCGGAATCGTCGGTCCGGCGCAGTTGCAGCGTCACCCGGGTGGCCCCGCCTTCGAGTGCGGCGCGGGCGATCGAGGGCAGCGCGGCGAACAGCTCGTCGGCGCTCCCGCGGGCCAGGGTGCCGAGCGGGCCGAAGTCGGTGTCGAGCCCGGCCGCGTCGGCGGCGTCGCGGGCGCGGACAGCGTGCTCCGGCGGCGCGCCCTCGCCGCGGAACGGCTCGCTGGTGAACTCCGCTTCCAACTCCACCCGGTGACCGTAACGTGGTAGGGACGGCGTTGACGAGCCGGGAAGAACGTGTCTAATCTCGGTGAGCGAAAGACTCTTTCCGTAACGTGGAACTGGAGGGTGCCGTCGATGGACCTCGTGGTGCGAGCCGCGCGTGCGGTGACCCCGGCCGGTCTTGGCCCGGCGACGATCGGCGTGCGGGACGGCCGGATCGCCGCGGTCGAGCCCGGTGTCGTCGAGATGCCGGGCACGCGGGTCGTCGACCTGACCGCGGACGAGGTGCTGCTGCCCGGTCTCGTGGACACTCATGTGCACGTCAACGACCCTGGCCGCGCCGAGTGGGAAGGCTTCGAGACCGCGACGCGCGCGGCCGCCGCCGGTGGCGTCACGACCATTGTGGACATGCCGCTCAACAGCCTGCCGCCGACGGTCGACGTGGCCGCGCTGGAGGTCAAGCGCAAGGCGGCGAGCGGCCGGGTGCACGTGGACGTCGGGTTCTGGGGCGGCGCGATTCCGGGCAACGAAGGGGATTTGCGCGGACTGCACGACGAAGGCGTCTTCGGCTTCAAGTGCTTCCTGCTGCACTCCGGCGTCGACGAGTTCCCTCCGCTGGACGCGGCCGGGCTGGAATCCGCGCTGCGCGAGCTGAAGTCGTTCGACGCGCAGATGATCGTGCACGCGGAGGATTCCGAGGCGATCGACGCGGCTCCCGACCCGCACGGCGAGAAGTACCACGACTTCCTCGGTTCCCGCCCGCGCGGCGCGGAAAACCTGGCCATTACGCACGTGATCGAAGCGGCCCGGCGCACCGGGGCCCGTGCGCACATCCTGCATCTGTCCTCTTCGGACGCTCTGCCGCTGATTTCCAGCGCACGCAACGAGGGTGTCGCGCTGTCGGTGGAGACCTGCCCGCACTACCTGTCGTTCGTCGCGGAGGAAATCCGGGACGGGGCAACGCAATTCAAGTGCTGTCCGCCGATCCGTGAAGCGGCGAACCGGGAATTGCTCTGGCAGGGTTTGGCTGACGGTGTGATCGACACGATCGTGAGCGACCATTCGCCGTGCACGCCGGAGCTGAAACGCTTCGACACCGGCGATTTCGGTCTTGCCTGGGGCGGTATTTCCAGTCTGCAGCTCGGCCTGCCCGCGATCTGGACGCAAGCCCGTCAGCGCGGCTTCGGCCTCGAAGACGTCGTGCGGTGGATGGCCGAGCGTCCGGCCGCGCAGGTGGGAATGACGCGCAAGGGCAAACTGGAAGTGGGCTGCGACGCCGATTTCTGCGTTTTCGCGCCGGACGAAGCCTTCGTCGTGGACGTCGCGAAGCTCAAGCACCGCAACCCGGTGAGCGCCTACGACCAGCGTCCGCTGGCCGGCGTCGTGCGCGGCACGTGGCTGCGCGGCGAGCCGGTGACCGGCGACGAACCGAGGGGAACTCTGCTGACCCGGGGCAATTGCTGAAAGAGATGGAGGAGCACGTGTCCGACCGTCCGGAGTGGACTTCCCAGCCCGATCTGGCCTCGCGCCTGTTCGGGGGCACCGTGATGTGGGCGAGCGACGAACTGTTCGCCGAAAAGGAAAACCTGGTCAACCCGTGGCGGCCGGCGCATCGCGCCGAAACGTTCGGACCGAAGGGCCAGGTGTACGACGGCTGGGAGACCCGGCGGCACCGCGAACCCGGCGACGACCACGCCCTGGTCCGCCTCGGTCTCGGCGGCGTGGTGTCCGGGGTAGTGGTGGACACGGCGTTCTTCAAAGGCAACTACCCGCCGTTCGTGTCCGTGGCGGCGACGTCGGTTCCCGGCTATCCGAGCGCGGCCGAACTGCAGGACGCCGACTGGGACGTCCTGGTCGACCACGAACCGGCTGTCGGCGACTCGGAGAACTTCTACAAAGTGACGTCCTCGCGTCGATACACCCACGTGCGCCTCACCCAGCACCCCGACGGCGGCGTCGCGCGACTGCGGGTACACGGTTCGCCGGTGCCCGACCCGGCGTTGCTCGACCCGCGTTCGCTGGACTTGGCCGCGTTGGAGAACGGCGCGGTCGTCACGGGCTGCAGCGACATGTTCTATTCGTCGCCGAACAACATGCTGTCGCCGGGTCTGGCCGCGCACCAGGCGGAGGGCTGGGAAACCGCCCGCCGCCGCGACGACGGCAACGACTGGGCGACAGTCCGGCTGGCGGGCGCGGGCTTGATCCGGTTCGTGGAGCTGGACACCAGCAACCTCAAGGGAAACGCGCCCGGCTGGGCGTCGGTGAGCGGCCGCCTCGACGAGGGCGAGTGGGTGGAACTGTTGCCGCGCACCAGGTTGCAGCCCGACACCCGGCACCGGTTCGCCCTGGCCGAAGACGGCCCCGAGGTCACCGAAATCCGGCTCGACATCTACCCCGACGGCGGCCTCGCCCGCCTGCGGCTGTTCGGCGAGCTGAGCAAACGCGGCCGGGAGGCCCTGACCGCGCGCTTCGCGGAGACGTCGGACTGAGTCCGGTTCCGCCCTAGCCAGCCGCGCTCCGGTCTGGGAAACGTCCGTGCGGGCCACCTTGAGGGAATCAAGGTGGCCCGCATGGCATTTCGGTCCGTTACTCCGTGCCCGCGGGGTCCGGGTGCTCCTGGCGCCACTGCTCGTCCGAGGCCTTCCAGGCTTCCTCGGCCTGCATGTGGATGTCGGTGATCGCCTTGTCGAAGTTGATCGAGTCCTTGCCGACCCAGCCGGCGAAGTTCTTGCTGCTCTTGGCGTCGGCCAGCCCCTTGAGGAAGGGGTACACGTCCGGGTGCGTCTTGAAGTAGTTCTCCGGGCCTTTGACGATGTCCTTCCAGACGTTCTTCCCGCCGGTGTACTTCTGGACCTGGGGGAGGCTGCACATGTTCTCGAGCCAGCTTTCGTGCTTCTTCATCCAGCTGAACTCATACGGCTTGAGCGGGGACTGCGGACCGGACCCGCTCCCGCCGCCCGTGTTGCCCCCGCCGCCACCGGCGCCTTGAGAGTTCTCGTGGTTGCCGCCGCCCGGGTTGTCCTCGTGGTGGTTGTTGCCGCCGGGAGCGTCGTCCTGGTGGTTGTTGCCGCCGGGGGTGTCCTCGTGCGGGTTGTTGTTGCCTGGGGTGTTGTCGTGGTTGTTTCCGCCGGGCGTGTCTTCGTGATGGTTGTTGCCGGGCGTGTTGTCGTGGCCGTTCCCGCCGGGAGTGTCCTCGTGGTGGTTGTTGCCACCTGGGGTGTTGTCGTGGCCGCCGGGGGAGTCTTCGTGGTGGTTGCTCCCGCCCGGGGTGTTGTCGTGGCCGGAGTTGCCGCCCGGCGAGTTCTCGTGGTGGTTGCCCCCGCCGCCCGGGGCGTCCTCGTGCGGGGTGCCGCCCGGGGCGTCGTGCGGGCGGTTGGGCGGGGGGTTGAAGTGCTGGTCCGCGGCCAGCCAGGTGTCGAACGGATCGTCCTCGTGCGGCTGGTTGTTCGGCCGCTCCTCGTGCGGATTGTTGTTCCCGCCCGGGTTGTCCTCGTGGTGGTTGTTCCCGCCGGGAGCGTCGTCGTGGTGGTTGTTGCCACCGGGGGTGTCCTCGTGCGGGTTGTTGCCGCCGGGAGCGGTGTTCTCGTGGTTGTTTCCGCCGGGGGTGTCCTCATGGTGGTTGTTGCCACCGGGGGTGTCTTCGTGGTTCGTGTTGTTGCCCGGCGGATCCTCGTGGTGGTTGTTCCCGCCGGGAGTGTCCTCGTGGTGGTTGTTGCCGCCGGGAGCGTCGTCGTGCGGAGTGTTGTTCCCGCCGTGGCCGCCCTGGCCGCCGGTTCCCCCGCCCCCGCCGCCGTGGTTCCCGGCACCGTGGTTCCCGCCGAGGTCGGCCATCTCGTGGTTGTTCCCGCCACCGTGCGAGCCGCCACCGGCACCGCCGCGCGAGGGCTTCACCTTCTCCGCCAACTGGGCCAGCCGGCTCGCGGTCCGCCCGCCGAGGCCGACCACCCGCGCGATCTTGGACGCCATCGTCAGCGCCAGCGAGATCCCCGACCGGATCACGTTTCCCACCCCGACGACGATCGACGCGCCGAAGGTGAACGCCGCCATCGCGAGCGCGATCAGCATGGTCGCGATGACGTCGCCGAGGAACGTCGTGATCAGGTCGCGGATCAGCGAGCGCACCACGGTGACCAGTGCCATCGTCGTTTCGACGACGTAACCCGCGACGTCGACCGCCTGTCCGGCGCTGTCGATCTGGCCGCGCCGGTCGCTGATGTTCTTCTTGAACGCCTCCGCGCCCTCGCCCTGCCAGTTGACGACCGTCTTCTGCAGCGTGGTGTCGAGGTCCTTCGCCGCGTTGCGCAGGTTCTGGGCGGTCTTGTGCAGTTCCTCGGCCATCTTCTTGATCGACGCGGGGTCGCCGGCGAGCTTGTCGAGGCCTTCTTTGAGGAACGAGATGTGTTCGATCAGCCAGCCGAGTCCGGCCGCGATCAGCTTGCCGAACGGGTCGACGACGAGCGCCGCGGTGTCCGCGATCGCGCCGACGATCGACACGCCGATCTCGACGCCCACCGCGGCCGCGTCGGCTCCGTGCAGGTGCTGGATCTCCTGGATCGACGAGACGACGCTGTGCCAGCTGTCGATGGCTCCCGCGCCGGTGGTGTTGTTCGAATCCGTGATGGGAACGACGACGCTCATTTCACCTGCTCCGGCTTGAACTGGTCGAACGCCTTCGCGAGGTCCTGGTCGCCCTTGCTGTACTGCTCGCTGGCCTGGCGCGTCTTGTCCGCGCTGTCGGTCACGTCCTTCGCGACGCCGTGCAGATTGTCGGAGACGGCCTTCAGCGCGATCCGCGCGGGAATGGCGAGCACCTGCGCGAGCACGACGCCGAACGCGTCGATGTCCCCGCCGTTGGCGTCGTCCACCGCCTTCGCGGATTCGTCCACCGTGGGCACGGTCGTCTTGTCGAGATACTCGCTGAACTTGTGCAGCTCGTCCGTGTGGACGGTGAAGCCGTTCCCTGCCACCAACACTCCTTCGCCTGCCGCGATCGGGCCGCGCCGAGTAGAGCAGCGGCGGCTGAACCGGAGGCGACGTCCGTGCGGACGAAGGTTGAACGAGAGAGCTTCCTGCCCGAGCGTGCGGGCCGGAATGGCCGGACGGGTCAGCCGCGGGCGCTCGGCCGGTTCAGGTAGGCGGAGAAGGACGACAGCAGAGCCGCGACGCCGACGATCGCGGTGACCCACCACGGGCCGCCGGTCACCAGGTTGAACACGAACGCGGCAGCCATCAGGACGGCGGCGATGATGTTCCTGATCTGCAGCCCGGAGGGTTTCGCCATGCCTCCACCTTCTCACGGCGGCCGAGGGAGGGCCTTGTCCGCCGCTGGCTAGATTGCTAGCATCCTAGAATGGCCGGTGAAGAGGTCAAGCAATTCAACGTCTACCTGCCGGTCGAGCTGATCAAGCAGGTGAAGTACCGGGCGATCGAGACCGAGCAGTCACTGTCCGCACTGGTCACCGAGGCCTTGCGGGCCTATCTCGGCACCCCGCCGGAACAACGAGAGGACAGCTGACATGAGCGAAGGCATCACCACGCTCTTCCTGGAGACGCACAACTGGGGCAAGACCGCGAAGTTCCTGCAGCGCGTCGGTTTCAGCCTCGATTTCGAGACCGGCCACAACTCGGGCCAGCTGTCGAACGGCGACGGCGCGCCGGTGTTCGTCGCCGAGGTCCCGGAAAGCCAGGAGCCGCGCATGAGCGTGGTGGTGGCGGTGCCGGACGAATCGGCCGGCGAGGGGCTCGACGTCGTCACCCCGTTCGAGGACACCCACTACGGCACGCGCGAGATGACTGTGCGGGATCCGGACGGCCGGACCTGGGTTCTGCGGGCCCCGAAGTGAGCGAGCCGGACCACACCGCGGTGCGCGTCGCGCTGTGGCGCGCGCTGCACGTGCTCGCCGATCCGCCGCCGCACGCACTGGCCGACGAGATCGGTCTGCGGCTGGCGGATCCCGGCCCGGACTGGCGGTCCCGGCCGGACATGGACCTGGAGTTCACCCGCCGGTTCCGCGCGGGAATCGCGCTGCGCAGCCGGTTCGTCGAGGATCTGGTGCGCGAACGCGGGGTTTCGCAGTACGTCTTGCTCGGCGCGGGGCTGGACACGTTCGCGCAGCGGGAACCGGAGCTGGGCGTGCGGGTGTTCGAGATCGACCAGCCGGGCACGCAGGAGTGGAAGCGGGAACGGCTCGCCGCGCTGGGCCTGCCCGCGCCGTACCGGTTCGTGCCGGTCGACTTCGAATCCGGCGAACAGTGGCCGGAACGCTTGGCCGCCAACGGTTTCGACGTGACGAAGCCCGCGGTAGTGGCGTCGACGGGAGTCAGCATGTACCTGACCCGCGAAGCCAACGCCGCGACCTTGCGCGCGCTCGCCGGGTTCGCGCCGGGCACCGTGGTGGCGATGACGTTCCAGATGCCGGAGGAGTACCTGGCCGAACCTGACCGGGCAGCCCGAGCAGCAGCCATGGAGGGCGCGAAGGCGGCTGGGACGCCGTTCGTCAGCTTCTTCGCACCGGACGAGATGCTGAATTTCGCGCGGGAGTGCGGTTTTCAGGACGTCCAGCACGTCAGCGCGGTCGAGTTGACCAAGCGGTATCTGGCGGATCGTCCGGACGGGCTGGAGGCGGCGGGGGAGGAGTTCCTCGTGGCGACGGTCAGCTGACCTCGGTTTCGCCGTAGTCGACAGGAAACCCTTCGGCGGTAAGGAAAGCGTGGAGCTGGACGGCCAGGTCGTCCTTCTCCGCGCCAGCCTCCATCGTGGTCGTGGCGGCAACCTCCCACTCGCCGTGGACAGAGTGCCGCCACGGCCGCAGCGTCCAGACCAGCTTGACGCGGCCGCCGGAGCTGTAGGTCGCGGAGACGCTCAAGTCGCGGTCGGCGTTGACCCAGCGCCGCTCGCCTTCCCAGCCGCGGAAGTCGAGCTCGTCGAGGAACCGGGCGAGGCCGCGGCCGCTGACGTAGTTGGTGACGTGCTCCAGCCGGGCGTCGAGCCCGGGTGCCTGCACGCGGACGGAGAAGAACAACCGCCGGTCCAGGTGGTGATCGGCGGCGTGCCGTTCCCCGAATCGCACCGAGACCTGGTCGCCGTGGAACACGACTTCGAGATCGTCCAGGCAGGTCATCTCGGTTCCGGACGGCAGCCAGCCGTGCGGGCAGTTCGGGTTCACTTCGCCCAGCGTAGCCGGTTCAGGGCGCGGTTTGCCGCCGGGAACTGATCACCCCGGTGTTGAACCCGGCGAGATGCAACCCGCCCGCGAACCGCGCGTGCTCGATCTTCACGCACCGGTTCATCACCACGTCCAGCCCCGCCTCGCGGGCTCGGTCCGCCACCGGCTCGTGCCACAGGCCGAGCTGGAGCCACAACGTCCGCACTCCCGCCTCGACGACCTCCTCGGCAACCCCGGGGAGGTCGTCGTGCTTGCGGAAGACACTCACCAGATCCAGCTCGCCTGGCACGTCCGCCAGCGACGGGTACACCGGCCGCCCCAGCAACGTGTCGAGCCGCGGGTTCACGAAGGTGACCTCATACCGCGTCGAAGACAGCAGATACGTCGCCACGAAGTAACTCGGCCGTGCCGGATTCGCCGACGCGCCCACGACCGTCACCGACTTGGTGCGCCCCAGGAGACGCCGCCGTTCGACCGCTCCGACCTCGTAACTCACGCCCGCACCGCCTTGTCGAGGGCCTGGTCGAGATCCCACAGCAGATCCTCGACGTCTTCCAGCCCGACCGACAGCCGGATCAAGTCCGCGCCCACGCCCGCCGCGGCGAGCTGGTCCTCGGACAGCTGCGCGTGTGTCGTCGAGGCCGGATGGATCACCAGCGTCCGCGCGTCGCCGACATTCGCCAAGTGCGACAACAACTCCACCGACTCCACGAACTTCTCGCCCGCCGCGCGTCCGCCCTTCACCCCGAACGAAAACACCGCACCCGGCCCCTGCGGCAGATACCGCGCGGCCCGCTCGTGATCCGGGTGAGTCGGCAACCCCGCGTAAGACACCCACGCGACCCGGGGGTCGGCGTTCAGGTGCTCCGCTATCGCCCGCGCGTTGACGACATGCGCGTCCATCCGCTGCGGCAAGGTTTCCACGCCCTGCAACAGCAAAAACGCCGAATGCGGCGACAGTACCGCGCCGATGTCGCGCAACTGCTCCGCGCGCAGCCGCGTGCAAAACGCGTACTCGCCGAAGTTCTCCCAATACTTGAGCCCGCCGTAACTGTCGACAGTCTCGGTCATCCGGGGGAACTTTCCGTTGCCCCAGTTGAAAGTCCCCGCCTCGACGACAATCCCGCCGAGCGTCGTGCCGTGCCCGCCGAGGAACTTCGTGGCCGAGTGCAAGACGATGTCCGCGCCGTGCTCAATGGGACGGCAGAGGTACGGCGTGGCGAGCGTCGCGTCGACCACGAGCGGGATGTCGTGCGAATGCGCGAGATCGGCCAGCCCGGCGAGGTCCGCGATCGCGCCGCTCGGGTTGCCGATCACCTCGGTGTAGATCAGCTTCGTGCGGTCGGTCACCGCTTTGGCGTACTCCTCGGTGCCGCCGTGCACGAACGTCGTCTCGACCCCGAACCGCGCGAGCGTGCCGGTGAGCTGCGTGACCGTCCCGCCGTACAACCCGGCAGCCGACACGATGTGGTCGCCGGCCTCCGCGAGCGCCGAGAAGGTGAGGAACTCCGCGGCCTGCCCGCTGGCCGTCGCGACCCCGCCGATCGCCCCTTCGAGACTCGCGATGCGCTCCTCGAACGCGGCGACGGTCGGATTGCCGATCCGGCTGTAGACGTTCCCGTACTTCTGCAGGGCGAAGAGATTGGCCGCGTCGGCCGCGTCCTCGAACACGAAGCTGGTCGTCTGGTAGATCGGCACCGCCCGAGCCCCGGTCGCCGGGTCAGGAGTGCCGCCGGCGTGCAGGGCGCGGGTGCGGAAGCCCCAGGTGCGTTCGCTCATCGACCGCCACGCTAACCCAGCGCCGGGGGCGGGGGCTATTCCTCCCGGAGAGTGGCCGGGCGGGCGCGCCAGACCACGGCGAGCGCTGGATCTCCACTGGCGTCCGGCTCGATTCGCTCGACCGCGAAGCCCTCTCGCTCGTAGAACGCCCCGGCTCGCTCGTTGGCGGCGAAGTGTTCGATGCGCAGCTGGCTGACGCTGTCCGGCAGCTGGCTGGCGAGGGCGTCGAGCAGCCGTGGCCCCAGACCGCGGCCCCGGTAGTGCGGATGCAGGTAGAGCTTGTAGACGACGTGGTCCGGCCCGCGCTGTCCGACGCCGACGACGCGTCCGCCGGTTTCGGCGACGACAACTCGCCCGTCGGCCACGGCAGAGGCGATGTGCGATTCGTTCCACCACTGGCGGACTTGGCGCTGGGCCGCCGCTTCGCCGATCAGCGGGGTGTAGTGCGGTGGGACGTGCGTCTCGCCAAAACTGCAGATCGCCTCGACGTCGCTCAGCTCGGCTGTACGTACTCGGATCTCTCCCTCACGAAACATCGTCCCGCTTCCGCCACACACTCACCGAAACCGCCAACGTCACCTCCCGCCTCTCCACCGCCTCCAGCCGCTCCCGCCGCCCGTCCCGGTCCAGATGGAATCCCGCGGGCCCCATCGCCACCACATCCCGCACCTGCGCCGCGCTGAACGCCTGAGTCCGGACCACCTCCACCCCGGACTCCCGCGCGAACAACCCGCCCAACGCCGCCTCGAGCCGCTCTTCCTTGCGCGAGTCCACCGCGAGCACCAGGTCGCCCAGTTCCGCGAGATGGCCCGGCAACGGCGACGCCACCACCAGCTTCCCGCCCGGCGCGAGCACCCGGTGGAACTCCGCGGCATTTCGCGGCGAGAACACGTCCAGCACCACCGAAGCCACCCCGTCGCCCACCGGCCATGGCTCCCACAGATTCCACACCGCCGCACCCAGCCGCGGATGCGCCCGCGCGGCCCGTCGCAGCGCGATCGCCGACACGTCCAGCGCCAGTCCGACCGCGTCCGGCGCGTCGTCCAGCACCCGCGAGAGGTAATAACCCGGCCCGGCTCCCGCGTCGATGATCAATCCGGGAGCAGAACCAGCGGCAGCGACGGCCTCGGCCAGCGGTGCGTACGCCCCGGAAGACAAGAACGCCGCCCGCGCGTCCACCATCGGCGCGGTGTCGGCCGTCCCCGCCGGGATGCGCGCGTGCAGCAGATTGACGTAACCCTGCCGGGCCAGATCGAACGCGTGCCGCCGTGCGCAGCGCAGCGTCCGGCCGGTCAGCGAGACCGGCTCCCCGCACACCGAACAACGCAGTGCATCAATCACCCGATCCGGCAAAGACATGTCGGTATTCGACCATGAGGTTGCCTGACCGGACATTTCGCCCCGGGTCCGCGGAAACGTCCCCGTAACAACCACCGCACCGGAGTTCACGCGAGGGAAACGTGAACCGAAGCCTGGTGAAACACCCGCGGCCAACACTTCCTCAGCAGTTGCCCACGGCACGGGAGGACGATTGTGCTGAACGCCGGAGATACCGCCTGGGTGCTGATCAGCGCCGCGCTGGTCATGCTGATGACCCCGGGCCTCGCGTTCTTCTACGGCGGCATGGTCCGCGCGAAGAGCGTTTTGAACATGTTGATGATGAACTTCATCGCACTCGCCATAGTCGGGGTGCTGTGGGTGCTCTTCGGGTTCTCGCTGTCCTTCGGCGACGACGCTTTCGGCGGCCTGGTCGGGAACTTCGACTACGCCGGCCTGTCGGACGCGTTCGGCAAGCTGGTTGGCCTCGCGAGCGCGGGCCCGCCCGCCGTTCCGTGGCCGGGGCCGGACGCGTTGCCGCTGCTCGCGTTCTGCATGTTCCAGCTGATGTTCGCGATCATCACCCCGGCGCTGATTTCCGGTGCCATCGCCGATCGCGCGAAGTTCTGGGGCTGGACGCTTTTCGTGACGATCTGGGTCGTCATCGTGTATTTCCCGGTCGCGCACTGGGTGTTCTCGTTCGACGGTTTCACCGGCAAGGACGCGGTGGGCGGATGGATCGCCAACCAGCTGAAGGCGCTTGACTTCGCCGGCGGCACGGCGGTGCACATCAACGCCGGCGCCGCGGGTCTCGCCCTCGCGCTGGTGCTCGGCAAGCGCAAGGGCTGGCCGAAGGACACCGGCCGTCCGCACAACGTCCCGTTCGTCCTGCTCGGCGCGTCGCTGCTGTGGTTCGGCTGGTACGGCTTCAACGCCGGTTCCGCGCTCGGCGCGAACGACCTGGCGGGCGTCGCCTTCACCAACACCACCGTCGCGACCGCGGCCGCGGTGCTCGGCTGGCTGCTCGTGGAACAGCTCAAGTTCGGCAAGCCGACCACGCTCGGCGCGGCCTCCGGCGCGGTCGCCGGCCTGGTCGCGATCACCCCCGCCTGCGGTTTCGTGAGCCCGCTCGGCTCGATCGCGATCGGCGTGATCGCCGGGGTGCTGTGCGCGCTGGCCATCTCGCTGAAGTTCCGCTTCGGCTTCGACGACTCCCTCGATGTCGTCGGCGTGCACCTCGTCGGCGGTCTGGTCGGCACCATTCTGATCGGGTTCTTCGCCACCAAGAGCGTCAACTCGGCGGGCGCGGACGGCCTGTTCTACGGCGGCGGTCTCAAGCAGCTGGGCATCCAGGTGGTCGCCGCGCTCGCGGTGCTGGGCTACTCGTTCGTGATGACGCTGATCATCGGCTTCGCGATCAAGAAGGCGGGCGGGTTCCGCGTCAGCGTCGAGCACGAGGTCAGCGGCATCGACGAGGGCCAGCACGCGGAGAGCGCCTACGACTTCACCGGCATGGGCGGCCTCGGCCACTCGGCGACGTTCCCGGTCAAGCCCGTCACGAAACTCGAGGAGACCAAGGCATGAAGCTCATCACCGCGATCGTCAAGCCGTTCACGCTCGACGACGTCCGCTCCTCGCTGGAGCAGCTGGGCGTGCTCGGGATGACGGTGAGCGAGGTCCAGGGATACGGCAGGCAGAAGGGCCACACCGAGGTTTACCGGGGAGCCGAATACTCGGTGGATTTCGTGGCCAAGCTCAAGATCGAGGTCGTGGTGGACGATGTCGTAGTCGAGAAGGTCCTCGACGCGGTCACCACCGCCGCGCACACGGGCAAGATCGGCGACGGGAAGGTCTGGGTGACGCCAGTGGAGACGGTGATCCGGGTCCGGACCGGCGAACGCGGCACGGACGCGCTGTAGCCGATGACCGACGGGGGAGAACTCGCCCGAGCCACTGCGCTGCTTCTCGAAGGACGGCACGGAGCGCCCGCACTGCGGACGTCCCTGGTCGATCTGTACGAGTTCTGGCTCGGGAAAGGGGCGGCGGCGGCCGGCGTCGACACCGCGGACCCAGGTGTCGCGCTGGTCGCCGTAGGGGGTTTGGGACGGCGTGAGCTGGTGCCGTGCTCCGATCTCGATTTAGTGTTGCTGCACAACGGAAACAGTCAGGTCGGGGAAATCGCCGACGCGCTGTGGTACCCGCTCTGGGACGCGCGGGTCGGCCTGGACCATTCGGTCCGCACCCCCGGCGAGGCGCTGAAAGTCGCGGCGGAGGATCTGCGCACCGCGCTCGGCCTGCTCGACGCCCGGCACCTGGCCGGCGACCCTGGCCTCACCGAACGCCTCGCCTCCGCCGCCCGCGACCAATGGCGGCGCACAGCCCGCAAACGCCTGCCGGAGCTGGCCGAATCCGTCCACACGCGGTGGCGGCGCAGCGGCGAGATCGCCCAGTCCGCCGAGCCGGATCTCAAACACGGCCGAGGCGGCCTCCGCGACTTCGGCGTGCTGGAAGCCCTCGCGGCGGGCCAGCTCACCGCGCGGCCGGGCGAAGAACTGCTGGCAGCCAAGCAACTCCTGCTCGACGTCCGCACGGAACTGCGCCGAGAGTCGCGTCGCGAACGCGACATCCTCGGTGCCGCCGACGCCGACGTCGTAGCGCACGAACTGGAACTGGGCGACCGATTCACCCTGGCCCGCAAGCTTTCCGGCGCGGGCCGGACCATCGCGTACGCCGTCGATGTCGCCCTGCGGTCCACTGTGGAACAACCACGCCCACGCTTCGGCCGACGCCCAGTCCGCCGCCCGCTGGCCGAAGGCGTCGTGCTGCACGGCGACGAAGTCGCTCTGGCCCGCGACGCGCTCCCCGCGCGGGATCCAGCCCTCCTGCTTCGCGCCGCGGCCGCCTCCGCTCGCACGCGAAAGCCCATCTCGCCAGGCACTTTGCGCACCCTCGCCGAATCCGCGCCCGAACTGCGCGAACCGTGGCCGGAGGACGCCCGCAACGCCCTCGTCGACCTGCTGGGCGCGGGGGAAGGCCTGGTCGACGCCGTGGAAGCACTCGACCGCACCGGCCTGTGGGCCAGGCTGTTCCCGGAATGGGGTTCCGTACGCGACCTGCCGCCGCGCTCGCCCGTGCACCAGTGGACCGTCGACCGGCACCTGGTCCAGGCGTGCGTCGAAGCGGCGAAACTGACCACCACCGTGTCCCGGCCGGACTTGCTGCTGATCGGCGCGCTGCTGCACGACATCGGCAAGGGCCGCGACGTCGACCACTCCGAACTGGGCGCGAAGATCTCCGCCTCGGTAGCGCAACGCCTGGGCCTGCCACCCGCGGACGTCGCGACGGTCTCAGCGATGGTCCGCCACCACCTGCTGCTCCCGCACACCGCGACCAGACGCGACATCGGCGACCCCGCGACCATCTCGCGCGTGGTGAAAACCCTGGACCGCGACGTCGTCCTGCTGGAACTCCTGCACGCCCTCACCCGCGCCGATTCGCTGGCCACCGGCCCCGGCGTCTGGACCGACTGGAAGGATCGCCTGCTGGCCGAACTGGTCAGCGGCTGCGAGGAAGCCGTGCACGGCAAGGGTTTCACTCCACCTGAGCCGCTGGACGACGAGCAACGCGAACTGGTCGCCGAAGCCGCCCGAACCGGCGTCGGCCAAATCCGAATCTCCGCACACGGCAAGGTCGTCACGGTCTTGCTGGCCGTGCCCGCGGATCGCGAACTGCTGGCCCCCGCGGCCGGAGTGCTGGCCCTGAACTCCCTGGAAGTCCACTCCGCGATCCTGCGCGAACACTCCGGCCGCGGCCGCGCAGGCGTCTTCACCGCGTCGCCGAAGTTCGGCTCGCTGCCGGACCCCGCGCTGCTGCGGGAACAGTTCGCCCGCGCAGTCGCCGGCACACTGCCCCTCACCCAACGCCTGGCCGCGAAAGAACGCGACTACGCCACCGCGTCCCCCGTCGTGGTCAAACCCGTCGTGCGCTGGTTCGACGACGAAACCAGCGGCCCCGACGCCGTAGTGCTGGAACTACGCGCCGCCGACCGAATCGGCCTGCTCTTCCGCGTGGCCAGCGCCCTGCGCCGCGCCGAAGCAGACGTCCACTGGGCAAAAGCCGCCACCCTGGGCGGCGCCGTAGTCGACTCCTTCGCCCTCTCCCCCCGCTCCGGCCACGTCACCCCCCAGTGGCGAACCACCATCACCGACGCCGTCCTCACCGCCGTCTCCTAGCCCTCCGTGAAGGGCACCTTCACGACAACCACCACCCACCCAACCCGCACCCACGCACCCCCACCGATCCAGGCACCCAGCCTTGGCCCTGCACCCCGATACGAAGCCTCCCTGCGGTCTGAGGGTGCTTGTCAAGGCATCTTTCCCGCCTTGACAAGCACCCTCAGACCGTCAGCACAATCAAGCTTCGGGGTGCCCCCACGCAACCCTCTTTTCCAGACCCAACCTCCGCCCAGACGAACGACCATTCCGCCATCCGGGCTCACCCATCCGGGGTGTCGGAAGCGAAAACCCCGCTCCCGATGGCAGGATGGCAAGTCCGACCAAGGGGCGAGGTGAACGCGGTGCGAGGTCACGAGAACCTGCCCGAGCTCTCCCTGCCCCCGACAGTCGTGGCCGGGCATCTCCGCACCTGCGCCGAAGAACTCTCCGCCCTGCTCCGCGGCGACGGCTCCGCCGCCACCCTCGGCGAGCTGTCCGAGGTGGTCACCCAGCTCGTCGCGGGCCAGCACGCGCTGTCCCACGCACTGGCGGGTCTCGCCGGCCGCATGGACGTCCGCAATCCCGCGCTCGCGACCGTCTCCCCGTCCGAGGTCGAGGTGCTCACCGAGGTCCTCCAGGCCGCCGCCTGCGCGGTGAGCTGCTCAGCCGAGGAACTCTCCGACGCCGAACCGCTCTTCGAGTTCACGAGCGACTCCGCGGGGCCCGACACCCGCGTTTGAGTAGTTCTACTCAGCCCCGATTGAGGGACTTCACGCTGCCGCGCGCCCGGTCCTGGACGGCAGACTTCTCGCCAACGCCGGGTGGTCGAGGGGGAACCGCTCCGCGTGCCTGCGGCGGAAGTCTCCCGGGGAGGTGAGCTCTTCCGCCATGGTTCCGGGGACGGCCGTGGGGAGCGGCCGCCCCGGAACTCCCAGGTCTCAGGAGTCCGCGAGCCGCGTCAGCAGCCCGGCGGCGAGCCGGAGCAGTTCCTGTTCGGTGGGGCTCAGCGTCCGGTCGAGGGCCGCCGCCAGCCATTTCTCCCGCGCGATCGAGTACTCGCGCAGCACCCGCAGCCCAGCCGGGGTGACGTCGATCAGCGACCGCCGCCCGTCCGCCGGATCGGGGGTGCGCGTGATCCATTCGCGTTCGGCCAGCGAGGCCAGGATCCGCGTGAGCGACTGCGGATGCATCCGCTCGGCCTCGGCCAGTTCGCTCGGTGTGTGCGTGCCGCCCCGGTACAGCCGCGAAAGCACCGCCAGCACAGCCGGTCCCGGAGCGGGCGCGTCCGCCTCGGCGCGCATCCGCCAGTTCAACCGTCCGACGCCCTCGCGCACCGCCCGCGCCAGCGCCGCCAGCTCGTCGGCCCGGTGCACGTCGGATTCGGTCTCCATACCGCCAGATTAGGCGGTTTCCCCACGCACCAACGCGGCGTACCTTCCGTCCAGCGCCAGCAGCTCCGCATGCGTGCCCCGCTCGACGATCCGCCCGCCGTCCAGCACCGCGATCTGATCCGCGTGCTCCACAGTGGACAGCCGATGCGCGATCGCGATCGTCGTGCGGCCCGCGGCGAGTCGGTCCAGTTCCGCCTGCACCGCCCGCTCCGTCCGGTTGTCCAGTGAACTCGTCGCCTCGTCCAGGATCAGCACCGGCGGATTGCGCAGCAGGATCCGCGCGATCGCCATCCGCTGCTTCTCCCCGCCGGAAAACCGATAACCGCGTTCCCCGACCACCGTGTCGTACCCGTCCGGCAGCGCGGCCAGCGTGTCGTGGATATGTGCGGCTTTAGCGGCGTTCTCCAACTCCTCGTCAGTGGCGTCCGGTTTCGCGAACCGCAGGTTCTCCCGCACCGACGCGTGAAACAGGTACGTCTCCTGCGACACCAGCCCGACCCCGGCGGCCAGCGACGCGAGCGTGACCTCCCGGACGTCCGTCCCGTCCACGCACACCTTTCCCTCGGTCGCCTCGTACAACCGAGCGACCAGATAGGCGAGCGTCGTCTTCCCGGAACCCGTCGACCCGACCAGCGCCGTCGTAGTCCCGGCAGGCACGTCGAGATCGATGTCCCGCAACGTCCACGGCCCCTCTTCGTCGTAGCGAAACGACACCCCGCGCATCGAAACCGCTCCGCCGCTGAGGACCAATTCACGCGCGCCCGGCCGGTCGTCGATCTCCACCGGCAGATCGAGCACCTCGAAGATCCGCCCGAACAAAGCCTTCGCCGACGCGACGTTCTGGCCCACCGTCTGCATCGCCGTCGCCGGGGCGAGCAGCCGGTTCAACATGCTGGTGAAAGCCACGACCGTGCCCAGCGAGATCGGTGCCGCGCCACCGGCGAGCTCCAGCCCGGCCGCCCAGTAGACCAGCGCTGGGATGATCGTCAGGCTCATCGTCCGCGCCGCCCGCTGCCACCGCCCGGCCAGCGCGGCACTGCGCTCCAGCGCCGCGACCTCGCGCGATTCCTCGGCGAACCGGTCGCGCATCAGCTTCGCGTTGCCCATCGTCTTGGCCAGCAGCACGCCGGTGACCGACAGCGATTCCTCGACGATCGTGGTCAGCCGCGCCATCCGCCGCGTCCGGCCGCGGGCGAGCTTGCGCTGCTTGCCGCCGAGCCGAAGCGTGAACAGCAGGAACAACGGCACGACGACCAGCGACAACAGTGCCAGCTGCCAGTCCATGACCAGGATCGCCACCGCGATCGCCAGCGCCGTGGTGCCGTTCTGCACGATCGACGCGGCGGTCCCGGTCACGACGTTGTCCACGCCGCCGATGTCGTTGAACACCCGCGACAGCACCTCGCCGGTCTTGGTCCGGGTGTAGAAGCCCAGCGACATCCGCTGCAGATGGCTGTACACCGCCACCCGCAGTTCGTTCATCACCCGCTGGCCGATGGTGTTGGACAGCCCGGTCGTCCGCACGCTCAGCGCGCCGGACCCGAGCGCGGCGGCGATCATCCCGGCGGCCAGCAGGCTCACCAGCAGGGCGTCGCGGTGCGGGAGCGCGTCGTCCAGCATCTCCCGGAGCAGGAACGGCGAGGTGACGCCCAGCCCGGCCTGCACGACCAGTAGCGCGCACAGCCCGGCCAGCGCTCGCCGGTGCGGCCGGAACAGGCCCGCGATACGCCGGAACGGCACCTGTTCGTCCTCGTCCCCTGCCGGTTCGGCGAGCGTCGGACGCCGGGCAACAGCTGATGTCATACGCCTATGTTTACTTAATTGGCGCGCCTGGTCGAGCAGTTTTCGCGTGGTTGAGCTGTTGTCGCTCAGTCAGTTATTACGCGGTCGAGTAGTACCCTTCCCGTACCCGTGAAGGCCGGGCGGCCGGGGCGGCTACCCTCGGAAGATGCCGGGGGTGCCGAGCACCGCCCGGCACGCGAACTTTCGACCCAGCTGGAGCGTGCACCCCCGTGTTCGACACCCTCTCCGATCGGCTCACCTCGGCCCTGCAGTCGCTCTCGCGCAAGGGCCGGCTGTCCGACGCCGACATCGACGCCACCGCGCGCGAGATCCGCATCGCGCTGCTGGAAGCGGACGTCGCGCTCCCGGTGGTCAAGGCGTTCATCGCGAAGATCAAGGACCGGGCGAAGGGCGCCGAGGTCTCCCAGGCGCTGAACCCGGCGCAGCAGGTCGTCAAGATCGTCAACGAGGAACTCGTCGGGATCCTCGGCGGCGAGACGCGGCGGCTGAACCTGGCGAAGAACCCGCCGTCGGTGATCATGCTCGCCGGTCTCCAGGGCGCCGGTAAAACGACGCTCGCCGGGAAGCTGGCGATGTGGCTCAAGAAGCAGGGCCACGCGCCGATGCTGGTCGCTTGCGACCTCCAGCGGCCGAACGCGGTCACCCAGCTGCAGGTCGTCGGCGAGCGCGCGGGCGTCACCACGTTCGCGCCGGAGCCGGGCAACGGCGTCGGCGACCCGGTCGACGTCGCCCGCCGCGCGATCGAAGAGGCCAAGCACGCGCAGCACGACATCGTCGTGGTCGACACCGCGGGTCGCCTCGGTGTCGACGAAGAGCTGATGAAGCAGGCCGCGGACATCCGCGAGGCCGTGCAGCCCGACGAAGTCCTGTTCGTGGTCGACGCCATGATCGGTCAGGACGCGGTCACCACGGCCGAGGCGTTCCGCGACGGCGTCGGCTTCACCGGCGTGGTGCTCACGAAGCTCGACGGCGACGCCCGCGGTGGCGCCGCGCTGTCCGTCCGCGAGGTCACCGGCCAGCCGATCCTCTTCGCGTCCAACGGCGAGAAGCTCGAGGACTTCGATACGTTCCACCCGGACCGGATGGCCTCGCGCATCCTGGGCATGGGCGACGTGCTGACCCTGATCGAGCAGGCCGAGCAGCACTTCGACCAGGAGCAGGCCGAACAGGCCGCGCAGAAGCTCACCAGCGGGCAGCTCACGCTGGAGGACTTCCTCGAGCAGATGCTCGCCGTGCGCAAGATGGGCCCGATCGGCAACCTGCTCGGCATGCTGCCCGGCGCGGGCCAGATGAAAGACCAGCTCGCCGCGGTCGACGACAAGCAGCTCGACCGGCTGCAGGCGATCATCCGCGGTATGACGCCCGCCGAGCGGGCCGACCCGAAGATCATCAACGGCTCGCGCCGGCTGCGCATCGCCAACGGCTCCGGCGTAACCGTCCGCGAGGTGAACGACCTGGTCAACCGGTTCTTCGAGGCGCGCAAGATGATGGCGCAGATGGCCGGCCGGTTCGGCTTCGGCGGAGGCGGCGGGAGCAAGAACCGCAAGGGCAAGAAGGGGAAGAAGGGCAAGGGCCGCGGCCCCACGCAGCCGAAGATGCGCGGCGGGCTGCCCGGCGGCATGCCGATGCTTCCCCCCGGCGGCGGAATGCCCGGCGGGATGCCGGACCTGTCGCAGCTCGGCGGCA
Organism: Amycolatopsis sp. NPDC104775; assembly: GCF_055583325.1. NCBI lineage: Bacteria > Bacillati > Actinomycetota > Actinomycetes > Pseudonocardiales > Pseudonocardiaceae > Amycolatopsis > Amycolatopsis sp. NPDC104775. The sequence goes on from NZ_JBVJOE010000006.1 coordinate 425,142, forward strand.
TGAACGACGTGCCCGGTTTCGACCCGTCCAAGTTCAAGCTGCCGAAGGACCCGAAGAACAATTGAGCCCGCTGCACCTGTCCGGCACCGTCCTGCCCGACGGCGAACCGCGTGACCTCTGGATCCACGACGGAAAGCTGTCGTTCGAGCCGGTTCCCGGCGCGGAAACGCTGTCAGCCGGCGGATTCGTGGTCCCGGGGCTCGTCGACGCGCACTGCCATCCGGGCCTCGGCCCGAGCGGCGGGCTGTCGGTGGAGGCGGCGGCGGACCAGGCCGCGACCGACCGCGACGCGGGCACGCTGCTGATCCGCGACTGCGGCCTGCCGCTCGACGTCCGGCCGCTGCAATCGCGGGCCGACCTGCCGACGATCATCCGCTGCGGACGCCATCTGGCGCTGCCGAAGCGGTACATCCCCGGGTTCGCGATCGAACTGGACGACCCGGCGCTGCTGCCCGAAGCGGTCGCCGAACAAGCCCGCGACGGCGACGGCTGGGTGAAGCTCGTCGGCGACTGGATCGACCGCGGCCAAGGCGACCTCGCGCCGCTGTGGCCGGACGACGTGCTTGCCGAAGCCATCCGCGTCGCCCACGACCTCGGCGCACGCGTAACGGCACACGTCTTCGGCGAAGCGGCGTTGCCAGGCTTGATCGGCGCGGGCATCGACTGTCTCGAACACGGCACCGCGCTGTCGCCAGACCAGCTCGCCGAACTCGCGCGCCGCGACGTCGCGTTGGTGCCCACGCTCATCAACATCGAGAACTTCCCCGGCATCGCGGACAAGGCGGGCAAGTACCCGACGTACGCGGCCCACATGCGCGCGCTGCACGCCGGTGTCGCCGACATGGTGTCCTCGGCGGTCGAAGCGGGCGTACGCGTCTTCGCGGGTACGGACGCGGGCGGCATGGTCGCGCACGGCCGTATCGCCGACGAGGTCGAAGCGCTCCATCGCGCGGGGATGTCGCGTACGCAGGCTCTCGCGAGCGCGTCGTGGGAAGCGCGCGAATGGCTGGGCCACCCCGGCATCGAGCACGGCGCCCCGGCCGACCTGATCGTTTACGCCGACGACCCGCGCGCCGATCTCGCCGCGTTGCACCACCCGACCCACATCGTGTTGGGCGGCACCGTCTTCCACTGACCCCGCCTCGATCCGCCACAGCACAAGCACATAGCGTGAACCCGTGGCCGAAGACGGTGGGGGAAAGCGAATTCTGGGCGCCCATTGGGCCTTTGCCGCGTTCTTCTTCGGAGTCGCCGGCTACTACCTCGTCACCCTCCTCACCGCGGCCGCGTTCAACCGGCACGTCGGCGAGGACGACCCGGTCGAGACGTTCGCGGGACCGTTGCTGCTGCTGGCCTTCCTGCCGAACGTGGTGCTCGGCCTCGGCCCGGCGATCGCCTCGCTGCGCTACGGCTCCGGCCTCGAACGCGACTTCGGGCTCCGCACCCGCGGCCGCGACCTCCGCATCGGCCTCGCTTGCGGCCTGCTCGCGCTCATCGTCGGGTACGTGCTGAACGCCGCCGAGATCGCCGTCTTCGGCGGCGACGAGGTGTCCGACAGCCCGCTCACCGACCTGCCCGACGTGTCCGGCGGCAGCCGGGTCTGGCTCATCGCGACCGCGCTGGTGCTCGTGATCGCCGTCCCGCTCACCGAGGAACTGCTGCTGCGCGGCGCGCTGTGGAACGCCCTGCTGCACTACAAGATCCCGCCGTGGGTGGTGCTCGTTCTCACCTCCCTGCTGTTCGCGCTGCTGCACGGCGAGACCACGCGCACGATCGCGCTGTTCGGCCAGGGCCTCGTCCTCGGGCTGGCGCGGCACTACTCCGGCCGGACCTCGGCGAGCGTGCTCGCGCACGCGGCCAACAACCTGCCGCCCGCCGTCCTGCTGTTCACCGGGCACTGAGTTTCCCGGAGAAGTCCCCCGGAAAGGCGGAAACCGGTGACCGGCCGAGTACTGTGCGAAACCATTCCGGCCGCTAGGCTCGACCGGTGAGCAGAGCGAGCACGGGGAGGCGGGCGTGACCACATCACAGCCCCGTGAACCCTTCTCCCGTGCGCTCTCCCCGGAGGACTTGGTGGCCGAATCGACCGCTTTTCCGGCGCATCGCTGGGGATTCGGGGCGTTCCTGCTGGTCGAGGCCGTGCTGCTGGCGTCGGCCGCGTTCATCGGCGCGCTGTCCGGGCCGAGTGTCGCGGGAAGGCCGCTGCCGATCAGCACCGTGCTGCTCGGCACGATGCTGCCCACCATGATCGCCGCCGGCGTCGCGGTGCTGGTCACCGTCGTGCGCGGCAACGGGCCCAAGCTCGACCTGCGGCTCGAATGGCGCTGGCCGGACGTCTGGACCGGGCTCAAATTCGGCCTGCTCGGCCTCGTGCTCACCTCGCTGAGCGCCTACGTGTGGACCCAGCTGGTCGGCACGGCGGACGCGACGTCGGCGATCAGCGCGCTGGTCGACGACCGCAAGATGTCCGTGCCCGCCGCCGCGGTGATGTTCGGCTACCTGTGGCTGCTCGGGCCGATCTGCGAGGAGATCATCTACCGCGGCCTGCTGTGGGGCGCGGTCGAACGGCTGCAGTGGCGCAGCGAGCGCTGGGGGAGGGTCGCCGCGTTCCTGCTGTCCACCGCGGTCTTCGCGGCCAGCCACCTGGAACCGCTGCGCACCACGCTGCTGCTGGTGATCTCCATCCCGATCGGCCTGGCCCGGCTGTCCACCGGACGGCTGGCCGGCAGCATCGTCGCGCACGCGGTCAACAACTTCCTTCCCGCCGTCGCGATCTTGCTCGGCGCGCTCGGCCTCGCGTCGTTCTGACGCTGGTCACGCACGCCTAACCGGGGCCTTGTGCAGGCTCGGCGACGGGCATCTGGCAGAATGTTTGCTTGCCCGCTTCCGCCGGACCCTCTCGCCGTGTGGAAGCTCCTGACCTCCGGGCGCCGCAAGCCTGTCCCCACGGGTTCGGCGCGCGCCCCGCACCACACAGCACTGAGGAGTACCCACACCCGTGGCCGTCAAGATCAAGCTGCAGCGCCTCGGCAAGATCCGTGCGCCGTACTACCGCATCATCATCGCCGACGCGCGGACCCGCCGGGACGGCAAGGCCATCGAGACGATCGGCAAGTACCACCCGAAGGAAGAGCCGAGCTTCATCGAGGTCGACACCGAGCGGGCGCAGTACTGGCTGGGCGTCGGCGCGCAGCCGACCGAGCCGGTCCAGCGCATCCTCGAGATCACCGGCGACTGGCAGAAGTTCAAGGGCCTGCCGGGAGCCGAGGGCACCCTGAAGGTGGCCGAGCCGAAGCCGTCCAAGCAGGACCTGTTCAACGCGGCGCTGGCCGCGGCCGGCGAGGAGCCCTCCACCGAGGCCGTCACGCCGAAGAAGAAGTCGGCCCCGAAGAAGGCCGAAGCCGAGAAGGCCGAAGCCGCTGAGGGCGAGAAGTCCGAGTGAGCTTCCTCGCCGACTCCCTCGAGCACCTGGTGCGCGGGATCGTCGACAACCCGGACGAGGTCCGGGTCGAGCTGCTGACCACGCGTCGTGGCCGCACGCTCGAGGTGCACGTCCACCCCGACGATCTCGGCAAGGTGATCGGCCGGGGCGGGCGCACCGCGACCGCTCTGCGCACCGTGATGGGCGGCATCGGCGGCCGCGGCGTCCGCGTGGACGTCGTCGACACCGATCGCTGACCCGAGATTCTCGGAAACGGTCAGGTATGGACGTCGTAGTCGGCCGTATCGCGAAGGCGCACGGCATCCGCGGCGAGCTCGCGGTCGACGTGCGCACGGATTCGCCGCAGGAGCGGTTCGCGATCGGTGCGGTCGTCACGACGAAGCTGCGCGACGGCAGCACGAGAGAACTCACCATCGCAGCCGCCCGCGAACACAGCGGGCGGCTGCTGGTGCGTTTCGAGGAAGTGCTCACGCGCGACGTCGCGGAAACCCTGCGCGGTGCCCTCCTTCTGGCGGACACCGACGCGCTCCCGCCCACCGGCGACCCGGACGAGTTCTACGACCACGAGCTGGCCGGCCTGCGCGCCGAACTGGCCGACGGAACGCTCGTCGGCAAGGTCGTCGAGGTGGTCCATTCGCCGGCCGGGGAGTTGCTCGAACTCGATCACGACGGGCGTTCGGTGTTGGTACCTTTCGTCCGCGCCATCGTCCCGGTGGTGGACGTCGCGGGGGGCCGGGTCGTGCTCGATCCGCCCGAAGGCCTCCTCGACGCTGACTGAGGGGGAGTTCGTGAAGTTCTGGATCAAGGCCGCCTTCGCGGCCGTTCTGGCCACCGCTTTCGCCGCGCCGCCCGCGCAGGCCGCTTCGCCGGTGTACGGCGACTTTTCGCTGATGTTCCAGCGCAGCGCGGGCCAGTACGCCCCGCCGGGGGAGAAGGCGTTCCAGTGGGCCTGGTCGCCGCAGTCGGCCACCGAATCGCAGATCACCTGGGGCGACCCGGTCACGTGGCCGCCAGCGACCGCCGAACACTTCGTCCGCTCGGGCGACTGGGTGCTGATCGACGGCTGGGACGGCAACGGCACCTACTACTCGGAGCGGGTCACCGAAGAGTCCGTGTGCACCGGCTCCACCTGCACGCCGATCCCGTCCGACGGCGGCCGTCAGCACTACGTGCGCTGGACCGTGCCGTCCACCGGCTACCGGCTCGTCGCGCGCGGCACGATCACCGAGCAGAGCTCCGGCAAGGTCGTCCACTTCGAACACCTGCAGACCTGGGGCGCGCCCGCTCCGTGCTCAAGCGCCCGCTTCGGAGCGCGAACCTGCGTCACGCAGACCGAGACGTGGTCGGACGACAACGGGCTGCCCGCAGGGTCGCCGATCCGCAAGACCCTGCACCGCAGCATCAAGATCGCGAAGGGACTCGGCATGGCCTTCGCGATCGACCAGGACTTCCCGAGCCCTTGGCACGCCGAGGCCACCGAGTACTGGAACTGGTAACCGCTTGCGCATCGACGTCGTCACCATTTTCCCCGAGTACCTCGACCCGCTGCGCGCCGCGCTGCTGGGCAGGGCGATCGACCGCGGCCTGATCGAGGTCGGCGTGCACGACCTGCGCGACTGGACCCACGACGTGCACCGTGCGGTCGACGACGCGCCGTACGGCGGCGGTCCCGGCATGGTCATGAAGCCGCAGATCTGGGGCCCGGCGCTGGACGATGTCTGCGGCGAGGGGACCCGGCTCGTGGTCCCGACTCCCGCGGGCAAACCGTTCACCCAGGAGCTGGCGCACGCCTATGCCGAGGAAAAGCACCTGGTGTTCGCCTGCGGCCGCTACGAGGGCATCGACCAGCGGGTCGTCGACGACGCGGCCCGCCGGATGCCGGTCGACGAGGTCTCGATCGGCGACTACGTGCTGGTCGGCGGCGAGGCCGCGGTGCTGGTGATCGTCGAGGCGGTGGTCCGGCTGCTGCCGGGCGTGCTCGGCAACGCGCGGTCGGCGGCGGAGGACTCGTTCTCCGACGGCCTGCTCGAAGGCCCCAGCTACACCCGCCCGGAGGTGTGGCGCGACCTGGCGGTCCCGGACGTGCTGCGCTCGGGCAACCACGCGCTCATCGACCGCTGGCGGCGCGACCAGGCGCTCCGGCGCACCGCCCGGCGGCGGCCGGACCTGCTGGCCCAGCTGCCCGAGGGGAGCCTGGACAAGCGGGACCGCGAGGTGCTCGAAGGGCTTGAGGGGCTGGACGACCAGCCCGGATAGGCCCCGTGCGAGGTCTCCAGGGGCCTCTGCCATAATGGATTAGTTGCGTGACGCGCGAGTTTGAATTTTGGCCACTGGCCGGAGTAAAAGACCGCGGAGCCAACCGTGAATGCCATCAGCCCCGGGCAAGTCGCAGTGATCCGCTGCGCGCTCAAGCTGTACGTAAGCCACACGAATACGAGGACGGACCACCGATGAACACCCTGGACGCGCTGGACGCGCAGTCACTGCGTTCCGACATCCCGGACTTCCGCCCCGGCGACACGCTCAAGGTGCACGTCCGCGTCATCGAGGGCAACCGCGAGCGCAACCAGGTCTTCCAGGGCGTCGTGATCCGCCGTCAGGGCGGCGGCATCCGGGAGACCTTCACCGTGCGCAAGGTTTCGTTCGGCGTGGGCGTCGAGCGCACCTTCCCGGTGCACTCGCCGAACCTGGCCGAGGTCGAGGTCTTCAAGCGCGGCGACGTCCGCCGGGCGAAGCTGTACTACCTGCGCGAGCTGCGCGGCAAGAAGGCCAAGATCAAGGAGCGTCGCGAGAACCGCGAGACCACCTCCGCCTCCTGAGTGACGAGCCGGTTACCGGTAGCCTGGCGACGTGGTCGAACCTGTGTCGCGGAACGCCGATGAGGACGGCCCCGAACGCCCGGAGGAGGACCAGGAACGGTCCGGCGGGCGTCGGGGATCGCACCGGCGGGGCAAGTCCTCGAAAAAGCGGTCGTTCTGGAAGGAACTGCCGATCCTGATCGTGATCGCGCTCGTGCTCACGATCGTGATCCAGGCGTTCCTCGCCAAGGTCTACATGATCCCCTCGGGATCCATGGAGTCCACGCTGCACGGCTGCCCGGGCTGCACCGGCGACCGGATCCTGGTCGACCGCGTCACCTACGACTTCACCGACCCCTCCCCGGGGGACGTGATCGTGTTCAAGGGCCCGCCCGCGTGGACCGAGAACGAGATCGCGCCGCAGGAGTCGAGCAACTTCGTGGTGCGCGCGCTGCGCGGTCTCGGCTCGCTGGTCGGCTTCGCGCCGCCGGACGAGCGGGACTTCGTCAAGCGCGTCATCGCGACCGGCGGCCAGACCGTCCAGTGCTGCGACGACCGCAACCGGGTGATAGTCGACGGCAAGGCCCTCGACGAGCCCTACATCCACTGGGAAGACAAGAACCATCCCGTGCAGGAGTCGTTCGCCCCGGTGAAGGTCCCGCAGGGCGCGCTCTGGGTGATGGGCGACAACCGCAACAACTCCGCCGACTCGCGCTATCAGGGCGGCGGCGGGCCCAATGGCGCTGTTCCGGTCGATGACGTCATCGGCAAGGCCCGTGTCATCGTGCTGCCGCCGAGCCGCTGGGGCGGGATCACGGACCACAATCCGCAGCAGAACGCCCAGCCGGTCGCGCTCGGCGCGCCCGCGTGGCAGCAAGGGCTGCCGCTCGGCATCGGCTTCGCGACCGCGGCTCCGACGCTCTTCGTCGGACGCCGGTTGAAGGCAGGCCTCCGCAAGGCGGCCGGCCGGAGACGGTAAGCGGTGCCCTCCGTCGTCCGCGACCTCCGGGTGGTGCTTCGGTGACTCTCCCTCCTCCCCGCACTCCGGCAGAACCGCTGCGACCGCCGCGTGCGGTGGTGCGCGGCGAGCTGTTCTGGGGTTTGCAAGGCGCTCTCGAACGACGCGGCCTCGGCCCGGTCGCCGGCGTGGACGAGGCCGGCGCCGGAGCCTGCGCCGGTCCGCTCGTGGTGGCCTCGTGCGTGCTCCGTCCCGGCGACGGCGCGCGACTGCCCGAGCTGACCGATTCGAAAATGCTCACCGCGAAGGCCCGGGACCGGGTGTACGACCGGGTCCTGCAACGCGCCCTCGACTATTCGGTGATCGTCATTCCCTCCGAACAGGTGGATCTGCTCGGCATCCGGGTGATGAACCTGGAGGGCATGCGCCGCGCCGTCGCCGGACTGCGCACCCATCCCGGGTACGTCCTCACCGACGGTTTCCCGGTTCCCGGCATTCCCGCGCCGAATGTCGCGGTGATCAAGGGGGACCGCAGCGTCGCGAGCATCGCCGCGGCCTCGGTGCTGGCGAAGGTGACGAGGGATCGGATCATGGCCGGCCTGCACGAAGAGTTGCCGGCGTACGGCTTCGACGTGCACAAGGGCTACAGCACCTCGGACCATCTGGCTGCGCTGAGTGAGCACGGCCCGAGCCCGGCGCACCGCTGGTCCTACACGAATGTCGCCACCGTGGCCCTCGCTCACGGACTCACCGCCCCGCATCCGGTCGTGCTCACCTACGCTGCACTGGAGAATGCCCTGGAAAAAACGGGCGGGCCGGTCCGTGCCCCGGGCCGCTCGGTGGGTAAGAATGAACGCTCCGCCGCCGGAGCAGGACGAATGCGAGGAGGGGCGCGGATTTCATGAGCGCAGAGGATCTCGAGAAGTACGAGACCGAGATGGAGCTCTCGCTGTACCGCGAGTACCGCGACATAGTGGGCCAGTTCTCGTACGTGGTGGAGACCGAGCGGCGGTTCTATCTGGCCAACGCGGTGGACGTCCAGGTCCGCGACGGCGGGGGCGAGGTGTACTTCGAGGTGCGCATGTCGGACGCCTGGGTCTGGGACATGTACCGCCCCGCGCGGTTCGTGAAGCACGTCCGGGTCATCACCTTCAAGGACGTCAACGTCGAGGAACTGGACAAACCCGACCTGCGGCTCCCCGAGGACGGCCCGTTCTCAGGCTGATTTCGCTTTCTCGCCACGAAGGCCACCCGGCACCGCCAGGGTGGCCTTCGTCGTTCTCCGGCCCCCGCACAGTGCACCGACAATTCCGGTGCTCGTCTCGCCTTCCGGCCAGTCTTCATCCACAACCCCCGGGTTATCCACAGCTGCGCTGAATCCCCCTGGCGCACGGCCTGATCACGTTGCGATCTTGGAAGCACACGCACCGTGATCGACGGTGCTCACGCTGTCCGAGGGGGACACCATGAACGACGGCCCGCACCCCGGCGCGCACTGGCGCCGGACGTTCGGCCGCTGGGGCGAGGACCTCGCCGCCCGGCATCTGCAGGCCGCCGGCATGGTCCTGCTCAGCCGGAACTGGCACTGCCGGGAAGGCGAACTGGACCTGGTGCTGTCCGAAGGCGACCGGGTGATCTTCTGCGAGGTCAAAACTCGCTCCAGCACCGAGTACGGCACCCCGGCCGAATCCGTGACACCGGAAAAGATCGACCGCGTCCACCGGGCCGCCATGCGCTGGCTCAAGGAACATCGGGTCGGCTGGTGCCGGATCCGCTACGACGTCGTGACCGTCTACGCACCCGACGGCGAAGAGCCGGTCGTGCGGCACCTGGTGGGAGCTTTCTGATGCCGCACGCCAAAACCTGGTCTGTCGCGTTGCTCGGCATCGAAGGCCGAGTAGTGGAAATCGAAGCCGACCTGGGCGGCGGCCTGAGCCGGGTCACCCTGGTCGGCCTGCCCGACGCCGGTCTCCGGGAGGCGAAAGACCGAGTCCGCTCCGCGGTCCGCAACTCCGGCCAGTCCTGGCCCGACGGCAAAATCACGCTGGCGCTGTCGCCCGCCAACCTGCCCAAAATGGGTTCGGGCTACGACCTGGGCATCGCCGCCGCGGTCCTGGCCGCCATCGGCGCCGTCCCCGCCCGGAAACTCCTGCACACCATCCTCTTGGGCGAACTGGCCCTGGACGGCCGGATCCGCCCCGTACGCGGCGTCCTCCCCGGCCTGCTGGCCGCCAAAGCCGCTGGCCACGAACGCGCCGTCGTGCCGACTGAATCCCTGGTGGAAGCCGCCCTGGTAGACGGCCTGGAAGTCTCCGGCGTAACCCGCCTAGCCGAACTCATCGCCTGGCTGAAAGACGAAGGCGACCTGGAACCTCCTGCTGCCCCCGCCGCCTCGGCCCCCGCGGCAGTCCCCGACCTGGCCGACGTAGTAGGCCAACCAGAAGCCCGCTGGGCCTTGGAAGTCGCCGCGGCAGGCGGCCACCACCTCCTGCTCACCGGTCCGCCCGGCGTCGGCAAAAGCATGCTCGCCAGACGCCTTCCCGGCTTGCTGCCCGATCTCTCCCCAGACGAGTCCCTGGAAGTAACCGCCATCCACTCGGTAGACGGCTCGCTGTCGAAATCTTCGCCCTTGGTCACCGTCCCGCCTTTCGTCGCTCCGCACCACTCGATCAGCCCCCCAGCCCTGATCGGCGGCGGCACCGGTCTGGCAGCTCCCGGAGCGATCAGCCGAGCCCACCGAGGCGTCCTGTTTCTCGACGAAGCCTGTGAATTCGGAAGCCAACGCCTCGATTCGCTTCGCACAGTCCTGGAGGAAGGCGAAGTCCGCATCGCCCGCGCCAAAGGCGTCGTCCGCTATCCCGCCCAGTTCCAGCTAGTACTGGCCACCAACCCCTGCCCCTGCGCACCGCCCCGCGAAACCGACTGCACCTGCTCGACCACCACCCGCCGCCGCTACCTCTCCAGACTCTCCGGCCCCCTCCTGGACCGAGTAGATCTCCGCGTCCGCCTGCGCCCCCTCACCGCGATCTCCGCCCACCAATCCACCACCCCCGAACCGACGTCGACCGTCCGAGCCCGAGTCCTGGCCGCCCGCGACCGCGCCAAACACCGCTGGCACGAACACGGCTGGCACTCCAACACCGAAGTCCCAGGCCCCGTCCTGCGCCGAGATTTCGCACTGCCCCCTCCCGCCACCGCGGTCCTGGACCGAGCCCTCGACCGAGGCCTGCTGACCGCCCGAGGCGCCGACCGCTGCCTCCGCATCGCCTGGACCTTGGCCGACCTGGCCGCCCTGCCCCGCCCCGACCCCGACCACGTCACCGCCGCACTGGACTTCCGGGAACGCAAAACCGGCTGACCCACCCGCGAAGCCCGCTGATCCGCCCGAACTCGACCGGTGCCTCTCGTCAGCCCCTCTGCCCAGTGGCTCTGTTCCGGCTGCCCGCCAGCCGCGAGGGGCGGCCGTCGGCACCGGCCACCGCGAAACCGCCCCGACCCCAGCCCGCCAACTCCGACGAGATGTCCAATCCCGGACGGGCAAACCGGCCCGTCCGGAACTGCGACGAGATGTTCCACCCCGGGCGGCCCCGCCTGTCCGGGACTCCGGTGGGATGTCCAATCCCGGCCCGTCCGGGACTGCGACGGGATGTTCAACCCCGGCCCGGTGACCCGGCCCGTCCGGGACTCCGGCGAGTTGTTTCACCCCGGGCGGGCGGTCCTGCCCGTCCGGAACTGCGGCGAGATGTTTCACCCCGGGCGGGTGGTCCGGCCGGTCCGGGACTTCGGCGGGATGTCCAGTCCCGGGCGGGTGGTCCGGCCGGTCCGGAACTGCGACGAGATGTTCCACCCCGGGTGGCCCCGCCCGTCCGGGACTCCGGCGAGATGTTCAACCCCGGACAGGTGAACCGGCCCGTCCAGAACTCCGACGAAAGGAAAACAAGCATGTCCAACCGAGCCGTCCCCTCTTCCACCCCGCGCACCCGGCACCGCAGGCCGAAGACGCCGCAGCACAAGATCGTCCGGCATCTGCACCCCGTCCGGTGCCGGGAGGTCCGCCCCGAACACGACCCCGTCCGGGTCCGAGAACGGCTGGCGCTGCACCGCCACCTCGCCGTCGTCCGCTCCGAAAACCCCGGGATCCGAAGAGGTGCGGCATGAGCGTCGCTGTCGAGGACCAGACCGCGGCGACCGAATCCGAACGGCTCGCCCGCGCCTATCTGCTCGGCGTCGCGGAACCACCGGCACCTCATTTGCTGGAGTTCGTCGGCGCACGCGGCCCGGTCGAGGCTGCCGAGCGGGTCCGCGAAGGGGACTGCCCCGAGCCGGTTCTCCGCGAAACAGCCGCGCGGCGAGAGTCCACGAGCGCGGAACAGGATCTCGAGGAGGCAGCCAAAGCCGGTGCCCGATTGGTCGTTCCGGAAGACCACGAATGGCCAGCGTGGCCGTTGTTGTCGCTGGCCGTGGCAACCGGACACGGTGTGAAGAACGTAGCCGCGCCACTTGGACTTTGGGTGCGCGGCGACGCGAGCTTGGCCGAAGTCGCCGATCGCGCGGTGGCTGTCGTCGGTGCTCGGTTGGCCACGGACTACGGCGTGCACAACGCCCTCGAGATCGGCCATGCGTTAGCAACTCGACAAATACCGGTCTTCTCCGGTGCCGCGCTGGGCATCGACGCTGCCGCCCACCGCGGTGCGCTCAGCGGCGGCGGGATCACGGTCGCTCTGCTCGGGTGCGGGGTCGACTATTCCTATCCTGTCGGAAACACCGAGCTGTTGAACCGCATCGTCGCCGAGGGCGGAGCGCTGGTCAGCGAGTACGCGCCGAAGACTCCGCCCGCGCGGCACCGGTTTCTGGTGCGCAACCGCCTCATCGCAGGTCTCACCGACGGAACAGTCGTTGTGGAGGCTGGGATCCGCAGCGGCGCGCGCAACACCGCGACTATCGCGGGTGCGCTCGGCAAGGTCGTGATGGCGTTGCCGGGATCTGTGCATTCGGGCAGTTCAGCCGGTTGTCACGCGCTGATCCGGGACTGCAAGGCCACTTTGGTCACCTCAGTCGACGAGGTGCTCGAAACCGTGGGCCGATTCGGCACCGCGGCTCCCGCGGCCGAGGCGAGCCGACGTCCCACGGACAGTCTCGGACCGGAGGCGTCCCGGGTTTACGACGCGCTGCTTCCGCGAGCCGGGCGGGCTCCGGAGGAGGTCGCGGAAAGCGCTGGCGTGCCGGTTTCCCGAGTTCGCGCCTTGTTGCCCGCACTGGAAATCGACGGCTTCGCGGTGCGCGGCGACACCGGCTGGCGGCAGATCGTCCGAACGGCCAACCGATGATGGGCGTGGCGATGCTTGACCAATGGCGATGGTTCGCGCAGCGTAATCGCCATGCCGTCAGCGAGTGCACGCAAGGACGCGGTTCCGCGTCCCGGTGGACACCGGAAACGCCCGCCACGACCCGATCTTCGTGCACTTCGCGCCGGATTGCCAGAATCCGCCGAGTCGGTGGTGGCCGGTTACGAACGGCATCTGTCTCTGGAACGTGGGCTGTCGCCGCACACCGTGCGCGCGTACGTCGGCGACGTCGTTTCGCTGTTGGCGTTCGTGACCGTGGGGGAGGACGACCGTCCCGCGCGGCGTTTTGAGGACTTGGACGTCACGCAGCTGCGCGCGTGGCTCGCGGGGCAGCGCTCGGACGGCGCCGGGCGCACCACCCTCGCGCGTCGCGCCGCGGCCGCGCGCACTTTCACGGCTTGGGCGCACCGCACCGGTTTGCTCAAGTCGGACCCGGGCGGCCGCCTCGCCGCACCGCGCACGCACCGGAGCTTGCCTGGTGTGCTCCGCGCCGAGCAGGCGGACGCGCTCATGGACGCCTCCGCGAAAGGGGCAGCCGAACGGGATCCGGTTGCGCTGCGTGACCGTGCGTTGGTCGAATTGCTGTACGCGACCGGCATTCGGGTGTCGGAATTGTGCGGACTGGACATCGGGAGCGTGGACTTTTCCCGCCGCGTGGTTTCGGTGGTGGGCAAGGGAGACAAAGAGCGGACGGTCCCGTTCGGCGTCCCGGCGGCAGAGGCGCTGACCGCGTGGCTGGAGGACGGACGGCCCGCACTGGCTGGGGAAACGCCGCTGACGGCGCTTTTCCTGGGCGTTCGCGGCAAGCGCCTCGACCCGCGAGCCGCGCGCCGCGTCGTGCACGAGGCGGTGGCCGCGGTGCCGGGCGCAACGGACATGGGGCCGCATGGGCTAAGGCATTCCGCCGCGACGCATCTGCTCGAAGGAGGTGCCGATCTCAGGAGCGTTCAGGAACTGCTTGGTCACGCTACGCTGGCCACGACCCAGCTCTACACTCATGTGACCGTCGATCGGCTGAAGGCGATCCATGACCGAGCACACCCGCGGGCTTGAAGAGGCCGGCGGCGGCTCGGCCGGGGACGGCAGGGCCGAACCGCCGGCGCACGCGCATCCGCACGAGCACGGAGACAACACTGAGCAGCACGCCGAGAACGACCGTGCAATGACTTCCACGTCGCAGGTCACCGAAGCCGGGGAGGAACGCCCCGGTGTGCAGGACGCCGTCAACGGGGACGGTCGTCCTGGTCAGGATGTCGACGCGGGGATTCAGGCGCTGTGGCAGCAGTTCGCCGACAAACCGGACCAGACCTCGCGCGACCGGCTGGTGCTGCACTACGCACCGCTGGTCAAGTACGTCGCGGGCCGCGTCGGCACTGGTCTGCCGACGCACGTAGACGTCGGCGACCTCGTGCAATCGGGCATTTTCGGGCTGGTCGACGCGATCGAGAAGTTCGACCCGGACCGCGGTTTGCGCTTCGAGACGTATGCCATGCAACGCATCCGGGGCGCCATCCTGGACGACCTGCGCTCCCAGGACTGGGTCCCGCGCGCGGTGCGCAGCAAGGCGAAGGAAACCGCCCGAGCCCTGGAACGCCTCGGCGCCCGCCTGCACCGAACCCCGACCGACGCCGAACTCGCCGGCGAGATGGGCATCAGCCTCGACGACCTGCGCGACTTCTACGGCCAGCTCCGCCTCACCAGCGTCGTGGCGCTGGAAGACCTTGTCGCCGCGGGCAAAGACGCGGGCTCGCTGGTCGACACCCTCCCCGACGACGGCGCGGTGGACCCGGTGGCCGTCCTCGTGGACCAGGACAACCGCCGCCAGCTCGCCGAAGCCATCGCGCAGCTCACCGACCGCGACAAGATCGTCGTCAGCCTCTACTACTTCGAAAGCCTGACGCTGGCCGAAATCGGCAAGGTCCTCGGCGTCACGGAATCGCGAGTAAGCCAACTGCACACCCGCGCGGTGATGCGGTTGCGCGCCAAGCTGATGGAACAACCCAGCGGCTGACCCCGGCGGGAGATTGGCCGCGCGGCGATGGGCTGGTGAGCGGTGTGCCGCTTGGGCTTGCTGCCGTCCACGGAAGGCCAAGGTGCCGGGTACCTCAGGGGCTGGCCTCCGGCTGGAGATTGACGGTGGTGCCGGATTGGCTGGTGGTGTGCCGCTTGGCGTGCCGCGGTCCAAGGCGAGCCAAGCTGGCAGAGCAACCCGACGGCTTGCCCTGGCTGGAGATTGGCTGGGCGGCGACCGGCTGGCTGTTCGGGCACCGCTTGGCACGGCCAGGGCGGGCCTAGCTGAGCGGGCGAGGGCGGTTTGGCTATTGACCTCCTATGGGGTTGTTGCTCGCGGATGGTTCGGCGAGAGAGTGGCTCCGCGAGCGAATGATTCGGCGAGCGGGTGGCTCGACAAGCGGGTGGCTTGGTCGCCGAGTTTGTTCGTGCTGGCTTGGATCGGCGAGAAGTTGGGCGTGTCCGGTCGCTTGCTGCGGTCGGGATGTGCGAGGCCGGAAGTGACCTGTCCGGGTTTCGACCTCCTTCGCGTTGCCTACGCATTCGGTTGCCTGAGCTTGTCTTTTCCTGTGATCACCTCATTTCTCAGACTGAATTTTTGTGAAAACCCGCCTGGGACGGCGTGGCGTTACGGCCCTTCGGCCCACGGCTTGAGGCGTACTCGGCCTGGGGCGCCGACCAAGGCGAGGGGATCGATGTACTCCGTGCCGCGGCGGGCTGCCCAGTGCAGGCAAGTGGCGGTCGGGCAGCCGGGGTGGCCTGGGGTCGCGGTTCCCAAGGGCTGGCCGCGGTAGATCTGGTCGCCAGGGGCGACTGTCGGGGTGATGGGGAGGTAGGTCGTGTGGAGGCCGCCGTCGTGGTCTAGCGCGACTACTCCTTGGCCTGCTACCTGACCGGCGAACACCACGACGCCCTTGTCCGCGGCCAGTACTTGCTGTCCGGTGGCGGCTTCCAAGTCGACGCCTCGGTGGCCTGGACCGAAGGGGTTCGCGGGTGGCTCGAAGTTGCGGGTGACGTGAGGGCGGGGCGTCAGGGGCCAGGCCAGGCGGCCGGGTTCTTCCGGGGAGGGCTGGAGAGGGGTGGCGTCGGCTCGGGAGTTGAACAGGGCTGCTGAGCCTGCGGACAGGGTCAAGACGGTCGCCAGGATCAGCCACGTTCGGGTGGTGTTTCTCTGGCTGCGCGGGCTGAAAAGAGGGAGTTCGCCACTCGATCCGGCTAGGCGCAGCGGTGGATGGCCCCAGCTGAAATCGCAGGGGAGGGAGATTCGGATCCTCGGCAGGAGGGTCGCCGCGGTTTGGGGATGGTGGCGGAGGAAACGGTGGGCGACGAAGAGGGCGTGGCGGGTGATGGTGTTCGCGGCGGAAGTCGCGCGGGTCCAGGTGCGGCGGAGTGCCGTACGGATTCTGGGTGTTCTGGAGGGTGTCCTTCGGTGACGGCCGCTCCGTGGGCGCGGGTGCGGTGAGGCGGAAGGCGGCGCGTCGTCCGGGCTCAGGAGGGCGGTGGCCGCGAGTGGATGCTGGGCGAGCAGGGCGGTGGTCGCCAGAACCACCGGGTGACGCGGGTCGGACGGCGATTCGGCTCGGCTGCTGGCCTCCCTGTCCGGGCGGGGAACCGGTGAGGGCGCTGGGCGGGAAGGGCTCCGAAGCGTGGAAGCAGCGGCGACGGAGGACGGACCGGCGGGGCGGGCAACGGCGGCGGGCGAGTCGGCGGGGCGGGCGGCAGCAGAGGTGGCGGACGAGTCGGCGGGTCGGGCGGCGGCGGGCGAGTCGGCGGGGCGGACGGCAGCGGCAACGGCCGGAGTCTCGGCGGGGCGGGTGCCGGCGGCGACCGCGAGAGGACCGACAGGGCGGGCGGCGACCGCGGGAGAACTGGCGGGTCGGGCGGCAGCAGCGGCGATGGCAGCGGCGCGAAGACCGACGTGATGGGCGCGAGCAGCGGCGCGTGGATCGGCGGGATGGGCGGTAGCGGCAACGTCGGGAGGACCGGTGGGGCGGGCAACTTCGGCACCGGCGGGAGGCTCTGCGGAGCGGGTGCCAGCGGCGGCGGGCGAGTCGGCAGGGCGAGCGGCAGCAGCACTAGCAGGTGGACTGGCGGGTCGAGAGGCGGCGACGGCGGTGGGACCGGCGGGGCGGGTGCCAGCGGCGGCGCGAGGATTGGCGGGATGGGCGGAAGCGGCGTCGTCAGGAGGGCTGGCGAGGCGGTCGGCAGCGGCAACAGCGGCAGAACCGGCGGGGCGGGCAGCGGCGGCGGGAGAGTCGGCGGGGCGGGCAGCAGTGGCAACAGCGGGAAAAGATCGTGTCGTGGTCATGCCTCCATCCTCGGCCACCGCCCGACCGGAACCCGCAGTTCAGAGCGGGTTGTCCACAGGTGAGCAGAGTTGTGGACAACCCCCGGCGAGGTGAAGGCTGCCCGCAGGGGCGGGCCTGGTGGCAGGGGGTAGAATCAATCCCGCAGTCCAGCTCGCTGGGCTGACTTCGCGTGCACGTGCGCGCGTCCCCGGACGGGCCGCTTCTGGCGGGAACCCGGACGGAGGGGCGCACGGTGTCCGGCGGTCCCTGGGGTTTCGCACTATTCGCCCTCGGGTCCGGGCATCGGCTACGGCACCAGGGCTCACGACCTCCCGGTCGCGGGCGATCAACCGGAACAGCGCCTCCGCGGGCGGATCGAAGCCACCAGCGGGAGCGCGCGACTACAGAGAAGGTGTGATTCCGGCAATGGCCGTCGTCACCATGAAGCAGCTGCTCGACAGCGGCGTGCACTTCGGGCACCAGACCCGTCGGTGGAACCCGAAGATGAAGCGCTACATCTTCACCGAGCGCAACGGCATCTACATCATCGACCTGCAGCAGACGCTGACCTACATCGACCGTGCGTACGAGTTCATCAAGGAAACCGTCGCGCACGGCGGCACGATCATGTTCGTCGGCACGAAGAAGCAGGCTCAGGAAGCCATCGCCAACGAGGCCGCGCGCGTGGGCATGCCCTACGTGAACCAGCGCTGGCTCGGCGGCATGCTGACCAACTTCCAGACCGTCCACAAGCGCCTTCTCCGCCTGAAGGAGCTCGAGGCCCAGGAGCAGACCGGCGGCTTCGCCGGGCTGACCAAGCGCGAGATCCTCACGCTGACCCGCGAGAAGGACAAGCTCGAGAAGACCCTGGGCGGCATCCGGGACATGGCCAAGGTGCCGTCCGCGGTGTGGATCGTCGACACCAAGAAGGAGCACATCGCCGTCGGCGAGGCTCGCAAGCTCAACATCCCGGTCGTCGCGATCCTCGACACCAACTGCGACCCGGACGAGGTCGACTACCCGATCCCGGGCAACGACGACGCGATCCGTTCCGCCGCGCTGCTGACGAAGGTCGTCGCCGAGGCCGCCGCGGCCGGGCTCATGGCCCGTTCCGGCCGCAACGGGGCTTCGGCCGACGCGAAGCCGGAGACCGGTGCTTCGGACGAACCGCTGGCCGAGTGGGAGAAGGAGCTCCTCGCGGGCTCGGAGACCGCCGCCGCCGACGCCACCGAGGCGGCCGCCGCGACCGAGACCGCCGCCGAGACCGCGGAAGCGACCGGCGAGCAGGCTCCGGCCAACTCCTGATCCACCCCGTCCGGGCGGTCCGCGCAGGGCCGCCCGGACGGCGCTCACCGCACACGTACCTGAAACGGACGGATTCAACACGATGGCGAACTACACCGCCGCTGACGTGAAGCGCCTGCGCGAGATGACCGGCGCGGGCATGATGGACTGCAAGAAGGCCCTCGAGGAGAACGACGGCGACTTCGAGAAGGCCGTCGAGTTCCTGCGCATCAAGGGCGCCAAGGACGTCGGCAAGCGCGCCGAGCGCGCCACCGCCGAGGGCCTCGTCGCCGGCGAGGGCGGCGTCATGATCGAGCTCGACTCGGAGACCGACTTCGTCGCCAAGAATGACGAGTTCCAGCAGCTCGCGGCGAAGATCGTCGAGACCGCGAAGACGCTCAAGTCCAGCGACGTCGAGGCGTTGAAGGCCGCTGACCTGGACGGCAAGCCGGTCAACGAGGTCGTGCAGGAGCTGTCGGCCCGCATCGGCGAGAAGCTCGAGCTGCGCCGCGTGGTGTCGTTCGACGGCCAGACCGCGATCTACCTGCACCGCCGCGGCTCCGACCTTCCGCCGGCCGTCGGCGTGCTGGTCGAGTTCACCGGTGACGACGCCGAGGCCGCCCGCGGTGCCGCGATGCAGGTCGCCGCGCTGCGCGCGAAGTACCTGACCCGCGAGGAGGTGCCGGCCGAGATCATCGAGAACGAGCGCCGCATCGCCGAGCAGACCGCCCGCGAGGAAGGCAAGCCCGAGCAGGCGCTGCCGAAGATCATCGAGGGCAAGGTCAACGCGTACTACAAGGACAACGTGCTGCTCGAGCAGCCGTCGGTCAAGGACAACAAGAAGACCGTCAAGGCCCTGCTCGACGAGGCCGGCGTGACCCTGACCCGGTTCGCCCGGTTCGAGGTCGGCCAGGCCTGAGCGAGGCACTGGGACTAGGTTCTGGCACTGTGCCCCGTCTCCGCGCATCGGGGACGGGGCACAGTCGGGTCTACCGAGGGGCAGGAGGCGACAGACATGGGTGAGGACCGGGTCGAGGGCGGATACCGCCGGGTGCTGCTGAAACTGGGCGGCGAGATGTTCGGCGGCGGCGCGGTGGGCGTCGACCCCGACGTCGTGCACTCCGTGGCCCAGCAGATCGCCGACGTCGCGCGCACCGGAGTGCAGATCGCGGTGGTGATCGGCGGCGGCAACTATTTCCGCGGCGCGGAGCTGTCCCAGCGCGGCATGGACCGCGACCGCGCCGACTACATGGCGATGCTCGGCACCGTGATGAACTGCCTCGCGCTGCAGGACTTCCTCGAAAAGGAAGGCCTCCCGACCCGCGTGCAGACCGCGATCACGATGGGCCAGGTCGCCGAGCCCTACATCCCGCGCCGCGCGGAACGGCACCTGGAGAAGGGCCGCGTCGTGATCTTCGGCGCCGGCGTCGGCATGCCGTACTTCTCCACCGACACCGCCGCCGCGCAGCGCGCGCTCGAACTCGGCTGCGAGGCCGTGCTGATGGCGAAGGCCGTGGACGGCGTCTACACCGCGGACCCGAAGACCGATCCGGACGCGAAGATGTTCCACGAGATCAGCCACCGCGAGGTGCTCGAGCGCGGCCTCAAGGTCGCCGACGCCACCGCGTTCAGCCTCTGCATGGACAACAAGATGCCGATCATCGTGTTCAACCTGCTCACCGAGGGCAACATCGCCCGCGCGGTCGGCGGTGAGAGGATCGGCACGCTGGTCTCCACCCCCGCCGACGAGGCGTCCGCCTAGACCTGCTGGGATCAAGCTCAGGTCCGACAACACAACACCGGGAGTAGCCGTGATCGACGAGACCCTCCTCGACGCCGAGGAGAAGATGGAAAAAGCGGTGTCCGTCGCGAAGGAAGACCTCACGTCGGTGCGCACCGGGCGGGCCCACCCGTCGATGTTCTCCCGCATCGTCGTCGAGTACTACGGTGCGCCGACCCCGCTGAACCAGCTGGCCAGCGTCAACGTGCCGGAGGCCCGGATGGCGTTGATCAAGCCTTACGACCAGACGCAGCTGAACGCCATCGAGAAGGCGATCCGCGAGTCCGACCTCGGCGTCAACCCGAGCAACGACGGCAACGTCATCCGCATCGTCATCCCGCAGCTCACCGAGGAGCGGCGCAAGGAGATGGTGAAGGTCGCCAAGGGCAAGGGCGAGGACGCCCGCGTCTCGATCCGCAGCGTCCGCCGCAAGGCCAAGGAAGAACTCGACCGCATCGCCAAGGACGGCGAAGCGGGCGAGGACGAGGTCGCGCGCGCCGAGAAGGAGCTGCAGAACCTCACAGACACCTACGTGCACCAGGTCGACGAGCTGGTGAAACACAAGGAAGCCGAGCTGCTCGAGGTCTGATGAGCCAGGTGAGCGAGGAACGCGACGAGCGGGTGAGCGACATCCCGCCACCGGACCCGGCCGCCGAGCCGGACCCGGTGTCGCGGCTGGAACCGGCTCCGGAAAACCCTGCTGGGCAGCGGAAAACGGACTCCGCGGCGGCTGCGCGCGCGGAATCCGGTGCGGTGTTCGGAAAACAGGCGGAAGCCGGAGACGAGTCGGCGAAGGGCGCGAAAGGCGTTCCCGCGGGCGGACTGGCCAAGGGCGCGAAAGCCGAGCACGGATCGGCGAAGGGCGCGAAAGCCGCGTCCGAGGACGGATCGGCGAAGAGCGGAAAAGCTGTCCCTCAGGGCGGATCGGCGCCGGGCGTTCCGGCGGCCGAGCGGGCCAAGGGCGGGAACGGCGGTTCCGCGAGCGGATCGGCGGACGACGCGAAAGCCGCTCCGGAGAAGAAGGCGTCCCGGGCCGGGCGCAACCTTCCCGCGGCGATCGGCGTCGGGCTGCTGCTCGGGGCCGCGATCATCGTCTCCCTGCTGACCGTCCGGTTCCTCTTCATCGGGGTCATCGCCGCCGCGATCGCGGTCGGCACGTTCGAGTTCTCCGGCGTGCTGCGCCGGGTCGCGGACACCAAGATCGCGCTGATCCCGGTGCTCGTCGGCGGGCAGGCGATGATCTGGCTGGCCTGGCCGTTCGGCCGGGAAGGCGCGCTCACCGCGTTCGTGCTCACCGTGCTGGCCAGCCTGCTGTGGCGATTGCCCGGCGGAGCCAAGGGTTATGTGCGCGACGTCAGCGCTTCCGTTTTCGCCGCCGCGTACCTGCCGTTGTTCGGCGCGTTCGCGGCCATGCTCGTGCCGCCGCACGACGGCGTCGGGCGCGTGCTCACGTTCCTGATCGCCGTGGTCGCTTCCGACACCGGCGGCTACATCGCCGGCGTGCTCGGCGGCAAACACCCGATGGCTCCCACGATCAGCCCGAAGAAGTCCTGGGAGGGCTTCGCCGGTTCGATGATCGCGGGCATCGCCGCGGGCGTGCTCACGATCAGCCTCATGCTGGACGGCCACGCCTGGCAGGGCGTCATCTTCGGCGCCGCGATCGTGCTCACCGCGACGCTCGGCGACCTCGTCGAATCGCTCATCAAACGCGACCTCGGCATCAAGGACATGGGCACGCTGCTGCCCGGCCACGGCGGCATCATGGACCGCCTCGACTCGCTGCTGCCCTCGGCTGTCGTGTCGTGGCTGTTGCTGTCGGCCTTCGTGCCCGCCTGAGTCCCTCAGTCGTCGTAGGGGTCGTCGACCTCGGCGCGGCCCACGTCTTCCAGCACCACCGAGTGGTCGATCACCGCGAACACCGCGCCGTCCGGATCGGCGAGGAGCGCGGTGCGGCCGAACGGGGTGTCGTACGGCTCGATCACCACCGTTCCGCCGAGCATCAGCGCCTCGCCCGCCGCCGCGTCCGTGCCGCGCGCGGGATCGACCTCGAAGTACACGAGCCAGTGCGGGGGCGTGTCCCGGCGGTATTCGGGACCCATCACGTAGCGGTACAGCACCGCCGTGTGCTCAATGGAATATTCGGCGTAGTCGACGCTTTCGCCGTCGCCGACCTGACGGCTCGAGTAGTTGAACAGCTTGGTGTAGAAGTGGTCCGCGGCCACGCCGTCGTGGGTGTTGAGGTCCGCGCCGCTGAACGTGTTGGGCACGCCGCTCGCGAACTGCCAGTCCGGCGGGGCCTCCCAGAACACCACCGGCGAACCGCACGCGTCGATCGCGTGCAGGATGCTGCCGCGGTCGGGAATCGCGATCGGCCCAAGCGTCACCTGGCCGCCGAGGTGCTCCACCCATTCGGCCGCGCTCGCCGTGTGCGGCACCGAGAGCTGCAGCGTCCAGCCGGGCGCGCTGCGAGGCCCGGCTTGGTATAGACCACCGGCGGGAACCCCGGCGCACGACGCGATGGAGTACCGGCCGTTCGGCGCCGCGGGATCGCGCCGGGTTTCGTACTCCCAGCCGAAAAGGCGGGAGTAGAACTCCTGAGTCCGAGCTTCGTCGTGGCACGCCACCTCGACCCAGCAGGGCAACCCCGCCGGGATCGCGCGGGCGCCTGGCCAGCCGATCGACATCGCGTTCTCCTCCCCGGATGAGGGAGAAGTGTATTCGGACGAGCGGGGTTCTACGCTCTGAGCGGGAAAGCTGCCGCGTCCGTCGGAGCCCCGGGAGTCGGAAGGAGTGCCGTGCGCTGGTTGTTCCGCGGTCCGGCGGCGTCGCGAGAAGTCGTTCCCAGCCCGAACATTTGGTACTACCAGGACGTTTACGAGACGGAAAACCGGGCGCAGGACGCAGACGGCGAGATCTGGCGCGTACTGCGCGAAGAGTGCGACTGGACCGGTCGCGACCTTCTCGATCTCGGCTGTGGTGACGGATACCACTTGCCGTTCTTCGCCGAGGACGCGCGTTCCGTGCTGGGAATCGAACCGCACCCGCCGCTCGCGCGGGACGCGGAACGACGGGTGCGGGATCTGGAGAACGTGCAAGTCCGGGTGGGACGGGCGCAGCGGTTGCCGGTGGACGACGCCAGTGTGGACATCGTGCACGCGCGCACCGCGTATTTCTTCGGCCCTGGGTGCGAACCCGGGCTGCGTGAAGCGGAACGGGTGCTGCGGCCCGGAGGATCGATCGTGATCGTCGACCTCGACGTGACCAGCGAACCGTATGGCGGGTGGATGCGGGCAGACTTGCCGCAGTACGACCCGCCTGCGGTAGAACGCTTCTTCGCCGCGCAAGGCTTCAACTGCCGGCGCGTACGCACGCGTTGGCGCTTCGCGGACTTCGCCGCGGCGGAATCAGTGTTGAAGATCGAGTTCAGCGCGAAGGTCGCGCAGCGGGCGATCGCCGACACGCGCCGGCTGAACCCGGGATCGGGCGAGGTGACGCTGCCGGTGGGCTATCGCGTGCATTGCCGCGTCAAACCCACCGGCCTCGTCCTGCCCGGTCACTCGGCTGCCTCTCCGGACTCGGCGGAATCGTCCTCGACCTCGCCGAGGATC
Organism: Amycolatopsis sp. NPDC104775; assembly: GCF_055583325.1. NCBI lineage: Bacteria > Bacillati > Actinomycetota > Actinomycetes > Pseudonocardiales > Pseudonocardiaceae > Amycolatopsis > Amycolatopsis sp. NPDC104775. Next base: position 448,655 of record NZ_JBVJOE010000006.1, read on the forward strand.
GAGTAGATCGACCGCCGTGCTTCGTTGAGCACGTCCACCGCGCGGGCCTGCTGGTTCTCGCTCCCGGCGCGCATCACCTGCACGACGGCCGCGGCCAGCGTCGCGCCTGCCTTGCGGAGGTCGTGCTCGACTGGTTCGACGTCGTCGGTGAAGTGCTCCCACGGCGGGGTGCCGGTCTGCTGCTCGGCGGTGGCGCGGCCCTCGTCGGTGAGCTCGAAGAGCTTCTTGCCGGTCTCGTCCCGGCTCACGACCAGGCCTTCGTCGGCCAGCATCTGCAGGGTCGGGTAGATCGAGCCGGGGCTGGGCTTCCAGAGCCCGCCGCTGCGCTCGCCGATCTCGCGGATGATCTCGTACCCGTGCCGCGGCTGTTCCGCGAGCAGGGTGAGGATCGCCGCCCGCACGTCGCCGCGCCGGCCGCGCCGGGAGCCGCGGCGTCCGCCCGGACCGTGGCCGCGTCGTCCGCGACCGCCCGGCCCGAAAGCGAACTCCCCGAATTCCCGGCCCCACGGGCCGAACGAGGACCGTCCGTGCTGGTCGTGCTCTCCGTGTTCGTGATGTCCGCCGGGGAAGGAGCGTCCGCCGGGGAAAGGGTGTCGTCGTCGGTTCATGGTCTGAATTCCTTTCTCGAACTGTTGCGACACGTTCACGATATATCGTAAACGGTCGGTTGGCAACCGTGCCGACAACGCGGGGACCTGAGCGACCGGCGGCGACGGCGGTCGGCGATACTCGACGCACTAGCGAAAACACCCGAACGACCTGGGAGACCCGACCTCCGATGCTGGACCGTGCGGTCATCGACGCCCTCTTCCCCGCGGATCTGCCCGAGCCTGAGCACTGGGAACAGCGCTACCCGGCCCGGCAGCTGCCCGAAGGCGCGAAGGTGACCCGGTTCGGCCCGTCGCCGACCGGCTTCGTGCACATCGGCGGCATCTACGTCGCGACGATCGACCAGGACGTCGCGCGCCGCTCCGAGGGCCGCTACCTGGTGCGCGTCGAGGACACCGACCAGTCACGCGAGGTCGAAGGCGCGCTGGAGCAGTTCGAACGCGGCTTCGCGTACTTCGGGCTGCAGGCTGACGAGGACGCGGTGCGCGGTGGCGACTACGGCCCGTACCGGCAGTCCGAGCGCGAGCAGATCTACCTCACCTACGTACGCCACCTGCTGCGCGAAGGCCGCGCGTACATCGACTTCGCGACGAAGGACGAGCTGGCGTCCATCACTGCACGGCAGCAGGCGACGAAGCTCCCGACGGGCTACTACGGCTCGTGGGCGATCTGGCGCGACGCCGACCCGGCCGACGTGCAGGCGAAGCTCGACGCGGGCGAGCCGTGGGTGGTCCGCTTCCGCGCGCCCGACGACACCGGGCAGCGCGTGCGCTTCACCGACGCGATCCGCGGCACCATCGAGGCCGAGGCCAACCGCAACGACGTGGTGATCCTCAAGAGCTCCGACCAGAGCCCGCGGCTGCCGACCTACCACTTCGCGCACGCGGTCGACGACCACCTGATGCGCGTGAACCTCGTGATCCGCGGCGACGAGTGGATCTCGTCGGTGCCGACGCACCAGCAGCTGTTCGACGCGCTGGGCTTCGAGTCGATCCAGTACGCGCACATCGCGCCGCTGATGAAGCAGGAGGGCGGCAGCAAGCGCAAGCTGTCCAAGCGCAAGGACCCGGAAGCCTCGGTCGACTTCTACCTCGAAGCGGGCTACCCGGTCCCGGCGGTGCTCTACTACCTGCGCGGGCTGGCGAACGGACGGCTCGCCGAGATGCCGCTCGCCGAAGCGCTCGACGCGCCGATCAACCTCGACGAATGCGGTGTCGCCGGTCCGCTCGTGGACCTGGTGAAGCTGGACGACCTCGCCGCGGACTACGTCGCGACGCTGTCCGGCGAGGAGATCCTCGCGGCGGTGCTGGAGTGGGCCGAGCGGTTCGACCCGGAGCTGAAAGCGGTCCTGGAGTCCTCGCGCGAGCTGGCGCTGCGCGCGCTGGCGGTGGAACGCGAGGGCGTCGAGAACCCGCGCAAGGACTTGAAGAAGTGGAGCGAGTTCCGCGCCGTCTACGGGTTCTTCTTCCCGCAGCTGCACCAGGCGGTGACCGGTCCGGACGACGAGCGGATCGCGGCGCTCGGCGTTCCGGCGGACGTCGTGCGCGCGGTGGCGTCGGACTTCGTGTCGGCGTACCAGCAGCTCGACGACGGCCAGGAGTGGTTCCAGCAGATCCGCGACGTCGCGGCGAAGCACGGGTTCGCCAAGAACGCCAAGGAATACAAGAAGAACCCGGACGCCTACCCGGGTTCGATCCGCGAGGCGTCGCAGATCATCCGGATCGCGATCACCGGGTCGACCCGCAGCCCGGACCTGCACTCGATCACGCAGGCGCTCGGCGCGGAGGAAACGTTGCGGCGCTTCGGAAATCTGGTCGGATGACTCCGAAACGGCCCGCATCTGTTTCGGGTGCGGGCCGTTTTCAGTGCTGTTTTCCGGGCCGGTTCAGATAGGCCAGCACGGCGAGGACGCGCCGGTTTCCGGTGTCGTCGTCGCTGATGCCGAGTTTGCCGAACAGCGACGTCGTGTACTTGCTGATCGCGCTTTCGCTCAGGAACAGCCGCCGGGCGATCTCCGCGTTCGACAGGCCTTCGGCCATCAGTTCCAGCACCGAACGCTCGCGCTCGGTCAGCGAGCCGAGGCGCTGATCCGGCGATCCGCTCGTGAGCAGTTTCGAGATCACCCCCGGGTCCATCGCCGTGCCGCCGGCGGCGACGCGTTCGAGGGCGTCTATGAACTGTTCGGCCTCGAAAACGCTGTCCTTCAACAGGTATCCGACGCCGCCGGCCCCGTCGGCGAGAAGCTCGCGAGCGTAGAGCTGTTCGACGTGCTGGGACAGGATCAGCACCGGCAGCCCGGGCGTCTCGCGTCGCGCGGCGAGCACCGCGCGCAGGCCTTCGTCAGTTTGCGTCGGCGGCATCCGGACGTCGACCACGGCGACGTCCGGCCGATGTTCCCGCAGCACGGCGACGGTTTCCGGACCGGTCGTCGCGGTCGCCACCACCTCGTGGCCGTAGGCCTGCAGAAGGCGGACGAGTCCGTCGCGGAGCAGGTAGAGGTCTTCGGCTACGACGATGCGCATGGCACCATCATCCACGCTCGGGTCGGGCCGCCTTGCGGGCTGGTGATCTCGACCGTGCCGTCGAAGACCGCGAGGCGGCGGCGCAGTCCGGCGAGTCCGCCTTCGGGACGGATTTCGGCCCCGCCGCGACCGTTGTCCTCGACCTCAGCGCACAGCTGATTTCCTTTCTGCAGAAGGGAAACTCGCACGTGCGACGCGTGGGCGTGCTTCACCGCGTTGGCGAGCAGCTCGGCGATTCCGAAGTACAGCGCGGATTCGATCGGCGGATCGAGCGGCTGCGCCAAAGCGGCCTCGACGGTGACGTCCACCGGCAGGTCCATCGCCATCGCGCGGACCGCGTCGACGAGGCCGCGTTCGTTCAGCACCGGCGGGCTGATGCCGCGGACGAGTTCGCGCAATTCCGTGAGCGAGGTGGCCGCACCGGTCCGGGCGTCGCGCAGCAATTCCTTGGCCTGGTCGGGATTGGTCTCCATCAGTTTCTCCGCGGTCGCCAGCGCGAGGCCGAGCGCGACCAGCCGGGCTTGCGCGCCGTCGTGCAGATCCCGTTCGATGCGGCGGATTTCCGCGGCCTGCGCGATGGTCGTGTCCGCGCGCTGGGCGGTGAGGGTGTCGACCCGGTCAGCCAGCTCCATCGCCGTGGACGCGCCCAGGAAGCGCTTGGCCACCGGGATGACGCTCCGCCACGCGTACGGCGCGGTCGCGAGCGTCACCAGAAGACCGGCCAGGTAGCCGTTCGGGAGATTCACCAAGGTCAGGGCCGCGACGACGACACCGAGCAGCGGCACGAGCGAGACCAGGCCGAACGAGAACGGCGCGAGCAGGGCAAACCGCAGGTCCCGCCAGGTCGCCGGGTCGGAGCGCCAGTTCTTCAGCCGCTGTTCGCGCCGGGCCTCTTCCTTGGTGCGCGAGTAGGAGTGGCCGTTCCACCAGTATCCGGTCGACAACTGGGTCACCGGCGGCAGCTCGCGGTATCCGGACGGGAGCACGAGGCCGGTCCAGTTCGCGACCAGTGCCCGGGCCATCCGGCAGACGGGCCGCGCCAGCGCGAACGTTCCGATCATCGCCCAGACGAACGGCGCGATCCACGACCAGGGGTTTCCGCCCCACCATTGCCACAGGCCGACCGCGGCCGCCCATACGGCCGGAATCAGCAGGGCCACCCCCGCAGCCTGGGCGGCGCGGACGAAACCCGCCCCGCAGTCGCGCACCCAGGACCATAGCTGTCGCATCGTTTCTTTCCCCTTATCTGTCCGGCTTCGCGGTCCACTGTGCACCACGAAATGCCGGATTCCCGCCGTCGCGGGACAGGAGTGGGTCCAGACCCACCCCCTTGTGCGCCCAGACCCATACCGGGTCCGGCCGCGGCTTCCTAGCGTTACTGGCACAACGGGAAACCACAAGGGAGAACAGCAATGCAGACCACCGAACGCCCCGCCGCCACCACCGACACCGCCGTCCAGCGCTCGTTCGGCTTGGCGAAAGGTCTCGTCGTGGCTTACGGAGTGATGGGCGTAGCCGTCTTCGGCACCATCGTCGCGGTGGCTGTCGCCAGCGGGGCGGCGACCAGCTTCATGTGGACGCGGTCCGCGCTGGTGCCGGTCAGCGCCGCGATCGTGTACTGGCTCGTCTCGCTCGCGGCGCGCGGATCGAACCGGGCTTATCAGCGGGCGCGGCTCATCTCGATCGTCGCGCCGGTCGCGCTCGTCGGTGTCGACCTGATCCCGGGGGCGTGCCCGACCTGGTTCCTCCTGCTGCAGACGGCCTGCGCGGTTCTGCTCGCCGCCGCCGCGGTCCCGCTCGTCCGGCTGCGGGCTACGTTCCCGAAGTGAACTTCGGGACCAGCCGGATCCGGACGTCGAGGTTCCGTTCGACCGCCGCGCGGCTCGACAGCAGGGGGAACGAGCCGCCGGAGGACCACAGGTCGTTCAGGTCCCGGTAGTGCGGGCTGCGCGGGTCGCCGGACTGGCCCGGCGCGTTGATCGCCCGCGACGCGTCCCAGTCGCCGACGTCGAGCGCCATCTTGAAAGTCGCGCCGATGATCTGCTGGTAGGTGAGCGGGTGGAAGAACGACGGGTGGACGGTCTGATAGTCGCCGCCGACCGGGGTCGGGCCGACGTTCGGGCCGCCCGCCGGGTGCACGAACTCCTGGTACTGCAGCGAGCCCCAGCGCCACTTCGCCGGGTCGGCGCCGAGTTTTCCGGCGACGTCGCGGAAAGCGAGGGGGAGAGTGTCGAGGATGAGCTTGTCGCGTTTGGCCGCGCCGCCCGGACCGAACCACGCGTCCGGGTCGGCGAACGACGCGAGCACGAGGCTGAAATCCGGATTGATGGTGCGGGACAGGACATCCGCGGCGGCTTGCGGGAGCATCGTGTGCGCCCAGCCGCCGTGGAGGTACTTGAGCAGCCAGGTTTCGTACAGCGCGGCCGGGGCGGAATCCACCGAGGCGACGCCGTCGAAACCGCGCAGCAGATCGAGCGCCTTCGCGGTGTCCGGATCGGCGGAGGAGAGCTTCCGGAGGAACGGGGTGAGCCGGGTGGCCAGCAAGGATTTTTCGTCGCGCTGGATGGCGAGCGAATCGGCGACGCGGGCGCGCGGCGTGGACTTGATCAGCTCGTCGATCCGCTCCTTGCGATACGGCAGCTGCCATTCGTAGTTGGAGACCACCGGGAAGCCCGGCGGAAGGTTGTAGTCGTTGGCGGAGGCGAAGAATCCGGCCGGCGGGTTGTGCTGCCACGGGAGTTCGGAGTTGGCGTGGAAGCCGTTCCACTCGTAGCGTCCGTCGCCGGGGACGGGCAGCAGGCCGTCGTATCCGGCTCCGGTGCGGCGCGGGGTCAGCGCGCCGGGGACGTAGCCGATGTCGCCGTGGACGTCGGCGTAGACGAGATTCGACCCGGGCGCGCCCCAGGTGCGCATCCCGGCGGTGAACTCGGTGAAATCGCGGGCACGCTGGTAGTTCAGGCTGCCGAGGTAGGCCGCGCTGCCCGGTTCGGTCCACGCGGTGCGCACGGCGAACGCCCGGTGCCCCGCCTCGTCGACCTTCACGATCGGGCCGTGCCAGGTGAAGGCCAGTTCGCGGGTCACCGGCGGTTGGCCGAGGACCGGGATGGTTTCGGTGATCCTGGTGATCGGTTCCCAGCCGCCGCGGTAGCGGTACCGGTTGTGGTCGGCGGGGTCGAGGTCGTAGACGTAGAGGTCGGTCTGGTCGACCGGAAGGTTCGTCAGCCCGAACGCCACGGAATCGTTGTGCCCGATCGCGATGCCCGGGTTCCACGGCTCGCCGGCCCCGGTGAGGTTGAGGCCGGGCGCGGAAAGCTGGGCGACATAGCGGCCGGACGGCAGCGCGTCGGCGCCCCGGTGCGGGTCGTTGGCGAGGATCGGCCGTCCGGTGGCGGTGCGGTTCGGGCCGATCGCCCACGAGTTGCTGCCGCTGGTGGCGTCGGCGATGTCCTTCGGCCCGGCGACGCCCTTCGGGAACGTGACGGACGCGGTCGCCTTGTTGTACACGGAAAGCACGTCGCCGGGGACCGAACAGGGATCGAGACCTTCGGGGACCGCGGCCTCGTGGTCGGGGTGCAGGCTGCGGAGGTATTTGCTCGCGTTCGGTCCGGCCTGGCACACCATTTGCGCGCGGGCGACCTCCCACATGAGGTTCTCGCCGATCGCGTGCGTGCGGATGCGGACGACGTCCTCGGGCTGCCAATGCGACGGCCGGTAGCCGAGCTTGCCGAACTCCGGCGGGACGGCCTCGGGGTGTTTGGCGAGCCAGTCGACGTAGGAGTTGATGCCTTCGGCGAACCGGGTGGCGGCGAGTTTGGCTTCCGGGCCGTAGGAGGCCCATTCCTTCTGGAGGTCGCCGCGGTAGAGGAACAGCCGGGCGGCACGGTCTTGGTCCACATAGGACTCGCCGAGGACCTCGCTGAGCAGACCGAGCCCGCGGCGGCGCCAAGTGTCGAGCTGGAACAGCCGGTCGCGAGCGACGGTGAAGCCCTGGGCGTAGAACAGGTCCGCGGTGTTGGCGGCGTAGATGTGCGGGACGCCCCACTTGTCGATGAGCACCTCGACCGGGCGGGAAAGACCGTCGAGACCGATCGCGGGGCTCGCGGCGGCGGGCGTCGTGCCGAGCAGTGTCAGAACGAGTATCAGGACGGTAGCTTTCGACCGCATTTCCCCACCCCCGGCAGCAGCGTTGACCCCGCGCACGCTAATCGGGGCGGAAGCGGGGACCCACCCCTGAACCGGGACGAGTAGGGGGAACCGGACGGCGTGCGGTGCCGTCCAAGGTGCCGCTCGGGAGCCGTTCCATTACTGTCCCGAGCCAGACCGGACTCCTGGGGGAAGCGATGCGACGAGTGGTGGCGACGGCCGCGGCGGCCTTGGTGTGCGTGCTGGGGCTCGCGGCCTGCGGCAGCAGCACCGAGGGCGGCGACAAGAATGTCGTGACCGCTGGCAGCAGTGCCGAGCCGGAGCAGCAGGACGGCGGCAAGACCGGCACACCGCTCGCGAACACCGACCCGTGCAGCCTGCTCAAGCCGTCTGACGTGCCCGAACTCGAGCAGGAAAGCAGCACGACGCCCAAGGCCGACGGCCGCCGGTGCGAGGGCCCCGGCTACTCGGTCACCATCTCGGAGGTCGACGCGGAGGGCTACGCCGTCCAGTTCGAGGGCTCGACGGTCAAGCCGATCTCCGACATCGCCGGGTACAAGGCGGGCATGACGGACACCCGCGACTCTTGGCAGAACAGCTGCGCCGTCATCCTCGCGGTGACGACCAACGAGCTGGTGTTCGTCGCCGTGAACGACAAGCAGGACCCGTCGAAGAGCTGCGATATCGCCAAGAAGGCGGCGACCGCCGTCGCGGGCCGCGTTCCCCGCTGAGCTACGAGACGTCCCCGATCGCTTCGTCCAGAATGGACAGTCCGAGGTCGATCTCGCTTTCCGACGCGGTCAGCGGCGGCGCGATCCGGAACACGCCACCCATCCCGGGCAGCTGCACGATGTTCATGTGCAGCCCGAGTTCGAGGCACCGCTGTGTCACGCGCGCGCCGAGCTTGTCCGCGTCCGGTCCGCCGCCGCTCAGTTCCAGTCCGGCGAGCAGGCCACGGCCGCGGATCTCGCCGACCGCCTCGTGCCGCGCCGCGATTTCGTCGAGGCCGGTGCGCAGCCGGGTGCCGAGCTGGCGGGCGCGTTCGTCGAGGCGGTCGCGGATCAGGACGTCCAGCACGGTGTTTCCGACTGCCGCCGGGAGCGGGTCCGAGACGTGCGTGGTGAAGAACAGGTACCCGCGGTCGTGGGCTTCCTGCTCGATTTCCGCGCTCGTCAGCACCGCGGCGAGCGGCAGACCGGCACCGAGAGTCTTCGAGACCGTGAGGATGTCCGGGACGACGCCGTCGTGCTCGAAGGCGTACCAGGTTCCGGTGCGGCACAACCCGGTCTGTGCCTCGTCGAGGATCAGCAGCATGCCGCGTTCCCGGCATTTCCGTTGCAGCGCCGGGAAATATCCTGGCGGCGGCACGAGGATGCCGCCGGAGCTGAGGATCGGTTCCACCAGGCACGCGGCGAGGCTGCCGACCGATTGCGCGTCGATCAGGTCGAACGCGAGGTCCAGTTGGCGTTCCCAGTCTTCGCCGGGAACCGGGATGGCGAAGTTTCCGGGTGCGCCCGGGCCGTAGCCTTTACGACCCGCGCTGTAGGTGGCGCTCGCCGCGGCCTGCGTCATCCCGTGCCAGGACCGGGCGAACGAGACGATCTCGTGCTTGCCGGTCACCAGCTTGGCCATTCGCAGCGCGGCCTCGTTGGACTCGGCGCCGGTGGTGAGCAGCAACGCCTTTTCCAGCGGATCCGGCAGCGTCTCGGCGAGCCGCCGGGCGAGGTCGACCACCGGGCGGCTCAGCATTCCGCTGAACAGGTGGTCGAGCTTCGCGGCCTGCTTCCGGACGGTCTCGACGATCTCCGGATGCGCGTGCCCGAGGATCGCGCTCATCTGTCCGGACGTGAAGTCGAGGATCCGCCGCCCGTCCTCGGTGAAGACGAAGCTGCCCTCGGCGCGGTCGATGATCTCGCCGGTGAACGAGCCGGGCCCGGCGTAGCGGACGAGGTGCCGGTCGACGTCGGACCAGAAGGTGTCGGTGGCCATGCCTTCGACGGTAGGGCCGGGCTGAGCGCCGCGTCCATCTCACAGTTTCCGCTTGCCTGTGCGATGGCGTCGAACAACGATGGGGCCATGTTGAACCCGTGGCGGCTGCGGTTGCTGAGCAGGCTGGCCGTGCTGGGCACGGTTCGCGCGGTCGCGCAGGACGTGAATCTCAGTGCCTCCACGGTGTCGCATCAGCTCGCGGTGCTGGAGACCGAAACCCGCACCCGGCTGCTGGAACGCACCGGCCGGCGCGTTCGGCTGACGCCCGCCGGGGAGAAACTGGCCCGGCAGGCGCGCGCGATCCTCGACCATCTCGACGCGGTCGAGGCCGAACTGCGCGGCGACGAACCGGCCGGACTGGTGCGGATCGGCGCGTTCCAGAGCGCGATCCACACCTTCGCCGTGCCCGCCGCGACCCGCCTCGCGCAGGACTATCCGCGGCTGGAAACCGAACTGGCGGAACGGGAACCGCACGAAAGCGTCCCGGCGCTGCGGGCGGGCGACAGCGACGTCGTCATCACCACCACGGACTTCGCCGACCTGCCGCTCGGCCCCGACCTCGAGATCATCCGGCTGGCGACCGACCCGATCGTGCTGGTCACCGCCCTCGACCGGCCGTGCCCGCCCGGTCCCGCGGTGCTCGCGGACTACGCCGGCGAACCGTGGGCGCTCGACATTCCCCCGTCGTACATGGCGAATCTGACGCTGCGGCTGTGCCGCGAATCGGGGTTTGAGCCGCGCGTGGTGTGCCGGTTCAGCAATTATCTGATGACCTTGCAGCACGTCGAGGCCGGGCTGTCGATCGCGCTGCTGCCCGGGCTCGCGGTGGATCCGCGGTACCGGGTCGCGACGAGGGCGCTGGCGACGCCGGTGACGCGCACGATCGTCGCGGTCACCCGCCGGGGATCGCCGCGACGGGCGGCGGTGAACGCGGTGCTCGACGCGCTGCGGCAGCCGGTCGAGCTTCCGACGGCGGTTCGGCAGGGTTAGCCGACGATTCGCGCCGCTTTCGGACCGTAGCGCCGCCAGGGTTTTCGTACTGGCGGGCACGAGCGTCGGCTCTTGCTTTCGAGAGCGAAAGGCGGCAGGGGCGTACCCCTGCCGCCAGTCGGTCACTCGCTGTGCTGGGAACGGCGGCGCAGGAGGAACGCGCCGCCCGCGGCTGCCGCGGCCGCCCCGCCGATGGCGAGCGCGATGGCCGGGTTGCCGTCCTGGCCGGTGTCCGGGGCGGTGACCGCGTAGCCGCCGCCCGCGCCGGTCTTGTCGTAGGTCGAGCCAGGGAGCTTGTCGCCATAGCGTTTCTGCAGTTCGGCCCGGTAGGCGGCGAGGGTGACCCGGGTGCCCGCGGGGACGCCGGATACCGCGCCGTCGAGGACGGTCACGGTGTCGCCGGAGACCGAGTACCACGCGTTGACCTGCGGTTCGTGCAGCAGGTAGCCACCGTGCGCGGCGGCCGCGTGGGCCTGTTCGTCGTTGCCGGAGGCGACGTTGACGACCTGCCAGCCGGCCTTGCTCGGCTGAGCCCAGACGGTGGCCGCGCGGCCGTCGGCGAGATGGGCGGGGGAGGCGACGTAGGCCAGTGCGGCCGGGACGTCGGATTCGCCGTTGATGAACGCCGCGGTCGGTTCGTAGACCGGGATCTGGGTGGTGGCGTCGGCCGCGGCGCGGGTGGCGTGCGCGGCCGCCGGTGCCGCGCCGGGGAACTTCGTGTGCGCGAGCCGGGCGGCGGTGCCCGGGCTGGCGAGCAGTCCGGAGAGCGCGGCAGTGTCCGAGGGGGACGGCCCGGTCGGCGATGGGGCGGCCGACGCCGGGTTCGCGGCGAAGACCGCGGCGGCGATGGCTCCGGATGCGACAGTGGCGCGGAGGATGGTTCGCGACATGATTCAGCCCACCATTCCGTAGACGGTGTGGGTCCAGGAGAATTGGTTGTTGGAGACGTAGTAGCTGTAGTTCATGGAGTTGTAGCGGTTGTTCGACGGCCACGGGTCGCCGTATTCGACGACGTTGCCGTCGGAGTCGTCGTAGCCGTAGAGGACGTGCATGTGGCCGCCGCCGGAGTTCCAGCCGATCCGGGTGCCGATGGGCTGTCCGGCGTCGATCTGGTTCCTGATGCCGGAGAAGGAGAGCCGGTAGCCGTTGGAATTGTAGGCGCCGACGTTGCGGAACCCGAGGTAGCGGAAAACTCTTTGCTGGTCGCTGAGGTAGCCCTGGCGGTTCGCGCAGTCGCTGCCGGATTCGTTGTGCGCGATCTGGCAGAACCGGGTCTGGGTCAGCGAATAGCCCCAGAACGCGGCGATGGTGTTGCCGCTGGCGTCCCAGCACCACTGGTCTTTCTGCTGGGCCTGCATGGAGATGTTCGTTTCGCCCGCGTCCGCGGCGGTGGGAACGGCGAGCGCGGCCGACGCGGCGGTCGCGACCACCGCTATTCCGCGCAGAATCGAAGACGGCACTTTCACGGGAGCCTCCAAGGGGGAAGCCCGGCCGGACCGGGGAATTCCCGGACCGGTGGGGAAGGGGGAGATGCGCCGGGAACGCTACGCGTGCGAAGTTTGCGGCGACTACCGACTAATGGCGGTATTCCGTTGCCGAAGCGCCGCGGCGGATATTTCTACGCCGGTCGATTATGTGCCCGCCCGACGCCGATAATAAGGGAATTCACCCCGGAAAGCATTCGGCAATCCGACCTTCGTAGGGTGTTTTTCCGTTGAACCGGGCCCGTCATTCGTCGCCAGCCGTTCCGGCGACCTGGCGGCCGGACCGCGCCAGCGCCGGTCGCTGACCCGGTTGGCCCGCCCGCGGCCGAGGGGGCGGAGCGCCTGGTTCGCGCGTATGAGACACTTGATCGGTCATGACTGCCCTCCCTCTTGTTTTCGACGCGCCCAAGCGCGGCCTGCCGCCGCGCCATCTCGCCGACCTCACGGTGGCCGAGCGAGCCGAGGCTGTCGTCGAACTGGGCGAGAAGGCGTTCCGCGCCAAGCAGTTGTCGAACCACTATTTCTCGCGGCTCACCGTCGACCCGGCGGAGATGACCGACATCCCGGCCGCCTCGCGCGAAAAGCTCGTGGCCGACCTGATGCCGCTGCTGCTCACCGAGGTGCGCGCACTGGCCGCGGACGGCGGCGCGACCCGCAAGACCCTGTGGCGCGCACACGACGGGACGCTGCTGGAAAGCGTGCTCATGCGCTACCCGGACCGCGCCACGCTGTGCATCTCCAGCCAGGCCGGCTGCGGGATGGCGTGCCCGTTCTGCGCGACCGGCCAGGGCGGCCTGGACCGCAACCTCTCGACCGCGGAGATCGTGGACCAGGTCCGCGACGCCGCCGCGGTCATGCGCGACGGCTCGATGCCCGGCGGCCCGGGCCGGCTGTCGAACATCGTGTTCATGGGCATGGGCGAGCCGCTGGCGAACTACAAGCGCGTGGTGGCCGCGGTGCGCCGGATCACCGATCCTGCGCCGGGTGGTCTGGGCATCGGTCAGCGTTCGGTGACGGTGTCGACGGTGGGTCTGGCTCCGGCGATCCGGAAGCTGGCGGACGAGAAGATGCAGGTGCGGCTGGCGGTGTCGCTGCACACGCCGGACGACGAGCTGCGGGACACGCTGGTGCCGGTGAACAACCGGTGGTCGGTGGACGAGGTTCTCTCGGCGGCGCGGTACTACGCGGACACTTCCGGTCGGCGGGTGTCGATCGAGTACGCGTTGATCCGGGACATCAACGACCAGCCGTGGCGGGCGGAGCTGCTGGCGAAGCGGCTTCGGAAGCATTTGGGCCAGTTGGTGCATGTGAACGTGATCCCGTTGAATCCGACGCCGGGTTCGAAGTGGGACGCGTCGCCGAAGCCGGTGGAGCGGGAGTTCGTGCGGCTGGTGAACGCGGGCGGGGTCGCGTGCACGGTGCGGGACACCCGTGGTCAGGACATCGCGGCGGCCTGCGGACAGCTCGCCGCCGAAGGTTGAGCGAACAGTTCAGAGTGGAGTAGTTGTCTTGTTGTGTGCGCCGAGCCTGCTCGATCCGGCGGCTGAGGAACTGAAGCTGGCCGACGTCAACGGCCGCCAGACCGCGGTGGACGTGGCCCGGACGGCCCGCACCCTGCTGGGCGAGCGGTTCGATTCGGGAAGCTTCATGTACGTCCTGATGCGCGCCTTCGAGGTGGAGTACACGGCCGCGCGGGAAGCATCGCGGTGGCACGAGTTCCACGGCGGGCCGCGGGCGTTGTCGGACGCTGACCTGGAGAAGCTGCTCGCTCCCTGGCTTGCTCGCTGATCATCCCGCCGGTCGTTCGGGAACTGTTTCGGGTCCCTGCCAAGGGTGTGCTGGTGCATCCTCGGCTGGCCGGAGCGGTGCTCGATCTGTCAGCCGCCCCACAAGTCGTGAAGCTTGTTTCCCTGCTGGTCGAAGGTGGCGAAGTCACCGTTGACCGATACTGACACGCCGCCTGGCCAGTAAGTCACCTCGAGGGCGCGGATCTGATCCTCATCGAGCGACGCCGAGACATGTCCCCCGTCCGCCAGGTCGTAGCACATGCCGGTCGGCTCGAAGCACACCTGGCCGCCGTCGTCGCCGTATACCCCGAACCGCACTGAAATCCTGTTCTCTGCCAAGCGGAATTCCTTAACTTCACGGGTGGTATTTGTGCGGCAAGGTGATGTTTTCGGCTGATCTTCAGTGTGCCGGACGATGCTGATTTTTGGTACCTGTTCCAGGGGTTGCTCGCACTGTGGTTGATCACCTGGTTCGGGGCGCGGTGTCTCGGGTTGAAACCACGGATCAGACGGTGATGTGCCTGGCTGACGGACGCCGGATGAAGCCCGCCGTGGGGGAGTGGTCGCTCGAAGGCCGGGGGCATGGCAGCCCGGTGCAGCGGGAGATCGGCGAGAAGGTCGCGCGGGTCAGAGAAGCCGCGCGGAAAAACCCGGAATCGGGCGGTGCCGTCCGCCGTCGAATCCATATCCATCCGATCCCGTGGTTATCGTCGCGGGCTCCGGCCCATCAAGTGCAGCAACCGGTCCTGCCGCGACGCCGACTCGCCGAGCGCCCCTGGCGCGGCGAAGAACCGATGCGTCGTATCGGCGGCAATAGGCGATTCCGCCAGCCCGGCGTAAATCTCTTCGAGGCTGCCGCTGATCCACGCGACCAGATCAGGGTCGAGACGGTCGTCCACGCCCAATGCTCGCGCCAGATCCCAGGCGTGGATGGCGGAATCCGTAGCCCGCACGGCCAGCGCTTGCCGTCCACGCACCCGGCCCAACGGATAGTCGAGCACCCGATCCAACGCACCAGGACGCCTGAACGCGTCGGCGACCAGCTGCACCGACGCGGTGTACGCGACGACCGGATCGTCGCCTAGCGCATCGGCATCGCGCATGCGCAGGAAGTCCTTGCGGCTGCCACCGGCCAGCAGATCGACGTAGTTGAGATTGCCCCGCACCATGTGGTTGACGAGCTGGCGCACGTTCCACTCCGCACAGGGCGTCGGGGCCGTCCACTGTTCCGGGCGGACAGACGGCAAGCGCTGGCCGAATTCGGTGCTGGCGGTGAGAAAGCGGTCGATCATGGCAGTCAGTCTTTCGCCGCGAGGGCCCGATGCGCTGGCGTAAATCCGACGTTATCCCGAGATGAACGCGGTCAACGCCGCCACGACGGCACCGGGCTGTTCGTCCGGGATGAAGTGCCCGGAATCCGGGATGACGACGCCGGTCGTGTTGTCCGCCCACGGCCTGAGGGAGGCGGCCATGTCGGGGATCGAGCCGTGCGAGCTGGAGATGCCCAGGACTGGGACGGTCAAGCGCTGCCGGTCGAGCGCGGCTCGGTTCTTGCGTGCTGATTCCGCTGCGTCGCGGTAGTAGGCGAGCGAAGCCCGGAGACCGCCCTCGGCTGCGATGGCGGCGGCGTAGTGGTCGATCTCCGCACTGTCGAACGCGGACAGGGCTTTGGCGTTCAGGAACCATTCGACGTACTCGCGTTCGCGATCGGCGAGCAGGGTCTCGGGAAGGTCGGGCACCAGGTGGAACGCGAAATGCCAGGTCTTCCAGGCCCGGTCGGGATCGGTGGGGATGGAGTCCGGGAGGGTGATTCCGGGGATGCCGGCGTCCAGCAGGGCGACCCCGTGCAGGCGCTCTTCGTATTGCAGGGCCAGCGAGAAGGCGACCCAGGCCCCGACGTCGTGGGCGGCTAGCCAGTACTTCGGCACGTCGAGTGCGGTCACCGCGGCGTGGACGTAGGCGGCGACGGTGTGGGTGTCGTAGCTGTCGTGCGGCCGGTCGGAGTGGCCTTGCCCGGGCAGGTCGATCGCGACCACGCGGAAGCGCTCGGCGAGGCCCGGCATCGCTTTGTGCCAGGCCCACCAGGTCTGCGGGAACCCGGCGAGCAGGACGAGGGCGGGGCCGGTCGGCTGGCCGCCTTCCACGGCGTGGAGGCGGACGCCTTCCGCGTCGATCCAGTGGTGGGTAAAGCCGGGCAGGTCGGGCAGGGGCAGGGCGGAGATCGGGCTCGCGGCGGTGGGCATGGCTCCAGCCTAGCTCATCTTGAACCGATCAGTTCAAGATGAGCTAGGCTGGACGCATGGCCGGTAAGAAGCAGTTCGAGATAGACGTCGTGCTCGACGCGGCGATGATCCAGTTCTGGCGGGCCGGGTACGCCGACACCTCGCTCGACGACCTCTCCAAGGCGACCGGATTGAACCGCAGTTCCATCTACTCCTCGCTCGGCGACAAGGACTCGCTGTACCTGAGCTGCCTGAACCGCTACGCCGCGCGCTACGGAGACAGGTACGACGAGGCTTTGGCGAGCGCGGCCGAGGAACCGCTGCGGGCGGTGCGGGAGTTCTTCGAGGTCACCCTGAACCGCATCGCCGACCCCGAGGTGCCAGACGGATGCCTCGTCGCCCAGACCGCGATGGCGATCCCGGTGCTGAGCCCGGACATCGCCGCGCGCGCGACCGAAGCGTTGCGCGCTCAGCATGCGCGATTGCGGACCGCGGTGAAGGCCGCGAAAGTGCCCGACGCCGACGACTTCGCCGTTCACCTCGCGGCGGTCAATCAATCGCTGGCCGTGATGAGCCGGGCCGGCGCGAGCCAGCAGCAGCTCCGCGCGATAGTCGACGTCAGCCTGAACGCGCTGGCGCAGGCGTTGCGGGGCTAGTCTTTGCGGATCTCGCAAAGGGAAGCGCGCAACGGCGAGCTGCCGCTGACCGGGTCGCTCGGGCCTTGGCTCAGCACGAGATTGAGGTTCGCGCTGCCCTCGCCGAACGGCGGATAGCCGGGCTGGCCGAGTTCGCCGGCGGGCTGCCACCAGCCGTGCTGTCCGCAGACGACGCCCGGGCGCAGGTTGGCGTTGAACTTCGCTTTCGCGCGAATACTCCCCAACGGCGTCTCCAGCCGTACCCAATCCCCGGCGGAAATCCCTCGGGCCGCGGCGGTTTCCGGATGCAGTTCGACGGCGGGTTCCGGCGCGGACTTGCGCAGGCTGGTGATGTGCCGATGCTGGGTCTCGCAGAAGAACAGCGACTTCGCGCAGGTGAGGATCAGCGGGTACCGCGTCGCCAGGTCCGGCCGGGACAGCGGGCTGATCGACGGTTCGGCGAAGGTCGGCAGCGGCGGATATCCGTGTTCCAGCAACGCTTCCGAGTACAGCTCGACCAAGCCGGACGGGGTACGGAAACCGCTCCGTTCATACTTGCGGTAGATCGTCGCCAACGGCAGCTGGATCCCTTCCGGGGCGGCGCGCAACTCATCGAGCGTGAGGCCGCTGGGCGCGAGCTGGTGGTGCCAGGCCGCCTCGATGTCGCCGTGGAAGAACTCATGGCCCAAACCGAGCGCGACGGCGAGGTCGAAGATGATCCGCAGATCCGAACGGGCTTCGCCGCGGGCGGGGACCAACGGCTGTCGCAATTGGACAGTCGACTGCGCGGCCTGGCTGGTCTCGAAGCCGATCCGCAGCGCCTCGGCCTCCCACGCGCTGGTCGCGGGCAGCACGAGATCCGCCTGCTCCGCGGTCGGGTTGAGGAACAAATCGGTGTGGACGAAGAAATCCAGCGCGCGCAGAGCGTCCCGGCCTCGGGCGCTGTCGCCGTGGGCCAGGACCAGATTGCCGCCGAAATTGACCAGCGCCCGGGCTCGGTAAGGCACCTCATCCAGTGCTGCCCGGTAGAAGTCCTCGCCGGTGACGAACTCGAACCTCGCCGGGCCGAGCGGACGCTCCCGCACGCCGATGGCCTTGGCGCGCTGCTCGGGCGACAGCAGATCCCGGCCGTCGACCGGGTTGCTCGGCACGGGCGTGAACAGCACGTTCCCGCCGGGTGTGTCGACGCATCCGGTGAGCGCGTAAAGCTGGCCGATGGCCCGCACGGTCTGGGTCGCGTTGCTGTGCTGCTCCAGGCCGCTCCAGGTGTAGAACGCGACCGGACGCTGCTCCCACAGCAGCCGCGCCGTGGCGACGATCTGGTCCGCAGGCACGCCGGTGATCTCCTGAGCGACTTCGGGCGGGTACTGCGCGCATTCCTCGACAATCAGGTCCCAGACCCGGCGGGACTCGCTGACCGGCTTCAGCGCGTTGGTCCACCGCTCGACGAATTCCTTGTCGTACCAGCCGTTGTCGATCATCACGTGGGTGAGCGACAACGCCAGCGCCGCGTCCGTGCCCGGGCGCACCCGCAGCCATTGATCGGCCTTGCTGGCCAGCCCGGCCCGCCGGGGATCGACCACGACGAGCTTCGCCCCGCGACGCAACGCGGCGGTGGTCGCGGTGGCGTGCGCGAGTCGTGAGACCGACGGGTTGTAGCCCCAGTAAAGGATGCACTGGGCGTTCTCGAGATCGGGCAGGTAAGCGCCGGGGACTGGCTCGCCCCAGGTGTAGAGCGTGGCCAGACGACGGCCCCAGCCGCAGAGTTCCATGTAGCTGACGAAGTTGGGGCTGCCGAAGGCACGCCGGAGCCGGGTCAGCCACTCGATGCTGTCCGACATCGCCGACGTCGAGGGCGAGGCGCTGCCGAACACCACCGCTTCCGGCCCCGATTCCTCGGCGATCGCGGTCAGCCGGGACGCGATCGTCGCCAGCGCCTCGTCCCAGCTGACGCGCTCCCACCCCGGGTCGTCCGCGCCTTTCGGGGCGGTGCGGCGCAGCGGGTGCACCAGCCGGTCCGGATGCGCGACGATCTCCGGCGCGGCCTTGCCTTTGACACAGAGCGCGCCGCCGGTCGGATGGCCGGGCAGCGGGCGAAGCGCGAGCAGCCGCCCGTCCTCGACCGTCGCGGTGGCCCCGCACCTCGACACGCACAGCGGGCAGAACGTCGGCACCTCGGTCGCCATGGCGCACCTCCGGACTCTGCCTGGGAGTCGGGTCTGCTCCGTCCGGCGTTTCACCGGTGGGCGTTCACGGGTGAACGGAGCCCACGAACGGGCGGCGTAACTCGGTGGCCTCCCGGCCGGGATGCACGGCAGACTTGGCGTCGTCGCCAGGTCGGCGAAGAAGTGCTGCACCCGAGGGGTTTTCCGGTGGCTTTGGGAGAGAGTTTCCAGTTCCTTCTGGACTGGTACGCCGAGCAATGCGACGAGGATTGGGAACACGAGTTCGGCGTCCAGTTGAACACCCTGGACAATCCGGGCTGGTCTCTCGAAGTCGATCTGGAAGACACCGATCTCGCCGGACGTCTCCAGGAGCGCTGCGTTTTCGAGGACGAAACAGGTCGCTGGGCACAATGCTGGTCGGACGGCGAAAAGTTCCACGGAGTCTGCGACCCGGCCTCGTTCGACCGGGTCCTCGCCCAGTTCAAGGCCTTCGCGGGCCAGCCGGGCTGACGGGCCGGGATCCGCCGAGCGGGTCCCGGCGGATCCACCCGGCCCGTCACCCGGCCAGAACCGAAGTCTCCCAAGCGAATCCGTCCGGGTTCGTGATCCGCCCGGCGTCCCCGCCGATGGTCAGCAGGTGCGCACCCGAACCTTCCTCCGGCACCCCGGCGTCCTTCGCCAGTGCCTTCCGGCCGTAAAGCGCCAGCTTGATCGGGCTCGTCTCGAATTCCACGTACTTGCGGCCGTAGCTCTTGCCCACCGCGAGCCCGTGCGAGACGTAGAACTGCTTGGTCGCCGCCACATCCGAAGCACCCAGCAGCAGCACCATCTGGTCGTATTCCCGGACCCCGGCGCCGGAGTCCTTCTTCGTGGAAGTCGCGACCTTCCAGATCGCCCCGTCCGGAGCCTGCACCACCCCGCCGAAACCCCACAGCGACTTAGTCGCCGGTTTCAGCGAAGTAGCTCCCGCGGCGAGGGCAGCGTCCAGGTACGCGACCGCGTTGGCGGGCTGGGAAACGGTGAGCGACAAGGTAAATCCGCGGAAGCCGGTGCTCGGCGCGGTGGCTTGGCGGAAGCGGAGACGGTCGCCCAGATCGAACGCGGCGGTGTAGAAGCGTTCGGCGGCGGCGACATCGGGAACGTCCAGGGTGACGAAGTCGAAGGAGGTCATGCCGTAAACGCTAAGTCCGGCACCCGTCCGGAAGCTTCTTGATTCCTGATCGCTTATCGAGCCGGACGTCCGGCCAGCCACGCTTCGCGCCGGCGCGGGGACGCACGGGACAGCCAGGCGTCCTCGACGACCTCGGTCAGCTCCTCGCGCGTCAGCTCGCCGAGGCGGGAGGCGCGGACGAGCACCGACAGGTGGCCGTCGAAATGCGGAGTGGTGAAAAACGGGCTGTCCGGGTCCTGGACCAGCGCTTGTTTGTCCGATTCGGACGGTACCCAGAACACGATCACGTCCGGATACCGTTCGCCGGTCTCCGGGTCGAAGGCGTCCGGCCGCGGCGTCCGGAAGAACACGAACGATTTGCCGCCGACCTGGTACACCGGGTTTTCCCGCGAGCCGCGCACCACCGTGACGTGGGGCATCCCCAGCGCCAGCTCGTGCACGTCCTCGACCCGCGCCCGCATGATCCCCCACGATACGACTCCCACCGCCCAGCGTCAGGTATGAACAGGGCATGGTCACGCTGGATCGGCTCGTCAACGTCCTCGGCGGGTACGGCGCGCGGTTGTGCTGCTGTCCCGTCGCGCGCGAAGTGGCGTTGCGGGACGTGGTGATGGACGACCCCGCCGACCCGCGCGGGTTGCGCGGCGACGTCTACCTTGCGGTGGGCGTCGAATCGGTGGGGGAGGCCGTGAAGCGGGCCGCTGCGGCGCAGGCGTCGGTCGTGTTGGTGCGGGGAACGACGCCGCCGGCACCAGGGGAGAACGACCAGGTCGCGGTGCTGCTCGTGGACCCGGAAGTGTCGTGGGGCCAGCTCGCGGGCGTGGTCTACGGCCTGGTGCTCGAAGGCCGCGAGACGGAATCGGGCCGCGGCCCGACCGACCTGTTCGCGCTGGCCGACAGCCTCGCCGACGCGCTCGGCAGCGCGGTCACCATCGAGGATCAGCTGTCGCGGGTGCTCGCGTACTCCAGCCGCCAGCAAGGGGCGGACCGGGTGCGGCTGGAGACGATTCTCGGGCGGAGAGTGCCGGACGAGGTGCGCGAGCTGTTCGAGCGCCGCGGCGTGTTCGCTCATCTCGCTGCCTCGGACGAGCCGTTGTTCGTGGAGGCCGATTCCGAACACGGGCTTACCGGGCGCATGGTCGTCGCGGTTCGGGCCGGGCGCGAGACGCTCGGATCGATCTGGGTGGAGTGCGAGGAGCCGCTGTCGGATGTCCGGCGCACAGTCCTGCACGACAGTTCCCGCACGGTCGGGCTGCATCTGCTGCGGTCGCGGGCAAGCGCTGACCTCGAACGGCAGGTCGAATCGGACCTGGTGATCCGCCTGCTGGAAGGAACTCCGGACGCGGCGGCCGTGCTGAGCAGGCTCGGCTTGCCGCCCGGCCGGTTCCGCGTGGTGGCGCTCCAGGCGCACATCGCCGACGAACGGCACGCCGCGCTGCTGCTCGCGTTCGAGCGCGCGACTACCGGGTTCGGCTGGTCGCGGCCGGGCCGGAGCACGCTGTTCAGCAACACCGTCTACACCGTCCTGCCCGGCGAGGACGTCGAAACCGCCCGCGCGTGGATCGACGGGATCCGCGACGCCTTGCCCGCGCAGGTCACTGTCGCGGCGGGGATCGGCGCGCCCGCGTCCACCGCGGAACTCCCGGCCAGCCGACGCGAATCCGACGAGTGCCTCGCCCTGCACGACGTGCGCCCGAAACCCGGCGCGACCGTCGCGTACGACGAGTCCTGGGACGACATCCTCATCCTCCGCCTGCGCGCCGCGGCGGCAGCGGGACGAGCCCCGGCACGCGGTCCCATCGCGGATCTGGCCAGGCACGACGCGGCCAACTCGACCAGTTACGTCGCGACCCTGCGCGCGTGGCTCGAAACCCAAGGCGACCTCACCGAAGCGGCCGAACGGCTCGGCGTGCACCCCAACACCATCCGCTACCGGCTCCGGAAGATGGCCGACGTGACGCCGCTGCGGCTCGACCTGCCCGCGAAACGGCTCGCGATGATCATCGAACTGGCCGTCGCCGATCCGCAGGGTTGACCGATCCGGACAAATCGGCACGCTCCGGTTGGCCGATCTCGACAAAGACCGCCCGCCGAATCCGGGTCATCCTGGCCGCATCAGCACAACCAGCGGCACGGCTCGGCGGAGGAACACCATGGGCGATCTCGATCGGAAGGGCGGCGGGCCGCGTTCGGCGATCGTGGTCGGCGCGGGCATCGTCGGCCTGTCGACCGCCTGGTTCCTGCAGGAACGTGGCGTGCGGGTAACCGTCGTCGACCGCGAGGGCATTGCCGCGGGCTCGTCGTGGGGCAACGCAGGCTGGCTCTCGCCCGGATTGGCGATCCCGCTCAACGAACCCGCCGTCCTCCGTTACGGCCTGCGCACCTTGCTCGACCGGCAGGCTCCGCTGCACGTCCCGGCGACGCCGGACCCGCGGCTGTGGCGGTTCCTCGCCCGCTTCGCGGCGAACTGCACCCCTCGGTCGTGGGGCCGGGCGGTGCGCGCGAACCTGCCGTTCAATGAAGAATGCCTTGAGGCGTTTGACATCCTGACCGCGAATGGCGTGGACGCGCCAACCATCGACGCGCCCATCACTGCCCTGTTCGAGACGCAAGCGAAAGCCCAAACGCTGGTCAAGGAACTGGACCGGCTCGGCGACGCCGGGCAGAAAGTGTCCTGGACCCAGCTCGCCGGGCCGGAGCTGCGCGAGCACTTCCCGCAGGTCACCGACCGGATCGGAGCCGGCATCCGGATCGACGGCCAGCGCTACGTCGATCCCGGCCGGTTCGTGGAATCGCTCGCCCGCGCGGTGGTCAGCCGCGGCGGGATGATCCGGCACCGGTTCGAGGTCGCCGCGATCCGCCGGCATGAATACGCATACACAGTGCTGTCGGCGAACGGGCAGACCGCCAACGCCAACGCCGTCGTGCTCGCCACCGGTGCTTGGCTCGGCGAGCTGGCGCGGAAATGGGGCGTGCGCGTCCCGGTGCGCGCCGGTCGCGGCTACTCCTTTACCGTGCCGACCGACGAGCCGGTGCCGAGCCCGATGTACCTGCCGGACATCCGGGTCGCCTGCACGCCGTACCAGGGCGGGCTGCGGGTGGCCGGGACGATGGAGTTCCGCAAACCGGACGACCCGCTGTACCCGGCCCGCGTCGACGCGATCATCGCCTCGGCCCGGCCGCTGCTCAAGGGCCTGCGCTGGGACCAGCGCACCGACGCCTGGGTCGGCTCGCGCCCGGTCAGCGCCGACGGCAGGCCGGTGATCGGCCAGACCGGCGCGCCGGGGATGTACGTCGCGGGCGGGCACGGCATGTGGGGCCTGTCCCACGGCGCGATCACCGGAAAGCTGCTCGCCGAGCAGATCGTCACCGGCAGGCAGCCGGAAGCTCTGCGGCCCTTCGACCCGCTGCGGTGAGGCCCGCGTGTCCGCCGAACCCGTCCCGCTGACCACGGACGAGCACGCCGAACTGCTCTTCCTCCGCGCGGAGAACGCCTTGCTGCGCACCGAAAGAGACATCCTCGTGAAAGCGGCGGGCTGGTTCGCCGCCGACGCCGGCGTGCTCGACCGCCGCACCGAGCCCAAGCCCCGCTGACCGCCGCGGGACTCCTCGAAAGTCCGTGGGGGCTGGCCGCGTTTTGCTTGCCCGGCCCCCACGGACGTCCTCTGAAAGGCATCACATGTCGACCATCTCTTCGCGCCCCTGGCTGACCGCCGACGCGCACGCCCGCCTCGCCGCGGAACTCGCCGCCTTGCAGCGCGAACCTGACCTCGGCGAAGACGACCAGTTCGACCGCAGGCAACATCGGCAGGCGCGGATCCGGCAGCTCCAGGACTTGCTCGGCAACGCCGTCGTCGGCGAAGACCCGCCCGACGACGGAATCGCCGAGCCCGGGATGGTCCTGACCGTCCGCTACGACGACGGCGGGATGGAGACGTTCCTGCTGGGCGTGCGCGACGAGATCGGCACCGGTCTCGAAGTGTGCTCGCCGGATTCGCCGCTCGGGCGGGCGCTGCACGGAGCCAGGCCGGGGGAGCAGCGGGAGTACGAGGTGCCCAGCGGCGCACTCGTGCGCGTCACCCTGGTCGAAGCCCATCCGTATGGGCGCTATCGGAGCCATGGCTGAACCCCGATTTGTGATTACCCTGGCTGTGTGACCGACGAAGAGCTCATCATCGAGTTCGCCCTCGCCCGGCTCGACAACCCGAGCCTCGACCTCGAGGAAGTCGCGGCTCTTCTCGTGCGCCGCGTCGGACCGGACCACATGCTCGGCTTCGCCGCGCGCAACCTCGAGACCCGCGGCGAACTCCGCGGCGCGATGTTCGAATCGGCCGTCGAACACGTCTTGCGCGTGGTCCTGACCCTGCGCGGCCCGGCTGACTGAGCGGTGGACGATTCGCTGACCTGCGTGGACAACCCCCGGCATTGACCGCGGCTCTGAGCCTCGGCAGCTGATTCGCTTGTTGCGCCGGGCGACCGGGCCTCGACCGCGACGAGGAAACGGTGCGGTG
Source organism: Amycolatopsis sp. NPDC104775 (assembly GCF_055583325.1). Lineage (NCBI taxonomy): Bacteria > Bacillati > Actinomycetota > Actinomycetes > Pseudonocardiales > Pseudonocardiaceae > Amycolatopsis > Amycolatopsis sp. NPDC104775. Next base: position 472,883 of record NZ_JBVJOE010000006.1, read on the forward strand.
CGAATCGCTGGCGCGCTGGGAAGACCGCTCTTCCTCGCCTTCCGCCGAGCCGCCCGATGCGGGGACGCCTTCGGCGGGCGGGAACCCGGACCGGGATTTTCTACCAGGCTCCCGTCGCCGTGGAGTGGAAAGCGCAACCGGAGAATGCGCCCCGGAATCGTTTCCGTGCCGCCCGCGATCGCGTTGCCGCTGGTCACCCTCCTGGGTGCGAAAACCGTATCCTTTTCCCCGTTCGCTCGTTCCGTCCCGGTTGATTCCATTGTGGACAATTTCCGTCTGGCCGGGCGCCGGTCGCGGGGCGAATTGGCGAGCCGGGAATGCAGGCACGGCCACGGTAGCGGTCACATCACAGCGAGTGTCCACTTGGCACCCTTCGCAGGATCACCCCTCCGGGGAGAATGGCCAGCAATCCACCATCGGGGCGGCGGTTCCGGTAGCTCAGCGTGAGAAAACCGCGCCGACGAAGCCGTGTTACATCACTCTTTAGTGGTGAAATTGCGATAATTGTCGTCACCGGAAGCGGAGGGCGGGCGCGCTGCGCAACGGATCTTGCTTTGCGTTTCCGGGGCGGCTTGATAATGTCGCGGCCTGCCGGTGACCGACAGTTGTGCTCGGTCGCGCGTGGATTCGGGGATCCGTGCGGCGGCTTCATTCTTGATGTTCGGAAGGACAATTCATGCGTTCTGCCCTGCTGCGCGGACGGACCGTCGGCCTCGCCGTTCCCGCGCTGGCTCTGCTCGCCACCGCCGTCGCCCCGTCGGCGCTCGCCGCCGAGTCGCCCGCCGGGTCGGCCTACGGCGCGTCCGCTTCGGTTTCGCTGCTGCCGGGCGTGCTCGGCGACAAGGGGATCACGGTCGACACCGGCAAGATCGCTCCCTCCTCGACCGCGGGCCCGGAGTCCGCGCAGGTGGTGAACGTGCCGTTGAAGGGCCTGGTCACGGCGAAGGCGATCAGCAGCTCGGCGAAGCAGGACGGTAGCAGCGGCCCGGTCGACGCGAAGGCCTCGATCGTCGACGCCGCGCTCCCGGTGCTCGCCCCGCTCGCCGGGTCCACCCCCACCGCCCGCGTGATCAGCTCCGAGTGCAAGTCCACCCCGGACGGCATCACCGCCTCGTCCGAGCTGGCCGGCCTCGACCTTGGCAAGATCGGCAAGCTCCCGGTGTCGGCCAAGCCGAACCAGAAGCTCGGCATCGACGGCGTGCTGCAGGTGATCGTCAACGAGCAGATCAAGCACTCCGACGGCAGCCTCACCGTGAACGCGCTGCACATCAAGCTCCTCGGCGGCGACGTCACCGGCGCGCTCGGCAAGGGCGACATCGTGCTCGCCTCCGCCACCTGCGCGAAGGTCGCGGGCAACCCGGTCACCCCGCCGAGCACCACCAAGCCCAGCGAGCCGAGCCAGCCGGGCACCCCGCCCGCCGAAGGCCCCGGCCAGGTCAAGGTCGTGCCGGTCGGCGCGCCGGAGACCGGTGACGGCACGCTGGCCGCGGTGACCGCCCGGTGATGCGTTCCCGCTTCGGGCTTTTCGCGCTCCTGCTGGCTTTCGTCGCGAACTTCGCCCTCCTGGGCTGCGGTTCGGCGGACACCCCGCCCGCCGCCCCGGCGAGTTCCGCGGCGGCCGCGCAGCAGGTCGCGGACCCGGTGTCGCTCGACGTGCCCAGCATCTCCGCGCATTCGTCGCTGGTGCCGCTCGGCCTCAACGACGACAAGACCGTCCAGGTGCCGCCGGTGGACCAGCCGCTGCAGGCGGGCTGGTACCACTTCGGTCCCAAACCGGGCCAGATCGGGCCCGCGGTCGTCCTCGGCCACATCGACGGCAACCACCAGAAGGGGATTTTCTGGCGGCTGCACGAGATGAAGAAGGGCGACAAGATCATGATCGGACGCAAGGACGGGTCGACCGCCTCGTTCACGGTGACCAAGGTGGACCAGATCGCGAAGAAGACGTTCCCCACCGAAGCCGTGTACGGCAACACGACCGACTCGCAGATCCGGCTGATCACCTGCGGCGGCGCGTTCGACGCCGAGAAGAAGAGCTACCTCGACAACATCATCGTGTACGGCACGCTCGACAGCTGAGCGGCCGGTACCGGGGCCTCGTCGTTTCGCGCTCGGGCGAAGCGGCGAGGCCCTCGCGTCATTCCCCGGAAAGTTCGTCGGTCGCGGCCCGGCCCGCTTCGGCGGTGCGGCGCAGGAAGCCGGCGATCAGCATGAGCTCGTCTTCGGTGTACCCGGCGCACAGGTCGTCCATCGCCGAACTCATCCCGCTGTACACGCGAAACAGTTCCTGCGTGCGTCCCGGCACCGCCCGCACCGTGACCGCGCGCCGGTCGGCCGCTTCGGGATCCCGTTCGCGCACCACCCAGCCGCCGCGCTGCAGCCGGTCGAGGATGCCGGTCACGGTCGCCGGATGCAGGCCCGCGCGCCGGGCGAGCGCGCTCGGGCTCAGCGGTCCGGCCGACGAGATCAGTTCGAGGCAGTCGAGGTCGACGTCCTTGAGTTTCAGCCGTCCGCCGACCTGGTGGTTCAGCAGCGACAGCTGATTGCGCAGTTCCCGCAGCGACTCCTTGAGGGCCGCCGTGGTGCGCCGCCTGCGCCGCGCCGTCTCCGTTCCGGATGCTCCGGAAGCCATCTGCTCCGCCCTCCCGTTTCTCGCTGGTCAGCGTAGCCGGGCGGGCGCCGGTCGCCCGATACGCCGGACGGGCGGCCCGGTTTCCGACCTAACCTGGCGGGGAAAGCGGACCGGAACCACGCGGGAGCCCCCCATGCTGATCGACGACCTGCACACCGTCCTGACGGATGACCGGATCGTGCGGGACCCCGACGTGCTGCGCAGCTTCGCGCACGACGAGGCGGAATGGGCCCCGTACGGCGAACCCGCGGTCCTGGTTCGCCCGCGCACCGCGGACGAGGTGCAGGCGACCGTCCGGCAGTGCATCAAGCACGGCACGCCAGTGGTGCCGCGCGGCGCGGGCACCGGATTGTCCGGCGGAGCGAACGCGCTGGCCGGATGCGTCGTGCTGGCGACCGACCGGATGACCAAGATCAAGGAAATCGACCCGGTGGAACGGCTCGCCGTCGTCGAACCCGGTGTGGTCAACGACGATCTCCGCGCGGCCTGCGCGGAACACGGGCTGTGGTATCCGCCGGACCCGGCCAGTTCGCCGTGGTCGACCATCGGCGGCAACGTCGCGACCAACGCGGGCGGCGTGTGCTGCGTGAAGTACGGCGTGACTCGCGACTACGTGCTCGGGTTGCAGGTCGTCACCGGCACCGGCGAACTGGTCCGGCTCGGCCGCCGCACCGCGAAGGGCGTGGCCGGATACGACCTCGCCGGCCTGATGGTCGGGTCGGAGGGAACGCTCGGCGTCATCACCGAAATCACCGTGCGGCTGCGGGCGAAACGCGCGCCGGAGGCGACCGTCGCCGGGTATTTCGACTCGACCGTCGAGGCGGGGGAGGCGGCAGCGGCGATCCGCGCGGCCGGGATCGTGCCGTCGGCGCTGGAATTGGTGGACCGCCATTGCCTGGCCGCGGTGGACGCCTGGAAGAACATGGGCCTCTCCGCCGACGCGAACGTGGTGCTGCTCGGCCGCAGCGACGTGCCGGGCGGGCACGAGGCCGCGGTGATGGTGGAGTGCTTCGAGAAGGCGGGCGCGACCTGGGCCGCGCAGTCGACCGACGAGGCGGAGGCGGACGCGCTGTTCGCCGCCCGGCGGCTGGCGTACCCGGCGCTCGAACGACTCGGCCCGGTGCTCACCGAGGACGTCTGCGTGCCGACGCATCTGGTCCCGGAAATGCTCGCCAGGATCGATCTGGCCGCGCAGCGGCACAATACGCAAATCGCTAATATCGCGCATATCGGCGACGGAAATCTGCATCCGCTGCTGATTACTCCGAGCGGGGACGACGACGCGCAGCGCCGCGCGCAGGCCGCTTTCGACGACATCGTCGCCGACGCCCTCGAACTCGGCGGGACGGTGACCGGCGAGCACGGCGTCGGCCTGCTCAAACGGCCGGGGCTGGAGAAAGAGCTGGGCCCGGCCGTTCTCGGCCTGCACCACGCGGTCAAGAACGCCCTGGACCCGCACGGGATCCTCAACCCGGGAAAGGTCGTCGGGAGTCCCGCGCAGCGGTAACTCGACCGGGTGAAAGTAAATAGTCCACAAAGGACAGTGATGCGTTTGTGACCCTTGTCTCCCAGTCGTTTTCTTTTGTTGGTTGCCTACCGCAAGCAACTTGCTTAGCCTAGCTAAGGGAACGGCTGGGAGAGAGGGTTTTCGACAGTGGCGGAGCGCAGGACGTATTCGATCGCGGAACTCGGTCCGCGGTACAAGTGGATCGCGCTGTCCAACACGACGCTCGGGATGCTGATCGCGACGATCAACTCGTCCATCGTGCTGATCGCGCTGCCCGACATCTTCAAGGGCATCGGCATCAACCCGCTGGAGCCGTCGAACACGAGCTACCTGCTGTGGATGATCATGGGCTTCCTCGTGGTCACCGCGGTGCTGGTGGTCGCGTTCGGCAGGCTCGGCGACATGTACGGCCGGGCCCGGATGTACAACCTCGGCTTCGCCGTGTTCACCGTTTCCTCGATCATGCTGGCGATCACCTGGTTCGACGGCGACGCGGCCGCGCTGTGGCTGATCGGCTGGCGGATCGTGCAGGGCGTCGGCGGCGCGTTCCTGATGGCGAACTCGTCGGCCATCCTCACCGACGCCTTCCCGGCCAACCAGCGCGGGCTCGCGCTCGGCATGAACGGCGTCGCGGCCATCGCGGGCTCGTTCCTCGGCCTCGTGGTCGGCGGCGTGCTCGCGCCGGTGAACTGGAACCTGATTTTCCTGGTGTCGGTGCCCTTCGGCGTGATCGGCACGGTGTGGGCCTACCTCAAACTGCACGACACCGGCGTCCGCCAGCACGCCAAAATGGACTGGTGGGGCAACATCACCTTCGCCCTCGGCCTCATCGCCGTGCTGGTCGGCATCACCTACGGAATCCAGCCCTACGGCACTTCGCAGACCGGGTGGGGAAGCCCGATGGTGCTGTCCTGCCTGATCGGCGGCGTCGCGGTGCTGATCGCGTTCCTCGTGATCGAGACGAAGGTGCCCAACCCGCTGTTCCGGTTGTCGCTGTTCCGGATCCGCTCGTTCAGCTGGGGCAACCTGGCGAACCTGACGGCGTCGCTGGGACGAGGCGGGCTGCAGTTCGTGCTGATCATCTGGCTGCAGGGAATCTGGTTGCCGCAGCACGGTTTCACCTTCGAGCAGACGCCGCTGTGGGCCGGGATCTACATGCTCCCGCTGACCATCGGCTTCCTGGTGGCCGCGCCGACGTCCGGCATCCTGTCCGACCGGATCGGCAGCCGCGCGCTCGCCTCCGGCGGCCTGGTCATCACCGCGCTGACGTTCCTGCTGCTGACGCTGCTTCCGGTGAACTTCGACTACTGGGCGTTCGCCGGGATCCTGTTGCTCAACGGCATCGGCATGGGCATGTTCTCCTCGCCCAACCGGGCCGAAGTGATGAACAGCCTGCCCGCCGACGCGCGAGGTTCCGGCGCGGGCATGATGACGACCTTCCAGAACGCGGCGATGGTGCTGTCGATCGGCTTCTTCTTCAGCCTGATCATCGCCGGCCTGTCGGACCACCTGCCGATCGCGATGTCGCAGGGCCTGACCCAGCACGGCGTCCCCGAGGCGGCCGCGCAACAGGTCGCCCACCTGCCCGCGGTCGCGGTGCTGTTCGCGGCGTTCCTCGGCTACAACCCGATCCAGCAGCTGCTCGGCGGCCAGCTCGCGCACCTGCCCGCGGACCAGGCGAACTTCCTGACCGGCCGCAGCTTCTTCCCGAACCTGATCTCGGGCCCGTTCCAGGACGGCCTCGCGGTGGCGTTCGGCTTCGCGATCGTGGTGTGCCTGATCGGTGCGGTGGCGTCGTTGCTGACGAAGGACAAAAAGAAGGCGTCGGAGTCCGTGGGCGAGGAACTGGCCGCGGTGGCTGGGGAATCCGGCAGCGGGCCTAGCGAGCTGGTTGCTCCGCGGAGCGATCGGTAATCGCTTCCGGCCAGAGCACGGCTTGGGCGACGATCACGTTCTCGCCGTTGAAGGTCAGCGCGGGGCCCTCGTGCAGGCGGTAGCCGAGCGCGAGGGCTTCGCTGACCCGGCGGCAGAAGGCAGCGTCGTCGGGACCGGTGAGGACTCGGTAGGCGGGGAGACCGTCGGGGGGTGTGCTCATGGGGTCATGATTTCAGGGTTGCCGCCGTGGTGGCTACGAAGATCGCTACGGATTTCGGTGGTCCGGAAGCGCCGTCCGGGTGCATCGGGAGGGCGGCGATGTCTTTCAGCACCCACAGGGCGGTGGCGAACTCTTCCGGGGAGTTTTCGGCGAACTCCTTGCTGTCGGGCCAGACCAGAAGCAGTTTGTGCTCAGGGAGTTGCCACAGACCCTCCCAGAGGGAGTCTTCGAGGGCATCCCAGACGTTGAATTTCCCCAGCGGAGGATCCGTCGGCAGCTGCGCTTCCACCTGATCGAAGAAGGACCTCTTGTCCGGGCCGACGCTCGACAGAACCAGCACGCGGAATCCTTCGCGGTCCGCCTGCTCTGTCACCTCGCCAAGGTCTAGCTCAGCGAAGACCGAAAGCCCCGGCTTGATCTCGTTCATAGCCGCGTCAGCGTAATGCCCGGGAAGCTCGGGCCACCAGCAACGCCGTCCCCAAAGCCCCCACCGCGCCCACGCTGATCGCCAGAAACCCCATCCGGAACGCCGCGTCGACATCTGGCAACCGCCCGGCGATCAGCACCGCGAACACCGCACCGCCGAGCGATCCGCCCACCCGCAACAAGATCGTCACCTGCGCGGCAGCATCCGGAAGCCGTTCCGGTGCAACGGTTTTGTACGCCGCGATCCCCATCGGCATGCTCACCAAAGCCACCGACGCCCCGAACCCTGCCAGCAAAACCTGAACCAGAACGCCAGACGCGTCCACCGGCAGGAACGCGAACGGCACCGTGCTCACCACCGCCAGCACCGCACCCGCCAACGCGACCGGCGCGGCGCCATACCGATCCACTGCCCGCCCGGTCACCGGCGCGATCGCCGCCGTCGCACCGGCGAAACCGAGCAAACTCAGTCCGGTGTCAACGAAATCCAGGTGCCGCCCCAGCTGAAAATAGAGCGTCACGACGATCCCGCTGCCGAAGATCAGCGCACCGTTGAAAGCCGCGGCCAGACTGGCTGCCCGGTAAAGCCGGTTGCGGTACAGGGAAAAGTCCAGCAGCGGGTGCGGATGCCGACGGCACCGCGCCACGAACCAAACCAGCAAACCGAGACCAGGCACCAGAATCGGCCACTCGACCCGTCCGGTGTCGCCCCAGGTGGTCACGGTGTACAGAACTGACGGCAATCCGGCGGCGATCAGTGCCAGGCCCGCGAAATCGATTCTGCCGGTGGCCTCCCGGGAGCCGCGGGGCACGTACCGGAGACCGAGAAACAAACCGACCGCCCCGATCGGCAGGTTGATCAGGAACAGCCACGGCCACGAAAGCCCATGCAGGATCAGGCCTCCGGCGAGCGGGCCGAGCGCGGGCGCGACACTCACCGCGATCCCGAGCGTCGCCATCACCCGGCCCAGCCGCGCGGCGCCGACCTGCTGCCCCAGAACGGTTTGCCCGGCCGGGATCAGGACGCCGCCCGCCAGGCCTTGCAGGAAGCGGAAAGCGATGAGCAGCCCGACGTTCGGGGCGACCGCGCACAAACCCGACGTCACGGTGAACGCGGCCAGCGCGAAGAGCCACACCCGGCCCGCGCCGAAACGTCGCGACAGCCAGCCGGTCAAGGGGAGCGACAGGGCGAGCGCGAGCAGGTAGCCGCTCGCGACCCATTGCGTCACCGAGAGATCCGCGACCAAGTCGCTGCTGATCGAATCGAGGCCGATCGTCACGACGGACGCGTCGAGCCCGCTCGCGAACGCGCCGAACACGATGATCCAGCAGATCCGCCACGTCGCACGGTCAATGGGGGCGGTGACACTGGTCATCGCGAATCCCGCAGGGTGCGCAGCGCGGTCGACCAGTCGACAAGTTCGCCCAGCATCCGCGTCAGGATGCCTTCGTGGTGTTCGGCGGGCGCGAAGGTGCCGGGCTCGGCCATGTCGGGGATGACGAAGTCGGTGAACAGGCCCAGCGCGACCTGCGAGCGCACGCAGGCGACTTTCACCTCGGCGAGCGTGAGCCGCAGATGTTCCACGGCGCGCGTGCCGCCGTTGGTGCCGTAGCTGACGAAACCGGCGGCTTTGTCGCACCACTCGGAAAACAGGAAATCGATGGCGTTTTTCAGCGCCGCGGGCATGGAGTGGTTGTACTCGGGGGTCACGAAGACGAAGCCGTCGAAGCTGTCGACGAGTTGTGCCCACCGCCGGGTGTGGTCGTTGCGGTAGCCGCCGATCGCGGCGGGCATCGGTTCATCCAGGAACGGCAGGTCGATCTCGGCGAGGTCGAGTACCTCGACGTCGGCCCGGTCGCCGAGGAAGGCGGCGGCGCGGGCGCGGGTCCATTCGGCGACCTGCGTCGCGCGACGGCCGGGGCGGGTGCTTCCGGAGACGACGGCGATGCGAAGCGGAGAAGTCATGCCCCGAAGGTACAACGCTCGTTGTAGTTTTTGCAACGATCGTTGTACTTCGGCATACTGAGCCGGTGCGGACGGACAAACAGCGTGCTCTGCTCGACGGCGCCCTGCGGGTGTTCGCCCGGGACGGCTACTCGCGCGCCAGCATCGACGTGCTCGCGGCCGAGGCCGGGGTGTCGTCGCGGACGATCTACAACCACTACGGCGACAAGGCCGGGCTGTTCCGCGCGGTGATCCTGGACAGTTCGGACCGGGTCGCCGAAAGGCAGATCGCGCTCGCCGACAAGCTCCTCGGCCGGATCGCCGACCTGGAGGCCGACCTCGTCGAGTTCGGCCTCCAGTGGGCGAAACGCGAGCCGGAAACCGAACCGCACTGGGCGCTGGTCCGGCAGGTGCAGGCCGACCTGGACCACATCGACCCGGAGACGGTCGCGGCGTGGAAGGAACGCGGCCCGACGCGCGTGCGGCTGGCGCTGGCCGGGCATCTGCGCCGGCTCGCCGCGGAAGGGCGCCTCGACCTGGCGGATCCGTCGCTGGCCGCGGTGCATCTCGTGCAGCTCACCGCGGGCAGCGCCGCCGCGGCCGAACCGGGGGAGGACTGGGAAACTCTGGTCCGGTCCGGCGTCGGCGTGTTCCTGCGCGCTTACGCGCCGGGGGTCGCCAGCCGAAGCTGACGGAGCGGATCTTCACCGGATGCTTGGGCGCGCCGTCGAGCGGGAGTAAAGCTGGGGGACGCGGCGGAAATTGCTGGACCGTGGAGCAATCAACCGGAAGAGTGTAGCCGAGTAGATCCGGAATAGAGGCTATGATTGGGGTGCGCTGCCGTGACTTCGGATTTCACGAAGTTCGACGAATTCGTACGCGCGACCAAACCTGGAGGTCGGAGCGACCTCAGTTTCTTGGCGGAAACTCCCCGCGTCGAAGAGTTGATCGCTCGTGGGCTGCGGGAAAACCTGGCCCGCTCCGACTGGCGGTGGTTCCAGACCTATCTTTCTCTGGCCGGGAAACGCCCCTCGGTCCAGTATGTGCCGGTGTTCGCCGAGGCGTTGGATCTGCGTGACGGGGGCGTCCACCCGGGGGACGTGCTCGAATACCTGCTCGACATCAAGGCCCCTTCGTCAGTGCCCGCGATCGAACGCGCGTTGCACTGGCGGCCGGACTGGGACGAGTTCCACGACCTGGCGTTCAAGGCACTCGACGCACTGCTGGCCATCGACGACGATGCGGCGTGGCGGGTGATCGAGTCGGTGCGGGACGACGACAGGGAGCGTGTCCGCGAGATCGCGAGGAGGGTCCTGGCCCAGCGCGAGAACGGCTGACCGGCATCGAAGCGCGATCTCGCCGACGGAACGGCGGTACGCTGGAATCATCGCGTACCGCCGTTGGCCGGACAGCGTTCAGAAACCGAAAGTGACTCGTTCGATCTTCACCGGCTTGGCCGGAAGACCGTCAAGCGGCCCGCGTTCGCTAGGGATGATCCCAGCCGCCACGATCCGGTCCAGCACGTCCATTCCCCGCACCACGCGCCCCAGCACCGAGTAGTTCGCCGGGATGTGCGCGAACGAGTGCACGATGAAGAACTCGCTGCCGTTGGTGCCCGGTCCCTGGTTGCCCATCGCGACCGTGCCGCGCTCGTAGGTCTCCTTGCCGGTGACCTCGTCCGGGAATTTGTAGCCAGGGCCGCCCTTTTCGACCTCGTAGATGTCACCGCACTGCAGGACGCCCAGCCGCGCGGAGTTCGTCAGCCGCCAGCACTGCGAACGGTCGTAGAAGTGCTGCAGCACCAGGCTGGTCATGTTCGCGACGGCGCACGGAGCGGCCCCGGCGCGGTTGAGCCGCACGGTGACCGGGCCGTAGTTGTAGTGGAAGGTGACGTCGACCGTCCCGCGGGTGAGCGCGAACGGCAGCGGACGCAGCACCGGGCGCGCCGCCGGATTGTCCGGCGTCGGCGTGAACGTGCAGCTCACCACTGGTGGCTTCACCGAGGGGGCAGCGCTGGCCGGGGCCGCGGTGCACAGGGAAAGAGCGGCGATGACGGCGGCCGCGAGCGCGGCCCAGCGTGGCTTCATGGGCCCGGAAACTAGCGAATGCCAGGCCTGCGGCGCCAGGGCTTACTTGCGCCAGGCGGTGCGGCTCTTGCGCAGGTCGAGCAGCAGGAGCAGGACGATGAACGCGGACAGCCCGACGAGCCACACGTTCTCCGTGTTGTTCTCGTGGTTGCCCTTGATCATCACCAGCAGGATGGCCGCGGAGACCCAGCCCGCGATGCGGGTGGCCTTCGGGAACGAGCCGTGCCAGCCCCACTCCGCCGACGGCTCGTCGCGCGGGTCGACCTCGGGGCGCTTCTCGACCGCCTTGCCTGCCACGACCACTCCTTCAAACCGCCTGACGTTGTGCCCCCGCATGATCCCACACCGCTGGCCGCCGCGCGGACAGGACCCGGGCCATAATGCTTGCTGATGACTACCTCGCGAAGCGTCCTCGTGCTGGGTTCCACCGGGTCGATCGGGACCCAGGCGCTCGACGTCGCCGCACGTAACCCGCATTTGTTCACGATCGCCGGCCTCGCCGCCGGCGGTTCCGACCCGGCGACGCTCGCCGAGCAAGCGATCGCGCACGAAGTAGCCGCCATCGCCGTGACGAAGCCCACGGCGGTCGAAGACGTGCAGCTCGCGCTGTACGCCGAGGCACAGCGCCGCGGGTACGCGAAGGGCGAGTTCCGGCTGCCGCGCATTCTCGCCGGCGCCGACGCGGTGGCCGAGCTGATCGGATCGGTGCCGGTCGACGTCGTGCTCAACGCCGTACCTGGTTCGCAGGGGCTCGACCCGACGCTGCGCGCGCTGGCCACCGGCGCGACTCTCGCGCTGGCCAACAAGGAATCCCTCATCGCGGGCGGACCGCTGGTGCTCGCCGCGGCGAAGCCGGGACAGCTGGTGCCGGTCGATTCCGAGCATTCGGCGATGGCGCAAGCACTGCGTTCCGGGGAGGACAACGAGGTCGCGCGGCTCGTGCTCACCGCGTCCGGCGGCCCGTTCCGCGGCCGGAAGCGCGAGGACCTCGGCGAGGTCACCGTCGAACAGGCGATGGCGCATCCGACGTGGTCGATGGGCCCGCTGGTCACTATCAACTCGGCGACGCTGGTGAACAAGGGCCTGGAGCTGATCGAGGCGTCGCTGCTGTTCGGCATCGAGCCCGCGCGGATCGACGTGACGGTGCACCCGCAGTCCATCGTGCACTCGATGGTCACCTTCGCCGACGGTTCCACGATCGCCCAGGCGAGCCCGCCGGACATGCGGCTGCCGATCGCGCTGGCGCTGAACTGGCCGCACCGCGTGCCCGGCGCGGCGCCCGCGTGCTCGTGGGAGACCGCGGCGAGCTGGACCTTCGAGCCGGTCGACAACGAGGCGTTCCCGGCCGTCGAGCTGGCTCGCGAAGCGGGTGCCGTTGGCGGCTGCCTTCCCGCGGTTTTCAACGCGGCGAACGAGGAATCGGTGGCCGCGTTCCTGGACGGCAAGGCCGGGTTCCTGTCGATTGTGGACACTGTTTCGCAGGTGGTGTCCGACGCGGACGAATGGCGGCGCGAGCCCCGCGACGTCGCGGACGTGCTGGCCGCGGAGCAGTGGGCCCGCACCCGGGCCGCCGAACTGCTGGGGTGATCGCGTTCCCCCGTTCGGGGGCGCTCGCGCGCGGTGTCCGGTGCTTCCGGGCGATCCTGGCGGCATGAGGAGCTACGGCGAGGTCCAGGTCGCGGTGGTCGGTGCTGGATTCGCCGGGCTGAGCGCGGCGGAAGCGCTGACGGACGAGGGGTTGACGGTGCGCGTGCTGGAAGCGCGGCCGAGGGTCGGCGGCCGGGCGCTCACCCGGTACCTGCCGGACGGCACTCAGCTCGACCTCGGCGGCCAGTGGATCGGTCCCTCGCAAGTCCGGATCATGGGCTTGGTCGATCGGTACGACGTCGGCTTCTATCCCACTCCGGGGCAGGGGCGGATGATCGTCGAGTACGGCGGGCAGCGGGTGCCGGACACTCCGCCGGAAGCCGCCGCGGTACTGACCGAATTGGACACGCTGGCACAGGAAATCCCGGTCAAGAAACCGTGGACGAGCCCCCGCGCGGCCGAATGGGACCAGTGCACGTTCGCGTCCTGGCTCGCGGCGAAAAACCTGCCGCAGGCGGCTTTCCGGTTCCTCGACCGCGTCGTGTCCGGCGGCCTGCTCGCCGGCAGCGCCGCGGAAACGTCCTTGCTGGAGACGCTGTTCTACGTCGCCAGCGCGGGCGGCGTGGAGCCGTTGCTGGGGTACGAAGGCGGGGCACAGGACAGCCGGATCGCCGGGGGAGCGCAGCGGATCGCCGAGCAGATGGCCGCGGCGCTTCCGCCCGGCACGGTGCGGCTCGGCGACCCGGTGACGGCGATCGAATACGACGACCGCGCGGCGCGCGTGCACACCCGGACCACCTGCTGGCAGGCCGCCCGAGTGATCGTCGCGGTCCCGCCGTCGCTCGCCGGAAAGGTGCGCTACGACCCGCCGCTGCCCGCGCTCCGGGAAGGCGTCTTCCAGCGCATGCCCGCCGGTACCGCGCTGAAGGTCCACGCGATCTACGCCCAACCGTTCTGGCGCGAGGCCGGGCTGTCCGGCGTCGCCCGCTCGACCGACGGCGTCCTCACCGAAACCGTCGACAACACCCCGCCCGGCTCGCCCAGGGCCGTGCTGACCGGGTTCGTGTACGGCGCGGACGCTGTCGCGTTGCGACGCGAGCTTCCCGAGGTGCGCCGCCGTCTGGTGCTCGACCACCTCACCACCCTCTTCGGCCCGCGAGCGCGGGAGATCCAGGAGTTCGTGGAGTTCGACTGGCTCGGCGAGGAATGGACGAGGGGCTGCTTCTCCGGGCATTTCGTCCCCGGCGCGTGGACCACCTTCGGCCCGGCGCTGCGGCAGCCGGTGGGGCCACTGCACTGGGCGGGCACCGAGACCGCGATGAACTGGAACGGCTACTTCGACGGCGCGGTCGAATCCGGGCAGCGCGCCGCCGCGGAAATCATCCCGGACCTGGCGCCCTGACCGCGACCGGTGCGCGAAGCCGCGCCGGTCGATGCAACACTGGTTTCACGCTGGCGGCGGATACTTGAACCGGGAACTTTCCGGGTGGTCTCCCCGCTTGAGCCGAGGAAGACGACGAACCTGCCGCCACCGCATCGCGGGCCGCGGCTGAGGGGTGAGGTGCAAGGCCCGTGCTTGCCTATGTGATCGGCGTGGTGCTCTTCGCGCTCGCGATCTGTGTTTCGGTCGCGTTGCACGAAGCGGGCCACATGGTCACCGCCCGGATGTTCGGGATGCGGGTCCGCCGGTACTTCGTCGGCTTCGGGCCGACGGTGTTCTCCTTCCGGCGCGGCGAGACCGAGTACGGCCTCAAGGCGATCCCGCTCGGCGGCTTCTGCGACATCGCCGGGATGACCGCGCTCGACGAGGTCACCCCGGAAGAGGCGCCGCGCGCGATGTGGCGGTTCAAGGCCTGGAAGCGGACCGTCGTGATGTCGGCCGGTTCCATCACGCACTTCCTGCTCGGCTTCATCGTGCTGTTCGTCATGGCCGCGACCATGGGCCTGCCGAACGTGGACCAGAAGCCGATCGTTTCGACCATTTCGGACTGCGTGCGCGGCGGCGCCACGGTCGACCAGGTCAACAACCCGGTCTGCCAGCCCGGCGATCCCGCCCCGGCGAAGAAGGCGGGCCTGCTGCCTGGCGACGTCGTGGTCTCGGTGGCCGGCAAGCCGACCCCGACCTGGAACGAGATGGTGACCCAGGTCAAGGCGGTCTCCGGGCCGGTCCCGGTGGTCGTGGAGCGCGGCGGGAAGCAGCAGACGTTCGTCGTGGACGTGCCCAAGGTGCTCCGGCCCGCCGCGAACGGCGGCACCGAAACGGTGGGCGCGGTCGGCGTCGGGGTGGCGCGGACCATCCAGTACAGCCCGCTCGGCGCGTTCGGCGGCGCGGCGTCGTTCACCGGCGACATGTTCGCCCGCACCTGGGACGGGCTGATGGCCTTCCCGAAGCGCATCCCGGCGGTCTTCAACTCGATCTTCGGCGGCGAGCGCGACCCGGACACCCCGGTCAGCGTCGTCGGCGCGAGCAGGCTCGGCGGCGAGGCGGTCGAGGCCGGGCTGTGGCAGGTCTTCCTGCTGCTGCTGGCCAGCCTGAACTTCTTCATCGGCGTGTTCAACCTGCTGCCGCTGCTGCCGATGGACGGCGGGCACATCGCGATCGTCTGGTACGAACGCGTCCGCGACTGGCTGCGCGGCCTGCGCGGCAAACCCGCGGGCGGCCCGGTCGACTACACGAAGCTGTCCGCGATCACGATGGTGCTGGTGGTCATCGGCGGCGGTGTCACGCTGCTCACGGTGACAGCGGACATCGTCAATCCGATCCGCTTGCAGTAACCGCGCGCACCGGCCGGGTCACGCGTCCGTCCCGCCCCGCCCGAGAAGGGGTAACGCTGCTCACCGCGTCGGCTGACTTCGTTGAAACCCGCCCCGGTGAGGTGGGTACGCTGGAAGCGTGACCGTCGCGTTAGGTATGCCCGCTCTGCCCCCGCCCGTTCTCGCCGAGCGTCGCAAGACCCGCCAGCTGATGGTGGGGTCGGTGGGTGTCGGCAGCGACCACCCGATCTCGGTGCAGTCGATGACCACGACGCTGACCTCCGACGTCAACGCCACCCTGCAGCAGATCGCCGAGCTGACCGCGGCGGGCTGCGACATCGTGCGCGTCGCGTGCCCGTCGGCCGACGACGCCGAGGCGCTGCCCGCGATCGCGAAGAAGTCGCAGATCCCGGTGATCGCCGACATCCACTTCCAGCCCAAGTACGTGTTCGCCGCGATCGAGGCCGGCTGCGCCGCGGTGCGGGTGAACCCGGGCAACATCCGCAAGTTCGACGACCAGGTCAAGGAGATCGCGCAGGCCGCGAAGGACCACGGCACGCCGATCCGGATCGGCGTCAACGCCGGGTCGCTCGACAAGCGGCTGCTCGAGAAGTACGGCAAGGCCACCCCGGAAGCGCTCGCCGAATCGGCGATGTGGGAGGCCTCGCTGTTCGCCGAGCACGATTTCCACGACATCAAGATCTCGGTGAAGCACAACGACCCGGTCGTGATGGTGCGCGCCTACGAGATCCTCGCCGAGCAGTGCGACTACCCGCTGCACCTCGGCGTCACCGAGGCCGGGCCCGCCTTCCAGGGCACGATCAAGTCCGCCGTCGCCTTCGGCGCGCTGCTGCGCCAGGGCATCGGCGACACCATCCGGGTGTCGCTGTCCGCGCCGCCGGTGGAAGAGGTCAAGGTCGGCACGCAGATTTTGCAGTCGCTGAACCTGCGGCCGCGGAAGCTGGAGATCGTGTCGTGCCCGTCGTGCGGGCGCGCGCAGGTGGACGTCTACACGCTCGCCGACCAGGTCACCGCCGGGCTGGAGGGGATGGAAATCCCGCTGCGCGTCGCGGTGATGGGCTGCGTCGTGAACGGCCCCGGCGAGGCGCGCGAGGCCGACCTCGGCGTCGCGTCCGGCAACGGCAAGGGCCAGATCTTCGTGAAGGGCGAGGTCATCAAGACCGTGCCGGAGCACGCGATCGTGGAAACCCTGATCGAAGAGGCGATGCGGATCGCCGAGGAATCCGGCGAGAGCATCGGCGAGGGTTCGCCGAGCGTGACCGTCGGCTGAGTTTCCGGTCCGAAAAGGGCTCCTCGACCGCGGTCGAGGAGCCCTTTTTCATCGGCGTTCCAGCAGGACGACCGGGATTCGCCGCCCGGAAACGGCCTCGAACTCGGCGAATTTCGGGACCAGCGCGATCTGCTCGGCCCAGATCTTCGCGCGCTCTTCTCCCTCGGTCAGCCGTGCTTGGACCGAGACGGTTTCCGCGCCCGCCTCGACGACAGTCCGCGGATTCGCCAGGAGATTGCGGTACCACGCGGGATCGCGCGGGCTGCCGCCGTGCGTGGCGAAAACCGCCCAGTTGTCGCCGACCGGCCGGTAGAACAGCGGGCTGATCCGTTCTTTCCCGGTTTTCGCTCCGAAGTGATGCACGAGAATCAGCGGCATTCCTTCTTTCGGAAATCCTGGCATGTGCGGCGGTATCGGGCGGCCCGCCGCCATTTCCTCCGGACTGCTCCAGGCGACGTATCCGGCGTTCTCCCGGAACTCGGCGAGGATCCGGACGTTCCAGTCGGCGAGGGTCGGCACGGCATCTCCTTCACTAGGCGGAGCACTTGCTCCGCAAACTAGCACACTAAGAGGAGCAAGTGCTCCGAGTAAGGGGTATGCTCGCCGCATGGCCGTGGCTGAACCGCACACCCCCCGGCGCCGCGCCCCGCGCGCGGACGCGATCCGCAACCGGGAGGCGATCGTCGAAGCCGCCGCCGAGGTGCTGGCGGAACAGGGAGCCGCGGTCGACGTCCGCGAGATCGCCCGGCGCGGCGGGGTCGGCATGGGCACGCTGTACCGGCATTTCCCGAAGAAGGAAGACCTCGTCCGGACGGTCCTGGATCGGGACTTCGCCCGGTGGGCCGAGTCCGCGCGCCAGGCGGCGGTCGAGGCGGAGGACCCGTGGGCGGCGCTGACCGACTTCTACCGGCAGGCGTTGTCCGGCTGTGCCCACCATCGGGCGATCATGGAAAGTTTCGCGCTGACGTGGACCGACCCCGATCCGGCCGGGATCCCGCGGCTCCGTGCGGTGCTGGAGGAACTGCGGACGCGGGCGGAGGAGTTGCTGCGTCCCGGGGTGACTACGGATGACCTCGTGTTGCTGCTGATCTCGCTGGGGTATGCGGCGCAGTGCACGGACGAGGACCGGCCGCACATGTGGAACCGGTTGCTGCGGGTTTCGCTGGACGGGTTGCGGGCTGAGCACCAGGAACCGTTGCCGGAGAACTAATCGCCGCCGCCGGAGGTGACGGTGAGCCCCGGTGCCGCGCCGAGTGCTGCCTTGACTGAAGGCCAGTTGCGAAACTCGTCGCGGATGGCCTCAGTCCGGAAGGCGATCTCGAAGACGACGCCACGTTCGTGCGTCCGCCAGGACCAGCGCACGGCGCGGTCGGCGATCGCGGCTTTGAACAGTGCGTCGGAGTAGGCGCGACGCCAGTCGCTCGCTGGGGCATCCCCGTCGAGCACTTCGATGCGCAGCCAGGGATCCGACACCGTTCAGGCTCTTCCTGATTCGGCGTCGCTCAGGAAGAGCAGCGCGTAGTAGACCAGGAAATGTTCCACCGCATACGGCCCCTCGCTCACCTGCGGCAACGAGGCATCCGCATGTTCCCGCGAAGTCCTGTCGATCGCGGCGATCCGGCCGTCTCCCGGCGGCAGTGCCTCGGCGATCCGCCGCCAGCTCCACGCGCGATGGAGATTGAGCCCGTGCAGATGGGCGATCTGCCCGTCGGAAGCATCGGTCACCACCGCCGGAGTGAAGAGCGCCGCCGGGTTGCGGTCGGCGATTCCGGGCAGGAAAGCCTCCAGCCAGGCACCGAATTCGGCGGCAGGCGTCAGGCGGCTCATCAGCTCGGCCTCGGCCAGCGCGGGAGAGAGGAAGTCGGCTCCGGACGGCTCCCACGCACCGGGGTAATCGCGGTCCGAGCCGAACCAGCGCCAGGCGGTTTCGGTGATCGCCTCCAGCAGCTCCGATTCTCCCCGGGACGCCAGGTATTGGGCGTACGGCAGCGCGCGGGAGAGCCCGAAAGCGCCGTTCTCGTGCAGGCCGTAGCGGACCGGGTAGGTGACCTTCGGCAGCCAGTCGAGGAATCGGGTGACGAAAAGCCTGGTCAACGGCTGGAGCGCGGCGGACCAGCGCACCGCGTCCGGGTCGTCCCAGGTAGCGATTTCCCTCGTCAGCGCCAGCAGGATCGACCAGCCGTACGGACGTTGCGTCGTGCGATGGTGTTCCGGCTCGAAGTAAGCAGTTTCGGCGGCCAACGCGGGCTCGGTCAGGTGCGCGTTCAGCACGGCGCGGATCTCGTCGGCCGGGACAAGGGACGGATACCGCCGCAAGAGATGGGCCAGCACCCAGAACATTTCCGCGCACGAATGCCAGTCGAAGCTGCCGTAGAAGCACGGATGCAGTTCGCGGACCGGCGGGACGGGAGTGTCGTCGGTCCGCCAGTGGCTCTCGTGATGCGGATACTCGCGCACGACGTTGGCCAGCGCGATCTCCGCGAACTCGCCGGCGCGCGCGGCGGACAGCCCGGCCACGTCAGCCGCGCAGGTGGTGCTGGGCCGCTTCCCGGATCTGGATCCGGACGTTTTCCAGCGAGGCGGCGACCTCGTCGATCTGCCGGATCGCGATCTGCACCGACCCCTGGATCGCGTTCGCGCTGCCGGTTTCGCCGAGCAGGCCGAGGACCTGGGCCTGCAGATCCTCCAGTTCGCCCTTGGTGGCGAGGGCGATTCCGGTCGGCACCTGGTCGGCGAGCAGTTCGAGCTGCTGGGCCTGTTCCTGGATCGTCATCGGGCTTCTCCTCATCGTGGGGACCGCTCTCCCGTGGTAGCAGAATCCGCGCGTTTCCGGGCTAGCCTGGTCGCGTGAGTCACAGCTGGGCCGCCCGTCCGCCGCATCCGGTGCTGCGGGGCCTGGTCACGCGCTACATCGGCTACGCACAGGAGAACGTCACCCTCGCAGTGCACCGCGGGCTGCCGTCGCGGCACCTCACGCTCGTGATCAGCCTCGAAGAGCCGATCCGGTACGCCGGGTTGGACGGGGCCGGAACGCTGCGCAGCGCGGTCGGCGGCCTGCACACCGAACCCGCGCTGATCACGCAGGACCGCGTGCAGCGCGGCGTGCAGCTGGAGCTGGACCCGCTGGGCGCGCGGACTCTGCTGGGCGTCACGGCCGCCGAGCTGACCGGCCGGGTGACAGACCTCGCTGATTTCGGCGGCGACCTCGCCCGGCTGCCGGACCGGCTGGCCGAGGCCGGAGATTGGCGTACCCGGTTCGCGATCCTCGACGAGGTGCTGGCCGCGCGGGCGGTCGAGCCCGCCGAGCAGCCGCCGGAGCTGGACCGCGCGTGGCACGAGCTGCGCCGCAGCGGCGGGTTGGTGCGGGTCGGCGACCTGGCGGAGGAGGTCGGCTGGAGCCGTCGGCATTTGGGGGAGCGGTTCCGCGCCGAGCTGGGGTTGGCTCCGAAGCAGGCAGCTCGGGTGTTGCGGTTCGAGCGTGCGGTCCGGTTGCTGCGGACCGGGCACCGTGATCTGGCCGGAATCGCTTACGCCGCTGGATATTACGACCAGGCGCACTTTTCCAACGAGTGGCGTGCGCTGGCCGGGTGTTCGCCGCGGACGTGGATGGCCGAGGAGCTCCCGTTTCTCCAAGACGAGACGAAGGCCGCCGCCGCAGAATCGGTGGCATGACAGCACAACCGACAGTCTGGCCGGCCTTCCGCTACAACGACGCTCGCGGCGCGATCCGTTTCCTCACCGAGGTTCTCGGCTTCCAGGAGACCCTCGTGGTGCCTGGAGAAAACGGCGTCGCGCACGCCGAACTCCGGTGGCCCGAAGGCGGTGCCGTGATGCTGGGCAGCTGCGGCGGACCGGCCGACGGCGTGCACGACGAGATGAAACCCGGGGCCAGCGCGGTGTACGTGGTTTCGGACCGGGTGGACGAGATTTACGCCCGCGTGCGCGAAGCCGGTGCCGAAATCAGCATGGAGCTGCACGACACCGGCTACGGCTCGCACACGTTCACCGTCCGCGATCCCGAGGGGAACGCTTGGACGATCGGGAGTTATCGAGGCGCTTAGCCCTCGGGATAGAAGACGAACAGCGTGCAACCGCTCGCCGTCGCCGGGACATGCCACGATCCGGCGGGCGCATGGATGAACGTGCCCGCCGGATACTCACGCGCGCCGTCGTTGAAGACGCCGGACACGACGAAGACCTCTTCCGGACCGGGTTCGTGGACGTCGGGTTCTGGCCAGGTGCTGCCGGGGTCGAACTCGACCACGTTGGCGTGCGCGCCGTTTTCGCCCTTCCACAGTGGACGGAGGCGGATGCCGGGGAACAGGTTCTTCACCGGGGCTTCGCCGACCGGGACCGAGGTGTAGCCCGGCTGAGCAAGGATTTCGGAGTGCATGGCCCCAGCTTGGCTTCCCGTGCGCGCGCGAGACAGTGTCAGGAAAGACGTCATGGGGTACTTTCTTGCCATGCATCGCGTGGTCGCTCTCGTCCGGCCGGTGCAGTCGACGTTCGAACTCGGCTGCGGCGCCGAAGTGTTCGGCACGCCAAGGGACGGCGTGCCGCAGTACTACGAATTCGAGGTGTGCACCGAGAATCCCGGCCCGGTGCCGACCTCGGCCGGGTATGCGATGCACGTGTCCAACGGGCTTTCCCGGCTCGCCACGGCCGACACGGTGCTGATTCCCGGCTGGCTGCCAGTCGAGACGCCGCTTTCCCCGAAGGTGCGCCGGGCATTGCTGAACGCGCACGAACGAGGGGCGCGGCTGGTCACGATCTGCTCAGGTGTCTTCGCCCTAGCTCAGACCGGGTTGCTGGACGGCAGATCGGCGACGACGCACTGGGCGCGAGCAGAGCAGTTGCGAAGGGATTTCCCGGCGGTACGCGTGGAGCCGGACGTGCTGTACGTGGACCACGGCGATGTCGCCACGAGCGCGGGCGCGGGGGCGGGCATCGACCTGTGCCTGCACCTGGTCCGCCAGGATCACGGAGCGGCGCACGCGGCGCTCGTCTCGCGGCACATGGTGATGCCGACCCATCGTGAGGGCGGGCAGGTGCAGTACGCGCCGCCGCAAGCGTCCACGGACGCGTTGGACGGGTTGCTCGACTGGGCGGGCGAGCGTCTGGCGACACCGCTGTCGGTCGAAGATTTGGCTGGCCACTTGAAGATTTCCCCGCGAACGCTGGCTCGCCGGTTCGCTGATCAGCTGGGGACGAGTCCGGGTGCGTGGCTGTTGTCGCGGCGGGTGGCCGAGGCGCGGCGGCTGCTGGAGGAGACGGACCTGCCAGTGGACGCGATCGCGGTGCGGGTCGGGTTGGCGTCGGCAGTGAACTTGCGGCGGCGATTCCGGGCGCAGGTGGGGACGACGCCGGGGGCCTACCGCCGGGCATTCCGGATAGGGTGATCGGCGCGCACCGGCAGGGAGGTCCGGTACGCGCCGATCACCGGGTTACGCGGTGGTGGTCTGCACCGTCACCGCGGGGCCGACGCCGGTTCCGGTGACGGCGGCGATGGTGAACGTGTACGCGGTGCCGGACTTCAACCCGTCCACCACGCGGGTCAGGCCCTTTTGCGTGGGCTGGCTGACGATCGTGTCGCGTCCGGTGACCTCGATGGTGCGGCCGTCGGACACGGTGATCCGGTAGCCGATCACCGGGGTGGACCCGGCTTCCTTCGGCGGCGTCCAGCGGATGCTCGCCGCGTCGGCGCTCGGCAAGGCCTTCGCTCCGGTCGGAGCGGCAGCGAGCTGGGTGCCTGGCTGCGCGACGGTGACCGGTGCCGACGGCAGCGACGGCAGACCAGTGCCGAACCGGTTGCGCGCGGCGACCGTGACCGTGTACGTCTGGCCATTGGCCAGCTTCGGAATCACCGTGTACCCCGTGCGTGCGAAGTCCTTCGCGGACACCGAACTCGTCACGCTGTGCTTGCCGTCCGAGGCGGTCAGCACGTAGTCCTGCACCGGCGCACCGTTTTCCGCGACGGTCGGGTTCCAGGTCGCGTACAGCTGACCGGACACCGAGAAGGTGCCGATTCGCGTCGGAGCCTGCGGAGCGGACGCGCCGTCGATCCGGCGGTTCAGCACCGCGCGGTGGCCCGGTTCGATACCCGCGTTATCCACAATGGACTTCGGTGCGGCGGCCGGGTTGTTCAGCAGGTGGTTGCCCGAGGTGATGACGCCCTTCTTGTCGCCGTCCGGATCGCCCTGCTCCCAGTAGTTGCCGGAGATGACGGTCGGGTCGTTGTTGCCGAGCGAGTCGCGGTAGTCGACGTGCGTGGAGGCGACGTTGGCGTACGCCGCGTGGTAGAGCACGTTGCCGGAAACGGTTTCGTAGGTGCAGCCGTTGTCGGTGTAGACGGACTTGCCGAGACCCCACTGGTCGTAGATGACGTTCCCGGTCACCTTCTCGCCCTCGGCCTGCGACGGGCCGGTGATGCCCTGGGTGTAGACGCCGCCGCCGTCGTCCAGCGAAAGCATGTAGTCGTGGATCAGGTTGTCCGACACCACGTTGTTGCGCGAGACGTTCGGCGTCGCGGCCTGCTTGATCTTGTCCGGCCAGCCGCCCCAGCCCATCGAGATGCCGGAGTAGGCGACGTGGTCGATCTGGTTGTGCGACACGACGTTGTCCTGCGAGTACCCGTTGACGATCGGGACCCCGCCGGTGAATTCGCGCGGCATGCCGTACAGGTGGTTGTTGGTCACCTTGACCCGCGCGGTCAGATCCGCGCCAGCCGCGGTGGGCTTGCTGACCCCGCCGATTTCGACGCCATTGCCGGAGATGTCGGTGAACACGCTGTCGGACACGCTGCTGTCCTGTGCGCCTTCGCCGAGGTCCAGTCCGGCCGCGCCGAGGTGGGCGAACACGGTGTCCTGGAACTCGATCCGCTGCCCGTGCGAGATCGACACGTTGCCGGGTTCCTTCGTCCAGTCCGCGTACGGGCAGGAGCCGCCGGGAGTGAACTGGCACAGGCCTTGCGTGGCCCAGCCGCGTTCGCCGGTGATCCGGTAGCCGGCCTGGATTTCGGAGAAGCCTTCCGGCGACGACGGTTCGAGCCAGGTCGCGTAGG
The DNA here is from genome assembly GCF_055583325.1 of Amycolatopsis sp. NPDC104775. Lineage (NCBI taxonomy): Bacteria > Bacillati > Actinomycetota > Actinomycetes > Pseudonocardiales > Pseudonocardiaceae > Amycolatopsis > Amycolatopsis sp. NPDC104775. The sequence goes on from NZ_JBVJOE010000006.1 coordinate 496,267, forward strand.
AGAACTGGATGCCTCGGAAGGAGATGTCGTGGATCGGCTTCTCGGCGGTGCCGCGGCCGGCCACCAGCTTCTCCAGCGCGGGCATCTCGACGTCGGCCCAGTGCAGGTTCTCACCCTTGCGCGGCAGGTAGTACACGGTGTGCGCGGAGCGGTCGAGGTACCACTCGCCGGGAGTGTCCAGCAGCTCGAACGCATTCTCCACATAGGACGGTTGCCGCCCGTTGGTGAGATCGCCCGGCCCGACCATGTTGACCGAACGGCCGGGGATGTCGGCGAACATCACGCGCCGGGTCGAGTTGTCCCAGCACGGCTGCGCCATGGTGATCGTCGTGCCCGTCGCCGAGGCGATCGGGCAGCGCGGCTCGGTCCACTGGCCCAGCCCGTTGCGCACGACGTTCCACAGCTCCTCGCCGCTGGTGTACACCAGTTCGAGGTCGCTCGGGTTGCGCCAGTGGGCCATGGTGTCCGCGGAGGCGGTGTACCCGGTGTCGGTCGCCTTCACCGTCACGGGAAGCCGTCCGGAAGCCCGCTGCGCGCGGACGCCGTCGACGTACAACTGGCGAGTGTTGTCCAGCCCGGCGGGCGCGGGCGCGGAGTAAAGGCCCGGCCGACCGGCGACCGGACGCCAGCCGGTGACCTGCTTGCCGCCGCTGACCACGGTGCCCGGCGAGCCCTGCCAGACGATCCGGTGCCCGTTCGAGCCGGAATCGGCCGCGTCGAGTTCGAGCGGTTTGTCGAGCCGGTAGGTGCCGGAGGCGACGTGCACGGTCAGGTCGGAGTCCAGGTGCGCGGCGCGCTGCCGGACGAGTTGCTGGGCGCGCGGGAGCGTGCGCACCGGCGACCAGACGGCGCCGGAGCCGGAATCGTTGCCCCACGGCGAGACGTAGACGTCCTGGCTGCCCGGCCACGCCGCGGCCGCACCGGCGGGCAGCAGCACGGTCGCGGTCAGCACCGCGGCCGCGAGCCCGAGGGCACGCCTCCCGTGCGGGCGCGCTGGTCTGAGCTTCATCCGGGACCTCCGTGTTCGCCAGTGAACGACGCGAGTCAGCGCCGAGAGAAAGATAGGATCTATTTACGACCGTGTCGAGAGGTCTCGGACGGATTTTCCCGGCATTCACAGTGATGAACAGGGTTGATCCGGTCGGCGGGTTCCGTCCCGGCTAGCGGTCAGTGATCGGATGAATGATTGCTGCGGTCGGTCCGGCGCTTGTACAACGAAGCGATCCCCGGAAGAGGTGGTCGCGATGAAACGAAGTCGGATCGGTGTGCTGGCCGCGACGGTGGCGGTGCTCTTCGGCTCGCTGGCCGGACCAGCGGCGGCGGACAGTCAGCCGCTCGAATCCTGGACCCCGGTGGCGAGAACGCCGCCGATGGGCTGGAGCAGCTGGAGCGCGTTGCGCCGGAAATTCACCGAGGAGACGATCAAGGCGCAGGCCGACGTCATGCACGACCGGTTCGCCGCCTACGGCTACCGGTACATCAACATCGACGCGGGCTGGACCGACCACGTCGACGAGTTCGGCCGGGTCGCTCCCGACCCGAAGAAGTTCCCCAGCGGCATCGCCTCGCTGGCCCGGTACCTGCACCAGCGCGGCCTGAAATTCGGCATCTACCTGGTGCCGGGCGTTCCGGCGCAAGCGGTCGCGGCCGATTCGCCGATCGAGGGCACGCCGTACCGGGTGCACGACATCGTCATGCCCGGCGCGGGCAACACCGCCGACGACAAATCCGCGAAACTCGACTTCAGCAAGCCCGGCGCGGCGGCGTACGTCCGCTCGCAGGCGCGGCAGCTGGCCTCGTGGGGCGTCGACTACATCAAAATGGATTTCGTCGGCCCCGGCGGCGGAAAGATCCCCGCGGACAACCGCGAGGACATCAAGCAGTGGCATTCGGCGATTCAGGCCACCGGCCGCCCGATCCACTTGGAACTGTCGAACTCGCTCAGCATCGCCGAGGCCGCGACCTGGCAGCGGTACAGCAACGGCTGGCGGATCGAGGGCGACATCGAGTGCTACTCGCACTGCGTCGGCCTCACGAACTGGGACGTGCGAGTGAAGCTGCGCTTCGCCGACGCTCCGAAGTGGACTCAATACGCGGGTCCCGGTCACTGGAACGACCTGGACTCGATCGAGGTCGGCAACGGCGAAGCCAACGGCATCACCCCGGACGAGCGGCAAAGCGTCATGACGCTGTGGGCGATCGAGTCCTCGCCGCTGCTGCTCGGCACCGATCTGACCAAATTGGACCCGGAGGATCTGAAACTGCTCACCAACCGCGAGGTGCTCGCGGTCGACCAGGCAGGACGGCCGGCGCGGCCAGTCTCGCAGGACACCCAGCAGCAGGTGTGGTTCAGCCCCGACGGCCGCGGCGGGGTGACGGTCGCGCTGTTCAACCTCGGATCGGCGGAGGCTCCGGTGACGGCGTCGTGGTCGGATCTGGGGCTGCGCGGCCCGGCGGCGGTGCGGGATCTGTGGACGCATCGCAACCTGGGCGTGAGCCGGGACAGCTTCACCGCGACCCTGGCACCGCACGCTTCGCGGCTGCTGCACCTGGTGCCGCGGCACCACTGAGCCGGACGTTCCGTGCGGGGAACCCTCACGGACTCCGATTCCCCCAGGGTTCCCTTCACGAGCCACCGGGAAGAAGCTCCGGAGGCACCCGGGCGGGGTGCCTCCGGAGCGCTTCGGCCTGAGCGGACCCGGCTGGGCACGGTCGGTGGCGGACCCCACCGGGGCGCCGCCGTTCGGGTGTGAGAGCCGTTCATCTCAGCGTGTCGACCGGCTCGCGTTCCGTTCACCCGGTTCATCTGGCACTCTGGAGTCCGTGTTGCGGCTTGCAGGTGCACGGCTGCTCGACGATCGGGACTATCCGGCGGTGCGCGCTGCACTCGCCGCCGACCCGGTGGGCAGCTGCATGGTCAGCGCCCGGGTCGAGGCGGCCGGTCTCGACCCGTGGCGGCTCGGTGGCGAGCTGTGGGCGGCCGATTCCCGTCCGGTGCGCGCCGGACGGCTCACCGGGCTGTGCTTCGCCGGGCCCAATCTGATCCCGTTGCGCGGCAACGCTTCGGCGCTGCGGTCCTTCGCCGACCGGGCACTGCGCCGCCAGCGCACCTGTTCCTCGCTCGTCGGCCCCGCGCCGCAGGTGCTCGGGCTCTGGGACGAGCTGTCCCCGGAATGGGGACCGGCCCGCGAGGTCCGCGGCGACCAGCCGCTGATGGCGCTCGAAGGCGATCCGCTGGTGGCCGCCGATCCGCAGGTCCGCACCGTCCGCCCGCACGAACTCGACCGCTACCTGCCCGCGGCGGTCGCGATGTTCATCGAGGAGGTCGGCGTCGACCCGCGCGCGGGCGACGGCGGGGCCAGCTACCGGGCCCGGGTGAGCGAGCTGATCTCCACCGGCCGCGCGTTCGCCCGGTTCGAGGACGGCGAGGTCGTCTTCAAGGCCGAGATCGGCGCGATGTCCGCCCGGGTCGGCCAGATCCAGGGCGTGTGGGTGCATCCGGACCGGCGCGGCAGCGGACTCGGCACCGCGGGCACCGCCGCGGTGGTGAACCGCCTGGTCCACGGCCTCGGCCGGACCGCGAGCCTGTACGTGAACGGGTTCAACGCGCCCGCGCTCGCGGCGTACCGGCGGATCGGGTTCCAGCAGGTCGGGCAGTACGCGACGGTGCTGTTCTGAGCTGGCTGCGCCGCGGCCGGACGAGGTCGTAGGCTGGGGTCATGTCCGTTCGCGCCCCGTTGAAGCCCGGCGTCCAGACGCCGCGCCGTGCCGTCCCCGCCGACATCGCCCGTCCCGAGTACGTGGACCGGCCGGCGCCGAAGCGGGACACCGGCAACGGAGTGCGCACGCCCGAGGTCATCGAGGCGATGCGGGTCGCGTCGAAGATCGCCGCGCAGGCGCTCGAAGAGGGCGGCAAGGCGGTCAAACCGGGCGCGACCACCGACGACATCGACAAGGTCGTGCACGAGTTCCTGCTCGACCACCACGCGTACCCGTCGACGCTCGGCTACCGCGGCTACCCGAAGTCGTGCTGCACCTCGCTGAACGAGGTGATCTGCCACGGCATCCCGGACTCGACCGTGATCGAGGACGGCGACATCTGCAACATCGACGTGACGGCGTTCATCGGCGGCGTGCACGGCGACACCAACGCGACCTTCCTCGCCGGCGACGTCTCAGAAGAGGTGCGGCTCCTGGTCGAGCGCACCCGCGAGGCGACCGCGCGCGCGATCAAGGCGGTCCGCCCCGGCCGCCAGCTCAACGTGATCGGCCGCGTGATCGAGGCGTACGCGAAGCGGTTCGGCTACGGCGTGGTCCGCGACTTCACCGGCCACGGCGTCGGCCCGGCGTTCCACACCGCGCCGACGGTGCTGCACTACGAGGAGCCCTCGGTGCAGACGCTGATCGAAAAGGGCATGACCTTCACCATCGAGCCGATGATCACGCTGGGCACCATCGACTACGACGTGTGGGACGACGACTGGACGGTCACCACGAAGGACAAGAAGTGGACCGCGCAGTTCGAGCACACCCTCGTGGTGACGGCTGACGGCGCGGAGATCCTGACGCTTCCGTAAGCCGTCGTGAACAACGAGGCAAGACGCGCCGTAGTGGCGGCCCTGATCAAGCTTTCGGAAAGCGCCGACTATCGCGACCGAGCGGACGCGGGCCGCGCCTTAGCCAGCTTTGCCGAGCTGCCGGAAGCCCAGGGGTCGCTGCTGCGACTCGTGCTGGACGCGGACAACACGTACGTCACCCGCGTGACGGCGGAAGCCTTGCTCCGCCGCCACGATTCGGCCGGGCTCGCGGTCGTCGCCGCTGCTCTCGCCGACGCCGACCCCAACCACGCTGACTGGATCCATACCGCGGTGGACGACGTATTCGCGGTGGACGGGGTGGACGCCGCCGACGTCCGGGAATGCGAGGCGCTGCGAAGGGACGCTGACGAGCGGACGCGTCGCGGCGCGGACCTGTTATGCGGAGTCCTCACCGCGCACGACTGATCACAGACCTTCGGCGCGGGCGATCAGCTCGTCCAGGAATCCCGCCGCTTCGGCGGCCGCCCGGTCGGCGTCGCGTGCTTCGATCGCGTTCACCAGCTCCCGGTGCCGGATCTCCTCCGCGTGCTCCGGATTGTCCGAAGTGGACGCCACGCTCGCGGTGATCGCCTCCATCAGTCCGCGGTAGAGCTCCAGCAGCAGCCCGTTGTGCCCGCACCGGACCACGAGCTGGTGGAATTCCGCGTCGCTGCGGGCGAAATCGTCGAGCTGCCCTTGGTCCCAGTCGGTGTCCCGCCGGTGGAGCAGGACGCGCAGTTCGGCCAGCTCTTCCTCGGTGCGCGCGGTCGCGGCCAGCCGCGCGCCCTCGACCTCCAGCAGCCGGCGTACGTGCAGGACCTCGCGCAATTCCGTCCCGCACAGCCGGCGGATCGCGCCGGAGACCTCGCTCGTCGCGCGCACGTACGTGCCGTCGCCCTGACGGACTTCCAAGATCCCGGTGTGCGCCAGCGCGCGCACGGCCTCGCGAACCGTGTTGCGCCCGACGCCCAGTTGCGCGGACAGCTCCGGTTCAGTCGGGATCCGGTGCCCGATCGGCCATTCTCCGGCGGTGACCGCCTCGCGCAGCTGATCGATGACTTGGTCGACGAGCCCGGCCCGGCGGGTGGTGGCCAACGGCACAGCCTGATCCCTTCATCCAATCATCCTACGTATGGAATAGTAGCGCACATGCCCGCCGATTCCCCCGATTCCGCAGCCGTGTCCACCGCCACCTATTCCGACCGGCTCGAGCTCGAGCTGGAAGGCAGCCTCGAGGAGGAGGTGCCCGCCGGTCGCCGGCCGGGTGTGGTGGCCGGCGGCGTGCTGCTGGCGGTCGCGGTGGTGCTGACGGCGATGAACCTGCGGCCGGCGATCACGAGCGTCGGCCCGCTGCTCGCGGAAATGCGCGGCAGCCTCGGCGCGTCCGCGGTGTGGGCGAGCATTCTCACGACCCTGCCCGGCCTGTGCTTCGCCGGCGCCGGCCTGGCCGCGCCCGTGCTGTCGCGCCGCCTGGGCATCGGCCCGGCGATCGGCCTGGCGCTGACGGTGCTGACCGCGGGCCTGGTGGTGCGAGTGCTCGACGGACCGTACGTCGTGCTCGGCGGCACGCTCGTCGCCACCGCCGGGATCGCGCTGGTCAACGTGCTGATCCCGGTGGTCATCAAGGATTCGTTCCCGGCCCGCGTCGGGCTCATGACCGGCGTCTACACCGCGGCGCTGCAGGGCGGCGGCGCGGCGGGATCCGCGCTGAGCCCGCCGCTGGAATCGGCTTTCGGCGGCTGGCGTGCCGCGCTCGGTTCGTGGGGCGTGCTGTCGGCGATCGCTTTGGCCGCATGGCTGATCGCCTCGCGCGGCACGGGCCGAGTGCCGCGCCCGGCGGCTGGTTCCGCTCCCGCCCGGTCGCTGATGCGCAGCCCGCTCGCGTGGATCGTCACGATCTTCTTCGGCCTGCAGTCGTTCATCGCCTACGTCGTCATGGGCTGGCTGCCGCAGGTGTTCATCGACGCGGGCGTGAGCAAGGCCGACGCCGGTCTGCTGCTCGGCCTGATCTCGGTGATCGCGGTGCCGATCAGCCTGGTGATCCCGCCGATCGCGGCGCGGCAGAAGAGCCAGAGCCCGTGGATTGTCGGAATGGGCGTCTTCGGCGCGGCGGGCATGCTCGGCTTGGTCATCGCCCCCGGCTTCTCGCCGCTGCTGTGGAGCCTCCTGCTCGGCATCGGAATGAGCGTGTTCTCGCTGGCGCTGACGGTGATCGCACTGCGCGCCCGCACCGGTGCCGAGACAGCGCGGCTGTCGGGAATGGCGCAGGGCATCGGATACCTGCTGGCGGCAGTGGGGCCGTTCGTGTTCGGCTTGCTGCACGACGCGACGGGCAGCTGGACGGTGTCGCTGATCGTGCTGCTCGCGGTGATGGTGACGCAGATGGTCTTCGGCGGGCTGGCTGGACGACGCCGGTTCGTGTGATCTGACGGAAACGGGCGGCCGGTGAGTTACCGGCCGCCCGTTTCGTTTAGTCCCTGGCCCCCGCGGGGTCTGGCCACTGTGGACACTCCCGCCGCACCCGAACCCCTAACTCGCCAGCGCCGCGTCCTCCAGCACCGGCCCCGGAAGCTGTCCGGTTCGCCGGACGTCGTCGAGCGCGGCCACCGCGACCGCGAGGCACTGCGCGGCCCATTCGGACGGCATCGCCCGAAGCTCTTCCAGCAATGCCTGCGTCGCGGCCGTCGTCCCGAGTTCCGCCCGCCGGACGGCGAACCTCAGCTCGAGATCCGTGACCTCGCTCCAGCGAGCGGCCATTTCCTCAGCGGCCACAACGATTTCCCCGGCGATCATGTCGCTCATGTCAGTCCCCGCACCTCCGCGGGAACAGTAACAACGCGACACCCCCGTGACCCGATTCGGGAATCGGGCCACTCTGGGTATCTTCTGGATCAGTCCAGCGGAAGATTCAGCAGCGCGTTCTCCACCAGTTCCGGCATCGCCGGGTGGATCCAGTACTGCCCGCGCGCCATTGAACGCGCGTCGAGGCCGAAACTCATCGCCTGGATCAGCGGCTGGATCACCGTCGACGCCTGCGGGCCGATGATGTGCGCGCCGAGCAGCTGCCCGGTCGCCGGGTCGGCCAGCAGCTTCGCGAAACCGGTGGTGTCCTCCATCGCCCAGCCGTAGGCGATGCCCGCGTAGTCCTGCTTCGAGACCACAAAGGACAGTCCGCGTTCGGTCGCCTGCGCCTCGGTCAACCCCACCGACGCCACTTGCGGCGAGGTGAACACCGCGTGCGGGACGAACCGGTGGTCGGCCTTGATGCGGTCGTCCGGATGCGCCAGATTGTGCTGCACCACGCGGGCTTCGTGGTTCGCGACGTGCTTGAGCTCCAGTGGCGACGAGATGTCCCCGAGCGCGTAAATGCCTTCGACGGACGTCTGCTGGTAGTCGTCCACCACGACGTGCCCGCGTTCAGTGGTGGCGACGCCGGTGGCGCCCACGTCGAGCAGATCCGAGTTCGGCTTGCGGCCGGTGGCGACCAGGATCAGGTCGGCCTCGACGGTTTCCGCGCCTTGCGGGCCTTCGAGATCGAGCGCGACTCCGCCGTCCGTCTTGCGCGCGCGGACTGTCTTACGGTCCAGCCGGACGTCGAACCGCTGCGAAGCCAGTTCGGTGAACCGCTCGCTGATGTCCGCGTCTTCTTGCCGCAGCAGCGCGCCGGAACGGTTCACTACCGTGACCGCGACGCCGAAGGACGCGAAAACGTGCGCGAACTCCGCCGCGATGTAGCCGCCGCCGAGCACGACGATCCGCTTCGGCAGTGTGGCGAGGCGCATGACCGTGTCGGAGGTGTAGTAGCCGGTTTCGGCCAGCCCCGGCACGTCCGGGATCACCGGGCGCCCGCCCACGGCGAGCACGAACTTCTCGGCGGTGACGACCTCGTCCGGACGGCCGTCGGCGAAGCTGACCCGGAGCTCCTTCATACCGGTGAACCGGCCTTCGCCCCGGTAGACGTCGACGTTGCGGTTGTCCTCGTGGTTCTCGCGGTACTCCGCGCCGCCCTCGGCGATCGGATCGATCCGGCCGAAGATCCGGTCCCGGATGTCCGGCCAGCGCACCGCGGTCAGCTCCTCGTCCACGCCGAAGCGCGAGCTGTGCGCGGGCGTCGCGGCGACGTCGGCGGCGTAGACGAACATCTTCGTCGGGATGCAGCCGACGTTCAGGCAGGTCCCGCCGAACACGCCCTTCTCGACGATGGCCGTCCGGAGGTCGGCGAACTCCGGGCCGAGGATCGAGTTCCCCGATCCGGTCCCGATGATCACCAGGTCGTAGTGCGGCACGGCGGTCCTTCCCGAAAGCGGTCTGCTGCCAGCCTAGTCAACTCCCGCGGACCCTCCGGGTGTTCCCGGATCACTGCCCGTTGGCTGTGAAGTGCATCCGGTCGACCGGCGAGGTCCACGCCCCGCCCCACTGCCAGCCCACCCCGGCGAACGCGCGCACGACCGGACCGCCCGCGGCGACCATCCCGGGCCGCGCGTTCGCGCGGTCGACGTAGGCGGACGCCAGCTCCGGGACGACGAGATCGCCCTTGGTGTACGGATTGCAGAACGGATTGACGTCCACCGCGAGCCCGTACGCGTGCGCGGACCAGTTCTTCTGCCCGCGTGTCGGACGGCAGACGAACGCGCTGGTGTCGTTGCCGTCGCCAGTGGGCGGCGCGTCGAGTTCGGCGGGGGAGGTGATGCGCATTTCCTCGATGGGGAACTGCTGCGCATACAGCTCGCCGAACGCTGTGACCACCGCTTGAGCGGCGTCCTTCCGGACGAGCAGTTCGCCGGTGTGCGCGTGGTGGTCGAATCCCCAGAAGGAAAGCGTGACGTAGCGGAGATCGGCCGACGACACCGGGCAGGCGGCCTGCCAGGTGCTGCGCTTGAGCACGGCGTCGGGGACGTCGGTGATCTTGGCCGTGTACGTCGTGCTGGCCGGAGGCGGAAGGAAATCCTGGGTCGGCAGCGAACGGTTCACCAGTTCGGGTGGAGTCGGCTGGATCTCGCCGAAGCCGTCCGGGCGCAACGGCAGCGGACGAGCACCCACCTGCCAGGTGACAGCGGGCGTGCTCGTCGTTGCCCGAGTTGCCGGAAGTGTCGGGCTGGGCGGCGCCGACGGCGCGCTCAACGGGCTCGGCGGGGGTGTCGCGGGGGTGCTGGTGGCACATCCAGCCAGCGCAAAGCTCAGCAGCGCGCCGGCCGTCGCGGCTGTTTTCCGTCGCATGTCTCCAGCTAAGCGAATGCGCTCGGTGTATAGAGAGTCCACCCGTTCCAGTGACACCGTTTTGGGCTTGCTCCGATTAGGGTAATCGCTGCCTTGTGTGCACGCGCCGGAGTCGGTTGACTCCCGTGCGCGTCCAGGCTGTGCTGTCGTAGTGCCGATGAAGGGAAAGCCCATGCCCGCGAAGCTTCGTCGTCCGGTCTTGCTCGCGGCCGGGTCGCTGCTCGCCGCCGCGATCGCGGTCCCGGTCGGTTCGGCCTGGGCGGGGACGCCTTCCGAGCCTTCCGAACCGGGTTCCCACGCGCAGCCGCGGATCGTCGGCGGCAGCGAGGCCTCGCTGGCCGACCACCCGTACGCGGTGTACCTCACCGACCAGAGCGGTTCGCAGTACTGCGGCGCGGTGATCGTGAGCCCGTCCGCGGTGGCGACCGCCGCGCACTGCGCGAAAGCGGTGCCGAAGTCGTCGGTCCGCGTGGTCGCCGGGCGTCAGGACAAGCGCGGCAGCGACGGCGTCGAACTCGGCGTCACGCGAGTCTGGGTGAACCCGAACTTCAGCGATCCGACCAAGGGCGACGACATCGCGGTCCTCACCGTGCGCGGGCAACTGCCCTACCGCGCGGCGAAGCTCGCGGGCAAGAGCGACCAGTCGTTGTACGCGGAAGGCACGCAAGCGACCGTGCTCGGCTGGGGCCGGCTTTCCGAAGGCGGGGACCGGTCGGACGTGCTGCGCAGCGCCGACGTGCCGCTGGTCAGCGATTCCACGTGCAAAACGGCCTACGACACTTACGACCCGGCGAGCATGGTGTGCGCCGGCTACCCGCAGGGCGGCAAGGACGCCTGCCAGGGCGATTCCGGCGGCCCGCTCGTCGAGGGCGACACGCTGGTCGGCATCGTGTCCTTCGGCGACGGCTGCGGAAAACCGGGCAAGCCCGGCGTGTACACGCGGGTTTCGCAGTTCGCCGACGACATCGCGGCGCAATCCCAGCCGCGGCTGCTCGGCTGAGCTGTGTTAAGCAAGGTGGCGTGACGACTCTGCACCGCGCCACCGGGCCCGACCTTTCCGCCGCCGATCTGTATGACATTCTCCGGCTGCGGTCGGACGTGTTCGTGGTGGAACAAGACTGCGTGTACGCCGACATCGACGGGCGGGATCTGCTTCCGGAGACGGAGCATCTGTGGCTGACTTCCGGGGCGGAGGTCGTGGCGTACCTGCGCGTGCTGGCTGAGCCTGGCGGCGGTTCGCGGATCGGCCGCGTGGTGACGGCCAAATCGGCGCGCGGCCAGGGCTTGGCGGCGCAGCTGATGGCGGCGGCACTGGACGGCACGACCGGCGAGTTCGTGCTGGACGCGCAGACGTACGCGCAGCAGCTCTACGCGCGGTTCGGGTTCGTCGCCGAGGGCGAGGAGTATCTCGAGGACGGCATCCCGCACATCACCATGCGGCGCAAGGGCTAGCCGCGCGGCGCGGTCGCGGCGATCACCTTCGCCGCGCGGTCGACGTCCGCCTCGGACAGGTCCGCGCGGGCGGTGAGGCGCAGCCGGGAAACCCCGTCCGGCACGGCAGGCGGACGGAAGCAGCCGACCTGAATTCCTTGCTCCGCACAGGCTTCCGCCCACGCGACGGCCGCTTGCGGCGACGGTGCCCGCACGGCGACGACGCCCGCTTCGGGGAGATCGACCGGCAGACCGGCGTTCTTCAACCCCATCGCCAGGTTCCCGGCGTTCTCGATGACCTTCGCCGGCAGTTCCGGCTCAGACTTGAGCACCTGCAACGAAGTCAGCGCGGCCGCGGCACTGGCCGGAGCGAGCGCAGTGTCGAAAAGGAAGCTGCGCGCAGTGTCCACAAGATGCCGGATCACGCGGCGGGGGCCGACGACAGCTCCACCTTGCGCGCCGAGGGCGTTGGAGAGCGAAAGCGTCGTGACGACATCGGGCGCGGACGCCAATCCGGCGGCGTGCACCGCACCCCGGCCGCCTTCGCCGAGAACACCGAAACCGTGCGCGTCGTTGACGACCAGCGCGGCACTGTGCGCACGGCAGATTTCGGCGAGTTCGCCCAGCGGCGCGAGTTCACCGTCGGCGGAAAACACCGAATCGGTCACCACAATCGCGCGCGGCTTACGCCGGGTGGCCAGCGCGTGCTTGATCGCCGACGGCGTCGAGTGCTCGACGGCCGCGATGTCCGCGCGGGACAGGCGGCAGCCTTCGACCAGCGACGCGTGGACGTACTTGTCGGTGACAATCGCCGATTCGGCCCCGGACAGCGCCGTCACCGCGCCGAGGTTGGCGGTGAACTCGGAGGAGAACACCAGTGCCGCTTGGGCCCCGCAGAACCGGGCCAGTTCGTGCTCGAGCTCCGCGTGAAGTTCGGTGGACCCGGTGAGCAGCCGCGATCCGGTCGCCCCCGCACCCCATCGCAACGCAGCCGCCGCGGCTGCCCCGGCGACGCGCTTGTCCCGGGCGAGACCGAGGTAGTCATTGCCCGCGAGATCAAGCACGGGATGCTGCACGGGCCGCGGAGTCATCCGCCGGGAAAGCCCGGCCTCCGCCCGCCGCTGACCTTCGGCTTCAATCCAGTCGAAGACGTTCTCAGGCAGCAGCGGCGGAGTGTCAGTCACCCAGGCAGTGTCGCATCCGGCCGGTGGACGCGTTTGCCGCCCCCGGCGTGGGGAAGGGGCGGGAAGCGGGGCGGGGCAACGGAAACCAGGCTGGGGTGGTGGTTCTGGGGCTGGTTGTGGGTGGTTCGGCGGGTGGGGCTCTGCGAGGTGACCGCCGTTGCGGCGGGGTGTGGTGGTTGGCGTGGTGGTTCTGGGGCTGGCTGTGGGGTGGTTCGGGGTGGGGTTCTGCGTGGCGACTGCCGTTGCGGCGGGGTGTGGTGGTTGTGGGGTGGTTCGGCGGGTGGGGCGTTGCGTGGCGACCGCCGTTTCGCCGGGGCGCGGTGGTTTCGGGGTTGGCTGTGGGGTGGTTCGGCGGGTGGGGCTCTGCGAGGTGACCGCCGTTGCGGCGGGATGTGGTGGTTGGCCTGGTGGTTCCGGGGTTGGCTGTGGGGTGGTTCGGCGGGTGGGGTTCTGTGTGGCGACTGCCGTTGCGGCGGGATGTGGTGGTTGGCCTGGTGGTTCCGGGCCTGGCGGGGCGTGGCCCGGCGCGCGAAGCCCCTGCTTGGCCACGGGCGCTGCGCCGGACGTGGCCCGCGGGGCGCGGTGAGGGGCGCGGGCTGGCGGCCAGCCCAGCGCGGCCGTTGCGGTGGGCGATCCGGCGCGGCAGGCGAAACGCGCCCGGAAACGAAGAACGGCCCCGCCGAAGCGGGGCCGTTCTCAGTGATCAAGCGTCAATCAGGCGTCGTGTCCACGACGCGGGCCACGGCTCGGGCGGCCAAAACCGCCGCCGGAGCGCGACTGCTGACGGCTGCGGCTGTAACCGCCGCCGCCTCGGTTTTCCCGGGAGCCGTAGCCGCCTTCGCGGGCGTAGCCACCCTCACGACCGCCTTCACGCGCGTAGCCGCCTTCGCGACCACCCTCGCGGGCGTAACCGCCTTCACGAGGAGCCCGGCCTTCGTACGAGCCGCGGTTGTAGCCGCCGCCTTCGCGGGAGCCACGGTCGTCGCGAGAGCCGTAGCCGCCGCGGCCGCCTTCGCGGGAACCGCGGTAGCCGCCGCCTTCGCGCGAGCCGCGGAAACCGCCGCGGTCGCCGCCGAAGCCTCGGCCGCCGGAGCGGCGCGGGGATTCCCGACGACGCTCCACGATCGGCTCGCCGCTCGGCTCGCGGGCGCCGGTGATGCGCGACAGGTCCTCGTCGTGGGTGCGGATCATCGTGGTCTCGGCGCGCACGCCTGCCCGGTCGGTCATCCGGCGGACGGTGCGCCGCTGGTCGTGCGTCACCAGGGTGACGACGATGCCGGACGCGCCCGCTCGAGCCGTGCGGCCCGCGCGGTGCAGGTAGTCCTTGTGGTCCGCGGCCGGGTCGACGTGCAGCACCAGCGAGATGTCGTCGACGTGGATGCCGCGCGCGGCGACGTCGGTGGCCACCAGGACCGCCGCGTGGCCTTCCTTGAAGTCGGCCAGGACGCGGTTGCGCTGGCCTTGGGTCTTGCCGCCGTGCAGCGCCACCGCGTGCACGCCGCTTTCGCGCAGCCGCTCGGTGAGCCGGTCCACGTGGTGCTTGGTGCGCACGAACATGATCGTGCGGCCCTCGCGGGCGCCGATCCGGGTGATGATGTCCTGCTTGTCCGAGTGCGACACCTGGAACAGGTGGTGGTCCATGGTGGTGACGCTCGCGGTCGACGGCGCGACCGAGTGCGTGACCGGGTCGGCCAGGTACTGCCGGACCAGCTTGTCGACGTCGCCGTCGAGCGTCGCGGAGAACAGCAGCCGCTGCCCGCCGGGCGGGGTGAGGTCCATGATCTCGCGGACCTGCGGCATGAAGCCCATGTCGGCCATCTGGTCGGCCTCGTCGAGCGCGATGAAGTTGCAGTCGCCGAGCGAGGCGGTGCCCTGGCGGACGTGGTCCGACAGCCGGCCCGGGGTGGCGATCAGCAGGTCGACGCCGCGGGCGAGCGATTCCGCCTGGCGGCCGAACGACATGCCGCCGACCGCGGTGCGGCACCACAGGCCGAGGGACTTGGCGAGCGGGGTCAGCGAGTCGGCCACCTGCATGGCCAGCTCGCGGGTCGGCACCAGCACGAGCGCGCGGGGGCGCTTCGGGCGGGCCTTGCCGCCGTCGAGCCGGGCCAGGATGGCCAGGCCGAAGGCCAGCGTCTTGCCGGAGCCGGTCTGGGCGCGGCCCAGCACGTCGCGTCCGGCCAGCGCGTCCGGGATGGTCGCGGACTGGATCGGGAACGGCGCGTCGATGCCCGCCTCGGAGAGCGCCCGCAGCAGCGGCTCGGGCAGGCCCAGCTGGGCGAAGGTCTTCACGGCGGGGGTTTCCACCGTGTCGTCGTGGAGAATGTCTCCACCGGCCGGCCGGTGCCGCGGCTTGCGCTCGGGGCGGCCCGCGCGGGAGCGGGCGGACTGGCCGGAGTCGTACGTGATGGTCACAAATGCCTCTCGGACGTGGCACGTCGCAAGGAGGCCCGGGCTGCCCGCGCGCAGGCAGGGCAAGATGGTGTGGCGATGGGCGTTCACAGGGACGGACCCGGTGCGCCTAGCCATGGCGTGGCACACCGACGGAAATTGCTTCGGATGGCCGCGAGTCCTTCTGCGGACTGTGGAGGCGACGGACACCAACTCATCCACGCCGCCGTTGCGGTCTTACACACTCTACCTGAGAGAGCGCGGTTGCCCCGCACCCAGGTGCGCGGTTGTGGGCGGGGTCGCAGGTGTGGCCTGTCGCACACCCTGGCCCTCGCCCGCGACCCCGCCCACGCGCTCAGCCGAGACCGGCTGCCTTTTCCAGTTCCCGCACCAGGTCATCGGTGCCGGTGACCTGTTCGGACAGTCCGCGGCCGTGGAACCAGCCGGCGAGATTCGCGACGTCGCGGGCCAGGAATTCCCGGCCGCGCGGGTTCGCGATCACGTCGACTGCCTGGGGCAGGTCGATCACCATCAGGTGGCCTTCGTGCACCAGGACGTTGTACGCGGATAAGTCGCCGTGCGCGAGCCCTTGTCCCGCCAGGAGTTCCAGCGCGGACACGGCTTGCTCCCACAGGTCGGCCAGCTCGTCCGGCTCGGGCCGCAGCTGCGCCAGCCGGGGTGCCGCCGTGCCGTCGGGTTCGCCGAGGAACTCCAGCAGGATCTCGGTGCCGTGCCGCTGCACCGGATACGGCACCGGCGCGCCGATCGTCCACAAGCGACTGAGAACGGCGAACTCGGCCACCGCCCATTGTTCGGCGATCAGGTTGCGGCCGAACGAGGTGCGCCCGGCCATCGCGCGCATCTCGCGGGACCGGCGCATCCGCCTGCCCTCGAGATAACCCGCGTCGCGATGGAACAGCTTGTGCTCGTCTGAGCGGTATCGCTTGGCTGCCAGCAGAACTCCTTCTTCTCCGGGAAGGCCGCGGCGCAGCAGGTGCACGTCCGCTTCCTTGCCGGTCTTGAGCACGCCGAGGTCGGTGTCGACCGCGGCGAGTTCGGTGACCACCCAGTGGGGCCGGGGATGCGGGCCCTGGTCGGCGTCGTCCCAGGTGGTCCATCGGTCGGCGCCGTCGGGCAGTTCGGTTTCGGTGTAGGCGTCTTCGCGAAGCTGGGCGAGCCGGACTCGCTCGGCTTCGGTGAGCCGTCCCCGGCGTGCCGGGGCGGGCTGGTCGTCGTAACGGGGGCGACGGCGCATCCGGCGGCCGGAGTAGTCGGAGGCGTCGGCGAATTCGTCGAAATCGTGCTCGCGCACTGGTGGGTTCTCCTAGATCAGGGTGCCCACCGGGCGAGCGCGTGCTCTAGCCGAGGTGGGCGGGCGGAAGTGGGCAGGACAGCGCCCGGACAATCTCCACGACGCACCTCCCTTTCTTCCGGCAGCCGGCGGCATCCCGCCGGACGACGATCACCTTGCCGCCACCCTCGAACCCGCGCAACTGATTTATTTCGCGCCCGCCCAGCGCGCGAGCGCGGCGTCGAGAAGCTTCTGGTCGTCACCTCCTGAACTCGCCCAGGCGATCACTCCGTCCGGGCGGACGAGAAGGCTCGGTTCGTCCGCGGGATCAGCCACGTACGCGAGCCGGTCGGCCAAGCCGGACACCGCGAACCGGCCGTCGGGGGAGCGGTCGACGAGCACGAACCGGCCGTCGTGCGCGTGGTCGGCGAGCCGGGTTCCGGACGTCAGCTCGACGTCCCCGGCGATCGACCCGACCGGAGCGGCGGCGTCAGCGTCGGAGACGTCGTAGTGCTGCAGGATTCCGGACGACAGCGCGACGATGCGGTTCATCGCGGCAGGCACCCGAAGCAGTTCGCCGCCGACGATCTTGCGCAGCTGTTCGGTGCGTTCG
Source organism: Amycolatopsis sp. NPDC104775 (assembly GCF_055583325.1). Lineage (NCBI taxonomy): Bacteria > Bacillati > Actinomycetota > Actinomycetes > Pseudonocardiales > Pseudonocardiaceae > Amycolatopsis > Amycolatopsis sp. NPDC104775. The sequence continues at coordinate 512,971 of NZ_JBVJOE010000006.1, forward strand.
TCGCCGCGCAAGAGCGCGACTTGGGCGCGGGTCCAGTCGAGCACCCCTGCGCCGATCGGGTGGCGTTCGGTTTCGTAGGTGTCGAGCAGCCCCTCCGGAGCCCAGCCCTGGACGGTCGCCGCGAGCTTCCAGCCGAGGTTCGCCGCGTCGCCGAGGCCGAGGTTCAGGCCTTGTCCGCCGAGCGGGGAGTGGACGTGCGCCGCGTCGCCGGCCAGGAACACCCGGCCGTACCGGTAGTGCCGAGCCTGGCGCCCGTTGTCGGTGAACCGCGTTGCCCGGCCTTGGATTCCGGTGATGGTGACCGGCACTCCGGTGACGTCGCGGACGGCTTCCTGCAGTTCTTCCACCGAGACCGGCGCGTCGCGATCTCGAGGCGGCTGCCGGAACCGGCTGAGGAAGATGCGGCCGGGAACCGGGCCGTACGCGTAGACGCCGCGTGGCGTCCAAGTCCACCCGGGGCGCAGGCCGCTCGCGTCCTCGAAGTCGGCGATGGCCTGGTAGCCGGTCATTTCCGGGTCCGTGCCGACGAACTCGGCCCCGAGTTGCTTCCGGATGACGCTCCGCCCGCCGTCGGCAGCGACGAGCCAGCTCGCGGTGAACTCGCCCGCGCTCGTTTTGACGGTGACGGATTCGTCGGCTGCCTGCACGCGGTGCACCTCGACCCCGCGCCGGAGGTCGACGCCGAGCTTGGCGCAATGTTCGCCGAGCATCTGCTCGACTTCCTGCTGCGGCACACCGAGCCCGTTCGACACCGCCCGGTGCGCGGCGAGCACCGGGTCGCTCTGGTCGATCAGGTCGTTGTCGAACAGAAACCCGGCGAAGTGCCCGGCGGCCAGGAACCGGCGGCCGCTCCGTCTGGCGGCTTCGACCGCCGGACCAAATTTCCCGGCCGATTCGAGGAATCGCCGCTGCGCTTCCTCCGCCGCGGGCAGCAGGCCGCGCCGGTCGAGCAGTTCGGCGCTGGCGACGTTGACCGAACCGGCCTTGATGGTCGGATCCGGCTCCGGCAGCCGGTCCAGCACGGTCACCGCCACCCCGCGCAGCGCGAGTTCCGCCGCGACGAACAGCCCGGTGGGCCCGGCCCCCGCGACGATCACCTCAGTCCGCTCCATGTCGTGCTCCTCCTTTACCCTTGCCCGACGGCTTAACCAAGTGTGCTTACCGGGTAAGCTTACCAGGTAAAGGTAACACGGAAGGGTGGACTCATGCCCAATCGCGGCGACCGGGGCGGGGCGAAGACGCGGGCGCGGATCGCCGAGGTCGCGACCGGGCTGTTCCTGGAACGCGGGTTCGACGCGGTCACGATCGCCGAGGTCGCCGCCGCGGCCGGGGTGTCCAAGGTGACGGTGTTCTCGCACTTCGAGCGCAAGGAAGACCTGCTGCTGGACCGGTTGCCCGAGGCGATCGAACTGGTGCGGTCGGCGGTCCGCGAGCGGACCGGCGGAGTGGTGGACGCGCTCCGGCAGCTCGCGCTGAGGCTGCTCGAAGAGGAGCACGTGCTGTCCGGCCTTGGCGGCGACATCGATCCGTTGATGCGGACGGTCGCGGAGTCGCCCGCGTTGATCGCGCGGCTGCGGGCGTTCGGGTACGAGATGGAGGCCGAGCTGGCCGCCGAACTCGCCGCGGACGAACGGTTTTCCGGGGACGCGCCGCTGGTCGCGGCGCTGGTGGTGGCGGCCTACCGGACGGTGGCGGTCGAGACGATCCGGCGGCGGCTGGAGGGGGAGGATCTCGCTGAGCTGGCGGAATCGCACCGGGAGCGGGTGACGCGGGCGTTCGACGTCGTGGAGCGCTTGGTCGGCGGATGACGCCGGATCGCCGCGGCCTCGGTTCGCGCGGCACGGAACCGAAGCCGGGGAGCCGCTGAACGTCCGCAGCTGCAAGCTCCAGCCGGGCGTGAAGCAGATCGCCCCGGGAAACACTGTCGTCGAGGCGGCGCTGGATCCTCGGTGTCCAGCGCCGCCTCGGATCGGGTCAGCGGTTGACGAACGCGAGGTGTGCCGCGTCGTAGCGCTCGCCCGCGAAGTTCTCCGGCGCGGCGACGGCTTCGATCGCGGCGAGATCCGCGGCGGTCAGCTCGACGGCCAAGGCCGCGAGGTTTTCCTCCAGGTACCGCTTGCGCCGCGTGCCCGGGATCGGCACGACGTCCTCGCCGCGCGCCTGTACCCAGGCCAGCGCCAGCTGTCCGATCGTGACTTCCTTCGCGGCGGCCAGTTCCTCCAGTTTCGCCACGATGGCGAGGTTCCGGTCGAGGTTGCCGTCGGCGAAACGGGGCTGGTAGCGGCGCACGTCGTTGTCCGCCATCGTTTCGGTGGAGCGGTAGCGGCCGGTCAGGAAACCGCGGCCGAGCGGGGAGAACGGGACGATGCCGATGCCGAGTTCGCGACAGGACGGCGCGATTTCGGCTTCCAGGTCGCGGGTCCACAGCGACCATTCGCTCTGCAACGCCGCGATCGGGTGGACCGCGTGCGCGCGCCGGATGGTCTGCGCGCTCGCCTCGGAAAGCCCGAGGTGGCGGACTTTCCCGGCCCGCACCAGCTCCGCCATCGCGCCGACGGTTTCCTCGATCGGAGTGTCCGGGTCGACGCGGTGGAGGTAGTACAGGTCGATGTGGTCGACGCCGAGCCGCCGCAGCGAGGCGTCGCAAGCCTGGCGCACGTAGGCGGCGTCGCCGCGGACTTCGGTCGGTTCGCCGAGGCGGTTCGCGATGCCGAATTTGGTGGCCAGCACGACCTCGTCCCGGCGGTCGGCGATCGCGCGGCCGATCAGTTCCTCGTTGTGGCCGGAGCCGTAGAAATCAGAGGTGTCCAGAAAGTTCACCCCGAGGTCGACGGCGTGGCGCAGCGTTTCGATCGACTGCGCGTCGTCGGTCGCGCCGTAGCCGTGGCTCATTCCCATGCAGCCCAAGCCCTGTGCGGAAACCGTCAGTCCGCCGAGGCGCCGGATCGGGACGTCGGTCATGGTCGCTCCTTCTGCGCGGGATCTTGTCTTCGGCGACGCTAAAACCTGGAGCGCGCTCCAGAGCAAGCACTAGGCTCGCGACGGTGGACTACGACGCGGTGATCGTGGGTGGCGGGCACAACGGGCTCGTCGCCGCCGCCTATCTGGCCCGGGCCGGGCGCTCGGTGCTGGTGCTCGAGCGGCGTGGCGAAATCGGCGGCGCGGCGGTGTCGTTCCGGGCCTTCCCCGGTGTAGACGTCCGGCTCTCGCGCTATTCGTACCTGGTCAGCCTGCTGCCGAAGCGGATCGCGGCCGAGCTCGGGCTGGAGGTCCAGCTGCTGCGACGACGGATGTCGTCCTATACCCCGGCTGGCGACACGGGTCTCCTTGTCGACACGGGCGACGACGAGCGGACCGGTGCGTCGTTCCGCGCAGTCACTGGGTCCACAAAGGACTATGCGGCCTGGCAACGGTTTTACGCCTCGGCGGCGCGAGTAGCGGCGGCGAGTTTCGACTCGCTGACCGAGCCGTTGCCGACGCGTGCCGAGCTGCGGCAACGGATCGGTGACGACGAGGCGTGGGCGACGTTTTTCGAGCGTCCGGCGGGGGAAACGCTGCGCGAACTGTTCGAGGACGACGTCGTGCGCGGGGTCGTACTCACCGACGCGTTGATCGGCACCTTCGCCTCCGCGGACGATGAACAGCTGCGGCAGAACCGTTGCCTGCTTTACCACCTCATCGGCAACGGCACTGGTGACTGGGACGTTCCGGTCGGCGGAATGGGCGCGGTCACCGACGCGCTCTCCGACGTTGCTCGCCGCGCTGGAGCGGTGCTGGTCACCGGTGCCGAGGTGCTTTCGGTGACGCCGGACGGGGAAGTCCGTTACCGCGAGGGCGATACGGAACGCGTGGTGGTCGGCGGGCATGTGCTGGCGAATGTCGCACCGCGAACGCTTGCCCGGTTGCTCGGTGAGGAGCCTGTGGAGTCGCCGGAGGGTGCGCAGCTGAAGGTGAACATGGTGCTGCGTCGTTTGCCTCGGTTGCGGGACGCGGCAGTCGATCCACGGGACGCGTTCGGCGGGACTTTCCATGTCAACGAATCGTTTTCGCAGCTCGAAACCGCCTACCGGGAGGCTGCGGAGGGCCGGATCCCGACGGTGCCGCCATGTGAGATCTACTGTCATTCGCTGACTGATCCGTCGATCCTCGGCCCCGCCGAGCGGGAGGCGGGCGTGCAGACGCTGACGTTGTTCGGGCTGCACATGCCAGCTCGGTTGTTCGAGGCGGACAACGACGGGGCGCGAGCGGAAGCGTTGCGGGCCACTTTGGCGTCGCTGGACAGCGTGCTCGCGGAGCCGATCGAGGACTGCCTGCTGCTGGATGCCGCCGGGAAACCGTGTATTGAAGCCAAAACGCCGGTGGACCTGGAGGCGGAGCTGGGATTGCCTCGCGGGCACATCTTCCACCGCGATCTGTCGTGGCCGTACGGCGACGAGGAGACGGCGGGGACCTGGGGCGTCGAGACCGCGCACGAGAGGGTGCTCCTGTGCGGGGCCGGGGCGGTGCGCGGCGGCGGGGTGAGCGGGATTCCCGGGCACAACGCGGCGATGGCGGTGCTCGGTCGACGGTTCGGCGTCCGGCGGGCAGGGTGAAGACATGCGCGTGATCGTGATCGGCAGCGGGATCGGCGGGGCTTCGACGGCTTACCATCTGGCGCTGCACGGAGCGGAAGTCGTAGTGGTGGACGCGGATCGGGCCGGGGCGGCTACCGATGCCGGGGCCGGGATTGTCAGCCCTTGGACGTCTGCCTGGGACGAAGCGGTTTATCCGCTCGCGGCCGCTGCTGGGCGGTACTACCCGGTTTTGGCGGCTGAACTGGCCGAGGCTGGGCATGAGTCGTCGTATGAAGTGGTGGGCGGGATGGTGGTGTCGGCTCTGGAGGACGAGCTGACCGCGGCTTATGACCGGCTTCTTGGGCGGGCGGCGGACGCGCCGGAGGCTGGGGTGGTGGAGAGGCTTGACCCGGGGCAGGCCCGGGAGCTTTTTCCGCCGTTGGCGCCGGAGCTGGCGGCGGTGCATTTGTCGGGGGCTGGCCGGGTGGACGGGCGGGTGTTGCGGCGGGCGTTGATTTCCGCGGCGATTGACCGGGGGGTTGAGTTCGTGACCGCGGAGGCTTCGCTGGGGCCGGGGTTGCGGGTGCGGGCTGGGGCGGAGGAGTTGACTGGGGACGCGGTGGTGCTCGCTGCTGGGGCGTGGTCTCGGGAGGTTGCCGAGGCGGTGGGGGTGGCGGTGCCGGTTTCGCCGCAGCGGGGGCAGATCAGTCACTTTGAGCTGCCGGGGGTGGATACGTCGGGGTGGCCGGTGGTGTTGCCTCGGACTGGGCATTACTTGCTGGCGTTTTCTGGCGGGCGGGTGGTGGCTGGGGCTACTCGGGAGAGTGGGGCCGGGTTTGATCATCGGGTGACTGTGGCTGGGCAGCGGGAGGTGCTGGAGCAGGCGTTGGCTGTTGCGCCTGGGTTGGGGGACGCGGGGTTGGTGGAGACTCGGGTGGGGTTTCGGCCTGCTTCGCCGGATGGGGTGCCGTTGCTGGGGCAGGTCGCGGCTGGGTTGTTTGTGGTTACTGGGTTTGGGGCGGGTGGGCTTACGTTGGGGCCGGTTGGGGGGAAGTTGGTGGCGGAGTTGGTTTTGGGGGTGGATGTGCCGGGGGAGTTGTTGGCTGGGTGTGGGGTGGGGCGGTTTTGAGGCTCCGGCGGCTCGTCGCCCCTGGGGGCGACATTGCGCCTCATCTTGCTTGGGGGCACCCCGAAGCTGATTGTGCTGACGGTCGGCGGGTGCTTGTCAAGGCGGGAAAGATGCCTTTCCCAAGACCCCACCAACACCGGGCAAGGTTCGTTTCCGGTTGCAAGGGCGGGGGTTGTTTTGATTGTTTTGTTGGTGTTCGGGATGTCGTTT
>NZ_JBVJOE010000006.1:518872-530371 GCF_055583325.1 Amycolatopsis sp. NPDC104775
GGTGTTTCTCGGGTTTGGGGGGGGGGACAGAGAGGGGGGGGTGGGGGGGGGGGGGGGGGGGGGGGGAAGGGAGGAAACCCCCCCCCCCCCCCCCCCCCCCCCGACCGCAGGGAAGGCTTCGTATCGGGGTGCAGGGCCGGGTGTGGCTGCGCTGGTTGGTTGGGTGCGCGGGCTGCGGTTGGTGGGGTGGTGCGCGGGACTCGGGCGTTCGGCTGCGTGCGGTCCGCGGGCGGGGGTTTGCGCCCAATGTGGCATGGGGTGCGCGTGACGCACCGGATGCTGCATTGGGTGCGTCATGGCGAGTGGGGGCGGGCTGCGGGGTTCCGCTCGCGACCTGTTAGTCGGTGAGTAGTTCCAGTGCGTGGTCGCCGGTGCGTTCTACGGTTAGGCCTGCGTTGGTGATGACGCGCACTAGTTGGTCCACAGTGGACGGTTCGCTTCGGGAGGTGGCCAGGACGGCCGCCAGCCTGCCTTTGTAGGCCTTGTTGAAGTGGCTCACTGTGGTGCGGTTGCCGTGGGCGTCTTCGGTGACTACTCGGACGGTGACTGCGTCGGAGCGCAGCTTGGCGAAGGCGGCGTACGTGCCGGAGCGCAGGTCGACGATTAGCCCTTCGACGTCGTGCAGTACTGGTTCCAGGATCGGCTTCCACAGTCCTCGTACGGTGCCGAGTGCGGGCACTGTGTTGCCGCCGGAGAGGCGGTAGGCGGGGATGGGGTCGGTTGCCGCTACGACGCCGAACAGGGAGGACGTTACGGCCAGGCGTCGTTGTGCTTTGGCCAGTCCGGCGCGGGTGAAGCTCTTGACGTCCAGCGCGTCGTAGAGGACGCCGGTGTAGCGGCGCAGCGCGGGCATCGTCGGGGAGGTCCAGAGCTGGGCGTTGCGGGCGACCTCGTCGGATTGGCGTTCGGAGATGCCCAGCGCGGCGAGGCTCGCGGGGACGTCAGCGGCCAGTTCGACTAGGGCGTCGGCCAGTTTGGCGCGTACTGGGTTCAGTTCGGGGAACGACAGCGCGTCCAGGTCCAGCGGCGCGCCTTTGCCGCCGACGGCTTTGGTTTCGGAAGGGGGGAGCAGCACCAGCACCCCCGGAGCGTAACCGCCGGGTAATCCAGGTGCGGCGGCCGTGTGCCGCTCCTTACTCTGGGTCGTATGGAACTCACCTGGCGCCCGCTCACCCTCGCCGACGTCGGCGCGGTCACCCGGCTCTGCACGGTGGCGGAGGAAGCCGACCGCACCGGTGAGCATTGGGACGAGGGCGACGTGCGGCAGGAAATGTCCGGCCCGTCGGTCGACCTGCCCGGCGCGAGCATCGGAGCCTGGGACGGCACGCGCCTGGTGAGCTACGCCCTGGTCATCCCGCGCGACGCCGCCGAGACCGTGCACCAGCCGCATGTGGCGTCGCTGACCGATCCGGCGTACCGGACGGACGAGGTCGCTTCGGTGTTGACGGAGTGGCTCGTGCGCACGGGCCGGAGTGTCCACGCGCAGCATTTCCCGGACGCGGAGCTGGAACTCCACGCTGGAGCGCACGAGAACGAGCACTGGTACATCTCGCTTCTCGAACGCGGCGGGTTCAAACTGGAACGCACCTTCGTGGAGATGCGCGCGGACTTGACCGCGCTGCCTCCGGCCCCTCCGCTCCCGGATGACCTTCCGCTGGTCGCCTGCGAAGAGCGCTACGACGCCTTGGCGCTCGACGCGCGCAACTCCGCGTTCGCCGGGCACTGGGGCAGCACATGGCTTTCCGCTGACGAATGGAAGCACCGCTTCCGCGACAACAAGGACTTCCGGCCGGACCTGTCGTTCCTTCTCCTTTCCCCGGAACGCGACCGGGCGGTGGCGTTCGTGATGTCGTCGTTCTCCGAAACCAACGCGCTGGCGACTGGTGTGCGGGAACTGCACGTCAACTACGTCGGCACCCTGGCGGAGGCCCGCGGACGGGGCTTGGCGTCGGCGTTGCTGGCCCACACCCTCGAAGCTGGCCGCGCGGCTGGCTTCGATAAGTCTTCGTTGTCGGTGGACGTGGACAACACCCATCGCGCGCTGGCGATTTACGAGCGGTGCGGGTATCGGACGGCTGAGCGGAGTTACGGGTACGTTTTGCCGCTCAGCTGACGGTGGGCGGGATTGTGCCGCCGGGCTCGCCGTGGGCTGCTCTTCTGCTGGTGCGGCGCGCCGAGCACCCGCCACCTCGCTGGGGACCACGTGTCGGGCACCGGTGACCACACGCTGCCGGGCTCGCTGTGGGCTGCTTTTCCGCTGGTGCTCGCGCGCTGCTGCATTCGAGCACCAGCGTGCGTGCCACCCATCCGCCACCTCGCTGGGGACCACGCGTCGGGCACCGGTGGGCATGTGCCGCCGGTCGCTGTCGGCTGCTCTTCCGCTAGTGGTCGCGCGCTGCCGCGTTCGAGCATCAGCGAGTGCGCGCCGAGCACTCACCGCGTTCGCCGGTCACCGTGGCTCTGTGCGCCCGCTAGCGTCCGCGGCTGGCCGTTCCAGCCGAACGTCCAGCCAACCGCTCCATCCAACGGGTGCTCGCCCGCCCCGCCTCATCCGATCCTCAACGCGCCCCCTCAACGCGCCTCCCTCAATCCCTCAATGCGCCCCCTTCCCGGTCACACAGAACACGTTCCCCTCCGGATCCTCCAGCACCGTCCACTCCAGCCCGGGCGCTGTGCGCTGCCCCAGCTCCACCGCTCCGAGCCCCACCAGCCGCCGGACCTCGGCTTCCCGGTCGTCCGCTCCGAAGTCCACGTGGACGCGGTTCTTCCCGGCCCGCGGCTCCGGCACCCGCTGCAACCCGAGCCTCGGTGCGCCGGGTGCGGGGCTCTCCAGCATCACGAACTCGCCGTAGTCCGCCGCCACCGGAACGCCCAGAGCCGCTGTCCAGAACTCCGCCAGCCGCTGCGGCTCGGCGCAGTCGACGGTGATCATGCCCATCTCCAAACCCATGCCCGCACGCTAACCGCGACCACCGACAAAAACCGCGGCCGCCGATAACCCGCATGCGTCGCGGCCAGGGGGTTGACTACTCTGTGCGAAACGTCTAAAGCCCGCTCAGCGCAGGGAGTCCCCAGTGATCACCAGGATGTCGTCGTTGTTCCTCCGCACGCTGCGCGAGGATCCGGCGGACGCCGAGGTACCCAGCCACCGGCTGCTGGTACGCGCCGGCTACGTCCGCCGGGTCGCCCCGGGTGGTTACTCGTGGCTGCCGCTCGGGCTGCGCGTGCTGCGCCGGGTCGAGGAGGCCGTGCGCGAGGAGATGAACGCGATCGGCGCGCAGGAGATCCAGTTCCCCGCGCTGCTGCCCCGCGAACCCTACGAGGCCACCAACCGCTGGACCGAGTACGGCGACAACCTCTTCCGCCTCAAGGACCGCAAGGGAGCGGACTACCTTCTCGGCCCGACGCACGAAGAGCTGTTCGCGCTCACCGTGAAGGGGGAGTACAGCTCCTACAAGGACTTCCCGGTCACGCTGTACCAAATCCAGACCAAATACCGCGACGAGGCGCGTCCCCGCGCGGGCATCCTGCGCGGCCGCGAGTTCGTCATGAAGGACTCCTACTCCTTCGACCTCGACGACGAGGGTCTCGAGCGCTCCTACCAGGCTCACCGCGACGCCTACATCAAGCTGTTCGACCGCCTCGGCATCGAGTACGTCATCGTGGCCGCCACGTCCGGCGCGATGGGCGGCTCGGCGTCGGAGGAATTCCTCGCGGTCGCGGAGAACGGCGAGGACACCTTCGTCCGCAGCACCGAATCGGGCTACGCGGCGAACGTCGAAGCAGTGGTCACGCCGGCGCCCGCCGCGCGGCCGATCGAGGGGTTGCCCGAGGCGCAGGTCCACCACACCCCGAACACGCCGACCATCGAGACTCTCGTCGCATTCTTCAACGCCGCTGGGCTCGGCCGCGAGTTCACCGCGGCGGACACGTTGAAGAACGTCCTGGTCAAGACGCGTCAGCCGGGTGCGAAGGAGTGGGAGCTGCTCGGCATCGGCGTTCCGGGCGACCGCGAGGTGGACTTCAAGCGGCTCGAAGCGGCGCTCGAACCCGCCGAGGTGGAGCTGCTCGAAGAAGCCGACTTCGCGAAGAACCCCTTCCTCGTCAAGGGCTACATCGGCCCGAAGGCGCTGCAGGAGAACGGGATCCGCTACCTGGTCGACCCGCGCGTGGTCGAGGGCACGGCCTGGCTGACCGGCGCCGACCAGCGCGACCACCACGTGCTCGACCTGGTCGTCGGCCGCGATTTCACCCCGGACGGCACCATCGAGGCCGCCGAGGTCCGCGAGGGCGACGCGTCGCCGGACGGGCACGGCACGCTGGTCGCCGCGCGCGGCATCGAGATCGGGCACATCTTCCAGCTCGGCCGCAAGTACACCGACGCCTTCGAGGTCGACGCGCTCGGCCCGGACTCCAAGCCGGTCCGGATCACCATGGGCTCCTACGGCGTCGGCGTCTCCCGCCTGGTCGCGGTGCTCGCCGAGCAGAACCACGACGAGCAGGGCCTGGTGTGGCCGCGCGAGGTGGCGCCGTTCGACGTGCACGTGGTCATCGCGGGCAAGGACGAGACGGTGCGCGAGGGCGCGGAGAAGATCGCCGCCGAACTCGACGCCGCCGGTCTCGACATCATCCTCGACGACCGCAAGGCCACCCCGGGCGTGAAGTTCGCCGACGCGGAGCTGGTCGGCGTCCCGACGATCCTCGTCGTCGGCCGCGGTCTCGCGAACGGGCTGGTCGAGGTCAAGGACCGGCGCACCGGCGAGCGCGAGGAAATCGCTGTCGACTCGGTCGTCGACCACTTGGCGAAGCTCGTCCGCGGCTGAAGCCGTGGGCTGGTTCGGGCGCAAACGCCGCGACGACGGCGGGTACCAGGACAACGCCGCGCTGAGCGGGTTCGGCGGGTACGAGCCGTCCGACGCGCCGAAGTTCCCGAGCGCCGGGTACGGGAAAACCGACCCGGCGCCGGGAGCGTCCGAACCAGCTCCCCAGCCGCCGAGGCAAACCCCAGCTCCGCGCTCGCCCCGCAAGACGAACCTCCGCCTGGTGAAGGCTGTGCCGATCGTCATCCTGATCGGGATCTTCGGCTACAACGTCTTCTCCGCCAAAAGCCACCATTCCGCCCGCACGGACGACGCCCCGCGCACTTATCAGCCGGAGCCCCGCGTCGTCGTGCCGCCGGTGGTCGCGGGATGGCAGTCAGTGGCGGGCAAGGACGGCAGTTACGCGTACGACGTGCCGCCGTCCTGGGAGCCCGCGCCGACCACGTTGCACGGCTGGGACCCAGCCGCCGGATCGCCTGGGATCAACCTGTCCACCAGCGCGTTCCTCGGCAAGCACAGCTGCAAGGAAGACCCGGTCGGCCAGATTGGCGGCGCGGGCTTCACCACCGAGAAGACCGGTGATGCCGGCGAAGCCGCGCGCAAGGCTGTCACGGACCTGGGCGTCAGCGCGTACACCGGCGAAGGCGCTTCGGCCGCGAAGGTGACGCCTGGTGCGCCGGAGAAGACCGAAGTCAAGATCGAGGGCGAGACTCGTGAGGGCACACTCGTAGTTGCCGAGGTGACCCCGAGCAACGCCCCGTGCAAGCCGCAGAGCGTGCTGGTCGCGGCACTCGCGCTCAAAGCTGGTGAAAAGTCCGCCGTGCTGGTGGCGTACTCCGAACAAGGCCGCCCAGGATCCGCGTCCCGGGACGACCTCATCCGGATTCTGCACAGTTACCGCGGCGTCCCGGCAGCGGACCGGTCCACGACCACGCCGCCGCCGACCACGCGCTGACGGCGCAGCGCCAGCTTCGCGAAGTCCATCAGCCCGGCGTTCGGCAGATACGCCCGGCCCAGCGCGATCCCGATCCGCGGCAGATCGGCCTCGTCGCGGTAAGCGAGGTACAACGGCTCGTGTCGCGGCTGGAACTTCGCCTTGAACGCGTGCAGGGAACGGAATCCGTAGTACGGCTCCATCATCGAGCCCAGCGCGTCCAGCATCCGGTCGACCATCTGCCGCGGGGTGCTGTCGTTGCTGCGCACCAGCGGCGCGCCCGACAGCGAGACGAACTTCGCGCCTTCCTCGCGGAACGCCAGGCAGGTCGAGGCGATCAGGAATTCCATCACCGGCCGGAATCCGCCTGCCCGGCGGCGCATCACGTCGAGCGTCCAGCCGCCGACCTCGCCGTCGCCGGTGTGCACCGGCAGCCACGACGTCACGCCGTGCACCGTGCCGTCCGCGTCGACCGCGAGGCCGACCCGCGTCGCCGGGTCCATCGCCTGGTCGACGCCGCCGAGCGTGAAGCCCATTTCCGGCAGGCCCTTGTCGCAGATCCATTCCTCGGACAGCGTCCGCACCTGGTCCCGGATCGACCACGGCTGTTCGGCCAGCCGCACCAGCCGGAACTCGATCCCGTCCTTCTTGGCGCGGTTCAGCGCGGTCCGCACGTCCTGCCAGGCCTTGCCGCGGAACTGAAGGTTTTCCAAGTCCACCAACGTGTCCTCGGCGACCTGCACGTGCTTCCAGCCCAGTTTCTCGGTCTGCGCGACGGTCGCCGCGGTCGCGGAGAAGACGCACGGCACGAGCCCGGTGTTCTCGCACATCGCGGAGAACTCCCGCAGCGTGCGGTCGCTCGTCCCGTTCGGGGCGACCGGGTCGCCGAGCGCCACCGCGACGCCGGCGTGCCGCTGATACGCCAGGTACGACGCGCCGTCGGAGGCGACGAAGTAGGTGTTCTGCGGCCAGGTCGTCATCCACGAGATGGTGCTGCCGCCGTTGCGGCCCAGCAGAAGCCGGGCGAAGGCCGGGTCCGGTCCGCCGCGGAACAGCTTGCGCCGCCTGCGCCGGGACGGCACGCGAAACGCGCGTCGAGCGGAGATCAGCAGCACCAATTCCACTGTCCACAAGAGATTGTCCACAATGAACAGAGGGGGACTGCTGAGGTCGTAGTCCTCGCGGATCAGCTGGGTGACCGCGACGACCCCGGCCAGCACCGCCATCTGCGACGCGGCGAGCACGCACAGCGCGATCGCGCACCGCCAGGCGAACCGCGAACCGCGGCGCAGCCCGTTGAGGATCGGCACCGCGACGATGCACAGCGGGAGCAGTTCGTTGCCGGACAACGAGATCGAGTCGGACGAGCCGAACGGGCCGTCGCCCGGGACCAGCCACATCACCACTTCGGCGACGACCAGCAGCACCAATCCGGCGGACGCGAGCAGCCGCCATTCGCGCAGCGACGGCTTGTTGGCGTTGCGGGCGGCGGGTCCGGCGAGCCGCCTGCCCAGCGGCAGCGCGAGAATGAGGGCGAAGAAGTGCACGAGATCGGCGAGAGTGCCGACATAGACGATCGCTACCCCGGCGTACACGCACAGCCCGGCTCGCAGCCGCAACCGCCACGGCGTGCGCAGGGTCGCGCTGGTGATGGCGATCGCGGCGAGCGCGCCACCGGAGAACCCGACGTCGAGCGTGCCGGCGATCCGGTCGGCCCAGGCCCAGCCGGAATTGCGGGAAAGTTCGAGGAATTGCACCGCGACGATCGTCGACACCAATTGCCCGCCGATGGTCACCGCCATCGCGCGCCGCGTGCCGAGGTGCCATTCGGCGAATCCGGCCATCAGCGCGAAACTGCCCGCCATCGGCAGGTAGAACCACGGGCGCAGGGCGTAGAACGGCCCGGTGAACAGCGTCCACCAGCGGCCGTGCTCGAGCGACGGAAGGCCGTAGGCGTAATAGTGGAAAGCGTGCTGGTGCTCGGCGGCGTGCCAGAGCGAGCCGGTCGAAACCCCCACGATCATGATGGCGAGCACGACAGTCGTCGTGAACGGAATCCGATGCCACAGCACCGCTAGCCGCCCGCGTGCCTCTCCGGCCGTGAGGCCGGTTCCCCCCTGTGCGATCGTCATGGGGAAAGTTTGGCGCGGCGATCTTAAGCGGTCATCGCCCGTCGGACCTACTTCTCCCCCTAAGGGACTGCTACCCCAGGGGGACCCGACCCTGGCCCCAAGACTGACCCGCACCGCTGCGCAGTGCGCTGACCAGCGGGAACAGGCCGGTATCCGGGGGTTCCGGGAGGTCCGCGACCCAGAACAGGGGTTGACACCGGATGTCGCCCGAACGAGTGATCCCGGTCGCCTGGCTCAGGGGTGCCCGAGCACTGCCGCGCGGACCGCGGACAGATCGGCGAGATCCGGCAAAACCCGGTGTGCGCCGCAGTCGGTCAGCTGTTCGGCGGAAAAGCGGCCGGTGGCCACGCCGATCGCCACCGCGCCGTATTCGAGCGCGGCCTCGATGTCATGGGGAGTATCTCCCAGAATTACTACGGATTCCGCAGGAAATTCCTTGCCGTGCTTCGCTTCCGCGGCGTTGACCGCGTGCGGGATGAGATCGGCGCGGCGCGACGAAAGCGAGCCGTACCCGCCGATTTCCAGGTCGAGATGTTCGTCGAGGCCGAGCGCGGCGAGTTTGTGCCGCGAAATCTCCGGCAGGTTTCCGGTGACGAGGCTCTGCACGACCCCCTCGTGCCTGGCGAAATCGGCGAGGACGGCCGCCGCGCCGTCGAGCGCCCGGCCTTCCGCCGGCAGGCTCGCCCGGGCGCGCTCGACGGCCGCGATCAGCTCCCGCCACATCCGCTGGATGGTTTCCTCGTCCGGTTCGATGCCGTGCAGGGTGAGCACGTCGGCGGTGATCGCGCGTTCGGTCCGGCCGCCGAAGTCCGGGTGCGTGCGGAACTCCGCCCCGGTCGCCGCGGCGAGCGCCGAGCCGTACCAGCCGAGGCCCAGCCCGGTGTAGTCGACGAGCGTGTGGTCGATGTCCCAGAGCACCAGCCGGTGCGTGCGAATGGCCGTCACGACAGCGATGCTACGGGGGATCAGCCGGTGAGGTAGCTGAACCGGACCCGGCGGACGGGGTTGTCGACGTTGGTGTCCACCAGGCACACCGACTGCCAGGTGCCGAGCAGCAGCACACCGCCGAGCACTGGCACGGTCGCGTACGGCGGGAGGAACGCCGGGAGCACGTGGTCGCGGCCGTGCCCGCCGGTGCCGTGCTGGTGGCGCCAGCGGTTGTCACGGGGGAGCAGGTCGTCGAGCGCGGCGAGGAGGTCGTCGTCGCTGCCCGCGCCGGTTTCCAGCACCGCGAGCCCGGCTGTCGCGTGCGGGACCCACACGTGCAGCAGGCCGTCGGTGGCGTCGGCGTCGCGCAGGAACTTCTCGGCCTCCCGGGTCAGGTTGTGCACGACCGCGGTGTTGCCGGTGTGCACCTCGATCTCGGTGGAGTACATACCGCCAGGGTAGGCGTCAGGAATCGAGATAGCGGAGCACGGCGAGGACGCGCCGGTTGTGCCCGTCCGACGGCGGCAGGCCCAGTTTGCCGAAAATGCTGGTCACGTACTTTTCCACCGAACCCGCGGACAGGAACGCCTCGGCCGCGATCGCCGAGTTCGACCGGCCTTGCGCCATCAGCCCGAGGATCTCGCGTTCGCGCGGCGTCAGCTCGGCGAGCGGACCGGCCTGGCCGGTGGTCGCGAACAGCTGGCGGACGACTTCCGGATCGAGCACCGTCTCTCCGGCGGCGACGCGTTGCAGCGCGGTGAGGAAGTCCGACACCTCCGCGACACGGTCCTTCAGCAGGTAGCCGACCGCGCCCGCTTCTCCGGCGAGGAGTTGCTTGGCGTAGTTGGTTTCGACGTACTGGGAGAATACGAGAATCGCGCAGCCTGGCCGCTCGGCACGCAGGTCGATAGCCGCGCGCAGGCCTTCGTCGGTGTGCGTCGGCGGCATCCGGATGTCCACAATGGACACGTCGGGCCGGTGCTCGCGGACGGCGGCGCGGAGGTCGTCGGCGTCCTTTACCGCCGCGACTACTTCGTGGCCGCGCAAGCCCAGCAGTTCGACCAGGCCTTGGCGCAGGATTGCCGAGTCTTCCGCGATCACGATCCGCACGGTTTCCCCCTCATTTCACCGAGTTTACCGGGGCAGCGGGAGCGTCGCGGTGACTACGGTCGGCCCGCCGGCCGGGCTCGACACGGTCAGTTCGCCGTCGGCTGGACGGAGGCGTTCGGCGATTCCGGCCAGCCCGCCGCCGGGGATGACCGCGGCACCGCCCTGACCGTGGTCGACCACGGTCAGGCGCAGGGTGTCTTCGCGGTCTTCGACCAGGACTGCGCAGCGTCCGGCACCGTGTTTGGACGCGTTGGTCATGAGTTCGGCGGCGGCGAAGTAGACGATCGTTTCTAGCGACGGCGGCGGGCGGCGGCTGAGTTCTACGGTGACTGTCGCGGAGAAATCAGCCGAACTGGCCAATGTGGACAGTGCGAGGCTCAGGCCTTTGTCCAGTGCCGCGGGGTGGATGCCGCGGGCCAGGTCGCGTAGTTCGGTGAGAGCTTGTTTGGCGTTGCTGTGCGCGGCGTCGACCAGGGTGCGGATCTGGTCGAGGTTGACGTCGTCGGTGGCCAGTTCTTCTTTGGCCAGGCCAAGTTTCATGGCCATGGCGACCAGCTGGGCCTGAGCGCCGTCGTGGAGGTCGCGTTCGATGCGGCGGAGTTGTTCGGCTGCTTCGTCGAGGGCGGTGGCTCGGGTTTCTTCCAGGAAGCGGACGCGTTCGCGCAGGCCTGGGTCGGCGATCAGAGTGCGGAGCAGGAGACGGTCGACGCCGGTGATGAGGTGCACGATCGCGGGCCAGATGGTGAGGATGAGGATGCCGGAGATGCACCAGAAGAGGGAGCCGATCCAGTTGTCGCTCTGGATGTTGAAGACGGGGAGGCCGTGGCCGGGTCTGGTCTCCAGGAGCCAGGTGAGCGGGTAGGTGAAGGAGGCAAGGCCGTAGAAGCCCAGTGCGCCCGCGCCGAGGAGGGAGAGAAGGCCGAAGGGGAGGCGGATCAGCAGGTATGCGACGGAGCGCCAGGCGGCCCGGTCGCCTAGGCGGGCGGTGAGCCAGTTCCAGAGGCCGGGTTTGAGGTCGGGTCTCGGCGGGGGCGGGAGGGGGAGGTTGAGGAGTTTTCCGGCTAGGCGGCGGTGGAGGCCGGTGAAGAGTTTCGCGATGTGGAGGGTGACGGTGAGGATGCCTATGCCCAGGAGGAGGGGGGATAGGGCTAGGCCTAGGGCGGTGCCGGTTAGGAGGAGGAGTACGGAGATCAGGGGGAGGAGGGCGGTGGTGATTAGCCAGGCGGCTTCGGAGAGGGATTGGCGGGGGGTGGCTGGCCAGAGGGGGCGGAGGAAGGGGGCGGCTGTTGGGGGGTGACCTGGGGCGGGTTGGGTTTCGGGTCGGGGGTGGGGTGTGGTCACTTGGGTGAGTTTGCCTGGTTGGTGGGGTGGGGGGTAGCGGGTTGGCTGGAGGGGTGGGTGGGGGGTAGCCCTATCTCGTCGCCCGGGGGGCGACATTGCGGGGTGTTCGCTTGCGTGGGGCACCCCGAAGCTTGATTGTGCTGACGGTTCGGGGGTGCTTGTCAAGGCGGGAAAGATGCCTTGACAAGCACCCCCGAACCGCAGGGAGGCTTCGTATCGGGGTGGGGGGGAGGTG
>NZ_JBVJOE010000007.1:0-250917 GCF_055583325.1 Amycolatopsis sp. NPDC104775
GAAGTCCTGGCCGCACACCCCGGCCGCAATCTGCTCGGCCCAGCCGTCCAGCCGCCGGGAGCTAAACCGGGCAGAACCGTGCGCGACGGCCACCGCGTCGGGCTGCCGCGCGGCACCCGCTTCCACGAGACGGTGCACCAGTTCGCCTTCGCCGGGGTCGAGCGCGGCCGGGGCGCGCAGCGCCCGCCGTTGTTCGGGGGTGGTCAGGTCCAGCTGATCCACCGGCCGGTCCGGTTCGGCGAGCGCGGCGGCGAGCAGGATCCGGAACCGGCGGCAGCATTCGGCGAGGTCCGGCTGCGCGCAGGAACCGCCGTCCGCCTCGAAGATCAGCTCCAGCCCGTCGGCGGTGTCGGCCGCGGTGACCGTCAGTTCGTATTTCGCCGCCGCGGCCGGAAGATCGAGCAGCCGGGCCGCGATACCCGGCAGCTCCGGCGGTTCCGGCGGCCGCTGATAAGCGAAAAGCACCTGGAACAGCGGCGTGCTGTCCAGTTCGCGCGGCGGCTTCAGCTCGTCCACGATCCGTTCGAACGGCAGCCAGCGGTGCTCCAGCGCGTCGAGCAGCGCGTTCCTCGCCCGCCGGAGCACCTCGGCGAAGCCCGGCCCGCCGTCCAGCCGCAACCGCAACGGCAGCATGTTGATCAGCGGGCCCACCGTGCGCGCCGACTGCTCGCTCTCCCGCAGCGCGACCGGCGAGCCGAGCACGACGTCGCGGTGCCCGCTGTACCGGCCGACCCAGCAGCCGAGCGCGGCCAGCAAAGCCATGAACGTGGTGCTGCCGGTACGGCGGCACAGCCTGGCCAGTGCGTCGAGTTCGCCCCGGCCCAGCCGTTCGACCCGCCGGGACACCCGCGGCTGTCCACCGCCCCGGGCCCTGCCGAAGGGAGGACTGCGCGGCGGCGCGGCCGCCAGTCCGGCACGCCAGAAGGCTGCCGAGGCGGTGTCCTGCTCGCTGAGTTCCTCTTGCCGGGCAACGAGATCCCGGTAGTCCGCCGCGGGCGGCGGGAGGTGCGCCGGCACTCCGCCGAGCGCGGCGCGGTACAGCGTTTCCAGTTCCTCCCGGACGACAGCGAGCGAACCGGCGTCGAACACCAAGTGGTGCAAGGAAAGCACGAGGACATGCCGTCGCGGAGCCGTCCGCAGGAGCAGCCAGTCCACTGGCGGCCCGGCGTCGAGGCTGATCGGGCGGGCGGCGACGGCGGTCAGCAAGCGGCGCAGCCCCGGTTCGTCCGCGACGACGTCGACGAGCCGCAATCGCGGTGCTGCGTCGGCGATCCGTTGCCGCGGGCCGGCGCCGTCGTCGGAGAACACCGCGCGCAGCATCCCGTGCCGGCGGCCGATCCGGTCGATCGCACAGCGCAGCGCCGCCAGGCTGAGCGGGCCGGCGAGGTCGATCGCCGTGCAGATGGTGTACGCCGGGTTGTCCGGCGCCAGCCGCTGCAGGAACCACATCCGCTGCTGAGCGGCCGAAAGCGGTCCCGACGCCGTCGGAGGGGTCATGCGCGGCCGCCTCCGAGTCCGGCGCCGGACAGCTCGCCCTCGCTCCGCGCCCCGTCCACCGCGAGCGCGAACTCGGCGATGGTGGGCGCGTCGAACAGCGTCCGCACCGACAACGAGGTCCGGAAAAGCTTGTTCGTCGCCGCGATCATCTGCATCGCGCGCAGGGATTCGCCGCCGACGTCGAGGAAATGGTGGTGCACGCCGACCCGGTCGAGCTTGAGCACGGAGGACCAGATGTCGGCCAGCAGCTGCTCGGTCTCCGTCCGCGGCGCGGCGTAGGGCAGTTCCTCCGCCGGCCCGGGTTCGGGCAGCCGGGCCCGGTCCACCTTCCCGGTGCTGGTCAGCGGGACGGCGTCGAGCACGACGCAGGCGCTGGGCACCAGATACCGCGGCAGCCGGTCCCGCACGTACTGCTGCAGCTCCGCCTGCCGGGGCTGCGCGCCGTTCTCGGGCACCACGTACGCGACGAGCTGCTTGTCCCCCTGCTCGCCGCGGGCGACGACCACCGACCGCTGCACTCCGGGGTGGGCGTCCAGCACGCCCTCGACCTCGGCCGGTTCCACCCGGAAGCCCCGGATCTTGACCTGCTGGTCCGTCCGGCCGAGGAACTCGATGTCGCCGCTCGGCAGGAACCGGCCCAGGTCCCCGGTCGCGTAGCGCCGGGAGCCGGGAGCGGGGCTGTCGGGATCCGGCCGGAACACCGCCGCGGTGGCGGCCGGCTTCCCCAGGTAGCCGCGGGCCACGCCGGCTCCGCCGATGTGCAGTTCGCCCGCCACCGCGAGCGGCGCGACCCGGCCGTGGTGGTCCAGCACCCGGACTCGGGCTCCGGCCACCGGACGGCCGATCGGCAGCTGCGGCTGCCCGGCGTCCTCGGCGCCGCTCCAGACCGTGCTCCACACCGTCGCCTCGGTAGGTCCGTACTCATTGGACAGCAGGCATCCGGGCGCCTTGCCGCGGCACTCGCGCGCCAGCGCCGCCGGGGCCGCCTCCCCGGCGGTGATCAGCCGGACCAGCGAGGCGAGCTCGCCCGGGCCCGCCTGGTCCAGCAGCGGCATGAGCAGCGACGGGATGCCGAGGGTGTGGGTCGGCCGCGACCGGACGACCTCGGCGACCGTGGCCGGCGGGTCGAGCTGGGCGCCCTCCGGCGGCAGGATCAACGTGCCGCCGGTGGTCAGCGGCCAGAAGATCCCGGCGACCGAACTGTCGAAGGCGAACGACGACAGCAGCAGGAACCGGTCGGCGGGCTCCTCGTAGGCTTCGCGCCGGGCCTGGAGCGAGGCCAGCACGTTGCGGTGCTCGACGACGACGCCCTTCGGCTCGCCCGTCGACCCCGAGGTGTAGATGACATACGCGGCGTTCGCCGGGTCCGTGCCCGCGGCGGGTTCCCCGTCCGGCTCGTCGAGAGCCTGTCCGGGCACGAACGGTTCGACGGCCGCGGGAAGCCGGGTTTCGAGATGCCGCTGAGCGAGCACCACCTCGGTCCCGCTGGCCGCCAGCACCGCGGCGATGCGCTCGTCCGGTTGCGCCGGATCGAGCGGCAGGTACGCCGCACCGGCCTTGAGCACGCCTAGCAGGCACGCGATCTGCTCGGGCGAGCGTTCCGCGAAGACGCCCACGAGGTCTTCGCGGCCGATCCCCCTCCGCCGCAGCCCGTGCGCGATCCGGGCGGCCCAGCGGTCCAGCGCCCGGTAGCTCAGCGCCGTGCGGCCGGACTCCACCGCGATCCGGTCCGGGGTCGCCGCCGCTTGCGCCGCGAAGGCCTCGTGCAGGCCGCGCCGCGGCGCCGGCGCGGATCCGCCGTCGGCGAACCGGTCGAGCAGCGCGCGGTCCCGCTCGGGCAGATGGTCGAGCGCTTCGAATCGGCTCCCCGGATCCGCCGCGATCGCCTCCAGCACCCGCACGTAGCAGTCCCGGACGCTTTCCATCACCTCCGCGGAGAACTGGAGGCTGTCGTACTCGATCCGGACCTCCAGCGCGCCGGACTCCCGGTTGAGCCGGAAGATCCCGCAGAACGGGAAGGTCGACTCGCCGTACAGCTCGTTCGCCACGTGCGCGACCCCGCGCTGGATCCATCGGTCCAGCACGCCGAACACGTGGTAGTTGGTGAAGAAGAACAGGGTTTCGGCCAGCGGTTCGTTCCCCTGGTGGCGTTTCAGCTCGGCCATCGGCAGCCGCCGGTAGGGCATCGACTGCCGCTCGGACCGCAGGGTGTCCTCGATCAGCCGCTGCCAGCTGCCGCCGTCCATCCGGACCCGCAAGGCCAGGCTGTTGACGAACAATCCGATCGCGGTGCTGCCGTCGGCGACCTCGGGCCTGCCGTTGGTCACGGTGTAGGTCAACGTGTCGGCATTGCCTCCGTAGGCCGACATCACGGCGAGGTGCGCGGCCAGCAGCACGCTCTTCAGCGGCACCGCGAGCGCGGTCGCCACGCGCTTGAGGCCGTCGGACAGCTCGCCGGACACCGGCACGACGATCCGGACGATCTCGCGGGCGCCCTTGTCCGCTTTCGGCCCCGAACCGATCCGGGGCAGCCGCATCAGCGTGGCGTCGGCGAGGTAGGCGTTCCAGAAGTCGTAGTTCTCCTGCCGCGCCAGCGCTTCCAGCTCGAGCGCGACGGCGTCGCGCATCCCGGATTTCGGCGGCTTGATCGCGATCGGCTCGTCGAACACGAGCGAGAAGTAGTGGCTGAACAGCTCGGTGATCATCAAGGCCTCGCTCCAGCCGTCGACGATCTCGTGGTGGAAGCCGTAGGTGAACTGGAAGTCCCCGTCGCCGCGGAGGTGCACCATGAACCGGATCAGCGGATAGTCGTGCAGTTCGAAGCCGCGCAGCTTCTCCCTCTCGATCCACCCGGCGACCTTGTCCTCCTGCTCCGGTTCGGGCAGCCCGCGCAGGTCTTCGAAGAACAGCGGCGTCTCGAAATCGCTGTGCACGAGCTGCAGGGGCCGGCTGTAGGTGGTCATGTCGAACGACGTGCGCAGCATCGGATGCCGCTCGACCAGCTGTCGGACGACGGTGCGCAGGACGTCCAGGTCGAACGGGGCGCGCAGCCGGACCGACGCGATGGCGTGGTACACCGCCGATTTCGCGGCGAAATCCCGGTGGAAGATCATCCCTTCCTGCAGCAGGTTGAGCGGGAAGGCGTCCTCCACCTCGACGGGCAGCGCGTCCCGGTCCTCGGTGCCGATCAGCGCGAACGGGCTGGTGACCGGCGGATCCTCGACCGGCTGCCCGCGGTCCAGCTCGGCGGCGCAGTCCCCGATGACCGGGTTGTCGTGCAGGGCCGCGACCGTGACGTCGAGCCCGCTGGCCTGCGCCCGGCTGGCGACCATCACGCTGCGGATGGAATCGCCGCCGAGCACGAAGTAGTTGTCCGCCATGCCGACCCGGTCCACGCCGAGCACCGTGGCGACCGCCCCGGCGAGGATCTCCTCGGTCTCCGTGCGCGGGGCCACGTACTCGACGGCCGACCCGCTTTCCTTGGCGGGCTTGGGCAGCGCGGCCCGGTCGAGCTTGCCGTTCGCCGTCGTCGGGAGCGCGTCGAGCACCACGAAAGCGGCCGGCACCACCGGTTCGGGCAGCCGTTCGCGGCAGTGCCCGGCCAGCTCCGCCGCGGTCGGGGCCGCGCCGTTCTCCGAGCCGTTCTCCGCGCCGGGAACCACGTAGGCCACCAGGCGGAGTTCCCCCGCGAGCGGAGACGAGCCGCCGGGGTCCTCGTCCTGCCGGGCGAGCGCCACCGCCTGCGCGACCGCGGGATGCTCGCGGAGCACTGCCTCGATCTCCGCGAGTTCCACGCGCACGCCGCGGATCTTGACCTGGTCGTCCGCCCGGCCGAGGAACTCGAGGGCGCCGCTTTCGAGGCGGCGGGCCAGATCCCCGGTCCGGTACATCCGGTCGCCCGGCGTGCCGAAGGGATCCGCGACGAACCGCTCCCGGGTCAGCCGGGGCTGGGCGAGGTAGCCGTCGGCCACGTCCGTGCCGCCGATGGAGATCTCGCCGATCGCCCCGTCCGGAACCGGCTGCCGGCGCGGATCCAGGAGGTAGACCCGCGTGTTGGCGATCGGCGTCCCGATCGGCGCCATGCCGTGTCCCGGGGCCGGCGCGGCGATCCGGTGCGCGGTCGCGCCCACCACGGTTTCGGTCGGGCCGTACTCGTTGACGACCTCCGCGCCCGCGTCGAGGAACAATGCCGCGCTCTCCGCGCGAAGCGCCTCCCCGCCGACCACCACAGTCCTTACGCTCCCGGCGATCTCGCCGGAGGCGACCAGCTGGCCGAGCACGTCCAGATGGGTCGGCGTCAGCTTGACCATGGTGAGGTCCCGCCGGGTGCGCAGCGCCGCCGCGAGCCCGGTGATCCCGGCGTTTTCCGGCACGAGGACCACGCGCTGGCCGACGAGCAACGGGCCGAGCAGCCCGGTCAGCGTGAGGTCGAAACTGACCGACGTGTGCACCAGCGCGCCTTCGCCCTCGTCGAGCCGGTAGGCGCCCGCCGCCCAGGTCAGGTAGTTGACCAGGCCGCGATGCGGTACGACGACCCCGTTGGGCCTGCCGGTGGTGCCCGACGTGTAGAGCACGTACGCCGGGTCGCCGGGGGCGACCGGCGCGTCGACCGGCGTCTCCGGCCGCTCAGCCACCTCGGCGGACTCCTCGTCCAGTGCCAGCGTGAGCGCCGCGCAGCCGCCGAGCCGGTCGAGGACCGCCCTCTCGGCCAGCACGGCCTTCGGTTCCGTCTGCTCGATCGCGAAAGCCAGCCGGGCGCGGGGATAGCCGATGTCGACCGGGACGAACGCCGCCCCAGCCTTCAGCACCCCGAGCAGCGCGACGAGGAGTTCGGGAGACCTCCCGGCCGAGACGACGACCTTGTCCCCGCGAGCCGTTCCGGCCGCTCGCAGGCAATGCGCGAGCTGGTTGGCCCGGGCGTCGAGTTCGCCGTAGCTGAGTTCGGCGTCCTCGCAGGCGACCGCGACCCGGGCGGGATGCAGTGCCGCCCGCTCCGCGATGAGTTCGTGCACGGCCCGCTCCGGCACCGCCGCCACCGGGCCGCGTGCGGCGTCGAGCACGGATTCCCGTTGCGCCGCCGCGAGAATCTCGATGGCGCCGATGTGCGTGGTGCCGTCGGCCAGTGCCGCGCGAAGCACGGCCGCGAAGGCGTCGGCGAGAGCCCGCGCGGTGGCCGGGTCGAGCAGACCGGAGTCGTACCGCACCGCGGTCTGGAGAAACTCGCCGGACCGCACGCACGTCAGCGCCGGCCCGGCAGCGTCCGGCCGCTCCAGCCCGACCACTGTCCACTTTGGATAATCGGGACCTGGAAGCTCGCCCGTTTCGCGGAAGTCGAACCGGGGCAGCACCTCCGCGCGGGCCGGGTCCGCCAAGGCCGGGTCCAGGTGATCGACCCGTTGCTCCGCCGAGCGAAGCCATTCGGACGCCGCTCGCGCGACCGTCAGGAACTCCTGTTCCGCGGTGAACTCACAGCGGTACGGGACTTCGCGTTCGTAGGCGCCGACCGCGTCCTCGAGCCCGGGGTAGCTCCGGCCGGGGGTCGTCAGCAGGACGAGACGGCCGCTTTCGCCGCCCACGCGCCACACCGCTACCTCGAACGCGGCCGCCAGCACGGATTCCAGGCCGAGCCCGTGCTCGGCGGCGAACGCGGCCGCCGCGGCGGCCACCGGCTCCGGCTCCGACAGGTGCGTCCGCTGACGTCCGGGCCGCTCGCCGGCCCCGGTGCGCAGCGCGGCGCCGTCGTCGATTCCGCCGAGACACGCGGCCCAGGCGGCTCGTTCTGTCAGATTCTCGGCCGCGACGAGGAGATCGTTGTGCCAGGCGGAGAAATCCGCGTACTGAAGCACCTCTCCGGTTCGCGGGGGCTCCTCCCCTGACTGGTATCCGGCGGCCAGCTCCATCGCGACTTGGCACAGCGACCGCGGATCCGCGTTGAGCGGATGCGCGGTCAGCAAAAGCACCGTCCCACCGGGAGTTTCCGCCAGCACGGCACGGAATCCCTCGCCGGGTCCCGTGCCGATTTCGCTCCGCTCCGTCCTCGCGAGCTCGGCCGGGTCCCGGACTTCCGCCGTGCGCAGCTCGATCGCCGCGGGGTCGCCGACGACCTGCGCGGGCTCGGGCCAGCCGACCCTGGCGAGGAAACTCGTGCGCAGCGCCTCGTGCCTGCGGACCACCGCGCGCAGCACGGAAGCCAGCCTCGCCGGGTCGATTCCGCCGGGCAGCGAAATCCGGGCCTGCACGGAGTTTCCGGGCGCGGACGCGCGCGGCCACAATCCGCGTTGCAGGGGCGAAACCGCGAACTCCGAAATTTCCTGCGCTACCACCAGTCACCTCCGCTGTACGCGGCATCGACGGCGCGGCGGATCTCCGCCGGAAGGCGTCCCGTCGATGCTCCGGAGGTTTTCCGGAGCATCAACGACTCCGGCGTTCCCGCGAGCTCGTCGCGGGACGCCGGAGGAGGCCGCCGTCCGCCGGTAGCCGCCAGCGCCAGCATCTCGGCGCCGCGATTCCCCGGAATACCGCATGGAATATTCTGCGAACAACAACGAATTGCACAAGAATTCATTCGGGGTAATGTCGGACAACCGCTCGCCGACACTTCCCGAAAGCTGCCTTAGGCCGCGTAGATCTCCACCGTACCAGGCACCGCAAGCCTTTCGCGCACAATTGAGCGGGCTTCGCGAAAAAGCGGCCGTCTGAGTGAAGGACCGGCAGCGGCGCCACGTTCCGTCGACGGAATGCAGAAAGGGCGCGCCGCCAATGCACCCTGGCGGAACGCGTTCGGGCACATCGGCCGCGGCCGGTTCGGCACGGGCGCTACGCCCCGGAGACAACAGAGGTCCGCAGGTTCGGGTCGGCCAGAATCGCCGGCTGCGCGAACAGGCAGTCCCGGACCTCCCCGCGAGCGAACAGCGCCTGCTGGTCGGCGAAATGCGGGGAGGCCGGGTCGCTCGACTCGGAAAACGACAGCAGCCCCTTGGCGATCGGACCGCGTCCGGTGAACTGGACGGCGAGGAGCATGCTCGTGCCGGTGTTCACCGGATAACCGGCCTTGGTCAGGCCGCCGCCAGCGGCCGGCGGGACGACCGGCTCCGTCGTCGTTCCGGGTTCCGGGGTGTATTCGACCACGTCCAGCGCGCCCAGCGCGTCGGGCGCCCCGGGCATCGGAAAGGTCCGGCCGCCCTTCTCGCTGTGCTGCACCGCGCCGAGCGGGACATCGAGCGGGAACCCGGCTGTTTCCAGCGTCCGCCGCGCTTGGTCCAGTGCCTGCCCGAGCACTTCCGGGTCGGGTTCCGGCGCGCCCGGAGTATGCACGGGATCGCGCGGATCGAACGCGGACGTCAGCAACGGCCCGGGCGCGTCCAGCGCGTCCGGATCCGCGGCCAGCACCTGCGACATCGTTTCCCGCCACAGGACAGAACCCCTGCTGTGCACGGAGAACCCGCCGTCCCAGCCGTCCAGCACCGCGCACGCCTTGGCCGCGTCGCGCCAGCCGCCGGACGATCCGGCGTGCTCGCGGCACAGCCGGCGAACCGGCCCCAGCAGCAGCCGTGAACTCAGCGTTTCGTTGGAAAGAACCGCTGACACCAGGTCGCCGAGGCCGAATCGGCGATGCGGCCCGGGGTCGGCGAGCAGCATGGCGTTGAACCGGGCGCGCGCTGGCAGTGCCGCCCGTTCTTCGCCCAGTTGCGCGGGAAAACCTTCGATCGGCTGCTGCGGATTCGCGATCCACGGACTGTTGTTCGCGTTGAAGACGTAATCCGGCCGGGCGAGCCGGGGCCAGCGGGAGGCGGGCAGCAGGCCCGGCGCCGCCGCCCCTGGTTCGACGAGCCAGTCCTGGCGCGGATCGCTGCCGTCGAGCAGGCCGATCGGGCTCGCCAGCCACGCCTCGGTCGCCTGGGGCGTGAGATCCGGAGTGCTGGCGGCGTCGCCGTACCAGGTCGCGCCCGAGCGGTCCGCGGCCACGGTGTTCAGCCACGGGGTGCCGTATCTGGCGTTCTGGGCTGCGATGTCGGCGACGCTGCCGGATTTCGCGACAGCGAGCCAGAAGTCGAGCTGCCGGACGTTCCCGGCGTTCGCGTCGCGGTACTCGACGGCGCTGCCCGGGCTCCAGCCGTAAGCGGGATCCAGCGAGGACAGGTCCACGATCGGCCCATGCGAGCCTGACCACATCGTCCGGGTCAGCCCGACGATGCGTCCATCCGGCTCCTTGACCCGCACGGATATCGTTTTCGCGCGCATGTGCAGCACCCGGTTTCCAACGCGGTAGCTCGTGGCGTCTCCCGGCGTCAACGCGAGCTTGGCGAAGGTGTACCTGGCACCGGGGGCGACAGTGTGGGTCCAGGCCACTCGTTCGGTGAAGCCGATCTGAATCCCGGGCAGGCCGCCGACGCCCGCTCCGTAAACGTCCAGCACTCCGGGCACCGTGAGCTGGCTTTCCCAGAGCCGCAACTCGCCCTGCCAGGGAAAGTGCGGATTGGCAAGCAGCGCACCGCGACCGGCCGTCGACCGCTCGCCGCCGATCGCCCAGCCGTTGCTGCCCAAACCCGTGTTGACGCCTTTCGTCGTGACCAGTTTCCTGGCCGTATCCGCCACCACTCGCGGCGGCACCCGCAAGTCACCTGCGGCTCCAGCGCCCGGCGGCTGCGCCACAGCGATCGCGGGAAGCAGTTGGCGCCCGCTCGACATCAAAGCCAGATCCTGCTGGTAGGCAAGGAGATCCGTAGCCTGGACAGGACCGATCCACGGCGCTCCCGCGCACCACCCGCGGACCGCCGCTGGCCCGACGGTCATCAGGTAGCGGTTGTATCCGGCGGCGTAACCCGCGAGCATGGCGCGCGCGTCGGGCGACAGCTTGGGCAACTCCTGCCGGGCCCTGTCTGTCAGACCCAGAGTCCGGTACGCGATGTCCGACGACAAATACTGGTCGCCTGGACCACGCCCCAGCCATCGAGAGCGCTCTCCGCGCACCTTGACCACCTGATCGGCCAGATCGCAGAGCCGGTCCTCGGCATAGGCCCAGCCTTGCCCGAACGCCACGCTGCCCAGATCCGCGGCCAGAATGTGCGGCACGCCGTAACTCGTTCGGCGGATCTCCGCGTGGTAGCCGATTTCGGAAACAGCCGCAGACCGATTCAACGGAATTGCGGTAAGTGCAGCCGGTTCCGCTGCGAAAACCGCGGCCGAAGACGCAGAACCTTGCGCTCCGATCAACAACGACACGAGGGCGAGCGCGACGACTTTCATCTCTGGCAACACCTGGTCCTTTGCCCCGAACCGGAACGTCTTGCGCACAGGCGACGACCGCCCGTGCGCTTTACACGCACGCGATCGCCCGAGAAATCTTCAACAATGCGCGGTTTGCCGAGAACTGGTGTCCGCCGCAGCCGAACCGAAGGAGAAGTCCGACGACCCGCCAGTCGCACCCTAGAAGTGCCCGGCGTTCCGCAGCAAGGCTCAGCGCCACGACTCCGCCAGGTCAGCGCCATGGACGGTTACCCGCCGCGCTCACCAAGGGAAAAGCGCTCGCGTCCGCGAACGGCCAGCCTCCCGCGCCGCTCTTGTGCAGTAACGACCGGCCTGTTTCGCCCATCAAATCGTGACCGCTCACGCCCGCATTGCCGCCGATCGGGCTAATTCATCTCAAGAACAGTCTAAATTCCGGCGGCCGCACATCGCTGACGCCTCGTTCGGAAAGCGCCAAGAACCATTGCCGAAGAAGGCCGATTCGACCCCGGCCAGGCAGCTTGATCATCGAGACGCTGCTCTGCCGCGGATATCCAGAACCCATCACATGACTTCGGCTGTCCCGCGAGGTTTCGGGAGGACCGCTTCCACAACGGCCTCAGCGTCCCCTCCCAGAGCGATCATCCGCGCCTCAGTTCGATCCAGAGCAGGCTGCGGTCGCGAGCTTCGTCCGCCCGCCGTCCTGGCCCGTCGATCCCCGTCAGGCCATTCGCCGACATCCTTGGGAGGAAACCTCTTCGGTAGCTTTTATGGCCTCTTCTTCTCCATTTGAAGCCGCTTTGCGTAAATCTTTCACTTGCTTGCGCGATGGCTCAATGGCCGGGAGCCCACCTGCCACGCCCGCTATCGGTGATGGCCGGTCATCCACGTCCACAGAAGAGTCAGCACGCGCATCCGGGATGGGTTGGCCTGCGGCGATGATGGGCATCGTTGAGCGCTCGGGTTCTCTACCGGGCGTCCTGGGCAGGCTCGCGGGTTGTTGCCCGGTGGAGGCGGCGTCGGATGCCGCGGAGCCATATTCGGCGAATGACGCCGCTGCCTGCCCGAATGACGAGCCAGTAGGCGGCGAATATGCACCGTGTCCGGATGTCGGTGCAGCGGACGCGGGTCTCGGTGGCCAGTTCGCCGTTCGCGTAACGAAAGTCGAATGCCACCAGGAAATGGCCGGGCTCGGAGAAGCCGCGGAACTTCCGGGCCGGATCGTCTCCCAGGGCGGCGATCGGCCGCTTGCGGGACGTTCGTTCGATGCCGCCGATCACCAGCTGATGATCGGATCGGTGCAGTATCCGGAATCCGTTGCCCAGGAACATCGACAGCACCCGCGTGTCGTCCGGCAGCGGGACACGGTCCAGACTGGCGGCCACCATGACGCGGCGAAACGCGGGCACTTCGCCCCAGGTGAGTTCCTCAGCGGCGCGGATGACGGCCGCGGGCGGTGCCTGGACGGCGAGGCGGTGCCGTTCCCGGCGGTGCCACGTGGGCATGACGCTGTCCAGCGCCGTGGTCGTGCCGGGTGCTTGGCGGGCGTCCTCCATGACGTTTCCCCTGTTTCCGTGGTTCCCGATAGCTACTGGTGCCGGGTCAGTGCCTGGTCCGCCGCCCGCCGCGGGTCAGTGATCATGTCGACGGCTTCGCCCGCCACACCGGCAGAACGCCCATCGGAGCGAGCGCGATCGGATGCCGCACCCCGAACAGCCTCGTGAACGCCGTCGACAACCCCACCAACCCATCATCCACCCGGACACCGTCCAAACCCAGCCCGCACCGGCCGTGAAGGAGAATGCGTGGCCATGGCCGCTGCGACCCCCATGCACGTTCC
Source organism: Amycolatopsis sp. NPDC104775 (assembly GCF_055583325.1). NCBI lineage: Bacteria > Bacillati > Actinomycetota > Actinomycetes > Pseudonocardiales > Pseudonocardiaceae > Amycolatopsis > Amycolatopsis sp. NPDC104775. Next base: position 12,563 of record NZ_JBVJOE010000007.1, read on the forward strand.
CGGGCGAACCGACGTGATCATCCGCGACGCCACGACCTCGGACGCCGACGACGTCTATCGGTTGCTCAGCGGATTCGCGACGAGCTACCAACTCGATCGTGCGATCTTCGACGACAGCACGTTTCCCCGCGTCATCGAGACCGCCATGCGAGGCCGGGCCGAATTCCTCGTCGCCGAGCAGGACTCACACCTCCTCGGCTATGTCCTCGGACTGCGGCTGCCCACCCTGTTCGCCGGGGGAACGATCCTCGAACTCCTGGAACTCGCTGTCGACGCGCCCCAGCGCGGGCGCGGTACGGGATCGGCGCTGATCCACGCCGTTCAGGCCAGGTCCCGTGAGGCCAAGGACGTCGAGGTGACCGTGCCGACCCGCCGAGCGGCCGGCTTCTACCGCACTCTCGGGTTCCACGAGACCGCCACCTACCTCAAGTGGCCCACTAGCCACCCGATCCGCGCCCGCACACCCTGATGAGCCAGCTCTCGAAACACCTCAAGCAGCCGGTGGCCTCGTCTGCCTTCGCCCATGCTGCGTATTGGTCATGAAGACAGGGTTCTCGCGCGAATCAAGCGTCGCGGGCCAGGTGAAGGACACGATGTCGGCTGGCGGCTGCACGCGAACTTGCCGAAGACGACGACCTAGCCGAGATCTTCCGCAATCCCGACGGGTGACGGACGCTTGAACCGCTGTCCGAAGAGAAGCAGATCGACGACGTTCCCGCAGAGCGGAGGAAAGGGTTGCCGCACACCGTCGGGTGTCTCCGGTATCCGCGCTCGACGCACCGCCGTACCGCTCGCATCGACGACGGCCACGTCGTTCAGGTGCAGAAGTCCCATTACCCGAGCGACCCGGCCAAGACCTCCCCCACCGCTCGATCCGCCGCGCGGACCGCGCCCTCCATGTAGGACTCGAACTCCGCGGACGTCTCCGCTCCGGCCCAGTGGACGCGGCCCACCGACGCCGTCGTCGCGTCCTTGTAGTTCGTGATGACGCCCGGCGTCCGCAGCCCCGCCACGCCGCTGATCCACGGCTCGGCGATCCAGGACTTTTCCAAATACCGCTCGTAATCCCGCGCCTGGGGCCCGAAAAGCTCGACAACGTCCTTCACGAACGCCTCCCGGCGGGCGGTCTCGTCGTCGAGAATCGCGTCGTCCCAATGGAACTCGCCTGAAGCAGCGGTGCCGACGAACGCCAGGAGGATGCCCTTGCTGCCGTCGGGCGGAGAGTTGTCCACGACGAAATGCGCGATCGGGAGATCGGTGACGGCGGAGCCGTTCAAGCCCTGCTCGCGCCAGAACGGGCGCCGGTAGACCAGGCAGACCTTGCGTTCTCCGCCGTTGCGCCAGACGCGCTGCAGTTTCGCGCGGCGGGTCGGGAGCGGCGGGAGGAAGTCGATCCGGTCCGCGTCGGCCGGGGTCATCGCGACGATGGTCCGGCCGCATCGGACCTCAGCGCCGGGCGAGCGCACAAGCACGCCGTGGGCGTCTTGTTCGATCGAGGTCACCGGGGAGCCCAGCCGGATCCGGTCGCCGAGTTCGGCTGCGATGGCGTCGGTGATGGCTTGGGTGCCGCCGGCCACGCGCGTCTCTTGTGCGCCGTTCGCGGTGTTCATCATGAACTCGACGCCGCCTGAGGTGCCGATCTGGTGCAGGGCCTTGAGCAGGGAGACCTGGCTCGAGCTTTCGGCGAAGACCAGCGAGAGCCCGAGTTCGAACAGGTGCCGTGCCTCGGCGCTGCGGCAGTTCTTGCCGAGCCAGTGGCCGAGGGTCGTGCTGTCCCATTCGGCTGCTTTCCGGGCGCGCCAAGGAGCTTCGGCGGGAACGGTCGCCGCCATCCGTTCGAGGCGGAACTGCGTTTGGGCGAAGTCCACCAAGGCCAGCGGACCCAGTGGCGGGATGGTGCCGCCGAACGTCCGCCGTTTGCCGTGCCGGAGGTAGATCGTTTTGCCCTCGGTGTGCGTGGGGAAGGTTTTGAGTCCCAGTTCCCCGAGCAACTCGAACATCCGAGTGTGCAGCTTGCCGACCCACTGGCCGCCGCCTTCGCTGATCACGCCGTCGCCGGTGTCGAGGTTGTACAGGCGTCCGCCCGCGCGGTCGTCGGCCTCCAGTACGACCACCGAGTGTCCGCGTCGTACGAGCTGGCGGGCGGCGACGAGGCCGGAGAGCCCCGCGCCGACCACTGCCACGTCCGCGGTGAGCTGTGCTGGCATTGTTGTGGTCACCTGGTGCTCCGCTCCGCATTGGGCTGCCGGGGTTTCGCTTTTGCCGTCCGATCGACAAGGCGCAGTGGCCGCGCCTCGCGCTCTCGCAGAGCCGCGTTGACAGCCGCGACGAGCCGAGTCGTCGCCTCTTTGCTGCTGCGGCTGACCGCGGTGAAAGAGATATAGCCGTGCACAAGTCCTTCTTCGCGGATCAGGTCGACGCGCACTCCGCTCTCGAGCAACGCAGCCGCATAGGCGAGCGCGTCGTCGCGCAGTGGGTCGAACCCGGCGACCGCCACGATGGCGTCCGGAAGACCGCTCAGGTCGTCGGCCAGCAGGGGGCAGAGCAGCGGGTCGCGCTCGTCCGTTCCGGCGGGCACGTAGTGGCCCATGAACCAGTCGATCTGCTTGGCCGACAAGGCGGGAGAGCCGGCGAACTCGTCTTGAGAAGGCCGCCGCACCGAGATGTCGGTGGCCGGCTGGATGAGCACCTGGAGCAGCGGTTGCACCGACTGGCCGCGCACCTGCTGGCAGAGCACGGCGGCGATGTTGCCTCCGGCGCTTTCGCCCGCTACGACGATCCGGTTCGGGTCCAGGCCCCAGCTTTCCGCGTGCTCGACGGCGTACTGCCAGGCCGCGAGAGCGTCTTCGTGCGCCGCGGGGAAAGGATCCTCAGGCGCCAGCCGGTACTCGACCGACAGCACGTCGGCTCCCGTTCCGTGCGCGAACATCCGCGCCGGGGCGGCGTAGCTGGCCCGGCTTCCGAGAACGAAGCCGCCGCCGTGGAAGAAGAGAATCAAGCCCCGGCCAGGTTTTCCCGAACTGTACCGGGTCGCCAGCAGTCCACTGTGGATTTCAACTTCCTGTTCGACAGCACAGGGAGCGACCCGGTCGGCGAACGCGGCCGCGTCGGTCTCGATGACCTTCCGCGCCTCGGCGGCGGGCAGATCGCTGTAGTCGTTCCCGGCGGCGGTCAGTTTCATCAGCATGGCGACGTCCGGGGCCATGCGCTCCCCCGCGCGGTTGACCGGCGGGCGCGCGAGCACCCGCGCGATCGGTGCCGGAAGACCGCACAGGGCAACGACAAACGCCCGTTGCAGACGCTGGCTCAGCGTCAGGCGCGGCGCGGTCACGACCCGGCTCCGACGCTGGCGAGGGCGCTGGTCCGGGTCGAGAACCGGAGGTTCTCGTCGATCAGCTGCCCCTTGAACAGCCGGTTGTCCGGCACGAAGGTGGTACGCATCCGCCACGGCAGTTCGGTGCCCTGCTTCGGAAGTTCGTGCAGCGACCGCCGCATGTACCCGGCGCTGAGGTCGACGACGTCGTCCTTGTCCAGGTTTTCCGGCGCGACCGGCACCACGATGTCCTGTCCGGTCGCGTCCATCCGGCGGAGCACATCAGTGACCAGACGGCACACGTTGCTCAGGCGCAGCGTCCAGGACGCCTTCGTGTAGCCGAACATCATGGCCCAGTTCGGCACCCCGGAGATCAGGCAGCCGCGGTACAGCACGGTGTCCGGCAGCTTCGCCGGAACGCCGTCCACCGTCGGCTGGATGCCGCCCAGCAGTTGCAGGACCAGGCCGGTCGCCGTGACGACGAGGTCGGCCTCCAGCGTCTTGCCCGACTTCAGCAGGATGCCCTTCTCGGTGAAGCGGTCGATGTGATCGGTGACCACGTCGGCCTTCCCGTCGCGCAGCGCGTGGAAGAACTCGCCGTCCGGGGTGACGCAGAGCCGCTGGTCCCACGGGTCGTACGGCGGGTTGAAGTGGGTGTCCACGTCGAAACCGGGCGGCAGGTCCTTGAGCGCGAGCTTGCGGAGCAGTTTCCGGCCGAAATTCGGGAACTTGGACAGGACCGAGACGAGCAGGAAGTCCTGCCAAATGTTCTTTCGGCGGGTAGCCGCGTAGCCAGCCTTCGCCCCGAACACCTTGCTGAGAGCGAGCGCGATCTTGTCGACCCGGGGGGCCGAAGCGACGTAGCTCGGCGTGCGCTGCAGCATCGTCACGTGCGCCGCGGCGCCCTCGCCCATCAGCATGGCCGGCAGCATCGTCACCGCCGTCGCGCCGCTTCCGATGATCACGACGCGTTTGCCGCGGTAGTCGTAATTCTCCGGCCATTCCTGCGGATGCAGGATGTCGCCCCGGAAATCCTCGCGCCCCTCAAAGTGCGGCGTGTATCCCTTGTCGTAGCGGTAATAGCCAGTCGCGCTGAACACGAAGCCCGCCTTGACGGTCTTCTCGCTCTCCGCCCCGTCGGCGCCGGTCACCCGAACCCGCAGCGTCCATTGCGCTTCGGCGCTGGACCAGTCCGCCGCCGTCACCCGGTGTCCGAGCCGGAGGATCTTGTCCAGACCGAATTCGGACACCGTTTCGTCAAGGTATTCGCGGATCAGCGGGCCTTCGGCGATCGCCGAACGGTGCCGCCACGGCTTGAAATCGTAGGCGTAGGTGTGCAGGTCGGAATCGGAGCGGACGCCCGGGTAACGGAACAGATCCCACGTGCCGCCGATCGCCGCGCGCGATTCGAGGACGAGGATCTTCTTGTCCGGGAACTCGGCCGCCAGCTGCCGGCTCGCGCCGATGCCGGAGACTCCCGCGCCGATGACGACGATATCGGCGCGCTCCGTCGCGCTCCGTTCCTTCATGCTCCACACCTTTCCGATTGCGCTGCCGGTGCCGGGACACCGCGGGCCGCTGACCAGCGGCAACGACCAGGACCGAAGTTGGTCATTTGATAAAGTCGTTTGACAGAGTGTGTGGCACGAGCCATCGGACGTCAAGACCCGAAGTCCGGTCAGCGTGCTTCGGTCACCCGGACGAGCGGAGCCGGAACGGTTGCGAGCACGGCGTTTCGGGCACGGGAACACTGGGCGCGGCGGTCTTCGGGCAGCGCGATTTCCCGGCAGGGACCAAGATCAGGTCCGCCGTGGGCGAGACGACAGCGCGAAGCTCGCTGACCTCAGCGCAAAACGTTGGGAGACAACAGGAATCGGCTCGGCGGGATCAGGCCGTTCTCCCGCGGCGACCGCACTAGGGCCGGTTCAGCGCGCGGCCGCCTCTTGGTCGAGCCGGGTCGCGAGCCAGCTGTCCAGCACCGCCGTGACGAGCTCGAGCTTGTCTTCGGCGAGAGAATCGTCGCCGCGCGTCAGCCAATTCAAGGCGAAACCGTCGGCGAGGGACGAGATGACGTTGACGATGTCTTCGATGGCTTCGGAGCTGAGCTGATCCCCCGGCGCCGCTTTCCGCAGTATGCCGCGCATCGTCTCGGCCGCGCGCTCGTAGACGCCCATTCCGCGGTTCTCGGACTGCCGCTGGGCCCAGCTGAACAGCTCCAGCGTCGCCGCCGCGAACGTGTGCGACTCGAAGTAGCAGCTGATCACTCCGCGAAGGAGTTCGCGGGCGGTCTCCGCGAGGCCGCTGTGCGGATCGCTGCCGTCCAGGACCGCCTGGAACTGGGAACCGACGAATTCGTAGACGTCGGCGAACAGGTCTTCCTTGGAGTTGTAGCAATAGTGCAGCGTCGCCAGCGGAGCCTGCGCCTGTTCGGCGATCCGTCGCGTCGTCGCGCCGTCGATGCCGTGGGAGGCGATGACCTCCATCGCCGCGTTGACGAAGTCCTGCCGCCGTTCGGCAGCCGAGACGCGTGGCATGCGGCCCTCCCCCAGTGATCCCGGTACGACTAGGACATTTGACCCAGTCCAGCCCAGACTACCAGCGCGGCCGGGAAGCCGGTCGCCCCGCCGTCCGGAAAACTCTTGGTCAAACAACTTGATCGGACGACCAAGAAGGGTTAGCTTATGGGCCCTGACCACCGGGGATCGCTTTCCTCCAGCAGGCTCGCCCACGACATCGGAGTCGACCATGGCAGAACTGCACCGGCCTGACCTCGTCCGCCCCGCTCCGCCTCTCCGGGCGGCGCGAAGAGTCCCGCTCCTCAGCATCGGCGCGGTACTGGTCGTCTTGACCAACGCAGTCCTCTTCGTGGTGCCGCCGCTTCTGCCGGTCATCGCGACGCACTACCACCTCGTCACGCTCGCCCAGACCACCTGGGTCTACACCGCGCTCACCTTGGGGGGAGGAGCCGGATTCATCCTTCTCCCCCGGCTCGCCGACCTTTACGGGGATCGCAACGCCTCAGTGCTCGCTTCCGCTTTTCTTACGCTGGGTGCGCTCATTCCCGCAGTGGGCAACTCGTATCCAGCGCTGCTGGCTGGCTGTCTCGTAATGGGTTTCGGCGGTGCCGCGCAATTGCTGCCGCTCGGATTTCTCCGCCGGAACCTCGGCGAGCGCGGAATCACCGCGGGCGTGGCCGTTCTCGTGATCGCCACCGGGGTCGGCATCGTCGTCGGCATGATCGGCGGCGGCTTGATCGTGCAGAATCTGTCGCTGCGAAGTTTTTTCTTCGTGCTGACCGCGGCATTCGCCCTGACGACGGTCATGTCCTGGGCGACCATTCCGCACACTCCGCCCGCCGAGCCTTCCGGCCGGGTCGGCGTGCTCGGCACCGTCTGGATGATCGGCTGGGTGGCGGCGATCCTCCTGACGCTGACGCAGGGTTTGGTGTGGGGTGCCGGGGCGTTGATTCCGTTGACGCTCGGCGTCGCGGGCGGGATTCTCTGGCTGCGCGTCGAACGGAAATCGGCTTCCGCGGTCTTCGACGTCTCCTTCATGAAAACCCCGCTGGTGACCGCGGCGTGCGTGTGCATCGCCTTGTTCGCGGCGGTGAATTCGGCCTATCTGCTCCTGGTCAGCGATTACGCCCAGGTCGTCCCCGCGACGCTCCGCCCGGCCGACGCTTACGGGTTAGGGCTCAGCGCGCTGCAGACGGGCTGGCTCATGGTGCCGTTCGCGGCGACCTTCCTGCTCGGCGGCGCCATCGCGGACCGGCCGGCGGCGAACGGGCGCGGCGCGTCGATGTTCGCGGCCGGAGCGCTGGTCAGTGCCGCCGGTCTGGCCTGGCTCGCGCTGGCGCACGACCGGCAGTGGCAGTACCTCGTCGGCGCCGCCGTCATGGGCCTCGGCTGCAGCATCGGCTACGCGGCCGGGTTCGCGATCGCGCAACGAGCCGTGCCCGAAGAAAAGGCCGGCATGGCCGCTGGTGTCGCCGGGACTTTCATGGCCGTGGGCTTCGCCGTCGGCACCGCGCTGATCAGCGCCGACCTCAGCGTTTCGCTGACCCCGGTACGCGGCACCGGCGAAGAAGTCGCGACCGCGGATCTCTACGGCTCCGGCTACTGGATCGCTGCCGTCGTGGCCCTGCTCGTGCTGGCGACCTTGGCCGTCTCCCGCGCACGCGCCCGGCGCCGCGCCGCCTGACCATCGCTGCCTTCGCCGGAAGCGAAGGCCCGAACCCCAAGGAATACAGGAAATGAAAGAAGCCCTCTTCGCTCTGGCCGACGTCTGGATGATTTTCGCCGGGTTCACTTACGGCGTGAAGTTCATCCGGCACTATCGAAACTATTTGCTGGGCCTGGAATGGATCGTCGTCGCCACGTCCGGCACGAACTTCCTGCTCTGGTCCCTGCTCGGCGGCGACGAGCACAGCGCCATGTACTTCGTGGCGTATTTCCTCGACGCTTTCTCGCGCTCGGTGGGCATCACGCTGATCCTCGTACTGGGCCTCATGCGCGTGACGCACCTCTACAAGCCCTCGGTGGCAACCGATGTCGGCGCGTTCGCGCTGGCCGGGGTGGCCGGACTGTACTTCCAGCAGTTCCATTGGGAATTCCACGCTGGCTCGGCGATTTTCTACGTCGCGGTCAACGCGGTCACGGCGATCTTCCTCGCCTATTTCACCGTGCGGCTCTGGCGGGCGCGCGCCAAGGCTTCCGCCGTCGCCTCCGCTCTGGCCACCGCGGCGGGGCTGGCGATCGCGGTGATGTACGACTTCTTCCCGATTCCGGACGACCAGTACCGCACGACGTTCTACACGCTCGCCCTCGCCACCTGGGGCACCCAGATGTACGTGATTTTCCGGGCCTACCGCGCCCTGCACAACCACAACGTCGCGACCGGAATCGAGCCCGCGACCCGGTCCGGACGCACCAAGCTCGCGAGCGCCTAGGAGATCCCGTGGACACCGCCAACGTCGACTACCGCAGCTTCACCGGGTGGATCGACCCGCCGTCCGACATCCAGCCTCCGCTGGACGGCGACCTCAACTGTGCCGTCGCGGTCGTCGGCGGCGGGCTCGGCGGCATGTCGACCGCCCTGCGCCTCGCCGAGCGCGGACAGGACGTCGTGGTGCTGGAAGCCCAGTTCTGCGGCCATGGTTCCAGCTCCCGCAACGCTGGCCAGCTCGCGAGCGCGCCCGGCGGCGACATCCAGCTGCTGAATCTGTTCTTCCGCAAGAGAATGCCCGGCATGGCCCGGTTGACCGAGCACGCGGCGCTGCATGTCGAAGACCTGATCAAGCGGTTCGACATCGACTGCGACTACGAACCGACCGGCAACACTTTCGCCGCGGTGTCCCGAGGGCAGCTCGGACGGGTGCGGCGCGTGGCCAAGATCCTCCGCAAGGCGGGCACGAAGGTCGAGCTCGGCACGAGCGAGGAACTCGGGATCCCGCGCGGTTTCCTCGGCGGCATGCGCGAAGTAGCGGGCGGGATCATGAACCCCGGCAAGTTCACCCGCGGCGTGCGCCGGGAACTCCTGGCGTCGTCCGCGCGGGTCTTCGAGCAGACCAAGGTCACGGACGTCACCCGCGACGGCGCTCAGGTGGTGGTCTCAACGCCTCGCGGCATAGTGCGTGCGGACAAGGTCGTGCTCGCGACGAACGCCTTCTCCGGCGAATGGAAGATCACGCCCAAGCACCTTTCGGTGCCGCTGTGGGTGATCGAGGCGGAGACCGAGCCGATCGATCCCGCCCGCTTGAAGGCGCTGGGCTGGACCAGCCGTTCCGGGCTGATCACCCAGCACAACATCATGGAAAACTACCGGCTGACCCCGCGGGATACGATCGTCTTCGGGGTCCGCCGGATCGAGCGGGGCAGGCGTTTTCCGCTCCCGGCAGCGGAAAAGCGCCCAGACCCGGGACTGGTCCGGGAACTCGCGGACGCGTTCGCGACGCGGTTCCCGAGCCTGGCCGACGTGGCGGTGGAGCGGGCTTGGGGCGGCTGGATCGCCATCACCTCGTCCTGGCTTCCGGTCGCCGGGCAGCTCGGCGGCAACGTCTTCTATTCGATCGCCTGCAACGGCCACGGCCTCGCGCAAGCACCGTATGTCGGCTCGCTCCTCGCGGATCTCGTCGTCGACGGCGAACGGCCCGAAGACCTGGGTGTCCTGTGGGCCGAGAAACCCCGCTTCCCCCGTCCACTCATGATGAGCCCGCTCGGACTGCGCACGATCTGGGCGGTCGACCGCTTCAACGACCGGATCAACGGCAGCAGGCGGAACGCGCGGAAAGGGGCTCCGCCCGCTGCCTGAACACTCCCGCGAGTCCACATCGGACGGTCAAGCCGGACCGGCGGCCCCCTTGACCCTCGGCTCCCAGCTCACGCGCAAAACGCTGCCGGGATCGAACGGGGCGACGTCGTCCGGCCCGACCGCCGTCCCGTCCCGGCGCGCCCGCACCGCGGCCAAGCCGATTCCGACGAACTCCCGGCAGATCACCGGCAACGGCGTCGTGCCGGAGGGGTCGTACCAATCGCTCACGCCGGTGCACATGGACAACAGGGCGAGCCGGGTCAGCCGCTGGTCGGCGATCCGGAAGAGGCCTTCGTCGACGCCGTCTCGCAGCGCGGCGCTCCAGTGCGCTTCGTACGTGTCGCGCATGGCCACGATCTCCTGGTGCCCGTCGCTTCCGGGCGTCAGGGCCCGGATTTCCCCGTCGGTGACGCCGCTGCTCATCCGGTTCACCGCGTGCGCGCCGACGAGCCCGCTGATCAGGATGGCCAGTCGGTCTTCCGGCCGGGTGAGGGGCGCGAGCTGAGCCTCGGTGGCGGAGTTCAGCCGCTGCTGCATTTCCCGCATGATGTCGAGAAGCAGGCTCTCCTTGTTGGTCGCGAAGTGGTACACGCCCGCGTTGGAGAGGTTGGCCCGGCTCGCGATCTGGCGGATGCTGGTCGCCGCGTAGCCCTGGGTGGCGAACAGGAACACCGCGGCCGCCCTGAGCCGCGTGGCGGTGTCCGCGTTCGGATCGGCGTCGAGCACCTGGTCGTTCATCGCAGTCCTTCCGTGAGCCGCATTCGCCGAGCGTATCCAGGCCCGGCGCGCGGGGCGCAGGTCCTCCGCGCCGAACCGGCTGTTGACAGGTTACCGGACGTTCGGTAACCATAGCTCTCGTCGCTGGGCGCACCGCGCGAACCTTCGTCCGAGAAGCGCGAAACCTCCGATGCCCGCGGCCTTCCCCACTCGACTGTGATTCGAGGACCCCATGACCCGTGACCTCCCGCCGGACCGGCAGACCGAAGCACTGGCGCGCACGCTCGGCGTGCCGCAGATCGTGTTCATGGTCGTGGCCATGGCCGCCCCGCTCACCGTCGTCGCCGGGCTCATCCCGCTCATGATCGCGACCGGCAACGGGACCGGCGCACCGCTGAACTTCGTCGTCATGGGACTCGTGCTCGTCCTGTTCACCGTCGGGTTCTCCGCGATGACACCCGAGGTCGCCGATGCCGGAGCGTTCTACTCCTACGTGCAAAAAGGCTTGGGCAGAGTGGTCGGCCTCGGTGCCGCGACACTGGCGATCGCGACGTACGCGGTGCTTCTCGTGTCGGTCGCGGCCTACCTCGGCGCTGCCGTGCACAACGTGTTCGTGACCCTCGCCGGGGTTTCCGTCCCCTGGTGGTCGCTCTCGGCGGCGTGCCTGCTCGCCATCGCCGTTCTCGGCTACCGCAACATCGAAATGAGCGCGCGAGTCCTCGGCGCCCTGCTCGTCGCGGAGGTCTTGATCGTCGCTGTGCTGGACCTGGCGATCGTCGTGCACGGAGGCGACCGCGGCTTGTCCGGCGAACCGTTCACGTGGAGCGCGTTCAGCCAGGGAGCCGTCGGAACCGGCGTCATGTATGCGATCTTCGGGTTCGTCGGCTTCGAGGCGACCGCGGTATTCCGTTCGGAGGCAAAGGATCCGGACACCACCGTTCCGCGCGCCACCTATACCGCGGTGCTCGTCATCGCCGTGGTGTACGCGGTCTCCGCGTGGGCCGTCATCGTCGGTGCGGGAACCGGCAAGGTCGTGGACCTGGCGACCAGCCACCCGGAGGCCCTCACCGCCGACCTGGCCACGAGATACGTGTCGGCCTTCGCGCACGACGTGCTGCAATGCCTGCTCGCGACGAGCTTCTTCGCGTGCGTGCTGACCGTGCACAACGTCGTGTCCCGCTACACGTTCACGTTGGGCCGCAAGGGCGCACTCCCGGCGAGGTTCGGCGCGGCCCATCCGAAGCACCGTTCGCCGCACATCGCTTCCCTCGTCACGTCCGGTGTCGTCACGCTCGCGTTGGCAGTCATGGCCGTATGCCGCCTCGATCCCGTGACGCAGATCTACGCCTGGTTCGGCGGCGCGGGCACGCTCGGGCTGATCTTCCTGCTCGCGTTGACTTCCGTCGCCGTCGTCGTGCACTTTCGCCGAAACCCCGGCGGCGTATCGAAATGGAAGGGCGCCGTCGCGCCGGGGATCGCCTCGGCGAGCCTGCTCGGCGCCCTTTTCCTGGTGGTCAGCAACTTCGAGCTGCTGATCGGCTCGGCCGGCATCGCCCGCGCCTTCCTCGCTTTCCTGGTGCTCGCCTACGTCGCCGGACTGGTGTGGGCGCTGCGCCTGCGGGCGAAGAAGCCGACGGTCTACACAGCTCTGGTCAATTGACCAAGTCATATGACAAACTACAACTCCGCCGCGTTCAGGGCGAAAGGAACCCAGCATGACCGAGACGACGACGCTTCCCGCGCTACAGCACGCGACCGCCCTGGCGATCGAGCCGGACGCGACTCCGGTGGTCCGCTTGATCGCGCGCGCCTTGCGCGAATCTGTCCGAACAGGACACGAAGGCGACACCTTGGCCCGTATCCAGGGAACCGTCGCGCTCCGCTCCCATGACACCCCGCAAGCCGCCACCATCGTTGTGCAGCGCGGCGAAATCGCGGTCAGCAGCGGCGTTTTCACCGAACCTGACGCGACCGTCGTCGTCGATCTGCGGGCCCGGTTCTCCCCGACTCAGAAACCGGCCGGGAACACGGAACTGGCCGAGGCCGTGCTGCGCGCTTTGACACCGCCGCTTCCCCCTTGGCGGGAGGCGGCCCGGCGGTTCTGGGACCTCACCCGCGACCTCGCCGGCATGCCGGACGTCCTTGTCGTCGTGGCAGAAAGCGAGGACGGCCGGACCGAGGAAAGGTTCGGCGAAGGCTCTTCCGAGTATCTGCTCGCGGGCTCCCCCGACGTCCTGGCTGGAGTGCTCACCGGTGCCGACGATTTCCTGCTCGCCTTGTCGTCCGGCCTGCGCGTCAAAGGCACCTGGGCGCAGTTGTCCGTCCTGACCGGCGCTTCGTGGAAGGTGCGTTTCGATGTCTGATCTCCCGAAAACGGCGGGCAAGACCGTCCGCCTCGAAGCGACGAACCACGACGGCAGCTTCCTGGGCAAGACCGTCTCCGCAGCCAAGTTCGCTTCCGGCAAGGAAACCGGCTTCGCTTTCGCCGACGTGCTCTTCGCCATCGACCTCGGCGACGAATTCGTCCTCGGCGACGCTTACGCGGACTGGCGCGGCAACCTCTACGACATCCAGATGGTTCCCGATCTGTCCACTTTGGTCGAATGGAAGCCGGGACTGGACTCGGTGATCGGCGACTACCGCAAGAAAGACGGCACGCCGGTGCCGATCTGCCCGCGGAACCTGGCACGCGCCATGGTGGACCGGCTCGCCGCGTTGGGTCTCACCGCCACCGTCGCGGTGGAGATCGAGGCGACTCTCTTCGAGGAATCCGTCCAGGAAGCGCGCATCCGCGGATACCGCGACCTGACTCCGCTCGGCGGCAGCGCGGGTGCCACCTACCACCTGGCGCGGTCGAAGGACTGGGTCGACTACATGGAGGCGGTCGCGGCCCGGCTCGACGACCTGGGCATCGCCTGGGAAGCGTGGACCGACGAGGCCGCCGCGGGGCAGACCGAGCTGAATCTCGCGCCCACGGACCCCATCGCGCTCGCCGACGCCTGGGCCCGCACTCGCCAGGCCATGCGGGAAGTGGCATTCGAGCAAGGCCGCACGGTCACTTTCATGGCCAAGCCGACGGCCGGGTGGGGACAGGGCGCGCACATCAATCTCTCGCTGCAGCGCGAGGGCGTGAACCAGTTCTTCGCCAAAGACGGCCTGACCGACCTCATGCGCCACGCGATCGGCGGATTGATGGCGACGATGGCGGGCAACGCCGCGATCGTGCTTCCGCAAATCACCTCGTACCGGCGGCTGGAAGAATTCAGCGGACCGCCGACGACGATCAGCTGGGGAGTCAACAACAAGACGGCCGCCGTGCGCGCCATCACCGACCATCCGCGGTATTCGCGGCTCGAGTACCGGGTTCCCGGCTCCGACGTCAATCCGTACCTCGCGCTGGCCGGGGTGCTCGCCGGAGTGGCGGCCGGAATCGAGCGGGAGATCGAACCTCCGGACGAGGTCGCCGACATGGCTTGGTGCCTTCCCGAGGACTGCGGCGTGCCCCGGATTCCCGACACGATGTCGAAGGCGTTCGCCGCCCTGGACGCGGACCCGATCCTGCGCGAATACCTCGGCGACGAATTCGTCGACTTCTGGGTCGTGTCCCGCCGGTGGGAATGGATGGAATTCCACACCAAGGGCGGCGATCCGTACTCCCCGCTCTCGGAGTGGGAGTCCCGGCGCTACTTCGAGCTGCCGTGACCAAGCCGCTCATCGGCGTCACCGGCCGCCGCTTCCGCATGGGACTGGTCGACGGCTCGGACAGCCGCTACGCAGACATGCACACCGACAGCTACATGGCCGCCTTCGCGACCAGGATCGCGCGGGCCGGCGGCGTACCGGTCCATCTGCCCTACGACGCTCCCCCGGAAGACGCCGCGGAATGGCTGTCCGGCGTCGTCGTCACCGGAGGACAGGACGTGCACCCGGCCCGCTGGGGCGGAGACACCGCAGTGGTGCGCGAAATCGACCCGCGCGCCGACCCGGCGGTGCACGACGCCGAGCGCGACGCGTACGAGATCGCACTCGTGCATGCGGCGCTGAAACGGGAAATCCCCGTCCTCGGCGTGTGCCGGGGCATGCAGGTCCTCAATGTCGCGCTCGGCGGCACGCTCGTCGCCGACCTCTCCCCCGGCTCGGTGCGGCATCTCTCCCTCGAATCCGCGCCGACCGACGGCACGCCGGATCACGTCGTCGCCTTCGAGCCCGGCTCGATCGCCGCGGGGCTGTTCGGCGACCGCGCGGTCACCAACTCGTGGCATCACCAAGCGGTGGACCGGTGCGGCGCCGGGCTCGCCGTGACCGGCCGGACCGAGGACGGGGTGGCCGAGGCGATGGAACTCCCCGGCTCGCCCGTGCTGGCCGTGCAATGGCATCCGGAGTGGATGGCGAGCACGGATCCCGCGCTGGTGTGGATCGTCGAACAGTCGGCCCAGCGCCGGTGCGCCCCAGGACTATCGAACAACGCAGGAACGGTGAAAGCATGACAATCGCGGCTGACCGCCTCGGCGAGGATCCGCCGACCCCGACCTTGACCGCGCTGCTGGCGGAACGCGCGGTCCAATCGCCGGACAAGGAATTCCTCCGCTTCGGCGACCGTTCGTGGACCTTCGGCGAGATCGACGCCTGGACCTCTCGGCTGGCGCACCGCCTGATCGAGGCGGACGGCGTCCAACCCGGCGACCGGGTCGCGGTCATGCTGCCGAACGTCGTGCAGTGGCCGGTCGCCTGGCTCGCCGCGCTCAAAGCGGGTGCGGTGGCCGTGCCGATCAATGCGAAGTATCAGCAAGCAGACCTCGCGTTTGTGCTGAAGGATTCCGGCACCCGGCTGGTTTTCACCGACCACGACCACCTGCCGCTCGTGCACGACGTCGCGGGCACGGATGCGGTGCGGGTGGTAGACGACGGGTCTGCGCAGTTCTCAGCCAGCGCACCCGACGTCGCCGTCACCGCCGACACCTTGGCGAACCTCCAATACACCTCGGGAACCACCGGATTTCCCAAGGCCTGCATGCTGACGCACGACTACTGGGTCCGCAACGGCTGGCTGTGCGCGGCCGCGACCGGCTTGGGATCCGACGACGTTTTGCTTACCGCGCAACCCTTCTCGTACATGGATCCACAGTGGAACGTGGCGCTCGCGCTCACCATTGGGGCTCCGCTGGTCGTACTCCCGCGATTCTCCGCCTCCGGCTTCTTCGCGGACGTTCGCCGCCACGGCGCGACCTTCTTCTACGTCCTCGGGTCCATGCCGACCCTGCTGCTCAAACAGTCGCCGGATCCGCGCGACCGCGACAATTCCGTCCGGATGGTGCTGTGCTCCGGGATTCCCGCGGACCTGCACTCCGCGTTGGAGGAACGATGGGGCGCTCCGTGGCGTGAGGTCTACGGGATGACCGAGTCGGGGTTCGACCTGGTTTCGAGTTTCGCCGATCCCGCCGCGGTGGGCAGCGGAAGCCTCGGCCGTCCGGTGCCGACCAAGCAGGTGCGCGTGGTCGGCCCGGACGGCGCGGAGGTCCCGGACGGCGAACGCGGAGAACTCACCGTCAAGGGCAAGCCGATGATGGAGGGCTACTGGAACCGGCCCGAGGACACCGCGCGAATCCTGCGCGACGGCTGGCTTCACACGGGCGACATCGTCGTTCGCGGCGAGGACGGTGACATCAGGATTGTCGGACGCATCAAGGACATGGTCCGGCGAGGCGGCGAAAACATCGCGAGCGCCGAGGTGGAGGCGGTGCTCGAACGCGATCCCGCCGTGGTCGGCGCGGCGGTCGTGGCCGAGCCGGACGACCTGATGGGCGAAGAAGTCAAAGCCTTTGTCCAGCTTGCCGACGGCGTCGCGGCCGACCGTTCGACCGCGGAATCGATCGTCCAGCGAGCCGGGCATCAGCTCGCGCGCTTCAAGGTGCCTCGGTATGTCGAGTTCGTGGCCGATTTCCCGCGCACTCCGTCCGAGCGGGTGTCCAAGCCCGCGCTCAAGGAACGGGCCGCAGCCGATCCGGGCCTGGTCTACGACTTCAGCCCGGCCCGGCCCGATCTGCGCGTCGACATCACCCGGGACGTCGCGGTCCTCACCCTGTCCCGGCCCAAAAAGCTCAACGCGCTGACCGTCGCCACCCGTCGCCGCCTCGCGAGCGTCATCCGCGAGTTCGGCACCGGGCAGAAAGTGCGCGGCATCATCCTCACCGGCGAGGGCCGGGCGTTCTCCGCCGGCGAGGACCTCGCGGCCGCTCCCACCTGCTACGACGAGGTCAAGACCGCGTTCGAGACTTTTCACGACATCACCCGGGCCATCCTGGAGACCCGCATCCCGGTGGTCGCCGCGGTCAACGGCTTGGCAGTCGGCGGGGCGTCCGAAATCACGCTGTGCTGCGACACCCGGATCGGCACCCCGGCGACCGAGTACTACCAGCCGGAGAACCGGCGCGGCCTCACGATCTCCAACGCCACGAGCGTCCTGCTGCCCCGGCTGGTCCGCGGCCACGCGATCCGGATGGTGCTGGGCGCGCACCGGATGGACGCCGCGGAAGCCCTGCGGATCGGTCTCCTGGACGAAATCGTCGAACCGGACCAGCTCGTCGAGCGCGCGGTCGAAACCGTCCTCGACTGGACCCCGGCGGCCAATACGACGGCGATGCACCTTGCCCTTTTGCGACCGCAGCCGTCCGAAATCGAGGAAGCCTTCGCCCGGGAGGACGTCGCCGCTCGGGAAGCGTGGGAAAGCGGCGTGTACAGCGCGGGAATCCAGAGCTTCTGGACCGAAAAGGGCGCACGCGCGTGAACCCGACGACTGAGGAGAACTGACGTGATCACCACCCAGGCCGCCGTGCTGAGCGCCGTGAACGAACCGCTCGCCCTGACCGAGATCCAGGTTGACGACCCCGAACCGCACGAGGCCCGGATCGCGGTCTCGCACGTCGGGCTGTGCCACAGCGACCTGCACTACAAAACCGGGACCGTGCCGATCGGCCTGCCCGCCGTCCTCGGCCACGAAGTAGCGGGCGTGGTCGAATCGGTCGGCTCGGCGGTGACCGGTCTCCAGCCCGGGGACCGAGTGGTCGGCGCGCTGACACCGTCGTGCGGCCGCTGTCCCAACTGCGAAACCGGGCGTCCGACGCAGTGCCAGCGGGTCGCGGAGGTCCGCCGCCGTCTGAGGCCCGCGTTCCAGCACCTGGACAGCCGCCCGATCGAGCGGCTCGGCGATCTGGGTGCGTTCTCGCAGCACACGCTGATGCGGGAGAACGCGCTCGTCAAGCTTCCCGACGACGTCCCGTCGCACGTGGGTTGCCTGCTCTCGTGCTGCGTCATCACTGGAGTGGGCGCGGTTTTCCGCGGTGCCGAGGTCCGCCCGGGAAGCACCGTCGCGGTGGTCGGCTGCGGCGGGGTAGGCTCCGCCATCGTCCAAGGCGCTCGCCTCGCCGGAGCGTCAGCGATCATCGCCGTCGACCTCGATGACGCACGGCTGCGGGCCGCACGCAAGTACGGGGCCACGCACACCGTCAACGGCGGTAGCGAAGATGTCGTCGCCGCGATCCGCGAACACCTCGGCGACGGCGTCGACTACTCGTTCGAAGCCGTCGGTTCGGCACGCACCGCAGCGACCGCCCTGGCCGTCCTGCGCCCGGCCGGAACCGCCTGCCTGGTCGGCATCGCGCCGGATGGGACCGACTTGAGCCTTCCCGCGTCGGACTTCTTCTTCCAGGAGAAACGGCTCATCGGCTCCTACATGGGCTCCGGGCAGGCGCGCGAGGACATCCTCCAGCTCGCGCGCCTGTACCAGCAGGGCCGGCTGCTGCTCGACGAAATGGTCACCGCCGTGATCCCGTTCCGCGACATCGACGACGGGTTCGCCGCCATGCGATCCGGCGACGTGACCCGCATCGTCGTCGACCTCCACTCCCGAAGGTGAGCCCGATGTCCCCGAGCGACCGCACAGTGCCCGTCCCGCTGAACTACATCGCCGACGAATGGAGCGAATGCGAAACGCTCCCCGACGCCTGGAATCTCGACCCCAACACGCGCCAGCCCGTGCATCAGATGGCGACGACCGCCCCAAGCGACGTCGAACGCGCCTTGCAGCACGCCGAGCGGGTCTACGACATCGGCGCTTGGGACGACGACGCCCGGCGCGAGCGAGCCAGCATGCTCGAGCGAGTCGCGGCGAACCTGGCGGAACGCATCGAAGACATCGCCCGCGCGGACTCGCTGACGAGCGGCGTGCCGATCAGCGTCACGAGGACAGTCGCGTCATTCCTGCCCGCACGAGTCCGTTCGGCAGCAACGGATCTGGTCGCAATTCCCCGGATCACCGCACTCGAAGCGGGCGGCCGCGACGTCCGCCTCTACCGGCTGCCGTTGGGACCGGCCGCGATCCTCACGCCCTGGAACGGACCCAGCTTCATCCCGGCGGCGAAGGTCGTGAGCGCCGTGGCCGCCGGATGCCCGGTCATCCTGAAACCTTCGGAACACGCGCCGAGCAGCGCCCAGATCGTTGTGGAGTGCTTCGTCGCGGCCGGACTGCCCTCCGGTGCCCTGCAACTCGTCCACGGCACCGGAGCCGTCGGGGCCGCGCTGACCGCCGACCCGCGCGTCAAGGTGGTCTCTTTCACCGGCGGCCCGGGCGCGGGCCGCGCCATCGCCCGGTCCGCTGCGGAGGATTTCAAAGTCCTCCAATTGGAACTCGGCGGCAACAACCCGGTTCTCGTCCTTGAGGACGCGGACGTCGACGTCGCCGCGGACGGCATCGTCGAGGGGTTGACCAAGTTGAATGGGCAATGGTGCGAAGGCCCCGGCAAGGTCCTCGCGCCCCGGCGCATGACCGCCGCGCTGCTCGATGCCTTGAACCAGCGCATCTCCGCGCTCGAGATCGGCCACTCGCTCGACGAGAACGCCGACTTGGGCCCGATTTCCAATGCACCGCACTACGAAACCCTCGTGCGCCGGATCGCGGACCTGCGCGCTTCGGGAGCCGAAATCTCCCAGCCCGCACGGCTTCCCGCCCTCGACGGTTTCTTCCTCTCCCCCACGATCGCCTCCGGAGCCGACCCCGCGCAGGCGAACTCCGAACTCTTCGGCCCGGTCGTCTCCGTCCACGCGGTCGACTCCGACGAGGAGGCGCTGCGGATCGCCAACGCGAACCCCTCCGGGCTCGACGCGTATGTCTTCGGCACTGACACCGACCACGCGATGGAAATCGGCTCGCGCGTCGTCGCCGGGGAAGTGCGCATCAACGGCGCGAAACTCGCCGACCTTGCTGACGGTTCGGCCCAGACCTTCTGGGGGCCAGCGGGCATCGGCGGACACGGTCCCGCCGAGTCGGTCCGGGTGTTCTGCGGGGACCGGGTCGTGGGCGTGGACTCGGCCGATCTTCCGATTTGAGGGGCGCGTTCGGGGACGGGGTCGTGCGGAGCCGACCATGCTTGAGACCAGGACACGCTGGGACCGGCTTCGATTGACGGTCAGCGGCGCCCGCAGGGGAATCCATGAGCACCTAAGTCAGTGTCAACAGCATCCGCATGTTGCTCGAACCAGAGCCGCGTGCTGTGGTGGCGCGTCCGCTGTGCGGCCGAACGCAGCCGTAACGCACCTGACAGACCATCGCCCTGCGGATGCAGTTCGGGATTGTCTAGGTCGGCGGGAGGCCGGAAGCCGCAGGTCCGGCAATAGCGGCAACCAGCTGACATCGTTGCGCAGACGGTAAATCGCCGATAACTGCGACTACGACCGTTTCATAGCTTGATTTCGCCCCGAGTTCCTTGTCCTCGCGGTACACGATCCGGGCTACGCAAGACTGGGCGCCGTAACCGCCGGCTTTGAGGAAAGCTTCCCGGCCGCCAAAGCGGACGGGCTGCCCGTCCTCAGCAGTCAGCGGCGGGCGTCGCTCAAAGGTCACCAAAAGCTTCACCGGAATAGTGGTGCTGCGCCATCGGCACTCCCAGCCACCGAAACCCACCTCGGGCCGTAGCGCGTCAACGCCGGGAAATCGGCCGAGAGCAGTCGCGTCCAGCAGCGTGCAGGCGTTCACCCACGCCAGCGACGCCGCGGGCGCGGGCGCTGTGCGGCGAGGGACGACCCCTTGGGCCAGTACCTCCAGTGCCCCGGTCGTCGCCGCGTCAGCCAAGGTGCACAAGTCCGCCTTCTCCTGATGGGCGTCTCGCGCTCGGAGCACGACGTGCGTCCGGTCCGCGAGCAAGATCGTCCGGCTGCATTCGACGTTGGTGGGCCGATGACGGATGACCGTCAGCGGGCCGTGTTTCTCGTGTTCTCCGGGGAAATTGCGACTGGTGTCAGACGGATCCAACTGCACTATGACATCGACGTCGGCTCCTTCCCGGATGTGCAGGAGCACGCGACACTGATTGAAGTTTCCGTAGCCGGTGTCGAGTTCGGTCTCGCCGAAGCGGGTCAGCTCGTCCGGGCGGGCAAGCCCGCACGGATCAGCGGCACGAGGGTCTCCGACCGTGAACAACTCCTCTGCCGCAGCCTGTCGCCGAGGGGAGGTGGAGACGACGGGAACTGAACCTCCCAGGCTGCCCAGCACAACCGCGATGACCGCCCACGCTGCGGCCCGGAAGACCGACGTCCGATGGCTGACCCGCCGCGGGCGGCTGAGCGCATCCGCAAGCATCTGCACGGCTTGCGCCGCATCGGGTCGTCTCCGTGGTTTGCGGGACAGCAATGCGGACAGCACCGGCTCCAGCTCCCCGGCCCGACGCGAAACAGCGATCTCGCCGCGTGCCGCTCGGCGCACCAGAGCCAGCGGATTTCCCACGCCGACCGGGGACACTCCCTCGATCGCGGCGAACAATGTCGCACCCAGCGAAAAGACGTCCGAGGCCGAGGTAGCTTCCGCCCCGTCCGCGACTTCGGGTGCGAGATAGCCCGGTGTTCCGATGATCGCAAAACTCTGCGCCAACGTCGTGTCGCCGAAATTCACACGCGAGATGCCGAAATCGCTCAGCTTCGCCAAGCCGTCCCCGGTGACCAGCACATTGCTCGGCTTGACATCGCGATGCACCACGCCCGCGGCATGCACCGCCGCCAGCGCACTGGCCAGCTGCACGCCGATACGGCCGACCTCGCGCGGAGAACGCGGCGGCGTGTCCGCCAAGCTGCGGGCGGGCACGTATTCCATCACCAGCCACAAATCGCCGTCGTGCTCCACCAAATCGTACAAGGTCACCACGTTCGGATGATTCACCCGCGCGACGATTCTCGCTTCGCGCCGCACTTGCTCCGCACGCCCTGGATCCCGAACAGTGTCCGCGGGCAGTGCGCGCTTGAGAGCGACCACACGATCCAGCTTCTCGTCCGAAGCGCGCCAGACCATTCCCATCCCGCCCGAACCGATCCTGCGTTCCAGGCGATAACGACCATCGACCAGTTCGCCAGGGCGCATGCTCGACCCCCTCAGACGCTTCGCTCAGCTCAGGCGAGACACCGAGCTACCGTAGCCCTGGATACCTACTGTGAGGCTGTCCGGCGCGGCTGCCCAAGCACGCAAGCGACTTACGCGCACACGCTACGAACGCCAGAAGCCGACCGTCTGTTCGCCGACCGGATCGACGCGCAATCCGTGCGCTCCGCCCGTGCCGTCAGCTCCACGGCTGGCTGATGAACAGGTAGCCCCCTTGCTCACCGGCCTTCCGCTCCGGGCAGGCGTTCCCCCGCCCGGCCCGGCCGGGGATGTCCCGCCGAGCGCCCGGCTGAGCCTTGCGGCCGATGTCCTTCGAGTCCACGACCAGCCCCACCGCGAGCAGAACCACGACGATCCCACCCACGACGACGAATGCCTCCAGCATGACTGCCCCCTCGCGGTCAGCGGTTCATCTTTTTGTCTCGGTGCCTCACATTACGACGACACCGCGCCGACGACGGGAAACTTGACGAGCATTTAGGTTGCCCGCCGAGCTTTGGGAATATTCCTTCTCATTCGCAGGCAACCGGAGTGGCCACTGCACCGACGGGGCCTGGCTGCCAGCAGCAACGCGGGAACGGCTGCGGTTCGGCACGGAAAATTGCGCCTTCAACCGGCGGCCTACCGCATCCGGAAAGGGAATCGAACACGCCAACCCCTGTGGGGCATGCCCTTACCGACCACCTCGGCCTCCTACCAGCCGACCGGCCTTGACGCGGTGCGGTATAGCTCGATCAAGGCTGCACGATGGCGGCAAGCCGAGCGGGTTTCAGCGAGGGCGACAGTCCGCGCACGGGATGCCCGCCGTCGACGCTGTTGAGCACTCGCCAATCGCTACCGGCAAGCTGGTACGCGCCGAATTCATCCGGGCACCCCGCCCCCGGACCGTTATCCGCAGCGAAGTTCTCCCGCGAACTGAACGACGCCGACGCTGTGCTGGACCAAACCCGCGTCGCCAGGCGGGGTCCGCAGCCAGCCACGGCTGCGGAAGGTTCCGCGGCAGCCTTCGAACCGGCCCGTCGCCTCCACGACGGTGTACTCCACTTCCAGTGTCGACGGCTCGCCGGGAGCGCCTGGGCTCAGGGCGGCTCGATCGTTCGTGTAAAGCCTGGAACCATCATTGTCGAGGAACTGGTGGAACATGGTGTAGGTAAAACGTCCGTCACCGGCTTCCGCCAGTTCGCTCGTCTGCTCGCCGTACGCAGCACCGTCCACAGTGCCTGTCACGGCACCGATTCCGGTCGTCTTCGTCAGGGTGAAGAGCGTGGCCGAACCCGTCATGCTGAGGCGGTCGCCGACCACCGCGGCAGTCTGATCGGTCATGGCTTTCCTTCCGTTGTGTCGAGGTCGCCTGTCGATTCAGGATCGGTCTGTCTCCCGGGATCGAGCAAAGAACCTTGCCGAATTAGCAAATTTCGTTCCTTGTACCGGGCGAGCGCCTCGCAAACGACCCCCGGTGACCACGCCGACCACCATCACGGAGTGACTCGAGGTGAATCGCGCCGCCTCCGCCTCTAGTCTGGGCTTGGGGTTGCCGAGGGAGGGCCGATGGCGGATGCCACGACGGAAGTTCTCATCGCCGCATTGGTCCAGGACCGGAATCTCCGGTTGATCTCGGAAGCCGAAGCAGTCCGGAGAGTGCGCGAACTGCCGGGAATCAGCCACCAGGCCGCCGAGCGGCTCAGTGGCCTTCCGTTCCGCGAACCTCGGCAGTTCTCCCGGCTCGAGCATCGCCGCAATTTCTTCCTTCTCCTGCACGAGAACGTCCGGCCACGGGACAGGAACTCGCTCGGGCCGCGGTGGGCGGCGCTGCACGTCGTCAACGCGACCATCGACATTCTCGCCGAGCGGCACGATCCCCGGCTCATGGCGGACGCCATCCGTCTGGCCTCCGAGTTGCTGGCGGAACATCCGTTTCCGGAGTCGCTGATCGCCGCCGGGCGCGTGCGCTTCGAGCCGTTTTCGATCGGGGTCGGATTCCGGAGCATTGGCGAGTCTCTCGCGGTTCGCGAACTCTCCCAGGCGTGGACCGACGGATTCCCGATGCCGCTCTCCTGGGCACGTCAGGTTTCCTCACCCTCGTTCTCCGGGTTGGAAAGGTTTCCCGAGCTGGAGGATTCGCTCGATCAGGCCACCGCGCTGTTCCAGCGGGCCGCGGAAACCGGCGAAGGCCGGGATCGCGGCCGGGCGCTGGCCTACCTGGCTCTCGTCGGCCTGACGCGGAAGTCCATCGGCCAGCCTGCCGACCTGAGGCGCATCTCGGACCTGCTCGCGGAGGCCGGAACTTTGATGTCCGCCAAGGACGATCCGGTCGTGTGGGCGCGGATCTTCGAGTTCGCCGGAATCTTCGACGATTCCTCGGTGGTCCTGCGCTGGCCCCGCCTCTACCAAAGCAGCAAGCCTGGGCCGATGGTCGCCGAGTTCGGCCTGTACGGCGCCGCGTGGGCCTACACGTCCGGAATAGAGTGGGCGATCGCGACCGACGAGAACGGCGTCGCGGCACGGCTCGCCGGGGTTTTCCTGCCGTATCTGCCGTCGGCGGGCATGGAACAGGCCCGCATGCGCATCGTCCGGGCGGGAGCGCATTGCCTCCCTGGCGACCGGACGTCGTGCGAAGACCATTCGGGGGCCACTGCGCCCGGCGCGTTCCTGGCCCGGGGCGACATCGCGGCAGCAGTGCACAACGTCTACCACAACGACTGCGACCTGGATGTACTCCAGGAACTCCACAACGCTGTCGGCTCCGAGGGCCCGGTCGGGGCCGCACTCTCCCTTGCCGCCGCGCAGCGCGAATTCGACCTGCCTTCCGCCCTTCGCGACCCCAGCACGGGAGACGCGCTCTTGACCGCCGATGCGATCTCGCGCTATCTGGTCATGGGATACCCGCAGACGGCGACACTGGGCATTTTCGCACTCGCCGAGCAAATAGAACACTACCCAGCCACTTCGGCAGCCGATATCGCCTTGCTGCTGACGAGAGCGCACTTCATTTCTTCCGGATCCGGTCACTTCCTGGAATTTTCCGGGCGAGTGCTGTGGCAAAAGGTGCTGAGCACTCTCGCCATCGTCGCCGCGGACCGGAATTTTCCCGAAGTCGACCAAGTCTGGCTTCTCCTGCACCAGATCGCGAAAGGCACGACGCTGGCCGGGGCGATGCGCGCCGACCGCCACGAGCAGGACCGCCAGCTCACCTCCGGCCTGCTCGGGGCTTTGACCGGGCTTACGGTCGAATCGCTGGTCAGCGAGAAAGCACCGCAGCGTTGGCGGGTGACCGGCGACCTTTCCCCGCACTTCTCCGCGGCAGTCTCCACCCTGGAAACAAGCGCGGGGGCGACGCCCGAAGAGCGCGCCGCGAACGGGCGCCGCCGCTATCACGAAACACTGCAAACACACCTCAGCCGTTCCGCGCTGGCCGGGCCGCGGCCCCGCACTGTCGCGGACGTTCAGCGCGTTCTTTCCCCGGGCTCATGTCTGGTCTCTCTGCTCGTCGGCGACTTCCGCCGCGACCGCGGCATCGGAGTCATGGCCCAACTGGTGGCCAAGAGAACCACCCGTCCCCTCGCAGTCTGGAATACGGAGCAGTTCGCCGTCGGTATCCGCCTCGGCGACGCGGATACCGGTGTGCTGACCATGTCGACCGTCTTCGACGGCGCGTCTCTCTTGAATACTGTGCAAGACGACCCGCTCCACCGGGACGTCTCGCGCACCGCCGCTGCCCACCTCGCGAGCCAGGCAATGACGATCGAACCGATCCTGGCGCTGCTCGCGCGTGTGCGGCACACTGCCGCCATCACCGAACTGTGCCTCTGGGGGCACGAAGCCAGCCACGTCCTGCCGTTCTGGCTGCTCCCGTTCGAAGACGGGATAGTCGCCGACTACTTCTCCGTGTGCCTGCTCCCCTGTCTCGAGCCGCTCTTCTGGCGACCGGCTACGGCGTCCCGCGACGGAGTGTTTTCGATCGCCTCGGCCAGCGGCGGTGTCGAGCACGGCCTGCCCCGCGAGGAGTCGGTAGAGCGCAGCGCGGCCGAGATAGCCGCGGCATTCGGCTGCTCGCCGGTGCTCGGCGAGCGGGCCACTCCCCAGGAATTCCTCCGGCACGCCGGTGAGACCCCTTACCTCCACCTGGCCGCGCACGGCGCCCAGGATCCCGACGCGCCCATGTTCCACTGCCTTTTCCTGAACGGCGAAAACGGCCGCCTGTTCGCCCACCAGATCCTCCAGCGCGATCTGAGGGCAGTCCGGCTGGTGACGATCGAAGCGTGCGAATCACTGCTCGTCCGGTACGACTGCGACGACAACCTGACCGGTTTGCCTTCGCTTTTCCTGCGCGCCGGCGCAGGCGCGGTGATCGGCGCGTTGTGGCCCGTGCAACCAGCGGTGTCAGCGGTGTTCTTCCGCTGCCTGTATCAGAGCGTTCGCCGTTCCGGAACGGTTTCCGGCGCTTTTCGCTATGCTCAGCAACGGACCCGGCAAGAATTTCCGCAGTACCGGGATTGGGGCACGTTCTGCATGGTGGGCCACCCGGGATAGCACCGAACCGGACAGGGAGCAGCATGGACGAGCCGCCGTTCGCGATCACGATCCGGCCCGTACGGGAACACGACGTGGTGCTGCGCCCGCGCGACACCCTCGGCGGCGACCCGTGCGGCGCGGTCGCCAAGCGCATGTCCCTCGGCGAGCCGGTCCTCGCCCCCGTGACGCGACCGGAGGCGGACCGGGAGGCTCTGCGGGAGCACCTCGAACGCGAGCGCGAACGATTCGATTTCTTCGAACTCCACCTGGTGATGACACTGCGCCCGGACCTCGCCGAACCGTTCGTCGAAGCCGGGCTCGGAGTCAGGCTGACCACGCCGGACCGAACTGCCGCCCAGCCTGTCGCCTGGTCGTTGTACCCGCTGCAGGAGACGTCGCCGGTGAAGGTGACCAGCCAGATCGGGCTGAACGCCAACCTCGGCTTCCTCAAGTCCGCGGCCTCGCAGAACACCGAACGGAACCGGAACGAATGTTTCGCGCTCGGCCTGGGCGAACGGGAAAGCGATTTCGAGTGGCGCTTCCGCCGGACGGCGAATTGCGAGCTGGCCGGGGTTCTCCGGATGTTCGCGGTGCTCAAAGCGCCGAAAGAAGTGCCATTCGAAGCGCTGCTGACGGTGTCCGCGACAGTACGCCGCCCGAGGGGTGGCCAGGTGCGGTTTCGCGCTGAACTTCCGGAAGCAGTACGGCGGGCGACCAGCCACAGCGAGCTGCCTTCGTGAAGAGCGCGGCCGCTGCTCCGGACCGGCGGAACTTGCCTGGTCCGGGCGCGGCGGAGAACCGCGTTTCGGCGCCGTCGCCGAGCACCCGGGCGGAGCCCCTCCAGAGGCTCCGCCCGGGCGGTCCGGTCAGCTGTGCAGGTAGTGCGCGTCCCAGCCCTGCAGCGGGGCGAGGTTGTTGCACTGGGCGACGAACGTGTAGACGCCCTTCTTGTTGACCTGGTCCAAGCCGAACTGGATGCAGGTGCCCAGGAGGCGGTTGCGGATGGTGCCGTCGTCGTAGAAGACCCACTGCTGTTCGGCGCGGCCGTTGCAGCCCCAGCCCTCCAGGCGCGGGGCGGGGTCGCCGAGGCCGGTCGCGGAGGGAGACAGGCAGCGGCCGTCGTTGGTGCTGTGGATGGAGCCGTCGGGGGCGATCGCCCACTGCTGGTTGTAGCTGCCGTTGCAGTTGTAGGTCCAGACCTTGCGGCCGTCGCCTCTGCTGTCGTCGGAGTCCTCGTCGATGCACTTCGTGCCGTTGAAGTAGTACGACCCGAAGGCGTAGTAGCCGACCGGCTGCACCGGTTTGGGCGCGGCGGCGGGAGCCGCGACCGCGGGAGTCGCGGTGAACAGCGCGCCGGCGAGCGCGAGCGCGCTGGCCGACCAGGCGAGGAACTTCTTCTTCATGGCGTCTCTCCTTGATTTCGGGGTATCAGCTGACATGAGTTCGAGTTATCGACTCATTCATCTCAGCTCATGGACGATCGTGGATGACGCATCGGCCGCTGTCAACTAAGATGAATCCAGAAGCCGGAGATGTTCACCCCAGCAGAGGAAGACCCGCGATGGCCTCGCTCGCCGAGAAGATCGACAAGCTGTTCGACGTCGTGCGCAAGGCAGGCCGCGAGCAGTACTCCAACGAGGAGGTCGCGAGCGCCTGCCGGGAGGCGACGGGGGAAACCTTCTCGGCCACCTACCTGTGGCAGCTGCGCACCGGCCGCCGGGACAATCCCACCAAGCGGCATCTCGAGGCGCTGGCCGGGTTTTTCCAGGTCCCGCCCGCCTATTTCTTCGACGACGAGCAGAGCGGCAAGATCGCCGAGGAGCTGGAGCTGCTGGGCGCGCTGCGCGACGCGGGGGTGCGGGACGTGGCGCTGCGCGCGGTGACCCTGTCCCGGGCCGGGCTGGGGACCATCAGCGACATGATCGACGCGATCGCGCGAAGAGAAGCGGGCGAGTAAAGCGGGGACTGGGGGGTTCGTGGATCGCAAGCTGTGGCGAAGATGCCGGAAGCTGGCCGACGGCCTGGCGCTGCCGGAGCCCTTCGACCCGGACGAGTTCGTGCGGGCGGTGGCCGCCGGCCGGAACCGCCCGATCGAACTGCTGCCGGCCCGGGCGATCGTCGGGGGCCTGTGCGGGCTGGTGATGTCCACCGAGCGCACCGACTACATCCTGCTGCCCGCCAACACTTCCCCGCTGCACCGCCAGCACATCCTGCTGCACGAGATCGGGCACCTCGTGTGCGGGCACGCCGGGACCGGCGCCGTGGACGTCGGCGCGCTGCTGCCCACCCTCTCCCCCGGGCTGGTGCAGCGGGTGCTCGGCCGTTCGGTCTACACCGACGTGCAGGAGCAGGAGGCGGAATTGCTGGCCACCTTCGTCGCGCACCGCGCGGCCCGCGGCGGCGATCCGGCCCCGCCCGCCGGGGACGCTCGCGTCTCGCGCGGGCTGGCTCTGGTGGAGCGGTGGTTCGGGTGATCGAGGCGATCGGCTACTCCGGTTGTCTGGGCGCTTTGCTCGCCGTGGCCGCGAAGGTGGAGTCCCGCCGCCCGGCTCCCCCGCCCGGGATCAGGTATTTATGCCTGTTCATCGGCTGCCTGGCCGCCGGGATCACCCTGCTCGCCGTCCGGGGCGGCAACGCGGCGGGCTTCCTGGGAGACGAGCTGAAACTCGCCTCGCTCGCGTTTCTCGTCCTGTTCGCGCGCTCGCTGTCGCCGGGCCAGCCGACTCCGCGGCAGGTTCGTTGCGCCCTGCTCGCCACCGGCGAGGTGCTCGCGGTCAACGCCATCCTGTTCATCGTCGCCGACGCTGGCGAAGTCGACGGGCACACCGTGGTGAGCGGGACTGGCGTGCGGGCGCTGGTGGTCTACTACGTGGTCTACGCCTTGGCCGCCGGGGCGGCGCTGTCGCTGTTCATATTCCTGATCTGGCGGTACGCCAAGCGCTTGGCCCCGGGCTCGCTGCGGCGCGGGCTGCAGTTGGTCATCGCCGGGGCCTCGGCCGGTCTGCTGTGGACCGCGTGGGCGTTCGACGACGTGCGGAGCCTGCTGGCCGCCGGGCAGGTCAGTGCCGCCGAGGACACCCCTTCGGTGCTGCTCGGCGCGGTGGCCGTGACCCTCGCCGCCGCCGGCGCGACGCTTTCGGCTTGGGGGCCGCGGCTCGGCGCGCCCGTGCGGTGGCTGCGAGCCTATCTGGGCTACCGCCGGCTCGGTCCTTTGTGGACAGTGATGCGGGAGGCGGTGCCGGGCATCGTGCTGAACACCGGCGGTGGCGTGCACCTCGCTCTCTACCGCCGGATCATCGAGATCCGGGACGGGCACATGGCGCTGCGCGAGCACTTCGATCCCGCGGTGGCCGAACAGGCCGCGTATGCCGCCCGGCGCACCGGCATCGCTCCCGACCGGATACCCGCCGCGGTCGAAGCCGCCTCCATCGTGGCCGCGGTGGCCGCCCATCGCGCGGGCCGCCGGTTCAGCACCGCGGAGGACTGCCGCCCCACTGGGCTCGCCCCGACTATCGCGGCCGAAACCGCCTGGCTCACCGCGGTGTCCCGGGAACTCCGGCGGCCCCGGGCGGTCTCGCGCTGACATCGGAAGACCCGGCCGTTCGTCCGGAGGTCCCCGTCGCGATGTGCGATGACCCCGCTCAGTAAAGCTCGGCGGTGTCGGGGACGAACCGGACCGGCAGGGTGCTGCAGCCGGTCAGGAAGTTGGAGTGGATGCGCTTCGGTTCGCCGACGACCTCGAATCCGGTCGTGTAAGTGCGAAGCGCCGAGAGCAGTTCGGCGATCTCGATCCGCGCCAGCTGGGCGCCGACGCAGTAGTGCGGGCCGTAGCCGAAGGCCAGGTGTTTGTTCGGGGTTCGGCGGAGGTCGAAGCGGTCCGGATCGGGGAAGACCGTCTCGTCCCGGTTCGCTGAGCTGTGCCACAGGGTGACGATCTCGCCGGCGGCGATGGGGCGACCGGCGATTTCGGCGTCGGTCACCGCGGTGCGGCCGAAGTGCATCGCGGGGGTCGACCAGCGCAGGATCTCATCGGTGGCGGTGGGCAGGATGGCTTCTTCGGTGCGCAGCAGATGCCATTGCGCCGGGTGCGCGGCGAGGGCGCGGACGGCCTCGATCATGGACAGGCGGCTGGTTTCGTCACCGCCGATGAGGAGGCTGTAGCAGTTGAAGACGATTTCTTCGGCCGACAGGTCAGTGGCGGCGAGGGCGGTGAGGACGTCGTCGGCGGGGGTGGCGCGCCGGTGGGCCAGCAGGTCGGTGAAGTAGGCCAGGATTTCGTTGCGGGACAGGGAGGATTCCAGCTCGTCGAGGTCCTGGTCGTCGGAGCTGAGGGCGCGTTTCGTGTGGGTCAGCAGGAAATCGTGGTCGGTTTCGGGGACGCCCAGGAGGTAGCCGACCGTCGCGATCGGGATCCGGCTCGCCACGTCGGCGGCGAAATCGCAGTCGCCGCGGGTGACGGCGTCGATGACCAGGGTGCGGGTGTTGCGGCGGACTTGGCGCGCGAGACGGTCGAGTGCCGAAGCGGTGAAGGCGCGTTGCAAGATCTGGCGCAGTTCCCGGTGGCGCGGGCCGTCGGTGACGGCGAGCATGCGGCCAGCCGCGGAGTCTCCTCCGGCCAGCAAGGTGACCAGGACGTTGCCGCGTTCGGAGGTGTAGCGGGCGGCGTCGCGGTAGACCGCTAGGACGTCGGCGTGGCGTGACACTACCCAGAAGCCGTGCGGTTCGTGGCGGTAGACGGGGCGGTGCTCGCGGGTGGTGCGCCAGAACTCGGTGAGGTCGGCTTCGAAGGTGCGGGGGTCGGCCAGGTTCATCGCAGCGCGGCGAGTTCGTCGGCGAGGGCGCGGATGGTGGAGTGGTCGAAGAGCGTGGCGGCGGGCAGGTCGACGTCCAGGTGCTCGCGGAGCCGGGTGAGCAACTGGGTGGCCTGCAGCGAGTTGCCGCCGAGTTCGAAGAAATCGCTGTCGAGTTCCAGGCCGGGGACGCCGAGGGTCTCTTCCCACAGTTGCAGCAGGGTTCGCTGCAGGTCGGTCGCATCGTCCAGGTCCTCGCGGACCACGGGCGCGAGGTGCTGGGCGGGGGCCGGTGCGGGCGGGGTTTCCATCCGCTGGGCGGCTTCGCGGCCGACTTCGGCGAGGCCGCGCGGCGCGGCGATCACCTGCGGGCCGAGGCGGGCGGCGAGGATCCCCCAGAGCAGGTCCAGTCCTTCGCTGGTGCGGAGGTACTTGCTGTGCGGATCACCGGACGCGAGCATGCCGGTCTCGCTCCAGGCGTCCCAGTTGACCGACACGGTGTGCCGCGGGCCGGGCGGGCTGGCGTGGGCGAAGGCGTCGAGGTAGGCGTTGGCGGCGAGGTAATCGGCTTGGCCGTAGTAGGTGGGGACGAGTGCGGTGACCGACGAGAACAGCACAAGGAAGTCTGGGTCCTGGCCGAAGACGCGGTCCAGGACCTGGGTGCCGGTGATCTTCGGGGCGAGCACGGTTTCGACGTCCTCGCGGCGGCGGACCGCCATCATGCCGCCGCCGGGGCTGCCCGCGGCGTGGAAAATGCCGTCGATGCGGCCGCAGGTGTCGCGGATTTGGCGCATGGCGGTTTCGTCGGTGACGTCGGCGACCTGGACGAGGACGGAGCCGCCCAGGTCTTCGATCTCCTTGAAGCGCCGGATGGTTTGCTTGCGGATCGGGCACGGGCCTTCGGCGAGGTAAGTGTCCCAGTCGGGCCGGTCCGGGAAGCTGGAGCGGCCGACCAGGACGAGCCGGGCGCGGACCAGCCGGGCGAGGTCCTCGGCGAGGGCCAGGCCGATGCCGCCGAGGCCGCCGGTGATCAGGTAGGTGCCGCGTTCGCGTAGCAGCGCGGGCAGGGAGTGCGGCGGGGCGCTCGGCAAGGGGCGGATGTCGCGGACCCAGCGGCGGCGTCCGCGCAGGGCGACCTGGTCGTCGGTGGCGGCGAGTTCGGCGAGCAGCTGCCGTGCGTCCGCGGACGGCGCGAGGTCGACGACACGGCTGGAGAGGTTCGGGATTTCCTTGCCGAACATGTGGTGCGGGCCGAGGACGGTCGC
Source organism: Amycolatopsis sp. NPDC104775 (assembly GCF_055583325.1). Taxonomy (NCBI): domain Bacteria; kingdom Bacillati; phylum Actinomycetota; class Actinomycetes; order Pseudonocardiales; family Pseudonocardiaceae; genus Amycolatopsis; species Amycolatopsis sp. NPDC104775. Next base: position 44,888 of record NZ_JBVJOE010000007.1, read on the forward strand.
TTTCGCCGGAGCGACCGGGTCGGTGCCGGTGACCTCGTACAGGCCCGTGGCGAGGATGGTCAGCGTGATGGGGACCGAGATCTGCCGCCGGGCCAGGGTCCGGCCGAGGGCGAGCAGGCTGTACATGCCGTGTTCGAGGCTGTCCTCGTCCAGCAGCCAGGCGTGCACGATGCGGCGAGGGGCTAGTCCGGTGGCGGCGAGGTCGGTCAGCAGGGCTTCGTAGTCGGCTGGGTCGGACGGGCGCAGCGTGTACCGGCCTGGGGCGCGGCGCGCGAATTCCGTGCCGGGCTCGGCGCGGACTACGGTGGCTCCAGCTCGGCGCAGGTCGTCCAAGACTAGGTCGACGACCGGTGCGCCCGCGGTGAAGACGAGCCAGGATTCGCCGGGGACGACGCCGACGCTGGTCTGGTCGAGGGGTTGTTCGGCCCAGGTCGGCAGTTCGAGCGGAGTGGTGTCGGCCGGTGGTCCGGCGGTGGCCAGGGGGACGCCGTACATCCCGGCTAATGGGGGGCGTTCGGGATCCGGGTCGACCCAGGCGTGGACGCGCTGGTAGGGGTAACCGGGCAGGGGCAGGCGGCGGCGCTTCTCCCCCGCCCAGAACGCGTCCCAGTCCGGTTCGGCTCCGGCGGACCAGAGGGTGCCGAGTGCGCGCAGCAGCAGGTCGGCGTCGGTGCGTTTGTCGGCTCGGTGCCGCATGGAGGACACGATCACGGGTGCGGTGCCGGTGCGGGTTTCCCTCCAGTGCAGGCGCGCGATGGTGGACAGCGCACCGCCGGGGCCGACTTCGAGCAGGGCGTGTTCTTTGTTGTGCCACAAGGTGTTCAGCGCGTCGGCGAACCGCACCGGCTGGCGCAGTTGCCGGACCCAGTACTCCGGGTCGCGGGCCTGGTCGGCGGTCAGCCATTCGCCGGTGACGCTGGAAACGACGGGGATTTCCGGGGCGTTGAGGTCGACGTTCGTGAGCGCGTCGCGGAATTTCGGGAGAACCGGATCCATCAGGGCGGAATGGAAGGCGTGGTCGACCGGGAGCGGGACGCAGCGGATTCCCTTGTCCGTCAACTGGTTTCGGAGCCTCTCCACGAGCGGTTCCGGTCCGGAAGCGACGGTGTTGCGGGCGCTGTTGACCGCGGCGATCGACAGGCCTTCCGGGAGTTCGGCGCGGAGTTCGTCCTCGGAGAGCGGGACGGCGAGCATCGCGCCGGGGGCGGTACTCGCCATGAGTTCGCCGCGCAGGGTGACCAGCTTCGCGGCGTCTTCGAGGCTGAAACACCCAGCGACGCAGGCTGCGGCGTATTCGCCGACGCTGTGCCCGGCGAGCGCTCGGGGCCGCACGCCCCAGGCCAGCCAGAGCTGGGCGAGGGCGTACTCGACAGCGAACAGCGCGGCTTGGGCGAGGCTGGTGCCGCGCAGGGTGTCCTGCTGCAGGTCGATGTTGAGAAGGTCGGTGCAGCGGTCGAGTTCGCGGCGGAACACCGGTTCTTGTTCGTAGAGTTCCCGGCCCATTCCGGCGTATTGCTCGCCCTGTCCGGGGAACAGGAAGGCGAGCGCGGGTGGGCGGCGCGGAGCTGGTGGGCGGCCGTCGGCGGCCAGTTCTTCCAGTCGTTGAGCCAGATTCTCGCCGGGTGCGGCGACCAGGGTGCGGCGGTGCGCGTGGGCGGTTCGGCCGCGGTGGAGGGTGTGGGCCAGGTCGGCGAGGTCGAGGTCCGGGTGCGCGCGCACGGAGTCGGCGAGCGTGCGGACGGCGGCGTTTGCGGCGGCTTCGGTCCGGCCGGAGACGGTGATCAGCTGCCGGGGCCGGGCGCTGGCTTCGGCGGGGACAGCCGGGGCTTGGGTGAGGACGACGTGGGCGTTGGTGCCGCCGATGCCGAAAGAACTGACGCCCGCCACCCGGTGGGTCTGCGTCCAATCGCGGAGTTCGGCGTTGACGAAACAGGGGCTCGATGCGAAACCGACGTCCGGGTTCGGTTCGGCGAAACCGGCGCTCGCGGGGATTTGTCCATAGTGGACCGCCAGCGCGGTCTTGATCAGGCCCGCGATCCCGGCCGCGGAGCCGAGGTGGCCGATGTTGCCCTTGACCGAGCCGATCGGGACGCGCCCGCGGCCGGACAGCACCGTAGTCAGCGCCTCGACCTCGATCGGGTCGCCGACCGGGGTGCCGGTGCCGTGGCATTCGACGTAGCCGAGGTCGGCGGCGGCGAGCCCGGCGCGGGCGAGCGCGGTCCGGACGAGCTCGACCTGGCCGGCGATGCCGGGCGAGGTGAAGGTGAACCGGCGGGATCCGTCGTTGTTGACCGCGGATCCGCCGATCACCGCGTAGATGTGGTCGCGGTCGGCGACGGCGTCGGCGAGGCGTTTCAGCGCGACGACGCCCGCGCCGGAGCCGAAGACGGTTCCGTCCGCGGCGGCGTCGAACGGGCGGCACCGGCCGGTGCGGGACACGATGGCACCCTCGTGCCAGAGATAGCCGTGGCCGTACGGCAGCTGGACGTCGGCGGCTCCGGCGAGGGCGAGGTCGCAGTCGTCTTGCCGCAGGGCTTGCGCGGCCAAGTGCACCGCGACGAGGGCCGACGAACACGCGGTCGACACCGCCAGGCTGGGACCGTCGAGACCGAGGCGGTGCGAGACATTCGTGGCGAGGTAGTCGTTTTCGTTGCCGACGCTCCACTCCAGGGACGCGAGTGCGGCGCGGGCGGCCGGGTCGCGGCTGACGTGCAGGGCGCCGTAGAGGTTCGGGGCAGCGGAGCCGAACACTCCAGCCCGCCCGGGGACGCGGCCGGTGTCGAAGCCCGCGTTCTGGAGCGCGGCGTGCGCGCATTCGAGGAACAGCCGGTGCTGCGGGTCGGTGGCCCGGGCCAGTTCCGGCCGGTAGCCGAAGAGGTCGGCGTCGAACCCGGCCAGGTCGTCGACGAGCGCCGCGGCCCGGACGTAGTCCGGGTCGGCTATCCGGGTCGGCGGGACTCCGGCTGCGCGGAGTTCCTCTTCGGTGCGGAGCGCGATCGACGTGACGCCGCCGCGGAGGTTCTCCCAGAACCGGGCGGTCCCGTCCGCGCCGGGGAAACGGCAGGCCATGCCGACGATCGCGATCTGGCCGTTCATCGTGCTCCTCGGTCGGTCAAAGTGGCCGAGATGGTGCGCACGGTCGCGGATTCGAACAACGCGCCGGAACTCAGGGCGATGCCGTAGCGCTGTTCGATCTGGTCCACGATGTGCACGGCGGCGAGCGAACTGCCGCCCACGTCGAAGAAATCGTCGTCGAGGCCGATGTCGGGGTTGCCGAGCAGGTCCGTCCACAGCTGCCGGACGACCTCGACGACCGGCTGCCCGGCCGGGGGCGGGGTGGGCTCGGCGGGTTCTGGTGCGGGCGGGGCGCCCAGGTAGTCGACGATCACCGTTGGGGGCAGGTCCCGGCCGAGAGCGTCGAGGAAGATCCGCGCGCCTTCCGCCGGGTCCAGCTGCGGGTCGCTCGATGCTGGTGCGGCGGGTGCGGCGGGGCGGGTGAAGTCGGTGCGGGGCACGGCCCGGAAGGTCAGCGAGCGGATCGCGACGAGGTGTTTGCCGGTCTCGGTGTCGTGGAGGTCCACATCGACCACGCGGGTGGTGCTGGTCTGCTCGCGCAACCAGGACCGGGCGGTGATATGGGCGGTGAGCCGGTCGAAGACGGCCACCGTGCGGTAGCGGAACGGCACGAAAACGGCTTCGGCGGTGGTGTCGATGAGCGTGGCGGCCGCGACGTCGAGCAGAGCCGGGTGCAGGAGGTGCTCGCGCAGATCGGCGTGGAACTTCTCGGGCAGCTCCAGTTCCGCGACCGCCGAGTGAGCGTCGCGCCAGCCGCGGACTTCGCTTTCCCAGCGCGGACCGAAACCGAAGCCGGGTCCGGCCGCTGTCGTGGGCTCGTGCGGGGCCGCACTGGGCCGCGTCTGGTCGGCGAGCCGGGGTTCGAGGTCGGGGACTTCGATCAGGCCCTCGGCGTGCTCGGCCCAGTCTCCTTGCTGCTGCACGGGTTTCGACCGCAGACGGAAGCGGTGACCGCCGGGGGCGGCGGAGACGGCGACCTCCACGAAGTGGGGCTCGGCGGCGGGCAGGGACCGCAGGATGAGCACGTCGCGCAGACCGATCGGCGACGTCTCCGGCAGGAGGGCGAGTTCGCGCGCGGCGGTGACGGCGAATTCCAGCATCGCCGTGGCGGGCAGCACCGGGACGCCGCCGAACCGGTGCTCGTCGAGCTGCCAGGTCTGTCCCGGCGCGATGACCACGCGGTGTCCGCGGGCGTCGGTCATGCCGGTGCGTTCCCAGGCGGGCCAGGCGATCGACAGGGTCCGGGGGTGGCGGAGGCGGTGCCGGGCGGCGTGGGCGTTGAGGAAGGCGTTGGCGGCGGCGTAGTCGGCGCTGCCGCGCAGGCCGGACACCCCTGCGTGGCTGGAGAAGTAGACCAGGAAGTCGAGGTCCGCGTCGGCCAGGGCGTCTTCGAGGGCGAGTGTGCCGTGCACCTTCGGCCGCAGCACTCTGTCCACATCGGACCGGGAGCGGCGTTCGATCAGGCCGCCGCCCGGGATTCCGGCCGCGTGGACGACTCCGTGCGGGCCGCGGCCGAACGTACGCTCAACCTCGGCCAGAGCGTCGCGCAGGGAGTCGGTTACGTCGGCTTTGAGCACTGCGACGGTGGCACCCGCCGCTTCGAGCCGCTTGACCTCCGCGGTGCGAGTGGCGGAGCGGCCGAGCAAGGCCAGCCGGGGACGGAGCCCGGTGTCGGCCAGGGCTTGCGCGATGACCAGGCCTACTCCCCCGAGACCGCCGGTGATCAGGTAGATCCCGTTCTCCCGCAACGGACATGGCTCGGCTGCGACGTCCTCGACCGGGACGATTTGGGGCAGCCAGCGGGTCCGCCCGCGCAGGGCCACGTGCGGCGCGGCGAGGGTGGCAAGTTCGGCGGCCAGCACCGACGGCACGGCGGCGGAGCCGATGTCGATCAGTACGCAGCGGAGACCGGGGATTTCCCGTTCGGCCGTGCGGGCGAAGGCGGGCAGCATCGCGCGTGCCGGGTTGAGCGGTTCGGCTCCGGTCAGGTCGACGGAGTTCCGGTGCAGGATCGCGAGGGTGGCCGGGGCGGGCCGGTCGCGGAGTTGCTTCGCCATGGCCTGGACGCAGGCGAGCACGCTGTAGAGGCCGGTTTCCAGGTCTGGTTCGGTGGTGTCCTCGACTCCGAGGGCGTGGACGATCAGGTCGGGTACGGCGGTCTCGCGCAGGGCGTCGACGGCGGGCAGGTCGGCGGCGTGGTACCCGGCGGCGGCTACCGAATCCGTTACCCACTTGGCATTTTCGGGCCGGAGGACCAGCGCTCGCGCGCCTCGCACGGGGGTCGCCGGGGCCTCGCCGCCGGGCTGCCAGCGCTCGTGCAGCAACGTCCACCCGGCCGGTTTCGGCTGGTCTGCCGAAGCGGCTGGGCCGTGGTAGCCGACCCAGTGCCGCTGCCGCTGGTAGGGATAGCCCGGGACGGGGATCCGGCGGGCGGAGCGTGGGGTGCGGGCGCGCCAGTCGAGGTTCTGGCCGTGGACCCACAGCGTGGCCAGGGCGTGGTTGAGACCGTGGCCGGAAAGCACCGGCAGCACGCTGGCGGACGCGGTGCCGGGGCCGATCAGCACTGTCAGGTCGGATATTTCGGTCCTTTGTGGACTCACTGCGGCGCCGGTGGTCACTAGTTCGGCGAGGGGTCGCGAGATCTCGCCCTCGGTGAAGGCTTGCGCCGCGAGGATTCCGACACCGTCTCCGGACACGCGCTCCGGCCGGACTCCCCAGCGAGTCAGGCAGGTGGCCATCGCGTACTGCAGGACGAACAAGATCGAGCGGGCGTGCGCAAGGGGGCAGTCCTCTCCGGCGAGCCAGCGGGAACGCAGCTGCCCGGCGAAGGGCTCCAGCACGGCGAAACCGGCGTCGCAGGCCTCGCGGAAGGCGGGCTCGGCGGCATAAAGCTCGCTGGCCAGGCCGGGGTGCCACACCGATTCGTCCGGAAAGTGCAGGCCCACGCTGCGGGAGCGTTCGTCCGAGCAGAGCACGCCCGACGCCAGCTGGTCGAGGAGATCGGCACGGTCGCGCGCCACGGCCGCCGAGCGCACCGGACGCGCGGTCCGGCCGACCTGGAGCGTGTGGGCCGCAGCGGTGAACAGGGCCGGGTCGAGGTCGGCGAAGTAGCCGCGGAGACGCTCGCGGAGCTGAGTCTCGGCGGTGCGGTCGTCGGCGGACCAGACGACGATCTGCTCCCCGCGCTCCGGCGGGCTTGGCTCGGCTGGCGGGGCTTCTTCCAGGATGACGTGGGCGTTCGTGCCGCCGATGCCGAAGGAATTCACGCACGCGCGCCGGACGGAGCCCGGCTGGCGGGGCCACGGCCGGGACTCGGTGAGCACTTCGAAGGGCGAGTCGGCGAGGCCGAGTTCGGGATTCACCGCGTCCACGTTGATGCTCGCGGGCAGCCGCTCGTGGTGCAGCGCGAGAACGGTCTTGATCACGCCCGCGACCCCGGCGGCGGCGCCGAGGTGGCCGACGTTGGACTTCACCGAGCCGAGCAGGCAGGAGCCCGGCGGCAGGGATTCCCCGGCGAGCGCGCGGAACGCCTGGGTCATCGCGGCGACCTCAGTGCGGTCGCCGATGGCTGTCCCGGTGCCGTGTGCTTCGAAGTAGGAGACCGTGCGCGGGTCGAGGTCCGCCGCGGTGAACGCGCCGGTGATGCAGTCGGCCTGACCGTCGGCGCTCGGCGCGGTGAATCCGGTGCCGCGTCCGCCGTCGTTGTTGACCATCGAACCGCGCACCACCGCGTGGACGGTGTCGCCGTCGTACAAGGCGTCCGAGAGTCGTTTGAGGACTATCGCGCCGACGCCGTCGCCGAAGTTCGTGCCGGTGGCCGTGCTGGAGAAGGGGCGGCACGAGCCGTCCGCCGAGTTGACCCCGCCGGGGACGTGCAGGAAGCCGCGTTCGCTCTGCGGGTCGATCATCGAACCGCCGGCCAGCGCGAGTTCGCAGTCGCCCGCGAGCAGCGCTTGGCGGGCGAGGTGCAGGGCGACGAGCGAGGTGGAGCAGGCAGTGCGCACGGTCAGGCTCGGCCCGGTCAGCCCGAGGCGCTGCGCGACGCTGGCCGCGAAGTAATCGGGGTCGTTGTTGAAGCCCACGGCGAGCCGGCCGACCGAGCGCAGCAGGCGGGCGTCGGGTTCGACGTGCTCGCTCGCGTACCGGTTGCTGCCCGCTCCGGCGAAAACGCCGATCCGGCCGGGGAACTCGGCGGGCACCTGCCCGGCGTGCTCCAGCGCGGAGTGGGCGACCTCGAGGAACACCCGGAACTGCGGGTCGCGGATCTCGGCTTCCCTCGGGGTGAGACCGAAGAACGCGGCGTCGAAGTCGTAGGGCGCGTCGATGCGGGGACGCCTGCGCACGTAGCCGGGCATGGCCAGCCGTTTCGGGTCTTCTCCGGCGCGCAGGATTTGGTCGTCGGAAAGCGCGGAAATGCAATCCCGGCCGTCGAGAAGATTCCGCCAGAATTCGCTGAGGTCACTCGCCCCCGGAAACCGGACCGCCATTCCCACTACGGCGATCGGCTCCATCTCCACCCCTCACCGCGTCCGCTTCCGACCTGCGCAGTGCAGCACACTTCACCGCGCCCCGGCCAGCGTTTCGGACAGGGCCGAAGCGAACCGCGCGGGCGGCGAAGAAGCTGGCCGGAGCTTGACCAGGCCGGGTCGCGGCCGAAAGAATGCGGGCACATCTCGGCCCCGCTCGGGCTCGCTGGCTTCGGGAGTTGCTCATGGCCGAACGGATCTGTCCCGCCTCGCACGAACAGGAACGGATCTGGTTCGCCGGCCAATTCGAGCCGAATTCCCCCGCTTATCACATCTCCGCGGCAATGCCGTTGCCGCCGGTCGCCTTGCCGCCGGAAAAAATCGAAGAACTGCTCGCGGCCGTCGCCGCCCGGCACGAAGCCCTGCGCACTTCGCTGTCCGCCGACGAGCACGGCGTGCTGCACCAGACGGTCCACGACGAGGTCGTGCTCGACATCGAGCACGTCGATCTGCGCGGGCACGACGAGGCCGAGGCCACGGCTCGCGAGCTGCTGCGCGAGCTGAGCCTGCGACCGCTCCCCCTGCATCGTGCGCCGCTGTGGCGCGCGGTCTGCGCGCGGCTGACCGACGAGAACTACTGGCTGCTGTTCGTGGTGCATCACGCGGTGTTCGACGCGACGTCGAGTGTGCTGCTGCAGTCCGAATTGGACGAACTGTGCGCGGCGTCGGCGGCCGGGCGACCGGCGGAGCTGCCCGAACTGGCCGAGCAGTACGCCGATTATTCGGCGCGCCAGCGGTCCGCCGGCGGCGACCGGGAGCGTCGGCTGGCCTACTGGCGCGAACAGCTCGCCGAGCTGCCGCCGGAGAATCTGTCCACGGATCTGCCCCGGCCCGCGGCGCCTGGTCACGAGGCCGCGGCGGTGCCGTTCCGCTTGCCGGAGGGGTTCCTCGACCGCGTGACGGCGGTCGGGCGCGAGTTGCGCGCGACGGCGTTCATGGTGCTGCTGGCCGCGCATCACGTCCTGCTGGCGCGGATGTCCGGCACGGCGGACGTGGCCGTCGCGGTGCCGGTCTCCAGTCGTGACCGGCGGACGCAGTCGGTGATCGGGATGTTCATCGACACGGTGATCGTGCGAGTCGCGCTTCCCGCCGGATCGACCTTCGCCGAAGCGGTCGCGCGAGTGCGGGACGCGTTGTTCGACGGGTTGCGGCACACGGGAATCTCGTTCCGGGAGATCGCCGAGGAGTTCAGCGCCGACGGGGCGGCCCAGTTCGGAAGACTGTCCCGGATCGCGTTCAACTTCGTGCCGTCGTCCGGGCACGAGTCGATCCACAACGGGTGGGCCCGCGCCGATCTGGCCCTTGAGCTGTCCACTGTGGACGGCTGGCTGCTGTACCGGACGGATCTGTTCCGCCGGAGCAGTGCCGAGGCGCTGACCCGGCGGTATCTCGGTTTGCTCGCCGCCGCGCTGGACGCGCCGGGCACCCGGCTGCGCGACCTTCCGCTGCACACCGACGCGGAGCTGAAGGAAGTGCTGGCCTGGAGCACGGGCGAACCGACGACCGCGCCGGAATCGCTGTCCGATCTGCTCGCCCGCCACGCCGAGAACGCGCCGCACCGCACGGCGGTGGAGGCCGCGGACGCCACGTTGACCTACGCCGAACTGCACGAACGGGTCGAGCACCTGGCCGGGGTGCTGACCGCGCGCGGGATCGGCCCGGAGCGGGTCGTCGGGATCGTCGCGCCGCGCTCGGCCGCCTACCTGACCGCCGTGCTGGCCGTGTTCCGGGCCGGAGCGGCGTTCGCGCCGATAGACGCCGCCACGCCGCCCGAGCGGATCGCGACCTTGCTGGCGAATACCACGGCGACCTTGGCCACGTCGTCCACAGTGGACCTGCTGCCACCGGGCAGCGACCCCGTCGTGCTGGACGCGCTGGACGATCTGCCGACCGCGCCAGTGGACTGTCCGGCGTTTCCGGACAACGCCGCCTACCTGCTGCACACCTCGGGGTCGACCGGCGAGCCGAAGGGCGTGGTGGTCGCGCGCGGGTCGTGGGCGCGGCTGGCGGCCACCTGGGCCGGGCGGCTGGGGCTGACCGGCGAATCCCGGGTCGCGCAGCTCGCCTCGGCGGCCTTCGACGCTTCCGTGGCCGAGATCGGGGCCGCGGTGGTCGCGGGCGCGACGCTGGTAATTCCCGAGGCGCCGACGGCCGGTGAAGACCTGGCGCGCTGGCTCGACGATCGGGCGGTCACCGAGCTTCTGCTCACCCCGACGGTCCTCGGCAGTCTCCCAGAAGGATCGCTGCGCAGCGTCCGGACGGTCTTCGTCGGCAGCGAGGCGTGCCCGACCGACCTTGCGGCGCGGTGGCACGCGGACGGCCGCCGGGTGGTCAACGCCTACGGGCCGACCGAGGCGACAGTCAGCGCGACGCTCTGGGATTTCCAGCCCGGCGCCGAGACACCGTCCGCGCCGATCGGCCGCCCGCACCGGGGCGCCCAGGCGTATGTGCTGGACGCGGCGCTGAAACCGGTGCCGCCGGGCGTGACCGGGGAGCTGTACCTCGCGGGATCCGGCGTCGCCCGGGGGTATCTGGGCCGCGCGGGGTTGTCGGCGGAGCGGTTCGTGGCCTGTCCGTTCGGGCCTGCGGGCGCGCGGATGTACCGCAGCGGCGATCTCGCGCGATGGGGCCGCGACGGGCTGCTGGAATTTCGGGGCCGCGCCGACGACCAGGTCAAGGTCAACGGGATCCGGGTCGAGCCCGGCGAGATCGAGGCCGCACTGACGGCGCGGCCGGATGTCGGGCACGCCGTCGTCGTGCTCCGCGAGGGACGGCTTGTCGGGTACGTGACGGGGTCCATTGTAGACACTGATGCGGTGCTCGCGGACCTCGCGCGCCGCCTGCCGAGCGCTCTGGTGCCGGGTGCGCTGGTCGTGGTGGAGTCGATTCCGTTCACGCGCAACGGAAAACTCGACCGGAGCGCGTTGCCCGCGCCCGTCGTTCGCACCGCTTCCCGCGCAGGCGCGGTGTCCGGCACGGTCGGGGTGATCTGCCGGTTGTTCGCCGACGTGCTCGGGGTGGCCGAGGCCGGGCCGGAGGACAGCTTTTTCGCGCTGGGCGGGGACAGCATGTCCTCGATCCGGCTAGTGAATCGCGCCCGGGAAGCGGGACTGGCGTTCACGCCGCGGGACGTGTTCCGTCGGCGGACCCCGGCCCGGATCGCCGCCGCGATGGCCGAGACACCCCAACAAGGACCGTCCCGTACCAGTTCCCGGCCGGAGGAACGGACGCTCGCCACCGTGTTCGCCGAAACTGCCCGGCGGCATCCGGAGGCCGCGGCACTCGACGACGGGACCACGATGCTGACCTACGCCGCGCTGGCCGAGCAGGCCGCGGCGCTGGCCGAGCGTCTGCGCGGCCACAGAGTCGGTGCGGGCGACCGGGTCGGCGTGCGGGTTCCGTCTGGCACGGCTGAGCTGTACGTGGCGATCCTCGGCGTGCTCACCGCCGGGGCGGCCTACGTGCCGGTGGACGCCGACGATCCGGACGAGCGGGTCGAACAGGTCTTCGCCGAGTCCTCGGTCAGCGCGGTGGTGCGGCGGGGAGGCCGGATCGAGCCGCGCACCGCGGCCGGGGGCCAGGCGGACGGCGAAGCGTGGGTGATTTTCACGTCGGGCTCCACCGGGCGGCCGAAGGGCGTCGCGGTTCCGCACGCCGCCGCGGTGTCCTTTGTGGACAGCGAGGCGCGGTTGTTCTGCGCCGGCCAGCCGCTCGGGCCGGGCGACCGGGTGCTCGCCGGGCTGTCGGTCGCCTTCGACGGGTCCTGCGAGGAGATCTGGCTGGCCTGGCGCAGCGGTGCCTGCCTGGTCCCGGCGGCCCGGGAAGCGGTCGAGGGGCCATGGCTGCGCGAGCGCCGGATCAGCGCGGTTTCGACCGTGCCCGCACTCGCCGCAGCCTGGACGGCCCAAGACCTGGAGTCGGTGCGGCTGCTGATCTTCGGCGGCGAGTCGTGCCCGGCGGAGTTGCTCGACCGGCTGTCCGGGCCGGGCCGCGAGATCTGGAACACCTATGGCCCGACGGAAACCACGGTGGTCGCGACGCTGTGGCGGCACCGGCCCGGGCGTGCGACGACCGCGACGGCTCCGATCGGCCGTCCCCTGCCGGGGTTCGCCGCGCACGTGCTCGACGCGCGATTGCGTCCGGTGGAGCCGGGCGAGACCGGCGAGCTGTACCTGACCGGGCCGGGGCTCGCCCGGGGCTACCTCGGCCGTCCGGGGATGTCGGCGGAGCGTTTCCTGGCCTGCCCGTCCGGCGGGCGGATGTACCGGACCGGGGACCTGGTCCGCGAGGACGACGACGGCATTCTGCACTTCTGCGGGCGTGCCGACGAGCAGGTCAAGATCCACGGGGTGCGGATCGAGCCGGGCGAGGTCGAGGCGGCCCTGCGCGCCGATCCGGCGATCGCTCGCGCGGTGGTGGCCGTGCGGGAGGACGAGCCCGGCAGGCGGCGTCTCGTCGGCTACGTCGTGCCCGCGTCCACTGTGGACGTCGAGGCCGTCCTGGCCAGGCTCGCGGCAACGCTGCCCGGTGCGTTCGTCCCGGCCGACCTCGTTGTCCTGGACGAGATCCCGACCACCCGCAACGGCAAAACCGACCTCGCCGCCTTACCAGCTCCAACCCGATCCGCGACGGCGACCACGCGCGCGACGACCCCGGCCGAGCAGGTGCTCTGCCAGGTGTTCGCCGACGTGCTCGGGCTCAACACGGTCGGGGTCGACGACAGCTTCTTCGCACTCGGCGGGGACAGCCTGCTGGCGATCACCCTGGTCGGCCGGGCGCAGGCGAAGGGCATTCGCTTCACGCCGCACGAACTGTTCCTGCGCCGCACCCCAGCCCGGCTCGCGCGGCTGGCCGGCGACCGCCGTACACCCGCCGATTTCCCGCTGGCGCAACTGAACCAGGCCGAGGTGGACGGCCTGCTCCGCGACTACCCGGGCCTGACCGACATTGTGGCGCTGACCCCGCTGCAAGAGGGCCTGGTCTTCCACGGCAGTTACACCGACGAGAACTACCGCGTGCAATTGGCGCTCGACCTGGACGGAGACCTCGATCCGGACCGGCTGCACGCCGCGCTCGACACGCTGGTCCGCCGCTACCCGAACCTCGGCGCGGCGTTCCCGGCCACCCGCGACGGCCGCCTCGTGCAGGTGCTCCCGGAGCACTGCCCGCCGCAATGGCGCGTGGTGGAGGTTTCCGAGGCGGAAAGGATCTCTGCCGAGGAACTGCGGGCCCCGCTGGACCTTGCCCGGCCACCGCTGCTGCGCGCCGCGCTGCTGAGGCTCGGCGAAGGACGGTCGCGGCTGCTCCTGACTCTGCACCACGTGCTGCTGGACGGCTGGTCGACGCCGATCGTCATCCGCGAACTGCTCGCGCTCGCCCAAGGCGCGCAGCTGCCGCCCGCCGCCGACCATCGCGATTACCTGCGCTGGCTGGCGGAACAGGATCACGCGGTCTCGGCCAAAGCGTGGGCGCAGGCGTTGCGGGATCTCGACGGCCCGACTCTCCTCGCCCCGGAACGGCTGCGGGCGAGTACTGCTCAGCCGGAACAGGTCACCGCCCGGCTGCGAGCGGACGTCTTCGACGCTCTCCGGGAGCGGCTGCGCGGGCTCGACCAGACGCTCAACGCCGCGGTGCAGTCGGCGTGGGCGGTGCTGCTCGGCAGGCTCACCGGCAAGACCGACGTCGTGTTCGGCACGACGGTTTCCGGGCGCCCGCCGGAGCTGGAGCACGCGGACCGCATGGTCGGCCTGCTGATCAACACGATCCCGGTGCGGGTCCGGTGTTCGCCGCACGAGCCGCTGGCCGGGCTGCTGCGCCAGGTCCAGGACCAGCAGGCGGACCTGCTGGAGCACCAGCATCTCGGTCTCGCCGACATCCAGCGCGCGGCCGGGCACGGGGTGCTGTTCGACACCGCGACCGTCGTCGAAACCTATCCGGACATGGGCGGACTCGGCCGCAGCGGCGAGCTGGCGGTCACCGGGTTCGGCAGGCAGGAGTCGACGCATTACTCGCTCTACCTCTACGTGATTCCCGGCCGGGAGCTGACCGTCGAACTCGCTTACCGGCCGGACGTGCTCAGCGCGGACACCGCGGCGGAGATCGCCGAGAGCTTCGTCCGCCTCCTGACCGCGATCGCCGAGCAGCCCGCGCGACCGGCCGGGACGATCCGGCTGCTGACCGACGACCGTGCCCAGGCCTTGCTCGCCACGGGCATTGGAAATCCCTCGCCCGGGCCGTCGTTCGACCCGATCTTGGTCCCGGACACCGACCGGATCGCCGTGCGCGACGCGCGGGGGAACCTCACTTACCGCGAACTCGATGCGGCGGCGAACCGGTTGGCGCACCTGCTGATCGAGCACGACGCAGGTCCAGAAAGGACAGTGGCGGTCGCGATCCCGCCGTCCGCGGAATACCTGACCGCGCTGCTCGCGATCACTCGCGCAGGCGCGGCCGCACTCCCCCTCGACCTGAACCATCCGCCGCAGCGCCGCCAGTTCATGGTGGAAGACGCCCGCCCGCTGCTAACCCTCGGAACCGCCACGACGCTCGCCGGAATACCCGGCCCGCACCTCGTTCTGCCGGACACGATCGAACATCCCGACACGCGCCCGGTCGAGCGCGCGACGCCGCAACATCCGGCGTTCCTCTTCTACACCTCAGGCTCTACCGGCACGCCGAAGGCAGTCGTCACCACCCGGGCCGCGGTGGCGAATGCCGTCGCCGCCTTCGTGACCGGCTACCGCCTCGACGCGGACGCCCGGATGGCGCACACCACCTCGGCCGCGTTTGACATCTCGGTCGCGGAACTGTTCGCGCCGCTGGCCGCGGGAGCGACCGTCGTGATCCCGGACCCCAGCGTCCCGCGCGCCGGGGCCGGGCTCGGCGATTGGCTGCGCGAAGCGGAGGTCAGCCACGCCCAGCTGGTGCCGACGGTGCTGGGCACGATCCCGCCCGAGGCGGCGGACGGGCTGACCACGGTGATCGTTGGCGGCGAGGCGTGCCCCGGCGAACTGGTGCAGCGATGGAGCGAAGGCCGCGCGATGGTCAACGCCTACGGTCCGACCGAGGCGACGATCTGGGCGACGCTCTGGGATTGCGAACCCGGCCCAGCCGTCGCCGCGATCGGGCGGCCGATGCCGGGGGTGCGCGTCCTCGTCCTGGATTCGGCGCTGCGTCCACTTCCGCCGGGCATCACCGGCGAGCTGTACCTGGCCGGAGACTGCCTGGCCCGCGGTTACGGCGGCCAGCCAGCGCTGACCGCCGAGCGCTTCACGGCTTGTCCTTACGGCCCGCCGGGCGCGCGGATGTACCGGACCGGCGACCTGGCACATTGGGATTCCGGCGGCACGCTGCACTACGACGGCCGCACGGACGGCCAGTTGAAGGTCAACGGCGTGCGGGTGGAGCCCGGCGAGATCGAAGCGGCCCTCCTGGCGCATCCCGGCGTCGACCAGGCTGTGGTGGTTGCCGTCGAGAAGCGCCTGATCGCTTATGTGGTGCCCGAAATCGACACCGCGGACGTTCGGGAGCAACTCGCCCGGGTGTTGCCGCAGGCCGTCGTACCAGGGGCGATCGTCTCGCTCGCCGAGTTGCCCCGGCTGGCCAACGGAAAGGTCGACCGCGCCGCGCTCCCTCGCCCGGCCCGGGCGGAGTCTCGTCGCCCGGCCGATGCCCGCGAGGCGACGCTGTGCCGGATCTTCGGAGAGGTGCTCGGCACGACCGGCGTCGGCGCGGACGACGGATTCCTGGACCTCGGCGGCGACAGCATTTCCGCGATCCAGCTGGTGACCCGGGCACAGGCCGCCGGTCTCGGGTTCACGCTGCGCGACGTGTTCCGGCACGGCAGTCCCGCTGGACTCGCCGCGGTGGCGGAAGTCCAGGCCGGTGCAGAGCCGGGCGGCGCTTCCGTGCCGCTGACGCCGGTGATGCACTGGCTGGCCGAGACCGGCGGCGACATCGACCGGTTCAGCCAGTCCGCGTTCGTGCACACCCCGGCCGGGCTGACCGAGGCCCGGCTGGCGCAGGCGCTCGACCAGGTCCTCGCGCGGCACGACATGTTGCGGATGCGGTGGACGCGAGGGGCCATCGACCTCCAGCCGAGCGCGGAGAACTGCCTGCGCCGGGTCGACGTCACCGGCCCGGACGCCGAAGCACTGGTGCGGGCGGAGGCCGCGGCGGCCGGGGCTTCGCTCGCACCGGAGCGGGGCGTGATCGTCCGCGCGGTCTGGTTCGACGCCGGGCTCGCCCGCCGCGGCCAGCTGCTGCTCGTCGTGCACCACCTGGCGGTCGACATTGTGTCCTGGCCGATCCTGCTGTCGGATCTCGCCGCTGCCTGCGAAGCCCCGGGTACGCCGTTGCCGCCCGTGCCGACCTCGTTCCAGACCTGGGCCATGCGGCTGCGGGAGGAAGCCCGGTCCTCGCGCCGGGTCGCGGAACTGCCGTATTGGACCTCGGTCGTGACGGGGACCGGCCCGGCGATCATCACCGGGAGCCTCGACCGGGACCGCGACACCTTCGGCACGGCGACGCATCACACCGTGTCGCTCTCGGCGGACACCACCCGTGCCGTGCTCGGCCCGGTGTGCGCGGCTTTCCACGCCTCGGCGGAGGACGTCCTGCTCACCGCGCTGGCGGTCGCGGTCGCCGACTGGCGGGAACGGAAAGGCCTGCCGCGCACCGCCTTCCGGGTCGACGTGGAGGGTCACGGCCGGGCGGACCTCGACGCCGCGATCGACCTGACGCGCACGGTCGGCTGGTTCACCAGCATGCGCCCGGTGCGGCTGGACCCCGGCCCGCTCCAGTGGGACGACCTCTGGTCCGGCGGCGCGGACGCGGGCGCGTGCCTGCGGCGGGTCAAGGAGCAGGTTCGCTCCGCGCCCGGCCAAGGCCTCGGCTACGGGCTGCTGCGCTACCTCAACCCGGACACCGCGGCCGCGCTCGCCGCCGCCCCGGCGGCCCAGATCGCGTTCAACTACCTGGGCCGGTTCACGCCGTCCGCCGAGGCGGATTGGGCCCCGGTGACCGGCTACAGCGCGCTGACCGCCGAGGTGATCACCGGCGGATCCGGCAACCGGCAGCCGCTCGGGCATCCGCTGCTCGTCGACGCCCACGTGACCGAAGGCCCGGACGGCCCCGTGCTCGGCGCCACCTGGACCTGCGCCCCGGCCCTGCTGTCCGAAAAGGACGTTCAGGACCTCGCGGCGAGCTGGACCCGGGCGGTGACCGCGTTGGCGGACCACGCCCGGATTCCCGGCGCGGGCGGGCACACGCCGTCGGACTTCCCGCTGACTCCGCTGCGGCAGTCCGATGTGGACCGGATCGCCGCGGAATACCCGGGATTCGCCGACATTCTCCCGCTGACGCCTCTGCAACGGGGTTTCGTCTTCCGCGCCAAGCTGGACGGCACCGATCTTTACCGCATGCAGCTCAGCCTCGATCTCACCGGCGAAGTTGACGCATCCCGGCTGCGGGCGGCGCTGACCTCGGTGCTGGAACGGCAACCCCAGCTGCGCGCCGCGTTCCCGACGGTCAGCTCGGGCGAGCCGGTCGCGGTGATTCCCGCCTTGACCGGGCCAGAGTGGGCCGAGGCGGAGGTGCCCGACGAGCGCGCGGCAGAAGCACTCGCCGAGGCGGAGGCGGCCCGGCCGTTCGACCTGGCCACACCGCCGTTGATGCGGGCTTTGCTGGTGCGGTTCCCCGGACGGAACCGGCTGGTTCTGACCTATCACCACGTCCTGCTGGACGGCTGGTCGATCCCGCTGCTGCTGGACGAACTTCGCCGCGGGTACGCCGGAAACCCCCGGGTCTCGGTGGCGGAGCTGCGCGACTACTTCGACTGGCTCGGCGAACGGGACCGCGAGGCGGCGGTCCGGGCGTGGCAAGCTTCCCTCGACGGCCTCACCGGGCCGACGCTGGTCGCCGACCGGCGTGCTGCCGCCGATCCGGTCGAGATCACGACTTCACTGTCCACTGAGGACTATGCCAGGTTGTCGGCGCGGCTGCGGCAGCTCGGCGTCACGCTCAACACGGCCGTCCAGGGTGCGTGGGCGATCCTGCTGAGCGAGCACACCGGCCGCACGGACGTCGTGTTCGGCACCACTGTGTCCGGACGGCCGCCGACGCTTCCCGCGGCGAACGAGCTGATCGGCCTGTTGATCAACACGCTCCCGGTGCGCGTGCGGCTGGCCGCGGACGAGCCGCTCGCCGAGTTTTTGCGACGGCTCCAGCGCGAGCAGGCGGATCTCTTCGAGCACCAGTACCTCGACCTCGCGGAGATCCAGCGCCTGGCCGGGCACGGCGAGCTGTTCGACACCGCCACGGTGGTGGAGAACTACGCCGGTGCCCGGGAACTCCGCGACGCTGACGCCCTTTTCACCGCAGTGCACGGCCGGGAATCGACGCACTATCCGCTCGACCTGACCGTCCGTCCCGGCGCGGAACTCGGTGTCCGGCTGGCTTACCGGCCCGACGTCGTCACCGCCGAGACGGCGAACGAGCTGGCCGCGCGCTTCCGTCAACTTCTGCTGACGGTGGCGGCCGACCCCGAGCGCATCCTGCGGCCGACGCCGACCCTCGCGGAGTGGTTCGGCCGGATCGCCGCCCGGCACGCGGACCGGCTCGCGGTCTCGGACGCACAGACCTCCTACACCTACGCGGAGTTCGACGCGGCGGCCAACCGGCTCGCGCACCTGCTGATCGCCCGCGGCGCGGGACCGGAGCGGACCGTCGCGGTCGCGGTGCCGCGCGGAGCCGAGCACGCGCTGGCGATCCTGGCGGTGCTCAAGTCCGGGGCCGCCGTGCTGCCAGTGGACACGGCCTACCCGGCCGAGCGGATCCGGTTCATGCTCGCCGATTCCCGGCCGGTGCTGACCCTCGCGCACCAGGAACGGGACACTCCGCACCTCAACCTCGCCGATCCCCGGACCGCCGGAATCCTTGCCGCGCAGCCGGATACACCGCCGCAAGCCGGGGTACGGCCGCTGAATCCCGCGTTCGTGCTCTACACCTCGGGTTCGACCGGAACCCCGAAGGCGGTGTCCGTCCCGCACGCGGCGGTCGTGAGCATGGCCGCTGCGCAGATCGAGGCGTTCGCGGTCGACGCGGACTCCACGGTTTCCCAGCTGTCGTCACCGAGCTTCGACGCGGCGATTTCCGAACTGTGCACGGCGTTGCTGTCCGGAGCGCATCTGGTGCTGCCCGGCCCGGACGTCATCCTGGAAGGCCCTTCGCTGGCCGAGTGGATCACCGAACACGACGTCACACACGTCCAGCTCGCTCCGGCCGTGCTCGCGACCGTCCCGGCGGACAGTCTTCCACGAGTGCGCACCCTGGTGGTCGGAGGCGAAGCCTGCCCGGGCTCGCTGATCGAAACCTGGTCGCGGAACCGCCGGATGGTGAACACCTACGGCCCGGCCGAGGCTGCCGACACCGTGACGCTGTGGCCCTGCTCCCCCGGTTCCGATCACGCCGTCGCACCGATCGGCCGCCCGATCCGCGACACCGAAGTGTTCGTGCTGGACTCGCGGCTGGCTCCGGTCGCTCCCGGCGCGGTCGGCGAGATCTACGTCGCCGGTCCCGGCCTCGCCCGGGGCTACCTCGGGCGTCCCGGGCTGACCGCGCAGCGGTTCACCGCTTGCCCGTTCGGCCCGCCCGGCACGCGGATGTACCGCACCGGCGACCTGGGCCGCTGGGACGCGGACGGCCTGCTGCACTACGAGGGACGGGTCGACGACCAGGTCAAGGTCAACGGGATCCGGATCGAACCGGGCGAGGTCGAGGCGGCGCTGACCGGGCACCCGGACGTCGGGCAGGCCGTGGTCGTGCCGGACGGCGGGCGGCTGATCGGCTACCTCGTGCCCGCGCCCGGAACCGCGGTCGATCCAGCCGCCGTACGGGCCGGGCTGGCGGCGCGGCTGCCGGCCCACCTGGTGCCGTCCGCGCTGCTGGTGATGGCGCAGATTCCTCGTACCGCCAACGGGAAAATCGACCGTTCGGCACTGCCCAAGCCCGCCGTCGCCCGGCAGGCACCGGCCCCGGTGAGCCGGGCTCCGCGCACCCCGCACGAGCGGATGCTGTGCGAGGTCTTCGCCGACACTCTCGACCGGCCGGCAGTCGGCGTCGACGAGGATTTCCTCGCCCTGGGCGGGCATTCCCTGCTGGCGATGCGGGCGGTTTCCCGGATCCGGGATCTGCTCGGCGTCGAACTGGCCGTCCGCGAACTGTTCGACCACCCGACCGCGGCCGGGCTCGCCGCGCGGGTCGAGCAGGCCCGGCCCGCCATGACAGCACCGCTGGTACGGCAACCGCTTCCGGCGCGAATCCCGTTGTCGCACAGTCAGTTCCGGTTCTGGGCCCGAGACCAGCTGCACGGGCCGACAGCCACCACCGTGCTCCCGCTGGCCCTGCGGCTGCCGGAACTGGACGAGAATGCGATGACCGCCGCACTGACCGACCTCGTCGCGCGCCACGAATCGCTGCGGACGGTCTACGACGTGCACGAAGGCCAGCCGTACCAACGCATCCTGGCCCCTGCTCCGCCGCGAGTCCGGCGGCGCACCGCGACCGCTGCCGACCTCGACCGGGTGCTGTCGGAGGCGGCGGCCGAACCGTTCGACCTCACGCGGGAACCGCCGCTGCACGCGTACCTGGTCACCGGCGCGGAGCCGGTTCTGCTGCTGGTGCTTCCGCATGTCGCCGCGGACGGCTGGTCGCTCGACGTGCTGTCCCGCGACTTCCGGCAGGCCTACTCCGCCCGGTGCGCCGGGACCGCGCCCGCGTGGCCGCCGCTTCCGGTGCGGTACGCGGATTACGTGGTCTGGCAACGCGATCTGCTCCCGGAGGCCCAGCTCGCCCACTGGCGGTCCACGCTCGCCGGACTGCCCGCCGGGATCCCGCTTCCCGCCGACCGGCCGCGCCCGGCCGTCCGGACCGGCCGGGGCGGGACCGTGCTCGGCCGGTTCGACGCGCGCCTGCGCGAGGGCCTGACCGCGGTGGCCAGAGAATGCCGGGCAAGCCTGTTCATGGTGCTGCACGCGGGCCTCGCCGCCCTGCTCACCGGCCTCAGCGGGGCCACGGACCTCCCGCTGGGCACGCCGATCGCCGGACGCCCGCGTCCCGAACTGGACGACCTCGTCGGATGTTTCGCCGACTGCCTGGTGCTGCGCACGAGCACCGCCGGCGACCCGTCGTTCCGGGAGCTGGTGGCCCGGGTGCGCGAGGTCGACCTGACCGCTTACGCCAACCAGGACGTCCCGTTCGACCGGCTGGTGGCCGAGCTTGGCGCGCGGACGCCGGACCGGCATCCGCTGTTCCAGATCCAGCTGGCGCTGCAGGACCTTCCCGTCGGCGCGGACCGGGACGGCGAGCGGCCGGTCGCCGTCGGCACCGATTCCCACGACCACGACCTGTACCTGGAATTTCAGGAGGCCCGGAACGAACTGGACGCCTACCTGCACTACTCGGGCGACCTGTTCGACCGCGCCACCGCCGCCAGGCTGCTCGACCAGCTGCGGGCGCTGCTCGCCGCGGCCGTCGACGCTCCCGACGCGCCGCTGTCCCGGCTGGGGTCGTGATGGCGCATCTGTGCATGGTGAACCTCCCGTCCTACGGCCACGTGCTGCCGAGCCTGGAGGTGATCCGGGAACTCGTCGCCCGCGGTCACCGGGTGAGCTATGCCAACGATTCCGCCTTCGCCGACGTGATCACCGGCACGGGCGCGGACTTCGTGCCGTACCGGTCCGCCCTGGTGTCCTATTTGGACGGACGCGAGGAGTGGCCGTCCGACGAGATCGCGCACCGTGACCTGTTCCTCGACGACGCCATCGCGATGACCCCGCAACTGCGGGAGGCGTTCGAGCGGGACCGTCCCGATCTCGTCCTCTACGACCAGGGCGTCGGCGCCGTGCGCGTGCTGGCCGAGCACTGGCGCGTGCCGCACGTGATGTTCTCGCCGAACACCGTTCCTGACCGCAGCGACGAGGAACTCCTCCGCGAATTCGAGGAACGACGGCGCGATCCACGCTTCTCCGGCCACTACGAGCGATGGGCGGAATGGTTGTGCGCCAACGGAATCCCCTCCGGCTACCTGGGCCGTCCGGCGCGCGAGCTGGCACTGATCCCGCGGATGCTGCAACCGAACCCCGACCGGGTGGATCCCCGCCGGACCACGTTCGTCGGCCCCTGCTTCGGTTCCCGCTCGACAGGTCCCGGATGGCAGCCTCCCGCCGGGACGGAGCGAGTACTGCTCGTTTCGCTGGGATCGACGTTCACCGGCAAACCGGACGTCTACCGCGAGTGCGTCGCGGCGTTCGGCGACTTGCCGGGGTGGCATGTGGTGCTCCAGATCGGCAAACACGTCGATCCGGCCGCGCTCGGCGCCGTGCCGGGCAGCATCGAGGTGCGGGACTGGGTGCCGCAGCTGGCGGTGCTGGAGAAGGCCGCCGCGTTCGTCACCCACGGCGGGATGGGCGGATGCGTCGAGGGGTTGTTCCACGGCGTGCCGATGATCGCCGTCCCGCAGGATCCGCATACTGACCAGCCGGACAACGCCGACGCACTGGTCCGGCTGGGCGTCGGGAAGAGGATCGACCCGGACGAGGCGAGCGCGGAGGTGCTGCGGGAGAGCTTGCTGGAGCTGACCGGGACACCGGAGGTCATGGCCCGGCTTAAGGCGGTCCGCACGGAACTGCTGGCGGAGGGCGGGACTGGGCGGGCCGCGGACCTGATCGAGGCGGAGCTGGCGGGTTCAGGCTGACGGCACGCGCCGCCGCTGCGCTACCCCGCGAACCGGTAACCCACTCCGCGAACCGTCTCGATCAAGGTCTGTTCCCGCAGTTTGCGCCGCAGCTGACGGACCACGACCTCCAAAACGTTGGAGTCCGGATCCGCCATCTTGTCCCACGCGTGCTCGATCAGCTCGCGGCGCGGCACCGGAGCCCCGGCCGCGGCCATCAGCCGTTCCAGGACCAGGAATTCCTTGGGAGCCAAGGTGAGCAGCACGCCCGCGCGGCGCACCTCGCGCGTGCCCGCGTCGAGTTCCACGTCGCCGCGGCGCAGCACGGCCGGGCGGATCCGCGGCGCCGGGCTCAGCCGGCACAGGCTGCGGACGCGCGCGACCAGTTCCGCCATCTCGAACGGTTTGACGAGGTAGTCGGCCCCTAGGCGCAGGCCTTCGACCCGGTCGGCGGTGCTGTCGCGCGCGGTGAGGAACAGCACCGGAGCCAGCCAGCCGGACTGGCGCCGTCCCCACACGTAGCGAAGGGAGTCACCCGAGGGAAGCATGCGGTCGAAGACCACGCAGTCGTAGGCGTTGACGAAGAGCGCTTCGTCGGCGAACGGCAGATCGGGCGCCGTGTCCACGGCGAATCCGGCGCCGCGCAGCGAAACGTCGAGAGCTGTCCGCACATTGTCATCGTCTTCGACCACCAGCACCCGCACGAAGCCCAGGTTAGCGGGCCACCGCCGCCTCGACGTCGGCGATGCTCAGGCTCCGCAGCTCGTCTCGCGTCGGCACCCGGCCGAGCAGCCGCAACCGCTGGGACTGCGACTTCCGCACGCTCTCGAACAAGCGCCGCGCGTCACGGGCGTTGCCGAAATTCTCGTCGCTCGCGATCCGCGCGAAGTGCTCCACCAGCACCGGTTCCGCGGCGCGGTCGAGTTCGTAGTCCTGGCTCCCGGCCATCCGCCCGATGATGCCGAGCAGTTCGCCGGGCGTGTAGTTCTCGAACTCGATCGTCTTGCCGAACCGCGACGCGAGGCCGGGGTTGGCGGCCAGGAACCCGGTCATCTCCTTCGTGTACCCGGCCACGATCACCGCGACCTCGTCCCGGTGGTCCTCCATCAGCTTGACCAGGGTGTCGATCGCCTCCTGGCCGAAGTCGCCGCCCGCCGAACCCGCCCGCGAGAGCGTGTAGGCCTCGTCGATGAACAGCACCCCGCCCCGCGCCTCTTCGAAGATCATCGCGGTCTTTTCCGCGGTGTGCCCGATGTACTGGCCCACGAGATCGCGCCGCGCCACCTCCCGGAACTGGCCGTGCGGCAGCACCCCCAGCGCTTTCAGCAGCCGCCCGTACAGCCGGGCCACGGTCGTTTTCCCGGTGCCGGGCGCGCCGGCGAAGATCAGGTGGTGGCTCGCGCCGCCGACCGGCAGTCCCGCGTTCCGCCGCCATTCGTTGACCTGCAGCTCGTCCACCAGCGAACGCACCTCGGCCTTGACCCGAGGCAGCCCGACCATCGTGTCGAGTTCGGTCAGCAGCTCGTCCGGTGCCCCGCCGCCGGGACCGGCTGGCCCGGTCGCCTCGACTACGACCGGATTCGCCCCTTCGGCAACGGAAATGCCCGGCTCCGCGGTGTTGTCCACCCGGCACTCTTCGACCGTACCGCCGCATCCAGCCGCGAACGCGATGCCGACGCCGCGCGCATCGCGGACGGTGCACTGCCGCAGCACCGGCGCGCTGTGCTGGGCGACCGCGACACCGTCCGAGCCGGTCCGCGAGATCTCGCAGTTTTCCAGCACCGGGCGGCCGTATTGGTAGACGTACACCCCGCGCAGCCCGCAGCCGGTCACGGTGCAGCCGCGCAGCACCGGCGCGGCCCCCATGCCGATCACGACGCCGTCGCCGGTCACTTCCTCGACCACGGTGTCCACGAGCCGTCCCGGGCTGCCTTCGATCACCACGCCCTGCTCGACCGCTTTGAGCGAGCAGCCGGTCAGCTCGAACTCCGCAGTCCCCTCGATCCGCACCGCGGGCCCGCGCCCGCCGGTGATCGTGCAACGGCGCACGACCAGCTCCACGTTCTCCGCCGACAGCGCGGACGACTCTCCGGCGTGCAGCTCGATCCCGCGCAGCGTCAGGGATCCGCCGACCGCGCGCAGCACCGGATGATCCGCTCCGGCGCCGTCGACGATCACCCGCGCCCCGGACTCCGCCGCCAGCGTCACGTGCAGGCCGGACAGGGCGAGCACTTCGCGGTACCGGCCCTCGGCGACGGTGATCTCGGCGTGGTCCGGGGCGGCGGCGAGCGCGTCGCCGATCGTCGGGTACGCGCCGGGCCGGTCGGCGACCAGGAGGCGGCGCGCGTTCGCGGTCGCCATCAGCCCGCCTCGGCCATCAACCAGCCGCGGCCGGCGGCCTTCGCCCCGGCCTGGAACCGGCTGCGCGCGCCGAGCCGGTTCATGATGTCGGCGACCATCCGCCGGACCGTGCGCACGGAGACGTCCAGCCGGGCCGCGGCGGATTCGTCGGTGCTGCCGGAGCACAGCAGGGTCAGCAGATCGCGTTCGCGGCGGGTGAGTCCCGCACCGGCGTCCCGGTCGTCGAGGCCGGTCGGGATCAGCGGCACGGCCTCGGGCCAGATCCGGTCGAACAGCCCCGCCGTCGCGGCGACGACGCCGGGCAGCCGGAACACCGCGACCGACGAGGTGCCTTGCCCAGTCCGGTCGTCCGGCAGCACTGCCGCCGCCCGGTCGACGATCAGCGCGTCGGTCGGCACGCTGTCCACGGTCCGCACGTCCGCACCGGCGAGCGCCAGGCCGCCGAGCGCACCGGACAGCCGCGCCGAATCGGGGCACAGCACGCGGTAGCGCACACCGGGCCGCAGCGTGGCCTGGCCGAGCCGGCGCACCGCGTCCGCCGGACCTGTCCCGGCGGTGGCGCACATGATCAGCACCTCGTTCGCGGCGGACGCCAGCAGCCCGTCGATCCCGGCCGGCCGCGGCGCGGAACCGCCGCCCGCGACCAGGCTGAGCTTCGCGCCCGGGCCCGGCTGCCGTTCCCGCAGCACCTTCCGCTGCGCGGCGACGAGCTCCGGTCCCGGTTCCCAGCCGAGTTCGCGGGCCAGGAGCTTCCGCGCATGCTCGAACGCAGCCAGCGCCTCGGCCGGACGACCGGCCTGCTGTAGGGCGAGCACGAGCCGCGCCCACCCGCTTTCGCAGAGCGGATCGCGGTCGGCGACCTCGCGCAGCAGCGCGACCGCGTCCGTCGCGCGATCCGAGGCGAGGTACGCGTCGGCGAGCAGGCATTGGAGCTCGGTGCGGCGTTCTTCCCATTTCGCCGCGGCGGCCCGCGCGCCGTCGAACTCGAGCCCCTCGAACGGCTCTCCCCGCCACTGCCCCAGCGCGGCCGACAGCTGCTCCGCCGCGGCGTCGTACTCCGCGCCGGCCAGCGCCGCACGCCCGGATTCCGCCAGCGTTTCGACCAGTTCGGTGTCGAGTTCGCCCGGCAGCACGGTGATCCGGTAGCCGCCCGGC
Organism: Amycolatopsis sp. NPDC104775; assembly: GCF_055583325.1. Classification (NCBI taxonomy): domain Bacteria; kingdom Bacillati; phylum Actinomycetota; class Actinomycetes; order Pseudonocardiales; family Pseudonocardiaceae; genus Amycolatopsis; species Amycolatopsis sp. NPDC104775. The sequence continues at coordinate 70,736 of NZ_JBVJOE010000007.1, forward strand.
CGGCTTTCCAGCCGCTCCCCCACGCTTTGCCGCAGCTGCCACACGTAGCTGCGCAGGTTGCGCAGCGCGGAGGCGGGCGCGGCCTGTTCATGCCAGATTCCGCCGATCAGCTGATCGACTCGGACCCAGGCGTTAGCGTGCAGGAGCAACAGAGCCAGCAGCGCGCCCGGCTTCGTCGCCCTCAGCTCGATGCGGGTGCCGCTCGACGGGCGGGCCTCGAGCGGACCGAGTAGTTGGAACTGCATGCGCTAACTTTCCATCGGGACACCTGAGGTTTGGATGACAACGGTGATGGTCGTCGAAGACGACGAGAACATGCGGGTCGCGGTCGCCGCGCAGCTGCGCGCGGCCGGGCTCGGCGTGCACGTCTGCGGGGACCTCGCCGGCGCCGGGAGAGCGCTCGGCGCGCACGGGTACGACTGCGCGGTGTTCGACCGGATGCTGCCCGACGGCGATTCCCTCGGCTACGTCGACGCGCTCCGCCGCCAGGGCTGGCACACGCCGGTGCTGTTCCTCACCGCGCGCGACTCGCCCGCCGACCGCGTCGCCGGGTTCGAGCACGGCGCGGACGACTACCTGGTGAAGCCGTTCGCGATGGCCGAGCTGACCCAGCGGGTGCTGAACCTGTGCCGGCGCAGCGGTTCCGACCGGCCCTCGGTGCTGCGCCACGCCGACCTCGTGATGGACTGCGCGCGCCGCGAGGTCCGCCGGGCCGACGTGCTGCTCACTTTGTCGAACAAGGAGTTCGCCGTGCTCGAGTACCTGCTCGTCCGGTCCGGGCAGGCGGTGAGCCGGGCCGAGCTGCTCGACCACTGCTGGGACGCGGCGGCGGAGGAGATGGGGGACAAGTCCAATCCGGTCGACGCGGTCGTGAAGCGGCTGCGGCGGAAGCTGCGGGAGCCGGAGCTGATCCACGCCGTGCGCGGTCTCGGCTACCGGTTCGGCTCCCGGTGAACGGCTCGGCCGCCGACCGGCTGCGCCGGCTCCGCTGGGTCCTCACCGCCCTGTTCACCACGATGAACGCGGTCGGGCTGATCGTGCTCGCCTGGATCGTCGTCAACGAGGACGCCGACCGGGGCACCGCCGAGGTCACCGCGAGCCTCGACCGCGTCACGTCGTCGGTCAGCAGGCTGGTCGGCTACGACGGCGGCGTGGTCAGCTTCGCGCTCGTCACCAGCGACGAGCTGAACAACCGCTGCCCCCAGTTCGCGATCCTGCCCGGCGGAGCCCAGACCTTCCGGCCGCACGTTTCCGGCCACGCCTGCGTGCCGATGGACCTCGGCGTGCTCAACGGGCTCGCCGCCGACGCGATCGGCACCGGCGGCACCGTCGAGGGCCGCCAGCAGAGCACCGACGGCCGGCCGGTCCTGGTGCGCGCGCAGCCGTTGCTGAACCCGTCCGGGAAGTACCTCGGGGCCGTCGTCGCGGTCGCCGACCTGAGCGGCACGCAGTCGGCGCACACCCGGTTCGTGCTGCTCGTGGTCGGCGGCTGCGTGCTGCTGATCGCCGTGCTCGGCTTCGCCGGGCACCTGCTGTCCGGCCGGTCGATCCGGCCCGCCGCGGCGGCGTTGCAGGAACAGGAAGTGCTGCTCGCGGAGACCGCGCACGACCTGCGCAGCCCGGTCGCCGCGCTGCGCGCGCTGGCCGAAACCGCCCAGGCGCACCCGGAACAGCGCGCCGCGCTGCTGCCGAGGACGGTGCAGCTGGCGTCCGACATGGGCAGCATCATCGACAGCCTGCTGGTCCGGGCCCGGCTCGCGGCGGGCGTCGAACAGCTGAACCTGCAACCGGTGTGGCTGGACCAGCTGGTCACCGACATCGCCGAGAGCGCGCACACCGGAGGCGCGCAGGTCACCGTGACCGCGGCCCCGACGAAAGTGAACGCCGACCCGACCCTGATCCGCCGCGCGGTCGGCAACCTGCTGGACAACGCCGTCCGCTACGGCAGACAGCCGGGCGCGGAAGCGATCGTGCACATCACCGTCTACGGCGGCACGGTCACCGTCGCCGACCACGGCCCCGGCATCGACCCTTCGACCGCCGCGGACGCGTTCGACCGGTTCAGCAGCACTGGCGGCTCCTCCGGCCTCGGGCTTTCGATCGTCCGGTGGGTGGCGCAGGCCCACGGGGGCGTGCTCTCGGTGTACAACGCCGACGAGGGCGGGGCGATCTTCGAACTCCGCTTCCCGCAGGCGGCCTAACAGCCCGAACAGCGCGACGGCCGGGCCGAGTCTTTCGATCCGGCCGTCGCGCCGCTCAGCGTTCGTCCGTGCTGGTGATCAGTTCCACGGTGCCGGTCCCCGATTCGCCGAACCGGTTCGGGCGCGACGCGAATCCGTCCGGGGTGCCGCTGGCCCGGCCCCGAAGCGCGACCGCCACGCCGTCGTTGGCGGTGGAACGGCGACGTCCGTTGGCTGATTGGCCATCGGCGTTCTCGGCGGCGCCGGGCCGCAGGGTCCCGGCGGTTCCGGTGCTCATGCCGTGCGGCGTCATCGGCGGCACCATCCCGCCCGCACCGCCCCGTGCCGAACCGCTCGACGCGCCCTCGGGTTCCACACTGCCCCGCCTTGCCGCCGTAGAACGCAAGGCGGGCATCGCACCGAGTCCCGCGCCCGCCGCGCCGAGCGCGCCGAACGGCAACCCCGAGGCCACCGGCGCGGAGCCAGCCGGAGAAAGTCCCGGTGCCCCGCCGAGCGCACCACCCAGGTCTCCCGGCGACAGCGAGCCCGGACCCAGTCCGGCGAGCGAAAGCCCTTGTCCCGACTGCCAATCCTGCGGGTTCAAACTCAGGCCGTGCGCGTTCGCGGCTCCGGTCAGACCGCTGGTGAGCTTCGACAGATCCGGCGAAGTGCCGCCGCTCCCGCCGCCGATTCCCGCTGCCTGGGCGAGACTCTGCACCTCGGTCAGCAAGTTCACCGCCGCGTCCGCCGTCTTCACCGCGTCCGCCGAAGAGATGTTGAAGTTGGGAATCAGGTCCGCCGGGTTCGTCACGCCCGCGGCCCCGCACACCGCGAGCATCGCGCCGTCGTACTGCGCGCCGAGTTCGTTCATCGCCGTCGCGGAGCTTTGCCAGGCCTGCAAAGCGAGTTCCCACGTGAGCGGGTTCATTCGGGTCGCCGCGTACTCGGCGTAGAAGCCTTCGACCAGGCCCTGGGTCACCGGCAGGGTGTCCGCCAGCGCGTTGAGGTGGGTGGAGACCTGCGACGCGGCGATCCGGTCGCTCCACGTCGTCAGGTCCGCGATGGACCGGCCGACTTTGGCCTCGAAGGAATCCGCGGCCTTGTCCTGCCAGCCGGCCAAGGTCACGGTCCCAGCGTTGCGCCGCAGTTCCGCGGCGGCGGTCTGGCTCCAGGCATGCACCTCTGACCACATCGTCGCCGCGGAGCGCAGAGTCGGGATGTGCGCCTGTTCGGCGTCGATCATCGCCTTGTGGAAATCGGGAAGCAGCAGGTTGTAGGGGATCACCGGTCAACTCCTCTTCAGACGGATTCCGGGGCGGACGGATGCGCGGGCGAGGCTCCGCCGGTGCCAGTGCCAGTGCCGGTGCTGGTTCCGGTTCCGGTTCCGGTGCCCGGCGTTTTCCCGTTGCCGGAGCCGGAGAACTGCTTGAGGACGCCGATCCCCTTGTCCGCCAGCTTCATCGTGGACGTCGCCAGGTCGATGCTGTTGATCAGGTCGGTCGCCTTGTACTGCGCGGCGGCGGCCTTGACCTTCGCCGAAATGGTCGTCATGTCCTCGCTGGTGTTGCCGATGTAGGCGCTGACCACGCCGGTCGCGGCCTTGTCCAGCACGGCCATCAGGATTCCCTCGACCGTGCCGAACGGGCTGACCCCTTCCCCCAGCCGGGCCAGCGACGCGGGCGGGGCCGGGGCGCGGGTCTGCGCGGAGAACGCCGCCATCGCCTCGGGGTCCCCCTTGATGAAGGATGCGTCGGACATCTTTCCCCTCCTCAGGTTCGGTAACTGCGTGCCGGGCCGGCGCCGCCGACCTGCCACAACTCTTCGTCGAGCACTTCGACCGGCTCCGCGCGCTCGACCGGCGGCGGTTTCTTCGGAGCCTTCGCCGGGGCGGGTTTGCGGCGGCGCTTGCCCTCGGTCTCCCGTCCGGACAGCACCACCCCGGTTTTGCCGTCGGTCTTGCGCGAGCGGACCGCGTTGACGTGTTCAGCCGCCCCCGGCCGGATGCCGCCGGAGCCGGAACTTCCCCGCCCGGCCCCGGATTGCGGCGGATACATCGGCGGCATGCCGCTGCTGCCGGTGGTTCCGGCACCGGCCGCCGTCGCCGTCCCGGCGGGTGCGGCTCCGGCGGAAAGCCCGGACTGCGCGCCGACCGGCGAGACAGTGCCGCTCAGCCCCGCGGCTGCCCCGGCCGGACCGACGCCGCCCCCTCCGGTTCCGGTCCCCGCTCCCCCGCCGACCGCGCCAGCGAGCCCGGGCAAACCGGAATCCGGTTGCGGCACCGAGGAAAGGTCCGCGGGCTGGTACAGGTCGGCCGGGTCGAACGCGGTGCTCAGCGGATCGGGCACCTGCGCGGGATGTCCCCCGGCGCCTCCCGCGTTCTTCGCCAGGTCGAGCAGCTTGCTCGCCACGTCCTCCGCGTTCTTCGCGGTGACCAGCGGCGATTCGGGCGAGTTCTCGGCCGGGTCCTTCGCCGGGTCGGTCGCCGGGTCTTCGGGACCGGGCGCGTCCTGCGGGGAAGGGCTTTCCTGCGGGTTCGCCGCCGGATCGCCGCCGCCGTTGCCCGGCACGGCCGGTCCCGGCTGGTCCGAAGGGGAGAGCAAAGCCGCCTTCGGGTCGTCGCCCGCCATCTGCCTGCCGGGAGCGGCGAGCAGTTGCGAGTTCACCTTCTGGTAGAAGGGAACCAGTGCGTCCAGTTTGTCGGCGACCTCATTGCGCGCCCGCTCCACGTCGTCCTTGGACGCGTCAGCGGGCAAGTTGGCCACCTTGCCGTCCGCGAAGTCCCGCGCGTTGCGGATCTCTTTGATCAGGTCGGAGATCGCCCCGGTGATCTGAGTGGTGGTCGTGCTGGTCGTGAGCGGGCCGCCCGATTCGGGGCCGCCGGCCATCTTGTCGGTCCAGGACAGCGCCACCTGCACCACTTTGAGCGCCTCGGCGTCGAAGACGCTGCCCGCGAAGTCCTTCCAGCCAGCGCCGAGATCGAGGCGCATTCCGTCCAATTCGGACGCTCGGGCCGCCAGCCAAGGCCGGATCTTGTCCCACATCGCCGAAGCTGCGTCGAGCAAAGGCACGTGCTGCTCGCACTCCGCCACGATCAGGGCGCGGAGGTCGCCGAGCTGCATGCTGCGGTAGTCGGTCATGCCGGTCGCCCGCTTCCTACTGCTGGTGCCCGGACGTGAGCGAGGGCAGCACCGCGGGCAGGCCCTCGCCGGTCATCTTGCCGAACGCCGTACGGGTGTAGTCGTCGAAAGCGGCTCTCGCGAGTTCGTTCTTGGCGGTTTCGTCGGTGAACTGGTAGTTCTGCGCCGCGCGGTGGGCGAAAATCGCCAGCGCGTTGACGGTCTCCTTGAACTGGGTGATGAACCGGTATAGCCGATCGGTGGTCGTGCTGTCGGCGTCCAGCACGGACTCGTGGCCGTTGATCATGCTGGCGCACCCGCCGCCGCCCCGTCCGGTCACCTCGTCCGGGACCGCCATGCGCGCCAGGTTCGCCGCGTTCTCGGCGAACCGCTCCATGGCGGCCGGGACGCCCGCCATTCTGTCCGGTGGTGCCATCGCGCTCTCCCGCTTCCGCTCGTCTGTCCACAGTGGTCTTTCCGGCCGGTCTTCCCGGTCACGCCCGGGGCGGCGACCAGGCCAGCTGCACCAATCCCTTGTTCCCGCGCCGGTCGACCAGCCAGCCCCGGCCGGGAGGCAGCACCTGCGCGCGCATCCCGCCGAGCAGCGGGCCCTCGTCCCGGTCGCCGGACATCAGCACGCCGGCCGCGCCGACCTCGCGCATGCGGTTGAGGACCGGTTCGTAGAGGCCCTTGCCCGCGCCGCCGGTGCGGCGGGCGAGCACGATCCGCAGGCCGATGTCGCCCGCCTGCGCGGCCAGCGGCAGCAACGGCATGAGCGGGTGGTCCTTGTGCGTGGCGACCATGTCGTAGTCGTCGACGAGCACGAAGATCTCCGCGCCCTGCCACCAGTTCTTCGCCCGCAGCTGCTCGGGCGTGACGTCCGGACCGGGCAGCCGCCGCGACAGCCGGGTGACCACCTCGTTCATCAGCGCGATGCTGTGCGCGTCGTTGGTGCCGGTGCCGAGCAGGTACTCGTCGGGGATTTCGCCGAGCAGCCCGCGCCGGTGGTCGATCAGCACGATCCGCGCCTGCTCCGGCGTATACGCCGCGCAGATGCGGCGGGCCACCGTGCGCAGGAACGAGGTCTTGCCGGACTGGGTGTCGGCCAGCACGAAGAAATGCGGATCGTTGGCGAAATCCAGCCGCAGCGGCGAAAGGTCGTGCTCGTGGACGCCGATCGCGAGCCCGGCGTCGTCTCCGCTCAGCTCGTCGGCGGCGGGAAGTTCGTCGTAGGCCAGCACGCCGGGCAGCAGCCGAACCGGCGGGGCCGCCGCGCCGGGCCACGCGTCCGCGATCGCCGCGACCAGCCCGGCGATCCCCTCGGGCAGGTCGTCGGAGCCGTGCCCGCCGTCGATGCGCGGCAGCGCGATCAGCATCTGGTGCTTGCTCGCCGACAGTCCCCGGCCGGGCCGGTCGGCGGGCACGCCCATCGCCGCGCGCCGGTCGATGATCGAATCGATCGGGTCGCTGATCTTCAGCTCCAGCCTGCTGGCGAACAGGTCGCGCACGTTCATCCGCAGGTCGAACGACCGGGAGCACGCGGCGACTACGTGCACCCCGTAGGCGAGACCGCGCGCGGCGATGTCGCTGACCAGATCCTCCTGCTGGTCGAAGTCGTTGCGCAGGGTCAGCCAGCCGTCGATCACGAGGAACACGTCGCCGTGCGGGTCGTCCGGGAACTCGCCCGCGGCCTTGCGCTTGCGGAACGTCGCGACGCTGTCGATCTTGTGCTCGGCGAACAACCTCTCCCGCTGGGCGAGCAACGAGGCGACCTCGGAAACCGTGCGGCGGACCGCACCGGCGTCCAGCCGCCCGGCCACCCCGGCCAGATGCGGCAGCCCTTCCAGCGACGAGAGCGTCCCGCCGCCGAAGTCGAGACAGTAGAACTGCGTTTCGCGGGGCGTGTGCGTGAGCGCGAGGCTGAGGATCAGGGTGCGCAGGGCGGTGCTCTTGCCGGTCCGCGGGCCGCCGACGACCACGACGTGTCCCGCAGCGCCGGACAGGTCCAGGCTCAGCGGATCGCGCCGCTGCTCGTAGGGCCGGTCCACCAGGCCGAGAACCGGGCGCAGGGCGCCGGCCAATTCGGTCGAGTTGGCGGTCAGCCCGCGTTCGCGGTGCGCGACCAGGTCCGGCAGCAGTTCGTCCAGCGACGGCGATTCGTCCAGCGGCGGCAGCCACACCTGGTGCGCGGGCGTGCCGCGGCCGACCAGCCGGTCGACCATGATGTCCAGCAGCGTCTCCCCGACCGCGGCCTCGGGCTCCGGCTCGGGTTCGGCGGCGTCCCCGGCGTCGATCGCGGGCGCGTGGTAGGCGGTGGTGTATTCGTGCAGCACCAGGTCCTCCGGCGGGCTGACCGGGCCGCCGGACGGGCTGACCCGGCGGTGCACGCCGGAGACGTAGGCCGAGCGGAACCGGACCATCGATTCCGTGCCCACCTTGAGGAATCCGTTGCCCGGCGCGCGCGGCAGCTTGAACGCGTCCGGCACGCCGAGCACCGCCCGGCTCTCCATCTCGGAGAAGGTCCGCAGGCCGATCCGGTAGGACAGATGGCCCTCCAGCCCGCGCAGCCGTCCCTCGTCCAGCCGCTGCGAGGCGAGCAGCAGGTGCACGCCGAGCGACCGGCCCAACCGTCCGATTTGGACGAACATGTCGATGAAATCCGGCTTGGCGGACAGGAGTTCGGAGAATTCGTCGCAGATGACCAGCAGCGTGGGCACCTCCGGCAGCGGGGCTCCGGCCTGGCGGGCCTTCTCGTAGTCGCGCAGCGAGGAGAAGTTCCCGGCCGCGCGCAGCAGTTCCTGGCGCCGGATCAGCTCGCCGTTGATCGCGTCGGTCATCCGGTCGACCAGGTGCAGTTCCTCGGCGAGGTTGGTGATCACCGCGCTGGTGTGCGGGAGCTTGTCGAGCCGGGTGAAGGTCGCGCCGCCCTTGAAGTCGATCAGCGCGAAGTTCAGCGAACTCGGCGGATGCGTGATCGCCAGTGCCAGCACGAGCGTCCGCAGCAGCTCGGACTTGCCGGAGCCGGTCGCCCCGATCAGCAGCCCGTGCGGGCCCATGCCCTCCTGCGCCGACTCTTTCAGGTCGAGGTCGATCGGGGCGCCGTCCTCCTGGATCCCGAACCGGATCCGCAGCCGGTCGCGGTTCGGACGTGGCACCCAAGTGTCCTCCGGCGAAAGGTCGTAGGGATCGCCCAGTCCCAGCAGTTCGGCGAGACCGAGTTCGGAACTCAGCGGCGCGTCGCGGATCCCCGAGCTGAGCCGCAGGGGCGCGAGCTGGCGCGCGAGTCCTTCGGCCGCGGCTGCGTCCAGGAAATCCGCCTCGCCGAGCGGTGCTTCGCCGTCCGCGGTCCGGCTGGAGAGCGCGCCGTCGGCCCCGACCGACAGCACCACGGCGGTCCGCGCGGGAACCCGCGGCGGCGGAGTCGTCAGGTCGAACACCGTGACGCCTTCCACGCCGCCGCCGGTCATCAGGTGGTCCGACCCGGCGACCTCGCCGCCGTCCAGCACCACGACCAGGTACGGCCCGGGCACGCTGACCTGCTGGTCGGGATCGAACCGCGGCCGGGAGCCGAGCTCCTCCTCCAGCATCGACTCCAGCGCCGACACCGCCGGGACGACCAGCCGCAGCGGGCCGAGCGCGTCGGAACGGGCCGGATGCAGCGCGTGCGGAAGCCATTTCAGCCATTCCCAGTCGGCGCGGCGGTCCTCGCTCGCGCACACCGCGACGCGCAGATCGTCGGGCGACTGCAATGCGGCGAGCTGGGCCAGCACGGCACGCAGCATGCCGAGCGCCGCGACGCGGTCCCCGCGCACGTGGATCCGGCTGAATCCGTTGACCGCGATCGCCAGCGGCAGCCCGTCGACCGTGCGATGGGCGGCGAGGAACCGGCGCAACGCCAGCGCGGACAGCGGTTCGAGCTCTTCGAGCGGCAGGGTGTCCGGTGCGACGAGTGCGAGCGCCGGGCTCTGCCTGCCGCGGCCGATCCGGGCCACGGCGAAATCCTCGTCGTCCTTGCGCCGCTCCCACAGCCGGTAGCTCGCCGCGAGCGACCACAGCGCCGCCGGCTCCGGGTGGAGGTAGTCCATGGCCGTGCGCTGGCGGCGCACCGCCCGGCGCAGCCGCACCCGGTGCTGTGCCAGGTGCCGCAGGTATTTCCGCCGGGCCTGGCCCATTTCCCGTTTGCTCGGGCCGCCGCTCTGCAGCAGGCCGGTGAAGATCATCCCGAGCATGCCGACGCCCATCAGCCCGTACACCGCGAAGCGGAGCGAGCCGCCGAGGTTGCCCGAGTACAGCAGCAGCGTCGACGCCATCATGGCCAGCATCGGCAGCACGGTGAACACCTGCGCCCACTGCCGTCCCGGCGGGGCCGGGATCGCCGGAGGCGGCTGCAGCATCAGCTCGCCGGCCGGCATCTCCGGGGCCGGTTTCCGCGCGGGCCGCTTGACCAGGACTGTCGCCATGGCCCCGATCTTGCGCGCCCGGAGGGCTTTCCGGGCGGCCGTGGCAGGAACGTGCCGCGGGGCCGGTATCGCCCGCCGGAAGAACTAGCGTCGGAAAAGCCGGGAGGGGCCGGGAAACCTGGGCGCTCCCGCCAAAAGAGAACGGAGGGACTCGTGACCGGGTTCAATTTCATGAACGGCGATCCCACGCAGATGCGCGGGATCGCGGACAACTGGCGCAGCCTCTACGAGGAGGTAGCGAACCGCAACACCAGCCTCAACGCCGGGAACACCGGGCTGGAAGGCGTCTGGAAGGGCGCGGGCGGGCGGATGTTCCAGGGGATCGAGCCGGACCGGTACGGCCAGAACCAGCGGCTGACCGCCACCGGCCACGGACTCGCCGACACCATGACGACGTCGGCGAACAAGTATTTCGAGAACGACGCGGACAACGGCCGCGCGCTGAGCGCGACCGGCGATTTCCAGATCGACTCCGGGTCGTTCGGTTCCGCCTTCGGCGCCGTCTGAGCCGCCGCAGAAGCAGAAGGGAGACCACAGTGACCGACCAGATCCTGATGTATTTCGACCAGGTCCAGGGCCAGGCGCAGGAGATTTTCAAGACCGCGGGCCAGGACTCGACCTCGTTCGGCGACGTCTACCAGCGCGCGAAGGACGCGTTCTCGAGCATCCTGACCGACGGCAACGGGCACGAGATGGACGCCGCGATGGGCCAGAAGTTCAAGCTGGACAACGAGTACAACGACCGGGCTCAGCTGATGGGCCGCGCCACCGCCGACTCGGTGGACCGGTCGCGCGACTGCGTGCAAGGCTGCGCCGCCTCGTGGCAGGCGTGATCCGCACCGAGCCGAACCGGAAAGCGCGCCCCGTCCGTGAACGGGGCGCGCTTTCTTGTGTCCGGAAAGGACTGTCCGATCAGGACGGTCCGAGCAGCGAGACCTGATCCGGCAGCTCCGCGGCGAGCGGCTCGGCGGGCAAAGCCGCGGCTCGTCCCGCGCGCCATCCCCGGCGGCCGCCCCGGCGCACGACGACCACGGTCAGTACCACCAGCGCCAACGCCCCGGCGCCGCCGAAGGCCAGCCAGGTCGCGGCCGTGGCCGTGTCCCGCTCCCACTCGGCGTGCGCGACCGCGGCCTGATCCACCGGAGCCGGGTGGTACGCCGGGACCCGCGCCGGCGACGCGAGGTTCATCCCGTCGGTGACCGCGCGATACGGGTTGACCAGACCGGCCCCGTAGGCGTCGCTGGATTGCCCGCCCCTGGCCGGGCTGGCGGTGGCTTGCAGCCGCCGGATCACCTCCGGCGCGGACAGATTCGGCCAGGCCGCGCGCACCAGGGCCGCGGTCCCGGCGACGAACGGAGTGGCGAAGCTGGTCCCGTCGTCATAAGCGTGTCCGTCCACTCTGGTCGCGGCCAGCACCTTCACCCCCGGCGCGACGATTCCGACGTACGGCCCGATCTGCGAACTGGACGCCCGCGCCCCGTCGATGTCCACCGCGCCCACGCCGAGCACCCCGGGATACGCCGCGGGATACGACGGGAGGTCCCCCGACGCGTTCTGCTGCGCGTTGCCCGCCGCGGCGACCACCACGACGTCGCTGGCCACGGCGTAGGCGACCGCTTCGCGGATCGCCGGGAAGTCGGCGGTCCCGGACATCGACAGGTTCAGCACGCGCGCGCCCTGCTCGACCGCGTAGACGATGCCGTTCGCGACGGTTTGCGGATTGATCCGCTGGATCTGGCCCTGGTCGGTGAGGTCCTGGTCGCTGACCCGCACCGGCAGCACCGCCGCGTCCGGGGCGACGCCGCGGAAACCGACGCCGGGCAGCGCGTCCGCCGCGACGATGCTCGCCACGGCGGTGCCGTGCGAATCGCAGTCGAAGGAGCCGGAAAGGCCCTGTCCCGCCACGAAATCCCGGCCCGGCAGCACCTTTCCGGCACGGCGCAGCTGCGGGTGGTCGGCGTCCACACCGGAATCCACCACCGCCACCACCACTCCGCCCCCGCGCGTGTACCGCCACGCCGACTCCGGCGCGAGCATCTGCTGTGCCCAGGGCTGAGCGGTGATCTCGGGGTGTGCTGGCTGCGCATTGGCACAGGCCGCCGCGGGCGGGGCGGCCCGCGCCGCTCCCCCGCCGAGCACGAACTGGAACGACGCCACGGCGAGCACGGCGGCGACGGAAGCCTTGCGGTGTCGGGTCACCCTCGCGATAGTGCGGCACTTCTCGCCCTTTCCCGGCTCCGTGGCCGCTACCGGTCACCGCCCGCCACAACCGCGCGCGCGACCCCAAACTGGCTTCCGGAAGCGAAGGAGGACCGGCATGGACACGCCACTGCACCTGAACATGTACGAGGAATACCGGCGCCTGGCCGCCGACATCCGGGCCGCCCAGGCGCAGGCGGCCGAAGTCCGCGCCGAAGCCTCTTCCGACGACGACCTCGTCACCGCGGTCGCGAACGGTTCCGGCGAACTCGTTGAACTGCGCCTGGACTCCCGGATCTACCGGACCCCGGATTCCGCCCAGCTGGCCGCCGACATCACCGCGGTCGTGCACCGGGCCGCGGAACTCGCCCGGCAGGAGGCGTTCTCGATCCTGTCCGCGTTCCTGTCCCCCGACGCCAGCCCGGAGACGGCGGACTTGCGCGCCGATCCGATGCTGCACGAACTCGACCGCCAGCTCGCCGGGAGGGACCGCTGATGGCCCCGCCGGAGAAACCCGCCCCCGGCGAGCACCTTGTCGATCGCACCAGCCCCGGCGGGTACGCCGGGATGTACCCGGACGCCACCGAACAGGTGTTCCGCGCGCTGGCGCAGCTGCGGCAGACCTATCACGACACCCTCACCGGCATCCGGAGCGACCTGCAACAGGAGTACCGCGTCGGCAACGGGGCGACCGGCGAGGCGTTCATGGCTTCCTACCGCGACTGGGCCAAGGGCCTGGACCGGAACGCGCAGCTGGCCTCGCTCGGCCTCGCGCATCTCACCGACCAGGCGGTCGGGCAGATCGCCGACTACCGCGCCGCGGACGCGAAGAACGCCGCCGCGCTGCGTTCCTCCCAGACCGGGCAGTAGGCGAGCGATGGCCGACGGCGACGTCCAGGAACCCACTGAGGAACTGTGGATCCGGGTCAAATCCGACTGGCTTTCGCGGCACGCCGGGTGGATCGACGCGATCTGGCCGCTGGACAGCGAATCCGACGCGCGGAAACTGGCCGACGTCTGGGACCGTTTGCGGGACGCGCTCACCGCACTGCACGACCAAGCGGCCCCGCACGCCGAGAGCCTGCACGACACCTGGACCGACCTCGCGGGCGTTTCCGCGTATGTCGCGTTGCACCAGTTCTTCGACGGTTCCACCGACAGCGAGGGATTGCTTCAGCTCGCCGGGCATTGCCACGAACTGGCCGAAGCCTGCCGCGAGTACGCGAAGGACCTCGCGGACATCAAAGGCGAGATCGTCGCGGAAATCGCGATCAACGTCGCGCTTTTCGCCCTGTCCACGGCGATCGCCGGACCGGCGGGCGAGGCGGCTTTCGTCGCGAGGCTCACCGCCCAGATCGTGGCCAGGGTCGCCGCGTTCGCCGAAAAGATCGCCGCCGCCAGCCGGGCGGCGAGGCTGGGCGTGGGCGCACTCAAGTTCGCCGGCGAGGCGGCGCTGAACGCCGGGCGCGGGGCCGTCGGCGGCGGGGTGGGCAACGCGCTGGGCCAGGAGCTGAGCTCGTTGCGCGGGTACGGCGACTTCGACAAGGACAAGTTCGACCACGCGTGGCAGGCGGGCCTGATCGGCGGGGCGCTGGGGCACGCGGCGAACCGCACGCTGGGGAAGGCCGTCACCGACACCTCGGCCAAGGCACTCGCGAAACTGCCGAAGATGTCCGAGGACGCCGCCAAGCAGCTCGGTTCGGTCGCTGGCGCGAGCGTATCCGGAGCCGTCACCGGCGCGGGCACGAACTACATCCTCGATCGCCCCATGGACCAAGGCGCGATCGCAGGCGCCGCGCGGGGCGGAATGCACGCGCTCGACGCCAACGGGATGAAGAACGTCTACGAGCGGGTGACCGGGAACCAGCATCCGACCATCCGCGATCTGATCCGGCCTCACCAGCCGACGCCGCCCGACGGCGGTCCGCCGAACACCCCGATGCCACCGCCGGGCGACGGCTTCCCCGCGCCGCACTCCCCGTCCGCCGGGGAAGCACGCGGCGCGGCCGAACAGTCCTCCGGCACGGCCCAGCACACTGAGGCGCACAGCTCCGCCGAACAGCAGGCCGCGGCCCAGCGCGCCGAAGTACCCCTCGCCGAACGGGCCACTGGTACAACCGGCATTCATCCCGGCGCGGGCCTGGCCCCGAGAGTCGACGCGGGCGGAACGCCGGGCGCGGAGGTGACGAACCTTGTCCGGTCGCCGTCGTCGGCACCGGCACAGCTGCCGCCGTCGACGCGATCCTCGCCCCTCGCCCCGCACTCGCCCGCCAGCCCGGCCCGGTCCGACACGCCTGCCTCAACACCGGCCAGGGAGGCTGCCGCGGGCGGCGGGACCAAGGAAGCCCCTCCGGCGAAGGACAGTGCGCCCGCACCGGAGAAGGCTGCTCCGGCGCGCACGGACGAGTCTGTTTCCGAGGCCGCGAAGAAGTCGTCCGATGCTGCGGAGTCCGAAGCGGGAAAGGTAGTCGACCTGAACGCGCGGCGGAATGCCGACGCCGCCGTGGGAGCGAAGGCAGTCGAGGCCGCTGGGACGAAGAAGGCTCCGGAGAATCCGCCTCCGGACGAGCCACCCGGGACGGTTCAGCGGCCGGACGGACCAGCCGGTCCGGTGCGGGATTCAGGAGGGTCCGGCGCGGCTCGTCGGGCAGCCGAGCCGGTGGAAGCCCCCACGCCCGCGCAGAGCCAGAAAGACGCGCCGCGAACGGCAGGATCGGCGGATGAGGGTGCCCGAACGACGCGCACTTCTGCCGCAGCACGCCACAGCGAGCCCATGCCGCTCCGGACCGCCCGCTCGGCGGGCGACGGCGCCCAGCCGACGAAAACCGCAGCGGCCCACGACGAACCGGTGCCGCAACGAACGGCAGGATCGCCGGAAAGCGGTGCCCGGCCGACGAAAACCACCACCGCGACTCACAGCGAACCCTCCCCCCTCCGAACCGTCCGGTCCGCAGACAACAGTGCTCAGCCCGCAAAAACCGCTGCGACCCCCGGCGAGCCCGCGCCCCAGCGAACCGAGGCCGCGGGTCGCGACAAGACCGCACCGGCCGAGCTCAAGGACTTCCGGCCCAAAGAGACATTCGCCGGGCGGGCCAAGAGGCTCCTGCTGTCCGAGCCCGAAGCGAAACTCGCGGAACTGTCCGAGCGCGCCGCCTACGCGCGCGACCGCGGCATCGGCTGGCTCGGCGACTACCTGCTCGGTTCGCTCGGCGGCCACCCCGCCGGGCCGCGGCCGGGCGATCGGTGGTTCGACGTCGAGACCCGGCGGAACGAAGCCGAGCTCGCCGAAGTCCTCGGGCGATTGCGCGAGCTCGGGTACTCGCTGCCGGATCTGGCGGAGCTGGGCGTCGCGTCCCGCCATCTCGCGCTGGCCGACCGAATGGTGCACCAGGAGCTCACCGACGCGGAACTCAAACAGGCACTCGTGGCTCGGAGCAATCTGTCCGCCGCCGAAGGGCGTCCCGCTCGCACGGCGTTCGAAGAAGTGTTCTCGAGGACCGGCGATCTGCTGGCCGAGGCCAACGGGCTGGAAGCCAGAGCACACGAAGCAATAGCCCGCGAAGCGACAGCGAAGGCCGAGACTCCCGAGCCGCCGCCTGAGCCGGTTGTCTTCACGTTGCTGCACGGCGAGGGCGTCTCGGGCGGAGAAGCGAATGCCCGGGCGGTGTTGAGCCTGGTTCCCGTCAACGCCGGGGAGAGCGAAGCTTTGGCGGTCGGGAACCGGCCCGCCAGTGCTGAGCCGGAGACCGCCGGAGCGCATTTGCCAGAAGGTGCGGGCACGATCTCTCCGGACCGGGTCCGGGCGCTCCCCGATCTGTGGGACAACTACCGCGTGCAGGCCCGTTCCGGCGGGCTGTCCGCGCACCTGCAATTCCTGCACGACGCCCAAACCGGGAACCTGGACGCCGCCGCGAGCCGTGACTTCCGGCTGGCGTTGCGCGACTGGCTGGCCGAGGTGCCGACCCCGGAGGAAAGCGGGCTGCGCACCCGGTTCCGCGCCGCCTTCGACGAGTTGAGCGCGGTCCCGGAGCACCCCCGCACCGAACCGCGAGAACCAGTCCGGACCGAGCCGACGCTTCCCCGGGCGAGGCTCGGACTGCCGGTGAGTTTCGCCGAAAGCCTGCTCGGCCCGGTCGTCGGCCCGGTGCCCGCGGTCATCACGGATCCGGTGAGGCCGCGGATCGGGTTCCCCGCGCGACCGCCGATCCGGACCGAGCCGGTCCCGGGTCCCGGCGATCCTCGTCAGAACCGGGTGGGCGACCCGGTGCCGGTTCGCGTGGGGGATCCGCGACACCAACCGGCGCCAAGCGACCCGCGTCCCGCCGCACCGGTGCCGAGCAGCCCGTTCCGCGAGGGTGACGTCACCGTCCCGTACCTGCCGCCGGACTTCCCCGGCCGCAGCGACCAACCCGGATTCGTGCCGGATGTGCGTTACCCACTGGCCGACGCACCGGAAGTGCCGCCTGTCGTTCCCGCCGCTTTCCCTTACCCCGCCGACAAAACCAAGGCGCGACCGGTCCGCGAGTACACCGAGGTCGTACCGCTGCGGCACGGCTACCCCGGCGAGGCGAAGCCGTTGCCGCCGGTTCCGGACGAAGACGCCGACGAGCGCTTCGACCTGCCGCGCGAGGTCCGCGAGCAGCTCACCGAGCAAGAACTGGCCGACCTGTGGGCGCTGGTCCGCGCCACCGGCGCCCGCCCGGGCGACATTCTCCGCTGGATCGTCGACAAGGTGCTCTACGACCGGGTGCGCAAGGCGGGCCGCGGGCTGCCGCATCAGGACGCGAGTCTCGCGGACAAACTCCGGTTCCTCGCCACGGAACGGGAAGCGGACCGGCACCTCGTCGGCGACCGGCTCGCGGAACTCGCTGGCAGGCCGCGGGCACGCGTTCAGGTCGCCGAAGAAGAGGAAACCACCGGCGACGGCGCAGCGAGCATCTATCTGCGTCACGGCGTCCTCACCACGTTGTCGTTCGCCTACGCCGAATTCGCCAAGCGCCGCGAACTGCTGGACCGCATCGAGGCGCTGCTCGAGCTGGCGAGGTCCGCCGCGGCCGACAGTCCGGAGCTCGCCGAACACGCTTACGAACTGGCGTTGAAGCTGATCCAGGAGTACCTGGACCTGGTCAGCCCGGATCTGGGTTTCCTCCACGCGCTGAGCCTGTCCGACGACGCGGAGCGGGCCGCGCTCGGCTTCGGCGGCGCCACGGATTTCCAGCCTCGCGGACAGGTCTACGACCACGGCGAAACCATCGGGCTGGCCGAGTTCTCCTTCGCGCACGCCGACGGCGGACGGCGGAACGTCGTCGTGGCCCGGCTGCGCGGCCTCGGCTCCGCCGACCGGGAACGGCTGATCAAGAACGCGCGACGGTATCTGCGGAGCCAGCGACCCGGGGAGAACAAGCCTTACCTCGTCCTCAGCGGGAACTGGCGCGACGCCAGCGAGGCAGACCTCGCCGATCTCACCGGCAATTTGCGGGACATGGGCTTCGCCGCCGTCCTGCACAGCGACCGCACCCGGCCCGCCGGAGAACCGCGGATCACCGCGCTGCACCTCGACGACACAGTGCGCGCCGCACCCGAGCGCGCGGAGAAACCCTGGCTGGGCAAGGTCTTCGCGGAGCTGTGGGAAGCCGCGGGGCCGGGCGGACAGCCTGGTTTGCGGCAGATCGCGCAGCTTCCCGCGAGCGACGCCGTGGCCGCCCTGGCCGTGCTGCTTCGGCACGGGAGCGCACCTGCCGCGAGGAACACTCATTTCGCCGCGCTGGGACGGGAACTGGCGCGGTTGCCGGAAGACCAGCTTGACGTACTGCGGAACAAGCTGCGCTGGCTCGGCGAATGGATCGACGGGCGGCCGCCCTGGAAACAGGCTTTCGAAGACGCCCAAGGACTGTGGACCGCCTCCGTGCTGCTCGCCGCGATGAACGCCGGAATGTCCGTTGCGGACACCCGGGCCTTCGCCCCGGATTTCACGCCGCTGCACGCGAGCCCTGACGAGGAGGTCGCAGCCGCGGCGGTGCTCACCGAACTGGCCCTGCACGAGACCGGTTTGGGCAACCTGTGGCAGCCCGGCGTCTTCGGCGCGCCACTCCGGCCGGACGGCGATGCGGCCTTCCCCGCGTTCCCGGTGCGGGACGCGACTTCCACCGGATCGGACTATCACGTGGTCGTCGCGAGAGCAGCGAACCTCGACGAGCGCGAGACGGTGCTGACCCGGTTGCGCCGAAACCTGGCCGCGAGCGGCGCGCACAGCCAGTTCGTCGTGCTTACCGGTGAGCTGACGGCCGCGGACCCGGCAGCGCTGGGCGCGCTGTCCCAGCAGTTGCTCGCCGAGGGCTTCGACGCGGTCGCGGTGCACCGCTCCGGCGCGCCGTTCAAAGTCCTTGCCGCGCGGACGAACCTCCTCACCAGCCTGACCGCGCACGCCGTCGGCCCGCTCCGGCCGACGATCGCCCCGGGGCTCGCCGAATGGCTGTCCGGGAAGGCGGCGGCCAGGCACCAGGAGCACGTCGACCTCGCCGAGCAGGCACGGCGCGCGACGGAAGCGACCGAACCGAACGTCCCTGCCGCGCCGCAGCCGCCTGCGAACGTCACCCCATCCCCCGTCGCGCCCCAGGCCTCCGCGAACGTCGCAGCCAACTCCCCCACCGCGCCTCAGCTACCAGCGAACCCCGCAGCCAACTCCCCCACCGCGTCCCAGCCACCAGCGAACCCCGCAGCCAACTCCCCCACCGCGTCCCAGCCACCAGCGAACCCCGCAGCCAACTCCCCCACCGCGTCCCAGCCACCAGCGAACCCCGCCGCCCAGTCCCCCACCAGACCCCAACCACCGTCCACCGTCGTCCAGCCCGGCGCGGAGGAAGCGGCGCCACCGCTCACCGCCGCCATCGAGATCCACACCCCGCTGAGCACGATCGCCGCGGCCCGGCAGCGTCCGGCCGCCGAGGAAATCGCCCGGCGCATGCTCCCCGCCGCGGCAGTCGCGGCCGGGGCACGCGTTGTCGAGAACGGCCCGTTTCCCCCGCCGTCGGACGACACCGTGTTCCTCGACCAGTCCGGGACCGTGTTCGCCTTCCAGGTCATCCCCACCCCGAACCTCGGGTACTCGCCGCGCAACCCGATCACCTTCCAGGTTTTCCGGGAGCCCGGGGCCGGGCATCCGCTGCCGCTGGTCGTCCTCCGGCTGCCCGACTGGCTGCCCGCGAACGTGGCCGTCCTTCCGATGGCCCACGCGATGGCAACCGGGGCGGCGCAGATCGCGGCCCATCGGCGCGGCGAGCCGGATTCCCCGCCGGAGCAACAGTTCTGGCACGACCGGTTCCCGGGCCCCGCCCCGACGCCCACGCCGACCGACCTCGGCTACCTCGCCCAGGTCGCCGCGCTCGGCGCGGAACTCGAGCGGGACGGGACGGGGTGGCGCGACCGGCGACGGATGCGCGCGCACCTGGCGCGGCTGCTGTCCTACCTCGGCATGGCCAGCGACGACCCTTACTCCATCGTGCGGCTGTCCGCGCTCGCTGCCTATCGGGCGCGCGCGGAAGGCATCGACCGCGCGCTGGCGGTGGCTGACCGGTACCGTCCGGCCAAGGCAGTCGAGGGCTACCGCGTCACCCAATGGCCGGTCGCGGACCCCGCCGTCGAAATCGGCCACCGCCTTCCCTCGGACGCCAAAGCGCGCCGCTTCGACCATGCGCAGGCGGTCGAAGCGGCGATCCGCGAGCAGATCGGAAAAGCCGCCGAACGGACCGGGGTCCTGCTGGTGCCCGCCGGACCGGACCTCCGCTACGACGTGTTCCACGACGGGCGGCAGCTCTTCACCGCGACGTTCCACGTGCTGCCCGGCACCACGCTCGAATCGACCGGGGTTTCCGTGCACCCGGGCGCCCGACAGCTGTCCGGTTACCTCCCGGCCCGGCTGCGGCCAAGCGACGTCGAAGAGATCGTCGGCGCGGCACTCGCTTTCGGCACGCGTTACTTCCGCACCGCGACCTGCGAACCGGGAACGCTGCGCCCGGACACCGACAAGGACCGGCTGCCCGAAGGCCCCGCGGACCGCGCGCTGGAAGCCCGGCTCGAAGTGCTCAGCGACCGGATCGCCGCGGCTCCGCGCTGGCGTCCGAGGCACCGGAACCAGTTGATCGCCCAGCTGCGCAAGCTGCTCGAAAACGCGGGGCTGGAAAAGCAATTGCCGGACTACTCCTACCGCGTCGAGGCGCTCGGGGCCAAAGCGCGTGCCGTCGTGGACACCTTCGCCGTGGAGCGGAAAGACACCGCTTACCCGACCAAGGCGTTCACCATCGCGACCACCGTCGTGTTCGAGCAGCCCGCCACCGCGGCGATGACTGTCGCGCTTTCGATGTCCGGCTTCGCGAGCGGGCACCCCGGAAACGGCATCGGCTATCTCGTGTTCGGCGCGACGTCGGCGGTGCTGGGCGCGGCGATGACCCGGCGTTACGACATCGCCAGCGACAAACAGGCCGCGTTGAAGAAGAAGTACGACGAGATCCGCGCGAACGCCGACCATGGCCGGAATCAGCACGAACTGGTCAGCAGCTGGCACGAAGCGAGCTTCGGCGCCGAGCTGCCGAGCACTGGCGTGCCGGCCCCGGCGCAGCTCGAAAGCGACGCACCGGACATCGCCCTGCCGCTGCGCACCCGGATCGTCCGGTTCAGCACCCCGCCGGCGGTCGCGCTGGGAGCCGCCGCCGCGGTCGGGTTCCCGCTGGACATCGCGACCGGTTCGTTCTTCGCGCTCGTCACGACCGGGCTGGGCACCGCGGTGTTCCGGCCGCTCGCGGAGGGATACAGCCGGCGGCGGCGCAAGGGCGCCGAGCTGGCGGCGCACGACGCGATCCGGCGCCTGCTGCACGAGTACACCCTCGAAGACGCCAAAGAGCTGTACCGGCAGCTGGCTCACGCCCGCTCCGCGATCGAAAACCTGCTGGCCGAAGGCGTCATCCCGGACGACTCGCTCGCCGAGCTGAGCCCGCCGCCCACCCGGCGCGCGGAGGTGGATTTCGCCGAGCACGTCAGCGGGCTGAACCTGATGGACGCCGTCGCGAGCTTCCTGCCCTATCTGCCCGACCTGTACAAGATCACCCACCCGAGCCTCCAGCCGCTCAAGGCCCTGCTCGACCACTTCACCCCGCAGCAGGTCCTGGCCGCCGTGGACCTCGCCAAGCTGGGGGTCGCCGGCTGGATCTCCGCCTTGGCGGACAACCACCTCGCGGCGGGCGAGGTGCGCAACAAGCTCACCCGGATCGCGATGCGCATGCGCGCCGAACGCGAAATCCAGCTGCCGGTGCGGATCCGCGACCGGGATCTGCTGCTGCGGGCGCTGGTGGGCGACGCGCTCGCCGCGGTGGGAACCGGGAACGCGCGGCCGGGCATCGGCCCGGCGCGCGCCGCCGAGCTGGAGCGGGCGCTCGCCAAGATCCGTTCGAAGCCCCCGTTGCTGCCGACGCCGGTATCCCGCAAGGCGGCGGTTTCCCGGCTGCGGTACGCGGCCGTCATCACCACGAAATCGGTCACCGCGGGAGGGTTCACGGTCGGTTTGAGCGTGCTCGCCGGGGTGCCCGCGACGTCCGTGTGGGGCGCGGTGGCGGCCGCTGTCGCCGGTCTGCTCGCGGTCGTCGGCAAGCCCTACTACCGGATCCGCGAAATCCTGACCGACGACCGGGCGGGCACTCCGGTCGAGCAGCAGAGCGATCGCGACGCGGCGGCCAACGGCCACGTGATCCGGCTCTTGTTCGAGATCGCCGGGAAACAGCAAGGCGAACAGCCGGTGCTGCCCGCGGTGACGCCGCTTTCCGAATTCGAGCCGCTGACCTTCACCGAGGAAAGCCTGCGATCCGGGAAGTGGTCGACGGAACTGCGGGAGAAGCTGGACGCCCTCGACCGCGCGGTCGAGAACGAGCTGGGGCACTGGGGTTTCCGCCCGACGCTGGAACGCCGCCAGGCCTTGCTGCGCGACGAACTGCCCCGGCTGTCCGCCCGGGCGAGGGCGCAGCTGACGGCGTACGAAGGCAGCGAGCACGGCTTCCTCGCCAACCACCTGGACGCGACGCTGCGAGAGTATCTGCGCACCGGAGAGGGAGATTTCGCCGCGCACGTGGCAGAAGTGGTGCGGCAGCACGAAACCGCGGACGCGGCCCTGCTTCGCGGCCTGATTTCCGCTGTGCGGCAGCACGAAGGCACGGGAAACCTCGCCGCGCGGCTCGGCGAGCTGGTGCGGGAGCACGCCCGCAGCCGCCAGCTCGCCGACCGGATGACCGGGCTGCTCGATTCGCGTCCCCGGGAAGAGGAAATCGCCGCGTACGTGAAGCTTCTGGCGCACTGGCACGAAAACGACGGCGACGGACGGCTCGCCCGCCAGGTGCGCGAGGTGCTGCGCCAACCGCCCGAGCGGCTCCCCGGCGAGCTGCTCCGGTTGCTGCTCCCGTTCGAGCACGAACGCACCCGGGCCGCCCGGTTCGCCGTGGCCGCGATCCGGGAGCTCAACGGGCTCCTCGACGAATACCAGGCCGCGAGCGACCCGATGCGGTTCGCCCGCCTCGAACCCCCGGCCGCCGAGCTGCCCGAACCGGAGTACCGAAGCCCCGGCCAGGTGCTCGCGGGCGATCTCGACGGCCGCCCGGCCCCCGCCCGGACCGTGCTCGGGCTGCGCTTCCTCGCCGACGTCCTGCCCGAAGGCTGGGCGAAGCGCGCGTGGACCTGGAGCTCCGGGCAGCTCGGCGAGGCCAGGAAGGCGGTGGAACTGGAGCTGTGGTTCAGGAAGAAGAACGGGAAGTACACGCTGCCCGCCGTCACCGCCGACACCGCGCCCGCCTCCGTGCTCACCCCGTTGCTGCGCGAAGAAGTGCCGCTGCTGCGGGAAGTCAACCCGCACTACCGCTCCGTCCGCCTCGACCGCTACCGGTACCGGTCCAACTGCGTGTCCGCCACGAGCGCTTTCTTCCACCGGATGGCGGGCTGGGACACCACCGCCGTGCCCGCCGGGGCGGAGCCGGAGACGCTGGCCGCGCTCTGGGAGCGGCTCGGCGGAACGTGGGAGGCTTACGGCAGCGAGTACGACCGGCTCATCGCCGCGCTCTCCGGCCGCAAAGGATTCGTCGGCGCGGTCGCGGTCCGCTCGCTCAGCGACGACGGCACGATCGCGCGGCACGTGAGCGCGGTGGTCGTCAGCGAACGCACCGGCGTGCCGATCTTCGCCGACCCGATGACCGGGTACGCCACGAAGCTGCCGCTGCGGGCGCTGGAGATCCATCTGCTCCCGGTCGACCTCGCCGCGCTGCGGTCGACGGACCCGGTCGTCCTGCCGCCCGCCGGGCTCCATCCGGTCCGGCCGGCCGAGCGCACCGAGGGCTATTACGGGAAACGGCTGCGTGCGGTCTACGACGTGCTGCGGCAGTCGCCCCAGTTCGCCGGGAAGAACCTTCCGCCGCTGCCCGCCGAACAGCAGAGCCCGCCGGTGCACGTCCTCACGCATCCGGTGTTCCACCTATGGCGGCGATCGCCGTACGCGCGGGCGAGCCGGACGCACGCACTCCCCGCGATCGAGGCCGGGACCGTGTCGAAGGCGCAGGAGGCCCGTTTCGTGCGGGAGGCGCAACCCGGCTACGACCGGCCGGACCCGAATGCCTACGGCGTCGCCTGGAACCCCGACGGGACCGTGAACCAGAGCTACCTCGCGTACTGGTTCGGCGGATTCTGGTTCCACAGCCACGATTCCTATGACAGCGTCATCATCGCGATGGCAGAACGGCCGCTCGGTGCCAGGGCGCTGCTGCAGATCGTGACGGCCGACGCTTACGACAACGAATACCACCAGCTCTGCTGGGTCGCGCACGGTCCCTACGGCATCGCGTTCTTCGACCGGCTGGAAGGGAGACTCCTGCGCCTGCCCGAATATCCGGCCCGCCTGGCCCTGCTTCCGTTCACCGACGCCTTCCTGCCCTGGCCCGACGCGCCGCCGGAGTACCAGCCCGCGGCGGGCAAGCTTTACGTGCCGGACCCACCGGCTCCGGGCGTCGACCTGCGCCGCCCGTACCGCGAACCGCGAGCGACCCCCGCGCCCGGTCCGATGTGGACACCGGGGCACCGGGACCTCGCCCGGGATCCGCTGTCGGCCGGGGTGGACGAGGGACGCGGGGTCAAGTTCTCGACGCCCGGCCCGCGCCGCCCGCTCCGGCCGCCGACGCGCCAGGCCCCGCATCCGGCCGGACCGGCACCGGAACCGGCGCAGCTGCCCGAGGTCTTCGACAGAGCGCCCCGGCCCGAGGCCGAACCGGCGGAGAACGTCATCCTGGCCGAGGCGGTGGCGGAGGTCGAAGCCCGCGGTCCGGAGGCGGTCCTGCGCGAGGACGCGCTCGCTCCGCCGCCCCGGCCGCTCGAACCGACTCCCGCCCAAGCCCAGACGCTCGAGTTGATCCAGGAAAACGCCAGTGATCCCCCGCCAGCTGGGCCGCCCGGCGAGGTCGCCGGAGTCGTCGAATGGCTGGCCCGGGAAACCTGCGGCACCGCCGGGCCCGGCTCGGTCCGGTTCGACCGCGTCTCCTGGCTTTACCAGGCTTTGGAGGTGCTGCGGCGGGACGGACCGACCCGGATCACCGGCCTCGAGGACGGATTCGCCGCGCCCGAACCCACCGGGCACCGCGAGATCCGGGTTTCCCTCCGCCTGCCCGACGGCCGCCCGGCCGAGCTCCGGCTCGGGCTGACCGCGATCGACGAGGTCGCCGGGACCGCGCGAGCGCTGGGCAATTTCGCCCGTGCCGTCGAGGAAGCCACGCCGAGCACCCCGCGCGACGAAGCAGTCGCGGCCGTCCTGCGGCGACGGCAGCGCGAACTCTTCGAGCAAGCCTTGCGTCGCGGACTGCCCGCACCGCCGCCCGCGGAACCGGAGTCCTTCGCGGACCCGGACGAAGCGGCGCTGGCCGCCGCCGAGATCGTGAGCCACGTCGAGTTCGGCGACAACCTCGCCAGCGCCAACGAAACCCATTGGCTGACCTACGCCGACGGTTCGCAAGCCATCTACAAGCCCGCGTCGGGCGAATCCCGCTCGCTCGCCGTGCCAATTCCCGTTGGCGGGCAGGGCCTGCGGGAGAACGCGATGTACCGGCTGGCGCGAGCTGCCGGGTCGGACGTCGTGCCGGTCACCGCGTATATCGATGGCCCGCGCGGCCCCGGTTCCGCGCAGCGCCGGATCGAAGGCCTCTCCCCCGCGCTCGACGACGTCTCGGCCTATCCTCGCGCGCAGCAGCAGGAAATGGCGTACCTGGGCTATGTCGGGGCCAGCTCCGACTGCAAGGCCCTGTCCAAGGACGGGAACGTCGTCGCGATCGACAACGGGCAGAATTTCCCGGACTACGCCGACGATCTCATCGGGATCAACTCGCCGTTCGTGGCGGCCTGGCTGGACCGGCCGCTCGACGCCGACGTGCTGGAGCGCATCCGCGCGATCGATCCCGGGTGGCTGGTGCGGATGCTGCGTGCGAGCGGGATGAGCGAGCACGCCGCCGACGAGGCGCGCGAACGACACGAAGAAGTCCAGCGGCTCGGCCGGATCGGCGGGCAGCAGTGGTCCGGCCGGATCTGGAACGGCCGCAACGGATTGGCGAGGGATTACCGGTGACCAGCGAAGGAACGACAGTGCGCAGCTCAGACGCCGAGGCCGCGGCAGCGAAGGTCGAGCAATGGCTGCGCACCGGCACCCCGGTCGACCTGACTGCGGGCGAGCACGCCGTGCGCGTCGACCGCGAGCACGTGCTGCGCGTCCCCGAAGGCTGGTACGTGCCCTACGACTCGGCCCGCGCGCTGGACACCGGCGACTGGCTCGCGGCCCTGGTCCCGCAGCCCGCGCTCGTGGTCCGCGAAGACGGCTCCCTGCGGCGGCCCGACCTCAGCCCGGACGGGCGGCTGCCGAGTTCGCCGGTCCCGGCGGCCGGGGAGGCCGACTGGCGCGAGGTCCTGGAGCCCGAGTTCGAACACAGCGGCGTCGCCTACCTCGGCGTGCCGGCGGAAGCAGTCCTCGCCTGGCGCGAGTACGCCGACGGCGTGCCGACCGGCGAGATCCGGCTCAACCCCGGCTACCGGCAGGGACCGGAACGGCTCGGGTACCCGCCCGCGGAAACGCCGCTGGAATACCTGCTCGGCTGCGCGGAAACCGGCCGCTACGACCGGTCCCGCTACCTCGCCGGGCTGCTCAGCGCCGAGGTGCTCGTGCCGCTCGACCCCGGCCGCGGGCTGCCGCTGGAGCAGCAGTGGGAGGACGACCGGACGATCCTGCGGGTGTACAGCTCACGGCGCAGGCTGCCGGTCGGCACGGCGCAGTGGCTCCGCGCCGACGTGCTGTCGGTCCTCGAAGACTTCCCCGGCGCCGGTCTGCGGATCAACCCCGGATCGTTCCCGGCCGACCGGCTCACCGCCGCGGAATTGGCCCAGGCTCGCCGCGACTGGCCGGACTTGCGCCCGGCTCCGCGCGTCGTCGAGGTCTCGCCCGAGCACTCGGCGCGGGCGGTCGGCGAGCGGTTCGGCTTGACGCAGCCGTTGGCCGGACTGCCGGAGGCGGTGGCGAAAGCCCGGGCGGCCGGATTCGAACTGTCCGAAGAGGAATGCGAACGGTTCGTCGTCGGCCGGGCTTGGGAGCGGCACAACGGCGCGCGTCCCGGCGACCTCGACGCGGCACCGGGGCAGGACTGGCCCGAAGACCTCGCCGCCCACGGGCTGACCGCAGGTTACGACGCGCAAGGCCGTATCCGGCCGCACGCCACGGGTTCGGGCAAGTTCTTCCGGCAGGACGCGGACGGCGTGCGCTTCCAATGGCACCGGATCGCGGGCGCGTTCCTCGGGTTCGCCCTCGGGGAATCCCTCGGGCTGGCCGTGGACCGGTCACCGGTCGCCGAGATCGACGGCGAACCGGCGCGAATCGGGCCACTCGGGCCGCTGACCGCGCAATTGCTGTTCCATACCGATGGCTTGTTGCGAGCGCTGCCCGGCACCCCGGACCTGCGCGAAACTGGCGCTCGCGCCCAACGCCGTTGGCAGGACACGGAAATCGAGGACGGCTGGCTGACTCGGGTCGAGGCGCTGCGCTCCCGGGTCCCCGTCGCCCCCGCTTCGGCGGACGACGTCAGCTTCCTCGTTCCAGGCCTGGCCGCCGCGCTGTGCGGAGGCGGACCCGACACCGGCCCACACACCGCGGCGGAAGCGGGCCGTCTGCTCGCCGCGGGTGCGGGCGCCGACGAACCCACCGCGGACGCCGCCGCGGCGGTCGCCGAACTGTTCGCCCGGCTGTTCCAGCGCGCCGACCCGGTCTGGCCCCCGCACGTGCACGTCGAGCAAATGCTGGCCGCCGGGTCAGTGTCCGGCCCGGTCGCCGGAGCACTGGCGAGCGCCGCCCGCGCGCGGATCGAGCTGATCCGGGCTGACCACGAGGAACTCGACGCGCTCGGCACCGGGCAGGCCGCCGCGGACGCGGTCGGCCGGAGCATGACCGCGGTCTTCCGCCGCTTCTTCGACCCACGCTGGACTTTGGCGTCGGCGATCCGCCACTCCGGCCGCAGCGCGATCACCGGCGCGCTGGCGGGTGCGGCGCTCGGTGCGCGGTACGGGATGCCCGGGCTGCCCGCCGAGTCGCTGCTCCAGCTCGAATCACGCGATCTCGTGGAAACCGTTGCGGGTGACGCTTTCTGGCACTTCTCCGCGCACCCGCCGCACGCGGATCCCCGGCACGCCGCGCAGTGGGAAGCCCGCTATCCGCGAGAAACCTGCTGATCGATCAGTCCCCGCGGCCAGCAGGCGCAGACTGGCCGCGGGACTGAGCGGTCAGCCGTCCGACGCGTCCCGGAGCCACGTGCCAGCCACGATCGCGGAGCTTCCCGGTGTTTCTCCGCAGTCGGCTCAACGCTGTATTTCCCGGCGCTTCGCTCAAACCCGCGGACTTGATGGCCAAACCGGGCGCAGGGCTGCCGGTCCGGGCAACGCGATCGCGAGCACGGCCGCCGCGACATCCGCCATCTGCCGTCACCCGCCGACGGTCGGCCGCATCGCCGCCGCCGGGTCGAGCCCGGGTCCTTCCGGCAGCCGGGCCACGAGCCCGCCGGGCAGCCGGACCGGCGCGGCCGACGGGTAGCCGAGCGTTTTCGCGACGTCCGGGCGGGACAGCGGATAGCGCCGTCCCAGGTCGGTGACCAGGGTGAGCGTGCCGGATCCGGCCTGGGCGGACGGCATCGCCTCGACCAGCACCGCCGAGCCGGGCGGCACGTAGACGCGGTCGGCCAGCGGGGTTCCCGCGGCCGACCGGCCCGCGGTGGGCAGCAGCTCGGTTTCCGGCGGCAGCTGCGGTCCGACGATCAGCCGCGGCGCGCTCGCGCCCGGTGCGTAGACCGCGCACAGCGTGGCGTCTCGATCGGACAGCCGGGCCAGCCGCGGCCGGGCGAGCGGCGCGGCGTCCGCGGTCGCCGGGAGCGGATCCAGCTGGCGCGCCGCGGCTGCCTCGGCCGGGGCGAGCGGGAGGGCGCGAGGCTGTCCGCCGGAGTAGGCGGCGCGCGCCAGCTGAGCGTCGGCCAGTTCGATTTCGTACTGCAGCTCGGTAATCGGGCGAAGCGCGTCCGGCTCGGCCGCGTAGTACTGCTGCCCGCCGCCCGCGGTGTGCACGACCAGCAGCGAGCCGGTCACCACGTCGGTCCGGCCGGGCACGGCGACCGACGGGCGGCCCGCCTGCGCGGCCGGGAGCGGGCCGATCGGCGCGCCTTCCGGCACGACGTCCAGCCAGGCCTGGCCCGCCCGCGCCCACGACGCGGCGGTCAGCGCGAGCCCGGTGCCGACCGTGCCGTAGTCGGTGATCTTGTGCCGGTAGCCGTGCCAGATCAGGTAGCGGTCCCCGGTGGACACGAGCTGCACCGGCAGCGCCTCGTCTGCCAGCCCGGTCCCGCCGCCCGGATCGGCCCCGGCGAGCAGGACCGACTCCTGGATCGCGCTCCCGGCGGTGTCGCTGGCCGGAACCGAGCACAGCGACCACGACCCGGTCCGCAGCCGGTCCGGGCCGGGCAGCGCGTCCGGGGCGTCCGGGATCCCGATCCGCGGCCCGCGCGGCACGCCGGCCAGCGAATTCCCGGACACCTGCTCGGTCGCGGCGTGCTGCCCGAGCGCCAGCAGGGCGGAGGTGTAGTTCGCGACCGGGTACAGCCTGCCGTTCTGGTAGACGTAGCGCGTGCCGGTCTCCTTCTCCACGATCACCGCGGCCTGGCCGCGCCAGGATTCGTTGCCGCCCGGCACGATCATCCCGTAGACGCCGACGCAGGCCAGCGACACGATCGCCAGCGCGAGACCGGCGAACGCGGCGGCGCCGGAGCGGCGGAACGGGGGCTGCTCCGGGTCGGTCTCCCGGGTGACCAGCGCGGAAATCGCGCGCTGGACGAGGAATTGGTACGCCTGCAGCTGATCGCGTTTCGACGCCACGGCCCTCAGCCTCCCAGCCCGCGCACGGCGGCGTAGAGCCCGAGCACCCAGCACGCGACCGGAACCAGCGAGCAGACCAGAAGGATCTCGGAGTACTCGGCGAACCGGCCGAGATACGGGTTCGGCGCGCGCGTGCTGAACAGGATGCCCGCCCCGGCCGCGACCGCCGCGACCACGAGCAGGATCGCCCCGGCGGAGACGAGCGGCAGCGCGGCGCCCGGCCCGGCCGCCAGCGCCGCGGCCCCGGCCATTCCGGCCGCCAGCAACGGGATCCGCTGCCGCAGCGTCGGATACAGCCGGGCCCGCACCAGGAATCCGGCCGAGACTACCGCCACCATCGTCACCGACGCGGCGCTGCCGTCGCGCACGAGCAGCACGTCGCTGCACACCACCACCGCGGCCGCACCGGCCAGCATGCCGGTGAGCAAGCCGTCCGCGCGGGCCACCGCGGCGTGCACCCGGTCGGCCGGCGGCTGCGGATCGTCCCGGACCAGATCCGCGGTCGACCGCGGCAGCACCGGCATCGGCACCTTGCCGAGCCGCAGCGCCAGCGGAGCGAACACAATGGACAGTGCGAGCAGTCCGGCGGTGAGCGCGGCCGCCGCCTGGTATGCCGCGAAATCGCCGCTGGCGGCGACGAAACCGCCGAGCAGCGCGAAGAATCCGGCGGTGGCCGCGGCCGCGAACCACGGCTGGGCCGCGGCGACCCCGAGGTAGCCCGCCACGGCCGCCAGCGTCAGCGTCACCCCGGCGAGCATCACCTGCCCCGGCGCGAGGTCGGTCAACGCGTGCGTCCCGGCCGGCAGCAATCCGCCGCCGAGGAACGCGAACGGCAACGCGACGGCGGCGAGCACCGCGCCCGCCCCGGCGTCACCGGCCGCACGCGCGAGAACGACCCCCGCCACCAGCAGAATTCCAGCGACCGCGAGTGCCCACACCGCGGGACCGGTCCACGGCGCACCGGCGCGCAACACGGCGATCAATCCTAAGAGGACAGTCGCGCCGCCTGCGGCGAGGCCCGCCGCGCGCGTGTGCCGCGGTCCCCACGCCCGGCCGAGTCCGCTCGCGCCGGTCGCGATCGCGTCGACCACGTCGTCGTACTCCGGTTCCGGCCACTCGGCTCGGGCCGGGAGCAGATGCAGCACCTCGCCGTCGCGCACCCGGTGCCCGGCGAGCGTGCGGCCGAGGTCGAACCGCGCCCCGTCGGGACGGCGCAGCTGCCAGCCGCCGCCCGCCACGCCGTCGTCGGCCAGTCCCTCGCCCGCGCGGGCGAGCAGGCCGGGCAGCAGTTCCGCGACGCTGGCGTGCTCGGGGAGCGCCATGTCGATCCGTCGTTTCGGGGCGGCGATCGTGACTCTGATCAAGCCGGCTGTCTGCATGCGCCCACCTTCTCGCGGGAACCGCCGCCGCGGGGAGCCGAGGCAGGAACCTGCCGCGGCCTCGGGGATCTCCTTGTATGTCCACAAAGGACTTTTATGGCACGGAAAAGCCCTTGCCCCAGAACGTGCTCCGGGGCAAGGGCAGGTCGGGGTCCGCGCTCAGGCAGCCACTCCGCGAAGAGCGGTCTCCAGCCGGGCCGCGAAGTCCAGGACAGTGTCCGCCCGCAACTGCCAGCCGGTCGAGGCGACGCGGTGCAGGGTGCGCACCACCAGAACCGCGCCGTCCGCTCCGGGCGTGATCATCAGCAGCCGGGCGACGTCCCAGCTCTGGTGAGCGGTGCCGCTCGGCAGGTTTTTCGTCTGGCCCGCGCGGGTGCTCGACAGCCGGTTGGCGGCTTCGAGCAGCTCCGCGTCGGCGTTCAGCCGGGCCGCGATCGCCGGGTCGCCCTCGAACGGGGCGAGTCCCCTGCCGGCGGGCGCGCCGAGAGAAACCCGGACCGGGTTCGGCAGGCGCAGCGGCACCGCGTAGATCAGCTCGCCCAAGCCGAGCGCCCGGCGCAGCGCGGTGCGGCCGTTCATGACCGCGGCGCGGAGTTCGAACGGGCGGGGCAGCTGGGCGTCGACGTAGACGAAGCACTCAGTCGGCGCGGGCATGCCGCTGAAGCGTTCGCGCGGCGGCA
Organism: Amycolatopsis sp. NPDC104775; assembly: GCF_055583325.1. Lineage (NCBI taxonomy): Bacteria > Bacillati > Actinomycetota > Actinomycetes > Pseudonocardiales > Pseudonocardiaceae > Amycolatopsis > Amycolatopsis sp. NPDC104775. The sequence goes on from NZ_JBVJOE010000007.1 coordinate 102,207, forward strand.
GAAGACTGCCTGCCGGGACGCCGGTGCTGGTGCCCGGCAGGACCGTCGCCATCGGGGCGGCGGCGAGGCCGAGTTCGTTCCGCACGGTCGCGGCGACCTCGGCGGCGACCGTGGCGGGCTCGGCGCGACGGCCGGTCCACAAAGCGGCGGACATCGGGATTCCTTTCCGGGTTCGAGACGGCTCAGGCCGGGCGCGCGGACCTGCTCAGCTCGTCGAACCGCGCCGAGGCGGCCTGCAGTTCGGACTGGAAGCGGCCCGGCCGCAGCTGCGCGAGTTCCTGCCAGCTGGCGACCGCCGCGCGTGCCTTGGCGACCGCGTCTTCTCCGCGCGCGGCCAGCGCGTCGCGTTCGGCGTCGAACTGCTGCGCCTGCCGGAAGAGGGTTTGCGAGCGGTCCTCGACCGGAGCCGGGGCGGCCGCTTCCGCGCGGGCGACCCGGCGCTTGCGGACGGTCATGCTGAGCCAGCCCACGCCGAAGATGATCAGGCCGGTGAGGAGCGGCTTGGCGATGATGTGCCAGATGTCCATGGCGTGTTCCTGTTCCGTAACCGGCGGCGCGGGCCGCCGAAGCTGTGGTGACGGGATCGAAACTAGCCACGGCGGATGAGGTTTCGATGACACGCGCGCGAGCGAGGCAGGAACCTGCCCGGGCATTGCGCCGGACGCGCCCGCACAGGGGAGAATGGCGGCCATGAGCATCGGGGTGGGCGAGGAGCGGCTGCTCGCCGAAGGACCGGTCGCCAAGGTCTACGCGGGCCGGCTGGCGGGCGCGGACGTGGCGGTCAAGGTGTTCGACGGCGTCCTCGACCGCGACACCGCGGCCCGGTTCGACCGGGAACGCAAAGCGCTCGCCGGCGTGCGCGGCGAACGAGCGATCCTGCCCGTCGACGAGACGGGCGAACTGCCGGGCGGCCGCTTCGGCGTGCGGATGGAGCTGTGCCAGCGGTCGCTGGCCCAGTTGCTCGACGGACAGCTGCCGGTGCGCGACGTCCTCGCTGTCGGCTGGACGGTTTCGGCCGCGCTGGCTGCGGCTCATCAGGTGGGCGTCGTGCACGGCGGGGTCACGCCGCACAACGTGCTGCTGCGCCGGTCCGGCGAACTCGCTCTCGCCGATTTCGGTCTCGCCCTGCGCCGCCGGTTCCCACGCGATCCGCTGCACGCGGTGGACTACGCCGCCCCGGAAACGCTGCGGGACGACACCCTCTCCGAAGCGAGCGACCTGTACGGCCTCGGCGCGGTGCTCTACACCGCGCTCACCGGCTCGTCGCCGTTCCCGCGCCGCACCGGGCAACAACGCGCCGAACGGATCCTGCAGGTGTTCCGCGATCCGGTGCCGCCGATCCGTGTGCCCGCCGCGCCGCCCGCGCTGACCGACCTGATCGAGCGGCTGCTGGCCAAGGACCCCGCCGACCGGCCGCAGGACCCGGCCGCGGTGGCGGAGACGCTGGAGCGGCTGTACCAGGCGAGCGCCGCCCCGGCGGAGGTGGAATTCGACGATTTCGCGGGGCACGGTCAGGCGCCGCCGGATTTCCGCGGGGTGCCGACCGCGGGATTCGGCTGGGCGCCGCAGCATCCCGGCGGCTGGTCCGGTGCCGCACCACAGCCGAGCGGCCTCGGCGGTCCGCGGCAATCCGGCGGGTCCGTCCCGCTCCCCTATCCGCCCGCCGGTCCGGGTGGTGCGGTGCCGCAGCCAGTCGGACTTGACGCCTCGGCACCGGACGGCGGTTTCTCTGGCGCGCCAGGGCAATCCGGCACTATCCCCGCACCCCAGAACCGCGCGGCACAGCACCCGCCCTTCGGCTCAACCGCCGCTGTGCATCCTGGCGATTTCCCCACACCCCAAAACCTCGCCGCTCCGAACGACGCCGCACAGCCCCGACCAGTCGGTTCGAGCGCCGCCCCTCAGCACCCCGGCGACCTCCGCTATTCCCCCACCGGCCCAGGCGGGGCGGTGCCACAACAGCCGGACGGCAGTTTCGCGGGTGTGCCACAGCCATCCGGCAGTTTTCCCGCGCCCCACCCCGGCGACCCGAACGGCGCGGCCCGGCACCAACCCCTCGGTTCACACGCCGCTCCTCTGCACCGCAGCGATTTCCCCGCGCTCACCGACCCGAACGGCCTGCCACAGCACCATCCTCTCGACTCCAACGCCGCCCCTCCCGGCACCTTCCCCTCCACCCCCGAGCCCGCCCGCACCCCCGGGTCCGGCCGGACGCTCCTGGCCACCTTCGACGACGCGAAACAACCCCGCCGTGGCCGGAAGCTGCCAAGGATCGCGTGGTGGCCCGCGCTCGCCGCGGGGGCGGCCGCGGCCGTCGGGGCGGTGATCGTGGTGCCGATGCTCACCTCGCCGCGCGACCCCCGGCCCGCGCTGCCGCTGGCGACCGCGCCGTCGTCGGGTCAGCTGCCGCCCGCCGAGCGTGCCCCAGCCCCGGACGTGCACCTGGCGCTGGCGGCCCCCGCCGACCTCGGCACCCAGATCAAACTGACCTGGACCGCTGAGGGAAACCTGGACTTCGCGGTCGTCGTCGGCGCCGAGCGGCTCGCTCCGATGGTGCTGGTGGCCCACCGGAATCGCACGATGGCGGTCCCGGTGGACCCGGCGCGCAAATACTGTTTCCAGATCCGCGCGACGGACGGCAGCCACGTGTACGAAACCCCGCCGGTCCCGGTCCGCGGCGCGGTCTGCACTTCCTGAGCGCACTGTCCTAACTGGACCGCCGGAACAGCGGCCGGGGATCGAACGCGGCGCGCACCCGGCTCAGCCACGGACGGCCGGCCAGAGCCCGGCGCAGCTCCCGGACCTCCATCCACGCGACCCCGACCGCGCTGTCCGACGGCGGGAACCGGGACCACAGCGCCGTGTCCATCACCCCGGACAGCCGCAGCACCGGATCGCGCACCCGCTCCCCCAGCGCGACGCCCGCCGATTCCGCCAGGTCCCGGGGTGTCATGCCAGCCCGGTACGCCACGCCATGCGCACGCAGCCGGTCCCGCGCGTCGGCCCACGCGCCGAAAATCGCTTCCTTGCCGAGCCGACGACGCCGCCGTCTCGTCCGTATCTTCTTCGCCACCGGCACGCCGAGCAGCCCGCACAGCAGCAGCCCGGGCACCATCGCCGCGGCGATCCACCACGGCCAGTTGCCTGTTCCGGACACGGACGCCGCGGCTTCGGTCTGGCTGCCCGGCGGCGGCACCGGCGGCTGGAGCTTTTCCAGCGGCGGCAACTGAGACTGCGCCCGCCCGGCGGCTCCGGCGAGTCCGGACGACTTGGCGGAGACGGCCGCGGACTTCGTCGGGTCCAGCGGCACCCAGCCGACCCCGGCGACCGCGACCTCCGGCCACGCCAGCGCGTCCCCGGCGTGCACGACGTGCTCCCCGGCGGTGTCCGCGCCGCGGTAGCCGACCACCAGCCGGGCCGGGATGCCGGTGATCCGGGCCAGCGCTACGTACGCGGCGGCGAACTGCTCGCTCGTCCCGCGTTTCGAAACGGTCAGGAACTGCCGCAGCTGCGGCCAGGACGCCCCGGTCGGCAGGTCGTCGCCGACCGCGAGCTGGTAGTTCTGCTGAAGAAACCGCTGCAGCTGCAAGGCGGACTGGAAAGTCGGTCGCAATCCGCCCACCGCTGTCCAGGCGAGCCGGGCGATGTCGTCGGGCACCGCGCCGACGCCGCTGAGGCCGCCGGGTGCCTTCGCGTCCACCGGTGCGGTCGCCAGGTAACGGGCGTCAGCCTCCGGTGCCGACCAAGTCATCCGGTATTCAGCCGTCCCGCCGGGAGAAGCCGAAAGCACCATGCCCGCGCCGGGATCCACGAGCGGCGCGACACCGTTCACGCTGGTCAGGCCCGGCTGGCTCGGCAGCCACGGCCCGGACAGCGGCGGCACGCTCAGCTCCGCCGAGACTTCCGGCGCGCCGGGCACGCCGTCGAGCCTCGTGCCGAGCCGGCGCAGCTTCGGCACGGCCGACCAGCCCGCCCCGTCGAAGCCGGTCAGCACGACCAGCCGCCACCGGTCTACCGGAGCGGTGCTGCGATAGCTGAACACCGGCCGCGCCGGATCGGCCAGCTGCCCGGCGATCTCGTCGAGCGGATTGCTGACCGGGCTTTGCGGCGGCGGCACCGGATGGCCGTCGGCGAGCCGGTACGGCTCCCGTCCGGCCGGATCGAACCCGCCGAAGGCGACCGCCCCGGCGGCGATCGCGACCACCAGCGGCAGCGCCACCCACGCGGCCGAACCGGACGGCCGCCGCAGTCGCAGCGAACCGCCGCCAGGCCGCGCTGCCCACAGCAAAAGCCCGGCGGGTGCGAGATAAGCGACCGCGGCGTACAGCGCCGTGAACCCGGTCAAGGCCTGATACGCCTGCGCCAAACCCGCCACGGCCAGGCTCGGCAGCAGTGCCACGAGCGGCGTTTTCAAGCGCAGCAACACTTCCAATCCGAGCACGACCGCCAGCAGCACCGCCAATGGCACGAACAGCAGCTGACCGGCGTCCGGCCGCGCGGGCCAGGTCGACTGCAGCGTCCGCAGCCAGCTCTCGGTCAGCCCTTGCTGCAATCCTCGCAGCGAGGCACCCGTCGGCAACCCGGCGATCGTGGTCGAGAACAGCGTGGTTTCCACGATTCCGAGCAATCCGAAGACCAGGACGACCAGCGGACGCCACGCGCTCAGCCTCGGCAGGCGGAAGCACAGCTCGGCGGCTCCATAGCCGAGCACCGCGACCACGAGCACCGGCACAAGCAACGCGGGCAGCCCGAACACCGGCGCGAACAGCAGCCCGGCCACCGCGGTGGAGCCGAGCAATCCGGTCACTGCCAGCCGGGCGTTCACCCTTCGCCCCGGGCATTCCACTTCGCGGCCGCGTCCGCGGCGTCCGCCGCGTCGATCGCACCGGCGCGCACGCCCGGCTCGCGAACCCCCAGCCGGATCACGGTGTCCGGTCGCCAGCGCAACGCCGCGCCGAGATCCGCGTCCGGCCCGGTGACCACGACCAGTGCCCCGCCTGGCCGCGCGCCAGCGAGCCGCGCCGCGGGCAGCAGTAGCGTGTCGCGGGCGTCTTGGGCGGCGAGGCAGAGTTCGTCCAACAGCGCACGAGCCGCCGCGATCCCGCTGTTCACCGGGGTTTCGAGCCCGGAGGACGTGAGCAACCGGCAGTGCTGGCCCGCCGTCGCCGACGCGTACAGCAGCGACGCCACGACCTCGACCGCTTCTTCGAACACCTCCGGCCGCATCGCGTCCGGCCGGGTGTCGAGCACCGCGGTGAGCCGGGACTGCGCCGGATCGGCGTAGTCGCGCACCATCAGCCGCCCGGTGCGGGCGCTGGCTTTCCAATGCAGGAGCCGGACTTCGTCGCCGATCACGTACTCGCGCACGGCCAGCAGGTCCGCGGAACCGCGCAGCGGCGGATCGGTGATCGGGCCGTCGTGGTGGTGGCGCGGATGCCCCGCCGCGGCCGGGCGCATCGGGTTCAGCCGCGGGTACACCCACAGGCGGGCGGCCGCGCCCAGCGTCCGGTCGGCGCGGGCGAACCCGAACGGATCCGACCGGTGCAGCACCAGCGGTCCCACGTCAAGCCTGCCGCGCACACTGGTCGGAAGCTCGTAGTGGTAAGTCGCCGCGGCGCCGGGCGCGAGCGCGCGGACCCGGACCTCGCGGACGTCCGCGCCGACGCAGTCCTGCGCGGCGAATCCACCGTGCCGGCGCTCGCTTTCGTTGCGCACGGCCAAAGTCGCCAACGCCGGCCTGCCGCGTTCGATGCGTTCGGGGTGGACCGACCGCGAGACCGCCGCGTTCGGCCGCGCCCGGGTCACGAACACCGCGGCGAGCACCGCGCCGACCACGATCCCGCCGAGCACGCGCAGCAGCGGATACCCGGCCAGTTCGCCGAGCCCGTACGCCAGCACGGCACCGGCCAGCGCCGCGATTCCGCGGCGGGTGAGCCGCATGGTCAGCGCCCGGGCGCGGCCGTCGGAGCGGCGGTGTCGGCGAGCAGTTCGGCCACGACGTCCTCGGGCCGCCGCTGGTTCAGTTCGGCGTCCGGGGTCAGCACGAGCCGGTGGCACAGCACCGGAAGGGCCACGTCCTTCACGTCGTCCGGGGTCACGAAATCGCGGCCGTGCGTGGCCGCGAGTCCTTGCGCGGCGCGGATCAGCGCGATGCTGCCGCGCGGGCTCACGCCGTAGCGCACGGCCGGATGGCTGCGGCTCGCCGCGGCGAGCCGGACCGCGTACGACACCACCTCGGGCGCGAGGTACGCCTGCCGCACTCGCGCGATCACCTGCTGCACGTCTTCGATCCGAAGAACCGGCCGCAGCTCGTCGGCGGTGACGCCCGCGCAGTCGCCCATCACGACCATCACTTCCGCGTCGTGGCCCGGGTAGCCGACCGACAGCCGCATCAGGAACCGGTCCAGCTGCGCCTCGGGCAGCCGGTAGGTCCCCTCCATCTCGATCGGGTTCTGGGTCGCCACCACCAGGAACGGCCGCGGCAGCGGCTGGCTGACCGCGTCGACGGTGACCCGGCGCTCGGCCATCGCCTCCAGCAGCGCCGCCTGCGTCTTCGGGGTGCCGCGGTTGATCTCGTCGGCGAGCACCACGTTGGCGAAGATCCCGCCGGGGTGGAACTGGAACTGCTCGGCGTGCTGGTGGTAGACCATCACGCCGAGGATGTCGCCGGGCAGCAGGTCCGGAGTGAACTGGATGCGGTTCCACCGGCCGCCGACGCTGGCGGCGAGGCACCGCGCCAGCGTCGTCTTCCCGACGCCGGGCACGTCCTCGATCAGCAGATGGCCCTCGGCGAACAGCGCCGCGACCGCCATCCGGACGACGTCCGGATGGCCGCGCAGCACCGTCTGCACGTTGTCGGAGATGAGATCGTAGGCCGCTTTCGGGGTGAAGCTCACTGTCGCCCTTCTCAGGAGGTGGTGGGAACGCCGTTCCAGGTGTCGCTGGCGGATCCCGCGGAATTGCGGATCGTGGCCTTGATCGTGATCGACCCCATCCAGACCACGTTGGAGATGGTGAGCTGGGTGGAACCGGAACAGGGCTTCGCGGGCGAAGACGTGCCCATGAACGAGGCCTGGCAGGTGGCCGCTCCGCCGTTGGGGTCCGCGTCGACCGTCACGATCAGCGCGTTCGTGCTGCGCACGCTCGTGATCTTCACCGACGGCGGGCCGGACGCGAGGGTCGCGCGTGCCGAACCGGGACTGCCGGTGAACTGTCCGCCCGAGCCGTACGAGGTGATCGCCCGGACCGTGAAGGTGATCGTGCCGCTCAAACCCTGGTAACTGGTCGACGTCTCGGACACCGAGCGGTCGGCCTGCCCGGACGCGCTCACGACGTAGTGGTCGAGGTCGGCGCCGTGCAGGTCCGGCGTCGTCCAGCTCACCGTTACCGCGCCGTTCGACCCGACGGCCGTCTTGACCTTCGGCGCTTCGGCGGCTCCGCCGGGCACGACCGAGCGGGAACTGGCCGCCGCGCCGCGGCCCGCGGAGTTTTCCGCCGCCACACTGAACGAGTAGGACTGGCCGTTGGTCAGCCCGGTCACGGTGACCCGCGACCCCGAACCGTCCACTGTGGTCGAACCGCCGGACCAGGACACGACATACCGGGCCACGCGGGAACCGTTGCTGGGCGCGGAAGCCCACATCACCGTGGCCGAACCGGTGCCAGCCGTCGCGCGGACGTTGCGCGGCGAACCCGGCGGAGTCGGCTTCGCGACCGGCGGAGGCAGGTTGTCCCGCTGCGCGGGCGGACCCGGCGGCGCGGGCGGGGCGGGCGGCTGGCTGCTGGGCTGGGATGGCTGCGCCGGCGGGGTGGGCTTGGGCTGCGTTTTCGCGCTGACGTCCACGTCCGCGGCCACGCCGTTGCCGCCGTCCACGACGACCATGTGCGAACCGTCGTGGTTGTCGACGTAGATCCGGTGGTCCTGGCCGAGCGACAGCCGGGCTTCGCCGCCGCCGTCGGGAACCGTCTTGCTGCTCTTCAACGTGCCCTTGCTGTCGTAGGTGCGCACCTCGTGCCGGGCCTGGTCGACCACGGCGACGGTGTGCGACGTCGCGACCGGGCCCGCGTAATGGCGGCCCTTCTCCAGCGGGACCGACACCGGCCGCGCGACCGGGTGGTTCTGCAGCAGGCCGGCGGCGTCGATCAGGTGCAGCTGGCCGTGATCCGGGTCGACGACGGCGAGCCGCCCGTCGACGTCGTCGCTCGCCACCTGGACGGTCGCGGGCAGCGAGAGCCCGATGTCGGCCGGGTCGCCGAGCCCGTTCGCGCCGACCGAGCGGAGCACGCTGGCCGTCGTGTCGAGCACGACGGGGCGGTCGCCGACGATCGAAAGCGACGCGTCGTGCCCTTGGGGCAGCTGCGCGGGACAGGTCAGGAGCGTGGCGCCGCGCGGGAGATCGCAGATCGAGCCGTTGTCGATGCGGTGCACCCAGACCGTGCCGTCGGAGGTCGTCACCGGCGCGGACAACGGACCGCCCGCCGGGGCCGTCGCCGCCGGGTCGCCGAGCCGCGCGATCTGGCCGGCGTTGCGGTACACCAGGTACGGGCCGCCAGCGACCTCCAGCACGTCCGGTTCCTCGGAGGAGGGCGGTGCTTTGCTGCTCTCGACGCCGAGCGTCGATTTGCTGAACTCGGTGATCCGCGTCCGGTCGACGACATAGCCCGAACGTCCGCTCTGCGCGACGGGGCTGCCCGCCTCCGCCCCGGGCACCGCGGCCTGGGCGTCGACCTGGCCGGTCGCGCCGTCGACGTGCACCGCCGACTGCGCCGAAGTGTTGTAGACCCAGTGCCCGGCCTGCACGAACTGCAGTTCCTCGGGCAGCGAGGCGTGCCCGGTGACGGCGATGCCGACGACCGCGAGACCGGCGACGACGACCGCACCGAGCCGGAACAGGGCAGCGCGCTTCGCGCGCGGCGTTTCTGTGGTCACCGGCGGACCGTAACGGGGACGGCTACAGCCGAGATACATCCGGAACCCATGCGCGGACGCTAGCCGCCGCCGTTGAAATCCTGATTAAACGAGCTGTCACCGAAACCTCAGCTTCTCCCCGCGACCCTGACCGGGACCTGAGGAGGGCTGCCGTGACCTATCCCGGCGAGGCACACCCCGGCCAGCGCGCCAGCGCCCCGGCGCGACCTGTCGCGGAAGCGCCGCCGCTCGCCCGGCCGATCGGCCAGCGCGCGCACCTGCCGGTACCGGCGGACGCGCAGGCCGCCGCGCGCACTGCCGCGCTGGCCGCGCTGACCGCGGCGAGAGCGGCCGCTCCTTCCCCGGTCGCGACCCCGATCCAGCCCTGGCGCCCCGTCGTGACGACGCCGCCTGCGGCCCCGACGCGCCCTCCCGCGGCCAAGCAGCGTCGCAAATGGGGAGCACTGCAGATCGTCTGCGGGCAACTGGTGCTGGTGGCAGCTGTCCTGGCGATCGGACGGCCATGGCCGGTAGCGGCCGCCATCGGGCTCGGCGCCGCTGCGACGCTGGCCCTGGCGACCCTGCGATACCGCGGCCGCTGGGGGTACGAGTGGCTGGTCCTTGCCTTGGGCTACGCGCTGCGCGACCGGGACCGCGAACTGGCCGACGCCGACGAAACCGGCCGAGCCCTGCTGCGCGCGCTGTCGCCGGAAGGCTCCGGGCACACCGGACAACTCGGCGACGACCCCGTCTTTCTTTTCAGCCGCACGGACGGAATCTCCGCCGTGCTGCGCCCGAACTCGCTCGCCCCAGCACCGCTTCCCGGCCCTGAAGCGCTGCTGCCGCCAGCCGAACCGGGCACCGGCTTCGCCGCCCAGGTGCTGTACCACGCAGGCGTCGACCGTCAGCAACCACCTCGGATTTGGCTTGCGCTGCAAGCGTTGCGCACCGTCGAGCGGTACGAAGACGATCTGGTGCGCCAAGCGCTGGTCAACGCGCTGCGACGCGTGCAGCGCCGCCTGCGCCGGGACGGCCTGCCGACGACTCCCTTGGGAGAGCCGGAATTCCTCGGCGCGCTCGCGTCGCTCGCCCATGTCACCGCGGGCCGCACCCGGGTCCGGGAGCGATGGCGGCTCTGGCACAGCGGCACGGTGTCCCAGACGGCATTCCAGCTGGAAGGCTGGTCCGACCTCCCGCCCGCGACGACACCGCGGCTGATCAGCGCTGTGCTGGGCGCGACGTCCCAGACCGCGGTGACGCTCTCGCTGACCGCCCGCCGTTCGGACGGCGTGCCCGAGGTGACGGCCGCCGTGCGCGTCGCCTCCCCGCATACCGCGGCGGTCGAACAGGCGGCCCGGGTGCTGACCCGGCTCGCGGCGGAATGGGGCCTCCGGCTGAACCGGCTCGAAGGCCGCCAGCACGAGGGGCTGGGCTCGACTTTGCCGTTGGCGTCCGGTCGCTGAGCTTCACTGCTGGATCTCCCACGTCTCGACGAAATCCGGCGGCCGCGACGGCCTGCGGAACCGGTAACGTCTGGCAGCGCCCGCGTGCGGAGGGGAATCCGGAAACACGGGCAGGAATTCGGCACTGTTACCGAGAGCAGTGACCCACCGATCCCCGGCACGCACGCGGAGCACTCAACTGTGCCACGACCGCCACAACGCGGCATAAGTCCCTTGCGCGGCAAGGAGTTCGTCGTGGCTGCCGAGTTCGGTGAGCCGTCCGTGCTCCAGCACCGCGACACGATCCGCGTCGTAGGCGGTGTGCAGCCGGTGCGCGATGGCGATGACGGTCCGGCCGTGCAGGACCGCAGCGAGGGCTCGTTCGATGCGGCGGGCCGCGTTCGGGTCGAGCATGGCGGTGGTTTCGTCGAGGATCACCGTGTGCGGGTCGGCCAGCAGGACCCGGGCGAGCGCGATCTGCTGCGCCTGGGCGGGATCGAGCGAGTGGTCGCCTCGGATCGGGTCGCCGAGTTCGGTGTCGAGGCCCTCCGGCAGGGTTCGCGCCCAGGTCGCGCCGACCGCCTCCAGCGCCCAGGCGAGCCGGTCATCGGGAGCGGACGGCGCGGCCATGGCCAGGTTGTCGCGGAGGGTTCCGACGAAAACGTGGTGTTCCTGCGTGACAAGCAATGCCCGGCCAGGAGCGAGCCGGTGCACCTCGACGCCTCCGACGGTGACGCTGCCCGTCCTCGGCGTGTCCATCCCGGCCAGCAACCGGCCCAGCGTGGACTTTCCCGCGCCCGACGAGCCGACGATCGCCAGCCGTTCTCCGGGGCGCACGGTCAGGTCGAGATCGTGGAGGACGTCGGCGGTGCCGTGGTAGGCGTAGCGCAAGCCCTTGACCTGGATCTGCCCGTCGACCGGCTCGGCCGCGGCTGGCTCTTCGCCGTTCGCGGCTTCGGCGACGCCTTTGATCCGGGCGAGGGACGCGCCGCTGCTTTGCAGTTGCTCCAGCCAGAACAGGACGTGGTCGAGCGGGTCCACGAGCTGCCACAGATACAGGCCCGCCGCGATCACCGCGCCGAGGCTGAGCAGTCCGGCCTGGTACGCGGCGCCGCCTCCGACGAGGGTCACCGCGACGGGGATCGAGTGGGCGAACACCGTGCCGGGGATGAACACCGTGCGCAGCTTCAACGTCCGCATCCGCGCGGCATATGAGGACTCGATCGCGCGTTCCGTAGCGTCGATGCGCTGCTGTTGCAGGCCGAACACGTCGACGGCGCGGGCGCCTTCGGCGGTGGCGGCCATGGCGTCGGCGAGCGCGGAGTTCGCTTCTCCCTCGGCGAGGTATGCGGCGCGGGACCGGTTGAGATACCACCGCGTCACGCCCCACATCAGCGGAATGCCCGCCAGCGCGCCCAGACCGAGCAGCGGGTGCAGCGCGAACACCGCGCCGAGGATGAACACCGCTTGCACGACCGAGACGAACAGGTCCGGGACGGCGTCGCGCAGGGTGCCGCCGACCTGCGCGACGTCGCTGGAGCCCCGGGTGACCAGATCGCCGACCCCGGCCCGCTCCACCACGGACACCGGCAGGGCGAGGGTGTCGTCGACGAACCGCTCGCGCAGGCTGGCCAGCGACCGTTCCCCGAACCGGAACGCCGCGTACCGCGCGAAGCGGGTGACCAGCAGCTGCGCCAGCGCGAAGGCGACGATCGCCACGGCCAGCAAGTCCACAGTGGACGCTTCCGCACCCGCGGTCACCCGGTTGACGATCTCGCCGACGAGCCACGGGGCGGCCAGGCCGAGTGCCGCTGCCGCGCAGTTCAGGACGACGATCACGGTCACGGCACGCGGATCAGTGCGGAGGAGCCGGAGGGCTTCGCGACGGACGGCGCGTTTGTCGGCCACCGGCAGGGACGAGGGGCTCACGGCTCGCCTCTCGGTGCCACAGAAAGCACACCCCAGGCCGACACGACTGCGGCCATCCCGTTCGTGGCCCCGCCCACCTGCCATGGAGCGGCACGGCGAGGGCGCACGGCCTCACGGCAAACGACGCGAACCTTCGCCACCCGCGGGGATGAAGGGCTCATGCCTCACATCCCGCCACAACAGCAAGCAAGCCCCGAGCCGACCCGCCCACCCGCCACGAATCGACACGACGAGCACGCAAGGACTCACGACACACGGCGCATATCTCCGCCAACGGCAGGAATGAAGTACTCACGCCTCACCTCCCCGCGCCAACCGCAAACAAACCCCAAGCGAACCCGCCCACTCGACACAGCAAGCACGCAAGGCCTTGCGACCGACGGCGCGAACCCCCACCACCGGCAAGCCACACATATCGCCACCGCCCCGCAATCCCGCCGCTCAGCAATCACCGCGCGCAAATCGCCACCGAGCCAGCGCACCCCGCCGCTCATATCTCCCCTCCCCGAGCCACCAGCGCCCGATAGGCAGGCTCACCCTCCAGCAAGTCCGCGTGCGCCCCCGCCCCGATCACCCGGCCCTCGGCCAAGAAAGCAACCCGATCGGCCTTAGCCAGCATCAGCGGCGAAGTGCTCACCACCACCGTCGTCCGCCCGTGCCGGGCGGCGCGGAGGCGGTCGGCGATCAGCGACTCGGTGTGCGCGTCCACCGCCGCCGCGGGATCGACCAGCAGCAGCACGTCCGGATCCGCGAGGACGGCGCGCGCCAGCCGGAGCCGTTGCCGTTGGCCGCCGGACAGGCTCCAGCCCTTGGCGTCCACAGTGGACGAAAGTCCGGCAGGCAGGGCGGCCAGCACGTCTTCCGCCGCGGCCACTCGCAGGGCGGCCAGGGCGTCGTCGTCGCGGTGGGCCGCCAGGGTTTCCCGCAGCGGGCCACCGAACAAGTATCCGTCGACATCGCTCAGCACGATCCGGCGGCGGACCTCGGCCAGCGAAACCGCGCGGAGCGGGACTGAGCCCCACTGGACGTCCGAGTCCGTGAGCCGGGCGAGGCGTTCCAGGACCGTGACGGCTTCGGCGGTCGTCGGGGTCGCGAGCACCAGGAACTCCCCGGCGCGCACCTCGAGGCCAGAGCTCCAGTCGGCCATCGGCGCCTGTCCCGGCGGTCCGGGCAGCGCGTCGGGATGGTCCGTCACGTCCGGGCGCAGCAGGAGGATTCGCACGACCCGCCGCGCGGCCACCAAGCCGAGGCTGATGTCCCCCGCGCCCTCGATAAAATAGGACACCGGCACCACCAGCACCGCGACATAGCCGTAGACCGCGACCAGTTCGCCGATCGTGATCTCCCCGGCGGCGGTCATCCGGGCGGCGATCCACGTGACCGCGCCCAAGAAAAGCGCGGGCAGGCCGACGCCGAGCGCCTGGATCCAGCTGATCACCGCACCGATCCGGTTGCCCTCCGCACGCAATGCCTGCGAGGCACGCCGGTAACCGCCCGCGAACCGGTCTTTTCCGCCGATTCCGCACAGCACCCGAAGTCCCCCGGCGATGTCCGCGGCCCGCGTCGTCAGTGCCGCCTCCTGCCGCCGGTATTCGGTCTCCACGCGCTGGAGCCGACGCAGCAGCGGGCCGGTGAGCACGACCAGCAACGGCACCCCAAGCAACACCACGAGCGCCAGCGTGGCCGACACCGAGAACAGCAGCACCGCGACCACCGCGAAGGCCACGAGGCCGCCGAAACCGGGACCGGTGACCGTCAAAGCCCAGCTGATCCGCATGACATCCGTCGCCGAGATGCTGACGACCTCGCCCGCCGAGACCTTCCGCGGCAGGGTCGCGCCGACCTCGACGGCTTGGCGCGTCAAGGCCCGCACGGTGCGGAAAGAAGCATCCATCCGGACTTGGGTCATGGTGCGGTGCCGCACCGTCTCCAGCGTGGCATTGACCGCGCCGATGCCCAAGATCGCGGCAGCCCAGCCCAGCAGCGCGGCCATGCTCCCGCCGCGCAAGCCCTCGTCGACGGCGCGAGACAGGAAATACGGCGGCAGCATCAGACAGCCCATCCACGCCGTGCTGACCAGCCCGCCGGACAGCACCCGGCCCGGTTGGCACCGCACCAGCCACCACAGGTAGCGGCCCGGTCCCTTGGTGTCCGGGTCAGGCACCGGCATCGTCCTGAACTGTCACCAGGCCCTTCGCCACCAAGGAGTCCACAATGGACGGCAAATCGCCGGCGCGGGCGTCGCCCTCGGCGAGCCCGCGCAGGACCTTTTCCTCGTTGTCCCCGAGCGGAAATACCCGGGCGCGGTGGCGGTCGACGGCGATGGTGATCGCCAGGTGCGACCGTTCGAAGCCCGCGTGCGACGCCTCGGTGTCGTCGTCGAAGTGGACCGCGCCGGAGTTGGCGACCAGGACGCGATGCAGCACGACACCGTCGGCCAGCGACAGTTTCGCCTCGGTGGGAAGCAGGTCGGCCGGTTCGCCGCCGCCGTCGAAGAACTTCCGGAACGAGTTCGGGCCGAACCGGGCGGTGTAGAGAATGTCCTCCGGCACGTCGATCAGCGCGACCTCCGGGTAGAGCCGCTGGATCCGCTCGGCCAGACCGGTGGAGGCGCCAGTGTTCTCTTCGTAGTCGAGGTGGTACCAGCGCCGGGCCGGGTCGTCTTTCACGGTGATCCCGTACACCTCGGGCTCGTCGGCGATCGGCGCGCCCTTGAGCAGCCGGAAGGTGCCCGCGTCGGCACGGCCGATCACGTGCCGGTGGTCGCGGACGAACCGATAGGTGTCCTCCGCCTCGGCCGCGGTCTCCGAGGGGAAGTCGCTGAACACGCCGGCCTCGACGGAGATCCCGGCGGTGTGGCACATCGCGAGGATGTCGGCCATCCGTTGCGGCGTCGTGCCCTTGTCCATCGCCTTGAGCACGCGTTCGTTGGCGCTCTCCAGTCCCATGTAGAGCCGCACGCACCCGGCTTCGCGCATGGTCGCGAACACCTCCGGGGTGAAGCCCTTCTCGAAGCGCGCGACCCCGTGCCAGCGGATGTCGGTCTGCCGCTCCAGCAACGCTTCCGACAGCGACCTCAGGTGCGCGGGCAGCATGACGTCCGCTTCGAAGGAGAACACGTCCTCGCCGGTCGACGCGACCACGGACGCCACGTCCTCGGCGATCAGCTTCGGCGACCGCATCCGGTAGGGCGCGATCTTGATGAAGGCGTAGTTGCAGAACGCGCACCGGTTGAAGTAACAGCCGCGCGTGGGCATCATGCAGATGACCCGCTTGGGCGCGAAATAGTCGTTCAGCGGCAGCATGGTGAAGTCCGGGGCGGGCAGCCAGTCCAGGTTGAGCTGGTAGCCGGGGTCGAGCTGCTCGCGGACCGCGCCGCCGACGTAGCGGACGATATTGCGCACCGAAGCCGGATCGCGTTCTCCGGCAAGGGAATCCGCGAACTGCAGGAGAGTCTCGTCGGCCTCGCCGACGAGGAACGAGTCGAGCCAGCGGTGGAACCGGGCGTCCGCGGTGAGCACTTCCCGGCCCCAGGTGATCACCGGGCCGCCCGCCGTGACGTGCACGTCCGGGTCCTGCCTGCGGATTTCCTCGGCGAGCAGGAAAGCGGGGATCAGCTGCGAGAAGTACGGCACCGAAAGGCCGATCAGCCGCGGCTTCCGCGCCAGCAGCGACGGTACGGCGACGTCGCGGAAGTAGCCCGCGAGCGGTCCGGTCTCGGTGTCGACCGCGTGCGCGACTTCCTCGTAGCTGTCGTAGGTCGCCTGCGAGTAGGAGTACTTGCCGAACCGCGAGTCCGGCTGGCCCGCGGTGATCAGGTCGCCGGCGAGGTGGAAGATCCGCTTGGCGTAGAGCAGTTTCGCCGGATCGTAGAAGTCGACGGGGTCCCGCAGGATGCGGCGGGACTCGGCGATGTTCGCGACGACCTCGGCGGCCGCTCCGTCCGCGGCCTCCGCGAGCGGTTCGGGCCGCAGCAGGTGGTCGAAGGCCTCCAGGTTGAGGTCGCGGAGTTCGACCTCGTCGTGTCCGCCGCGGCGCAGCACGGCGCCGAGCAGCGGCAGCGCGCCGTGCGGCAGCGAAGGATCGGCCGCGGGCGGGAAAACCAGCGTCACCGGGACGCCCATGACCGGCCTCCTCGCGTCTGGGCTCGGGCCCGGCGGGCGCGCGCCCGCCGGTCGGCCGCTTCGAGTGCGGTGTCCGCGGCCTGGCCGTCCAGGAAGGCCGCGAACGCGCGCACGGTGGGATAGCGGAACAGGTCCACGAGCCGGGCGCGGCCGCCCCATCGCCGTTCGATCCGTCCGTGCAGGACGGTCAGGGCGAAAGAGGTCCCGCCGAGGTCGAAGAAGTTGTCGGCGACCCCGACCGGGCGGCCGTCCAGGACGTCGGCCCACAGTCCGGCCAGCTCTCGTTCGGTGCTGGACCACGTGCCTGCCTCGGCCTCCGGCTCCCCCGCGGCCGGGACCTCGCGGATTCCCTGGCTGAGCGAAGGGTCCAGCGGGGGTTTCTCGCCAGTGGCCACCAAGACGGAGATCCATGCGAGGTACGCCGAGAGCAGCCGGTCGATCCGGTCTGCCTCGTACAGCGCGCGGTCGTAGAGAAGCTCGACGCTGAAACCGTCCTCGTGGCGCTCGACGTACACGGTCAAGTCGAAGGCGGAACCGGGCTGTCCGGCGGGCAGGGTTTCCGTGGAGACGCCGGGAAGGACGAGTTCTCCGGGCGCGAAGCCGTAGACGTTGAACAGCACCTGCACGAGCGGGCCGCGAGTGGATTCGCGAGGTACCCGCAGCTCGGCGACGATGCGTTCCAGCGGAGCGGCGGGATGCGCCAGGGCGGCCACGAACTCAGCCGCCGCGGCTCGGACGGTGTCGGCGAAGCTCCGCGTGTCGTCGGCGCGGCACCGCAGCGGAGCGATCTCGACGAAGAACCCGACCAGGTCGTGGAACGCGACGTGGCCGCGGTCGGCGACCGGGGTGCCGAGCACGAGGTCGTCGCGGCCGGTGACGCGGTGCAGCAGCTCGGCGAACGCCGCGAACAGCACCACCGAGGATGTGGTGTCCAAAGTGGACGCCAAGGCTTCGACCGCGGTGGAGACGTCGTGGTCGAGGCGGCCCTGGACGAGGGCTCCCCGGTGCGCTTGCGCAGGCGGGCGGGGGTGGTCGCGAGGGAGGTCGAGCACGGTCGGCGCGTCCGCGAGATGTTCGCGCCACCACGCCAGGTCCTCGGCGGAACGACGCCGGTCGCGCTCGTTTCGCCAGGCGGGGTAGTCGGCGTAGCTGACCGGCAGCGGGGCCAGTTCGCCGGTGCAGGCGGCGGAAAGGTCCCGGCAGAACGGCTGGAGCGACCATCCGTCGAACACCGCGTGGTGGAAGGTGATCGCGAGGACGTGGTCCTCCGGGGCGAGCCGCAGCAGCTTCGCCCGCACCAGCGGACCGCGCGCCAGATCGAAGGGTGCGGTGGCTTCGGCGTCCAGCTCCGTCTGGAGCCGATCGAGGGGTATGTCCGCGACGGGCAGCGGCAGCTCGGACGGCGGATCGGCCACCGCGCGGGGCGTGCCGCCGTCGGACGGGAATCGCCAGCGCAGCACCTCGTGCCGGGCAAGAACCGCGGTCAGCGCAGCTCGCAGGTTTGCCGTGTCGAGCGGTCCGCGCAGCCGCCGGGCCATCGGCGTGTTGTACGCGGCTGATCCAGGGGCCAGCTGGTCGAGGAACCACAGCCGCCGTTGTCCCGGCGAGAGCGCGGGCGCATGTCCGGTGGTCAGCTCGATCTCGTCGGTGCGCACCGCCGTCGCGACGCGTTCGATGAGCCCGGCGAGGGTGCGGCTCTGGTAGATGTCGCCGACGCCGACGGCACGGCCGAGCTCGGCGCGCAGGGCCGCGGCCATCGTCATCGCGGTCAGCGAATGCCCGCCGCTGGCGAAGAAATCCTCGCCGTCGCCAAGCATTCGATGCCACAACCGGGTCACCACCGCGGGCAACGGTTCGTCTGCCGCGCCAGCGAGTTCGGGATCGGGCGGGACCAGCTCGCGCAACAGGCTCAGATCAACCTTGTGCGAGGCTAGCAGCGGCAGCTCGGCCAAGCAGAACACCCGCGCCGGGACCATCGCGGCGGGCAGCCGTGCCGCGCAGTGCTCCCGCAGCGCCGCCGGATCCGCCGTTTCCGGCACGCAGAACGCGATTACCGAACCGGAAACCGTGTCCGCGACGGCGTGCCGGACCTCCGGATGCGCGCGCAGCGCGGTCTCGATCTCGCCGAGTTCCACGCGCTGGCCGCGGATTTTGACCTGCCGGTCCAGCCTGCCAAGGAACTCCAGGTCGCCGTCGGCGGTCCGGCGCACGAGATCGCCGGTGCGGTACGCCCGGCCGCCGGTGCCGAACGGATCCGCGATGAACCGTTCCGCGGTGCGGCCGGGCTGGCCGAAGTAGCCGCGGGCCAGCCCGATTCCGCTGACGAGCAGTTCGCCCGGCACGCCCGTCGGCACCGCGCGCAGCTTCTCGTCGACCACGTGCAGCCCGTGTTCCCCCAGCGCACGGCCGATCGGGATCGGCCTCGTCCATTCGCCGCGGGCGTCGAAGGAGGACACCATGACAGTGGCCTCGGTCGGCCCGTAACTGTTGAGGAACCGGCGGCCCGGCCCGGTCCACCGCGCGACCTGCTCCGGGCCCGGTGCCTCGGAGCCCGTCCCGAGCACCGCCAGCTCGGGCAGCCCGTGCGGTTCGACCAGCGGCAGCACCGAAACCGGAAGATTGGCGTAGGAGACTTCGTGGACGCGCAGGAATTCGTGCAGCCGGACCGGATCGAGGCGATCGTCCTCGGGAATCAGCGCCACCTCCGCGCCGAGCGCGAGCGCGACGCCGATCTCGTGCAGGGAGAGGTCGAAACCGCACGAGGCGAACGCGAGGACGCGGGCGTTCCGGTCGAGTCCAACCCATTCGGCGGCGGCGTCCAGGTGGGCAGCGAGACCGCCGTGGCCGAGTGCGACACCCTTCGGTTCGCCGGTGGAACCCGACGTGTACATCAGGCAGGCGAGGTTGTCCGGAGCGACCTCCACCGGGTTCGCGGTCCCGTGAGATCCCTGACGGATTCGCGGAATACTGTGGTGCGCCAAGGCTTCTTCACCGTCGTCGTCGACGATGACCAGCGCGGGCCGGGCGTCGGCGAGGATGGCGTCGCGCCGTTGTCGCGGGTGGGACAGCTCCAGCGGCAGGTACACCCCGCCCGCCAGCATGATCCCGAGGAGCCCGGCGATCATGTCGGGTGTGCGGCGCTGGCATAGGCCGACTGGCGTTTCGGGGCCAACGCCGCGGGCGCGCAGGGTCGCCGCGACGCTGGCAGCCGCCGCGGCGAGCTCGCCGTAAGTCAGCCGCCGATCCCACTGGCGCACGGCGACCGCGTCGGGCCGCTGCCGGGCGTGGGCCAGGACTCGCTGGGGCAGGAGGATCATCCGCCCGCCCGAGGGTCTCGCAGCTGGATTCGCAGCTCCGACAGGTACGTCCGGCCTTCGGCGTCGGGCAGCCAGGCGTGTTCCGGCCCGGGCAGCAGTTCGGTGAGCGTCAGCGTCGTGTCCTTTCCGGCGCGGGCGGCGGCGCGCAGCGCGGCGCAGAACCCCGCCACGTAAACCGGGCTGGTGAAGTCCGCGTAGAGCGGTTTGCCCTCGGTGGCGAACTTCGCGAACACCCGTTCCGGCAGCCCGAGCTCGCGCCGCCAGCGCCGCACCGCCAGGTACCGCGACAGATGGCCCTCGACGTCGGCCAGCCCGGTTTCGCCGACCGTCGTCCGCCAGCTTTCCCGGCACACCACCAGCCGGTCCACCGTGATCCGCGGCGTATGCGGCCGCGCGGTGGCCGCACGGAACGCGTCGACCGCGCGCATCGTCAGCAGTTCCGAGAACAGGTCCAGCGCCGGGCGGCGGAAGCCGGGTCCGTGCACGACGAGTTCGCCGTCGCTTTCGGACACGGCCAGGCCGGCGATCCGGACCAGCCGCCCGGGATCGGCCCCGGGGGCGGCGACGAAGCCGAGCTGCCGGTCGTCGGCGTTCTCCAGGCAGCGGTTCACCCGTGCGGTCACCCGCGGCCAGGTCGGCGGGAACAGCGGCAGGATCCGGCCGGTGCCGATATCGCCGCGCAGGTCGGCCCGCAGCTGCTCGGGGTCGGGGTGGACGCGGACGGCGACCCCGGTGTCGAAGGTCGGCCACGAGACGTGCAGCTCGCCGAGCACGGCGAAGAAGTCCCCGCGACGCAACGCGTCCAGATTCTCCGCGCACAGCTGGAGATCCGGGCTGTGCAGCCGCGCGCCGGGCCAGCCAGGCCGGTCGGCGGGGAACAGCGTTTCCACGGCGAGGCTCGCGCTGTTGCGGCGGATGCCGCGGACATCCTCGGGCAGGGTGTCCAGCGCGAACAATCTCGCCCACCGCCGGGAAAAGTCGGTCAGGACGGCGGCGACCGGTCCGTCGTGCTCGCCGAAAAGGACGCCGCGGGCGAGGTACCACAACTGTCCAAAGGGGACTTCCGAGCCGCCGCTGTCCTCGGCCAGATCGGCATACAGCTGCCTCAGTCCACTTCGGACGGCGGCGGCGAGTTCCGCGGTGAGCCAGCGCGCGAGGTGGGCCATCCGGGTGAGGGCGGGCCCGAAACCATCCAGCAGCCCGATGCCAAAACTGACGTCCAGGTCCCGGATGGTGTCCTCGTAGCACGGTGTCCGGCCCGCGTACATTTCGCCGGGCCGCTGGCGGGGTGCGCTGCCGGTCACTGCGGTGACCTCGTCGTCCAGCTCAGCGAGGGCGGTCAGCAACGCGTCGGCGTCGCCCGCCGCTTCGGCGACGCGAGCCCGCGCCCGGTCGAGACGGTCGAGCCCGGCGAGTGCGGCGGCCCGGATCCGGTCGTCGTCGATCGCCTGGATCCCTTGGTGCAGCGCGGAGTGCGCGGTGTAGTTCAGGGGCAGGTCGATGCCCCACGACAGCAGCAACCGGTCGTGCAGGTCGGCGAGCATCCGCTCCAGGTCGGCGCGCTCCGCGAGCGTCCCTTCGAGCGCGGCCAGGACTTCCCGGGCCGGACGCCCGTCGCAGTGCGCGAGCAGCCGCGCCTGCTGCGGGGTCAGGGTCCGGGCGGGTTCGGTGGGGTGCCGCAGGAGGGTTCCGTCGAGCGCGAGATGCGGCGGCAGCCGGACGGGGAGCCAAGACCGGATCTCGCGGTCTTCGGCCAGGTGCCGGGCGTACGCGTCGAGCACCCAGTATTCGAGGCGGGTTTCGCGGGCCCGGACCAGGTGCGGGCCGATTTCGGCGGTGACGACCTCCGGCCCGGGGGTGATCTCGGTCCAGCTGACCGGGCCGAAGTAGCCGATCGTCTCGGTCTTGGCGCAGTAGCGCTGCCAATAGCGGGCGAGCAGGCTTTCGTCCCGGCGGCGGCGCCGGTTCTGCCGCGCGGGCTCGCGCTCCGCCGCGATCGCGTCCGCGACCTGCCGGATTCGCGGGTTCTGCCAGACGAGCGCTTCGCGGAACAACGGGTCGGCGGCGACCTTCGACAAGGCCCGGCTGCTTTGCGCGACGGCTTCGGCGAACGCCTGCTCGGCCTCGTGCTGATCGGCAGTGCCGTCGAGGTGCGCATCGACGACCGCCGCGGCTTCGGCGCAGGTGAACGCGGCGAGACCATCGGCGGGGAAGCCGGTCGTGCGGAGCTGGGCCGCGCGCCAGACCTTCCAGTCGCCGCCGGGAACCTCGAGGAGGTGTGCGTCAGCCGCGGCCACTGGCGTCTCCCCGCATCCGGGCGACCACGCCCGCCATCGCCGCGACGGTCGGCGCTTCGAACAGCACCTGCATCGGCACCCGGACCCCGACCGCGCTCCGCACCTGGGAGATCAGCTGGACCGCGGTCAGCGAGTTCCCGCCGAGTTCCGCGAAGTCCTCGTCCACTCCGACCTCGGCGACGCCGAGCACGTCCGCCCACACCCGGGCGATGGCGGTCTCCAGGTCGTCGGCGGGCGCGGCGTCCGAGCCAGAGGACAAGACCGCCTCGGCTCGCTGGCGGATCCTGGCCAGTGGCACCGCGGAAACGATCGCGCGGGGTCCGAGGTCCGCGCCCAGAAGCCGGTCGAGCAGGTCCACGGCCTGTTCCGGACGCAAGCCTTCGCCATTCTGCCCGGAGGGTTTGCTGCTGAGCGCCGCGACATCGGTGCGGCGCATGACGAAATCGGCAACCGTCAGCACCGGGTCGCCGTGTTCGTCCACAACGGACAGATCGGCGGTGATGACCTCGCCGTCCCGGGTGCCGTGGTAGCGCGCCCAGGCCCACAGCCGCGCGGGGAACGGCCGGTGCACCACCAAGCGTCCGTAGCTCAACGGCAGATACCGGCCCTGCCCGTCGCTGGCCACCGACGTGACCTCGTCGAGCACCGCCGGGTGCAGGGGCAGCCGCTCCGCCTCAGCGCGCACCGCGCTGGGAAGTTCGAAGCGGCCTAGGCGGCTCGTCCCGTCGGCGGCGTCGGCCGTGTGCCGGAGGCTGCGCCACCTCCCGCCCAGCGCGAAACCGCCCGCGTGCGCCAGACGTTCGCCGTCGTAGTCCTGGTGCCGTCCAGAGTGGCGAGCGCGAACGGCCGGCAGATCGACGGCCTCGGGAGCCTGATCGGCGGTCCACCGCGCCCGCGCTTCGGCGTGCACACCGGCTTCGCTGGCGACTTCGACCCGGTACTCCCCCGCCTCGGTACGAACGGTGACCTGGATGCGTGCGCTCTCCTCATCGCCGAGGACGAGCGGACGGACGAACACGAGATCGCTGAACTCGGCCCGTTGACTCGGCGACGATCGCGGCACGTGGTCCTCGAAAGCGGCCCGGATCAGCTCGACATGAGCGGCTCCCGGCATCAGGGCGCGCCCTTGGTGCCGGTGCTCGTCAAGCACCCAATGCGTTGCCGGGGAAACAGTCCCGCGGTATCCGCCGCTGCCGTCGCGGTGGGTGAGGATGGGGTGGTCCCAGGCTTCGCCGGGCTGGTCGAGCACGCGCTGCCACTCCCGCGGCACCTCGGTCTCGACGGCCATGCCGATCTCCAGCCACCGCCCCCAGTTGACCGACAGCCGCCGCGCGGGCCACCCGTCAGCGGCACTCGCGCACGCGTCCAGGTAAGCGTTCGCCGCGCTGTAGTCCAGCTGGCCCGGCGCTCCGACCAACGCCGAGGTCGACGAGCACAGCACGAGGAAATCCGGGGAAAGATCGCCGAACACCGATCGCAGCAGGCGGGTGCCCGCCAGCTTCGGGCCGAGCACGCGTTCAGCCTCTTCCCGGTTCCACGCCTCGATCATCTGTCCGCCGGCGACGCCCGCGGCGTGCACGATCCCGTCGAGGCGGCCGAACCGTCCGAGGAGGACTTCCCGCACGTGCGTCAGCCCGGCGGCATCGCACACGTCGGCGGCGACGACCTCGACCTCCGCACCGCCCGCCCGCATCCGGCGGATCGCCGCGACTGCCCGGCCGACGCGACCGGAGCCGTCCAGCCCGTCCCACTCGTCCTCCGGCGGGAGGCCGTGGCGGCTGGTGAGGACGAGCCGAGCGGCGACCCGCTGCGCGAGGTGCTCGGCGACGGTGATCCCGATTCCGCCGGTGCCGCCGGTGATCAGGTACACGCCGTGCGGACGCAGCAATTCGCAGTCCACTTCGGACAGTTCCGGGGCGGCCTGGTGCTCGGGCACCCACCGGCGTCCGCCGCGCAGCGCCACGACCGGATCGGCCGGGGTCGCGCGCAGTTCGGCCAGAAGGGCTCTCCCCGCGCGGTCTGCCGGGCCGAGATCGAGGTGGCGGACGCGCAGAACGGGCAGTTCGAGCGGAGCGACCTCAGCGAAGGCGGTGACCGTCGCGCTGGCCGGATCGACGAGGTCGGTGCCGGTGACGTCCCGCGCGCCCCGGGTGAGCACGTCCAGCCCGATCGCGCCGCTCTCCCCGGACTGAGCCTGCGGGGTGGCAGCGAGCGCGCGCAGACAGGCGATGAGACTGAACAGCCCGCGGTCCTGAGCGCGAAGCGGATCGTCCTCTGTGGAGTCGAGCAGCCAAGCGTGGACGATCCGGGTCGGCATTCTGCCGTGCGCGGCGAGGTCGGCGAACAGCCGCGCGTAGTCGTCCGGCACGGTGGCGCGGACGGAGTTGCCGAACCGGAACTGTTCTCCAGCAACGACTTCGACCACGTCGTCGCCACTGCGCCGGAGCGCCGTGACCAAGTCGGTGCCGCGAGGACCGTCGCTGAAGACCAGCCAGCGGGACGGCTCGCCAGCAGCGGCCAGCGGAGCGGTCTGCCGCCACGTCGGCACGGAGACCAAGCTGTGCTCGACCGGCGCGGGTTCGGGTTGCGGCGTGCCCCGCGGGTCGGGTTCCACGAAATAGTGCGTGCGTTCGAACGGATACGTCGGCAGTGGCACGCGACGTCCGGGGGTGCCGATGCGGTCCGTGCGCACCGGGACGCCGACTGTCCACAATCGACCGGCCGTGGCGTACATCGTCTCGATGTCACCGCGAGTATCGCCGGGGGTCGGCAGGCTCGGCAGGGCGAGCGGGCCTTTCGACCGGGCCGCGCCCTTCGGCCGGATCCGCGCGAGCCCGGCGAGCTGCCGCCCGGGGCCGCATTCGACGAACGCCCAGGAACCGTCGGTGAGCAGCCGCTGCACGCAATCGCCGAACCGGACGGTGTCGCGCAGCTGCCGGACCCAGTGGTCGGGGTCGGTCGCCTGGTCCGGGGTGATCCAGTCGCCGGTGCGGGTGGAGAGGTAGGGCCGGTCCGGACGTCGCAAGGGCACGGCCGCGACCTCGGCGCGGAAAGCCGGGAGAACCTCGTCCATCAAGGGAGAATGGAACGCGTGCGAGGTACGCAGACCTCGGTTCTGGATGTTCTCCGCCGACAGTTTCGCCGCGAAGCCTTCGACGGCTTCGGCAGGCCCGGCGACCACGCAAGCTCCGGAGCCGTTGACCGCGGCGAGGGCCAGGTCCGCGGGCAGCCGCTCGCGAAGCCGGTCTTCGTCCAGCGAGACAGCCAGCATCGATCCTGGCGGTGCCTGCTGCATCAGCCTGCCTCGCGCGCATACCAGCCGGACCGCCTCCGCCAGAGTGAACACCCCCGCTTCGGCGGCTGCCACGTACTCGCCGACGGAATGGCCGATCATCGCCGACGGTTCGACGCCCCACGATCGCCACAACCGGCTCAAGGCGTAACCGACTGCGAACAGCGCGGGCTGCGCGAACTGCGTGTCCTCCGGGTGCTCGGCGAGCAGTTCGCGCAGATCGGCCCCGATTTCTGCACGCGCCAGCGCGAGGCATTCGTCCATCGCGGAACGGAACACCGGTTCGGCGCGGTGCAGCTCCGCGCCCATGCCCGGGTACTGGCTGCCCTGCCCGGAGAACAGGAACGCGACCTTCGTCGCGGGGTCGGCGACCGCCGCGGCCGTGCGCTCCAGCAACCGGGTCAATTCTTCCCCGCTTCGCGCGACCACCGCGGCGCGATGCGGGTGCTCGTCCCGTCCGGTGCGCAGAGTGTGGGCGATGTCGGCGAGGCTCAGTTCCGGCGAGTCCGCAAGGTGTTCGGCCAGCCGCGTCGCCGCGGTTCGCAGAGCGCTCTCGGTCTTGGCGGACAACGGGATCAGCGCGATCTCCGTTGGCTCGGCGACCGGCCGTTCCGGCGGCTGTTCGACCACCAGGTGCGCGTTCGTGCCGCCGAAGCCGAAGGAACTCACTCCGGCCCGGCGTGGCCCGGAAGTCTCCCAGGCCCGCGCGATCGTGTTGACAGCGAACGGCGAGTTCTCGAAGTCGATGTCGGGATGAGGAGCGGTGACGTTCAGCGAGGGCGGAAGCAGCCCGTTCGACACCATGAGCGCGACCTTGATCAGGCCGACGACGCCCGCCCCCTGGCTGAGGTGGCCGATGTTGGACTTGGCCGAGCCGATCGCGCACCGTTGCCCAGCCCGCGGCTCGCGGCCGAAAACCTCGGTCAGCGCGGCGATTTCGATCGGATCGCCGAGCCGGGTGCCGGTGCCGTGCGCCTCCACGTAGCCAATCTCCGCCGGGGAGACCCCAGCCACGCTCAGCGCTTGGGCGATCACCGCGGTCTGGCCCTTCGGCCCGGGAGCGGTGAAAGACACCTTCTCCGAGCCGTCGTTGTTGACCGCGTTGCCGAGAATCACCGCGTGGACGTGGTCGCCGTCCTCGACGGCCTCGGACAACCGCTTGAGGACCACCGTCCCGCCGCCACTGCCCCAGACGGTTCCCGACGCCTGTTCGCTGAACGGCGCGCAGTGCCCGTCGATCGAGTCGACGCCGCCGACACGGGGCAGGTAGCCGCGGTGGTGCGGAAGCTCGATGTTGGTGCCGCCCGCCACCGCCAGGTCGCATTCGCCAGAGCGCAGGGCCTCGCACGCGAGGTGCACGGCGACCAGGGAGGTCGAGCACGCGGTCTGCACGGTCATGCTCGGGCCGCGCAGGTCGAGCTTGTAGGAGGTGAAAGTCGCGAGGTAGTCCGGCGAGTTGCCGACCATCGTCAGGCCGCGCCCGGCCGACTCCCAGATCCGCCGGTTGCCCCGGATGTTGCGCCAGAGGTAGTCGTCGACGCCGGTGCCGCCGTAGACGCCGACCTCGCCCTGGACCCGGCCCGGCGGATGGCCCGCGTCCTCCAGCGCGGTGTGGCACAGCTCGAGGAACAGCCGCTGCTGCGGGTCGGCGAGTTCGGCCTCGCGCGGGGTCATCCCGAAGAACGCGGCGTCGAAGCCCGCCATGTCGTCCAGCACGGGCGCGGCCGGGACGAACGCCGGGTCGTCGAGCTCCCCGGGCGGCACGCCCGCGGCCAGCTGCTCGGCGCGGGTGAACCGGCGGACCGATTCGACCCCGGCGGTCAGATTGCGCCAGAACTGGCGGACGTCCGCCGCGCCCGGCACCCGGCAGGCCATCCCGACGATCGCGACCGGTTCGACGGCCGGGCCGGGCTCAGCGGAGTCACCGATCGCCATACCGCCTCACTCATCGCACACGTCGGCCGACAACCTTCACCGCGCCAGTAGATCCAGGCCGCCCGCGGCCGTCCAGGCTTTCGGGCCCAGGCGAAACGAAGGTGGCGAGCGGGCGAACGCGGCTACCGTGAGCCCCGTTCTCCGCGAAAGGACCAGGTGTGACCGAGAATCCGGCCGGGATGCCCCGCGTCGTCGTCGCCGGGAGCGGTTCCCTGGCGCGCGGTGTGTGCTTTTCGCTTGCCCTGGCGAAGATTCCGGCCGTCGTGCACGTTCTGGCCCGCAGGCCCGCCATGGCGCGGGAGGTCGCCGATCTCGCCGAAATGCGCGCCCGGTTGAGCGGATCGCCAGTGCGCTTCGAAGCGGCGGCGCTCTCCGAAGTCCGGGAAACGCTGGCACGAATCCGCCCGCGGGTGGTGCTGAACTGCGCTTCGCACCAATCGCCGTGGGAGCGGATGACGAGCCCGTCGGAGTGGACAGACCTGCTGCGGCACGGCGGTTTCGGCCTCACTCTGCCGCTCCAGGCCGGTCCGGCGATCTCGCTCGCCCGGGCGGTGGCGGACGCCAGTCCGGACACGCTGCTGGTCAACGGCTGCTTCCCGGACGCGGTCAATCCCCTGCTGAAAGCCTTGGGGCTGCCGGTGTTCTGCGGCATCGGCAACGTGATGACCCTCGCCGCGGCCCTGCGCACCGACGACCCCCGGACGCTGCGCGTGCTGGCCCACCACGTGCACCTGCACGCGCCCGAGGACAGTGCCGACGAGGCGCTGGCCTGGCTGGACGACGAGCAGCTGACCGACGTCACCGCCCGGCTGGCCAAGGTCCGCGCGGCCGACCGCCGGGAGCTGAACGCGGTGACCGGGCACGCCGCCGCGCTCCTGATCGAAGCCCTGCTGACCGGCGCGGACCTCCGGACGAGCGTGCCCGGGCCGCTCGGGCTGCCCGGCGGATATCCGGTACGGATCAGCGGCGGCTCGCTGACCCTCGACCTGCCGATCGCCGAAGACGTTGCCGTGCAGCGGAACCAGCGCGCCGGGCACCGGGACGGAGTCGTCGTCGACGGATCCGACGTCGTGTTCGGCGAGGCAGCGCGCCAAGCCCTGCTGCCGTATCTGCCCGACGTCGCCGCCGGGTTTCCGGTCCAGGACACGGCCGAGGTCTGCGCCCGCCTGCTGGAAGTGCGCGACCGCCTGCGCTCCCCTGCCCCTTTCGCGAACGAGGAGAAGCGATGGCCGGCGCCCGCGCGTCCCGGAACCTGATCACCGACTACTACGACCAGATCCGCACGGAAGCCGCCCGGCGGTTCCCCGCTCCGGCGGCCGAGCCGGGCCGGTTCTCCCCCGGCTCCGCGCTGCCGGAGCTGGACCCGGCGGTCAGGGAGTACTTCTCCGTCGCGACCGCCGCGTGGGGCCCGCTGGCGGAGATCGGCGGCCATGCGCTCCGGATGCTCGACCTCACCGGCAATCCCGGCACGCACACCACGAAAACCTTCGCCTCCCTGCTGATCGTGGCCAGGGCGGTCGAGCACATCCGGCGCACCGGCGAGCCGATCCTGCTCTTCACGCCGACGTCGGCGAACAAAGGCGTGGCCCTGCGCGACGCGGCGGACCGCGCGATCGCGACCGGTCTCGTGCGGCCCGATCAGCTCCGGGTGATCGTGCTCGCGCCCGCCCGCTCCCGGGCGAAGTTCCGGTCCAGCGCGCTGTCGCGGGACCCGGACCTGGCCCGCCGCAATCCGGTGCTGCTGCTGGACAGCCCGCGACCGGAGCAGGTCAAAGACCTCGCCCGCGCGTTCGTGGCCCGCGAAGAGGTCCGGCCCGGTTCCCCGCGCCTGTGGTTCACCCTCGACCTCGACAACTACGTCGTCGCTGACACCGCCCGCGCCTTCCTCGAACACGACGTGGACCCCGCGCGCGGCAACCGCTGGCACGCGCACGCCGTGTCGAGCGCGTTCGGACTGCTCGGCTACCACCAGGGCCGCGAACACCTCGAGGCCGCCGGAGAGGCGGACCCCGCCGCCCATCCGGGTTTCCTGCTGGTCCAGCATCTCGGCGCGCCCGACATGGTGCTCAGCCTGCTGCACGGCGGCCACGATCCCGCGAACGCGCCCCGGTACCGGCGCTCCGCCGACGGCTGGGTCCAGGACGCCGACCCGCACTTCCCGCTGTCCACCGACGACCCGGACGAGGTGCTGGAGCCGACGTTCTACACCCGCCGCCCGGCCACCTCGCTGACCATGGACCCGCTCGTGCGGCGCTTCGGCGGAACCGGGATCGTCGTGTCGCGGCGGGAATGCACCAGCCTTTACCCGAGGATCCGCGAGCTGCTGACCGCCGCCGGGCGGCCGATGCCCGCCGACCACGCGGACCTGCGGGAGTGGTCGCTGGTGATGGCGCTGACCGGGGTGCTGAACGCGATCGAGCGGCGGCTCGTCCCCGCGGGCACCGAGATCGTCCTGCACGCCTCGGGGACCTACTCCGCGGCCGATTACCAGCCGATCGAACCGGCGGCCCTCGTGCCGGTGACCGGCTTGGACGAGGTGAGCGCCGCGGTGGACGCGGCTCTGGCCGTCCCGGCGGGACGATGACCGTGCGGGCGCTGCGCATCACCGGCCCGCTCGACCGGGCAGTCCTGACCACTGCGCTCGAGCGGATCGCCGCCCGGCTCCCGGACGGTCCACCCTCCACAGTGGACGCTTTCCCGGACACCTTCCCGAACAGCCCGGTCGAGATTTCCGCACCGCCCCTGCGGGCGCGCCTGCATCCTCTCGCCGAGGACGAGCACGTCCTGCTGGTCGCCCTGCCCCACGCCACCCCGCTGCGGCTCGGGCAGTTCCTCTTGCACCTCGTCGCGGAACTTTCCGGCACCTCGACCCCCGAATTCACCCCGGTTGCGCGGGCGACCACCGAACTCGACGCACGTTTCGCCGGGCAGCCCGCCTCGGTGTTCCTCACCGCGCTCGCGTTGCTGCTGCGGCGCTACACCGGCGTCAGCGCGATGACGCTCGGCCTGTCTTCCGGCTCCGAGAACCCCGTGACCCTCGCCGTCGATCTCACTGAGGACGGGCCAGTTTCGGCCGCACTCAACGACATCGCTCTCGACCACCCCGAGGCGACTGCCGGATTCGTGGTCACGGCAGCGGTGGACGAATTCCTCGACGGACTCGACCAGCCGAGCCTGCGTGCCTTCGCCCTCAGCGAGGACGGCTCGCCTCTAGCGGCCGGTGGACTCAGCCTGCACCCGGTCGCTCTGCCGACCACGCGGTACGACCTGGAAATCATCCTGGCCCAGCGGACGGACCGCCCCCGGATCTCGTGGCTCGGGCACCTGCCCGAGTCCCTGCTCGCCGACCTCGCCGCCGACCTCCCCGTCCTGCTGGCCGAGATCCTCGACGACCCGGCACGCTCCACAGCGCTCTTGCTCCCGCACGCTCGCGGCGACCGAACGGCAACCCTCAAACCTTCCGGCAGCACCCCATTTCCCGCCGACGCGACCTCGCTCGCGCACCGGTTCGCCGAGATCTGCCAACGGTTTCCCGCCAATCCAGCGATCCTGACCGACATGGAATGCCTCACCTACGCGCAGCTCGCCGCCCGAGCCGCGGGGACCGCGTCCCTGCTGCGCACCGGCACCGGACCGATCGGCCTGCTGCTCCCGCACGGCCCGTCGCACATCGTCGCGATCGTCGCCGCCGTGCTCGCCGGACGCCCCTACGTCCCGCTGGACGAACACCATCCGCCCGACCGGCTCGCCGCGATCCTGGCCCACGCGGGCGCGACCGCGATCCTGACCGACCCGGAACGCGAACCCCGGTGCGACCGGATCGGGCCGACGCTGACCGTGCATCATCTGTCCACTGTGGAGGAAGAACTCCGGCCCGGGGATCTCCCGGTGTCCGGAGACTCCCTCGCCTACGTGCTGTACACCTCCGGGTCCACCGGCCGCCCGAAGGCAGTCGCGCAACCGCACGCCAACGTCCTCTTCCAGGTCCGCAACCACGTCGACAACTTCCGGATCAGCCCCGCCGACCGGCTCGGCCTGCTGACCTCCTTCGGTTTCGACATGGCCGTCACCGACCTGTTCTCCGCCTTGCTTAGCGGTGCTGCCGTGGTGCCCTTCGACGTCGCAGCACACGGCGTCACCGCGCTCGGCGAGGTCCTCGCGAAGCACGCGGTGACGGTCTACCACTCGACGCCCACAATGTTCCGCTACCTCACCGACTCGCTCGGCGACCGTCGCCTGCCTGCCCTGCGCGCGGTTCTGCTCGGCGGCGAGCAAGTGCGCCGCGACGACGTCGAGCGGGCCCGGCGCGTCGGGGCCCCCGATTGCGTGTTCGTCAACGGCTACGGCGCGACCGAGATCAGCTTCGTGACGCAGCACCACCTCGGACCGGACGCGCCGGTGGACGGCGAGGTGATCCCGGTCGGCAGCCAGTTGCCGGGCGTCGAGGTCCGCCTGCTCGATCCGGCGGGCCGCCCCGCCTGCCTGCGCGGGGAAATCACCGTGCTCAGCCAGCATGTCGCGCCCGGCTACTGGCGGGATCCGGCCGCCTCCGCCGGGAAGTTCGTCACGATCGACGGCGTGCCCGCCTACCGCACCGGGGACCTCGCCCGCAGGCTGCCGGACGGAACCCTCCAGCACCTCGGGCGCGCCGACCGGCAGGTGAAGATCCGCGGCTACCGGGTCGAACTCGGCGAGGTGGAAGCGGCGCTGTGCGCGCAGCCCGGGGTCGCGCAAGCCGTCGCCGTGGCCGGGCAGAGCGAGATCGTCGCGTATGTGGTGCCACGCGGCGAGAAACCGGATCCGGCGGCGCTGTCCGAAGCAGTGGCGGGGAAGCTGCCGCACTACATGGTGCCGCGCGAGATCACCGTCCTCGACACGTTTCCGCTCACCAGCACCGGAAAGGTCGACGTCCGCGCGCTGCCCGCGCCGTCTCCGGCCCGCCGCGCCCGCCCGGAGGCAGACCTGCCGAGTGCGATCACCCGGGTCTGGTCGGCCGTGCTGGAGCTGCCGGAGCCTCCCGCGGACAAGGACTTCTTCGCGCTCGGCGGGCACTCCGCGCAGGTCCCTGTGCTGAAACGCCTGCTGGAGAAGGAACTCGGCGTCGAAATCCCCCTCGGGCGGCTGTTCGACCATCCCACCATCACCGCGCTCGCCGATTTCCTCACGGACAGTCCCGGCGACGCGCTGGACCGGGTCGGCACCCGGATGTCCCGCCGCCGCGCGGCCCGCCGGGGCTCCCGATGACCGAGGACATCGCGATCATCGGCATGGCGTGCCGGGTCCCGGGCGCAGCCGACCCGGCAACGTTGTGGCGCAACCTCTTCGCGGGCGTCGACCCGATCCGCCGCTACTCCGACGATGAGCTTCGCGCCGCCGGAGTCGAGGAATCGTTGCTGCGCGACCCGGCTTTGGTGCGCTCAGCAGGCCATCTCAACGGGATCGCGGAGTTCGACGCGGAGTTCTTCGGGTACAGCGCGGACGAAGCGGCGCAGCTCGACCCCCAGCACCGGTTGCTGCTGGAAACCGCGTGGTCGGCGTTCGAGGACGCGGGCTACGACCCGGCTTCCTGCCCGGACACCGGGGTTTTCGCCAGCGTCGGACCGAGCTGGTACGACCACTATCGCCTGGCCGGCGCCTGGCCCGGCTCGGCCCCGGTGGGCGCCGCGACAGACCACGCCGCCGCCCGAGTGTCCTACGCGCTCGGCCTTTCCGGCCCGAGCCTGGCCGTGCAGTGCGCGTGTTCGTCGTCGCTGGTCGCGGTGTGCCTGGCCGCGCAGAACCTCGCCGACTTCCGGTGCGACCTCGCTCTCGCGGGCGGCGCGGCAGTGCCCTACCCGGCGCGGCTGGCCGCGGACGACGGATTGATCTCGCTGTCCGGCCGTCTCCGCGCCTTCGACGCCGACGCGGACGGCTCGGTGTTCGGCAGCGGCGCGGGCGTCGTGCTGCTCAAACGGCTCGCCGACGCGCTCGAAGACGGCGACGCCATCCATGCCGTGCTCCGCGGCTGGGCAGTCAACAACGACGGCGAGCGCCCCGAATATCGCACCCCCAACGGCAGCGGCCAAGCCGCCGTGGTGCTGGAGGCGTTGCGGGCAGCGGAGATCGACGCCGTCAGCTACGTCGAGACGCACGGCAGCGGCACGCTGCTCGGCGACGCGCTGGAGGTCGACGCCCTCGGCCGCGCCTTCCGGCTCGCCGGGATCCCCGGCTGCCCGATCGGTTCGGTCAAGTCCGCGATCGGCCACCTCGACGGGGCGTCGGGGGTCGTCAGCCTGATCACGGCCGCGCTCGCCGCCCGGCACGGCACCGTCCCGCCGACCGCGCACTTCCGGCGGCCGAACCCGCACCTTCCCCTTTCCCCCGGCGGTTTCGCCGTCGCCGCCGAGCCCGTCGAACTGGCCGCGCCCCGCCGGATCGGAGTCAGCTCGTTCGGGCTCGGCGGGACGAACGCGCACGTGATCCTCGAACAGCCGCCGCCGGTTCACCGCCCGGCCGCGGCTCCCGCGCCGCAGCTGCTTCTGCTGTCCGCCCGCACTCCGCGGGCGCTGGCGGCGACCGCGACGCGGCTCCGGGACCATCTGGACCGCGAACCGGACTTGCCGCTGGCCGACGTCGCGTTCACCCTGGCCACCGGCCGCCGGGCCGGACCGTGCCGCCGGTTCGAGATCGTCCCCGGCCGCCTGCCGTCCGCC
This sequence comes from Amycolatopsis sp. NPDC104775, assembly GCF_055583325.1. Classification (NCBI taxonomy): domain Bacteria; kingdom Bacillati; phylum Actinomycetota; class Actinomycetes; order Pseudonocardiales; family Pseudonocardiaceae; genus Amycolatopsis; species Amycolatopsis sp. NPDC104775. The sequence goes on from NZ_JBVJOE010000007.1 coordinate 136,143, forward strand.
CGGCCGGACGAGTCCGCGGACCTGGCCCGCGCGGGCCAGGTCTGGGCAGCGGGAGGAACGCCGGACTGGCCGGCGCTTTTCCCCTCCGGCCGCCGGGCCTGGCTGCCGACGTACCCGTTCGAACGCGCCCGGCACTGGGCCGGCCGGGTTCCGGTGCTACCGGAATGAGGTCAGCGCGCGTCGCACAGCGGCGCATCGCTCGCCCGCACCAGCGACGCTCCCAGTTCCGTCGCCGTGTGCAGAACCTTCCGCCCGGCCCGCACCGTCATGATCAGCCCGGCGTTCCGCAGCGCACTGGCGTGTTCGGAAGCCGACGACAGGCTGACCCCGGCCTGCATCGCGAGCTCCGTAGTCCCGCGCGGCACCACCGCGGCACGGAGAATCGCCGCCCGCCGCGCCCCGACCAGCGCGGACAGGCCGTCCCCGCTCGTTCTGCCCGGCCCGCCGCGCGCGGACACGCCGGGAATCGGGTACACCACGGTCACCGGCTCGCCCTCCCCGCCCGGGATCACCACCGTCTCCGGGGCCAGGCACGACGGCACGAAGTCCAGTCCGTGCGGCGCGGGCAGGTCCCGGTCGGCCGGGCTGGCGATCTCCACGACGTTCCCGGGCCGGCTGATCCCGGCGGACACCGAGCCGATCGCGCCCGCCAGGCCCTGGCGCAGCAGGAGGTGCCCGCGCTGCGCCAGGTCCGCCTGCGCGGTGGCGGCGATCTCGGCCCACCGCGGCTCCACCAGGCTCCGGTAGCCCGCTTCGACGGCCTTCACCAGCGCCGCCCGCGCGCCGGCGCTGCCCGCGGCGAGGTCGTTCAGCCAGCCCGCGGGCTGCTTGAGCCGGAACGTCGCGGCGAGGTCGGCGCGCACCCGGCTGGCGGGCAAGGCCGCGAGGTCGTCCAGCGCGGAGCCGATCTCGGCGCGGCGCGAGACGAGGAAGTCCGGCACCTCGCCGCGCGCGGAGAACAGGTCGAACAGCGGCCGGATCGGCCGGGGCGGCCGCGTCCGCACCGCGAAATGCCCGCCGGGCCGCGCGTCCCGGCGCAGCCGGCACAGGGCGCCGAGCAGTTCGACCACCGGGAGGGGGCCTTCGAGAAAACGAACGGACTGCAATGACTCCAGGGTCAGATGAAGCCGGATCACGATACCACCGATCTGACGGAAACGCCGTTTAATCCCCCCTCCAGGCGAAGTCAATCAGGGCCGCGTACACGAAGAATACAATCGCCGCGCCCGCCATTCCGCGCGCGCGGAGAAATTCAGCGGAGACGCATTTATTCGTGCGACGGTGGTGTCAATTCCGGGGCTTCCGCCCGCCGGACGACCTCAGCGCGCGGGCGGCTCGGCGGCCTCCGCCATCGCGGCGACCAGCGAGGCCGGACGCAGGTCAGTCCAGTTTTCGTTGACGTACTCCAGGCACTCCGCCCGGGACGCCGGGCCGTGGACGGTCGTCCATCCGTCCGGCACGGCGGCGAACTCCGGCCACAGCGAATGCTGATTCTCGGCATTGACCAGGACGAGGTAAACGCCATTCTCGTCTTCGAACGGATTGGTCACGGAGTTCCCCTGTTCCAGTAGGCGGCCGAGCGCTGAGAGCAGGATAGACCAGTATTGCCGCGACGACGAGCAGTTGCCGCCGAGACTACCCGATTTCCGAATTCGCCGCCGGAATCGGTTCAGACGGACCAGGGCGGGCCGGAGCGCTCCCCGGCCCGCCCTGGTCCGCTCAGAACGGCTTGGCCGGCAGGTACTTGCCGTCCAGCGTGATCACGGCGCGCTCGCCGCCTTCCGGATCAGGAACCTTCTGGACGTCGAGCCGGAAGTTGACCGCGGAGATGATGCCGTCGCCGAACTGCTCGTGGATCAGGGCCTTGAGCGTCGTTCCGTAGACCTGGAGGATCTCGTAGAAGCGGTAGATCGTCGGGTCGGTCGGCACCCGGTCCGGGATCGAACCGCGCACCGGCACGCTCTGCAGCAGCAGCGCCGCGTCGTCGCCCAGGCCGAGCAGGTCCGCCACGGCCTCGGCGGATTCCTTCGGCAGCGGATGCTGGCCGAGAACGGCAGCAGTCGTGAACACCACCGACAGGCCTGCGGCGTCGGCGATCCGCTGCCAGGTGAGGTCCTTGCGGGCTTTGGCTTCCACCGCTTTCGCGGCCAGTGCTTCGCGGACGGCCGGGTCGTGCTGGCTGTGCACCATGGTCGGAAAGTCCTTTCCTCGGATGAGCACCGCACTGTGCGTGGACTCGGCCCGCGGTTTCCCCGCGCCGCCGAGGACTGCCATCGTCGTCGCGATCGCCGCGGCCGGGAACCGCCGCGGGCAGGATAAAGTGCGGGCGGAACGAGGGGGCGCGATGATGGCAGGCCAGGGGGAATCCCGGTTGCGTTCGGCCGTTCTCGCGCAGGCCTGGCGGCGGATCCCGGGCGTCGAAGTGCTTTCGGCGGGCGACGGCGGCCCGCTGACCCGCACGATCAAGAAGATCGTCGACCCGCTGGTGATCCGCACCGCGGCCCGGCCCCGGCTGGGCCGTCCGCTGCTGGATCCGGCCGCGGCGGCGGAACTGACCGAGCTGCTGCTGGCCGACTCGGCACGGCTGCGCGCGACGGCGGAGTGGTTCACCCACCTCAAGCGGCAGCGCCGGGCCCTGCGCATCACCGCGGGAAACGTCCAGGACGTGTGCTTTCCCCTCGCTTACGAACTCGCCACCGGCTTCGGCAGGCCGGACGCCTCCGCGCCGGAGCGGGCCGCGGCGGCGTTGCGCGAATGGCACGGGGAAGACGGTCCGGCCGGGATCGATCAGCTGACGCGGTACCTGGCGGATCACCATGCCGACCTGACCGCCGAGTTGCGCGGTCGCTGGGCTGCTCCGCCGAGCACCTCCCCGGAAACATTCGTGCCTCTGCTCGACGCTGTCGCCCACGGCTTCACCGACGAGGCGTGGCAGGCGCTCGCCGACTCCCCCGCCGGGCACGTGTTCGGCCTCGCCTTGCGCCAGCCCGGCGGCACCGCCGCGCTCGCCCGGGCCGTCCGCGAGATTTCCGGCCTCCCCGCCCCGGATCTCGGCCTGCAACGCGGCGAACGCACCGCCGTGCCGCCGCTGAGCCAGCGCGACGAAGCCGGACCCGAGCTTCTCGAACGCAGCATCGAACGGCGGGTCCGCGCGACCCTGCGCCGCGCGGCCGAGCCAAGCCCCGTCGCCGACCTGGTCGACGAAGAACTCCTCCGCGCGACTGCCGGTTTCGGGCTCGAAGCGCCAGTGCTGGCCACCTGTTTCGTGCTCGGCGTCGTCCTCGCGCCCGCGCTCCGCCCCCTCGACGGACCGGTGCCCAGCGCCATCCCGGAATTCGCGCAGAGGCTCAACGCCCAGGTCGCCCGGGAGGGATACGTCCTCTACGCGCGCCGGGCGCTGGCCGGTTCGACGCCCCTCACCGCGCAGCCGGACGCCGAGATTCTGCGAGAACTGCGCGAATTCGCGAAGCGTTTCCTCGCCCGGCTGTGGGCTCGGCTGCACGGCTTCGACGTCAGCGGGGAAATCCCGGCCGACTTCCGGGACCTGCTCACCGGAGTCGTCCGCTCGACCTCGCTGGACCTGCGGACGAAAGTGCGCCGCGCACTCGTCGCCAGCCTGCCGCGACTGGAGGCCGCCTCGTGACGCATCCGGTGCACACTCCGGTTCTCGCCGCGGACGGCGGCCTCATCCGCTTCGCGCTCGCCGAACTGCTCGGCGCTTCGAAGCCGTCGATGCGGATCGAACTCACCGACGCCGCGGCGGCTGAACCGTGGCTGACCAGGCTCGTCGGAGCCGAAGCGAGTGTGACCGCGCTCCGGGAAGGGCACGTCGACGTCCCGGCGCGGCCGGAGCTGGCCCGTCTCGCACTCCTGCTGTGGGCGCGCCGCTGGTGGCCTGCCAGCCCGCGGCTTGGAATCCCGTCGCTTGATCCGGCGCTGCTGGACCTCGAAGCGGCCGTCGCGACCGCGGCGGTCGAAGACGTAGCCGAGGGCTTGCTCGACGGCTTCGAGGCCAGCCCGGCGGAATTGTTCGACCAGGCGGCCAGCTCCGGCCTGCTCGCCGCCGCGCAACCGGTGGCGGAGGAAGCCCGGCTTCTGGGTGAGCAGCTTTCAGCGTGGTTCGACCGCCAGGACGACCTGGACCGGGCCGAAACGGCTCAGCTGGCAATCACCCCTGGTCAACGTGCGTATGCCTTGGCGGCGGGTTCCGGCCCCGCCGCGACCGGCGAAGGCGTGCTGGCCGAGGGACGCACCAGTGTCGACTGGGCGCGGGTGCCACCGGGCGTTCTGGACGCCGCGGAGGACACCGTGACCTGGCGAATCGTCGCGACTAGGACCGGTGCCCGGGTTGAGGTCGAAGTCGCGGGCGCGCTCGCCGACGCAGCCCTCACCGCTGTGGCGACCCACGACGGCGAGCCGTTCGCCGAAGTCGCTCTCCATCTCGGCAGCGGAGGCTTCGCCGGGGCAACCGAGCTGGACGAAGCCGGGACCCGGCTCGCAGCGGCACCCTCCGGCCGGATCGGGATCGTGGTCGGCGCGGCGGATCCGGACGTCGAGGGAACCGCCCCGGAGGACCGCGCCGAGGTGATTTCCCTGGTACGGGCGCGCGAAGCGCTGCCGCGGGAGGCCCGAACGCTGGCGGAGCGAGCCGCCGCGGACGAGGAGTTCTGACGTGCTCGCCGGAATGCCGCCGCCGCTCGCGCCGCCGGACCGGCCGCCTCCGCCGGAACTGGCCGACGCGGTGTCGCACGGCTACAACTGCCGTTGCGTCGCAACCCATTTCGGCCTCGACCCCACCGCCTACCAAGAAGTACCCGCCTGCACGCTGACCCAGGCCGAATACGACTCGCTGCTGACCGAGGCCTCCGCCGTCCAAACCGAGGCCAAAAGACTCGCCGCGGCACGCGACGTCACCGGCGCACAACGGGCGTACACCCGGATGCGGCAGCTCGCGCAGCAACTCGACCGGGTCAGCCTCGAACTCGCCGCGGTCAGCGACCTGGCCACCGTCTGTTACTCGGCGGGCGACCTCCGCACCGCGCGCCACTGCGCGGAAGCCGTGCTCAGCGTCTTCCAGACGACCACGGCCGCGATCGTCCACTTCGGACAGTACGCCGAACTGCGGATGGTCGAAGGCTCCCGCGAGGTGGCCGAACGCGTCCTCATCTCACTGTCCACTGAGGAGGGTGACCTCGTCAGGGCCCGCGAGCTGCTCGCGGACCAGCGACGCCGCGCGGCGTTCCGGAAGGCCGCCGAACCCGGCCAGTTCCCGCGCGAGCAGCTCGACCCGCACGGCACCGACGAGCTGGAGCTGCGCATCCTCGAAGTCCGCGTGCAGGTGGCCGCCGGGGATCCGGCCGGGGCGCGCGAGGCGATCGACGAGATCCTGGCCGCCCTGGACCGCATCGCGGAGATTGACGAGGTCCGCGAGCAGGCAGCGGCGTTGCGGGCGATGGCGCGGGCCGAACGCGCCCGCATCCGCCAGGCAGGCGGCGAGGAAGCGGACGCGACGGCGGACCTGCTGCGGCTCACCGCCCGGCACGACGGTCCGCTGGCGGCCAAATTCGCCATCGGGCTGGCCGAAACCCGCGCGCTCGACGGGGATCTGCCCGGCGCGATCGCGGCGATCGTCCAGGCCAGGGACGAACTCGCCGCGGCCGGGGTGACCGGCGACGTCGCCGACGCGAGCTACGCACTGGGCTCCTTGCTCCTGCTCGCGGGCGACGTCACGCAGGCGCGGGACCAGTTCGAGCACGCGGGAAAACTGTGGGCAGCGAACGGCGATACTCCGGGCGCGCGCCGGCTCGCGGCGGCGCTGGCTCGGTGCGCGGCGGCCGAAGGCGACTGGACGTCAGCGGAAGAGCACGTGACCCAGCTCCGGACGGCAGCCCGCGAATCGGGCGAATGGCTGGAGTGCCTGCGCGCCGACTACCTCGCGGCGGCGATCGGCCGCGAACGCAGCGAAAACCCGCGCGCAGTCCTAGACCTGCTGTTGCCGGTAGCCCTCGCGGCGCAGGAGTACCGGTTCGCCTTCGCCTCGGCGCAGGCGCGTACCGCCTGGGCGAACAGCGTTGCAGGCCCGGCGACGGAACTGCTGATGGTCCTGCTGACTCAGCTCGGGGAGACCCGGCTGATCGCGGAGCTGATCGAGCGCGCCTGCGCGGTCGGGGCGTACCCGGAAGCCCGTTCCCTGAACCTGACCGATGAGCTGCCCGCGCTGGCCGCTCCTCCAGCTCCGCAAGAGCAACTCCCCTTGGCAGCACTGGGTTCGGTCACCTCGTCGCTCCCGCTCCGGCTCGCCCCACCACCCGGCCTCCGCTGGTCGCCGTCCTCGCCGATGGAACTGGACGCCTGGACCCGGCTGGCCGCCGAACGGTACGGGTGCGCAGTGCCGACGACCGGCACCGTCGAGACCTGGCCCGCCGCCGAGCCCGGTCGCGAGACCTTCCTTCTCCGCTACGCCGACGCCGGGCACACCTATCTCAGCTGGCGCACCACCAGCGACCTCGACACCGTCCACACGCACCCGATCGACGCCGACCTCGTCGCCACCGTGCGCGGGTTCCTCGCCGAAGCCGCCCCGACACCGCGAGAAGGCGAACCGGTCGCCGCCGCCGTCCGTCGTTCACTCGACGCCTTCGGCAGCTTCGCCGCGGAACAACGCCTTGCCCGCATCCTCGCGCTCAACCTCCTTCCCGCTGACCTCGTCGCCCAGCTCCGGCGAGCCTCGCGCCCGCTGCTGCGCATCCAGCCGTCCCCGGCGCTCGCCGCCGTCCCGTGGGGCCTGCTCGCCCTGCCCGACCGACGCCCGGACCACGTGCTCGACGCCGACAAGGTCGACAGCTGCTTCGACAGCGACGTACGGATCCTCGACCTCGCCGACGTCTCCCTGCTCGCCCCCGCCGGAATCCCCCGCCGCGCACCAGCCCCCGCCGGACCTCCGGTCTACCTGCTCGATCCGCGGATCCCCGGCCAGAGCGCGTTTGGCGAACTGGGCTCCGTGCTCGGCAAACAGAATCCGTCCTCCCCGCTGATCCGCCACCTCGACGCGCAACTCGCCGCGGGCCCCGTCCGCCCCGCCGCGGCCCGCGGACTGGACCTGGTCCGCCGCACGGACACCGACCGGCGACTGCTCGCCGAACTGCTGGCCGAACCGTGTTCACGGCTGGTCTTCGCGGGGCACGTCAGCCGCATCCAAGACGCCCACGGCGCGCAGACCGCGCTCCACCTGTCCTGCTCGGCCGACCTGCCCGGCACCGCCGCACCGATCGGCGCGCACCGGCCGTTCACCGCCGCCGACCTCGCACTGTCCGAAGTGGACATGCCCGCACGCGTCGCCCTGATCGGCTGCGCCAGTGCGAGCGATTTCGGCCTGCCCGAACCGTTCGGCGTGCTGCTCGCCGCCGTCGCAGCCGGGGCCGGGCTGGTCGCCGCCACCGTCTGGGCACTCCCGACCTCAGCCGCAGTATCCGGCGCGGACCCGATGGCCGAACTGCTCATCGCCGTCGACACCGCGCTCGCCGGGACGGACCCAGTCACGCAGCTGTGCGCCTGGCAGCGAACTCGGCTCGCGCGCTGGCGCGAACGTCCCGAACCAGCCCACTCACCGATCTTCTGGGCCGCCCTGACCTGCCTCGACACCACCGGCGACGGCAAAACCTGGGTTCGGTAGCAGCCTCGCGGCCCGAAGCTGTGTCCAGCACACCGGCACAGCGAAAGGCATCCGATGTTCAAGAAGATCCGCGACAAGATCAACGAAGCCACCCAGCAGGGCATGGCCCGCGGCGCGCAGGATTTCCAGCAGCACGCCGAGCAGTTCCGGCAGGCAGCCACCGCGCAAGGGCACGACATCACCCCGCAGCTGCCGACGCCGCAGCTGGCCGCGCAGGCGTACCGCAACGCCGCGGCCGATCCGGAGACGGCGGCGTTCCTGGCCCTCCCGATGCCGGAGCAGCTGCGCCAGCAGCAGGAACTGCAGGCCTACGGCGCCGAACTGCGCCGGTTGTACGACACCGGCGAAGAGGCCACCCTGGTGATCCGCGCGCTGGAGCCGACCGGACGGACGGTGGCCGGACAGGCCCAGTACACCGCGACGCTCGACGTCACTCGCGCTGACGGCATGATGTACCAGGCGGTCGTCCCGCTGATCGCCCCGCAGGCGACGATCCAGCAGTACGCGCCCGGCACCCGGCACGAAGCCCGCCTCGACCCTGCCGATCCGGCCAAGGTCGCCGTGTTCGGCCCGCTCGCGTAGGCGGCCGCGGTGTTCACTTCCTTCGCATTCGGCCTGTCGGACGACCCTGAACAGACCCGGGCGTCGAACCGGCGGCTGTGGCTGCTCGGGATTCCCGCCACGCTCGCCTGGGCGGTCGCCGGGTGGTCCGGTGCCCTCGGTTTGCTGGACGACTTCCGGCTGATGTCGCTGAACCGCGTCGGCGCGTGGGGGGCCGACGCGGGATCGGCGGCTTCTCTGGTGCTGTTCTTCACCGTGTCGGTCATGGTGGCGTCGTCGCTGGGTTTCGCGATGCTCTGGGGCAGCGGGATGTCGTTGCGCCGCATGGGGATTGGCTTCCGGGCCAGTTCGCTGGCCGCGGCGCTCGGGGTGATGCTGGGCAGCGGCGTGGCGGTTCCGTCGTGGACGCTGCCGGAATCCGTCGGCGAACGGCTGCCTTTCCTCGACAGCAAGGCCGAGCCCTGGTCCGATGTGGACTGGGTGGTCTACTACGAGCCGTTTCTGGTGCCCGCCGCGGCCGGGCTCGTCGCCCTGGCCCTGATCGTGGTGCTGCTGCGGTCTTCCCTGCGCGCGGCGAAGGCGGAGGACCGCGAGCAGGCGCTGCGCCGCAGCGGCCGCCGGGTGACGGGGGTGCTCACCCGCGTGGACTTCACGAACGTCTGGGTCCTGGGGAGCCCCCGGTTCTCCGTCCACGTGCGGTTTCCGACCGAGACCGGCGAACGCGAGGTGGCGACCACGATGATCACGTCGCTGTTCCAAGCCCCGCACGAGGGTTCGGCGGTCCAGGTCCGCTACGACCCGCTGGACCCGAAAGCCGTTCTGGTGGAACCGATTTCCGCCGGACCGCAGTGAAGGGACTACTCCCATGGCAGCCTTCCGCACGATCGCGTTCGGTTTCCTGACCGGTTTGGCGATCGGAGCCAGTCTGTGCTCACTCGTCGCAGCGATCATCGTCGAGAGCGTTCCGTTGCTCGTGGCCGGGCTGGGAATCCCGCTCGGCTACGGCCTTCTGATCTACCTCGGCGGCCTGCCGCGGCGCGTCCGCGAAGCAGCGATCGAGCCGGTGGTGGCGCTCGCCCGCATCGAAAGCCTGCGCGCCGGTGGCGCCGAAACCGGCGATCTCACGGTGGATTTCATCCTGACCGTCGCGCCGGACGGGGCACCGTCCCATCGGGCATCGGCGACCCGCACGGTCAATCTGGTCGATCTCCGCGACTACCGCAAGGGCGACGTCCTGGTGGTCAGCTATCCGCCGGGCCGGCCGTGGAAAGTGCGGATCGTGGCCGACCCACCGCCGGAGTGGCGACGCCGAGCGGAAAACGCGGTCATCCCGGCCGCGGCTGAGTCCGCTTTGGTCCATCCGCCGCCGAAGGGCTGCGCGGCCGGTGTCTGCGCGCTCATCGGGCTGCTGCTCGGCGCGGGTGCGGTCCTCGGGCTGTTCCGCGCCGAACTGTTCACGCCGGAGCCCAGCGCCCCGCAGACCTCTCAGCCACCTGCGGCGGTGACTTCCTCGGGTTCCGCGACGGTCGACGTTGGCCCCGAGCAGTCATTGCTGGACGAGGGAGAGCTGCGCCGCGCCGTCGACGGACTCGCCCTCGGCACCGACGTCTCCCAGACGCTGACCGCGGTCGTCCAGGAACACCGGCTCACGGTCGTCTTCGCGCCGAGCGGAGCCCAGGTCCCGCGATTCGACCTTCGGACCCTGCCTGTCCCCGAGATCTCCCGCCTGGTCCGGAAAGCCTTGCGGACCCTCGACGTCGGAACGCCGCAGACCTGGCAGGTCACCGTCGTTCAGCTGCCGTCCGCGCGGATGATCCGGGTCACCGTGACCGGCCCCAAGGGCAGCGCCACCCTCGCCGGGTGATCAGCCCGCCAGCCCCAGTGACGCGCCGAGCAGCAAAATCCCTTTCGCCGTCCGCGGATCCGCGCCGGTCAAGTTCGCGATCCGCGACAGGCGATTGTCCACGGTGTTCGGATGGACGTGCAGCTTCCGCGCCGTCTCGCGCCGGTTGAAATCCGTGTCGAAGTACGTCCGGAGCGTCCCCGTCAGATCAGGCTCACCGCTCAACCGCGCCGCCAAAGCACGCAGCTGAGGAGTCGCCGCGCTGTCATGATTCAGCTGGTACTCGAACAGATGGTCCGCGAGCACCGCGACGGTGCCGGGCTTCGCGTTCAGCCGCAGCAGCCGTTCCGCTTCCGCCACCGCCGCCGGGATTTCCGGCAGCTCGGCCGCGTGCGCGAACGCTCCGGTGATCTCCACGCCCGTCGCCTGGTGCGCGCGCGGAACAGCCTGCCGGGCCTCGGCCAGCGCCGCCTCGTGATCGTCCGAAGCGGACGGAAGCAGCAGCAGGCCGCCGCCGGGATCCAAGTCGGCCAGCACATCGCCGGACAGCTCTCGATGCAAGTGCTGCAACAGCAGCCGCGCCTTCCGCTGTCCGGCCAGATGGCGCCCGACCGCGTCGCCGACGGAATCCGCCGGGTCGGCGGCGAATCGCACCGCCAGGACGCCGTACGCCGGGGCGAGCCGGACGTCGGCCGGTTCCGGGACCGCCTCCCCCGCGGCCAGCCGCCGCACCAGCGCCCGGGCCGCCTCGCGCTGTTCCTGGTCGGCGATCCGGAATTCCTTCTGGTGCGCCTGCACCGCCACGTTCACCACCCGGTGCAGGCAGTTCAGCAGCACCGCGGTCGTCTCCGGCGGCGGCGAACCGCCGGACAGCTCCAGGATCTCCGCCCACAGCTCCTCGGCCGCCAGCAGGTACGCGTGCACGAAATCGCCGACCGGCAGCCCTTCCGCGCCTCGCTCGCGGCCTCGCTGCCGGAACAGCTCCAGCTCGTCCTCGCGCGGATCGCTTCCCTCCCGCACCGCGCGCGCGAACATCCGGCCGAACTCGCGGCAGGTGTGCGCCATGTACAGGTGCAGGTGAGCGGGCGCCTCGCCGCGGTAGTGCGAGGACGTCTCGACGTACCGGCGGATCGTCCGCTCGACCGCCTTCGGCAGCCGGTGCTCGAAGGCGCGCCACGAGAACTGTGACATGTCACAGCACGGTAGCCGAAAACCTGGGCGATGTGCGCTACCAGCCGGGTGGGCCAGCGGCGACAGTTGGGGTTGTGTCCATGACCGCGATCACAGGAGGCCCGATGCGCTGCGAGCCGCTGTTCCGCCCGAAGTCGGTCGCCGTGGTCGGCGTTTCCGCGACCACCGCGCTGTCCTGGGGCCGGATCGCGCTGGACCGGCTGCTGCGCGGCGGCTACGGCGGCGAGGTCTTCGCGATCTCCCGCGGCCCGCTCGAGCTGCCCGGCGTGCGGACGGTCGGTTCGCTCGCCGAGATCGGCTACGGCTCCGACCTAGTGGTCCTCGCGACCCCGGCGGAAACGGTTCCCGCGCTGGTCCGGCAGGCGCGCGAACTCGGCTCCGGCGCGGTCGTCGTCTTCGCGTCCGGTTTCGCCGAAGGCGGCAACACCGCGCTGGAGGACGAGCTGCGCGAAGCCGCCGGAGACCTGCCGGTGCTGGGCCCGAACTGCCTGGGCGTGGTGAGCCACCCGGCTGGCGTGCAGCTGTCGACGACCGTTTTCCTCGACCGCGAACGCCTGCCGCCGGGCCCGATCGCGATCGTCACGCAGAGCGGCGCGATGGGGTTCGTCCTCGCCGACCTGCTCGAACAGGCCGGGATCGGCTACTCCTACTACGCGAGCGTCGGGAACGAAGCCTGCCTGTCCAGCCACGAGATCGGCCGCGACCTGCTGGCCCAGCCTGACGTCGACGTGCTCGTGCTCTACCTCGAAGGCGTGCGCGACGCGGACGGTCTCCGCGCGCTCGGCCGTCAGGCGCAGGCTGCGGGCAAGACCGTGGTGGCGCTCGCGGTCGGCAGCAGTGCCGCCGGTCGGCAGGCCGCTTTGTCGCACACCGCGGCCGTCGCCGGGGATCACTTCCTGCTCGCCTCGCTGTGCCGCCAGGAAGGCATCCACCTGGTCACCGACGACGACCAGCTCGTGGACGCCGTGCTCTGCGCCCGCAAAGGCACGACGCTGCCCCCGGCTCCCCGGCTCGCGGTGCTGACCATGTCCGGCGGCGCGGGCGGCATCCTCGCGGACAACCTCACCGCGCTGGGCGTCCGGATCCCGCCGCTGTCCGGGAGGACGCGCACGAAGCTCGCGGAGATCGGCGGGGTCGAGGCGGCCGACGAGAACCCGGTCGACCTCGGCGGCAACATCGACCGCTGGATGAACCGGGTCGGCGATCTGCTGAGCGCGCTCGACGAGGACCCGGACCTGGACGGCGTCGTGCTCTATCTGACGTTCGGCGACCGGTTCCGCGAGGCGTACCACCGGCTGGCCGCCGCAGCCGCCGCGATGCGGACGCCTACGTGGTTCGTCTGGGCGTGCGCGCCGCCTGGAGAGCTGGCGAAGCTCGGGCGGCCGGACACCGTCCTGCCCAGCATCGGCGCTCTCGTGCGTCGCCTTCGGGTGCTAGTCCCGGACCGCGTGCCGGAGCCCGCGCGGCACTCCAGTGGCGACGACCGTCCAGTGTGGACTGAACTGCGGGCCGCTCCCCTGCTGGAGGACGCCGGTATTCCGCATGTGGACACCGTCGCTGGGACCGATCTCGCCGCCGCAGTACGGCACCGCGGCTGGCCAGGGCCGTATGTGGTCAAGGGCGATGCCTTCGACGTGCCGCACCGGGCGCGCGCCGGACTGGTCCGCGTCGGTGTCACCGCGGCCGAACTGCCCGCCGTGCTGGACACGCTCCAAGCGCGGCTGGACGAGGTCTCCACCGACCCGAATCGCACCCTCGTCGTGCAACCCCAGCTGCCGCACACCGCCGAACTCGCCCTCGGCGCTACACGAGATCCGTTGTACGGCACCGCAATCGTCCTCGGCGCGGGCGGCGACCGAGCCGAAGACCCCACCGCACCCCGCCGCGCGCTGCTGCTCCCGGCCACCCCGGACCAGCGAGCCGAGCTGGCCGCCTGGGCCGGTGCCGTCCTCGCCGCCCCGGTCCCCGCCGTCGCCGCCGCGATCGACGGGCTTGTCCGCATCCTCGGCGACCATCCGGAATTCGCCGAAGCCGACCTCAACCCGCTCTGCGTCAGCGGCGAAGCCTTGGTCGCCGTCGACGCGCTGTTCACCGAGAACGTCCAGGAGGCATCCCGTGACTGACCTGCTCGACTACGCCGACAAAGTCTGGCGAGGCGAGGCCGACACCCGCGTCTACCACACCGGCACGCTGCGCAAGGACGGTCTGCACGAGCTGGCCGAAGGCGTCTGGATGTGGCCGGCGTTCGGCAACGTCTTCCTCTTCCCCACCGACGATGGCCTGTTCTGCTTCGACACCGGCGAACGCCGCACCGCGAAAGACCTTTTCGGCGCGACCCGCGCCCGCACCGACGCACCGCTGCACACTGCTGTCTACTCGCACGGCCATATCGACCACGTCTTCGGCGTCGGCCCATTCGACGCCGAAGCCGACGAGCGCGGCTGGTGTCGTCCATCCGTGCTGGCGCACGAAAACACACCGCCCCGCTTCGCCCGATACGAACGCACCCGCGGCTACAACACGGTGATCAACCAGCGGCAGTTCCAGTCGCCCGGCTTCCGCTGGCCGGAGACGTACCGGCACCCCGACGTCACTTACCGCGACACCGCCACGCTCCGGATCGGCGACCTCGACGTGCGGCTCACGCACGGCCGCGGCGAGACGGACGACGCGACGATCGCGTGGCTGCCCGACCGGAAAATCCTGTGCTGCGGCGACTTTTTCATCTGGTCCTCCCCCAACCCGGGCAATCCGCAGAAGGTGCAGCGCTACGCCGCGGAGTGGGCGCGGGCACTGCGCTGGATGGCCGGACTCGGCGCGGAACTGCTGCTGCCCGGCCACGGCGTGCCGATCGCCGGAGCCGACCGGATCCGGACCGCGCTGTCCGACACCGCCGAGTTCCTCGAAACCCTGCACGACCAGACCGTGGACGCGATGAACGCGGGCGCGACGCTCGACGAGGTCGTCCACGGCGTCACCGCGCCCGCAGAGCTGCTGGCCAAACCGTATCTCAAACCGGCTTACGACGAACCGGAATTCGTCGTCCGCAACGTCTGGCGGCTCTACGGCGGCTGGTACGACGGCAACCCGGCCAACCTCAAGCCCGCCCGCCGCGCCGACCTGTCCCGCGAACTCGCCGACCTGTCCGGCGGCTCCGACCGGCTGGCCGCCCGCGCGCGGGAATTGCTCGCCGCGGGCGAACACCGGCTGGCCGGGCACTTCGCGCAGCTCGCCGTGGACGCCGCGCCCGCCGACGAAACCGCGCACGCCGCCCGCGCGGAAGTCTTCACCGCGCTAGAAAAAGCCGCGACCTCGACGATGGCCAAGGGCGTCTACGCCTGGGCCGCCGCCGAATCCCAAGCCGTGCTGAACGGCACCGACCGCACCGAACAGCTGCGCGCCCGGACAGCGGGCCGCACCCGCTGGGCCTTCTGAACCGCCCCGGTCCGGATTGCACTGGTCCGGGCTGCACTGGTCCGGACCGCACCCCGTCCGACAACGACGTTGAAATGGGGACCCACCATGAAAGCTCCCGCCCTCCCCGCCGAAACCGCCGACAGAAGGCGCGTCCGCGGCACCAGCGCTCGCGGCTGGGTCGTCACCGGGCTGCTGCTGGTGTTCATGCTGATCAACTTCGCGGACAAGGCCGTCCTCGGGCTCGCCGCGAAACCGCTGATGCACGATCTCGGCCTGACGCCCGAGGCGTACGGCCTGATCAGCAGCGGGTTCTACTTCCTGTTCAGCATTTCCGCGATCGTCGTCGGGTTCGTGTCCAACCGCGTGCCGACGAAGTGGATCCTGCTGGTGCTGGGCGTGATCTGGGCGCTGACGCAGGCTCCGATGCTCGGCACGGTCGGCTTCGGCGCGGTGCTGGTCAGCCGGATCGTCCTCGGCGCGGCCGAGGGCCCGGCGAATCCGCTGGCCATGCACGCGGCGTACAAGTGGTTCCCCAACGAGAAACGCGGGCTGCCGAGCGCGTTGCTCAACGCCGGTTCCGGCATCGGCGTGGCGCTGGCGTCGCCGTTGCTGACCGCGCTGATCGTCGGCTACGGCTGGCGGTGGGCGTTCTTCGCGCTGCTCGTCGTGGGCCTGCTGTGGTCGGTCCTGTGGGCGGTCTTCGGACGGGAGGGCAAGGTCGCCGGAACCGCTTCGGTGCACGCGAGCGCGGTCAAGTCCGAAGCGGACGAACCCCGCGTGCCCTACCGGCGGATCCTGCTGAACGGCACCTGGATCGGCGGTTTCCTGGCCGGATTCGCCGCGTACTGGGCGCTGGCGGTGCTGGTCGCGTGGGTGCCGCATTACCTGGAAACAGCGCTGCACTACAGCACGGTCACCACCGGAACGCTCGTCGCGCTGCCGTGGATCGCGTCGGTCGTGTTCAACCTCGCCCAAGGCGCGCTCAGCGACCGGCTGATGCGGCGCGGCGTGTCGAGCCGGGTGGCCCGCGGGGTGCTCGGCGGCGTCGCGGTGCTGGTCTCCGGTCTCGCGATGCTGCTGTTCCCGCACGTCGGCGGGGGCTGGTTCCAGATCGCGCTGCTGACCGTCGCGTTCAGCCTGGGCGGGGTCGTGTTCGCCCTCGGCGTCACGATGAACGCCGAGATCAGCCCGACCCGGCAGCGCGGCGCGGTGCTGTCGATCACCGTCGGCCTGGTCACCACGGCCGGGCTGCTCGCGCCGTACCTCACCGGACGGCTGATCCAAGCGGCTTCGACCCCGGAAAGCGGCTTCACGCTCGCCTTCACCATCAGCGGACTGCTGTCGGTCGCGGGCGGTCTGCTGGCCGTGTTCTTCGTCAACCCGGACCGCACCGCGCGGCGGCTCGGACTCCGCGACCGGATCGAGGTGGTCGGCTGATGCCGTTCCAGGACAGCAAGAACCCGCTCTACGGCACCGGCGAGATCACCGAGGTCGCGCCCGGCGTCCGCTCGATCGGCCTGCAGGGCAACAGCCTCGCGGTGGAAACGCCTTCGGGCCTCGTCGTGGTCGACACCGGCCCGTCCCCGGACCTCGTCGCGCCGGTGCTGGACCGGCTCGGCGAACCGGTGCGCTGGATCGTCTACAGCCACGGGCATCTCGGCTACAACTACGGTGTGCCCGGATTCTTCGACTACGCCGCCGCGCACGGCGAACGCCGCCCGACGGTCGTGGCGCACGAGAACGTCGTCCGGCGCTACCAGCGGTACCTGGAGACGGCCGGCTTGCAGAACCACATCAACACCCGGCAATTCCGCCGCGCCATGCCGGACCTGGCGGCCCCGCCGCCGCTGACCTTCCCGGACCAGACCTACCGGGAAGCGATGACGCTGGCCCCGGACGTCCGGCTGCTGTGGGCACCGTCCGAAACCGACGACGTGACCGCCGTATGGCTGCCGTCCCAACGGGTTCTGTACGGCAGTGCAGCGGTGATCAACGGCATCCCCAATATCGGCACGCCCATGCGGACCATGCGCGACACCGTCCGCTGGGCCGACACACTGGACCGCCTCGCCGCGCTCAACCCGGCTGTCCTGGTCCCGGAGTTCGGCCCAGTGGTCCGCGACGATCCGGTGCGCCAGCTGACCATGACCGCGGCCGCCTTGCGGTGGCTGCGGAGCGCGGTGGTGGATCAGCTCAACGCGGGTCGGCGGGTGGACGACATCGTGCACGATCTGCGGTACCCCGCCGAGCTGTTCGACGTGCCGTGGATGCGCGAGCACTACGGGCACCGGGAGTACATCGTGCGGGACATCGTCCGCTCGGAAACCGGTTGGTGGGACGGGAATCCGACGACCCTGCACCCGTCCCGCCCGGACGTCGCGGCCGCCGCCCGGGCCGAGGCGATCACGGACAAACAGGCGGTGCTCGACCAGGCCGAGCGGCTGCGCGGGGAGGGTCGGGTGCAGGAGGCGCTGCACGTGATCGACCTCCTGGCGCTCGCGCCCGGGGACGACCCACTGGTCAAGCAGGCGCGGACGGTCAAGGAAGAGTTGTGTGCCGAGCGGGCGAAGGACGCCAGCAGTTACGTGTCGCGGAGCTTTTACCGCAGCGGGTGGTGACCGCGCGGATGTCCGTGAGGAAAACCCTGCGGGAATCGGGTTCCCCTCACGGACATCCGGGGTGTCACTGCGCGGGCAACGCCTTCCGCCACGTCAGCTCCAGCCGCTCCGGCCCCCGCTGCCGCCGCCCGGCCAGCCACGGCACGTCGGCCGCCAGCTCAAGATCCGGGAACCGGGCCAGCAGCGTCCCCAGCGCGACCTGCAGTTCCAGCCGCGCCATCTGCGCGCCGAGGCAGTGGTGCGGGCCGTGGCCGAAGCCGACGTGGTGGTTGCGCGTGCGCGCCAGGTTCAGCTCCTCCGGGCACTCGAACACCGTCGCGTCGCGGTTCGCGCCCTCCAGATCCGCGAACACCGCCTCGCCCTTGCGGATCAGCTGGCCGCCGATTTCGACGTCCTCGCTGGCGATGTGCGCGAACCCGGCGCTCGCGCCGAGCGGGACGAACCGCAGCAGTTCCTCGACCGCCGAGGGCAGCAGGCCGGGGTCGGAGCGCAGCCGGGCGAGCTGGTCCGGGTTCGTCAGCAACGTGTAGAGCAGGTTGGAGATGTGGTTCGCGGTCGTCTCGTGGCCGACCGCCAGGATTCCGCCGGACAGGTCGATCAGCTCGCCTTCGGTGAGCCGCCCCTCGTCGTCGCGGGCCCGCACCAGCGCGCCGATCAGGTCGTCGGTCGGGGTTTCCCGGCGTTCGGCGACCAGCCCGGCGATATACCCCCACAGCTCGCGCTGGGCGGTCATGATCGCGGTGTGGTCCGAACCGTCGCCGCTGAGCATCAGCATGGTGTCGGTCCACTGGTGCACCTTGTCGCGGTCCTCCTGCGGGACCCCGAGCAGCTCGCACAGCGCGGTGATCGGCAGCGGGATCGAGAACGCCGACACCAGGTCCGCCGGCGGGCCCTGCTCGATCATCCGGTCGATCAGGCCGTCGGCGATTTCCTGGACCCGCGGGCGCAGCGTTTCCACCCGCTTCGGCGTGAACGCGGCCGCGACGAGCCGGCGCAGCCGGGAGTGCATCGGCGGGTCCATGGTGATGATCGAGCTTTCGCTCTCGATCGCCTCGGTCCCGCGCGGCGCGTCCTTGCCGACGGTGAGGCTGCGCATCAGCCGCCGGTCCACGAGCACGGCTCGCACGTCCTCGTACCGCGTCGCCAGCCACGCCTCGCCGCCGAACGGCAGCCGCACCCGGCTCATCCCCCGCTGCTCGCGCATCTCGGCATACCGCGCGTCGACAGTCAGCGCCGACGGCGCGAACGGATAGGGGCACACTTCACTGGTCACGACGAACTCCCAAGTCCGGTAACGGTTTCCACGAAAGGTTCTGCCACGGATTCCAGCCACGCGGAGACCGCCGAGGCGGTGCTCTCCGCGTCCTCGGCGGCGAGGCTGAAATGGTCCCCGCGCACGGTTTCCACGCGGTCGGCCCGCGACCACGTCGTCTGCCACTCCGCCCCGGCCACGTCCGCGAAGCTGCGCGCGGAGCGCAGCAACACCGTGGGCACGGTGATTTCCGGCGGCCCCGCGGTCGCGAGAAGGCCGAGGTAGCGGCCCATGGCGGTCAGTTGCGCCCGGTCGAACCCGCCGTCGTCCTGGCGGGTCAGCACTTCCCCGGCCATCGCGTGGACCGCGCTCTCGGCCGGGCCGCCGATCTCGTAGGTGTCCAGCAGGCACAGCCCCGCCGGAGCACGGCCGGTGCGGGCCAGTTCCGCCGCCACGGCTTCGGCCAGAAGACCGCCGGACGAGTATCCGAGCAGCGCGAACGGCTCGTCCTCCGCTGCCTCGCGAGCCTGGCCGGCCAGCGCCGCGACGAGCGTGCCGAAGTCGGCGGGCAGCGGTTCGTCCGCGGTGAAACCGGGCAGGGACAGTACGGAAAACCGCCGTTCGCAGCGGAACGGCGCGGCCAAGCGTCCATATTGGACGGCCCCGGTCATCGCGGCCGGAGACGGCACGCATAGCAAAGCGGGCTTGCGGGGTCCGTCGGCCAGCCGTACCGGCCGGAATCCCGTAGCCGGTTCCGTGAAGGACGAGCGCAGGTGCGCGGCGGCTCCGAGCAGAGCGACTCCTTCCGGCACCCGGCCCGCCGCCACGGCCTCGGCGAACAACCGGGCGACCGGGTCCCCCGGCTTCGGCGCGGGCGATTCCCCCGGAGTGTCCGAAAAGGACTCGTTCAGGAAGTCGGCCAGGTCCGCGACGGTGGGATGGTCGAACACCAGGGTCGCGCCGAGAGTCAGGCCGGTGGCTTCGGAGAGCCGGTTGCGCACCTGGACCGCGGTGAGCGAGTCGAACCCCAGGCCGGGCAGCGCGCGGCTGGGCTCGATGGTCTCCGAGTGCCCGAGCACCGCCGCCACCTGCGCGCCGACCAGTTCCGCCAACCGCTCCCGGCGTTCGGCGGGCGGAGTACGGCGCAACCTCCCCGCGGCGGAACCACCGGCCCGCCGGGGCGTCCGCACGTGGCCGCGGAGCAACAACGGGACATCTTCGCCGCGCCACGCATCGAGCCGTAGCGGAGCCAATACCGGTGCCGGGTCGGCGATGGCGGCGTCGAACAGCGCCAGCCCCGCTTCGGCGGTGAGGCCGCCGGTGCGCTGGTCGGAGTTCCACAATCCCCAGGCCAGCGATTGTGCGGGCAGCCCGAGGTTGCGGCGGTGCTGGGCGAGAGCGTCGAGGAACGCGTTCGCCGCCGCGTAGTTGGCCTGGCCCGGCGCGCCGAGAATGCCCGCGGCGGAGGAAAACAGGACGAACTTGTGCACGTCGCCAGCGAGTTCGTGCAGATTCCACGCGGCGGTGGCCTTGGCCTCGAACGCCGCGTCGAGTTGTGCTGTGGTCAGCGAGGTGAGCATCCCGTCGGCGAGAACGCCCGCCGCGTGCACGATCGCGGTGACCGGATGCGCGGTCAGCAGCGAGGCGACGGCGGCGCGGTCGGCCAGATCGCAGACCGCCACCTCGGCTCGCGCACCGAGCGCGGCCAGTTCGGCGGCGACGGCGTCCCCGCCTCGGCCGGTCCGGCTCACCAGGACCAGTTCGCGCACGCCGTGGTGCCGGACCAGATGTTCGGCCACCAATCGGCCGAGCTGCCCGGTACCGCCGGTGATCAGCACCGGCCCGCTTCCCCATTCCGCGCCTTCGGCGGCCTCGGCGGCGACCAGGCGCGGAGCCAGAGTTTTACTGCCCCGCAAGACAATGGCGGGCTCACGCAAGGTGGCGATCAAGTCGGTCGAGGGCGGCGCGTCGGTGTCCAGGTGCACGATCCGGCCCGGATGTTCGGTCTGCGCCGAACGGACCAGCCCGGCGACCGCGGCGCCGGCCAGGTCGACCGGTTCGCCCGGCAGTCCGGCCGCGCACCGGGTGACGACCGCGATCCGGCGATCGTCCTCGAGCGCAGTACGCAACGCGGGGAGGATCCGCTGGAGTTCGCGCTGTGCCGCCGCTGCGTCCGCGCCCGGCGAAACCACCAAGGTCTGGACGTCCTCCGCACTCCCGCTGGGGAGAACGCACTCAGTCCATTCCGGACGGAGCAACGCCCCGGCGCGGGGCGCGCGCCGGACACCGGTGACCGGGCGCAGCGCCAGCGACCCGATCGTGGCCACCGGATTGCCCGAGCCGTCCGCCAAAGACAGCGAGACCGTATTGTCCGCCAGCGGTTTCACCCGCACCCGAAGCTCGGAGCTGCCAGCGGCCCACAAGTCCACTTCGGACCACGAGTACGGCAGGAGCGTCTCCGCACCGGTCGCCGGGCCGAGGCCGATGGCGTGCAGCGCCGAATCGGCCAGCCCCGGATGCAGCCCGAATGCCGCGGCGTCCAGCACCGCGGATTCCGGCAGCGAGACTTCGGCGAACACCTCGTCCGCGCGCCGCCAAGCGGTCTTCAAGCCCTGGAACAGCGGCCCATACTCAACCCCGCGCTCAGCGAGCAGCTCGTACATCCCGTCGAGATCGACTTCCTCAGCCCCGGCGGGCGGCCACGCGGAATCCACCGCGGGCGGCGAACCCGGCGGAGCCAGCGCCCCGTCCGCGTGCCGCACCCAAGGCTCGTCGCCGGTCTGCGCGTGGACGCTCACCGGCCGCACCCCGGCCTCGTCCGCAGCGCCGACCCGGACCTGAACCCGGACCCCGTCGGCGTCCAGCACCAGCGGCGCGTGCACGGTCAGCTCGCGAACCCGGGCACCACCGGCTTCCTCACCGGCGCGCAGAGCGAGTTCCAGGAACCCGGTGCCGGGGAACAGCACCGAACCGCCGACAGCGTGTCCGGCGAGCCAAGGCTGCGCGGCGGTCGAAATCCGACCGTGCAAGAGGAACCCGTCACCGTCGGCGAGCGGAACCGCGGCGCCGAGCAACGGGTGTCCGGCGGCTTCGAGCCCGGTCGCGGACAGGTCGGCGGCTTCGTCCGAGGCCGACAGCCAGTAGCGTTCCCGCTGGAAGGGATATGTCGGCAGGTCCACGAGCGCCGCCGAGCGAGGGGCGAACACCGCCGTCCAGTCCAGAGACACCCCGTCGGCGTGCAGTTCCCCGATCGCCTCGGCGACCGCGACGTCCTCCGGCACATCCCGGCGCAGTGCGGAGACGGCGAGCGGAGCGTCCGGCAGCAGCGCGGTCAACGGCCGGTCCGCACCGAGTTCGAAGAATCGCGTGACGCCTTGTCCCTCCAACGTGCCGACCGCGGCACCGAACTGGACCGTGCAACGGATATTGCGCACCCAGTAGTCCGCGTCGAAGGACTCGATCGGCTCGCCGGTCACCGTGGAGACGATCGGCACTCTCGGCTCGGCGTATTCAACCCGCGAAGCGAGTGCGCGGAACGGCTCCAGCACCGGGTCCATCAGCCGCGAATGCGAAGCGACCGCAAGCGCCAGCCGCTTGGTGCGCCGTCCCTTCGCCGAGAACCGGGCGGCGACGGCCAGCACCGCAGCTTCCGCTCCGGCGACGACGACCGAACGCGGCCCGTTGACCACGGCGACGTCGACCTCTTCCCCGGCGAATTCACCCGGATCCGCCTCGATCGCCGCCATCGCGCCGCGCGGTCGCTCCTGCATCAACGCCGCCCGCGAGACGACCAGCTCCGCCGCGTCCTCCAGCGACAACACTCCCGCACAATGCGCGGCGGCGAGTTCGCCGCCGGAGTGTCCACAAAGGACGTCGGGAAGCAGCTGCCACGATTCGGCCAGCCGGAACAACGCGACCTCGATCGCGAACAACGCCGCCTGGCTGTACCGGAACTCGTCCAGGGCTCCGCCGACCGCCTCCCGCAGCGGCCGGTCCAGGTGCCGGTCGAGTTCCGCACAAGCAGCGGCGTACGCGTCGGCGAACACCGGATAGGCGGCCGCCAGTTCCTCGCCCATGCCCGTGCGCTGCGAACCACCGCCAGAAAACAGGAACGCGAGCGGCCCCTCGCCACGCGCCATCCGACCAGGCGGATCTTCCAGCCCGGCCAGCAACTCGTCCCGATCGCGGGCGACGACCAACGTACGGTGCTCCAGATGCGTACGCCCGGTCGCGAGCGTCCGGGCCACGTCCGCCAGGCGGAGATCCGGCTCCACGCGCAGCCGTTCGGCCAGCCGTTCCGCCTGCGCGCGCAGCGCCGCCGGATCATGTCCGCTGAGCACCACCGGCACGGCCACCCGGTCGTCCGCCGCGCTTTCCGCGACCGGCGGAGCTTCCTCCACGACGACGTGCGCGTTCGTCCCGCTCAACCCGAAACTGGAAACCGCACCCCGCCTCGGCCGAGCGTTCCTTGGCCACGGGATCGCCTCGGTCAGCAGTTCGACTTCCCCGGCGGACCATTCGATCCGGCTGCTGGGCGCGTCCACGTGCAATGTCTTCGGCAGCAGTTCATGCTGCAACGCGAGCCCGAGCTTCAGCAACCCGGCAACGCCGGACGCGGCCTGGGTATGCCCGAGATTGGACTTCAGCGACCCGAGCCGCAGCGGCTCCCCGCCGGCCCGCTCCGCGCCATAGGTCGCCAGAAGCGCCTGTGCCTCAATGGGATCGCCGAGCGGCGTCGCCGTTCCATGCGCCTCGACGACGTCGATCTGCGCGGCGGACAACCGAGCCGACGCCAGTGCCTGCCGGATCACCCGGCGCTGCGCCGGACCGTTCGGCGCGGTGATGCCGTTCGACGCGCCGTCGGAGTTGACCGCGCTCCCGCGCAGCACCGCCAGGATCGGCCGTCCGGACCGGCGCGCGTCCGAAAGCCGTTGCAGCACCAGCATTACACAGCCTTCGGACCACGCCGTTCCGTCGGCGGACTCGGCGAAACTCCGGCACCGCGCGCCGCGCGCCAACGTGCCGTCCTTGCTGAACTCGACGAACGTGCGCGGCGTGGACATCACCGTCGCTCCGCCCGCGAGCGCGAGTTCGCACTCCCCCGCACGCAGCGCTTGCGCCGCCAAATGGACGGTGACCAGCGACGACGAACAAGCCGTGTCCACCGTGATCGCCGGGCCCTGCAAGCCGAAGGTGTAGGCCACCCGGCCGGACACCATGCCGGACGCGGCGAAACTGCCCGGATAGTCGTGGTACATCACGCCGGTGAACACGCCGGTCCGGCTGCCGCCCAGCGAACGCGGCGGAATCCCGGCCCGTTCCAGCGATTCCCAGCCGGTTTCGAGCAGCAGCCGCACTTGCGGGTCCATCAGCAGCGCGTCGCGCGGGCTGATCCCGAAGAGCCCGGCGTCGAAATCCCCCGCCCCGGCCAGAAACCCGCCCTCGCGCACGGAAATCGACCCCGGCCGGACCCCGTCCGGGTCGTACAGCCGCTCGACGTCCCAGCCGCGGTCGTCCGGGAACCCGCCGATCGCGTCGCCGCCGTCCGCGAGAAGCCGCCACAGCTGCCCCGGCGTCTCGATCCCGCCCGGCAAACGGCATCCCGCGCCGACTATCGCGATCGGCTCCGCTCCCGCGGCCGCGCTGTGCAGCCGCCGGTTCTCGTCTTTGAGCCGATGATTCTCCTTCAGCGACGCACGCAATGCGGCGATCAGGCTGCGTTCGGACTCGCTCAACGGCCCCCCAGGGCTAGATGTGCGGTTTGGCCCGACCGACGTTACGCACCGGCAAGATCCCTGCCACCCCCTAATACCGCGAGAGAAGTCCGGTAAGCGGCCGTTTGCCGGGGTCGGGCCGCAGGGGCACCGACCGCTAGCGAATTGCTCGGACACCCGGCTGACCAGCGAGGGAATGTCGATTTACGCTGCGGAGGCAAGCGAAACCGGGGAGTCTGGTCGGCGGACGGGCACGACGAGTCCGGTTGGGTCGAGGAGTCACAATAGGTGGCGTTCACGCTTCGACGCTTGGGAAGCAAGCGCGGTCGCCGCGGCAATGCCGAACCAGAAGCGCAGGCCGCGGTGAACCGCGACTCGCCCGTGAAGCGAACGAAGCCCGAGCATCACACCCCGCGTCGGCGCAACCGCCGCGACGACCCGGCTCCGGGGCGAAGCGCGGCTCGCCACTCAAACAACCGCGGCCCCGCAACGCACCCCACTGCGACAACCCAGCCCGGAGCAAAGCACAGCTCGCCCGCCAAACAACCGCGGTCCCCGCACCACACCCCACGTCGGCACAACCGCAGCAACAACCCTGCCCCAGAGCAAAGCGCAGCACACCCGCCGAAACAACCGCGGCCCCCGCAACGAACCCCCGTCGGCACAACCGCCGCGACAAGCCCGCCCGAGAGCAAAGCGCAGCCCGCCCCGTCAAACAACCGCGGTCCCGCGCAACACCCCACGGCCGCGACAAGCCCGGTTCCGGAACTCCGGACCGGAGCGCGCCACATCACGCAAGCGGAGCCCCCGGCAGCACCACCCCCGGTCGCCGCAACGCCGCGAGCTGCAACCCCAGCACCACGCCCACGCCGATCGCCGCGGTGGACAACGTCGCCTCCGCCACCGCGTCCCAGGAACCGGGGACCCGCGCGAAAACCTGCGACAAACTCAAGTACAGCGCGGGCCCCGGCAGCACGGCGCCGGTCAGCCCGGGAATCGTCACCACTGCCGTGGGCACTTTCAGCGTGCGCGCCGCCGCACCGGCCAGTGCGCCCAAGACCGTCGTGGCAAGGAAAATCGACACCGGAGCGGCCAGGCCGAGCACCGACCGGCCAGTCCAGTTCACCAGCGACGTCACCACCCCGGCCCCGCAGGCGAGCAGCCACCACCGCGCCGGCGTGCCCATCAGAATCGCGTTGCCCAGCGCGCCGACCAATGCCGTCACCGGCACCAGCGCGAGCGGCAACGCGGCGAGCTGCACCCGGCTGGCCTCGCCGAGGATGTCGAGATCGTTCGCCACCGACACGACGACCATCACGCCGGTGGCGATCGCCCCGGTCAGCAGCAGCACCGTCACGATCCGGGCGGCCGCCATCAGGTGGAAGTCGCCGACCGCGTCTTCGACCAGCGAGACCAGCGACAGAATCGGCAGCAGCAGCACGAGATTCGCCGCCGAGAGGCTCGCCGCTTCGTGCCCGGTGAGCATTCCGAGCGACAGCAGGAAAATCGCGACCACCAGCACCGTGCTCGCTTTGGCCGCGACCTGGAAGAACTCCGCGATGCCGACGGTGCTCAACGCCCATCCGACGCGGTTGGCGAGCACGAACAACCCGGCCGAGCACGCCGCGGCGAGCACGGTTCCGTTCGCCTGCAGGCAGATCATCGCCGCGAGCAGGCACCCGCCGAGCAAACTCACGTACCACGGCCACGTCGGGCCAGCTTGAGCGAGGATTCCGGCGTCTCGCTCGGCCTCGGCAGGGGAAATCGCACCCGCGCCCGCGCGGACCGCGAGCGCCTCCAGATCTCCCATCCGGCCGATGTCGCGCGTGTCGTTCGCTTGCACGCTCCCGAACAGCACCAGCGGCTCGTCCCCGCCGCCCGGGCAGTACTGGAGGTGAATCGCCCGTACTCCCACCGAAATCCGCAGATCTTTCACCCCGCCCGCCGACGCCAGCCCGCGGACCGTGCGCACGATGACGGCGGTTTCGATGCCCTGCCGGAACATCTGCATCGCCACGTCGAGAGCGAAGCCCAGCACCCGTCGCGCCCGCTCGCGCTCTTCCACTGCCATGCCCGCACTTTAAGCAGCCGCCCCGACAAGAACGCACCCGTGAACGGGACGGCGGCCCGCCTTCGCCCGATCGTGGCGTCCGCCGCCCGGCGGGAGACCCCGGACGGCCGCGGGCGCACCCGCCGGGAGAGCCACACTTCTGGGTGAACCGCCACGCAATCTGTGACGCGGCCCACAACTGAACCGATACACCCTGTGCAGTGCCGCGCACCGCACCGCGATCCGGACAGCAGGACCCTGGGGGAACCGCACGTGCTCACCGCCGCAGAACTCTTTGCCTGGCAGGCATTCTGGCGACCGGCCGAGGGAACCGCGGTTCCGGAGCCGGTGGTCGCGCTGCTCGGACCGGAAGGCGCGGGCAAAAGCACCGCGCTCAAGGCGATCGCCGACGCCTGCGGAGGCACGATCGTGCACGCCCGGCTCGATTTCCAGGACGCCCGCGTCGCCGATCCGATCTCCGCAGTCGCGTACGTGTCCTTCCTGCTCGCCCGGCACTGGGACAACCTGCCCCGCGACCCGGCCTTCCACCGCGTCGGCCTTTCCTTGCTGGCACTGAACGAAACCTTGCCGCACAACCGGGACACCGCCCGGGCGTACGTGCTCAAACTCGTCGAAAGCTATCTCCGCCAGGAAGACGACCACCGGGTCGCGGACATGGCGGGCGAGGCGGTCCAGTTCGCGCTGTCGCTGTCCGGCATCGGCGCGCAGGTGCCGGGCAAGGCGGTACAGAAGGTAGTGAGCAGCGGAATCGGCGCTCTGCTGCGCCTCGCGAACCGGCGGCGGCGAAGCGTGCGGCAGGCGTTGAAGTGGTTCGGCGGCATGCTGGAAGGAGCCGGCACGATCGATGCGCTGATCGAACTGAGCCAGCGCGGTTCGGATCCGCTCCCGCACGTGATGAACGCGTTCCTCACCGATTTGGCGCACAGCGCCGCCCAATGGACGACCCCGGTGCGGCCGTGTCACTGCCTGACCCCTCACCAGCCGCCCGTCCCGCACGAGCACGCCTGGGCTCTGCTGATCGACAACGTCGACGCCGCCCCAGCCGGCCGCGAATTCCTCTCCGCCTTCGTGCGCGCGCGGCAGAATCGGCTGCCCGAGCGCGATCCGCTGCTGATCGTGGCAGCCCTGGACCGGTGGTCGACCGCGTGGGGCAATTGGTGGCGGGAACCGTGGCGAACACAGGAGGACTGCCCGGACCGGCGGCCGATCCCCTTGCTGTCCCAGGCTGATTTCCAGCAGTGGACCCAGCATCAGGCCGCCACTGCCGAAGCGGGCGCCGTTCCGACGCGGGCGTGGTATCCCGTCTGGCTCGATCCGCCCGGTCCGGAAGTGCTCCGCGCGCTCGCCCCGGCCGCGCCGGCGGGCTGGGAACCGGCCGTCTTCGACGAGTTCGTCCGGCGGCTCTCCGGCGGCCTGCCCGCCGCCGCGCGCGAGATCGGCCGCCGGGCAGGCGAACTGGCGGCGGAAGCCGATCCGCCCGCGCGTTCGATGTTGTTCGAGCAGCAGAGCGGAAAGGCGTTGTGGGAAAGCGCGCTGGCCTCCTTCCTGCCGAGGTCGCTGCGGGCGGACCCGCTGCCGGTCGTCGTCCCGCAGGCGGTCGCGGTGGGGGTCCGGCTCCGCCAGCCCGGGCGGTCGGCCGGGCTCGACCCCGCCGCCTTCCCCGATGCCAACGACATCCTGCGCGCACTGCGGGAAAACCTGTGGATCAGCACCTTCGCCGCCCGGCCTTCGCGCCTGTGGCCGGTCGCCTCCCCCGGCCGGGAGCATCCCGCGGTGCTGCACCCGTGGCTGCTCGCCTGCTTGCTGGCGGGCCTGCACGCCCAGAGCGCGGCCGACCGCCATCCCGAAGCGATGACCTGGGCCGAGGTGTTCCGGCGGATGGCGAACACCTGCGCGGGACCCACCGGCGGGGCCGAGGACCAGGCCCGCCGGCTCTACTACGCTCTCGCTTGCGACAACTTCGCCCAGGTAGTCAAAGAACTGGTCGACCAGTTCGCCACCACCCCGCACCCTGGCTGGGTCCGCCTGGTCGACCAGATCACGACGGCGCCGTGCCGCCTGCCCGCGATCGAGCCCGCCGACACCAGTCTCGCGAAGCTCGTGCCCGGCGGGCAGCCGGGCCGGGAATCCGCCGAAGCCGCGATCACCAGCATCGTCGCGCGGCTGTGGCTGCACCACGACCCGCACACAGTGCCCAGCCCGGCGCACGACGAGCGGATCGCCAAGAACTTCCGGCGGCTGGCCGGCAACTACGCCGCCGGTGACGACACCGACGCGCTGACCGACGCCGCCGCGCGATTCGACAGCCTCTAAGCCGAATTCCCCCGACAGGAGCGCGATGAGCCGCTTTGAAAGATTCCTGCGCAAGTTCACGCACAAATTCCCCCGGCTGGCCAACTGGGTGCTGCGGCGTCCGGTGCTGGCCACCGGCTTCGCCACGCTGACGGTGGTCGCCCTCGTCGCCGCGAGCATCGTCACTCCCCGGCTGTTCGCCCGGTGCGGGGACGGCATGTCCGCCGATCCCCACGGCGCCTGCGTCGGCATCAATCTCGACAGCGCGCAGTTCTGGCGGGACGAACCGGGCCACCTGCGGGAGCTGGAAGCGACGGTCCGGGCCAACAACGAAGCGGTGACCGGCGATTACGTTTCCGTGGTGCTGTTGCAGGACATGTCGCCGAAGGAGGGCGTCGACACCCGGCTCTACCCCGATCTCTATCCCGACATCGAAGGCGCGATCGCCGGGGTGTGGCGGGCCAACCACACCGCCGCGTTCCAGGGCGGCGCGCCGAAGGTGAAACTGTTCCTGGCGAACATGGGCAGCCAGTACGCGAGCTGGTCGGAGGCCGTGGACAGCATCGCCGAGCACGCCTCCGCCCAGCACGTGGTCTCGGTGATCGGGCTCGGGCAGAGCATGGACAACACCCGCGCGGCGGCGGCCAAACTGACCGGGCAGGCGCGGCTTCCGGTGATCGGCGCGACGATCACCGGGGACACGATGAACCTCACCCCCGAGGGCAAGCTCAACACCGGGTTCTTCCGCACCTCCCCCACCAACACCCATGCCGTGGCGGCCGCCGCCCGGTACATCGAGAGCATCGAACCGGACCCGTCGCGGGTCGCGATCGTGCAGGACAACATCCCCGGCGACGACTACACCCAGACCCTCGGCGCGCGGGCGGTGAAGGAAATGCCCGCCGCGCACCGGTTCCCGTTCACCTCGCCCGGCGCGCTGCCCCCGGGCGGCTCCCGCAGCGACCCGCTGCTCACCCAATTCGCTTATCTGGACCAGAATCTCTGCTCGGTCGCGCCGACGGTCGTCTACTTCACCGGCCGCGGCACCGACCTCGGGCCGTTCGTGCAATCGTGGACGCAGGGAAACACGCCGTGCGCCAAAGGAAAACTGACCGTCGTCACCGCCGACGACGGCGGCTCCGCGATCAACGAGGCCAGCCTCCGCGACGCCGTCCGCGGCGGCCACGTCCGGGTGCTGTTCACCTCGCTGGCCAGCCCGGACGAATGGGGTGCGTGCAACGGCTCCGCTGACCAAGCCGCCTACAACACGTTCCAGGCGGTTTTCACCGGCAAACCCGGGGTGTGCGACGGCCAGCCCGTCCGCGCGGACGACGGCACCGCGCCGCTGGCCTTCCCCGTCGCCGACCTGGAAAGCGGCGAAGGCATCCTCACCCACGACGCCATGATGGTCGCGGTCACCGCCGCCCGCCGCGCCGCGAACGGCAACGCCGACACGGTCGTGCGCGCGCCGCTGTCGCAGATCGGGCTGATCGAGGAGATGCGCTGCCGGAACGCCGTCCCGGGCGCGAGCGGGACCATCCAGTTCAGCCCGGACCAGGCGGAGTACGGCAATCCGGTGGAGAAACCTTTCCCGGTCGTGGAAATCCGGGCGGACGGGTCGACCGCGACGGTGTGGAACAAGGCGGTCACGACTGCCGCGCCGAAAACGTCCTGCTGACCCCGGACGGTCTAGGCTGGCAGGCAGACGTCTGTCACTCCAGAGCGGCGAGAACCAGCGCGGCCATCGCCGCTGGGTCGCCGTTTTCCGGGCGCAGCACCAGATCCGGAGCGGCGGGCCGTTCGTACGGGGCGTCCACTCCGGTGAACCCAGTGATTTCTCCCGCGCGGGCCTTGGCGTACATGCCCTTCGGGTCGCGGTTTTCACACACTTCCAGCGGGGTGTCGACGAAAACCTCGGTAAACGGCAGACCCGCGCTTTCGTGCACCGTCCGCGCGAGCTCGCGGTCAGCCTGGTACGGGCTGATCAATGACACCACCGCTACGACCCCGGCGTCGGCGAACAGCTTGGCGACCTCTGCCACGCGGCGAATGTTCTCGGCCCGGTGCTCCGGGGCGAACCCGAGGTCGCTGTTGAGCCCATGGCGGAGATTGTCGCCGTCCAGCAGGTAGGCCGGGCGGCCGGAGGCGACCAGTCTGCGTTCCAGTTCCACGGCCACGCTCGACTTGCCCGAGGCGGACAGCCCGGTGAGCCACACCGTGTGGCCGCGGGTCGCGCGTTCTTCCCGCCCCACCGCCGCCGGATGCCAAACTACATTCGGCGCGGTCGTGCTCGGACCGGTGATCATGCCCACGCCGACAGTGTCCCCAGAGTGTTCATCGATCAGCAGGAATCCGCCGGTCGGCCGGTTGCGGAGGTAAGGGTCGAACAGCAACGGCTGCCGCGTCCGCACCTGGATCCGGCCGATTTCGTTGAGCGACAACGATTCCGCGGCCTCGTCGCGGTGCAGCGTCGTCACGTCCAGCCGGTAGTCGAGCGCGCGGATCTCGGCCTTGGTCTCGCGGGTGGTGTGCCGGACGAGGTAGCTCGCGCCCGGGGCGAGGGTGGCCTGTTCGGAGAACCAGCACACCATGGCGTCGACATCCTGGCCGACATGCGGACGGTTGCCGGGGCGGCAGATCAGGTCTCCGCGGCTGAGGTCCAGTTCGTCGGCAAGCTCGATGGTGACCGCCAGCGACGCGAACGCCTCGGGCACCGCGGTGCCGCCGGGACCCCAGATCGCGCGCACGGTCGTGGTGAATCCGGACGGCAGCACGGTCACCTCGTCGCCGGGTTTGAAGACCCCGCCCGCGACCGTTCCGGCGTAACCGCGGAAATCGCGGCTGTGCTCGCGGATCACGTACTGCACCGGAAAACGCGCGTCGACCAGATTCCGGTCGGAAGCGACGTGCACCTGCTCCAAGTGGTGCAGCAGCGAAGTGCCTTCGTACCACGGCATGCTCGCGCCCCGGTGCACCACGTTGTCGCCGTGCAGCGCGGACATCGGCACGAACGTCAGATCCGGGGTCCGCAATTTCATCGCGAACCGGCGGAAGTCCTCTCGGATTTCCTCGAACCGGTCTTGCGACCAGCCGACGAGATCCATTTTGTTCACGCACACCACGAGATGCCGGATGCCCAGCAGGCTGGCCAGGAACGCGTGCCGTCGCGACTGTTCGAGCACCCCCTTGCGCGCGTCGACCAGTATCAGCGCGACGTCCGAAGTGGACGCTCCGGTGACCATGTTCCGGGTGTACTGCACGTGCCCCGGGGTGTCGGCGATGATGAACTTCCGGCGCGGGGTGGCGAAATACCGGTGCGCGACGTCGATGGTGATGCCCTGTTCGCGTTCCGCGCGCAGGCCGTCGGTCAGCAGCGCGAGATCCGGGTACGCGTCGCCCCGATCCCGGCTGGTGCGCTCGATCGCTTCGAGCTGGTCGGCGAACACCGTCTTCGAGTCGAACAGCAACCGGCCGATCAGGGTCGA
Source organism: Amycolatopsis sp. NPDC104775 (assembly GCF_055583325.1). Lineage (NCBI taxonomy): Bacteria > Bacillati > Actinomycetota > Actinomycetes > Pseudonocardiales > Pseudonocardiaceae > Amycolatopsis > Amycolatopsis sp. NPDC104775. Next base: position 168,259 of record NZ_JBVJOE010000007.1, read on the forward strand.
TTTGCCGTCGTCCACGCTGCCTGCGGTGGCGATCCGCACCGTCGTGACCCGATCCCCGGCGCCCATCAGAAATAGCCTTCCTTTTTGCGGTCTTCCATCCCGGCCTCGGAAATCCGGTCGTCGGCCCTCGTCGCACCGCGTTCGGTGATCCGCGTCGCGGCCACCTCGGCCACGACTTCCGCCGGAGTCGAGGCGGTCGACTCGACGCATCCGGTGCAGGTCGCGTCGCCGATCGTGCGGAAGCGAACCGTTGCCGGATAGGAAACTTCCCCCTCCGCCACGGTGAGGAACCGGGTGTCCGCGAGCAGCATTCCGTCGCGCTGGACCACCGACCGGCGGTGCGCGTAGTACAACGACGGCAACGTCACGTTCTCGGCCTCGACGTACTGCCAGATGTCCAGCTCGGTCCAATTCGACAACGGGAACACCCGGATGTGCTCGCCCTTGCGATGCCTGCCGTTGTAGAGATTCCACAGTTCCGGACGCTGCCGCCGGGGGTCCCACTGGCCGAATTCGTCGCGGAAGCTGAACACTCGCTCCTTGGCCCGGGCTTTCTCCTCGTCGCGCCGCGCCCCGCCGAACACCGCGTCGAAACCGTTCTCGCGGATGCCGCGCAGCAACGTGGCGGTCTGGAGGCGGTTCCGGCCCGCCTTCGGATCCTCGACGCTCCGGCCCGCGTCGATGTCCTCCTGGACGCTCGCGACTACCAGTCGCAGCCGGTAGCGCTCGACGGTCTCGTCCCGGAACCGGATCACCTCGTCGAAATTGTGCCCGGTGTCGACGTGCATGACCGGGAACGGCAGCGGCGCGGGCCAGAACGCTTTCGCCGCGACGTGCAGCATCACCATCGAGTCTTTCCCGCCGGAGAACAGCAGCACCGGCCGCTCGAAGGTCGCCGCGACTTCGCGGAACACGTGCACTGCTTCGGCTTCGAGCGCACCGAGGTGGCTCAGCTCGTAGGCCGGGGGTGCGTTGCTCGCCATCGGATCCCGCCCTTCCGGGGTTCGAGGACAGAAAAGTAGAACAGGTTCTTGCACTCGGTCAAGCGAGCGGAGGACACTGAGCGCATGGATCTGGCCGCACTCGAAGAAATCCGCCGCGTGAAATTCCGCTACCTCCGGTGCCTCGACCTCAAACGCTGGGACGAGATGGCGGAGACGCTGACCGCCGACGCCCGCGTGCACTACGGCACGCCCTCCTACGGCGAACCGCTGAGCTTCGACAATCGCGACGCGCTGATGGAGTTCCTGCGCACCGCCGTCGGGCCCGGCATCACGACGATGCACTTCGCCGGCCACCCGGAAATCGAGATCGACGGCGACACCGCGACCGGGCGATGGCTGTTCCAGGACAAGGTGATCGTCGCCGAGCACCGGGTGGTGATCGAGGGCGCCGCCTACTACGAGGACACCTACCGGCGCGAGGACGGCGTCTGGCGGATCAGCGGGACGGGGTACGAGCGGCTGTACGAAACGCTGGTCTCGATGAAAGACCAGCCGGGGTGGAAGCTGACGGCGAACATGTGGGGCCAGCCCGCCTGACCGGTCAGCCCAGCCGTTCGGCTACTTCCCGCAGCCCGTTCCTGACCAGCTTCCCGTACTCGTCGTCGCCGAGCGCGCCGATCCTGGCCTGGGCCCGGCGGAGGGATTCGCGGGCCCGCCCGAGATCGCCGAGCTTGCGGTAGCACTCGGCCAGGTTGAGGTGCAGCGACGGATACAGCCCGGCGGCCGTGAGCGGCACCCCGGCTTCCGCCAGCCGGGCATCGGTCAGCAGATCGGCGGCCGCGAGCGCCCGCCGATCCCAGGCCAGTTCCTCTCGCGGATCGTCCTGCGCGTCCGCCATCGCGTGCGCGAGGGTGCACCGGTGCAGCGGGTCCCCTTGCTCGCCGATCTCCGTCCAGCGCTGGTCGAACAAGCCCCGTGCCGCGTCCCGCTCGCCTCGATGGTTCAGCCGCGCCGCCTCCCCGATCCGGACGAGCACCGGCTCCGTGGTTATTCCTCAAGCCTAGCCAGGACGGACGCCGCCCGCCTCCGCCGTCACCGCATCCGCGACCGCGGTCAAAGCCGCGCCCCGGCGGGCGATTTCCGCGCCGGTGATCGATTCGCCGACCGACAGCGTCAGCACCAGCTCCTGCCGTCCCGCCGCGTCGAAAGTCGGGGCGGCGAGCAGGCTCACCGCGTGCTTCTTCCGCGGTTCCAGGTCCGCCCCGAGATACACCCGCTCCCCCAGGCTCGACACCAGCTCGCCGACCAGCCCGCGCACCTCCGGCGGCAGATCGCCCGCGGCCACGCCCGCCATCAGCGTGTAGAGCCGGCGGCCCGCCGACGTCAGGCTTTCCACCAGATAGCCGTGTTCCCGGCATTCGGCGACCACACGGCGCAGGTACGCCTCGTCCAGCCGCACCGGCACCGCGGGCGGCGTGGCGAGCCAGGCGTCGAAGGCGGAATCGGCGTCCCACAGCACGTACATCAGCCCGACCGGCGGCGCGAACGGATACGTCTCGCCGAGCCGCACCTTGCCCGGACCGGCGCTCTGCAGCATCAGGATGCGCCCGTCGACCACCGCCGACGCGGTGCACGTCGCCTGGTACCGGGCGCTGAGTTCTTCCAGGTGCGTGCGGGCGATTTCGCTGGCGCCGAACCCTTCTCCCGCCGCGCGCCCGGCCGCGATCATCGCCGGTCCCAAGCGATACGTGGTGGTCCGAGGGTCGCGGACGACGTAGCCGCCCTTGGTCAGCTCGGTGAGGATGCCGAGGCAGGTGGGCTTGCTCAGGTCCAGTTCCCTGGCCAGCGCGGAAAGCCCGAAGCGCTGCCCGGGCCGGGCCGCGAAATAGTCCAGCAACCGCACGACCCGTTCGGTCGGCGGCGAGCGCCGCGTCACCGCCATTGACCCATACTTAGAACGCGTTCTAGTCTCAATCGACATCGAACGTACCATCCCGGTACAGAATTGGACCAGCGTGAGGAGTCCCGGGTGCTGACCGAACCGCTCGCCGGCGCGATCGCCGAAGCCGAAAAGATCATCGCCGAGGCGCCGCACGTGCGGACCGAACAGGACCTGATCGAGGGCTACGACTACCTCGCGGGCAGCATCCGGGCCTCGATCCAGACCGCGTGGGCCTACGAGCGCGACTTCCCGTACTTCACCCTCTCCACCGGCCCGTACACGAAAATGGGCCTGGACAACCCGGACACCCTGTACTTCAACGCGAACATCCGCGAGGACCGCGAGTACGTCGTCACCGGCACCCGCGGCACCACCGCCGACCTCAGCTTCCAGATCCTCAACGGCGACTACACGCCGGTCGAGGTGCCCGACAGCGTGACCGCGTTCGACGACCGCGACATCCCCGTCGCCGCCGACGGTTCGTTCGAGATCCGCTTCGGCCCGGCGAAACCCGACCCCGAGCCCGGCTATTTCGTGCTGGGCAAGGGTTCCTCGATGCTCGTCGTCCGCGAGGTCTACAGCGATTGGGCGACCGAACGGCGCGGCACCATCCAGCTTCGCTGCGCCGACACCAGCGGACAGGCGCCGCCCGCGCTGACTCGCACCGCGATGGAGAAACGCTACGGCGTCACGGGGAAGATCCTGCTCAGCCGCCTGCGGACGTTCCTCGCCTTCCCGAAGTGGTTTTACCTGAACCTGCCAGTGAACACGATGACCGAACCCCGCAGCACCCCCGGCGGCCTGCCCACCCAGTACTCCTCGGCCGGGCATTACGAACTCGCCGACGACGAGGTCATGATCGTCACCGTGCCCCGTTCGGACGCGCCGTACCAGGGCATCCAGCTCGGCAGCCCGTGGTATGTCTCGCTGGACTACCTGAACCACCAGACGAGCCTCACCGCCGACCAGGCGCGCGTCGACCCGGACGGCAAGCTGCGCTTCGTGATCAGCGAACGCGACCCCGGTGTCGCGAACTGGCTCGAACGCACCGGACACGACCGCGGCTACGTCCAGATCCGCTGGCAGCGGCTTTCCCGGGAGCTGACCGCGGAAGACGGCCCTGAGGTCGAGGTCGTGAAGTTCGGCGAACTCGCCGACCGGTTGCCGCACTACCAGGAGGCCCGCGTGACCCCCGGGGAATGGGCAGAGCGGATCGCCGCGCGACAGGCCGCCGTCGCGGCCAGGATGCTGGGCTGAATTCATGGATCTCCTGACTGGCAAGGTCGTTCTCGTCTCCGGCATCGGCCCGGGCCTGGGCCGCTCCATCGCCCTGCGCTCCGCCGCGGCTGGTGCTGACGTCGTCCTCGCGGCCCGCACTGAATCCCGGCTCGCCGAAGTCAAAGCCGAAGTCGAAGCGCTCGGCCGCCGCGCCCTCCCGGTGCCCACCGACATCACCGACGACGCCTCGGCGGCCAAGCTCGTCGAGACCGCGCTGAGCGAGTTCGGGCGGCTGGACACCTTGGTGAACAACGCTTTCGCGGTCCCGCCGATCACCGACCTCGCCGACGTCGATCTCGACGCGGTCCGCGCCGGGTTCGAAACGAATGTGATCGCCGCGCTTCGGCTGACCCGGCTCTGCACGTCCGCACTCGCCGAGAGCGCCGGTTCGGTCGTGATGATCAACTCGGCCGTGCTGCGGCATTCCCGGCGCACTTTCGGCGCGTACAAAATGGCCAAGGCGAGCCTGCTGGCGCTCGCGCAAAGCCTCGCCTCGGAACTCGGCCCGCGCGGAATCCGGGTCAATACTGTCGCGCCGGGCTACATCTGGGCCGACTCGCTCAAATGGTATTTCGCTTACCTGGCCAAGGAACGCGGCGTGCCCGCCGAACAAGTCTACGCGGAAACAGCGGAGACGATCGACCTGCGCCGCCTGCCGGAACCGGACGAGATCGCCGACACCGTCGTGTTCCTCGCGTCCGCGCTCGCCCGCTGCGTCACCGGGCAATGCCTCGACGTCAACGCCGGCGAATACCACCACTGAGGGGAAAAGCATGCGTCCAGGACGAGACAGCGTCGGCACAGTCGAAGACCTCCACGCGTCCGCCACGAAACTCACCGGACTCGACGATTTCGGCGGCGACGAATATCTCGAAGGCTTGCGGGTCCTGCTTGATTCCTATGCCCACGAAGCCGATTTGACCCCGTACGGCAACAAAGTCCATCGCGCCTTCCTGCGCGGCGCGCTGGTCGCGCGGCTGCTGAGCGAAGCGTCGTGGAAGCAGCACCCGCAGTACGCCGACGTTCCCATCGAGCGCCCCATCTTCGTGACCGGCCTGCCCCGCACCGGAACCACCGCACTGCACCGGCTGCTGACGGAAGACCCGGCGCACCAAGGCCTCGAAGTCTGGCTGACCGAAATGCCGCAACCGCGCCCGCCGCGGGAGACCTGGGCGGAAAACCCTGTCTTCCAAGCGATTCAGGCCGGATACGAACAACATCACGTCGAACATCCCGAGTTCATGGGCCTGCACCACATGTCCGCGGACCAGGTCGAGGAATGCTGGCAACTGCTGCGCCAATCACTGAAATCCGTGTCGTATGAATGTCTCGCGCACGTGCCCGGCTACTCGCGCTGGCTCGACGGGCAGGACTGGACCGACGCCTACCGCAGGCACCGGCGCAACCTGCAGCTCATCGGGCTGCCCGACGCCGGCCGCCGCTGGGTGCTCAAGAACCCGAGCCACCTGTTCGCCCTCGACGCGCTGCTGGAGGTCTACCCGGACGCGCTGGTCGTGCAGACCCACCGGGCGCCCAGCACCATCATCGCGTCCGTGTGCAGCCTCACCGAACAGGCCTCGGAAGGCTGGTCGGACACCTTCCGCGGCGAGGTCGTCGGACGCAGCCAGCTCGACCTGTGGGCGCGCGGCGCGGAACAGTTCGCCGCCGCCCGCGCCCGGCACGATCCCGCGCAGTTCTGCGACGTCCGGTACGAGGACTTCGTCGCCGACCCGATCGGCACCGTCGAAGGCGTCTACCAGCACTTCGGCCTGGATCTCGCCGCACCGGCGCGGGACGCGATGACCGCACTGCACGAGCGGAGCCGCACTGGCGACGCGAAACCCCGGCACCGCTACGACCTCGCCGATTTCGGCCTGACCGCCGGGGAAGTCGACGAGCGGTTCGCCGGATACCGTGCCGCACACCGGAGCTGACGCCGTTTCGAGACCGGCGTCTTCGGGGAACTGGCCACACGCGACCGGACCGGCCCCTAGGATCTGCCTGACCTTCCTTGAGCGGAGAGCAGGCAATGGAGACCTTCACGTACACGATCCTCGAGATCATCCCGCGGGCGTTGCTGCTGATCGTGGGGCTGTTCGGCTTGATCCTCTCGATCGGCCGGCGCTCGCGCGGCGGCTCCGGGCTGATGGTGGCGGCCTTCGCGGTCATGCTCGTCACCACGGCGCTGAACATCGCCTGGCAGCTGATGATCTCGGACGTCGGGTCCTGGATGGCGTCCGAGCACCTGAGCAGCTCCGAGATGTCGACGATTTTCTTGGCCGTGGGCATCCCGCTCACCCTTCTCGAAGTGCTGTCATGGCTGCTGGTCGTGCTCGCGGTCGCGAAGGGCAACCGGACTCCGCAGCCCGGTTTCGCGCCGGGCGGGTACCCGGTGGCCGGGCAGCCGGGATTCGCTCCGCAGGGCGGGTACGGCCAGCCCGGATACCCGCAGACCGGATACGCGCAGCCGGGCTACTCCGGCCAGCCCCAGCCCGGCCAGCCCCAGCCCGGTCAGCAGCAACCCGGTCAGCCCCAGCCCGGTTACCCGCAGCAGGATCCCGGTCAGCAGTCCGGTTATTCCCAGCCGCAGCCCGGCTACTCCCAGCCGGAACCGCCGCAGCCCACCCCGGGCGAAGGGCCGCAGCAGCCGCCGAACTGACGCCGGTCAGACCGCGGCTTCGGCTCCGGCCCGGGCCAGGATCTCCTCGACAGTCTCCTCGACGGTCAGCTCCGAGGTGTCCAGCCACAGCCCGATTCGCGGGGTCTCTTCGCGGAGGTACGCGTCCAGCCCGGCGATGCCCGCATCGCCCGGCCGGTACGCGACCTTGCCCCGCTCCGCCCGCCGGACCGCGTCGCGCTGCGCTACCACCTCGGCGCTCGGCGCGAGAACCACGACGTAACACGGCCGCGTGCGGAGCGCGCCGACCATCTCGGTCAGGTGTTCGCCGAACACGATGTCTTGCAGCACCACGGCGAATCCGGCGCTGGCGTAGCCGTCCGCGACCTGGGCCGCGAGCGCGTAGCGAAGCCGCAGCTGGCGGACCGCCTCGGCGGGCGGGTCCGCCGGGCCCATTTCGACGCGGCCGTTGACCACCATCCGCCGGAACGCGTCGCCGCGCACGTGCGCGGATCTCGGCAGCCGTTCGGCGAGCGCCTGCGCCACCGTCGACTTGCCCGCCGCTGGGATCCCGGTCACCACGAAGATCGGCACGCCCGGCACCCTGCCCGCTTTCCCGGGCGGTCCGCCAGCGCTTTTCAGCGCCGCTGCCTCCGCCGTCGTGCCGACACCAGCAGCACGAATCCGATCATCAGGCTGAACAGCGAGCCGATCACCAGGTCCCGCAGCGGCGTGCCGGTGCTGGCCAGCGGCGGGGTTGTTCCCGGCGGGCCGGTGGGCGGCATCCCCGGAGTCGGCGGAGTCACCGGAGTGTCCGTGGAACAACCAGGTTCGGCGCCGGTCACGCAGTTGGTGCCCGGGTTCGGCGAGACCACCACGTTCCGCAGCCGGCTCCCGGCCGCGGCTTCGGGCTTGACGGTGATCGAGTACGTCACCGTGACGGCCTGGCCGACCGCCAGCTTCCCGTGCCAGGTCAGCCGCGAGCCGTCCTGCTCGACGGTTCCGCTGGTGGCCTGGGCGTCCTGTTTGTAGGTGGCGTCGTCCAGCACGTCCGAGAGGTCGTCGACGAACGTCGCGTCCGGATAGGCCGCGGTGCCGGTGTTGACGAGGTCGACGAGATAAGTGACCCTCTCCCCCGGTTTCGCCGTCGCCGCGCCCGCTCGCTTGGTCACGGTCATCTCGCGCACCGGGGTTTCCGTGCCGCAAGCCGGGTCCCGGCTCAGGCAGTTCGTGTCGTCCGGGCTGGTGACGGCGTTGCGGAGGATCCTGTCGCCGCGCGGCGGATTCCCGACGGTCACCGAATACTTGATGGTGACCCGCGCACCCGCCGCGACCGGACCGGTCCACTGTAGCCGCGGGTGAGCAAAGTGGACAGTTCCGGCAGTCGCCGTGGCATCGCCGTTGTAGACAGCGTCGTCCAGCACTCCGGAAAGGTCGTCGGTGAACGACGCTTCCGGCTGCGGTGCCTCGCCGACGTTGCGCACGGTCACGGTGTAAGTGACCTTCCCGCCGGGCGTAGCGATTGCCGGATCGGCGGTCTTGGTGATCCGCAGGTGCGGTTTCGGCAGCACCACGCGGCAGTCCGGATCCGTCGATCCTTCCGGACAGTTCGACCCGGTCCCAGTGACGGTATTGACCAGCCGGTGGTCCCCGGCGTTGGTCACGGTGACGGAATACGTGATGGTCGCGGTGGCGCCCTTCGCCACATCCCCGGTCCAGGTCAGGTTCGGCGGGGCGACCACGACTGTGCCGGTGTCTGCTCTGGCGTCGCCGTTGTAGGTCGCGTCGTCGAGCACACCGGCGAGGTTGTCGGTGAACGACGCGCCCCGGTAATCGGCCTCGCCGACGTTTTCGACGGTGACCGTGTAGCTGACCCGGTCGCCGGTCTTGATCTCCGCCGGGGTCGCGGTCTTCGTGATTTTCAGCGCTGGCAACGGAGTGACGGTCCCGCAGTCCGGATCGTGCCCGCCGGGAGGGCAGTTGCCGCCGCCGGTGACCGCGTTGACGAGTTTCTTGTCGCCGCTCGGCGGGTCGTGCACTGTGACGGTGTAGGTGATCGTCACCGTCGCACCGGCCGCGACGTCTCCGCTCCAGGTCAGTTTCGGTGCGGTGTAAGAGGTTGTGCCGCTGGTCGCGCGCGCGTCGTTCTGGTACGTCGCGTCGTCAAGGACGCCGCTCAGGTCGTCGGTGACGGTGGCGCCGCGGTAGGGAGCCTTGCCGTCGTTGGCGACCAGGACGGTGTAGGTGACGGTGTCGCCGGGCCGCGGATCCGCCGGGCTCGCGGTCTTCTTGACGTGCAGCCGGGCGACCGGGGTCACCGGATTGCAGTCCGGATCGGTGCTGCCGGGCGGGCAACTGGAGTCGGGCGGGCCGGTGATCGCGTTGCGGAGTTCGCTGTCGCCGGTGGACGTCGCGCTGACGGTGACCGAGTAGGTGATCGTCGCGGTCGCGCCGGCGGGCAGGTCGGCGGTCCACGTCAGGGTGGGTTCGGCGTAGGTGACAGTGCCCGAGGTGGCGGTGGCGTCGTGGTTGTAGGTCGCGTCGTCCAGCACGCGGCTCAGGTCGTCGGTGAAACGCGCGCCTCGATACGGTGCGGTGCCGGGGTTCCGGGCGGTCACTGTGTAGGTGACCTTGTCGCCCGGTTGCGCGGTCTTCGGCGAGGCGGTCTTCGTCAATTCGAGAGCGCCGATCCCGGTGTCCGTGCCGCAATCCGGATCGGCGCTGCCGGGCGGGCACGTCGAACCGTCCGGTCCGGTGACGAGGTTGCGCAGGTGCTTGTCCCCGCCGGGCGGGGTGCCGACGGTGACCGAGTAGCGCACCGTCACCGTGGCCCCGGCCGGGACGTCGCCTGTCCAGTGCAGCCGAGGGGGTTCGAAGGAGGTGCTGCCTGAGGTGGCTGTCGCGTCATTGTTCCAGGTCGCGTCGTCGAGGACGCCGGAGAGGTCGTCGGTGAACGACGCTCCGGGATAGTTAGCCTCGCCGATATTGCGCACGGTCACGATATAGCCGACCCGCTCGCCGGGCTTGGCGTCCGTCTTGTCCGCGGTCTTCTTGATTTCGAGTGCGCCGATGGGGGTTTCGGTCGCACAATCCGTGCTGTCCGGCGGGCAGTTCGAGCCCTCCGGGCCGGTCACGACGTTCCGCAGCCGGTGGTCCCCGCGCGGCGGCGAGTGCACCGTGACCGTGTAGCGGATCGTGACGGTCTGGGCGGCGGGAATGTCGCCGGTCCAGGTCAGTTTCGCGGAGTTCGGGTCGTAGCCCGGCTGCGACGGAGTGGGAGTGCCGTCGATGGTGGCGGTGGCATTGTTGTTGTAGGCGGCGTCGTCGATCACCCCGGTGAGGTCGTCGGTGAGGTTCACCGCGGTGGCCGTCGCGCCGCCGATGTTCTCGGCGGTGATCGTGTACGTGACGGTGTCGCCTGGCTTCGCGGTGGCGGGCGAGGCCGATTTCCGGATCACCAAGCCGGAAATCGGTTCATCCGTGGTGCACTCGGGGTCCGTGCCGCAGTTCGAACCGTCCGGTCCCACGACCCGGTTGGTCAGGCGCCGGTTCCCGCGCGGCGGGTCGGCGACGGTCACCGTGTACGTGATGGTGACCGTCGTGCCCGCCTTGACGTCGCCGGTCCAGCGCAGGGCTTGGCCTGGTTCGTAGACCACGGTGCCGGATCCGGTCGCGCGAGCGTCGTTGTTGTAGGCGGCGTCGTCGAGGACGTCGGTGAGATCGTCGGTGACGCTCGCCCCGGTCCAATCCGCCTTGCCGTCATTGGTCACGGTGACCGTGTATGTGACGACGCTGCCCGGGCTGGGGTCGGCGGGCGACGCGTGCTTCGCGATTTTCAGCGTGGCGATCGGAACGACCGTCGAACACGCCGGATCCTTCGATGCCTCGGCACAGTTGCTTTCCGGGACAGTTACGACGTTGGTCAGCTTTTTGTCCCCGCCGGGCGGCTTTCCCACCGTGACCGAGTACGCCAGGGTGACGGTGCCGCCCGGCGCGATCGCCCCCGTCCAGGTCAGTTTCCGGCCGTCGTAGCTCGGCTGGGTCGGCGTTGGCGTGCCGCCGGTCGTGGTGGCCGCGTCGTTGTTGTACGCCGCGTCGTCGAGGACCGCGCTCAGGTCGTCGGTGAGCCGGGCGGCCGGAGCGGGTGCGTCGCCCTCGTTGGTGATCGTCACCGTGTACCGCACGGTGTCCCCCGGCTTCGCGGTCTGCTCGCTGGCGGTTTTGCGCACCACGAGCCGCGAGGTCAGGTTCGGCGCGATCGAGCAGCTGGCCAGGTCGGTGATCGCCCAGGTCCCGCCGGATTCGGACTTGATCCGGCCGACCTGGTTGTCCTGGGCGTTGCCGCCCGGAACCAGCGTCGACGCGCCGGTGCCCGGGTCCACTTTGTACAGTGCGCCGCCGTAGTAGCCGAGGTAGATCGAGCCGTGGAAGTAGGCCATCCCGTAGTTGTTGAACCCGTTGCCCGACCCCGGCCCGACGACGTGGACCGCGCGCGTCGTGGTGCCAGTCGCCGGGTCGAGGCGGTAGATGTAGGTCGAGCCGCCGTAGGAGATGCCGTAGTACGCGCCGCCGTCGGCGTCCACGAACAGGTCGGGCACCAGCGATCCGCCGAGGAAGACGGGATCGTTCGACGGCACCGGCACGAGGTTCGAGCCCCGGGTCCAGACGGTCGTCGCGCCGGTCGACAGGTTCATCCCGAACAGCTTCGGCGCGCCGCCGTTCTGCGCGCCGAACAGCATCCCGTTGTTCGGGTCGGCGGCGATCCCGCCCCAGAGTTCACCCCGGCGGGCAGCTGCCGGGTCTCGCCGTTCGCGATCTCGTCGGTGGCCTGGTCGGTGCCGGAAACGTGTTTGTACAGCGTCCGGCTCGCGCTCGTGTAATTCGAGTAGAACGCCGCCGGACGGCCGGTGTCGGGATCCTTGCCGAGGGCCATATTGGTCGACCAGTAATCCGGCGGGGCGCTGCCCGCCCGTTTGCTGATGACGGTGTTCTGGATTTCGGCGTCCCCCGCGGCGTCGGTGCGGAACTGCATGCCCGAACGGAAATTGCTGTAATAGAGATGGTCGCAGTCGAAAACGGACGGACTCTGCTCGCCCTCGACCGGCCACGTCTGTGCCGACGCCGGAGCCGCACCGCCCACCACCAGGCCTGACACGGCTACCGCTGTCACGAGAAACTGCACGGCCAGCCGCCGTGCCGCTTTCCCGCCCTTGCCCGCCCAGCGCACCATGATCGCATCGAATCAACGCGAACCGCGACCGACAACTCGAAAGCGCGGCTCGGCGCACAAGTCACCCACTTGAGGTCACCTTGGGCTCCGGAAATGCCCGCGGTTTTCCCTAACGCGAGACGGTGGTCTCGATCAGGTCGTAGGCCAGGTCCGTCCGGACGCCGTCGGGATTCGTAAGCCCCTTGTCGTCGTACCACGAGGCGTCGGCCTCCGGATGCGGCCCGCTGACGCCGACCCGGCCCTTGCCGTACGGGGCCACGACCACAGCGGGCGCGCCGTTGGCGTAGGTCGCCAGCACCGTGGCGTCGGCTCCCTCGTTCAGGCGAAACACCGGCCCGTCCTGGAAATACAGATGCCGCGGCTTGCCTCGCCAGCTGACCTCGACGACAGTGTCGCGCTCGTCGGGAACCTCGGAGCCCGGCGAACCCGCGTATCCGCGCGTGTCGCCCGGCAGCAAGCCGAACCCCGGGTCGCGGCCCGCAAGGTAACCGCCGAAGCACAGGCCGAGATAACTGCCGCCGCCCCGCACCCAGTCGCGGACCGCGTCGGCGGACTCGTCGAGGTCCTGCCAGGTCCGGTCGAGATCCTGGCCTCCTCCCGGCTGAACGTACAACTGCGCCTCCGCCAGCGCGGCCGCGGTGAGCGGCTTGCCGGTGCCCGGCCCGACGTACTCGACCCGATAATGCCGCGGCCCCCGGCGCAGCAGCTCGGCCACCGCCGGCCCGCACTCCGCGCACCCCTGCGGCCCGTTGTACACCAACGCGAGCGGCGCCTCCGCGCTCCGCGCTGGGCCCGGCACCGGCGGCTTCGCTTTAGCTTCCGGCTGACCGCACCCCACGGCCAGCAACGCCGCGGCGGAGAGAAGCCCGCACAGCACCCGCCGCCGCGAACCCGCAGTACCGGACATGCCTTCTCGCTCCTCGTCGTCGCCGAGCCCAGCTCTACCCGTCAGCTTTTCCTCACAGTACTGATCTTGGCCTGCTAGGGTCGCCTGCGGCCTTCCGCCCGCACCGATCGTGCCGCCCGCTCCCGAGGAACCCCAAGCCCGCCTGGCCCGCCACCGAGGCCGACGCTCTCGCCGAACAACACCGCCTGCGCGCCCTCGTGGACCCGACCGGCCCAGCCCTCTCCGACGGAGCGCTGGTAGCGGGCGTGGACGTCGCCTACGACGACGACCGGGACGTGGTGGTCGCAGCCGCCGTGCTCGTCGACTTCGCGACGCTGGAGACGGTGGAAGAAACGACCGCGGCCGGACCGGTCAGCTTCCCTTACGTGCCCGGCCTGCTCGCCTTCCGCGAACTCCCGCCCGTCCTGGACGCCCTGGCCGCCCTCCGCCACCGCCCGGACCTGGTCCTCTGCGACGGCTACGGCCTGGCCCACCCGCGCCGCCTCGGCCTGGCCAGCCACCTCGGCGTCCTGACCGGCCTCCGGACAGCCGGAGTCGCGAAAACCCCGTTCACCTTCACGCACGAGGAACCCGGCCCGGCACGCGGCGAGTGGACCCCGCTGCTCGACGACGCCGAAGTGGTCGGCCGCGCCCTGCGCACGCGGGCTGGAGTCAAACCGGTCTTCGTCTCGGTCGGTCACCGGATCGGCCTGGCCGAGGCCTGCGAGGCGACGCTGAGGCTGGCCCCGGACTACCGCCTCCCGGAGACGACCCGCCGAGCGGATTCCCTGTGCCGACGGGCGTTGGCGGAAGCGGTTTCGTCGGGGCGATAAGCCCGGCGGCAGCTTTCAGCATCTCCGCAGCCACTCGCCGATGACCGCGAAGTCCTCCTCCGCGAGTCCGCGGTCCGCCGGGACGCGATGCAGCAACGCACGCCCGGGATGCCGAGCCCGCACCCACTCCCGATCGCCGTCGGTGATCTCGTCGTCGACCCAGACGAAGGGACGTCCCTGCGCCCACGCGACCAGCGTCCGGGTCTTCCAGTGCAGACCGAACCATTGGTCTTCGCGGTCGCCCGAGGACTCCGGCCGTCGCACGACCGGCAGCTGAGGGAGGCCGAGCCGTGGCGATAGCTCGGCATTGGCTTCGTCCTCCCACGTCGTGGCCCACACCAGGTCCACCGGGAGCGCGGCAAGCCGGGCCGCCAACCGCGAATCGAGCCGTTTCACCAGCGAGCCCGACTCCGCTTCGAGCGGCTCGGCCCCTTCGCCGAACGGCAGCAACGTCCCGTCGACATCGAGGAATATCAACGCCCGTCCGCCGAGGGCCGATTTCGCCGGTTCCATTGTCCTGCCAGCATATCCGGTTGAGCCGTCACCGCCGCGGCGATTACCTTCACCAGCGAAGCCCTGCCCCGGAAGGAAACCCGTGAGACCGACCTCCAGACCCTCGTCCGGGAAATCGACGAGGAACTCGCCGTCGCCATCACGCCCGAGAGCGCGGACCACTTCGGCACCTTCGAAGCCCAGGCCCACGGCCACGCCGCAGGGATCGCGGTCCGGATGACGTGCTACACCGCCGACTACCGCGGCACCTTGACGCCCAGCAGCGAGCTCGCGGAAATCGTCTGGCTGACCTACGCCGACCGGGACCGGATCTCCCCCGTCGACCAGATCATCTTCGACCACCTGCACCAAACCGGCCTGCTGGCCGGAAACTCCCACCAGGCAACCTAAAGATCCCGACAGCGGCCGGTAACCAGCGTCAGAAAAGCCGTTCCAGCGCACGCCGCGCCCGCTCCGGGGCCCGCCGGTCGCCGCGCAGCTGCAAGAAATAGTTGAGCCCCACCATGATCGCGACGATCTCGTAGAGCATCTGGTCGATATCGGTCTCCTCCGGCAACTCCCCCAGGCTCACCGCCCGCCAGATGTTGACCCGCAACTCCCGCTGCCAAAGCTCGTCCATCCGGACCACGGCATCGCGCACCGGCCCTTCGCGGCCGTCGAATTCGGCCGCTGCCGCCGTGAAGAAACACCCGCCGGGCAGCAGTTCGCGTTCCAGGTACGAAATCCAGGCCTCGCAGGCTGCGCGGAGGTAGGGCAGGCCGCGCGGGACGCCGCGGGCGCGTTCGGGCACCTCGCGGACGAACATTTCGGCAGCGACGTCGACCACGGCCAGCTGCAGGCTCTCCTTGGTGCCGAAATGGCCGATCACGCCCGCCTTGCTCATCTCCAGCTCAGCGGCGAGCCGCCCGATGGTCAGCCCTTCCAGGCCTTCCGCGGAGGCGATCGCCAGGCCCGCGTCGAGGATGCGCTGCCGGGTGCGGCGGGTCTCGACGACGGACTTCCGGGGACTCATCCGGCCACTATAGATTACGAACGATCGGTTGCTATATTGGCCCGGACCCTTGAGGAGGGACCCATGCCCGGCTCTCGCGTGACCGCACTCGGCCACTACCAGCCCGCCCGCGTGCTGACCAACGCCGACCTGGAAGGCATGGTCGACACGACCGACGAGTGGATCCGCCGCCGCACCGGCATCGCGGCCCGGCACATCGCGGACGGCTCGGTCGCGGACCTGGCCGCCGAAGCCGCGGCGAAGGCGCTGGCCTCGGCCGGGCTCGACGCGAGCGAAATCGGGATGGTCACGGTCGCCACCTGCAGCGCGATCGACCGCTGCGCGTCGATCGCCGCCCAGGTCGCGGGCCGCCTGGGCATCCCGGCCCCGGTGTGTTTCGACCTCAACAACGGCTGCGCCGGCTTCTGCACCGCGCTGGCCACCGCCGACCACGCCATCCGGGCCGGGGCCGCCCGGCACGCGCTGGTCGTCGGCGCGGAGAAAATGTCCGACGTCACCGACTGGACCGACCGCAGCACGTGCGTCCTGCTCGGCGACGGCGCGGGTGCCGCAATCCTCAGCGCGGCCGAAACGGCGGCAGTGGGTCCGGTCGTCTGGGGCTCCGACCCGGCGCGCAGGCACCTGGTCCGCCTCGTGGACGACTGGCAGCCCGCGTTCGCCCAGGACGGCCAGTCGGTGTTCCGCTGGGCCACCCAGGAACTGCCCGCCGTCGCGGCGGAAGCGTGCCGGCGCGCGGGCATCGCCACCACGGACCTCGCCGGAGTCGTCACCCACCAGGCGAACCTGCGGATCATCGAGGCGCTGGCCGACCGTCTCGAACTGCGCGAGGACGTCGTGCTCGCCCGCGACGTGGTCGATTCGGGCAACACGTCGGCGGCGTCCGTCCCGCTCGCACTGTCCAAAATGGTCTCTCGCGGCGAGCTGCCGCCGGGCGGTCCCGTGCTGCTCTTCGCCTTCGGCGGCGGGCTCTCCTGGGCCGGGCAGGTCGTGACCTGTCCGTGAAAGGCCCTTTCCGCTGACGTCGTTCCGCGACGACATCCTGCGCTCACTGGACGGCCTCATCCGCTTCACGCTCGGGCATTCACTCGGCGCGTTCGTCACGTTCATGGCCGCCGCGGCACAGCCCGACCGGATCGAGCGGCTGGTGCTCGAAGAGATTCCGGTGCCCCCGCGCGACAGCCACGACCTGTCGCCATCGCGACGCCGGATTCCGGTGCGTGCGCTCGCCTTTCTCCGCCAGCAGTGCGGCAGGTCCGGCCGGAGGCCAACGCCTCCGGCCGGACCAAAACCCCTTAAACCCCAGCGCTTTCCGGCACCCCGTACCCCCCTCCCCCGCCGGATTCGCACCGCAGCACATCACCCCGGCGCACCCGCAGGCTGTTCACCTTCAACATCTCCCGCGCCTCCGGCGTACCCGGGTTCAGCACCACCCGCGGCGGAGCGCCCGACTCCCCGCCGAACAGGCCCCACGCCGGAGTCACCGACCGCTCCCACCACAGCGAAAGATCCTGATCGGCCTCCATCACGTACTCCCGGACCACCCCGTCCCCGCCGCGCCACCGGCCCGCGCCGCCCGACCCCGTGCGGATGCGGTATTCGTTCACCCGCACCGGATACAGCGTTTCGACGACCTCGACCGGCAGGTCCCGCAGCGAGCCGTTGACGTTGTTGATCAGCGCCGTCTCCCCGTCGCCGCCCTCCCACGCTCCCCAGCCGCCGACGGTCGCCTCCAGGGTCACGAACGGCTCCCCCGTCCGCGGATGGTCCCCGGCGAACTGGACGATCATCGAATCGCCGTAGCTGGCCGCGGCGACGCGGTCCGGCATCGCGGGTGCGAGAGCGGCCACCACGAGATCGATGAGCATGCCGAGGCTCGAGTAGTAGTACTGGCACGCGGCGGGCTCCCGCGCGCCGAGCATCGACCCGTCGCGCACCTGCACGTCCAGCGGCGCGAACGAACCCCCGTTGAGGCTGACCTGTGGCGAGATCAGCAGCTTGTACCCGACCCGCGCGGCGGAGATCGCCTGGGAGCGGCCGCAATTGACCGGACCGGTGGCCTGGTCGGCGCAGTCGGTGAGGTCGATCGTCATCGATTCGCCCTCGACGACCACCCGCACGCGCACCTTCAGCGGCGTATCCGGATCGATCGCGTCGTTGTCCAGGTATCCGGTCGCCTCGTACTCGCCGTCCGGGATCGCCGCGATCCGTTCGCGCTCCAGCCGTTCGGTCTGGGCGAAGATCTGCTCGCGCGCGGCGTCGACGGTTTCCGCGCCGTAGCGGGCGAACAACTCGCCCAGCCGCCGCACGCCCATCCGGGCACAGGCGATCTGCGCGCGCATGTCGCCGAGGGTCACGTACGGGAACCGCACGTTCGTCTCGATCAACCGGAGGATGTCCGCGCATTCGACGCCGCCCGCGACGATTCGCGTCGGCCCCATCCGCAGGCCCTCTTGGTAAATGTTCGTGGAATCCATCGAACCACCGGGGTCCTTGGAACCCATGTCGATCCAATGCGCGCGCGAAGCCGCGAAGCCGACCAGCTCGTCGTTGACGAAGATCGGCGCGTACACCGTGCAGTCGTTGAGGTGCGTGCCGCCGACGTAGGAATCGTTGAGCACCCACACATCCCCAGGCTGCCAGACGTCCGCGCCGAACAGATCCTCGGTGTGGCTCGTGCAGATCTCCAGGTTCCCCAGGAAAATCGGCAGCCCCGAGGACTGGCCGAGGACGCGGTGGTTGCGGTCCAGCAGCGCGACGGCGCAGTCTTTGCCCTCGTAGATCGTCGGCGTGTAGGACGACCGGATCAGGGTCATGTTCATGTCCTCGGCAGCCTGGATCAGCGCCGAGCGGATGATTTCGGTGGTGACGGGGCTGATGCTCACGCGTGGTCCTCCTGCAGGTGATCGGCGGCCGCGAGGGTGACGACCAGGAAACCGTGGTCGTCGACGGCGAGTTCGGCGTCCGGCGGGACGACCGTGGTGGCGGTTTCCTCGTGCACGATCGCGGGTCCGGACAACCGGCTGCCGGGAGCGAGCGAGGCGCGCGCCACGATCGTGGTGGGCACGGGCTTTCCGGCGAAAACGACGTCGCGGACCACTGGATCCGGTCGCTGTGCGCTCGCTTCGGCGGACGCGGCGGAACGGTCGACGACGCCGTGGCCAGTGGTGCGGAGCGCGACGAACTGCACCGGTGCGCCGGGGGTGGCGTGGCCGTAGCGCTGGTGGTGGATCTCGGCGAACCGCGCCTCGACGGCGGGCAAGAATTCCGGGCTGTCCACCGGGTCGTCGTCCAGGATCGGGACGGTCAGGGTGTAGTCCTGGCTTTCGTACCGCATGTCGACGCCGTGCGTCACCGACTGGCGGTCTTCCGGGATTCCCTGTTCCCGCAACGCTTCCAGCGCCTGATCGCGCAGCGAGTCGAGCGCGGTGCGCAGGGCGCGGGTGTCGAGTTCGGCTCCGTTGGCGAAGAACTGCATGGTGAAGTCCCGCCGGACGTCCGCTTCGAGCATGCCCCACGCGGAGAACGCGCCGGGAAAGCGCGGCACGATCACCTCGGTGATGCCGATTTCCCGCGCGATGAACGCGGCGTGCATCGGTCCCGCGCCGCCGAACGCGAGCAGCGCGAACTGGCCCGGTTCGCGGCCGTGCTCGACGGTCAGGGTGCGGATCGCCTGCGCCATCTTGGCGTTGCCGACGTCGCAGATGCCGGACGCCAGTTCCACCGGGTCCATGCTGAGCTGCTCCGCCAGCGTCGCGACGGCGGTGCGCGCGGCGTCGAGATCGAGCGGCATGCCGCCGCCCGCGAACGACTCGGGATCGACCCGGCCGAGCACGCAGTTCGCGTCGGTGACCGTCGCTTGCGTACCGCCGCGGCCGTAGCACGCCGGACCGGGCACCGCGCCCGCCGATTCCGGGCCGACCCGCAGCGCGTCGCCCTCGGCGTAGGCGAGCGAGCCGCCGCCCGCGCCGACGGTGTGCAGGTTGACCAGCGGCATGAGCAGCGGGAAGCCTTCGGCCTCGCCGTCCGGCGAAACGTCGGCGGCGTAGTCCATCACCAGCGAGACGTCGAACGAGGTCCCGCCCATGTCCACGCAGATCAGGTCGGGACGGCCGAGCAGCTTCGCCGCCGCGACGCCGCCCATCGTTCCGCCGACCGGGCCGGACAGCAGCGTTTGCAACGGATGCCGCCGCGCGAACCCGGCGTTGACCAGACCGCCGGAGGACTGCATGACGTGCACCGGGACGTGCAGGCCTTTCTCGGTGAACCGCGTTTCGATGCGGTCGAGGTAACGATGCACCGACGGGCCGGTGTAGGCCTCAAGAACCGCCGTCGACGTCCGCTCGTACTCCCGCCATTCCGGCGCGACCTCGTGGGAGAGCACGACCAGCGCGTCCTCGCCGAGTTCGTCGCGCAGGATCTCGCCGGCGCGGCGTTCGTGCCCGAAATCCAGGTAGGAGAACAGGAAACACACCGCGACGGCCTCGAAACCCTCTTCGCGCACGCGCTTGGCGACTAGCCGCACGGCGTCCTCGTCGAGGGGTTCAAGTTCCGCGCCGGTGGCGTCGAGGCGTCCGGCGACCTCCGCGACCGCCTCCGGCCCGACGAGCGGTTCGGGCTTGCGGTAGTGCAGGTCGAACAGCCGGTTCCGGTTGCCGCGCGCGATCCGGTAGACGTCGCCGATCCCCTTCGTGGTCAGGATCAGCACCTTCGCTCCGCGCCGTTCGAGCAGCGCGTTCAGGCCCTGCGTGGTGCCGTGCACGAAGAACTCGATCTCCGGGAACGGCAGGTCGAATCCTTCGAGCGCGCCGAAAACGCCGCGCGCGAGGTCGTCGGGGGTGGTGAGCACCTTGCCCGCGCGCAACCGCTGCGTCGCGCCGTCGTGGACGACCACGTCGGTGAAGGTGCCGCCGATGTCCATGGCGACCCGGTAGGTCATGAGGAACTCCTTGTCGGATAACGGGAAATCAGGTGAGCGCGCGACCCTCGGTCTCGGGCAGCGGGAGCACGGCGAGCAGCGCGACGACGAGGAAGGCCACGATCGACGCGACGGTCAGCGAGGACGCGACGCCGTGGTCCATCATCGCGCCGATCACCGGCACGGAAACCGTGTTGGCCAGCAGGATCGCCGAGGTGGACCAGGAGTAGCCGACGCCGCGCAGCCCGGTCGGCAGCACTTCGGCCGACCAGGTGTTCCAGATGCCCCAGGCCCCGAGCGAGAAGAACGCGAGAATCAGGTTGCCCGCGTACAGCTGCGCGGAACCGGTGGCGAGGCCGAACAGCACGCCGCCGATCGCCGAGGCCAGCGCGAACAGCAGGAAGATCCGCTTGCGTCCGTGGCGGCGGGTCAGCCACGCGGCGAGCAGGTAGCCGGGAACGGAAACCACCTGCGTCACCGCGACGAACCACAGCGCGCCGGACACGCTCAGCCCGCGGTTCTGCAGCAGGACCGGCAGCCACGTCTGCAAACCCCAGTAGCCCCAGCTGAACGTGAACGACGTGAGCAGCATCGGCAGGAACCGCCGCCGCACCGGCGAGCGGAACAGGTTGCGCACCGCGCCCGCCTTGCGGTCGGCGTCCTCGACGGAAAATGTTGTGCCAGAAGGAATTTCCGCACCGAGGCCGCGCAGCACGGCCGCCGCCTCGGCGTGCCGGCCGCGCCGGGCGAGCCAGTACGGCGATTCCGGCACCCAGCGCAGCACGGCGAACGCCCACAGCCCAGCCAGCGCGGCGACGACGGCGACCGCGCGCCAGCTGATCGTGCCGAGCGACTGGCTCACGCCGATGCACAAAAGCGTGCCGATCGGAAACCCGATGCTGAGCGCGACCGCGCCTTGGCCGCGGCGGGCCGTGGGCAGCAGTTCGAGGAAGTACGGGAACGTCACCGCGTAGACCCCGCCGAAAGCCACGCCGGACAGGAACCGCAGCACCACGAAGGGCCAGAACGCCGGGGAAAGCCCCGCGGCCAACGCGAGCACTGCGTAGATCAGCAGGCTCGCGACTGTCACGCGGCGGCGGCCCAGCCGGTCGATCAGCCCGCCCCACAGCAATGCGCCGGGCACCATGCCGAACGCGACCGCCGACAGCGCCCAGCCCAGTTTCGTGTTGTCCACGCCGAATTCGCCCGCGATCCCGTTCGAAACGTAGACCAGGCCGACCTGTTCCCAGGCCTCGACGACGAACGCGAAGAACAGCACCGACCCGGCGAGCCAATGCCGTCGGGTCAGCCGCATCCCGGTGCAGACGTCGCCGACGGTCGGCGCGGCGGTCGTGGGCGGGGCGGGCTCGTGCGGGGCGGCCATGGCGCCTCCTATCATCATCAAAACGTTTTGATGAGCTTTCGCGGCATCAAACCCGCGCACCGGCGCGGTGTCAAGGCCTCGTCCGCCGCCCGGTGGGCGATACTGGGCCGTCCGGAGGCGGGAAGAAGGGGAACGACGGTGGGCACCGACGGCGGCAAACGACCGGTGACGATCCGGGAGGTCGCCGAGCGCGCCGGGGTTTCGATCAGCACGGTTTCGCACGCGCTTTCCGGCCGCAGGCCCATTTCGGCGGCGACCAAGGCGCGGGTGCGCGAGGCCGCCGCGGAGCTGGGCTACGACCCGAACCCGAACGCCCGCTCGCTGCGCACCGGCCGGTCCGGCCTGGTCGGGCTCATCCTGCGGCCGCGCTACGCGGTGGCGGGCACGCCGGATCGCGCCGAGACGTTCAACCGGCTGGTCGGGTCGATCGCCACCGAGATGCTGCGCCGCAAGACCGGGCTGATCCACGTGCCCGACCTGCACGACCCGGCGGTGGCGAGCGTGCCGATGGACGGCTGCATCGTCGCCCACCCCTACGGCGGCGACACCGCGCTGGCCGAGCTGCTCGGCCGGGGCCTGCCGGTGGTGACCGTCGAAGAGGACCCGGAACAACCGGACCTGCCGTGGGCCGTGCGGCTGGACTATCCGCCCGTGGTCGAGGCGCTGCTGGACCACCTCTACGACCAGGGCGCGCGCGACGTGCTGCTGCTGTCGGGCACCGAGGACAACGCCTGGAACCGGCGGCCGCGCGAGACTTACCTCGCGTGGTGCAAGCGGCGCGCGCTGCCGCCGCGGACCGCCTTGCTCAGCGAGGGCCTGACCCCAAGGGACGTGCCCGAACTGGTGCGTCCGTTGCTGTCCGGCCCGGACCGGCCGGACGCGATCGTGGTCGCGACCAGCGATTTCGCCCCGCTGATCGCCGACGCCGCCGCCGCGCAGGGCCTGCGCGTCCCGGACGACCTGCTGCTCGCGGCACTGACCGACAGCGAGCACGCCCGCACGAGCACCCCGCCGATCACCGCGATGGACCTGACCCATGAAGCGCTGGCCGAACGCGCGACGGAACTGATGCTGGCCCGGCTTTCCGGCGCGAAGACGCCGGACGGGCCGGTGTTCCTGACGCCGGAACTCCGGCTGCGCGAATCGACTCGACGGCGGGGGTGACGGGCTGGGTCAGCGGGCCGGGGACTGCGCGCAGCGAGTCAGAGATCCTTCGCTGACAACGCCAGTCGGTTCCGCGGCCGGTCCGACCGCCGCTCCGCCGCCCGAAACCGAGGCCGCACCGCATTCCGGCGCACCTCCGCGGCAGCTTCAACCACCCCGCCGACACCGCCGGTCGGTTCCGCGGCCGGTCCAACCGCCGCGAAACCTGCTCCACCGCCCACAACCAAATCCGCACGGCATTCCGGCGCTCATCCAACTCCCCCGCAGCGGCTTCCAGATCCCCGCCCGCCTGCACTTGCGGGAGCCCCGCGACCGCGAGCGACGACTCGGCTCAAACCCATCCGCCGACAACGCCAGTCGGTTCCACTGCCGGTCCAGCCACCGCGAAACCCGCCCGACCACCCACAACCAGGCTTCCGGCATCCCACCCACCCGCACTCGCGGAAACCCCACGACCGCGCGCACCAAGTCAGCTCAAAGATCCCCCGCCGACAACGCCAGCCACAACTCCAACCGATCCCGCGGCCGATCCAACCGCCGCCGCGAAATCCGCTCCGCCACCCGCAACCGAGCCCGCACCGTATTCCGGTGCACGCCCAGCTCTCGCGCGGCGGTTTCCAGGTTCCCGTCCGCGTCGAGGTAGCACCGCAGCGTCGGCACCAGTTCGCTGCCGGTGCGGCGGTCGTGCTCCCGCAGCGAGCCGAGCACCGCGGCGGTGAACGGGGCCAGCGTCTCCGCGCGCAACGACTCGCGCAGGAGTCCCCACGACGATGCCTGTTCAGCGTCCACATAGGACGAATCGGCGGGCACGACGTCCGCGGCCCGCTGGATCGCGGCGGGGATTCCGGCCACGTCCGCCGCGCGGCTCGCGCCGCAGCCGACCGGGACGCCAGTCAGTTCGGCGGCTCTCGCCCGGATCCGCGCGCCGAGTCCGGCCGAGGCAGGCAGTACCGCTGCGAGGCCGCCCGGGCGCGGGGTCAGCACGAGCCGATCCTGGTCGATTTTCCCGGCCACGTCGGCGATAGCGTCGAGCACCGCGGCGAGCGGATCGTCGACGGACAGCGCGAAAACCGCGACCTCGAACGGCGGCTCCGGCAACAGCGACGCGTCCGGCTCCGCCACGCCGGGAAGCAAGCGCGCCCGCTGTTCGTGCAGGGTGCGGCGGAGCGCGCGGATGCCCAGCAAGGTCATGCCCAGCAGCACCGCCGCGTGGTTGACCAGCAGGCGTTGATGCGTCGGATCGCCTGCCGGGCAGTCGAGCGCCAGCCAGCCGCGCGGATGTCCGGACAGTCCGATGCTGTGCACGACGAGATACCGGCCGTCGTGTTCTTCCGCGCCCGCGGCCTGTGCGGGTCCGGCCATTCCGGTGACCAGCTCGCGCGCTCGGCCATGCCAGGAACGCTCCCCCGCCGGATGCGCCGCGCGCGGCCGCCCTTCGACGTCCAGCAGGAGCGCCTCGCCGCCGACGCCCTTAGCCAGTTCGGCCAGGATTCCGCGGTCACCGGACCGCAGCGCCGCCCGTGCGATCGCTTCCTGCACCGCGATCGCGTGCCGTTCCGCGCGCAGCGCCTCGTCCGCGTGCCAGCGCGCGACGGCCTGGCTGACCGCGATGAACGGCGTCGTCCCCAGCACCCCCACTACTGGCAGCTCGCAGGCCTCGGCCTCGTCGAGCACCTCCGGCGGCAACGCGTCGAGCACTTCCGCGGCGAAGCCGAGCCCGGCCGCGCCCGCCTCGGCCAGCCGCCGCACGTACGCGCGCCGTCCCGGTTCGTCCGCGGGCAGCCCGAGCCCGATCGTCAGCACCAGCTCGCCGCCGCGCAGCCACGGCACCGGGTCGGCGACCTCGATCGCGTGCGCCCAGGACACTTCCCGGCCCAGCCCGGCCCGCCCGGCGAGCAAGCCCAGCTCGAGCCCGTCGAACCGGAGCACGCCGGCCACGGTCAGCACAGCCGCCTCCCAGTGCGGTTCGCACAAAACGATCTTCGGCAAAGGACACATCGTACAGCGGTCTCCGGCCGC
Source organism: Amycolatopsis sp. NPDC104775 (assembly GCF_055583325.1). Taxonomy (NCBI): domain Bacteria; kingdom Bacillati; phylum Actinomycetota; class Actinomycetes; order Pseudonocardiales; family Pseudonocardiaceae; genus Amycolatopsis; species Amycolatopsis sp. NPDC104775. The sequence continues at coordinate 192,996 of NZ_JBVJOE010000007.1, forward strand.
TTCCGCGGTTAGCGTGGCCCGAACCGATCCCCCGGAGCAGTGGGAGCCCCCATGACCGCATCCGTCTCGAGCGCCCGCCGCGCGGCCGCCGCGGCGTTCGTCGGCACCACCATCGAGTGGTACGACTTCTACGCCTACTCGACCGCCGCGAGCCTCGTCTTCGGCAAGCTGTTCTTCCCCGAGGGCACCAGCCCGCTGGTCGGGCTGATGGCGTCGTTCGCCACCTACGCGGTCGGGTTCCTCGCCCGCCCGCTCGGCGGCATCGTGTTCGGGCACTTCGGCGACCGGGTCGGACGCAAGGCCGCGCTCGTCACGACGTTGCTGATCATGGGGGTCGCGACGTTCGCCACCGGGCTGCTGCCCACCTACGCCACCGCCGGGGTGCTCGCGCCGCTGCTGCTCGTGGTGCTCCGGTTCGCGCAGGGGCTCGCGGTCGGCGGCGAATGGGGCGGCGCGGTCCTGATGGCCGTGGAACACGCGCCGGCCGGGCGCAAGACGTTCTACGGTTCGTTCGCGCAGCTCGGGAACCCGGCCGGGGCGCTGCTCGCGTCGGGACTCTTCGGCCTGCTCGCCGGGCAGGGCGACGGGGCGCTCGCCGCGGGCGGCTGGCGGGTGCCGTTCCTGCTGTCGGCGGTGCTCGTCGTCGTCGGGCTGGTGATCCGGTTGAAGGTCGAGGAGTCCCCGGTGTTCCGGCAAGCCGAACCGGTCGCCGAACTGCCGGTGCGGCACGCGCTGCGCACCTCGTGGCGGCACATCCTGCGCGGGATCGGGGCGCTGCCGGTGGCCGTCGGCGGCTACTACATCGTCACCACCTTCCTGCTCGGCTACTCGACGACCGATCTGCACGTGAGCGAGGAACTCGTGCTGACCGGGCTGAGCATCGCGTCCTTCGTGGAACTCGTCGCGACCGTCGGGCTCGCCTGGCTCGGCGACCGTTTCGGCGGGCGGCGCGTGGTGATCGCCGGGCTGCTCGGCGTCGCGGTGCTGGCCGCGCCGCAGTTTCTCGTCATGGGCAGCGGCAGCGCCGGGCTGATTTTCCTGACGCTGTCGGCGATGCGGCTCGTCATGGCCGCCACCTACGGGCCGATCGCGGCGATCCTCGCGCAGATGTTCCCCGCCCGCGCCCGCTACACCAGCATTTCGCTGTCCTATCAGGTCGCCGGCGCCGTCTTCGGCGGATTCTCGCCGCTGGCCTGCACCGCGCTCGTCGCCGGATTCGGCGGCGTGGCGCCGGTGATCGTCCTGCTCGTCGTGATGTGCCTGGTCAGCATCGCCTGCCTGCGCGGAGCCCCGCAGCTGTCCGACGACCTCCCCCAGCCGAACCGAACGGAGATCGCCCGTGGCTGACGTCCTGATCCACCACGCCCGGGTCCTGACCATGGACCCGGACCTCGCCGGAACCGACGCGGTGCTCGTCCGCGACGGCCGCGTCGCCGCCCTCGGCGCGGCGGCGGTCGCGCAGGCGGCACCGGAGGCCGAACGCGTGGACGCGCGCGGCGGGACCGTGCTGCCCGGTTTCGTGGATCCGCACAACCACCTGCTGTCCACCGCGGAATCCCTTGCCGCCGAGGACGCCAGCTATCCTGTGGTGTCCACTGTGGACGATCTGGTCGAGATGGTCGCCAAGGCGGCCGCCCGCACGCCCGCGGGACAGTGGATCCGCGCGTTCGGCATGGACGACGCGAAATATCCGGAAGGCCGCCCGACCTGGCAGCGGCTTGACGAGGCGACCACCGAACATCCGGTGATCGTCTACCACGTCTCCGGCCACCACGCCGTGGTCAACTCCGCGGCACTGCGGTGGCGAGGCATCGGCAGCGATGTCGCCGACCCGGCGGGCGGAGAGTTCCTCCGCGACGCGGCCGGACGGCTCACCGGCATGGTGCTCGATTCCGCGATGCAGCTGCTCCTGCCGGTCGCCGTCGAAATCGGTTGCCACGGCCCGAATTTCCACACCGATCTGCCGTTCGAACAGCTCTCCGCCTGGCTGGACGACGCCGGCAGGCACTACGTCGAAGCCGGACTGACGACCATCGCCGACCCGCAGGTGTCCGCGCGAGAACTACGGGTGTACCGCGCCGCGCGCGCGGCCGGACGGCTTCCAGTGCGCACCGTCGCGATGCCGTTGTCGCACCAGCTCGACGCCCTCGCCGCGGTGGGCCTCGGCGACCCGTTCGGCGACGACTGGCTGAGCCTCGGCGCGATGAAGTTCTATTCCGACGGCACGCTCATCGGCGGCACCGCGGTGTTCAGCGAACCGTACGGTGAGCACGGCGAATTCACCGGAAGCCTCTACTGGCCCGGCGACGAACTCACCGCACTCGTCGAACGCGCCGCGCGGGCCGGCTGGCGAGTCGCCGTCCACACGCAAGGCGACCTGGCGATGGAGAACACGCTGCGAGCGCTCGAAGCGGGCTCCCGCGCGTACGGCGACGACTTCCGCCCGCGGATCGAACATTGCGGCTACCCGACCCGGGACCACGTCCGCCGGTTCGCCGGGCTGGGCGTGATCCCGGTGAACCAGCCGAACTTCCTGCACGACAGCGGCGGCGACTTCCTGCGCCGCCTCGGCGACCGCGCGCACCGGCTCCAGCCGATCCGCGAGGAACTCGACGCGGGCCTGCGCCCGGCGCTGTCGAGCGATTCGTTCGTCTCGTCGTTCAAACCGCTGCACACGATCGCCAACGCGATGCTCCGGCAGACCCGCGAAGGCGCGGACATCGGTGCGGAGCAAGCGGTTTCGCTCCACGAGGCACTGCGTGCGCACACGCTCGACGCGGCGTACACGCTCGGCATGGAAGACCGGATCGGCTCGCTGACGCCGGGCAAGCTCGGCGACGTCGTGGTCCTGGACACCGACCTCGAACAGACCCGGCCGGAGAAGTTCGGCGAGGTGCGCGTGACCACCACGGTGCTGGACGGGCGGATCGTGCACCAGCGGTGAAGCGAATGGCCGGCCGCGTCCGCGCGACCGGCCATTCCGTTTACTCCGCAGGCGTGACCTCGGCCATTTCCGACCAGGCCTCGCCGTCGAGGTTCTGGTAGTTGATCTGCGGCTTCTTCGCCACGACCGTCGACATGAACGGGAAGAACTCCTGCGCGTGCCGGGTGGCGACGTGCGCGTCCCCGGCGGCGCTGTCGGCGAAGACCTCGACCAGGACGAATTCGTTCTCGTCGCCGCCGTTCTGGTAATAGTCGAACGAAACGTTGCCCGGTTCGCCGCGCACCTGCGCGGTGTAGCGCTCGATGCCTTCGAGCCACTCGGCCCGCTTCTCGGGGCGGATCTGTGCTTTGAGGACGATCAAGATCATGCCCCGAGTATCGCAGGAACCTTCCCGGGTTCGCAGAGCCGCGACCTACGCGGCCACCGCGGCGGAACGGATCACCCGCGCCCCCGCCACGGCCGTCACCAGCAACGCCACCCCTCCCCCGAACACAGCGCTCACCACGAACGGCCACACGCTGAACGCCGCCGCCGGGCCGCCGGTCTTGACGATCGAGAACGGCAGCACGCACAGCACCGAACCCGCCACCGCGACGACGATCGCCAGCAGCGTCGCGGCGGCGGTTTCGCGCAGGAGCATGCCGCGGACCTGCCGGACGGTCGAGCCGATCAGCGACAGCGTCGTGAACTCGCTCCGGCGGTCGCCGATCGCCGCCACCAGGTTGTTGGTCAGCGCGATCGCCATGAAGAGCGAGATCAGGACGACCACCAGGTAGTTGATCGACGCCAGCACGTCGGCGGTGCTGCCCGGGACGCTGTGCCGGTTTTCGATGCCCTGCATGGCCAGCGTGCCCGCGGAGACTCCGACCAGCAGGGTGAGAAAGGTGACGACCGGCCGCGCGCGTTCCGGAGCGGCACGCAGGTTCACGCCCGCCAGATGCGCCTGCGCGTTCTTCGCCCCGCGCCTGCCGAGCCGGTTGGCCGCGGCGATCAATTCCGGGGCCAGTACGGCGAACCCGATCGAGCACAGCACCACCGCCGGACCGGTCAAGCCGGTGGTCGCGATGTTGTCCGCGGGCAAGGCGAGCACCGCGCTGGACGAACCGAAACCCGCCACCAGCACCAGGATCGCCGCGATCCGCCTCGGCCGCGCCGACCTGGCGCGGCGCGGTCCGGACGACGCTTCCTCCACCGGAGACCGCCGTGCCGGACCCCGGCTGCCGATCCACGCGGCGAGAACCCCGGCCAGCAGCACCACCGCGACGCCGGTCAACGGCAGCCCGATGCCGGGCGTGAACGACGTGCCCGGCGCGACGAGCCCGGTCGACCGCACGCCCGTCAGCAGGAGAAGCCCGAGCAGATAGCCGAGCCCGAGGCCCGGCAGCGCGGCCACGGCGGTGATCGCGAGAGTTTCCAGCGAAACGAGCACCCGGATCTGCCGCGGCGCCGCGCCGATCAACCGCAACCCGCCGATCTCGCCCGACCGGGCGGCGAGCGTGACGCTGATGGTCGACACCATCGCGAACACCACGATCGCGACCACCCAGCCGCCCAGGATGAGCGGGAACTGGGTGAGGAACCCCCGGTCGGCCGGCGCCGTGGCACCGGAGAGACCGGTGCCGAGCAGGGCGGTCATCGCGACCACCAGGGCCATTCCGACCACCGCGACCAGCCCGGTCGCGACGGCGGCCGCCCGGTGGTGGCCGAAGAGCCGCAGAGCGAGTTTCAGCATGTCCGTTCCTTCGCGGATTTCCCGGCCAGGACAGGCGATCTCGCCGTCTGGCCCGCTTCGAACGCCGCGACGCCGGTCTCGGCGGCGGCAAATCCCACTACGTCAATCACCCTGGAGGCGTGGCGTGAACTCGTCGGCCACTCAGGCTCGGCATGCGCCACAACACCCGCACCTGCGGCAAACCTCACCACGTCGAACCCCCTTCACAGGCACAGACCGAACTCGTCGGCCACCCACCCCCGGCATGCGCCACAACACCCGCACCGGCAGCAAACCTCACCGCGTCAAACCCCTCTCGCTCTTCCGGTTCCCTTCCAGCACAGAGCCATCCCGCCCAGTCACCGCGCCCCCACCGCGTTCGCCGCTCGCTCGGCCGACTCGACCAGCACGGCCATCCGGTTCGCCACCGTCGCCGCGGTCGGCCGCGCCAGCTGGTCGACCACCAGCCCGTCCGCCAGGAACAGCACCGCGTCGGCGTAGGACGCGGCCACCGGATCGTGCGTCACCATCACGATCGTCTGGCCCCGGTCGGCCAGATTCCGCAGCAGGCCCAGCACTTCCCGCGCGCTGCGGATGTCCAGCGCGCCCGTCGGTTCGTCGGCGAAAACCACCTCCGGATCGGTCACCAGCGCCCGGGCGACGGCCACTCGCTGCTGCTGTCCGCCGGAAAGCTGTCCCGGCCGGTGCCCGCCGCGCTGGGCTAGGCCGACCCGGGCCAGCAGCGCGGCGATGCGCTGCGGGTCGGGGCGGCGGCCGTCCAAGCGCAACGGCAGTTCGATGTTCTCCTCCGCGGTCAGCGCGGGCAGCAGGTTGAACTGCTGGAACACGAAACCGATCCGCTGCCGCCGCAGTTCGGCCAGCTGCGGTTCTTCCAAAGTGGACAGATCGGTGCCGTCCAGTTCGACAGTCCCCTCGGTCGGGGTGCGCAGCCCCGCCGCGCAGTGCAGCAAAGTCGTCTTCCCCGAGCCGGACGGCCCCATGATCGCGGCGAAAGCGCCGCGCGGGACGTCCAGGTCCACGCCCCGCAGTGCGTCGACCGGGCCGCCTTCGCCTTCGAAGCGGCAGCGCAGCCGCCGGGTGCGGATCGCGGGTGCGGTCATCTCAAGTCCTCCCATGCTCATGAACGCTCGTTTAAAACGAACGTTTACATGATACGGTAGCACGCGTGGGACACCGCGAGAACCTGATCACCGCCGCCCGGGAATGCCTCCTCAAGGCCGGTTACGCGCGCACTACGGTGCGCGACCTCGTCGCCGCCTCCGGAGCGAACCAGGCGTCGATCAACTACCACTTCGGCTCCAAGGAACAGCTGCTCTCGCAGGCGCTGTCGGACCTCAACACCGAGTGGGGCGAGATGCTGTTCGCGGTCCTCACCGATCCGGCGGACGAGAACGCCGGGCCGGAGCGGCGCTGGGCGCGCATCATCCAGTCGATCCAGGAAAACCGCGAGCTGTGGTTCGTGAACTTCGAGAGCGTCAGCTACCTGCAGCACGACGAGAAGGTCCGGCAGATCAACGCGGAAGGCCAGCGGCGGGCGCGCGTCGGGCTCGCGCACGCCTTCGGCGGCCTGGGCCCGGACGCCGATCCGAAGGACGTCCACGCGGTCGGCGCGCACTACTACTCGCTGCTGGTCGGGACCGCGCTGCAATGGCTGACCGATCCGGAGAACGCTCCCTCGGCGAAGGACGTCGTCCGCGCCGATCAGCGATCCGCCTGAGCCCGCACCGCACCAGCGCACGTCACGCTGGCATCACAGATCCCCGGGCCTCGCGACAGGTCCGTTGACACGTCCGCCATCCGGGTGACATGATTCGGACACCGCTTGGAAACGTTTCCAAACAGCCGAGAACGTAGCTTGGAAACGTTTCCAGATCCGCTTTTCGCACCACTGCCGCTGTGTCCGACTGGGAGGGACGATGACGTCAACCCGAGCCACGCTGATCCAGGTGGCCGAGCGCGCCGGCGTGTCGCTGGCTTCGACCTCGCGCGCGCTGCACGGGACCGGCGCGAGCAAGGCGATGGTCGAGCGCGTGCGCGCCGCCGCCGCGGAACTCGGGTACAGCGCGGACGCGATCGGGCGGTCGTTGCGGTTGAAGAAGACCTCGCAGATCGCGTTCGCGGTGGCGGACATCGGCAACCCGGTTTACGTCGAGATCATGCGCGGCATCCACGAAGTCCTCGCGCCGCACGGGTACCGGGTCGTGGTGATGTCCACGGGGGACACCGCGGCCTCGACCGCCGAGCTGACGCACAGCCTGCACGGCGGGTTCGTGGACGGCATGATCGTCATCCCGCTGCGCACCGACGACGAGCTGATCGAGCAGATCGGGCGGGCCCCGGTGCCGGTCGTGGTGATCGGGCGGGCGATGAGCGACCGCGGGATCAGCTCGGTCTCCACCGATTCCGCGGCCGGGATCGGCGCGGCGGTGCAGCACGTGGTTTCGCTGGGCCGCCGCCGGATCGGCTTCCTCAACGGGCCGCTCGACACTACGCCGGGCTCTTCGCGGCAGCGCGGATTCGACGAGGCGGTGTCCGCGAAGGACTTCGCCGCGGAAACGGACGTCGAGGTCGCCGCTGATTTCACGGTCGCGGCGGGAATCGAAGCCGCCCGGAAGCTGCTCGACCGTCCACAACGGCCGGACGCCATCGTGGCGGCCAACGACCTGCTCGCCATCGGAGCCATCCGCGCCGCTCGCGAACGGGGGCTGAGCATCCCGCGCGACGTCGCCGTCACCGGGATGGACGACACCGAACTCGGCCAGGTTTTCCTGCCGCGGCTGACCAGCGTGTCCCTCGGCTCGGCCGAACGCGGGCGCGCCGCCGCCCGGTTGATGCTCGGGCTCGCCGACGACGCGGACGCCCCGGCGCGGCAGATCTCGGTCGGGACCGAGCTGTTCATTCGGGAGTCCACTGTGGACCACACTGGAGAGGACGCGGAATGACCGCCGCGACACAGCCGCGGGTCGCCCCCGCTCCCCCGCCGCGGCCGAAGAAGACCACGCAGGCCCGCACCCGGCGACGCGAGGCGATCGCGCTGGTGATGCCGTCGCTGATCCCGATCCTGGTGCTGTCGGTGGCCCCGCTGGTGATCGGGATCGTGCTGGCGTTCACCGACACCCGGCTGGTGCGGCATCCGGACTTCGGCTTCGCCGGGATCGACAACTTCGTCCGCCTCGGCGGAAACTCGCTGTTCTGGGATTCGCTGCGGATCGGTCTGATTTGGACAGTCGGAGTGACCGTGCTGCAGCTGGCCGCCGCGATGGGGCTGGCGCTGCTGCTCAACTCCGGGCTGAAACTGCAAGGCCTGACGAGGGTGCTCGCGCTCATTCCGTGGGCGATGCCGCCGGTGGTCGTCGCGATCATGTGGCAAATGATCTACTCGGCCAACGGCGGCCCGCTCAACGCGTTCCTCGGCAGCATCGGATTGCCGGACGGAATCAACTGGCTCGGCGATTTCAACACCGCCTTGCCCGCGGTGATCGTGGTCGGCGTCTGGGTCGGCATGCCGCAGACCACCGTGACGCTTCTGGCTGGCCTGCAACAGATCCCGGCCGAACTGCACGAGGCGGCGGCCGTGGACGGAGCCGGGGCGTGGCGGCGGTTCACCGCGGTGACCTGGCCGAGCATGCGCCCGATCGTCAGCTCCATCACTTCCCTGAACTTCATCTGGAACTTCAATTCCTTTTCGCTGGTTTATGTCCTGACCGCGGGCGGTCCGGGCGGGAAAACGATGGTCCCCGTGCTGTTCGTCTACCTCGAAGCGTTCAAGAACCGCGAAATCGGCTACGCCGCCGCGATGGGGCTGGTCCTGGTCATCGTGGTCGTCGCGCTGCTCGCGATCTACCTGCGGTCGCAGTTCCGCGGCGACCGCCCGGAAAGGGGGCGGTGAGCGATGCGCTGGTCCGTGCGCCCCGCGCAATACCTGGCTCTCGTGCTGTACCTGCTGTTCCTCGGTTTCCCGCTGCTGTGGCTGATTTCCGCTTCGGTGAAGTCCTCGGCGGAATTGAACTCGCTGTCGGTCAACCTGATCCCGAGCGAATGGCATTGGGACAACTACGGCGAAGCGCTCTCCCGCCAGGGCCTGCTGCATTCGGCGTTCAACAGCCTGCTGGTCGCGCTGGCCAGCACCGTGCTCGCGATCCTGATCTCGGTGCCCGCGGCCTACGTGCTGGCCCGGCTGAAGGGCAAGCTGCGGATCGCGGGCGTCACCTGGATCCTGGTCAGCCAGGTGTTCCCGGTGGTGCTGGTGATCCTGCCGCTGTTCCTCGTGCTGCGGACGCTCGGCCTCGCCGACAGCCTGGTCGGGCTGACGCTCGTGCACACCACCTACATCCTCCCGTTCGCGCTGTGGATGCTGCAGGGCTACGTCGCGGCGATCCCGGTGGAACTCGAGGAAGCCGGGGCGATGGACGGCGCGAACCGGTTCACCGTGCTGCGCACCATCGTGTTCCCGCTGCTGGCCCCGGGCGTGGTCGCGACGGCGATGTTCAGCTTCGTGTCGTCGTGGAACGAGTTCTTCTTCGCGCTGGTGCTGCTGCAGACGCCGGAGAACTACACGCTGCCGATCACGCTCACCATGTTCATCGGCGGCGAGGGCAAGGTCGCCCTCGGCCCGCTGGCCGCGGGCGCCGTGCTCGCGGCGATCCCGAGCATCGCCTTCTTCAGCCTGCTGCGGAAGAAACTCACCGGCGGCCTCATGGCCGGGGCGGTGAAGGGATGAGCCCCACCCCATCAGAAACCCTTTCGAAAGGTCGGTCGATGAAGACACGACGCGCGGCGGTCGCCGCCAGCCTCGCCCTCACCAGCCTGCTCGCCGCCGCGTGCGGCGGCGGCGCGGACAGCGGGGACGGCGGACCGGTCACCCTCACCTTCCAGTCCCTTTCCGACCAGCCCGCCGCGATCGCCGCCACGAACAAGATCGTCGGGGCGTGGAACCAGGCACATCCCGACACCCAGGTCAAGGTCGTGCAGGCAGGCTGGGACAGCGCCTACGACAAGCTGATCACCCAGTTCAACGCGGGCACCGCGCCGGACATCGTGCACTACGAGGCGGCCGGGATCGGCCCGTTCGCGGCCGACGGCTATCTGGCCGACCTCTCCCCTTACCTGACCGGGCAGAAGCGCGCGGACATCCCGAAGGGCGTGCTCGACTCGGTGACCGTGGGCGGCAAGGTCGTCGCCTATCCGACCGAGCTGCAGTCCTATGTGGTCTTCGCGAACAAGAAGCTGCTGGAGCAGTCCGGCGCGCAGGTCCCGACCGGCGAGACGATGACCTGGGACCAGCTGCGCCGGCTGGCCAAGACCGCCACGAAGGACGGCAAGTACGGCCTCGGCTGGGGATTGTCGAGCCCGACCGCGACGTTCGTGGCGATGGCCCCGGCGTTCGGCGGCAAGTACTTCGAGGGCACCGGCGACCAGGCGCAGATCAGCGTCGGCCAGGGCGAAATGGCGCTGCCGCAGCTGGTGCACGACATGAACGCGACTGACCACTCGATCCTGCCGGTGACGCTGACCCAGTCCGGCGGCAAGGCGCTGGCCCCGTTCTACGCGGGTCAGGTCGCGATGACGGTCCAGGGCTCGTACCAGGCGGCGAACATCGAGAAGGACGCCCCGAAGGACCTCGACTGGGTCGCGCTGCCGCCGATCGCCGGCCCGGCCGGACCGGCGCAGGCGGCGAATCCGCAGACGCTTTCGGTCAACAAGGACTCCAAGCACGTCGAGCAGGCCGCGAAGTTCCTGGACTTCTTCACGAACACGGAGAACCTCGCCGCGCTGAACGAGGCCGACACGCTGATCCCGGCGAGCAATTCCGCGCGCGAGGCGCTGGACAAGAAGCTCAGCGCCAAGAAGGGCTGGAGCACCATCCTGGCCTCGGGCAAGTACCTGACCTCGGCGCCGTATCTGTTCGCCGGCAAGTACGCGCAGTGGAAGGACACTGTCGCGACGCCTGCCTACCAGCGCTTCCTGGCGAACCAGATCGACGCGAACACGCTGGCGCAACAGCTGAAAGACGGCTGGAAGAGCGTCGGCAAGTGACCGCCGCGCCGGGACCGCGACACGGGTCCGGTCCCGGCGCGCACGACAGGCGCGGGCGTGGAGCCCGCGCCGGGGAACGAAGGGACGCAAGCCGGTGACCTGGCTGGAGGACCGCGCGGTGGCAGTGATCACCGGCGCGGCAGTGGGGGACGCGCTCGGCGGCGCGACCGAAGGGTGGACGCCCGAGCAGATCGAGGAACGCCACGGCGGCCGGGTGACCGGAATCGTTCCGCCGTGGTACCCGAACTGGCGGGACGCGCGCCCGATCGCGCCGTACCACAAGGGCGACGGGCACATCACCGACGACACCTTGATGACCCGGGCGATCGTGGAGGTGTACGCCAAGCGCCGCGCGCACCTCGACGCGTACGCGATGGCCGAGGACCTGGTGCCGCTGATGATCGGCGAACCGCGCTGGGTGCCGGAGCTGGAGTCGACGGCGCTGCTGCTGCAGCGGGTGTTCCTCGCCGAGAAGTGGATTGTCGCGAAGCTGCACTACGGCCACGTGGATCCGCGTGAGGCGGGCGTCGGCAACATCGTGAACTGCGGTGCGGCGATGTACATCGCGCCGGTCGGCGTGGTGAACCCCGGCGATCCGCAGGCGGCGTACGCGGAGGCGATCGACCTGACCGCACCGCACCAGTCGAGCTACGGCCGGGAGGCCGCCGGGGTGCTGGCCGCGATGGTCGCCGCTTCGGTCGCGCCGGGCGCGGGGCTGGACGACATCGTGCAGGCCGCGCTCTCGGTGTCGCACGACGGGACTTTGGCGGCGTTGCGGGCGGTGGCCGACGCCTTCCAGGGGTGGAACGAAGCGCCGAAGACCGACGACGAGGAGCGTGCGCTCGCGCGGAAGATCCGGGAGGTCGTCGCGCCGTTCGATTCGGTCGGGCCGGAGTACCGGAAGATGTCGATGGACGCCCGGCGGCCCTCGCGGACCAAGTCGATCGAGGAATTGCCTGCCGCGCTGGGGTTTGTGCTCGGCCATCGGGGCGATTACCGCGGCGCGGTGCTGGCTTCGGTGAACTACGGCCGCGACGCGGATTCGATCGCGTCGATGGCGGGTGCGCTCTGCGCCGGGCTCGGCGGGGCGGCTTCGGTGCCGGACGAGTGGATCGATCCGATCGGCGAGGCCAGCAAGATGGATCTGCGCGAGACCGGGCATTTGCTCGCCTCCGCCGCGACAGACATCGTCAAGGCCGACCGCGCACGCGTCCAGGCACGGCTGGCGGCGCTCGACGCGCTGGACGCGGCATGAGGCTCACCTGGGTCCAGCCCGAAGACCTGCTCGCACACGAGTTCGTCCAGTCCACTGTGGAGGGCAAGGACGTGGCCTCGGTGCGGGAGCGCTGGATCGCCGCTGGCGGGGATCCAGTACCCGCGGTGAGCGGGGCAGGACCGCGGCCGGCGCCCCCAGCGTTGCGGGCGCTGGCCCGGACGCTGCTGGACGAACTGGCCGCGCTCCCCTGTCCTGCCGCGCCGCACGAGCCGGACGGCTGGGACGAGATCGTCGCGCTGCTTCCGGCCGCGCCGGTCCTCCCCCGGCCGGTCGCGGACCGCACGCTCGGCGCGTGGACCGGCCGGGCGGCGGGGTGCCTGCTCGGCAAGCCGGTCGAGAAGATCCCGCGCGAGGGCATCGAGGAGATCCTGCGCGCGACCGGACGCTGGCCGCTCGACCGGTGGTTCACCGCGGTGGGGCTGCCGGACGACGTCGCCGCGCGGTGGCCGTGGAACCGGCGGTCGGCCCCGACCTCCTTGGAGGAAAACATCTCCGGGATGCCCGAGGACGACGACCTCAACTACCCGATCCTCGCTCTCACGCTGCTGGAACGGCACGGCCGGGAATTCACCACCGACGACGTCGCGCAGCTCTGGCTGGAGCAGCTTCCGGCCGGGCGCGTGTTCACCGCCGAACGCGCCGCGTACCGGAACCTGCTGGACGCGCGGCCGGTGCCGGAGACCGCGACGCACCTCAACCCGTTCCGCGAGTGGATCGGCGCGTTGATCCGGACCGACGTCTTCGGCTGGGTCTCCCCCGGTGACGTGCTCGGCGCCGCGCGGCTCGCGTGGGTCGACGCGCGGCTCAGCCACACCCGCAACGGCGTTTACGGCGCGATGTGGGCGGCCGCGCTCGCGTCTGCGGCGATGGTGGGCGACTCCGTCCACAGTGTCCTCGATGCGGCGGAAACCGTTCTGCCGCCTTCGAGTCGGCTCGCCGAGGCGGTGCGGTTCGGACGAGAAGCTGCTGCGTACGACGATGGGCTGGACCGGCTTCACGCGCGGTACGGCGACCTGCATTGGGTGCACGTGCTGAACAACGCCGCGGTGATCGCGTACGCGCTGGCCCGCGGCGACGGCGACTTCGGGCAGAGCATCTCGCTCGCCGTCACGGCTGGCTGGGACACGGACTCCGCGGCGGCGACGGTCGGCGGAGTGGTCGGTGCGCTGGTCGGCGTGGACGGGATCGGCGAGCAGTGGACGAAGCCGCTCGACAACCGGATCGCGACCTCGCTGCCGGGCGGCGAACAGCGGATCACCGACCTCGCCGCGCGGACAGCCGAGGTGACGCGATGACCGGGCGGGTGGCCGTCGTCGGTTCGGCGAACGTCGATCTGGTAGTCGAGGTTCCGCGGCAGCCGCATGGGGGCGAGACCGTTCTGGGTGGCGATGTGCGGCGGAGTCCGGGTGGCAAGGGGGCCAACCAGGCGGTCGCCGCGGCTCTCGCAGGTGGGGCGGAGACGACGTTTCTCGGGGCGTTCGGCGCGGATGACGGTGCGGACTTTTTGCTGGCGTCGTTGAGGAAGGCCGGAGTTCGCACGGACCTGGTGTCGCGAGTGGACAGTGCGACCGGGACCGCGTTCATCATGGTTTCGCCGGACGGTGAGAACTCCATTGTGGTCGCTCCTGGAGCCAACTCGCGGCTCTCGCTTGCCGACGAGCAGCTCGAACGGATCGCCGCGGCGGACATCGTCCTCGCCCAGCTGGAGATTCCGCTTGAAGCCGTGACGGCTGCCGCGGCGGCCCGGCGCTCTGGGGCCCGGATGGTGCTCAACGCCGCGCCGTCCCGGTCGCTTCCGGAGCTTGATGTCGACGTACTGGTGGTCAACGAGCACGAGGCGGCGGATCTGGCCGGAACCTCCGGTACGCCGGAGGAACTGGCTCGGGTCCTGCAGCAACGCGCACCCGCCGTGGTGATCACGCTCGGTGCGGCCGGTTGCGTTGTCGCTGAGCAGGAAATCGTGCACCTGCCGGGTTTCCAAGTGTCCCCTGTGGACACTACTGGTGCCGGAGACACGTTCTGCGGCGTGCTCGCGGCGGGGTTGGCCGAGGGCCGTCCGCTCCGCGAGGCCGCCGAACGCGCCGGGGCCGCCGCCGCTCTCGCCGTGACCAGGCCCGGCGCGCAGTCCGCTGTACCGACCGCTGCGGAGGTCGCCAAGTTCGCGACCGGAGGAAACACCCGATGACGTACGTGTTCGACCCGCTCGTCCCGCGCCCGATCGACCAGCCGACCGAGGTCCCGCTCGGCGCGCCGCTCACGCCCGAGCAGCTCGTCGCGCTGGACGAGGCCAAGATCTTCGTCGGCCCGGCGAATCCCGCCGACCGCGCGGAATGGCGGGCACGGCTGGAGCAATGGCGTGCCGACGCGCACCAGCGCCACCGCTATGACGGCCGCGCCTACGACCGGCCGGAGGCCGCGTGGGCCGCCGGTTGCCACACCGTCGCGCAGGTCTGGCTGTGGGACGAATTGCTGTACTCCTTCGAGGAACACCGGTTCACGCCGGAGCGGTTCCTCGCCGACGCGCACCAGCGGTTCGGCGGCCTCGACGCGGTCGTGCTGTGGCACGCGTACCCGGTGATCGGCCTCGACGACCGCAATCAGTGGGATTTCTACCGTGACGTGCCCGGTCTCGGCGAACTGGTCGAGGTGTTCCATTCGGCGGGCATGCGGGTGTTCGTGGATTACAACCCGTGGGACGTCGGCACGCGCCGCGGCGAGGACGACGCTGCGGAGCTGTCCGCAGTGCTGGCCGATTTCGGGGCGGACGGCGTTTTTCTGGACACCTTGAAGAAGGCCGACCCGGCGCTGGTCGAGCAACTCGAACGCGCACGGCCCGGGGTCGTGCTGGAGGGCGAGTCGAAGCTGCCGGTCGAGCGGATCGAGGACCATTCGGCGTCGTGGGCGCAGTTTTTCGCCGATTCGCCGGTGCCGGGCGTGCTGCGCTCGCACTGGTACGAGCGGCGGCACATGCAGCACCACGTGCGGCGGTGGCATCGCGACCACACCGAGGAACTGCAGTCGGCGTGGCTGAACGGCGTCGGCGTGATGGTGTGGGAAGTCGTGTTCGGCGTGTGGGTCGGCTGGTCGCAGCGGGACGCGGCGACGGTGCGGCGGATGGTGACTGTGCAGCGCGCGGCCGGCGACCTGCTGCGAGAGGGCGAGTGGACGCCATTGGCTCCGTTGGCGCCGGAAGCCGAAGCCGCCGGGGTTTACGCCTCGCGCTGGGAACTCGGCGACTGGACACTGTGGACGGTCGTCAACCGCGGCGACTCGGACTACCTCGGGCCGGTCGTGGACGGGCCGGTGATCGATCTGTTCGCCGACGGACGCGTGCCCGCGCGCGGGATTTCAGCGTTGCTGCGGGTCGCGGACGGCGCTGCGGAGCCGTCGTGGCTCTCGCAGGTCGCCACCCTGCCGCATGACCCCGACGCTCGCTTCCCGCACCGCCTCGCCACCCGTCTGCGACCCGGCCCGAAGTCCGTGAGCGGAACCCTCAGGGTTCCCCTCACGGACGTGGTTGAGGTGCCTGCCGGGCCGTATGTGCTGACGGTCCGGTACCGCGGGCGCGAGACCGGGATGTACCAAGGCGCGCCGTACGTGGACGAGTGGAAGCCGTTGCCGCCGCGGCTGCACGACGCGCGGACGTTGCAGCGGGACGGTTCTCTGGCGTCACCGGTCGCTGTCGCGGCTACCGAGGTGACCAACGGCGAGTTCGCAGAATTCCTTGCCGCCACTGGATATCAACCGGTCGAGCCGCACCGGTTCCTCGCGCACTGGGTCGACGGCCACCCTGTCGCCGCGGACGAGCCAGTGACCTTTGTGGACCTCGACGACGCCCGCGCGTACTGCGTGTGGCGCGGCGGCCGATTGCCGACCGAGGACGAATGGCAGCTCGCCGGGGAGACCGGCGGTCTGCGGCGCGGCACGCCGGCGGTGTGGAACTGGACCGAAAGCGAACACTCCGACGGGAGGACCCGGTTCGTGATGATCAAGGGCGGCAGTGATTACCGCGCCGAGGGTTCCGAGTGGTACGTCGAAGGCGGCCGCCACGCCCCGGACTACAGCGTGAAGCTGCTGCTGCCCGGGCTGGGCCTGGCGCGCGGCGCGACCGTCGGGTTCCGGTGCGCCTGGGACGTGACGCAATGACGGTGTCGAGGGAAGCGTCCGCCGGAGCGCTGGCCGGGCTGCGGGTCGTGGACGCGTCGACGTTGTTCGCCGGGCCGATGGCCGCGATGCACCTCGGGGACATGGGCGCCGAGGTGATCAAGGTCGAACACCCGTCGCGGCCGGACCCGTCGCGGACGCACGGCGTGGCCAAGGGCGACGTCAATCTGTGGTGGAAGACGTTGGGCCGCAACAAGCGCACGGTCACGGCGAATCTGAGCAGCGACGGCGGACGCGAGGTGTTCCTGGCCCTCGCTGAGACCGCGGACGTGGTGATCGAGAACTTCCGGCCGGGCACGCTCGAACGCTGGGGGCTGGCCTACGAGGACCTGTCCGCCCGGAATCCAGGGCTCGTGCTCGCCCGGGTGACCGGGTTCGGCCAGCTCGGGCCGTATCGCTCGCGCCCCGGCTTCGGCACGCTCGCCGAGGCGATGAGCGGATTCGCCGCGGCCACCGGCGAACCGGACGGGCCGCCGACGCTGCCGCCGTTCGGGCTCGCCGACGGGGTGGCGTCGCTGGCCACTGCGTACGCGATCATGGTCGCGCTCGCCGGGCGCACGGCCACCGGCCGCGGCCAAGTCGTGGACGTCGCGATCATCGAACCGATCCTCGCCATGCTCGGACCGCAGATCACGCGCTGGGACCAGCTCGGCACGGTCCAGCCGCGCACCGGCAACCGGTCGGTGAACAACGCGCCGCGCAACACCTACCGCACCAGCGACGGGCAGTGGGTGGCGGTCTCGACGTCCGCGCAGTCGATCGCGGAACGCGTGGTGCGGCTGGTCGGACGCCCGGAACTGGCCGACGAACCGTGGTTCGCCACCGGCGCGGACCGGGCAGCGCACGCGGACGAATTGGACGAGGCGGTCGGCGGCTGGATCGCGCGGCACACGCGCGACGAGGTCGTGGCCGCGTTCGAGCAAGCGCAGGCCGCCGTCGCGCCGATCTACGACGCGTCCGACATCGTCGCGGATCCGCAGTTCCGCGCGCTGGGCACGATCCACGAGATCGAGGACCCCGAACTGGGCACGACGTTGATGCAAGGTCCGCTGTTCCGGCTGTCGGACAACGACGGCGTCATCGGCTTCACCGGACGGCCGCACGGCGCGGACACCGACGAGGTGCTCGGCTCGCTGGGCTTCTCCGCCGCGCGAATCGCCGAACTCCGCGCGGAGGGAGCGGTATGACGCCCGCGCTCACGCTGCTGTACGTCCCGGCAGACCGGCCTGACCGAGTGGCCAAAGCACTCGCGTCGGACGCCGATGTCGTGCTCGTCGATCTGGAAGACGCCGTCGCCCCCGCGCAGAAAGATGCCGCACGGGATAACGCAGTCCGGCTCTTGGCCGACGTGCCCGAATCGCGGCCGGTGCAAGTACGGATCAACCACCCGGACACGCCGTGGCACGCGGCGGACGTAGCCGCGGTCGCCGCGCTGCCGACCTGGGTGGGCGCGCGACTGCCGAAGGTCGAGAGTCCGGTGGACGTCCGCTCGCACGCCGATGCCTTGCCCGGACGGGATTTGCACCCGCTGATCGAATCGGCGCTCGGGGTGGAGCGGGCGCTGGAGATCGCGCTCGCTTCCCCGCAGCTCGCGTCACTCGGGCTCGGCGAGGCGGATCTACGGTCCGACCTGCGGCTCGCCGATGAGGCCGGACTCTCCTGGGCACGCAGCCGGATCGTGAACGCTGCCCGCGCCGCCCGCCTGCCGCCGCCGGTGATGTCGGTGTACGCGAACGTCCGCGACCTGGACGGGCTAGCGGAAAGCTGCCGGGCCGGGCGAGCACTCGGCTTCCGCGGGCGGACGGCGATCCACCCGATGCAGCTGCCGACGATCCGCGCGGCGTTCCTGCCGACCGCGGAGGAAGTCGCGCGGGCCCGGGAAGTGCTGTCCCGAATGGACGGTGCCACTCAGGCCGGGGTGGGCGCGATCGCGCTCGCCGATGGGACCTTCCTGGACGTCGCCATGCGGGACCAGGCCTTGGCGGTGCTGGCGCTCGTTTCGGACTAAGCCTTGTCCGCGGAAACCAGCCGCAGCAACGGATCGAACCGCGCCGGGCCCTCGGCCGTCAGCTGCACCGGCTCCGCGACCGGCTGATATCCCGTCACGACGACGGTGTACTCGCCAGGGAACAGGTCGTCGACGGCGTAGTGGCCCGCCTCGTCGGTGACGGTCACCCGCCGGACCTGGCCCTCGGCGTCCAGCACCGCGACCTGCGCGCCCGGGAACGGACCGCGGACCGCGTGCACGGTGCCGGTGAGCCGGACCGGCCGCGCCAGTTCGACGTCCTCGCGCACCGGCTCGGCGCTCACCCGCACGTGCCGGGCCACCGGCTCGCGGCCGTTCGCCCGGACCAGCAGCAGATAGGCGCCGGACGGGGCGTCCAAGGCGAAAGTGCCGTCCGCGCCGGTGGTGGTGCGGCGGACTTCATGGGTTTCCAGGGAGGTCAAGGACACCGAAGCGGTTTCCTCGGACGCGAGGCCGGCCACCGAACCGGAAATCGCCGCGGGCGGCGTGCTGCGCTCGCTGCGTTTCCGGGTCCGGGAAAGCAGCACGTCGACGACCCCGAACAGCAACGCGAGCACGACCAGCGCGGTCGAGCCGATCAGCCCGAGCGCGGTCGCGGAGTGGTAATCCCCGTGCGAACGCCCGAGTTCGCCGAAGAACAGCGACCCGCCGAGCGCCGTGCCGACCGCGGAGCCGATCCGCTGGCCGGTCTGCAGCACGCCGGCCGCGGTGCCGCCTTCCGCGGGCGGGACCTCTTCCAATGCGAGCGTCGAGTTCGGCGAGATCACCAGCCCGCTGCCGAACCCGCCGACGAACAACGGCCCGGCCAGCACGAACGCGGTGTTCGCGCCGGAGTAGTCGCGGACGAGCCACGCGGTCGCGGCGAGCCCGAGCGCCACGAGCAGCGTCCCGAGGACGACCATCGGCCTGCCGAACCGGTGCACGAGCCGACCGCCGATGGCGGGCGAAATCGCCGAGCCGATCGCGAACGCGAGCATCGCCGTGCCGGCCTGCAGCGCCGTGTAGCCGAGGCCCTGCTGGAAAAACAGCGTCAGGACCAGGAAAATCCCGGTGAATCCGGCGAAGTACACCATGCCGAGCGCGGAACCCATCGAGTAGCTGCGCACGGTCAGCAGCTTCAGGTTCACCAGCGGATGCTTCCCGCGGCTGCCGAGCCAGCGCTCCCACAGCACGAACAGCACGAGCAACCCGGCCGCGACGCCCATCAGCCACCAGCGCGGCGAGGCCGCCTGTTCCTCTTCCTCGATCAGCGGCAGCATCACCAGCACGACCGCCACGCCCAGCAGCAGGCTGCCGACCAGGTCCGGCGTCCGCTTCCGGCCGCTGCGCGCGTCCTTCGGCAGCAGCCGCAGCCCGAACAGGATCGCGATGATCCCGATCGGCAGGTTGACGTAGAACACCCACCGCCAGCCCTGGTCGACGCCGATGCCCTGGATCAGCAGCCCGCCCAGCACCGGCCCGACCGCCGTGGACAGCCCGACCGTCGCCCCGAACGCGCCGAACGCCTTGCCCCGCTCGCGGCCGGAGAACAACTGCTGCATCAGGCCGATGATCTGCGGGTTCAGCAGCCCGCCCGCGACCCCCTGCCCCAGCCGGGCGACGACGAGCCAGGTCGCGTTCGGCGCCGCGCCGCACAGCACGCTGGCCGCCACGAACAACGCCAGCCCGAGCAGGAACATCCGGCGGCGCCCGTAGTCGTCGCCGAGCCGTCCCGACGGCACCAGCGCGAGCCCGAACGTGAGCGCGTACCCGGACACGACCCAGGAGACGTCCGCGGGCGTCGCGCCGATGCCGTGCTCCATCGAGGGCAGCGCGACGTTGACGATGCTGACGTCGAGCAGCGTCATGAACCCCGCGATGAGGCACACCCACAAGGCGCGCCAGCGCTGCGGATCGGGCTCGGGCGAAGGAGAAGAATGCACGGACCGTCCTGATTCGAGACCGGTAAGATAATTACTGGTGTTAGAATACTCGCCCATGCCAGCGGAGCGGGACCACGTCGACGGAGTCATGGCGCAGATCACCGGGGTGCGCGCGGAAGACCGGGTGAGCAAGGCGCTGAGCTTCCGCCTGCTGCGCGCCGCCCGCCTGCTGGAAACGGAACTGCGCCGCGAGTTCGACGCTTTCGGGGTCGGCCTGTGGGAAGTAGAACTGCTGGGCGCGCTCAAACGAGCCGGTCCCCCGCACCGCCTCTCGGCGGGGCAACTGCTGGACAGCATGCGCCTGACGTCCGGCGGGGTCACCAAACGCGTCGCCGGACTGGAACGCAAAGGCTGGGTGCGACGCGACATCGACCCGGACGACCGGCGGCAGATCCTGGTCAGCCTGACCGACGAGGGACTCGCGCGGGCACAGGAGGTGTTCGGGATGAAGACGCAGACCGAGGCTCGGCTGCTGGGGGTTTTGCCGCGGGCGGAACAGGTTCGGATGAACGACGATTTGCGGGAGTTGCTGCTGGAGTGGGAAGGGCCGGACGGGCGGGCTTGACGCTCTGGCGGGGACCGCCGGATGGCTCATTCGCCGGACCGGAAGATCACGATGTGGCGTGGTCAGCTTCGGACGCTTTTGCCAGTCGCGTTGCGGGCGGCGGATTTCGTGCCTCCGCTGCGGCGGGTCAGATGATCACTGTTCCGCGGGTGGAAGGGCGCATTGCTCAGCCGCCTCTGGTCGCCGCGGCCACTGCTGGTTCGGAGCCTGGCGAACTTCCTGCGAAGGGCGGAAGGAAGTCCTCTGCGCTAGAACCAGAGGGCCGGGCTAGGCCGCCAGCGAACTCCCGACGCGCAGCCACAGCGCCGCCATCGCTGATCCTCCGGCGCACCGCATCAGCGCGCCCGAGCAGCCCGACAAGCAATCCAGACCACCGCACACTCCCGGCAAACGACGAGCAGCAGCCGAGCCCACCACTTCTCGCTCGCCCGCACCCCGCATCAGCTCGCTCAGCAAGCGACTTCGCCACCACCCGCCGGAAAACCGGACCCCCCCTCACTCCCCGGCGAATTCCCAACACGTCGCCCCATACGGTTCCTCCGACGCGACTCCCACCGCGCGGCGCAGGGTGAGCCGGTACAGGTGCCACGGTGCCGGGCCCGCGCTCGGAGCGCTGTACGGGGCCGTCAGCGCATCACCCTCCGCGGTCGCTGGCCAGCCGCCTGAGCGGTAGACCTCGGCTAGGCGCGCCACGGTGTCGGTGTCGGCGACTCGGCGGGCGTCGCCTTCCAGCACCAGGTCGAGGCCGCGCAGCCGGACCGAGATGCTGCACGCCGGGTTCGCCGCGAGGTTCCGGGAACGGCGCGTGGCCGGTCCGCCGACGAAATACAGCGCGTCGTCCACCCAGACCGCGCCCACGCCCGCCGAGTGCGGACGGCCGTCCGGGCGGACGGTCGCGACGAAGAACGTCAAGTCGGCGGCCGGGGTGTCGGCGGCGAGGACGTCGCGGGCACGGCTCCACGGAAGCGGAGCGTTCCCGTAGCGGTCGAGGTTGCGGGTCGAGGTCGGTTCGTAGTCAGTCATACCCAGTCGTCGAACGGGGTGCCGCCGGATCGACACGGCTCCGTCATCGAAAAAATCAGGCGGCTCCTGACGTCGTGGGGCGGTAGCGGAAGCCGTCGCCGTCGCGGTCGATCCGCCCGGCCGGGAAATGCGCGGGCAGCAGAAGCGCGTCCCGTTCGACGGCCAGCTCGCACAACGTCCGCCGGGACTCCGCGGCGGCGGCCGGATCCGCGTCGCCGCCTTGGGCCAGCGTCAGGTCCGAGAACTGGAACGGATGGTGCAGTACGTCTCCGCTCACCAAGGCGTGCTGACCGCCGCCGGAGAGTTCGGCGATCAGGTGGCCGCTGGTGTGGCCGGGCAGGGCTCGGAGGGTGATGCCGTCCGCGACCTCATACGGGAGGTCGATCAGTTCGACCAGCCCTGCCTCGGCCACGGGCAGCACGCTGTCCGCGAACGTCCGGGCCAGGTCGCCCGCGACACCGTCCTCAGGGGCCGCCGCGTGCACTTCCTGGAGCCAGGCGTATTCCTCGGCCGGGATGAGGTACCGGGCGCGCGGGAAGGTCGGCTCCCACGAACCGTCGACCAGCCGGGTGAAGCCGCCGCAATGGTCGGGGTGCAGGTGGGTCGCCACGACGACGTCGACGTCCTCCGGCACGACGCCCGTCGCGGCCAGGCGGTCCAGGTACGGCGTGTCGAACTGGTGGTGCGCCAGCAGAACCGGGCGTTCCTTGGCGTTGCCGTTCCCGGCGTCGAGCAGCACGGTCTGGTCCGGCGTGCGCACCAGGTACGTGGTGATCGACAGGTCGAGGTCGCCGCGGTGGTCCCCCAGCTGATCCGGGGTGACCGCCGGGAACAGCTCCACCGGGGCGAAGGGCCAATGCTCCAGTTCGATCACCGGGTCGATCCGCAGCGGTCCGAGCGTGACGGTCATCGCGGCACCGCCGCCATCGCTTCGATTTCCACGGCCAGCTCCGGTTTGGCGAGCGCGGCCACGACGATCAGCGACTGCGGCGGCCAGTCGCTCTCCGGGAACCACCGGCTGAACACCTCACCAGTCGCCGCGCGGAGACCAGGCAGGTGCTCGGTGCCGGCGACCATGGTGAAAATCTTCACCAGATGCTCGGGCCCGGCTCCCGCCGCGGCGAGCACGCGTTCGATGTTCGCCAGCGCCTCGCGCGCCTGCGCTTCCGCGTCCGGCCCGGCGAGCGTGCCGTCCGGCCGCGCGCCGATCTGCCCGGCGACCACGACCAGCTCGTGGCCGGCGGGAATCTGCGCGAGATGGCTGTAGCGGCCTACCGGGGCCGCGACCGTCCCCGGATTCCAGCGCTTGCTCATCAGGTGTTCCCCTCCCTCGGTTCGTGCCCGTAGTCCACCACAAGGCACCGACAAAAAATCACCGGCCGTCAGCCGATCGTGACGACGAGCTTGCCGAACTGGTCCCCCGACGCGAGTTCGGCCAGCGCGCGCGGCCCGTCCGCGAGGTCGTAGACGTGGTGCACCACCGGCCGCAGCCGGTGTTCGGCGACCAGGGCGACCATCGCCGCGAACTCCCGCGCGCTGCCCATCGACGTCCCCAGCAGGCTGATCTGCCGGAAGAAAAGGTCGCGCAGCGACAGCTCGACGTCCGGGCCGGTGGTCGCGCCGAGCGTCACCATCCGGCCGCCGGAGCGCAGTACGGAAAGGCAGGCGTCGAACGTCGCCGAGCCGATGCTGTCCACGACCAGGTCCACCGGTTCGCCGAGTTCGGCGGCCCAGTCGCCGCGGCTGCCGATCGCGCGGTCGGCACCCAGTTCCGTTGCCCTGGCGAGCTTTTCAGGACTGCGCGAGGTGACGCTGACCCTCGCGCCGACGGCCTTCGCCATCGCGAGGGCGAACGTCGCGACACCGCTGCCGATCCCCGGCAGCAGCACGTGCTCCCCGGCGGTCAGGCCGCCGCGAGTGAACAGCGCGCGGTACGCGGTGAGCGCGGCCAACGGGAGCGCGGCGGCTTCCGTCCAGCTCAGGTGCTCAGGTTTCGGCAGCACGTTGCCCGCCGGGACCACCACGTACTCGGCTAGCGTGCCGTTCGTCGGCACCCCCAGGATGGCGGGGATTTCCGGCACCGCGTCCGGCTCGGCCCAGTCGAGAGACGGGTTGACGACCACCTCGGCACCGACCTCGACAGCGGCGTCCGCGCCCGTCTCCACGACCACCCCGGCCCCGTCCGAGCCCAGCACGACCGACGGGTCGGCCGGACCGCGACTGTCCACGATGAACAGATCCCGGTGGTTCAGCCCGGCCGCCTCCAGCCTGACCAGCACCTCCCCCGGCCCCGGGCGCGGCACGGGAACCTCCGCGATCCGCACTCCGCCGACCCCCGCCGCGCCTTCGTGGACCACCGCCCGCATCGCTTTTGTTGTCACGTCCACGAACCTAACAGCCGCACCCGGTCGTGTCCGGACGCGACCGGCCCGGCGCGAGTCCGGTCACAGCGGGGAATTTTTCCGCCCCCGCGGGAAAAACCGGGAGCCGTCCGGGTCACGCCAGCGGGATGGCGCGGAAAACCCCGTCCGGGTCGTAGCGGTGTTTGACGTCCCGGAGCCGCCCGGTGTTGCGGCCGAAGACGTTCGCCGCGGGCACGTCCGGCCCCAGCAGGTTCGCGTACGTCTCCGGCAGCGCGTGCGGGGCCAGCGCCGCCGACGTCGCGTCGGCCCAGGCCCGGTCGTCGTTTCCCTCGCCCATCCCGAGCACCTCGACCAGCAGATGGTCCTCCCGCAGCGGAAACGGCGTATCCGCGCCAGAAACCCGCGCGGCCGCGCCGTGGAAGTGGTGGATCGACAGTCCCGACAGCGGCGAGGTCCGGTCTTCGGTCCGCGTCATCAGCACTGAAACGGCCTCCGGGGTGAACGCCGGGAGCGAGCGCGTGCGGATGGTGACCGCTCGGCCGTCCGGAAACATCGCGTCCCGCCGGGAAATCTCCGCCGCATAAGACGGGACCGGTTCGAGCTGCGACGCGAGCGGCGTTCCGAGCCGGTCGATAAAGCCCTCGGGATCGGCGGGACCGCACCAGGTTGGCCAGACCAGCACGCACAGCGACCCGTCGGCTCCGGCGAGGACGCCGGTCTGCACGGTGAGTTCGTCCGGCGCGGCGGCTTGGATTTCCGCTACCGCGGCGAAAACCCGGGCCGCGTCCCGAGCGGGATACCAGATCCGGCCGGTCGTGATCCGCGGCGCCGCGTGCAACCGCACTCCGAGGGCCGTCACCACGCCGAAGTTCCCGCCGCCGCCCCTCAGCGCCCACCACAGATCCGGCAGCCGCGAAGCGTTGGCGAGCACGACCTCGCCGTCCGCGAGCACGATCTCGGCGCCGAGCAGATTGTCCGCAGCGAGCCCGAATTTCCCCAGAAAAGGGCCGTATCCGCCGCCGAGGGCGAGCCCGGCGAACCCGACCGTGCCGATCGTGCCCACCGCCGCGGTCAGGCCGTGCCGCTCCGCCGCGGCAAGCACATCTCCTGCCCGGGCCCCACCGCCGACCACCGCGGCTCGGCGCCGGGCGTCGACCGCGACCCGGTTCAGCGGACGCAGATCGAGGGTGATCCCGCCGTCCGCCACAGCGCGTCCGGCCCAGTCGTGGCCACCGCTCCGCACCGACAGCGGCAGGCCCAATTCGCGCGCGGCACGCACCGAGGCTTGGACATCGGCCGTGCTCCGGCAGCGCACCACCACCGCCGGACGCGCGACGACCGCGGCGTTCCACACCCTCGCCGCGGATTCGTACTGAGGACCGGACGTGTGCACCTGATCGGCAGCCAGCCGGGTTCGCAAGACACGGGCGGCGTCCTCGGCAGTCATCGCGGCTCCCCTGCTCGTCGAGTCCGACTCTAGAGCCGGACCGGCCGGAAAAGGCAGCCGCGCAACAAGATTCAGCGGTTCACATAAGCCGCGGACGCCTCGCCGAGCGCCTCCAGCGCCGCCCGGACCCCGCCGTGCGCCTCCTCGCCGGACCGGCACGCGGCGACGATCGTGCGGTTCAGCACCGGCCGCGTCGCGAGCATCCGGACCCCGTCCGGCACCGGTCCGCGAGCGAGCCGGGGGACGAGCGCGGCGCCGACGTTGCCCGCCACGAGCGCCAGCTGAGTCACGTAACTCCCGATGGTGCAACTGATCCGCGGCTCCAGGCCCTGCGAACGGAGCACGTGCACGAGCCATTCGTAGCAGCCGGACCGGCCGGTCCAGCCGATCCACGACACGTCGTCCACCTCGGAGAGGTCGACCGTGCGGCGGTGCGCGAGCCGGTGCCCGGCGGGCAGGGCCAGATCGGCGACGTCGGAGAACAGCGTGACCTGCGTGATCCCCGGCGGCACCATGGTCGGCCGGTCCGCCCAGCTTTCGAACACAGCGACGTCGAGATCGCCGGCGAGCACCTTCGGCAGCGTTTGCTCGGCTTCGCCTTCGCCCAGCGTCACGTCCAGCCGCGGGTGCTGTTCGGTCAGCGCGGCGAGCGCGGGCGGGAGCAAGGCGTGCACACAAGTCGCGATCGACCCGATCCGCAACGGCCCGAAGACGTCCTCGCGCAGCCGTTCGAGATCAGTGCGCGCTTCGGCCAGCTGGGCCAGAACACGTTCGGCGTGCCCGACCAGCACTTGCCCGGCACGCGTGAGCCGGACGGTCCGCCCGCGCGGCTCCAGAAGCGCCAGGCCCGCTTCCCGCTCCAATTTCGCCAGTTGTTGCGACACCCCGGACGGCGTGACGTGCAGCGCCGCCGCCGCGCCGGCGACCGAGCCGTGCTGCGCCACCGCGTGCAGGGCGCGCATCCGATCCACACTGAACACGGTAGTGATGCTACCGAATTCCCCGCAGGAACATTCACTTGTCCTTGATAGTTAGCGCCCCCACGATGGAACGCATGACCACCGAAACCGCCCAGCTGCCGGCCGCCGGTCCGATCGCCGCCCTCACCGGCCGCGCCGACCCTCGGCTGCTGGCCGCGGCCGGCTGCCTCTGCATCGCGCTGACCTCGGTGCTCATCAAGGTTTCCGGGGCCAGCGGGGCGACGAGCGCGTTCTGGCGGTGCGCCCTCGCGCTGCCGGTGCTCGCGATCCTGGCGTTCAGCGAAGCCCGACGGACCGGCGTCCGCGCGAAAATCCTGCTGCCGCTGCTGGCCGGGCTCGGCCTCGGTCTCGACTTCGTGCTGTGGGGCGAGGCGATCCCGCGGGTCGGCGCGGGCGTCGCGACCATGCTGCTTTCGATCCAGGTCGTGATCGTGCCGCTGCTGGCCTTCGTCTTCCTCAAGGAACGCCCCGACCCTCGGTTCAAGTTCGTCGCGCCGACGCTGATCGGCGGCATCGTGCTCGCCGGCGGCGTGTTCGGCTCGTCGATGACCGGCTCGAACCCGGTGCTGGGCATGGTTTTCGCGCTCGCCGCCGGGGCGGGCTACTCCGGATACCTGCTGTTGCTCCGGCTCAGCAGCACCCCCGCGACGCAGGTTCGCTCGCTGTCGCTGGCCACCGTGTCGGCGGGTTTCGTGTCGGTCGCGCTCGGGCTGCCGTTCGGCCGCCTCGACCTGACGCCCAGCCTGCCCTCGCTCAGCTGGTTCGCCGCGCTGGCCCTGGTCGGCCAGGTCGTCGGCTGGCTGCTGATCGCCGGTGCGCTGCCGCGGCTGGCCGCCTCGACCGGCGCGACGATGATGCTGCTGCAGCCGGTCGGCGCGGTCGCTTTCGGATTTCTGCTGCTGAGCGAACGGCCGGGCGCGCTGCAGCTCGTCGGCTGCGTGATCGTGCTCGGCGCGGTGTGTTTCGCCGGTCGCGGCGCCCGGCCGCAGAAGCCCGCGGTTCAGCCGTCGGCCAGGCTCAGCCCGACCGAGTCGAGCAGCTCGCGCGCCATGTCCCTGAACTCATCGCGGCGCTGATCGACCAGCCCTTCTCCGCCGAGGAGATCCGCGGCCAGCTCGTCGACCGGCCAGCAGACCAGTTTGCCGTGCCGCCCGAGCAGCAGCCCGGCCTCACGGATCCGGTAGAGGTCCGCGACGTCGAGCCAGGCGTACAGCAGGATTTGCCACAGCCAGCGCCCGGCCCGGTCCGGATCGCCGACCGTCAGCACGGTCTTCACGTCCAGCAGCGTGCCTTCGGCGATCCCCGCTTCGGGGTCCAGCTTCCCGAGCAGCAGATCGCCGTCCGCCCAGCCGGGCACGATGGTCGGCCCGGCGATCCCGAGCGGATAGCCCTCCGGCGGAGCACCGCCGAGCCGGCGCAGTTCCCATAGCGCACCGTTGTCGTGCAAGCGTTTCGCGAGTTCCGCCAGTTCGGTCACTTGCGCGTCGGCGGGCAGGGCGCGCAGGTCGGCGATCGTGCCGCCGCCGTCGACCACCCGGGCCAGCCGGGGGTCGATCCGGCCGGAGCGGTAGATGTCCTCGCACGCCGACAGCACCCAGTTCGTCCGCGCCACTCCCGCTTCCGCGCCCGGTTCGCCGAGCACGCCGGGCGGCGCGTGCTGCGCCTGGTAGCGGCGAGCGCGTTCCAGGAGTTCTCCCCATAGTTCCTGGGCACCCGGGACCGCCTCGTCCCGCGGCAAGCCGTCGCCGAGGTCGAGCCAGGTCGCCGCTGCCGGACGGATGCCGAGCGCCCGGGCCCGGTACTCCGCCGGAAGCTCGTCGTGCGTCGGATACTCGGCGGCTTGCGCGTGCGCCCACGGGCCGCTGCCCCACTGCGCCCGCACCATGCCGAGCAGCGCGTAGTACGGCGGCGCGGGCTGCACGAGGTCCGCGATCCGCTGGCCGAACGCGCCGCCGATCTCGGCCCAGTGCTGGCGCGGCGGGCGCGCGAGCGTCGGACGGACGGGGCGGACGCCGTTCGTCGCCTCCTCAACCCGGCGCGCGGCCGCGGGCGTGCCGGTGAAGACCCGGGCGCACCAGCGCGCGAGCTTCCCCCGCGGGTCGGCCAGCTCGGACGTCAACGACACCCGGCCAGTATCTCCCGGGACAGGAACGGCAGCAGGAGATCGAGGAATTCGCGCGGACGGTCCAGCGGGATCAGATGCCCGCAGTCCGGCAGCACCTGCCCAGTGAGGTCGTCGGCGATCGGGCGCAGCTGCCGCTCCAGCGCGTCGCCGACCGGATGCGCGCCGATCGCCAGCGTCGGGACGGTCAGCCGCTTCCCGGCCGCTTCGGTCAGCTGGCGGGTGCTTTCCGGCATGGCCCGGTAGTACTCGAAGGCGCAGCGGAGCGCCTCGGCGCCGGTGTACGCCTTGGCGAAAGCCGCTTGGACGTCCGCCGGAACCCCGCGGCCGAGCGTGCCCTGGTCGAGGAACCAGCCGACGTACTCCGCCTCGTGTCCATTGAGGACAGTCTCGGCAAGGCCCGGCACCGCGTGGAAGCCGAACCACCACGGCGGGCTGGCCGGGAAGCCCCAGGGCAGAGACTCCATCAGCACCAGGCGGCGCACCCGCTCCGGCCGCCGCAACGCCAGCAGCAGAGCGCTCGAAACGGACAGGTCGATCGCCACGACCTCGGCGCTCGGCTCCCCCAATGCGTCAAGCATCGCCGCGACGTCCGCGGCGACTGTGCCCGCGTCGAATCCGCTCTCCGGGCGGCTGCTCGCGCCCAGCCCGCGCAGATCCGGCGCGAGCACCCGGTATCGCTCGGCGAGCGTCGGGATGACCTCGCTCCACAGCTGCCAGGTGTGCGGAAACCCGTGCAGCAGCACCAGCGCCGGACCGCTCCCGGCCGCGGCGACGTTCAGCCGGACCCCGTTCGCTTCGACCTGCCGTACCTCGGCCATCGGGCCTCCTGTGGTTACCATTGGTTACCAGCACACGGTAGGTAACTCCAACGACGCCGCCAAGACGGCACTTTCCCGACAGGTGGTGAGCCCGAGGTGACCCCCTCCGCCCGCGGCGATCTGTTCGACCCGGCCTGCCCGACGCGGCGGCTGCTCGACCGGATCGGGACGAAGTGGACGTCGATGACGGTCAAGATCCTCGCCGAGGCCGCGCCGGACGAGGTGCGGTTCGCCGACCTCCGCCGCCGCATCCCCGGGGTGTCGCAGAAAATGCTCTCGGTCACCCTGCGGAGCCTCGTCCGCGACGGCCTGGCCACGCGGCGGGTCGAGGACACGGTGCCGCCCCGGGTGCATTACCGGCTCACCGCGCTGGGCACGTCGCTGGAATCGGCGCTGGCGGTGCTGCGCACGTGGGCGGAAGAGCACATGGCCGAGGTCGACCAGGCCAATCGGAAATCCGAGCGGTAATTTTCCGCACCCCGGGCGAGTCGGTCAGCCACCGCGAGACGAAAACAGCACACACTCTTCCGTTGTGGAGTCGCCAACCGAACGGGACCGCAAACCCGCACGGCACGCAATCGGCCAGTTCTTCGCGCATCCGCTCGCGTCGTTCCGGATCATCGTCGCGATCTGGGCGCTGCTGACGCTGCTCGGCGCGATCATGGCGCTGTCGTCGTCGGCCGCCGCGGCCAACCCCGCCGCCGGAACCGGGGTGTACCAAGCCTTTTTCCGGCATCTGACCTTCGTCGCGCTCGGCGCGGTCGCCTTCGTGCTCGGCCTGCGCATCCCGTTTTCCCGGCTGCGCAAGGCCGCTACCCCAGCGCTCGCCGCCGCTGTCGTGCTGCTGCTTCTGGTGCTGACGCCGCTGGGTTCCGATCACGGCGGCGCGCAACGCTGGCTCGCCGCCGGACCGATCACCTTGCAGCCAGTGGAAATCGCGAAGGTCGCGCTGGTGTTCTGGGGCGCGCATCTGCTGGTGTCGAAACAGAAGGTGCTGCACCACTGGCGGCATCTGCTGGTGCCGCTGATCCCGGTGACGCTCGGACTGTGCGCGTTGCTGCTGGCGCAGCCGAATCTCAGCGGCACGGTCACTCTCGCGCTGATCACCTTGGGATTGCTGTGGTTCGCCGGCGCGCCGAAGCGCTTGTTCGCCGCCATTCTCGCCGGGGGTGTCGCCGGAATCGTCGTGCTCGCCCTTTTCGCCAGTTATCGCCTCGCGCGCATTCTTTCTTTTCTTTCGTCGAATCCCGACGCGAGCGGGAGCGGCTACCAGGCACAACAGGCGCAATACGCGCTCGCTGACGGCGGCTGGGCCGGCGTCGGGCTCGGACAAGGCGCGGCGAAGTGGAGCTATCTGCCGGACGTCCAGAACGACTTCGTCTTCGCGCTCGTCGGCGAGGAACTCGGGTTCCTCGGCTGTCTCGCGGTGCTGGCCCTGTTCGGCGCACTGGCGGTGATCGGCCTGCGCACCGCAGCGCGGGTCGCCGATCCGTGGGTGCGACTCGTCGCCGGGACAACGACCCTGCTGCTGGTGGCGCAGGCGTTGATCAACATCGGCTACGTCGCGGGCGCACTGCCGGTCACCGGCGTGACGCTGCCTTTGGTGTCCGCGGGCGGCACGTCGCTCGTGGTCACCATGCTGCAGTTCGGCATCCTCGCCCAGGCCGCGCGGGAAGAACCGGCCGCGCGGACGTTCCTCGCCGGGCTGCGGGAGAACAGCTCCGGTACAGTCCGAGCGTGATCAAGAAGGCACTCTCCGCCACCTGCGCGGCCGTCGCGCTCGCCGGCCTGGCCGCGTGCTCGAACCCCACCGGCAAGTCGTGGGCGATCACCTACGAGGTCACCTCCGACCAGCAGACCACGGCCGCCGAGATCGCCTACGGCGAATCGAACAACCGCTACGAGGACAAGGTCGCGCCGCACCGGCTCACCGGCCCGCTCGGGCTGCCGTGGAAACAGGACGTCGTGGTCAGCGCCGGACAGGACGCCTCGGTCACCGCGACGCCGTCGGCCGCCGCGACGCTGCGCTGCCGGATCCTGCTGGACAAGACGAAGGAACTCGCCCGAGCCAGCGCCCCCGGCCCCGGCAAGCCGGTGACCTGCAAGCACACCACCGACTCCTGATCCGTCCCGGAGAGTCCCCGCGGACTCACGGGGCGTCGCGGACTCCCCTCCGCCGCTCGGTACGCTCGTGACCTTCGGGTGAACGCGAGATGGCCGCCAGGCGAACCGGCGGACCGGAGAGGGGTTGTATGGCGACCACGGCCGGAGCTTCCAGCAGCGAGACGTACGACGCGATCACCCATTTCGCCCTGGCGATGCCGGGCTGGGTGCAGTCTCTCGTGCTGGCGTACACGCATTACGGCCTGGTCCTGGTGGCCCCGTTCTTCGCCTGGCTCTGGTGGCGCGCCCGCGCGACCGGCTCGCCCGAACGAATGGCGGCGGCGCTGCTGGTCCCCGCGGCCACCGTGGTCGCCTACGTGCTCAGCGAGATCGTGAAGGCCTTCGTGCACGAGCAGCGGCCGTGCCGGGGACTCCCGCCGGACGCGATCGTCGGCGCCTGCCCGCCGCCGGGCGACTGGTCGTTCCCCAGCAACCACTCCACGATCGCGGCCGCGGTCGCGCTCGGCGGGGCCTTCGCCTGGCGCAAGGGCGCGCCGTGGCTGGCGGCCTTCGCGGCGACGATGGGTTTCTCGCGGGTCTTCGTGGGGGCGCACTATCCGCACGACGTGCTGATCGGGCTCGCGCTCGGGGCCGGGATGGCGTTGCTGCTGCAGCGGTACGCACTGGCCCCGGCGACCGGGCTCGTGCGGCGGTTCGCGGGGAAGGTGCCGTTCGGGTTGCTGGGTGCGATGCCGGAGGGCACGACGGTGCTTCCGGAGCCTCGCGGTGGCCGTCCGGCTCAAGGTGCCGAGGGTTCGCGCCCGGATGGCGCACCGGTCCAGGCCGGTGGTTCGCTTCCGCCGCGGGGGCCGCGGTCCGTGGACGCGGGTGCCGCGCCGGTGCCGCCGCGGCAGCAGGCCACGCGCCGCGCCAGTGCGCCGGAAGCCCCGGCGCTCGGCCAGCCCGCTCAGCCGACGCGCCGCGTCACTCCGTCCGACGCGCACGAGGCCAGCGGTCGGCCAGCCCGCCCGCAGCCGGACGGCCCGCAATCCCGGTCCGCGGGCGGTCCCTCCCGGCGGCAGAATTCGCAGCCCCGCACCGCAGAATCTCCCGCGACCGGGAGGCAACCCTCCTCGCAACCCATCCGCACCGCCGCGCCCGGCGCCGCCGACGCGCCAGCGCCCGGACGGCAGATTTCCCAACCCATCCGCACTGCCGCACCACAGCCCCGGACACCGGAATCCCCCGCGCCCGGGCGGCAACCCTCGCAGCCTCTCCGCACCGCCGCAGCCCAGCCCCGCACCGCAGAATCCCCCGCGACCGGACGGCAAACCCCGCGACCCCGGGCGGCTGACGCCCCGGCGCCCCGGCGGCACAACTCCCAGCCCATCCGCACGGCCGCCCCCGAACCCCGTTCCGCCGACGCGCAGAACCAGCCCGCGCAGCCCCCGGCTCGCGGCGCCGCCCAGCCCCCGGCCCGTCCGGCGCGCTCGGCGCAGCCCCGTCCGGCGGGTCCGCCGCAAGCGCGCACCGCGGGATCGCCGCCGCCGCGTCCGTCGAATCAGGCGCAGGGCGGTCCGCCGCCGGAGGTCAGCCCGGGAGATCGCCCGTCGCGGCGAACTCCAGGCGCTTCGCGACCGACACCGCCTGGTCGGCGAAACGCTCGTAGAAACGGGTGAGCAGGCTCAGCGCGACCGCGATCCGCTGGTCCTGCGTCCAGTCCGGCGAGGTGACCGTCGCCATCACGCGGGCGTGCAGCGCGTCCACGCGCTCGTCGGCGCGGCTCAGTTCGGCGTAGCCGCCGCGGGCCTCGCCGTGCACGAGGTCCGCGAGCCGCTCGGCCATCGCCGAGGTGACCTCGCCCAGTTCGGCGAACACCGGCTCCAGGTCGGCGGGGACGGTCGGCTCCGGATGGCCGCGCCGCGCGGCGCCCGCGACGTGCGCGGCGAGATCGCCCATCCGCTCGAGTTTCTCCGCGCAGTACACCGCGGCCAGCACCGCGCGCAGGTCGCCGGCCACCGGGGCCTGCAGAGCGAGCAGCGAATACGCCTCGTCCTCGCAGGCAGCGCGCTGGTCGTCGAGGTCGGAGTCGCCGCTCAGCACCTGTTCGGCCAGCGGCAGGTCCGCGGTCAGCAGCGCCCGGGTGGCCCGGCGCATCGCCTCGGCCGCGGCCTCGGCCATCGCCGCCAGACGCCCGTCGAGTTGTTTCAGGTCGTCCTGGAAGCCTTCGCGCATGTCGAGCGACTTTACCGGCGGCCGGCCGGCAGGCCCGCGTCGGCCAGCGGCCAGGCCGGTTCGGGCTCGGCCAGCTCGTAGCTGTGCCCGCCTTCGTGCCCGCCGGGCACCCGGCAGAAAACGCCCTCGTCGGACTCAGCGCGGCAAAGCGCGCGGGTTTCCAGCACCCGGCGGCCAGGCCACCAGCGCAGCCACATCAGCGGTTCTTCGCCGCGTCCGCCGACCGGGGTCGCGTGCTCGTGGCCGTGCCCGGCCTCCAGCTCGCAGAACAGCTCCGGCTCCGTCCCGCGGACCGCGACGCTCCGCAGGACCGAGCGCTCTCGCCCGGTCAGCTCCACCGGTTCGCGGCACAGCGCACCTTCGGCCATGCGGCCAGCGTAAACGGCCCCGCCCGATTCCGCGCGCAGGGCTCGGCCGCGAGCGCGCCGCCCGGGCCGGTCCCTGATCTTCCGCAGGTCAGCGCACCCGCTCCAGGAGCGCGAACAGGTTTTCCCAGTGCCGCTTCTCGCCCTCTTCGTGGTAAGCCGCCGTGTCCGACATCGTGAACCCGTGCGACGCGCCCTCGTACACCTCCGACCGGTAGGTCACCCCGGCCTCGTCGAGCGCGTGCTCCAGCGTCTTGATCTGCTCGGCGGTGGCCGACGGGTCCTGGTCGGCGTGCCCGAAGTACACCTCGCCGGTGATCGAGCCGACCCGCAGGTGCGGGCTGTCCGGCTGGTCGGTGACGAAGCGTCCGCCGTGGAACGACGCGATCGCCTTGACCCGGTCCGGGAACGCCTCGATCACGCGCAGCGCGTTGGTGCCGCCCATGCAGTAGCCGGTGATGACGACCGGGCCGTCGGCGACGCCGTCCTGCGCGGTGAACCAGTCGAGGTACTTCTCCGCGTCCCGGGTCATCGCCTCGGTGTCCAGGGCCTCGATCAGCGGCATCAGCTTGCCGAAAACCTCGCCGCGCCGCTCCGGGTCTTCCAGCGCGGCGAAGTCCACCAGCGGCGTCCGGCCGCCGCGGTAGAGCAGGTTCGGCGCCAGCACGGCGTAGCCCGCCTCGGCGATGCGGTCCGCCATTTCCTCGATCCGCGGCCGCAGCCCGAACGCGTCCGGGAAGAGCAGCACCCCGGGATGCGGCCCGCCGTCCGGCACGGCCAGGTACGCGTCCGCGGTCCCGTCAGCGGCCGGAACGTCTGGCTTTTCCTTGCGCATCCGCTTTGTCCTCCCTTGAAATCAGTGCCTTCGCGATCAATCTATCCCCGTCCGGCGAAAGGCCGCCGCGCCCCGCGAATGTCCCGTTTCCTGTCCGGTTAATGGACTGAACCACTGCGGTCGGCGGATTGACGGAGTCCGGTTTGCCCGGCCAGGATCACCGGGCCCGCTCCGGGCAGCCCTCCGCAGAACGGACTGTCGATGGCCAGACCTCCACGTTCCCCGCGCGCCCGGAACCGGGTCGCGCTCGCCGCGCTCGTCCTCCTGGGCGGGCTCGTCCCCGCCCAAGCCGCCCAGGCCGCTTCTCCCCCGCGCCAGCCGGAAATCGGCCGTCCCGCGCTCGACCGGAACGGCTGCGCGCGCATCGAAAACTCGCTGCCCCAGCTGCAAGACTGGCCGAAGGTGCGCAGCGCGATGCCGCAGAACCCGGTCGACGAACGGCGGATCAGGCAGATCGTCTCCGGCATGTCGCTGGAGGAAAAAGTCGGGCAGATGACCCAGCCCGAGATCGCCGCGATCACGCCGGCCGAGGTGACCCAGTACTCGATCGGGTCGGTGCTCAACGGCGGCGGCTCGTGGCCGGGCGGGAACAAGCACGCCAGCCAGCAGGACTGGCTCAAGCTCGCGGATTCCTATTGGGACGCGGCGAAGGCCACACGGGCAAAAATTCCGGTAATTTGGGGCATAGATGCCGTGCACGGAAATAACAATGTGTACGGCTCCACAGTTTTCCCGCAGAACATCGCGCTCGGCGCGGCGCACGATCCGTGCCTGGTGCGCGACGTCGAGAATTCGACCGCGCGGCAGATCCGGGCGACCGGCCAGGACTGGGCGTTCGCGCCGACGCTCGCCGTCGTGCAGGACGACCGCTGGGGCCGCACTTACGAAGGCTTCTCCGAGGACCCGCGCATCACCCGCGCCTACGGCTACGAGGCGATGAACGGCCTGCAGGCGGGCGCGCGGCTGCGCATCGGGCCGAACGGCGTGATCGGCACCGCCAAGCACTTCATCGGCGACGGCGGCACCACCAACGGCCAGGACCAGGGCGTCAACGCCTCGTCCGAAGCGGACATGATCAACCTGCACGGCCAGGGCTATTACGGCGCGCTCGCCGCGGGCGCGCAGACGGTCATGGCGTCGTTCAACAGCTGGACCAACCCCGACCTCGGCATCAACGAGGGCAAGATCCACGGCAGCGACAAAGTCCTCAACCAGATCCTCAAGGGCAAGATGGGCTTCGACGGCCTGGTCGTGTCGGACTGGAACGGCATCGGCCAGGTGACCGGCTGCACCAACTCCAGCTGTCCGCGCGCGATCAACGCCGGGATCGACGTCGTCATGGTCCCGAACGACTGGAAAGCTTTCATCGCCAACACGGTCGCGCAGGTGCGCGGCGGCGAGATCCCGATGTCGCGCATCGACGACGCGGTCACCCGGATCCTGCGGGTGAAGATGCGCGCCGGGCTGTTCGAGGAGCGCAAGCCGTCGCAGCGCTGGTATGCCGGTTCGCCGGACGCGTTGACGGACAAGGCGCTCGCCCGCGACGCGGTGCGCAAGTCGCAGACGCTGCTGAAGAACAACGGCAACGTCCTTCCCTTGGCGCGCAACGCGAAGGTGCTCGTGGTCGGCAAGAGCGCGGACAGCGTCTCGAACCAGACCGGCGGCTGGACGCTGACCTGGCAGGGCACCGGGAACACCAACGCGGACTTCCCCGGCGCCACTTCGATTCTCGCCGGGCTCAAGGAGGATCTCGGCACCGCCAACGTCACCTTCGATCCCGCTGGAACGGTCGACCCCAAGGGCTACGACGCTGTCATCGCGGTTGTCGGCGAGACTCCGTACGCGGAAGGCGTCGGCGATCTGCAGCGGAAGAGCCTCGAAGCGGCGAAGCTGTATCCGGAAGACCTTGCGGTACTGGACAAAGTCAGCGGCAAGGGCACTCCGATCGTGACGGTGTACGTCAGCGGCCGCCCGCTGTACGTCAACAAGGAACTCAACCGTTCCGACGCCTTCGTCGCCGCGTGGCTGCCCGGAACCGAAGGCGGCGGCGTCGCGGACATGCTCGTGCGCGGCAAGGACCACGGCGGGTACCGCGGCAAGCTGTCCTACTCGTGGCCGAAGAGCGCCTGCCAGACGCCGCTCAACCCGTGGAGTCCCGGCTACGAACCGCTGTTCAAGCTCGGCTACGGCCTCACCTCGGACCAGCGGACCACCGTCGGCGAACTCGACGAGACCGAAGGCCCGGCGCGCTGCGGATCGCACGACGGCGGCGGCACCGCGACCGAAGACCTGCCGATCTACGACCGCACGGATGTCGCGCCGTACAAGAGTTTCATCGGCTCGGCCTCGAACTGGGGCGGCACCGAGATCGGTCCCGACGGCACCGCCTCGCATCCGGAGATCAATGTGGCGCCGGCCGACGTCAACGTCCAGGGCGACGGCCTGAAAGCGACGTGGACCGGCACCGGCGCGGCACAGCTGTATTCGCAGCATCCCGGCGGCACCGACGACCTGCGCGGGTATCCCAACGCCGACGGCGCGCTCGAGTTCGACGTCATCGTGCATTCGCCGCCGGTGAACCGGACGGTGGTCAGCTTGCACTGCGTTTACCCGTGCTCGTCCGAGGTCAACGCGACGAAGCTGTTCGGCGATCTGCCCGCGGGCCAGAAGTCGACGGTGAAGATCCCGTTGTCCTGCTTCGCGAGCGGGCTGGACTTCGAAAGCATCGACACGCCGTTCCTCGTCTACACCGACGGCCCGTTCTCCGCGTCGTTCGCGAACGTGCGGTGGTCGCCGGGCGGGGCGAAGGATCCGGACGCGCGGAAGTGCTCCGACCTCACCGGATAGCCCGCGCCAGCTCGACAACCCGGGACCTGGCCGCCGCGCGTGACGCGGCGGCCAGGTCTTCGAGCCCGTCCAGCGCCGGGACGTCGCCGACCCGGGTGAACTCCTGGGACACGAACGTCACCCGGTCCGCGCCTTTGTCGCTGAGGTAGGCGCGCAGATACGACTCCTGGAACTCGAACTTCTCCCGCGGCGTGCCCGGGCCGTATCCGCCGCCGCGGGCGTTGACGACCACGAAGTCCTTGTCCGCCAGCAGTTTCCGGCCGGTTTCCGGGTCCGCGAACACGCCGGGGAAGCTGATCCGGTCGATCCAGGCCTTGAGCGTCGCGGGCACGCCGAAGTTGTACATCGGCACCCCGAGCAGCACGGCGCGAGCTTCGCGCACCTCATTCACCAGCGGCAGCGTCAAATCCCATTCGCGCTGTTCGTCTTCGTCGGCGATCAGCGTCGCGATGTCCTCGAGCGACAGCACTCCCTTGCGCTCCACTCGGCGGCCGAGCCGGGCGTACGCCTCGCACAGCGGCGGCACCGGCTCGGCCGAGACGTCGCGGTGCTGCACGATTCCGCCGCCTCTTCGCCACTCGTCGGCGAACAGCGCGCCCAGCCGCCTGCTCACCGACGCCTCGCGGTCGGCGCTCGAATCCACATGCAGCAGAGGCGCTAGCATGACGGTCATCCGGTTCCTCTCCTCGTCCTTGGTCCTCGGGCCGGCACTCCCATGACGGATCGAGACGGGAAAAGGTGACCGATGGACGACACACTGGCGCGGCGCTTCGAAAACGAGCGCCCGCGGCTGCACGCGCTGGCCTACCGCATGCTGGGCTCCGCGGCTGAGGCCGAGGACGTCGTGCAGGAGTCGTGGCTGCGGCTGAACCGCACGTCCGGAGTCGACAACCTCGGCGGCTGGCTGACCACTGCGGTGTCCCGGCTGTGCCTGGACGCCCTGCGCGGCCGCCGGGAGACCCCGGTCTCCGAAATACCCGATGCCGCCGGGGGTTCTGTTCCCGAGGACGAGATCTTGCTGGCCGGGGAGGTCGGGCGTGCGCTCCTGGTGGTCCTGGACCGGCTGGCCCCGCCCGAGCGGGTGGCATTCGTGCTGCACGACCTGTTCGCGGTGCCGTTCGACGCGGTCGGCCCGATCCTCGGCCGCACGCCCGAGACCGCGAAGAAACTCGCCAGCCGGGCGCGGTCGCGAGTGCGCGGGGAACCGGTGGTGCCCATCGAAGAGCTGGCTGAGCACCGGGAAGTGGTGACGGCGTTTCTGTCGGCCGCCCGGGGCGGGGACATGGCGACACTGCTGACGGTGCTGGCTCCGGATGTCGTGCGGCACACCGATCCGGCGATGCTGCCGCCGGGCGCTGCTTCCGTGTTGCGGGGCGCGGATGCGGTCGCGGAGGGGACGAAGTTGTTCGCGGGAAACGCCCGGCTGGCCGAACTCGCGCTGATCGACGGAGATGTCGGGTTGGTACTGGCTCCGGCCGGGCGCTTGGTGGGCGTGCTCAGGATCGAGGTCCGCGGCGGTTTGCTCCAGGCGTACGAAGTGGTCGCGAGTCCCGAGCGGTTGGCCGGGATCGAGATCTCGATGCTTTCTCGCGATGCCGTATAGGTCGTTATACGGCGACCTTCATTCCTCCGCGGAATCCCGCTCTTGCTCCTCCGCCCAGGCGTCCGCCCATTCGCCGAGCGGGCGGAGCGCGTCGCCGAGCGCCGCCCCCAGCCGGGTGAGCTGGTAGCCCTCAGGCGACGGGGCGATGATTCCGCTCGACGCGAGTTCGCGAAGCCGCTGGTAGAGGACGCTGGACGACAGGCCCTCGCACCGCGCCAGCAGCGCACGCGCACTGAGCGGACCCGCACGCAGCTCCCAGAGGACGCGCAGCGCCCACCGACGGCCGAAGAGGTCCATCGCGGCCATGATCGGGCGGCCGGTCGTCGATCCGCGAACCGGCGTCCCTGGACGCGGTGTCGGCATGCTCCTCCTTGTGTTTCGTTATCCGAAACACTAGCATCCTTCTCATGTTTCTCTTTTCGAAACACCCTCGACGGGTGCGCCGATGCCGCGCATAGCCCCGCTGGAACCGCCGTACGCCGATGAGGCAGGCACGCTGCTCGAACGCATGATGCCCGCGGACACCCCGCCGATCGGGCTGTTCCGGATGTTCGCCCGGAACCTCCCGATGGCCAGCGCCTTGCACGGCTGGGGCCGGTATGAGCTGGGCAGGCAGCTGACCCTGACCATGCGAGAGCGCGAGATCGTCATCGACCGGACCTGCGTGCGGTGCGGCTGCGAGTACGAATGGGGCGTGCACATGACGATGTTCGCCGAACGGGTCGGGCTCACCCGCGAACAGTCGGCGTCCCTGGTGCACGGCGGCCCCGCTGACGAATGCTGGACGTCCGAGCGGGAACGGCTGCTCATCCTCGCCGTCGACACGCTGCACGAGCGTTCCGATATCGACGACGCCCTGTGGACACAGCTCGCGTCGTTCTTCGACGAACTCCAACTGCTCGAACTGCTTCTGCTGTGCGGGTGGTACCACGCCGTCAGCTTCACCGCGCGCGCCACGCGCCTGCCGCACGAGCCCGGCTCGCCGCGCTTCACCGACTTCCTCCCCCGCACTAGCGGGTCCGATCGATGAGGTTTAGCGCGACCGCTCGCAGGAGAGCCATCAGCGGCGCATCGGATCTTGAGGCGAGCCAACCTGTTCTGTGCCGTCGCCAGTTCTCCAACCGGGGCTCCACTCCACCGGCGGTGCGATCGTCATCGACTATCCGGTGCAGGACAGCATCGGCTGATACAGGACGCGGGCGGATTCGCGCACGGCCCGCGGCATCGGGCGCGCTCTTGGTCGTACGCAACGCTTTGTCAGGACCTCTTTCCTCGACCCTCGCCAGGAAGTCGGTGACCCGCGGCCAATGCGCGGTCTGCCTCCTGGTCGACCGAGCATGAGGCCTGCCCCAGCCCAGGGGAGGTGGCGTGCCGCGCCAGGCTGGGGCAGGCATAACGGTGCGGTGAGCGATGGGCGGGACGCTCCTAACCGCACCGAGCCTTATCGGGGGTCGTCCCTTTTCGCGGGTTCTCGTCCTCCGGGAGCTCCGGGAAGACGGCGGTGTCCTCGACTTTCGGGATGACCTCAGTGTCGTCGTCGGCGCGTTCGGCGGCGGCCTCCTCGGCCGTCCGGCGGAATTCGGCCAGCCGGGCTTCTTCGATCTCCGCCTGGATCTCGTAGTCCAGCCGGGCTTGCAGGTCGCGGACGGTCGGACGGCCGCGCGGGGGCGGGATCGGCCGGCGTGCCCGGAACAGCCACATCGAGACCAGGACCAGCAGCAGGAGCACACAGCACACGATGACCACGATCGGGCGACCGGTGCGGGTCGCCTCGCCGAGCGTCTCTGCTGCCTTCATGCGATGCACCTCTCGGCTTCGGAAGTGTCTTCGCCTCGCCCCACCACGATGAGGCCGGGCAGTGGCCTGGACCAGCCAGCAAACCGGGAGAAAAGCGGGCGGCAACCGAGCGAATCGTCTTGCCTTGCTCGCGGTGACCTGCGGTAATCTGACGACCCCGGGTCGTGGCGAAGGGGTGTCGCCCATGGGCGAACGGCGAGAAGGACTTGTCCGGGCGCGCAAAGCGGCGAACCTGACGCAAGAAAAGCTCGCCGCGCTGCTCCCCGCCGACGAAAAAAGCATCCGCGCCTGGGAATCCGGCCGCTCCGAGCCTCGCCCGCACCGGCGCGACCGGCTCGCCCGGCTTCTGCGCATCAGCCCCGCCCGGCTGGAGGAACTGCTCCGGGAAGGCACCGCGGCGGACCTCAGCGGGCCGCCGCCGGCCGCGCCCAGCGTTCTGCTGCCCGTCGTCGTGGACGGGCGGCCGGTCGCGCTGCCGCTGGACCGGGCCACCGTGGCGGCCAGCGTCCTCGCCCGGCTCGTGCCGGCTCTCGGCGACGCGGCCCCGCCGGCGGTTCCGACCACAGAATGGGACGCCATGAGCCCGCTCAGCCGCCGCTCACTGCTCAAAAACGGCCTGCCGGTCGCGGCTTTGCCCGCCTTGGGAATCGGCAGTGCCGAGCACGTCGCGCGAGCGCTGGAGAATCCTCGCAGATACATGGACAAAACCGTCACGCACTATTTCCGGCGGCAGCTCGACCAGTACAAAATGGAGGACGGCGAACGCGGTCCGGCGAAAACGCTGCCGATGACGCTCGGCGTGCTCGACATCATCGACCGCATCGCGCGCGACGCGACCGCCGAGGATCAGCGGGATCTCCTGCAAATCGGTTCCGAGGGCGCGGAGTTCGCCGGATGGCTTTACCGGGACCGCAGGCAGCGGGAGGATTCGCTGTACTGGCACGACCGCGCGATGGAATGGGCGCAGGCGGCGGGCGACAGCACGATGCAGGGCTACATTCTGCTGAAAAAAGCCCAGGTCGCCTACGACGAACGCGATCCGCGGCGGATGCTCATCCTGACCAGGGCGGTGCGCAGCGGGCCCTGGTCGCTCCCCCGGCGGCTCCAGGCCGAGGCCGCGCAGCAGGAAGCCCGCGCGGAAGCGATGCTCGGCGCGACGGCCGACGAGGTGAACCGCAAACTCGACGTCGCGTGGAAACTGCTCGACGACGCCGGTCCGGCCGATTCTCCGCTCGGCGCGCACTTCAACGCGACTTTGCTGAACATGCAGACCGCCATCTGCTACACCGAAGCGGGCGAACCGCGCCGATCGGTCGAACTGTACGAAAAGACGTTGAAAGAAAACCGGTTCTCCCGCCGCGACTACGGGTTTTTCTTGTCCCTCATGGCGAACTCGCTGGCCCTTTCCGGCGAACCCGACCAAGCGGCCAAAACCGCGCTCGTCTCCGCCCGCCGCGCGGCGGAAACGAACTCCCGCCGCACCAAGGAAGAACTGCGCCGGGTCGTCGGAGTGCTCAAGCCGTGGCACAACCGCCCGGAGGTGCGAGAATTGCGGGAGGCATTGAACAGCTAACGCGTTACCGAAGCCATTCCCGGACTTCGCCGACGACTTGCCGTTGCCACGCTTGGGTCCGCGGATCGGCGTATCCTGGATCGTCGGGCACCGCGAACCCGTGCTGCGCGCCGTCGAGCTGGAGCAGCCGGTGCTCGCAGGTCAGCTCGCGATCCGCGGCCCGCGACGATTCGACGGGGACGAACGTGTCCTCGGTGCCGTGCACGATGAGCGTCGGCGCGGTGATGCGCGGAAGGCTTTCGCGTGCCTCGAACCAGAACGCTTCGTTGAGCAGCGCCCGGCCGAGCCGGAAGCCCGGCCCGTGCCCGAGATAGTTCTGGCGTTTGAGGTCGGCGGCGCCCTCGTCGTCGAGGTAACCGTCGGCCGACCACGCGGACTTCTCCTCGATGAACCGCACCCGGTAATCGATGAGCGGATTGAACAAAATCAGGCGCTCCACGTCGTCCGGCCGTTTGGCCGCGTAGTACGCCGCGGCGCCGCCGGAGAAGCTGGCCGCCGCGAGCGACGTGCGCACGCCCGGGACAGCATCGGACAGCTGCTCGATGCTGCCGCGAATCACGTTGAGCAGCATGGAAAGCGTGAGGTCTTCCTGGCGGCCTTCGCTCTCGCCGTGCCCGGGAAGATCGATTCTCAGAGAGGCGATGCCCGACTCGGCCAGGCCAGCGGCGAGGCGGGTGAAGAAGCCGCCT
This sequence comes from Amycolatopsis sp. NPDC104775, assembly GCF_055583325.1. NCBI lineage: Bacteria > Bacillati > Actinomycetota > Actinomycetes > Pseudonocardiales > Pseudonocardiaceae > Amycolatopsis > Amycolatopsis sp. NPDC104775. Next base: position 236,464 of record NZ_JBVJOE010000007.1, read on the forward strand.
TCCTCGCGGGTGACGCTCGCGCCTTGCACGAGCACCACCGCGCGGCGAGACTTCCCGTCCGGCTCGGTCAGGGTGCTGGCCAGATCGAGGCCGTCCGGTGTGCGAACTGTCCGATAGCTGTCGCGCGACATGGACACTCCCGGAGTTGTCGTCTACCTCCAGTGTGTCAGGGTTCGCGCGTTCGGGGGTTGAAATTGTCCGACGGTGTAACGAAGTCGACAGTTGCCGTGACCGGGCGTGAGGGTGGGTGTAGGCCGAGGACGAAGTGGCACCCGCCCGAATTCTGCCGATGTGCGTGCTCTGTTCGGTATCGGGGGGAAACGCCGCGGTTACTCGCTCAGTGCGCGCTCGGCGGGAACGCGAGCACATGAAGCAAGCCGACCAACGAGGCAGCGCCGAGGACTTCGCCGTTCGCGATCCGCTCTCGCACCGACGCCAACGGCACCCACGCCACCCGTTCCGCTTCGTTGAGGTCGATCTCGCCGCCGACGTACTCCGCGCCCCGGGGCAGGAACAGCAGGTTTTCGTTGTCCGCGACGCCAACATTCGACTGCAGCGAAGCCAGCGGCTCGCTGGTGCGAGGCCGCCACCCGGTCTCCTCCTCGACCTCGCGCGCCGCCGTGATCGCCGGGTTCTCGTCCGGGTCGACGTATCCGCCGGGCAGTTCCCACACCCACCGGTCGAAGATCCAGCGATGCCGCCACATCATCAGCACCGAGGCGCCGGGATCGTCGAGAACCACCATCATGGCGGCCTTCGGCATGCGCAGGACGTACTGCTCGAAGGTCACGCCATCCGGCAGTTCGACGGAAGCGACGCTGAGGCGCAAGCGCCGCGTGTCGTCGACGAGGCGTTCGCCGTGGATTGTCCACTTGGTGCTCTCAGCCGACTGATCCGGCTCCATGGCTCGCCCTTCGCCGCCTACTTCTTCAGCCTCCGGCTCCCGCCGTGCCAATCCTGTTCCCTCCCGGTCTCCCCCGCCGCCACCCCGAACGACGGCAGCTGCGGCATTTCCCGCAAACTCCGCTTGAGCTCGGCGAACCCCGGGAACCGCGCCAGCCCCACCACGTGGTCCCACAGCTGCACCGCCTCCGCATCGGACGGCAGGCGGCTGATCACCGGCCCGAAGAACGCCACTCCCTCCGGCGGCTGGAAGTGCAGGATCGGCGTCCCGACGTCCTTCCCCGTCAGCGAAAGCGCTTCATCCGTCTCCCGCTGGATCTCCGCGTCCCACCGCGAATCCTCGACCGCATCCGCCAGCGACTCCGGAAGTCCAGCCCGCGACAGGGCCGACGCCGCGGCCGAACGCGTTCCGTGCGCCGCACGAGCCTCGGCGGTGTCTTCGACCAGACCGCTCGCGAAGTTCTGCTCCCCCAGCGCTTCGTACAGCGGACCGACCGCCTCGCGACCGTGCGCGTCGCGCACCGCTGCCGCCAGGCGGAGCAGTCGCAGACCGGCGGTGTGCGAAGCGTCGTACTCCGGCGGGAAGTGCGTCGAGTAGTCCAGGTGCGCGTTGAGCAACCGCAGGGAAATGAACCGCCAGTCCACCGAGTACGAGCGCTGGCTGGCGACCTGGCGGACCCACTTGCTGGTCATCCACGCGAACGGGCACACCGGGTCGAAGTAGAAGTTCAGCTCGGCCATGGCCCGACTCTACGTCCGGACCGGATCACGCGCCCTTGCTCCGCCGCCCGGCCTCGCCGGAGAGCTCCTGGTGATGCTGCACCGCCAGCTGGACGATGTGCCGCACGTGCGGATCGTCGAGCACGTACACCTGCCGCTTGCCCTCCCGGCGGGCGCGGACCAGGCCGGCGAGTTTCAGTTTGCCCAGGTGGTGGCTGGCGGTCGGCACGGTCTGGCCGGTCTCGTCGGCGAGCGTGCCGACGTCGCGCTCCCCGTGCGACAGCAGCCAGAGCAGGTGCAGCCGCACGGTCGCGGACAGCAGGCCGAACGTCGCGGCGGCGTCCTGCAGCAGGTCGGCGGGGAGCGGTTCCGGCGGGGGCTGGGATGGGGTGGACACGACGGACATCCTCTCGGGTAGGGCTCCAGGGTGACTTAGCCCCCATCAGTTGCACAAGTGTTTGACTGTTTCCGTGATCTGCGCTCTACTGGTCCCCGGCCGGCGCGAAACGCCGGCCGCTGAGTCTTGCGAAGGAGGTGAGCCGGGTGACCGGCGAAGGAAGTAGTCGGCACGACCGCGCGGAAACCCGGCCTGCCGGGTAGGTCCCGGACGAACCCGCGCGGTCCGCTGACGCCCAGCTGACCTCGATGGGACGACCATGACCCGCTTTCCCGCCCTGCGCGCCCACGGTGACGCGCCGGTGCTCACTCTCTTCCGGAATCTCGACAGCTCGCCCAAAGGCCTCACCGAGACCGAAGCGGCCGAACGGCTGCACCGCTTCGGCGACAACCGCATCGACGGCACGCTCCGGGCGCCGGCCCGCGTCTGGGACGCCGCGCGCAGCCCGTTCGTCGCGTTGCTGACCGCGCTCGGCGTGGTGTTCGCGGTCGTCGGCGACCTGCGCGGCGCGGTGACCGTCGGCGTGATGGTCGTGCTCAGCATCGGCCTCCGCTACTGGCAGCACGCGCGGTCCGAGCGGGCGATCCGGGCGGTTCGCGACCAGATCACCACCACTGTCACGGTGCGCCGGCGCGCCTCGGCGGAGTTTCCCGGCAGCGAGCGCGAGGTGCCCACGGGAGACCTCGTGCCCGGCGACGTCGTGCTGCTCGGGCCAGGCGACGTAATCCCGGCTGACGTGCGCATTGTGGCCGCCAAAGACTTTGTGGTGGACCAGTCGGCGCTGTCCGGCGAGGCACTGCCGGTCGCGAAGCGGGCACCGCGGCCCGGGAAGCACGAGGACCACGAACTCGTCGAGACGCCCGCGCTCGGGTTCGCGAGTACGTCAGTGGTCGGCGGAACGGCCACCGCGGTCGTGGCCGCGACCGGCAGCGAGACCTATTTCGGCGCGCTGGCCCGGCAATCCGCCGAGCCGCGCGCGGAATCCAGCTTCGACGCCGGGGTGCGCCGCGTCGGCTGGACGCTCGTGCGCTTCATGCTCGTGATGGTGCCGATCGTGCTCGTCGTCAACGGCACGGTCACCGGCGACTGGGCGCAGGCCGGGATGTTCGCGGTCGCCGTCGCGGTCGGCCTCACGCCGGAAATGCTGCCGGTCATCGTCACCACGAACCTCGCCCGCGGCGCGGCCGCGCTGTCCCGGCGGCAGGTGATCGTCAAGCGGCTCAACGCCATTCAGGACCTCGCCGCGATGGACGTGCTGTGCGTGGACAAGACCGGCACGCTCACCGAGGACCGGATCGCATACGCGCACAGCGTCGACTACTCCGGCAGCCCGGACGGCGAAGCCGCCGAGTACGCCGGGCTGGCCGTGCGGTTCCAGGCCGACCGGCACGACCGGCTGGACGAAGCGATCGAGACCCTCTTCGACGGCGAGGACGACCTGGTCGCCGACGCGCTGTTCACCGGCGTCGCCGAGATCGGCTTCGACCACGCGCGCCGCCGGGCGAGCGTCGTGGTCCGGCGCGGCAGCGAGCACCTGCTGATCAGCAAGGGCGACCCGGACGAGATCCTGCCGCGCTGCAGCCACGCCCGCCGCGACGGCGTCGTCACCGAATTCGACGACGCGGCCCGGATCGGCGCGGAGGAACTGGTGCGCGCGTACGCCGAACACGGCATGCGAGTGCTCGCCGTGGCCGCGCGGGAAGTCGAGAACCGGCTCGGCGGATTCGACGAAACCGACGAGAACGAGATGATCCTCGTCGGTTTCGTGGGATTCGTCGACCCGGTCCGCGACGGCGTCGTGAACGCGGTGAAAACCCTTGGCGAGCAAGGCGTCGCGCTGAAAGTGCTGACCGGGGACAACCGGCACGTGGCCGCGCGCGTCGCGGATTCGGCGGGCATCCCGGTCGGCGAAGTCGTGCTCGGCCGTCAGGTCGAAGCCGCGGACGACGCCGAAGTGTGCGAGATCGTCAAGGACACCACCGTCTTCGCGAAGCTCACGCCTGCGCACAAGGCCCGCGTGGTCACCGCGCTGCGGGAGAACGGCCGTGCGGTCGGCTTTGTCGGCGACGGAGTCAACGACGTCGCCGCGCTGCGCACCGCGGATGTCGGGATCGCTCCGGACACTGCCACCGACGCGGCCAAAGACGCTGCCGACCTGGTCCTGCTGGAACGCGACCTCGGCGTGCTCGCGCGCGGCGTGGCCGAAGGACGGCGGACGCTCGGCAACACGTTGAAGTACGTCAACATCACCGCCGCGTCGAACTTCGGCAACGTGCTGTCGGTGCTCGCGGCCAGCGCGTTCCTGCCGTTCCTGCCCATCCTGCCGATCCAGCTCGTGGTGTCGAACCTGCTCTACGACCTGGCTCAGCTCGCACTGGCGTGGGACCGGGTGGACGACGGCTACCTCAGCCGTCCGCGCCGCTGGGACGCGCGCGGGCTGACCGGCTTCATGCTCGTCTTCGGCCCGTTGTCGTCACTGTTCGACCTCGCGACGTTCGCCGTGCTGTGGCACGTCTTCGGCGCGGGCGCGGACCCGTTGCTGTTCCAGACCGGCTGGTTCGTCGAGGGGCTGCTCTCTCAGCTGCTGGTCGTGCTGGTCCTGCGCGGGCGCGGCACTCCGCTGCGCGCCAGCCGCCCGGTCGTGCTGGCCACGGCGGCCGCGGCGCTCGCCGGTCTGCTGGTGCCGCTGTCGCCGCTCGCCGGACCGCTGCGGATGCAAGCGCTGCCCGCCGGCTACCTGCTGTGGCTGGTGCTCGTCCTGATCGGGTACGCCCTGGCCGCCCAGGTGGCGAAACGCGGATACGCCCGCCAACGTACGTGGTGGTAACCGTCCTTTTCTGAGTCTTTTCACCCCTTTTTCTGAACTTTTCGCGACAACCAGTGGGAGCGCAGATGACGACTGCGGAGATGTTGCTGCGCCTGGGCACCGGAGTGGGCCTCGGCACCGTGATCGGATTTGAACGCCAATACCGCGCCCGGATGGCAGGCCTGCGGACGAACGCCCTGGTCGCGGCCGGTGCGACGCTGTTCGTGCTGCTGTCCGCGCACGGGTTCAGCGGAGCGAGCGCCGACCCCACCCGGGTCGCCGCGCAAATCGTTTCCGGAATCGGTTTTCTCGGTGCGGGCGTGATTCTGCGCGAAGGCCTGACCGTGCGCGGCCTCAACACCGCGGCGACGCTGTGGTGCTCCGCCGCCGTAGGCGCGCTCGCCGGAGCGGGGCTGTACACCGCCGCCGTCGCGGGCACCGCCGTGGTGATGGCGGTGAACATCGCGCTGCGCCCGCTCGGCCGGGTGGTCGACCGCCGTCCGGCGACCGGCCGCGAGACCCCGACCTCGTACACCTTCCTGGCGGTGACCAAGGACGACGCCGAAGCGCATGTGCGCGCGTTGCTCGTGCAAGCGCTGGCACGCACGGATTTCGCGCTGCAATCGGTCACCAGCACCAATACCGACACTGCCGGGCAGGTGCAGGTGCGCGCCGAACTGTCCGCCGACCAGCGCGACGACAAGCAGATGGAGTCGGCGGTGAGCCGGCTGTCCATGGAACCGTCGGTGACCAGCGTGCGCTGGCAAGCCGAACTCTCCTACTCCGAACAGGACAGCGAGAACTAGACCATGCTGCGTACCTTCCCCACCCGCGGCGCGCTCGTCCGGCCCCGCCGCACCCTCGCCGACGTGGCGGTGTTCCTCGGCGCCGCCGCCGCGCTGTGGCTGATCGTGCGGCTCGCGCACGGTGCCGCCACGGCGTGGACTCCGGCGACCGCACCGTCCACAGTGTCCACTGACCCGGCCGAACTTCCCTACTACGCCGGACGTTCGCTGCTGCGGATGTTCGTCGCACTCGTGTTCTCGGTCGGCTTCACCTTCGTTTACGCGACGGCCGCAGCGCGCTTGCGGCGTACCGAAAAGATCCTGTTGCCCGCGCTCGACATCTTGCAGTCGGTGCCGGTGCTCGGGTTCCTGTCGGTGACGATCACCGGGTTCATCGCGCTGTTCCCCGGCTCGCAGCTGGGCCTGGAATGCGCGTCGATCTTCGCGATCTTCACCTCGCAGGCGTGGAACATGACGTTCGCGTTCCACCACTCGCTGGTGTCGCAGCCGCGCGACCTGGACGAGGCTTCGCGGCTGCTGCGGCTGTCCCGGTGGCAGCGGTTCTGGCGCGTCGACGTGCCGAGCGGGATGATCCCGCTGGTCTGGAACGGGATGATGAGCTTCGGCGGCGGCTGGTTCTTCCTCACCGCCTCCGAAGCGCTCAGCGTGAACAACCAGAAGTTCGCGCTGCCCGGCATCGGCGCGTTCGTCGCGACCGCCTCGGAAGAGGGCGACCTCGGCAAGGTGCTGCTGGCCGTCGGCGTGATGGTCGTGCTGGTGGTCGGCGTGAACGTGCTGTTCTGGCGGCCGCTCACGGCGTGGTCGGAACGGTTCCGCATCGAGAACTCCGAGGCCGCCGAAGCACCCCGCAGCCTGGTGCTCGACCTGCTGCGCCGGTCGCGGATCCCGGCGCTGCTCGGCCGGGTGCTCGGCAAGCTGGTGTTCCCGCTCGACCGCGCGCTGGCGGTGTTCGGGCTCGCCGAGTACCCGCTGCGCTTCTCCCCCGCCCGGCGGCGAGCAGCGGACATCGTGTTCAGCGTCGTGGTGTTCGGGCTGATCAGCTACGGAGCCGTGCGCGCGGTGCTGTTCATCGGCGAGACCACCGGGTACCGCGAGATCGGCCACGTGCTGCTGCTCGGCTTGATCACGTTCGCGCGGGTCGTGGCGCTGGTCGTCTTCGGCACGCTGGTGTGGGTGCCGATCGGAGTGTGGATCGGGATGAACCCGCGCGTGTCGCGGCTCGCCCAGCCGGTCGTGCAGGTGCTCGCGTCGTTCCCGGCGAACTTCCTGTTCCCGCTCATCGCCGCCGTGCTCGTGGCGACCGGGATTTCCCTGGACTGGGGCGGCATCCTGCTGATGAGCCTCGGCGCGCAGTGGTACATCCTCTTCAACGTCATCGCGGGCGCCTCGGCCATCCCGCACGACCTGCGCGAGGCGTCGGCGAGCCTGCGGCTGCCGCGCGCGCTCTGGTGGCGGCGGCTCGTGCTGCCCGCGATTTTCCCGAGCTACGTCACCGGCGGGATCACCGCGGCGGGCGGCGCGTGGAACGCCTCGATCGTCGCGGAAATCGTGTCCTACAACGGGGTCACGCTCACCGCGACCGGCCTCGGCGCGTACATCGCGGACGCCACCGGCTCCGGCGACTCCGGGCGGATCCTGCTCGGCGTCGCGGTGATGAGCCTCTACGTCGTCGGCCTCAACCGGCTCTTCTGGCGGCGGCTCTACCGCCTCGCCGAACGCCGGTTCTCCCTGTCCTGAAAGGTATTCCCATGTCCGAAGTCCTCGTGTCCGCCGAGCACGTCAGCAAAAGCTTCCCCGGTTCCGCGGGCGACGAACTGCGCGTCCTCGACGACATCACCCTCGACCTGCGCGCGGGCGAGATCGTGGCGCTGCTCGGCCGGTCCGGCTCCGGGAAATCGACGCTGCTGCGCACGATCGCCGGGCTGATCGGCCCGACCCGCGGCACCGTGCGCTATCGCGGAGAAGAACTCGACGGCGCGAATCCGGGTGCGGCGATGGTGTTCCAGACCTTCGCCCTGATGCCGTGGCTGACCGTGCAGGACAACGTCGAACTCGGCCTCGCCGCGCGCGGGGTCCCGCCGAAAACGCGCCGGGAGCAGGCGCTGCGGGCGATCGACCTGATCGGTCTCGACGGCTTCGAATCCGCTTATCCCAAGGAGCTTTCCGGCGGGATGCGGCAGCGCGTCGGCTTCGCCCGCGCGCTCGTGCTCGAACCGGACGTCCTGCTGATGGACGAACCGTTCTCCGCGCTCGACGTGCTGACGGCGGAAAACCTGCGCACCGAGCTGATGAGCCTGTGGCAGCGCGACGATTTCCCGACGAAAGCGGTCTGCATCGTCACGCACAACATCGAAGAAGCGGTTCTGCTCGCCGACCGCGTCTTCGTCCTCGGTGCCAACCCCGGCACCCTGCGCGCGGAAGTGGAGATCGACCTCGCCCGCCCGCGCGACCGCAAATCTCCCGCGTTCGCCGCGCTGGTCGAGCGGCTCTACGACCTGCTCACCGGACGCGACCCGGCGGCCGTCGAACCCGCGCAGGCCACGCCCACCGCACGGCCGCTGCCGCCCGCGTCGGTCGGCGGGCTGGCCGGGCTCGTGGAGCTGGTGCACGCCCGCGGCGGGCACGCCGATCTGCCGGACCTCGCCGCCGAACTCAGCTTCGAGGTCGACGACCTGCTGCCGCTCGTGGACGCCGCCGCCCTGCTCGACCTCCTGTTCGTGGCGGGCGGCGACCTGCACCTCACCCCGGTCGGCACCGCTTTCACCACCGCGGACATCCAGACCAGCAAGAAGATCTTCGCCGGTCAGGTCCGCGACCGGGCGCCGCTGGTGCGCACGATCGTCAACGCGCTCACCGCCAGCTCCGACGGCACGCTGCGCGCGGAGTTCTTCCTCGACCTGCTCCGCCGCGGCTTCTCCGCCGCCGACGCCCGGCAGCAGCTCGACACGGCCATCGACTGGGGCCGGTACGCCGAGCTCTTCGACTACGACACCGACAGCGACCGCATCGCCCGGACGACCGCCGAATAGGTCAGCCCTCCGGCGCCGGAACCGCGTCCGGCGCCGGGCTGTCCACCGGGGCATCCGGTGCCGGGTCCCGGTTCACCACCGCGATCGCGAGCGCCCCGATCACCGCCACCACCGCGAAGAGGTAGAAGCCCCACGGATACGCCAGCCCCGCCGACAGCAGCAGCCCGGTCACCAGCGGCCCGGACATCGCGCCGAACCGGCCGATCCCGCTCGCCGCGCCGAGTCCGGTGCCGCGTGCCTCGGCGGGGTACACGCGGGCGATGTACACGTAGACCAGCACCTGCGAGCTGAAGGTGAAGACCCCCGCCAGCAGCACGCCCACGTACACGCTCGCCCCGGGCAGCTTGATGCTCAGCAGCGCCAGGAACACCGCGGCCGCGGCGAACCACGCGATGCTGGAACGGCGGTAGCCGATCCGGTCCGCCACTCGGCCGCCGACCAGCAGGCCGAGCACCGCGCCGACGTTCAGCACCAGCAGCAGCGCCAGTGCCGCGCCGAGTTCGTAGCCCGCCGCGCGCATGATCTGCGGCAGCCAGGTGTTCAGGCCGTACACCAGCAGCAGCCCCATGAACGACGTCACCCAGAACGCGATCGTCGCGCGGCCGTAGCCGTGCCGGAACAGGACGCCGAGCGGATTCCGGGCGCGCCGCGCTTCCTTCGCCCGCTCCAGCGCCTTCGACTCGGGCAGGAATTTCACCATGAGCGGCACCAGCACCAACGCGGGAGCGGCTCCGATGACGAACATCCACTGCCAGCCGAACCGTTGCAGCACCAGGATTCCCAGCAGTGCGGTGAGCACCGCGCCGACGTGGTAGCCGGTCATCAGCACGGTGGTCGCGCTGCCGCCGCGGCCGATCCGCGCGTATTCGGTGATCAGCGCCAGCGCGGTCGGCAGCACGCCGCCGAGCCCGAGCCCGGCCAGGAACCGCAGCGCGCCGAACAGCCACGGCCCGTTCGCGAAGGCGCAGAGCAGCGTGCAGACCGAGAAGCTGATCACGGTCAGCAGCATCATCCCGCGGCGGCCGAACAGGTCGCTGAGCGGGCCGATCGCGAACGCGCCGACCGCGACGCCGAGCAGCCCGACCACGGAGATCAGCGACGCCGTGTTGGGGTCGAGCCCCCAGGCTTTGTCCTTGAGCAGCGCGGGCAGCACGACGCCCAGCACCACCAGGTCGAACCCTTCGAGCGCCACCGCCGTCCAGCACAGCGGGGCCACCCAGCGGGCGTAGCGCGCCCGGGGATCGGTCGAGACCGTCATGTCATCACCTGCGTCGTCGGAGGGGACCTGGTCGAAATACTGCGGTTAAAACGGGTACTGCGGAAGGTCGCCGCGCACGGTGACCCACTGGGTTTCGGTGAACGCCTCCAGGTTGGCCTGCGCGCCGCCGTGCCGGGAACCGGTGCCCGAATCCCCCACCCCGCCGAACGGCGCGAGGGCTTCGTCGTTGACCGTCTGGTCGTTGACGTGCACCAGACCGGACGGGATCCGCTCGGCCAGCGCCAGCCCCCGCGCGGCGTCCCGGGTCAGGATGCCCAGCGAAAGCCCGTATTCGGTACCGCCGGCCAGCCGCACCGCTTCGTCCACAGTGGAGAACGGCACCACCGGGGCGACCGGGCCGAACACCTCCTGGGCGTATGCGGGCGCGGCGAGCGGGACGTCGGTGAGCACGGTCGGGCGGTAGAACAGGTCTTCGTAGGTGCCGCCGGTGGCGATCTTCGCCCCGGCCTCGGCGCTGCCGGTGACCACCGAGTGCACGCGGTCGCGCTGCCCCGCGTCGATCAGCGGACCGAGCGCGACGTCGCCGTTCGCCGGGTTTCCGACGGTCAGCTTGGCCGCGTGTTCGGCGAGCGCTGCCGCGTAATCGTCGGCGATTTCCGCGGCGACCAGGTGGCGTCCGGTCGCCATGCAGATCTGCCCGGAGTGGTTGAACGAACCGAACGCGCCGACCGACGCGGCCTGTTCGACGTCCGCGTCCGCGAGCACGACCAGCGCCGAGTTGCCGCCGAGTTCGAGGTGCACGCGCTTGAGCCGCTCCCCCGCCGCGGCGGCGATCCGGCGGCCCGCGCTGGTCGAGCCGGTGAACGCGATCACGCGCACCAGCGGATCCTCGACCAGCGCCGCGCCGACGTCCGCACCGCCGGGCAGAAGGTGGAACAATCCCTCGGGCAGACCGGCTTCCTCGAAGATCCGGGCCAGCACGACGCCGCCGCACACCGCCGTGCGCGGGTCGGGCTTCGCCAGCACGGCGTTGCCGAGCGCCAAAGCGGGCGCGATCGCGCGGATCGACAGGATCACCGGTGCGTTGAAGGGCGAGATCACGCCGACCACCCCCGCCGGAACCCGGCGCGCCATCGACAGCCGGGGCTGGCTGGAACGCAACAGTTCCCCGTACGGATGCGCGGCGAGCGCGGCGGCTTCGTGGCATTCCTCAGCCGCGACCGCGCGGGTCTGGAACTGCGCGAACGCCCGCGTGGCACCGGATTCGCGCACGAGCCATTCGTCGATCTCGTCGCCGTGGTCCTCGAAAAGCCGCGCCGCGCGGCGCAGCACCCGTGCCCGCTGGTCGTACGGGAGGGCGGCCCATTCCCGCTGCGCTTCCTTCGCCGCGGCCGCAGCCTTCGCGACATCCTCCGGAGCTGCCGCGCCGACCCGGGCCAGTGTCTTCCCCGTGGCCGGTTCGACCGCGTCATATTCGCCGCCACCACCGGGGATCCAGCCGCCGGAGAAAATCTGGCCCTGCCATCCGTTTCCGGGCAAGGTCATGCCGTCACCGCCACTTCCAGCACCAACGGCTCCGTACGCGCGGCCAGCGTCGGCAGCACCTCGTTCATCACCGACTCCAGTTCTTCGTAGGTTTCCGCGCGCCGCGCCGGGCAGCCGAGCGACTTCGCGAGCCCGCTCACACTGACCTCGCCGAACCCGGGCCACGGCGCTTTTCCGCCCCCGGCAGTGCGTTCGCCGTGCCCTCGGGCGAGTTTGTCCATGATCGCGTAGCCGCCGTTGGACAGGACGAGCACGAGCACACCGGCCCCGTAGTGCGCGGCGCTCCACAATGCCTGGATCGAGTACAGCGACGAACCGTCCCCGATCACCGCCACCACCGGACGTTTCAGCCCACCCATCCGCAGCCCGATCGCCGCCGGAATGCCGAAGCCCAGCCCGCCCATCGCCGCGCTGAGGAACCCGAGCGGCTCGCGCGCCGGGACGAGCGCGTGCAACAGCGGACGGCTCGACGGGGATTCCTCCACCAGCACGGTATCCTTCGGCAACCGGCGCGCGAGCAGGCCGAACACGTGCTCCGGCCCCAGCGGCGCACCGTCCTGCGGTTTCCCGGGAAGCTCGACCGTCCGGCCGATCTTTCCCGGACCCGATTCCCGCGCCGGAACCAGTTCGGCCAACGGCCCGCACACCGCCGACGGCCGCGCCAGCACGGCGAGGTCGACCGGGCTGCGGTGCGCTTCGTTCGGATCGTCGGTGACGACCGCGATGCGCGTGCCCGGCTCGGTCAGCTGTCCGGGCTCCCGCGGATACTGGCGGAAAACCGGCGCCCCGACCGAGAGCACCGCGTCGTGCCCGGACAGCGCTTTCCGCAGTTCCGCCCGGCCTGGCGGCAGATGTCCGGCGAACTGCGGATGGTCCTGCGGGAACCCGGCGCGGGCGGCGAACGCCTCCTGCCACACCGGGCACGCGAGCTTCTCCGCCAGCGCGGTCAGCCCGCGCCACGATGCGGCGTCGTCGGCCCCGGCACCCGCCACGAGCACCGGATTGCTTGCCGCACCGAGGAATTCCGCCAGCTCGGCGAGCACCTCGGGCTCGGCGGCGTTCGCGCGGACCACCTTGGCCGGGGCGGGCAGCGGCTCGTCGACGGCGGCCGGCTCCGACCAGTCGTCCATCGGCACGATCACCAGCGCCGGGCCGCGGTGCTCGCGCGCCTCGTGCCACGCGCGGGCGAGCGCGCCCGGAACGTCCTGCGCCCGCGGCGGTTCCGCGATCCACACCGGCGTGGGCCGGGCCAGGTCGTCGAGCCGGTGCCCGGTCAGGAACGGCTCCAGCGCGAGGTGCCGGCGATCCTGCTGCCCGACCAGCACGACCAGCGGCGCGCGGTTGACCCGGGCGGTCGCGAGCGCGCCGACGGCGTTGCCGAGCCCCGCGGTGGTGTGCAGGATCGCGACCGCGGGCCGGTCGTTCGCGAGCGCCCAGCCGGTCGCCATGCCGACCACCGAGCCCTCGTGCAATGCCAGCACGAACTCGAGGTCGTCGGGCAGGTCGGTGAGCAGCGCGATCTCGGTCGACCCGGGGTTGGCGAACACCGTCGTGGCGCCGAACCGGCGCAGCACGTCGAACGCGGCGTCGCGAACGGTCGGGGCAGGGCTCACGGACTTCTCCTCGGCAGTGCGGCAGCGGGCGTCCGGAGTCTCCAGGCCCGGCGCCGCGCCGCCCAGCCCCTCTTCCGCTCAGCGGAAAAGTTCGTCAGCCTTGCAATGCCCGCGTGACCCCGAGCGCCGCCATCCGGACCACCGGCACCAGCGGCGACAAATTCGGCGTGCAGCTCGGCACCACCACGGAAATCGCCGCGACGACCTGATCGCCCGGCCCGCGCACCGGAGCCGCGACCGACGACGCGCCCTCGGTCATCTCGTTGCGGGAGATGCAGAACCCCTGCAGCCGGACCTCGGCCAGCACCTGCCGCAGCCGCGCCGGATCCGTGATCGTCCCGCTGGCCCGCCGCTCCAGCCCGCCGCCCGACAGGACGGCTTCGAGGCGTTCCGGCGGCGCGTGCGCGAGCAGCACCTTGCCCGGCCCCGTCGCGTGCAGCGGAAGCCGCAGCCCGACCCGCGAGGTGACGACGACGTCCGGATGCGCCTCGAGCTTTTCCAGGTACAGCGCGCGGTCTCCGTCCAGCACCACCAGATGCACGACTTCGTGCGTCACCTGCAGCAAATCCTGCAGAAACGGCAGCGCGACGTCCCGCAGCTCGCGCCCGCCCGGCGCCTGCGCCCCGAGCTGCCACAACCGGAGCCCGATCCGGTAGCGGCCCCGGCCGGTACGCTCGAGCGCGCCCCAGCCGGTCAATTCGGCCAGCAGCCGGTGCACCGTGGCAGGCGCGAGCCCGGTCGCCCGGGTGATCTCGCCGTGAGTCTGCTCGGGTCGGCCGGACAGGAAGGAATCCAGCACCGCGAACGCGCGGCTCAGGACCGTGCGCCCGGGTTCGGCGGCGTTGCCGGCGATCGCGTGCCTCCGGGGCTGCGGTGGAACAGGACGGGGACTGGCCGCCCATCATCCGCCAGTCCCGCGGACACGGCAACCCGCCGTCCCCCTGACTGTCCACACGCGACACTGGGCCGCTCCCCCGCCGCCCGCTGTCGGTGAGGGGAACCCTAAAAGACTCTGATTCCCTCAGGGGACCCCTCACGACCGGCAACCGTCCGTGAGGGCCACCTTCACGTACTTAGATCCCCCAAGAAGCCCTTCACGACCCGCCCCGCACCGCCGCTCGGGTGCGTCCCATGCACCCAATGCCGCATCGGTGCGCCAACCCCCGCCCGCGAACCCGACGCACCCGAGCGCCCAAGCCCCGCGCACCCACCCCACGAAACCGCAGCCAGCCCACCCCGCCAAACCCAGGCACCCAGCCCCCTCCCTGCACCCCGATACGAAGCCTTCCTGCGGTTCGGGGGTGGTTGTCAAGGCACCCTTTCCCCCTCTCCCACCCCCCCCACACCCCCCCCCCCCCCCCCCCTCCGTGGTTTTCCCCACCCCCCCCCCCCCCCCCCTCCCCCCCCCCCCACAAC
>NZ_JBVJOE010000007.1:250927-331558 GCF_055583325.1 Amycolatopsis sp. NPDC104775
CCCTTCAACCCAGACACGAATCCTCCTTTCGTGTTGGGGGTGTTTGTCAAGGCATCTTTCCCGCCTTGACAACCACCCCCGAACCGTCAGCACACTCGGGCTTCGGGGTGCCCCACGCACCACCCCCGGCGCAATGTCGCCCCCCAGGGCGACGAGCCGACTCACCCCCCGAACGTCCTCACCGCAGGACTGACCTCCAACGCCTCCCGATTGAACGTCACCGCAATCCCCCGCCCCCGCAGCCGGGACGCCCGCTGATCGACCTTCCACCCGTCCACCCGCACCCCCACCTCCGGATGCCGCCGAACCTGCCCGGCATCCAGCCGAACCCGGACACTCGCCTCCTCCCCGCCAACCAAGTTCAGATAATTGTCACTGAACGTCGCCGGAAGAACCCTCTCCCCGGTCCGGACGTCATACACCTGCAAGTGCAGCATCAAAGCCACAGACTCCCCGATGTTGCGCACGTCCACCGCAACCTCGAGCCCGTCCCGCCCCCGCACCTCCCCGGCGAGCACCGAAACAGCCGCCGCGGGCATCCCATCCAACCCAGCGAACCCGGACTCCCTCCCCGGCGTCTCCACCCAGGAAAAACTCCGCACCACCTCCACCCCGCGCGGATCCCTCAACACCAGCCGAACAAAAGCAACCTCATCCGGCGCACCCCTCAGTAGCGAAGCGACATTCCCAACCACCGCACGATCGGCACCACCCACTCCCCCAACCCGCAACGACGTACGAGCGAATTCCGCACCGCCCAGCCCATACAGCGTGACATCAACACTGCCCCGCACCACCGCCGAGGAATGATTCGCCACGACCACCCCGAAACTCCGCGCGTCCAAAATCACATTCACCCGCCGGCACGCATGCTGCACCGCGTAGAACGACGAATGCGCCTCCAGATCGTGGCTGTACATCTGCCAAACGAAACTGGGCTGCGCCGGATTGGTCATCCACATGATGACCCCGGTCCGCGGATAAGGCCCGGAACTCCGCATATTGGCCACCGGAGCCTCATAAATCGCCCGGATGCACTCGTAATTCATCAACTGCGACTTGCGGGCGAAATCCGGAAGGTTCCGCACCTCGCCATACCGCTCGGCAGTCAGCCGGAGATACCCCGCCCCGCCCCCGTTGCCCCCGTTGCCGTTCACGTCCCGGTCAGCCCAGAAATCGTCCGGACGCTCCCACGACGCCTCCGGCAGCATCTTCCGCATGAACTCCAGCGTCGGAATCGAGTAGGACCCGACCTCGTTGTGGAACGGCGGCCACTGCGTGCCGTCATTGAGCGCGAAATGCTTCGCGGGCGGGACCCAGTGGTACGGCCCGCCGGAACGGTATCCGTCGATCGGGTTCGCCCCGGTGTCCCCGGCGGAACTCGTCAGCACCGCGCGCTGCGGATCCAGTTCGGCGACCAGCGCGTCCAGCCCGTCGATCAGTGGCTGCGGCGGCGGCCCCTCGTTCCCGCCGCACCACAGCAGAATCGACGGATGATTGCGGAACCGCACGATGCAATCGCGGATGTTGGCGAGGTCCCGGGCGATGTTTTCCGCGGGCGGCCCTTCGGTGGAGCAGAAGAAGTCCTGCCACACCAAAATCCCGTACTCGTCGCAAGCGGCGTAGAAATCCTCAGTGCTGCTCTGCCCGTTCCAGTTCCGGATCAGGTTGAGGTTCGCGTCCCGGTGCAACCGCACCTGCGCCCGCAATCGCTCTCGCGGGATCCGTTTCAGCGCCTCGTCCAGCCCCCAGTTGCCGCCCATCACCAGAATCGGCTGATTGTTCACCGTGATCGACAGGCACTGGCTCACCGCCCCGGACGGGGACCGCATCGGCGTCGTGTACTCGATCCGCCGGATCCCGAAGTCCACCGCCCGCTCGTCGCACACCTGCCCGCCGGACTCGACCGCGACGGTCAGCCGATACCGATACGGCTCCCCGTATCCGTTGGGCCACCACAGCTTCGGCCGGTCCATCCGCAGGCAAGCGACGTCCTTCGACGTCAGCACCACCGACGACGCTCCCGCCGGAACGCTGACCGTCCGCCGGAACTCCCGCCCGTCGAGCGACCCCTTCACCACCACGGACTTCCCGGCCGCGCTGTCCAGCGCCAACTCGACCGAAACCTCCGCCGTGCGCAAGTCCTGCGACAGCGTCGAGGTGACGTGCACGTCAGCCATCCGGACCGGCCCGGTGGTACGCCAGGTGACCGGCTGCCAGATCCCCAGATCCCGGTCAGGAATGGTCGGCAGCCAATCCCATCCAGCGGTACAGAAAAACGTCGGCCCGTTCTTCAGCGTGATCCCAGTCGGGCCGCCGTTCCGCCCGCCCCGCGTCACCCCGCTGGCATAACTCGGCAACGCGGGCGGGTCGGTGTAGTCGAGCTTCCCGACGAGCACCGCCAGCCAAGCCGTCCCAC
Source organism: Amycolatopsis sp. NPDC104775 (assembly GCF_055583325.1). Taxonomy (NCBI): domain Bacteria; kingdom Bacillati; phylum Actinomycetota; class Actinomycetes; order Pseudonocardiales; family Pseudonocardiaceae; genus Amycolatopsis; species Amycolatopsis sp. NPDC104775. Next base: position 253,347 of record NZ_JBVJOE010000007.1, read on the forward strand.
CTGCCTTGGCCACGATGTCCGTCACCTCGAAGACCGCGCGCTTGAACGCACCTTCGACCGTGCCGACCTTGACCCCGTTGAGCCAGACCGTCCCCAAGTAGTTGATGCCGTCGAACTGCAGCCAGAACCGCTGCCCCGGCACCAGCTTCGGCACCGGGAACGCGACCCGGTACCAGTAGCCGGTGTCCTTGAGGGTGTCCGGGACAGTGTCGGTCACGATGTGGCCGTACAACGGATCGGGGTACTCGCCGTTGGCGATCATGCTCGTGAGCGGCGTCCCCGGGACCACGGCCGGTTTCAGCCCGGCGACGCTTTCCGCACTGGCCAGCGTGCTCCCGGCCGCGGCCGTGCGGTCCGCCGCGGCGAAGGTCCACCCGCTGGCGATCTCACCGCCGCCCACCTGAGCCGGACGGGCTTCCGGCGCCGCCCCGGCGGTACCGGACAGTCCGAACGCGCTGAGCGCACCACCGCCCGCGACAGCGAGGCCACTGGACAGAAAACGCCTGCGATTCACCTGGGTCACGTCGCTCCCACAACCTCTGACATCGTTGTCAACCGCGCTTGAACCCTATTATTCGGCTGCCCGCGGTCCCGGTGTCAAGCGAATCGCGAGGTTTCGGCGCGCCCGCGCGGTTTCTGTCGGGCGGACAACCGCCCCCGGCGCCCGGCGTGATCACCCGCTGCGCCATCGGAAGGAAACTTTCTAAACTAGCCGGGAAATCCGCCCGCGCCCCTGGCGACCGGCCCCTCGCGCTTTTAGGGTGACGGCGTTCGCGGCGGGGAGGAACGCCCCGCTCACCGGTGCATCGAAGGAAAGGGAGTTTCCCATGCCCGAGCCCGTCGAAATGTGGACCGCGCCCGACTTCGTCGAGTACGAGACGCCGATGGAGGTCACCGCCTACGCGGCCCGCCGGGAGGAGTGACCCGCCGGACGGGGCCGGTCCGCCGGCGGTCCCGTCCTTCCCGGAAATCCGTTCCGCTCAGCGAGAATCCCGGAGTACGCGAATGTCCACTGTGCACCCGATGAGTCCGGCGGAGTTCACCGGAGCCCTGCGCGGCCTCGCGCACCGATACTGGGGCAGCCATCCGTTCCACCAGCGGATGCACGCCGGGGAACTGACCGAAAACGAACTGAAACTCTGGGCCGCGAATCGCTGGTATTACCAATGCGTGCTGCCGCGGAAAGACGCGGCCATCATCAGCAATTGCCCGCTCCCGGAAATCCGCCGGATCTGGCTGGACCGGATCGTCTACCACGACGGGGCCGTCGAAGGCGAAGGCGGAGCCGAACGCTGGCTGCGGCTGTGCGCCGCGGTCGGCCTGGAGCGCACCGAAGTGCTGGACGAACGCCACGTCGCCCCGGGCGTCCGGTTCGCTGTCGACGCCTACGTCGCCTTCGCGCGCACCAAACCTTGGGTCGAAGCCGTCGCTTCCGGGCTGACCGAGATGTTCGCCGGGCATCTGATGCAGCGGCGGGTAGCCGACGTCCTGGCGAACTATTCGTGGATCTCCCGCGACGACCTGGCGTATTTCACCAACCGGATCGACAAGGTTTCCGGCGAGGGCAAGGACACCCTGGACATCGTCGTGCGGCATTGCGTCACCCGCGAGCAGCAGGACAAAGCAGTGGCCGCGCTGTCGTTCAAATGCGATGTCCTCTGGTCGATGCTGGACGCCATCGAACGCGCCGCGGCCAAGGAGTGAAACGATGGACACCCTCACCGCCGCGTCGGTGCCGAAACTGCGGCTCGGCGTGCGCCTGACGTTCGACCACGTGCGCGGGGTGCACGTGCTGCTGTTCCCGGAAGGCGTGCTGGTGCCGAACTCCACCGCCACCGCGGTCCTGGAGCTTTGCGACGGCACCACCCCGGTGTCCGGCATCGTCGCCAGCCTGCGCAGCCGGTACCGAGGCGTCCAGGAGAGCGATGTTCTGGCCGTGCTGACCCGGTTCGGACAACGGCGGGTGATCGAATGGACGTGACCGCACCTCTCGGCCTGCTCGCCGAACTGACGCACCGCTGCCCGCTGCACTGCTCATACTGCTCGAACCCCGTGGAACTGGTGAGCCGAGCCGCCGAACTGTCCACTGAGGACTGGACCGACGCCCTGTCGCAGGCCCGGGACCTCGGCGTACTGCAAGTCCACCTTTCCGGCGGGGAACCGCTGGCGCGCCCGGATCTTCCGCAGCTGGTCACGCACGCGAGCGGACTGGGCTGCTACGTCAACCTCGTCACCTCCGGCCTGGGCCTGACCGAGGAGCGCTTGCACGACCTCGCCGCACGAGGCCTGGCCCACGTCCAGCTCTCCGCGCAGGCCGCCACCCGGGACCGGGCGAACCTGCTCGCCGGAGCGAAGGCCTTCGACCGAAAACTGGCCGCCGCCGAACTGGTGAAAGCGGCGGGCCTGCCGCTTACCGTCAACGTCGTGCTGCACCGGCACAACCACGACCAGCTAGCCGGAATCATCGCCTTGGCCGAGTCGATGGGCGCGGACCGCCTCGAACTGGCCAACACGCAGTATTACGGCTGGGCGCTGCGCAACCGCGACGCTCTCCTGCCGACCCGCGCCCAGCTCGCCGCCGCCGAACCCGTCGTGCGCGCGGCCGTCGAACGCCTCCGCGGCACCATGGAGATCATCTACGTCGTCGCCGACTACTACGAGCCGTTCCCCAAACCGTGCATGCACGGCTGGGGCGCGCGGCAGCTCACCATCGCGCCCGACGGCACCGTGCTGCCCTGCCCCGCCGCCAGCGCGATCGCCACGCTGCCCCTCGACAACATCCGCGATGCCTCCCTGGCCGACATCTGGTACCACTCAAAGTCCTTCAACGCCTACCGCGGCGAGGACTGGATGCGCGACCCGTGCCGCACCTGCGACCGCCGCACCGTCGACTTCGGCGGCTGCCGCTGCCAGGCCTTCCAGCTCACCGGCGACGCGGCCGACACCGATCCCGTCTGCTCCCGCTCCCCGCACCGCGGCGCGGTCGACCTGATCCTCGCCGCACCGTCCACTTCGGACCTGATCATGCGAGGTCCCGCCCGATGAAGGTCATCCTCCTGGGCACCGCAGCCGGCGGCGGCTTCCCGCAGTGGAATTGCGCCTGCCGTCAATGCACCTCCGCCGCTCCCCCGCGGACCCAGGACAGCGTCGCTTTCAGCGCCGACGGCCGCGCCTGGCACCTCCTCAACGCCTCCCCGGACCTCCGCGCGCAAATCCTGGCCACGCCAGCCTTGCGCGCCGGACCGGGCCCGCGCGAGACGCCCCTGCGCAGCGTCCTGCTGACCGACGGCGAACTGGACCACACGCTCGGCCTGCTCATGCTCCGCGAGGCAGCCGACCTGACCGTCCGCGCTCCCGCCGCCGCCCTGCACGCGCTGACCGATCATTTCCCGGCCCGCACCATCATCGACGGCTACCACCGCTGGACCTGGCTCCCCACCACGGAAACCACCCTCGACGGCCTCCGCGTCACCTCCTTTCCGGTCAGCGGCAAACAACCGAAATACGCCCGCTCCTCCACCCGTCCCGGCCCGTGGGTCGTCGCCTACCGCATCCACGACCCGGCGACCGGCGGCACGCTCGTCTACGCGCCCTGCCTGCGCACCTGGCCAGCCGGCTTCGACGCGTTCGCCGAAGGCGCGAGCCTGGTCCTGCTCGACGGCACCTTCCACAGCACCACCGAATTCAGGTCGGCCACCGACAGCGCCGACCCCGCCGCCCAGCAGGCGATGGGCCACGTGCCGATCACTTCGACGCTGCCGCTGCTCACGCACCGCCCGGGCGCCACGCGATGGGCCTACACCCACCTGAACAACACCAACCCCGTCGTCGACCCGACCGGCCTGGAGCACGCGTCGGTGCTGCACGCCGGAGCGGAACTGCCGCTGGACGGGACCGAGTTCACCCTGTGAACGAGCTGCTCCCGCACGCACTTCCGCCACGGATTCAGCAGGATTCAGCAGGACTCAGAGGGAGCCGCCGCCTGCCGCCGTGCTGACCCAACCCTGATGTCCTCTGCCAGCAACAGCCGTTCGAGAAAAGCCGTTCGAACACCACCCCGTCGGCATCACCGCCGCCGCGATCGGGCCGGACGGCGGTTCTTCCCGCTGGCCCCACCCGGCCTGGCGCGGAAACGGCGTCAGCCGCACCGGTTCGCTCTCGCCTCACCGGATGGGCAGGCAAAGGCACCGTGCCGCCCGCTGGACAGACCTGACGCGCTGCGGCGCGGCTCGCGAAGCGGATCGCCGTCCTCCAGCCAGGCCAGTCCGGTCATGGGCATCCGTCGTCGTGTGTTCCTCAGCCGGTCCAGGCCAGGACGACGGCCGCCACCGAGGAAATCGCCGACCTCGGAAGGCCGAGAACCCGCCCGCGCCGGGTGACGACCCGCACCCCGTCCCGCATCACCATCGAAACCCGCCGTCTGCCTCCGGAGGATTCGCATGGTGCGAGCGTCGTTCACCGATTTCCCGGCCCGCCGTTCCGGCGAGGCCCGGCGTGCGGACCGCCGAGCGCGCCGCTCTCCGCGAGAGCTCGACGGCCGGCTCGGCGAAGGTGGGCAACCACCGCCGATCTCCTGCGGCACGGAAGCCGGTGCCACCCCGCTTCCCCGCGCGCTCGTCGTGCTGCTCGGCGCCGCCGCCGCGACGGTCGTGCTCGCCGGCGTGCAGGCCGTTTCCTGGTTCGCCGCGCCGGTGTTCCTGGCCCTGGTCGTCGTGCTCACGCTCGATCCGGTGCGCACTTGGCTGCGAGGCAAGGGATGGCCGCGCTGGCTGACGGTCGCCGTGCTGGTCGTCGCTGTCTACGCGGTCCTGGTGGCCTTCTTCGCCGTTGTCGTGGTCTCGGTCGCGCAGCTGTCGGCGCTGGCGCCCCGTTACTCCGGACGATTCGACGAGCTGCTGCACCACGGCCTGGCCACGCTCGGAGTCGGAGAAGCGCAGGTGCGCGGCATGCTGTCCTCCGTCGATGCCGGAAAGCTCGTCCGCCTGGCCGGTTCTCTGCTCGCGAGCGCGGGCAAGCTGGTCACGAACCTGGCGTTCCTGTTCGGTCTCGTGCTGTTCCTGAGCGCCGAAACAGCCTGGGCGGGCCACCGGCTCGGCCGGATCGCGCGCGAACGCCCGTGGATCTCCGCCGCCTTGCGCGGCTTCGCCTCGAACACGAGGCGATACCTGCTCGTGACGACGGCGTTCGGCGGGCTCGTGGCGGCGCTCGACACCGCCGCGCTGGCGGTGCTCGGCATTCCGGGCGCGGTGTTGTGGGGGCTGCTTTCCTTCGTCACCAACTACATCCCCAACGTGGGGTTCGTGCTCGGAGTGGCCCCGCCCGCGGTGCTCGCGCTGCTCGACCGCGGCTGGCGCGGCCTGCTCGTGGTGCTCGTCGTCTACCTGGTGCTGAACTTCGCGGTGCAGTCGCTGATCCAGCCCCGGTTCGTGGCCGGTTCGGTCGGACTGTCCACTGTGGTCACGGTGCTGGCGCTGGTGTTCTGGACCTGGCTGCTCGGCCCGCTCGGCGCGGTCCTCGCCGTCCCGGCGACCCTCCTGGCCAAAGCGCTGCTCGTCGACGTCGATCCGCGGGCTCGCTGGGCCGAAGCCCTGCTGTCCGCCCCGCGAAGCGACGAACCCTGACCTGCCTCACGTCAGGCCGTGCCGGCGAGCGACGACGACAGCGGAACGCCGGTTGTTCACCCCGAGCTTGCCGTAGATCGCCCGCACGTGAGTCTTCACCGTGTTGACCGAGACGGTGAGGTCGGACGCGATCTCGTCGAGCGAACGCTGGGAAGGCAGGCGCCGCAGCACCACCTGCTCGCGATCGGTCAGGTCGCTGGGCGGGGCGTGCGGGACGAGCCTGCCGCGGACCGTCTGCGCGAACCGGTCGAGCGCGCCGAATCCGCCGGAATGGCCGATCAGCAGGTCCCGGACCGGCGGCTCGGCCAGCGCGAACGGCCGCACCAGCCGGTTGGGCCGGGCGAGCGCGAGCGCCTGGTCGAGGGCGTGCAGGGCTTTGGTCCGGCGGTGCGAGCGCAGGCCGAGAGCGGTTTCGGCCAGGCAGCGGTCGACCGGGGTGGCGGGCAGCAGCGCCGCCGCCGCCGCGGTTTCGGCCAGCACGGCTTCGGCCGGAGCGGTTTCGCCGGCGGCGAGGTGCGCCCGGACGCGCAGGACAGCCAGTTCGCCGCTGCCGGGCAGCCGGTCCTGGGCCCAGGCGAGGACTTCCGTCGCGTGCAATGCCTCGCCGAGCGCCAGGGCCGCGTGCTGCTCGGCGACCGCGCACAGCCCGGCGAGCTCGCGGACCGGTTCCAGGTCCGCGAGCTGGCGGCGGGCCGCCCGCATGAGCTGAGAACCCGTCGTCCGGTCTCCGTCGTCGAAGCGCGCCATGCCCTCGAAGAACTCCCGCAGCGGCGTCAGCAGCGGCACCGCACCGGGGACCTCGGCCGCGGCCGCCTGAGCCAGTTCCCGTGCCGCGGCAGCCGGTTCGGCGCGCATCAGTTCGTCGTAGGCGAGCAGCAACCGGCATTCGGCCACCCCCGGGGTCCGCCGCCAGCCGTGCCTGCGCGCGACCGCGAGTGCTCCGGTGCACGCCCGTCGCATCGCCGGTTGGTTCCCGCTGATGGCGTTGGAGACCGCCAGCGCCAGTCTGCTGTGCAGCACGAGGTGGTCCAGCCGTTCGCCCCGCGCCAGGCGCAGTGCCTCCTGAGCCTGCGTCCCCGCGTGCCGGCGCGCGCCGCGCTGCAGCGAAAGCCACGCGCTGTCGAGATGGACCCAGGCGTCGAACTCCGGGTGCCGCGCCGCCGGCGGTCGCGGTCCCGCCAGGCGCTTTCCCGTCACCGCGGCCAAGTGCCGGACCGCGAGCGGCCGCCAGCCTCCCGCGCCCAGGCCGCCCAGATCGGACTCCGCTCGCGCGAGCCGTCCGCCTTGGACGTTCTCGAGAGCGGATGCCAAGCGCAGAGAAGGGTTCGCGGCGACCGTCGCGCTGCCGAGGCAATCCAGCGCGGCGCGCACCGATTCCCCGTCCCCGGCCAGCACCTGGCGCACAGCCCGGTCCCGGGCCAGCGCGAGCACGTATTCCCGGTCCTCCCCCGCGACCGCGTGGCGAAGCGCCTCCCCGGCCCGGCCTTCGCCGGCGTGCCACCGGGCGGCGATCCCGTGCAGCCGCGGCACTCTCTCCGGGTCCCGCCGCGCCAGTTCGGCCCGCAGGAAACACCGCAGCAGCGGGAAGAACCGGTAAGTGTCGGCCGGCGTGCGCGTGACCAGTCCCCACACGCGCTCGAGTTCCTCCAGCCGCGCGCCGGCGTCGCGGCGGCCGGACAAGCGGACCGCGAGGGTGGCCGAGACCGCGTCGCAGACGCTGAGGCTCAGCAAGAGATCCGCCGTGGCCGCGGGCAGCTGCGCGAGCACTTCGTCGGCGAAAAACCGGGCCACGGCGCGATCGCCGCCGGTGACGGAGGCGACAGTCGCGTCCGCGTCCCGCGCTTCGCGCACCGAAACCGCGGCCCAGCCGAGCGCCGCGGCCCAGCCCTCGGTGCGCTCGGCGAGGTCCCGGACGCGCTCGTCCGCGACCGAGGCCCCGGCAGCCCGCAGCAGGTTCGCCGTTTCCTTCGCGGTGAACCGGAGTTCGGCCGCGTCCACTCGCGACAGCACGTCCTCGAACTGCAGGCGGGCCAGCCGCAGCGGCGGCTCGACCCGGGTGGCCAGCACCAGGCGCAGCCCGGACGGCGGATGGCGGGCCAGCGCCGCGAGCGCTTCCAGGGGTTCCGCGCGGCGGATCTCCTGCAGATCGTCCAAGACCAGCCGCACCGGCCCGGGCCGGCCGGCCAGCGTTTCGTCGAGGTCGGCCAGGAACGCCCGCCGCCGCCCGGGCAGCGGCGGGCGCAACCGGTGCGCCGCGCCGCGACGCCGCAACGCCTCGAGGATCGCCTCCCACAACCTGGTTTCGTCGTTGTCGTCCTCGTCGAGCGACACCCAGGCGGCCGCGCCGCCGGCGGCCCAGGCGGCCAGCGCGGTGGTCTTGCCCGCCCCGGCCGGGGCCCGGACCACGGTGACCGGCCGGGCCGCGGCGCGGTCGAACAGCGCGCCCAGCCGCGGGCGGGGGACGAAGATCCCGGGCAGGCGCGGCGGCGCGACCTTCGCGCCGGGGACCGGCCGGAGCCGGGTCGTCGTTCGAGCGGGCACGGCAAACCTCTCGGCTGTCGGGAGATTTCGCCCCCGGCTCCCGCGGTCGACGCCGGGCGGAGGCCACGACTGTACTGAGCGCCGGCGGCCGGGCCGCCGGGTCACCGGAGTTCGGCGGCGGCCTCGTCCCCGTGCACGATGACGGCCCAGATCACGAGGACGTCCAAAGCGATCACGATCGCGCCCCAGAACGGGTACGCGGACAGGAACGCCAGTTGCGCCAGGGCGTTGAAGCCGGCGAGCGCGACGGTGCACACGCGGGCCCACTGCGCGCCGGTGAACAGCGCGGTCCCGGTCAGCACGGCCAGGACGCCGACGATCAGATGCAGCCAGCCCCAGCCGGCCAGGGAGAAGACGAGCAGGCCGGACGGGCCGACGACGTAGTAATGCCGGTCGAACAGCGCGACCAGGCCCTCCACCGCGGTGAACAGTCCGGCCAGGACGGTGATCGCCGCGGCGAACCAGAGCCAGCCGGTCCGGCGGGTGCGGGCGGCGAGCCGGTCCGGCGGGAGCGGCGGCCGTCCCGCGCCGGTTCCGGCCGGGGGGTGCATGCGTTCGGTCATGGTTTCTTCCTTGTTCGTCGACGGGCTGCGGACCCGGGCGATCATGGTCGGCCGCCGCGCCGGCCGACCTCGCCCGCGTCAGGTGAGATCAGGGTTCTTTCCGCGCCGGGCCCCCGGTTTTCACCCGGCGCGGGCGACGCCCGGCGCGACCGGACGGGAAACAGTGCGGCATACCACCGATCCCGGAGCGAGGAGACGTCATGGCCACGTTGACCGTATGGAGGTTCCCGACCGTCGACGGCGCGGAAAACGCACTGGATCTGCTTCAGCGGCTGCAAAAGCAGCAGTTGATCTCGATCGCCGACGCGGCGCGCGTAAGCTGGCCCGAGGGCCGGAAGAAGCCGAAGACCAGGGAACTCGGTTCCCTGACCGGAGCCGGCGCGCTCGGCGGGACGTTCTGGGGCCTGCTGTTCGGCCTGATCTTCCTCGTCCCCCTGCTGGGCGCGGCCGTCGGAGCGGCGATCGGCGCGCTCACCGGATCGCTGCGCCGGGTCGGGATCGACGAGGAGTTCATCGACACCGTGCGGACCCAGGTCACTCCCGGCACCTCCGCGCTGTTCGTGATGTCGGACCACGCGGTGCTGGACCGGGTCGCCGAGCCGTTCAAGGAAACCGGCGCCACGCTGCTGACCACCAACCTGTCCGAGGACGAGGAAGCCCGGCTGCGCGCCGCGTTCGGCGAAACGCCGGAGCACGAACAGCTTTAGCGCGCACGGGAACGGGCCCTCACCGCGCTGCCGGGCGAGGGCCCGTTCCCGTGTCCGCTCCCGCCGTGGTCCGTTCGGTCCACTGTGCTCGGCGGCCCGGCCGAACACCGTTGCGGCACAAGCGAGACCGCGGCGGCGCCCCCGAACGCCGCCGCGGCCCCGCGAGAGGCCCGCCTTCGCACCTCCGCCGGCCACTCTGCGGGTCCGCTCGCGTTCCGTCCTCACCCGCCGCGCATGACCCCGCTTCACCCCTGACGGGCGACGCACCGGGCCGGTTCCGCGGCCGACGATCCGTCCCATGCCTTTCCTCGACAAGGACACCAGCCTGCGGACCGCTCGCGCCGCACGCGCCGCCCTTCCGGCCGCACGCCACGCGGAATTCCCGGCCGCGGCCGAGCGCGCCGATCCCCTCGCCCTGCTGGCGCGCCAGGATTCCGGCCGGGTCCCGGAGCTGCTTCCGCTGCGCTACACGCGGCTGGCCGCCTCGCCGCTCGCGTACTTCCACGGCGGTGCGCTTCCCGCCGCGGCGGACCTCGCCGCCACTCCCCGGACCGGATTCCCGGTCCAGGCCTGCGGAGACGCCCAGCTGGCGAATTTCGGCCTGTTCGCCGCGCAGGGCCGCCGGCTCGTGTTCGACTTCGCCGATTTCGACGAGACGCTGCGCGCGCCCTGGGAATGGGACGTCAAACGGCTGGCCGCGAGCTTCGAGGTCACCGGGCGGGAGGCCGGGCATCCGGCCGGGCAACGCCGGCGCACCGTGCTGGCCGCCGTCGAGTCCTACCGGCTGGCGATGCACGGCTTCGCGCGGCAGACCCCGCTCCAGATCTTCTTCTCCCCGCCCGACGCCCGGACCCTGCGCACGGTGGCGGCACACCGCCTCGGCCCCGGCCGGCGCCGCGCCTGCTTCCGGCACACCGAACTCCGCGACGGCCGCCTCGTGCTGGCCGCGCACGCGCCGTGGGCGGTCGCGTCCGGCAGGCTCGGCGGGGACGGGGATCCGGCGACGCTCGCAGATCGCTTCCGTGCAGTGCTCGCGCGCTATCGGCGCACGCTCGGCGCCGCGCGACAGGCAGGGCTGGACCGCTACCGCCTCGCCGACGTCGCGCGCGCGGCACCAGGGCCGACCGGTTCCGGCGCCCGGTGCTGGGTCGCGCTGCTCGTCCGGACGGACACCGGCGACCCGCTTCTCCTTCAGCTGAAGGAAGCCCGGCCGTCGGTGCTGCAGGAGTACGTCCGGGGCGGCGCGCCGGACAGTCCCGGAAGGCGGGTGGTCGCCGGGCAGCGGCTGATCCAGGCCGCGGGCGACGTCTTCCTCGGCTGGGCCCGCTCCCCGGGGTTCGACGGCCCCGCCCGCGACTTCCACGTCCGCAGGCTGCGCGACGACCGGGGCCCCGGCGACGCCGCGACGATGACCCCGGACGTCCTGCGGGCCAACGCGCGGCTGTGCGGCTGGACGGTGGCGAAGGCCCACGCGCGCACCGGCGACGCGCTCGCTATCGCCGCCTATCTCGGCTCCGGCCCCGCTTTCGCCGAAGCCGTCCGGGAATTCGCGACCGCCTGCGCCGACCAGAACGAACGCGACCACGCCGCGCTGCGGCAGGCGATCCGCGCCGGCCGCGGCACGGCGGCCGGGTCGTGACGGACCGCGCCTCACCCGGGCGCGCGATGCTCCGTCCGGGGGAGTTCGCGGACCCGGTGGACGGATTCGACGTGCATCCCGAGCGATTCGAGCCGGCACAGGATTCGCGGAAGCACGCCCGGATCGGCGACCGCGGCGAACACAATCGTTTCCGGCGGAACGGGGACCGCGAACACGTCGCGGAAATCGCCGGTGCTTTCGGCGACCTCGCCGGGAATGGCGCCATGGCCGCGGAAAACGTAATTCGCGCAGGTGCGGGCAGGTCCGGCGGTTGGCGTGCTCACCGGCGGCCCCCGTCCCGCCCCGCCGCGAACCACGCGAACCCGGCGACCGCGAGGTCCACGACCGCCACGAACGCCGACCAGCCGTGCGGCGGCAGGAAGACCAGGCGCGCGACCAGGTCCGCGGCGGCACGAAGGCCGACCCGGATCCGGGCGGGCGACGCCAGCGCGGCGAACGCCGCGGTCAGCCCGAGCACCGCGGTTCCGATGCCGACCGAGCCCGTGCGCGCCAGCTCGAGCACCGCGACCTCGCCCGGCCCGAGCCAGAACAACTGCGTGCAGGCGAATCGCGCCCGCCCGCCCGAGGAATTGCCGTGACTTTTCACCCGCCCCACGATTCTGCTGCCGGGAGTCCTTTTCCTCGCCCGCAGCGGATGAGCCGCGCGCATTGCCTGGCAAGATCCGCCGAAATCGCCCGGAACCGTTCGCGAAGGAGAATTGCGCATGCGCCGACGCCGCGACGTGTCGCCCCGAAGACAAGTCCCGAGAACGAAAGTCTCCGTTCCGGGCCCGCCGGCGGATCTGGTGTCGCGGCCGAGGCTGCTCGCCGCCCTGGACCGCGCGCGGGAGGCCGGTCTGGCGTTCGTCGGGGCTCCCGCCGGTTTCGGCAAGACCGTGCTGCTCGCCGAATGGGCGCGCCGCCGGGGCCGCGGCGCGGTCGCCTGGCTTTCCGCGGACGCCGACGACAACGACGACCGGCTCTTCTGGTCCGCGGTCCTCGAAGCGCTCGCCCGCCGGGAACGGCTCGCGGACGGCGATCCGGTGCGGTCCCTGGCGGCTCCCGAATCCCCGAGCACCGATCTCGCGTTCCTCGCCGAACTCGCCGACGCGCTCGACAGCCTGCCGGAACCCGTCGTGCTCGTGCTCGACAACGCGCACGAGATCACCTCGCCCGAGCCGTGGCGCGGGCTGCGGGCGCTGATGCGCCACCAGCCCTCCGGACTCTGCCTCGCGGTTTCGGGCAGGCGGGAGCCGCCGTTGCCGCTCGGCCGGGCCCGGCTCGCCGGTCGGCTCGTCGAAATCGGAACCGAGCCGCTGCGGTTCACCGCCGGGGAGGCGGAAGCGCTGTTCGGCGCCGCCGGCACGGCGATCCTCCAGGATCAGGTCGCGCCGCTGGTCGACCGCACCGGAGGCTGGCCCGCCGGGCTGCGCCTCGCCGCGGCGTCGGCGTCCCGGCACGGCAGCCTCCGGGACTTCGACGCCGGACGCGACAGCGCCGCACTCGCCTACCTGACCGACGAAGTCCTCGCACCGCTCTCGGCCGGGCAGCGGGAGCTGCTGCGGACGCTCAGCGTCTGCGACGAGGTCCCGGCCGGGCTCGCGCCGGTGCTGTGCGAGCGGGCCGACGCGGAGGCGACGCTCCACGAGCTGAGCGGGCCGTCGATCCGGGCGGTCGACTCCGCAGGCGCTCCGCACCGCCACCGCGTCACGCCATTGCTGCGCACCTACCTGCGGGCGGAGCTCCAGCGCCGGGCACCGGACCGCGAGCGGACGCTGCACGCGACGGCCGCGCGCTGGTTCGCCGAGCACGACCGGCCCGCGCCCGCCTTGCTGCACAGCGTCCGCGCGGGCGATCCCGGGCGGATCGGCGAACTGCTGCGCGCGCACGCCGTTCCGCTGTTCCTCGCCGGCGAGCACCGGATCCTGCGTCTGGCGCTCGCCGCGGTCGAAGACCGGCGGATCGCGGCGGACCCGCTTTCGGCGCTGGTCTCGGCCGCGCTGCACCTCGAAGCCGCGGAGACCTCGGCCGCTTGCCTTCAGCTCGCCCGGGCGGATGCCGCGTGGCCGGACCGGCCGCCGGCGGAGCTGGTCGTTCTGCGCCAGCTGGCCCGCTCCCGGCTCGCCCAGCTCGACCGCGCCCCGGCGCAGGCCCGGCGGGCGGCGGACCAGGTCGACGCGGGACTCGGGACACGGCTGGACGGCCTCGCGGCCGCGCATCTGGCCGTTCGCGGCGAGCACGGAGAAGCCCGGCGGGTCCTGGAGCGGCAACTCGCCGCGGCGGAAGAACTCGGACAGGAGCTCACCGTCGCCCATTGCCAGACCGCGCTCGCCGAACTCGCCTCCCACGCGGGCGACTACCCGGAGGCGGACCGGCTCGCTCGCCGGGCCGCACGTGGTCAGCCGCGCCAGGATTCCCCGCGTTCGTTCCAGCGCGCGCAAGCGGCGGCCCTGCTGGCCTACGGAGCGCTGCTGCGCGGCGAACCCGCCGAATGCGTCAGCCACGCGAAACGGGTCGCGCAGTCGCTCGGCGACGCACCCGCGCGGGCAGCGCGCACGCTGCGGCTGTTCGCGGAAACCCTGCGCGGCGCCGCCGAATTCGAGCTGGGCGGCTGGCACGCGGGGCTGCGGCGGATGCGCCGGGCCCGCCGCCGCCTCGGGACCTCCCGGTCCTGCCCGGCCCGCCACGCGGCCCTGTGCGCCGTGCTGGAGCACCGCGCGGCCCTGCGGCTGGGCGCGGCCGGCCAGGCCAAGGAAGCCGTGCGCTGGGCCGCGCCCGCCCTCGCCGGCTCGGGCGAGGAACTTCTCGTGCGCGCCCGGACCCAGCTGCGGCTCGGCCGCCCCCGCGCGGCCGCTTCCGCGCTGCGCTCGCTGGCCGAGGGCAAGGTACCGATGACCCTCCCGTGGGCCGCGGTCGAGGCGACGCTCGCCGGGGTGCAGGCCGCGCTGGCGGCCGAGGCTCCGGAACGGGCGTCCCGGCTGCTCGACGACGCCCTGCGCGCGGCCGGGGCCGCCGGAATCCGGTTCCCGTTCGTCTTCGCCCCGCCCGAGCTCGTCGGGTTCCTGACCAGCCGGCTCGGCGCGCTCGGCGCCGGCGAGCGGTTCGCCGGGGAAATCCTCGAGGTGCGGCGCCGGCTGCGCACCCCGCCGATGCCCGAGCCGCTGACCGAACGCGAACGCGGCGTCCTGCGCCTGCTGCCGACCCAGCGTTCGCTCGACGAGATCGCCGAGGATCTGACTGTCTCGCCCAACACCGTCAAAACCCACGTCCGCGGGATCTACGCGAAACTCGCCGTGCGCAGCAGACGGGAAGCGGTCTCGGTCGCGCGGGAACGCGGGCTGCTCGACGCGGAAGTCCCCGGCTTCGCCGGATAACCCCCGGCGGGCGAGGCGGGCGCGCCCGGGATCCGGTCGGGTGGGCCGGGCACGGGCCGGCGCGCGTCCGGCCCCCGATCCCGGCGAGGAGAGTCATGACCCTGGCGAGCGCGGAGTACCCGTTCCTGAACGTGATGGCGACGATGCTGGTGTTCTTCTGCTGGGTGGCCTGGTTCGCCCTGCTCTTCGCCGCCCTCGGCGATCTTTGGCTCCGGTCCGACGCCTCCGGCTGGGCGAAGGCGGGCTGGACCGTGCTGATGCTCGTGCTGCCGGTCCTCGGCGTCCTGCTGTACCTGGGGATCGAGGGCCGGCGGATGCGCGAGCGGAAGCGCGTGCGCGAAGCGGCCGCGCAACGGCGTTTCGCCGCCTACGTGCGTTCAGTGTCCACATCGGACACCACCAGCGCCGCGCAGATCGCCGAAGCACGGCGGCTGCTGGACGACGGAGTCATCAACGACGCCGAATACCAGACTCTGATGCGGAAGGCGCTCGCACCGTGACCACTTCGCCGCGAGGGCGCATCGTCGGGCTCGCCGTGCTCCGGCCGCTGCTCACGGTCGCCGCACTGGTCTGCCTCTACTACCTCCTGCCGATCGGCCAGCCGCTGCGGCCGCGGACCTTGGCCGTGCTGGCCGCCGGACTCGCCCTCGTCGTCGCGCTGGTCGTCGGCGAGGTCCGGATGATCCTGCGCTCGCCGTTCCCCGCCGGACAGGGCGTCCAGGCGCTGGCTCTCGTCGTCCCGTTGTTCCTGCTGCTGTTCGCCGACGGCTACTACGTGCTCGGCCACGACCGCCCCGGTTCCTTCAGCACGGGCCTGACGCGCACCGACGCGCTGTACTTCGCGGTCACGGTGTTCAGCTCCGTCGGATTCGGGGACATCGCGCCGGTTTCCGCGGCGGCCCGGGTGCTGGTGACCTTCCAGATGGTCGCGGACCTGGTGGTGCTGGGCGTGGTGCTGCGGGTGATCGCGGCCGCCGTGCGCCGCCGCCGTCCGGCCGGCCAGGACGGCTCATTCGGGCGCGGGCAGCAGCATGGCGGCGGCGAGACCGGCCGCGGCGGCGACGGTCAGCGTCGCGAGGGCGAGCGCGAAGGACCGGTCGCCGAGGTGCGGCGTCCCGGCCAGGACGGACCCGGCCAGCGCGGTCCCCACCGACGAGCCGAGGTTGGCCGCGCTGCGCGACACCCCGGATATGTCGCCCTGGGCCGAATCCGGGAAGCGGGACTGCACCAGGTTCGCCGACGCCGTCAGCATGATCCCGACGCCGGCGCCGAGCAGGAACAGCCCGGGCGCCGAGCTCGCCGCCGCCGAATCGGCGCGCACCAGCGCGAGCACCAGGACCAGTCCGGCGACGGCGAGGACGAAGCCGACGCGGATCAGCCAGCGCGGGGAATGCCTGCGCGCCATCCGGCCCGCGGCGGCCGAAGCGGCGAGGATGCCCGCCGTCGCGGGCGTCAGCAAGAGCCCGGTTTCGATCGCGTCGCAGCCGCGGGCCTCCTGCAGGAAGACAGCCACCACGAAGAACGCGCCCTGCAGCACGAGCCACTGCACGTGCTGAGTCGCCAAGCCGAGTCCGGTGACCCGGTCGCGGAAAAGCCCGGACGGGACCAGCGGATCCCGGCCCGCCCGTTCGCGCGCGCGGACGTGGGCGAAGAACACGGCCAGCAGCGCGCCGCCGATCCCGGCGAACAGCCATACCGGGGAAACGCTGCCCGCCGGGAGCACCACGATCCCGCCGACGGCGAAGTCCGCGCGGGAGACGAGCCAGCCGTATTCGCCGGACTGCAGGACGCCGAAGACGACGAAGAACAAGCCGGCCGCGGAGAGGATCGCGCCGCCGGCGTCGAACCGCTTCTCGCGCGGCGGCGCGGGCGGCTCATGGATCCGCAGGGCCAGCACGACGATCAGGCCGACCAGCAGCACCTGCAGCAGAAACGACGCCCGCCAGCCGAGCCAGGCCGTGACCAGCCCGCCGAGCAACGGCCCCGCCGCCGCGCCGAGCGCTCCCGCCCCGCTGACCGCGCCCAGCGCCCGCGCGCGGGCCGCCAGGTCCGGGCTGGTCACCGTGACCAGGATGTAGATCGGCGGGATCATCAGCGCCGACCCGATCCCTTCCAGCAGCGAATAGCCGAGGATCAGCGCCCCCGGCCCGGGTGCGAGCGAAGCCAGCAGCGCGCCGGCGCCGTAGACGGCCAGCCCGGCCAGGAAACACCGCTTGCGGCCCAGCAGATCGCTCAGCTTGCTGCCCGGCACCATCAGCGACGCCATGGTCAGGGTGAACATCGTGATCGCCGTCTGCACCTCGAGCACGGTGGCGCCGAGATCCGCGGCGACCGCGCTGACGGCGACGGTCATCGTGGTGGCCGCGTAGCTCGCGACGAACTGGGCGAGGGCGAGAGGCAGCACGGTCATCGGCGGGCCTTCCTGCTGGGAGGCCGCCCACGGTGGCCGCACCGCGGGCGAGCCGCCTCACCCCGGGCGGATGAGGCGGACGCGGGCCGTTCCGGCGACGGTGCGGACAAGCAAATCCGTTGCCGCGAAGGAGGACCCATGACCGAGACCGCGATCTCCGAGCACGCGCTGATCGGCGATCTGCAGACCGCCGCGCTGGTCACGACCGACGGATCGGTCGACTGGTTCTGCGCGCCGCGGTTCGATTCGCCGTCGGTCTTCGGCGCCCTGCTCGACGACGAACGCGGCGGCCGTTTCCGCGTCCGCCCGGCGGGAGCCTGCGCGAGTTCGCAGATGTACCACCCGGACACCGCGGTGCTGATCACCCGGTTCTCCGGCCCGGACGGGATCGGCGAGGTGGTCGACTTCATGCCGCCGTGCGGCGAGGCCCCGGCCGAACGGCACCGGATCGCCCGGCTGGTGCGCTGCGTCCGCGGCCGGATGACCTTCGACGTGCTGATCGCGCCGCGCTTCGACTACGGCCGCCGTCCGCACCGGGCGATGCTCGTCAAGAACGGGGCGGTGTTCACCGCGCCCGGGATGTCGCTGGTGCTGCACGCGGTTCGCGAACCGGGCGACGAGCGGCTCGCCGAAGCCCGCGTCGAAGGCGAGGACGTGCGGCTGCGGCTCTCCCTCGACGCCGGTCAGGTCCGCGGGGTGGTGCTCGAAACCGGAGCCGCCGCGCCGCCGCGGGAGATCGGCGTCGGCGAGTTCACCGGGCTTTTCGAGTCCACTGTGGACTGGTGGCGCGCCTGGCTCGCCCGGTCCTCCTATCGCGGCCGCTGGCGCGAAATCGTGTCCCGCTCGGCGATCACCCTCAAACTGCTCACCTACGCCCCGACCGCCGGGCTGGTCGCCGCGCCCACCCTCGGACTGCCCGAGCGGATCGGCGGGGAACGCAACTGGGACTACCGCTACACGTGGGTCCGCGACGCGTCCTTCTCGGTTTCGGCGTTGCTGGCGCTCGGCTTCGCCGAGGAGGCCGCCCGGTTCGGGACCTGGCTCGGCGACCGCATCCGCGAAGGCGACGGCGGCGCCAGCGGGCCGCTCGCCGTCCTGTACCGGGTCGACGGCACGTCGGACCTGCGGGAGGAACGCCTCGCGCACTGGTCCGGGCATCGCGGGTCGAGCCCGGTCCGGATCGGCAACGCCGCGGCCGGGCAGCTGCAGCTCGACATCTACGGCGAAGCCCTCGACAGCGTCTTCGCCGCCGACCGCGCCGGATTCGCCCTGCCCCATCAGGGCTGGACCGCGCTCCGCGCCGCGCTCGACTGGCTCGGCGACCACTGGGACCAGCCCGAGGAAGGCATCTGGGAAACCCGCGGCGACCGGAAGCGCTTCACCTACGGCCGCCTGATGAGCTGGGTCGCGTTCGACCGCGCCATCCGGCTCGCGGACGCGCACGGCCGTCCCGCCCCGATCGAGGACTGGACCTGGCAGCGCGACAGCATCCACGGCCAGATCCTCAGCCGCGGCTGGCGGCGCACGCGCAACGCGTTCGTCCAGCACGACACCGGCGACGAGCTGGACGCGGCCCTGCTTCGCATGCCCCGCACCGGTTTCCTCCCGGCCACGGACCCGCTGTGGCTCTCGACGCTCGACGCGATCAAAGCCGATCTGGTCGCCGACAGCCTGGTCTACCGCTACGACCCGGCCGTGTCCCCGGACGGGCTCGCCGGCGGCGAAGGCACGTTTTCCTTGTGCAGCTTCGATTACGTCGACGCGCTGACCCGCGCGGGACGGCTCGAAGAGGCCCGCACCGCGTTCGAGAAGATGCTCACCTACGCCAACCACGTCGGCCTCTACGCCGAAGAAATCGCACCCACCGGCGAACAGCTCGGCAACTTCCCGCAGGCTTTCACCCACCTGGCCCTCATCGACGCCGCCGTCGCCCTCGACGCCGCGCTCGGCTGAAAGACCAGTCTCAGCCCCGCGGGTTCCGGGCCGCCTGCAACGTCCCGGCAGGCAATCGGTCCGCGCCCCAGCTGCGCTCCAGGTAGCCGATGATCCGCGCGACGTCCTCGGCGGGCACCTTCTCCGGCTCCCCGTGCTCCTTCGGGTCGATGTGGAAGATGTAGAGCCGGGACGCGAACTGGTCGAACGGCAGCGACGCCTCGCCGAACCGTTCGCCGTTGCCGCCGGTGGAGACCACGACGCCGTCGCCCCAGTCCTGGCCGCTGTCGTTGTTCGGGTTGTAGAAGTACACCCGCATGACGTCGTCGGGGTCCGGGGCGGTGCGCAGGATCGTGATCGCGTGCCAGCCGACGTAGCGGGCCGCGCTGTCGGTGACCGCGATCCCGGCCGGCTGCGGATGGATCAGCGGCTGCTCGCCGTTGTAGGAGGGGTGGTAGCTCGCGTGGAACTGGCGCAGGAAATCGTCGAGGTCGACCAGTTTGCCGGTGGCGACGTCGACGTTGATCCGGAAGCCCCGCGCCGCCCACCAGCCGTGGAATTCGGGGTTGACCCAGCGGTGCGGGTCGCCGGGCCGATCGGCGCAGCGCCGTCCCATCTCGGCGTAGATCCGGTCCAGGTGCGGCACCACGAGCGAGGACACCGGGTCGAGGTCGGCGGGCAGTCCGGCGGACAGCCCGGCCCCGCTTTCCGTCGACGAGACCGGCTGGCCTTCGAAGTGCATGACCACCTCGTCGTCGCGGGCCGCCCACACGACGACCTGCAGCAGGTAGTCCGGGTCGTTGTAGGCCCACATCGACAGCGCCCGGGCCGACTGGCAGGTCGGGTTGTCGCCCTGCCCGACGCCGAGGGGCTGGCCCAGCATCGACAGCACGCCCGACAGCAGCCGCGCCTCGGGCCGCGGCTGGTCGCCGAACACGAGCGTCAGCCGTTCCCGCGCGGCGGCGGACAGCTCCAGCGCCAATTGCCGCCACAGCGCGGGCACGACCGGCGGTTCGTAGAGGATGCCGCGGTCGAGCAGCAGCGCGAGCCCGTAGACGCACTGCGCGGTCTGCGGGTGCACGGCTTCGTCGATCAGCCGGTGGACGAGGTCGTGGTAGCGCAGCAGGCAGTTCCGGCCCACGTCGGACAGGCCGAGCGCCTCGCCGAGGAGGTAGTCGCTTTCGTTCGCCAGGTAGCGCAGCAGTTCGGCGTGATACGGCGACACCAGGCCGGTGTCGTGCATGGCGCGGGCGAAGCCGCTCGCCTCGTATTGCAGGCTCGCCGCGTCCATCGCCTCGAGCCGGGACCGGAAGACGTCGACGCCGGGGTCCTCCCGGCACGCCTCGGTGGTCCCGAACAGGCTGGTGATGAGCCGGTCGAGCCCCCGCACCGAGGATCCGCCGAGGTCGACGTCCGGATCGCCGCGGTAGATCGAGATCCGGGTGATCAGCGATTTGACCTGCTCGACCTGGATCGGGCGCTGGCGCAGGATCCGCCAGATCTCCTCGACCACCTTGTCCAGCACGCTGTCGTAGCCGATCTGGTCGGCGAGATGGCGCAGCAGGTCCCGGATGAGCTGCGCGGTCCGGCCCTGCCGGGTCCGCTCGGCCTCGCTGGGCGGGGTGAACAGCAGTTCCAGGTTCATTCCCAGCACCTGCGACAGGAACACGCGGGCGTCCTCGGCCGGCAGCGTCGGATGCTCGTAGTCGCCGCACGCGACCGCGAGCATCCGCAGTTCGCTGGTCGCCTCCATCACCACGGTGTCCGGGTTCTCGCTGTGCAGGCCGGGGCCGGCCAGCGCCGGGATGAGGATCTCCGGCGTGGCCCAGTCCGTGCCCTGGAAGACCCCGGCGTCCTCCAGCGCCCGCGCCCTGGCCTGCACCGCCGCGGCTCCGCCCGGCTGCAGCAGCACCCGCCGCAGCGCCTCCAGCACGCGCCGCAGCTTCGTGTGCTTGCCGAAGTCGCGGGTCTCCGCCATCGCCCGGACAGCGTCGTCGAGCGACGCCACGCGTTTGGCCAGCGTCGCGGTGGTGCCGGTGACGTCGGCGTTCGGCTCCAAGTGCTTCCTTCGGTCGGGGTGTCGGACTCGTCCGTCCTCAGACGTAGAAGTCCCGTTCTTCCTGCGCCTTCAGCAGGTCTCGCATGCGGTAGGGATCTTCCCCGAAGAAGTACAGCAGACCCCAGTGCGTGCCGAACGCGGTCCTCTTCGTCACCGTCTCCTCCAGCGGCGCGGACAGGTCGTGCGACTCGTAGTAGTCGTCGTCCTCGGTCTCCGGCGGGATCCGCAGCTCGCTGACCACGCGGCGGCGCGGGTAGACGCCGAAGCAGCCGGCGACCCCCGAAGCGTCCACGACCTCCCGCGGGAAGAACGCGTCGATCTCCTCCTCGGTCGTCTTGGGGTCGAAGGACAGCACCAGCGCCTGGTAGGCGTTGAACCCGTAGGCCCGTTCGAGCAGCTCGAAGACCTTGAACCCGGGCGGGCGGTAGGCGACCTCGCCGAAGTACATCTCGCCGTCGCTGGTGACGAAGTACTCCGGGTGCACGAAGCCGAACTCGATGTCGAAGGTCTTGACGAGCTTCTCGACCTGGGCGGTGATCTGCGGCCGGTACCGCTCCAGCTCCGGGGTCGCCGGGACGAACACCGAGTACCCGAGCGTGACGTACTCCGAGATGTTGAGGAATTTGACCTTGCCGCCGTGGATCCACGCCTCGACGGCGAACTCCCATCCGTCCAGATGCGATTCCATCAGCACCGGGAACTCCTCGTCCGGGATCGAGTCGATCTCGTCCGGGGTGCGGATGACGCGGTGCCCGAGGCAGCCCGCCTTGTCGAAGGCCTTGA
Source organism: Amycolatopsis sp. NPDC104775 (assembly GCF_055583325.1). NCBI lineage: Bacteria > Bacillati > Actinomycetota > Actinomycetes > Pseudonocardiales > Pseudonocardiaceae > Amycolatopsis > Amycolatopsis sp. NPDC104775. Next base: position 274,976 of record NZ_JBVJOE010000007.1, read on the forward strand.
GGTGGATCGGGTCGTTCGGGTCGCCGTCGAGCTTGAGCAGGGTCTGGTTGACCCGCTTGAGGAACCGGACGACGTCGTCGCGCGCGTGCGCCTCCTCGAAGATCCCCACCCGGATACCGCCGAGCTGCGCGCGCCGCTTCATCAGCGCCTTGTCCCGCAGCAGCATGGCCTGCCCGAACAGGCGCGGGTTGTCCAGCAGCACGGAGTTGATCGCCCCGGCCCATTCGACAGTCTCCTCGAACAGCGGGATGGCGACGTCGACGCCTTCCTCGTGCAGGATCTCCGCGATCTCCATCGAACGGTCGTTGAGCCGCTCGAAGTTCCAGGACAGGTACGGGATGTCGTGCTCGGCGCAGTATTTCTCCGCCCAGTCCGGCGCGACCACCACATAGCGCCGGTCGAACCGGTCGAGCGCCTCGACCGCGTTGAGCGACCAGCCGAGCAGCGCCACGTATCCCTTCTCCGGATCCTTCGCGATCGGCCCGGACTGTGGCATAAACCGTTCCTCCGTTCAGCACGGGCGATCCGCCACGGCGCGGCGGCCACAGCCGTGCCGAAGCTAGTTACCCAAAACCCGCCGAACGAAACGGATCTCTCTCGCCCGGCCCGCATTCGCGGGCAGAACCCGTTGCACGGCAAGGATTTCCAGAACTCGGGCTACGCGCTCCCGCCCGCCTGGTCCAGCAACGCACAGGCGGTGGCGAACGCCCCGGCCAGGTCGTGACCCATCCCGGCCACCACGTCGTCCAGCCCGCGCAGTCCGGCCCGTTCCAGCAGCGTTTTCTCGTTCGTCACCCACTCCCCGCGCGCGGCCAGCACCGCGTGCCCGGTCTGCATCGCCGCCACTCCCACCGAAGCCGCGGTCTCGGCCACCCGCCCATGCGCCGCATACGCGTTCTTCGCGTACTCCAGCGTCCGCTCCGCCGAAGCACGCCAGAACTTGGGCGCGGTCTCCTTCAGCAGCTCCGGATACTCCGGTCGCGGCAGCTCCCCGCGCAGGACCCGGTTCAGCGCCAGCTCCGCCACCACCAGGTAGCTCGGGATCCCGGCCAGGTGGAACGCCAGCGGCTCCCAGCGGAACCGGCCCTTCTCCGCCTCGGCCAGCTCGTGCGAGACCACGTCCAGGTCCCGGTAGTGCACGTCCACCGGCCGTCCCTGGACAGTCAGCCACGCGCCGCCGTTGAACACCCCGCCGCCCCATTCGCCCAGGCCGGACACCTCGCCCGGGAGGCCGAGCGCGCGCAGGTCGTCCGGGTCGAACGCGCCGCGGTAGTAGATCGCGTAGTCCCAGTCGCTGCCCGGGCGGTGGGTTCCGCGCGCCCGGGACCCGCCCAGGGCCACCGCCTCGACTCCGGGCAAACCGGACAGGAGATCGGCGACGTGCCCGGCGAACGTTTCCTCGTCGTTTTCCCGCATCAGGAGAAGATGCCATGAATCTCTGCCAAGATCGCCAGTATTTCGCCGGTTGCCCATCCGACCTGGGGGTCTGCATGCACCGATTCCGCACCATCGCGCTCACCGCCGCCGTCACCGTGCTCGGCGCCGCACCCGCGAACGCCGCCCAGCCCTTCTCCGACACCGTCTTCGCCGCCACCCACAACAGCTACTCCGGCAACGTCGACGGCGCGAAGGGAGCCATCTCCTACCAGCTCGACCACGGTGTCCGGTTCATCGAATTCGACATCCACGACAACGGGTACGCCACCCGCCACGACTACGGCATCGGCCACAGCTCGCCCGGCGACCTCGTCGACCACGCGGGCAACCCGGCGTCCGACAGCCTCCGCGACTGGCTCGCCGTGGTGAACGCCTGGTCGGCCGGGCATCCGGACGCGGCGCCGATCGTCGTCATGCTCGACCTGAAAGACGACCTCACCGACAACGACTCGTTCGCCGCCGGAAACCTGGCGGCGGTCAACGCCGAGCTGAGCGCCGCCTTCGGGCCGCGCCTGCTCTCCCCCGCCGCCTACCGCGCCGGCGCGACCACGGATTCCTTGCGCGGCAAGGTGCTCCCGCTGCTGTCCGGCGACGGCGGCACGCGCGCCGCGTATCGCCGGGATGTCGGCTACCACCCGGCGGTGGCGATCAACAGCCGCGGCCAGGTCGTGGAGGTGCACGACTCCGGCGGCGGGGCGCTCTGGTACTGGACCGGGCAGCTGGGCGCCGACGGGCGCGTCGCGTGGCAGCGCCACGGCCGGTACGACAGCGGCCAGACTCCGGCGGTCGCGCTCGACGACTCCGGCCGGATCGTCGAGGTGCACCAGTCGCAGAGCGCCACCACGCTCTGGTACCACACCGGACAGCTCGGCGCGGACGGTGAAATCTCCTGGTCGGCCAGCCATCAGTACGACAACGGGGTGCTGCCGACAGTCGCCTTCACCGGCGGCGGCATCCGCGAAATCCACCGCAGCCAGTCGAGCAGCCAGAACTGGCAGTGGCGCGGCACGCTCGATTCCTCCGGCGGGACGGTGACCTGGACCGGCAACGCGAAAACGTCCGATCCGCGTTACGACAAGGCAAACGCCGGGCGAATCCGCGTCACCACCGGCGCCGACGGCTCCACTCCGGCGCAAACTCTGCGCTATTCCACGGATCTCGTCACCGGCGGCCGGGTGCAGTACCAGCAGGTCGCGTTCGACGAATACCAGCAAGGCGATCCGGCCGAACTGCAGGACGGCCTGTTCTACGGCGCCCCGGCGAAGGAATCGGAGTTCCTGGTCGCCGCGCGCAAGGCCGGACACGTGGTCCGCGGCTGGGACTTCGACGACGCGGGATTGGCGACCGATCCGCTGGTGAACTACCCGGCCACCAACCACCCGTACGACGACTGGTACCGGCAGCTCACCCAAAACGCCGCCCGGTAAGGAAAAGACCCGCGCTCTCCCACCCCGAAGGGGAGAACGCGGGCCTCGCCCACCGGCTGGAGGGTCGGTGTTCCTCCCAAGAACACCGGCCCCTCCGGTCGATGAGCGACCTCAGGCGGCCCGCTGCTTCAGCCGAGCCGCCCCGACGGCCGCGACCGGCATCGACGCTTCCCGCAGCGCCGCCCGGCCGACCGGCCGCCGGACCGTCCCGTTCGGACTCCGCAGGCAATATCGCTCCACGGATTCCATCAGCACGGCGGCGACCATCACGACCAAGGGCGTAGCCAGCGCGAACCACATGGTGGCTTTGGTACCCAGCCGCGCGAAAAACCAATCGCCCTTTCTCCGGACGGGTGGCCGGTAGACTGGCGGCGTGCGCACGCGACCGACGCTGACCTGGGCCGGACCTGGCGAACCGCTGCCGCGCACGGGCACGGTCGCGGACGTGGCGGACATCGTCGCCGGGCGGCGGGTGCTCGTGCTCAGCGGCGCGGGCCTGTCCACCGAATCCGGCATCCCCGACTACCGCGGCGAAAGCGGCAGTCTCCGCAAGCACACGCCGATGACGTACGGCGAATTCGTCGCCAGCGAGGCGGGCCGCCAGCGTTACTGGGCGCGCAGCCACCTCGGCTGGCGCACCATCGCGCGGGCCGCGCCGAACGACGGCCACCGCGCGGTTTCCGCGCTGCGCGCGGGCGGCTGGCTGTCCGGGGTCATCACGCAGAACGTCGACGGGCTGCACCGCGCGGCCGGCACCCCCGGCGTCGTGGAACTGCACGGCAACCTCGACCGCGTCGTCTGCCTCGGCTGCCGCCGCGTCACCCCGCGCGAGGACCTCGACGCCCGGCTGCGCGCGGCCAATCCGGATTTCGCCGGAACCGCGACGCGGATCAACCCGGACGGTGACGTCGAACTGGCCGAGGACGTCGTCCGCGCCTTCCGCACCGTGCCGTGCACGAGCTGCGCCGGGATGTTGAAGCCGGACGTGGTGTTCTTCGGCGAGAACGTGCCGCGCGCCCGCGTGGAGAGGTGCTACCGGATGGTCGACGAGGCGTCCGCGATGCTGGTGCTGGGATCTTCGCTCACCGTCATGTCCGGTTTGCGCTTTGTCCGGCGGGCCGCGAAATCCGGCAAACCTGTCGTGATCGTCAACCGCGGCCAGACGCGCGGCGACGAGCACGCGACGGTCCGGGCCGACCTGCCGCTTGGCCCGGCGCTCACCGAACTGCTGGGCCTGCTGGAAACCTCGTTGCCCGGCGCGACGGCGACCGGATAGGCTGAGCGCACTCCGATGGCACGGTCCCGGGAAGTACGCCGCAGAGCGGACCGGCCAGCCTGAAACCCGAAGGCGCAGGAGCGGGCGGCAACCCACGTTGTTGTCGACCCGTTTTCCGGAGGTTCACCCATGTCCATCGGCATCGGCCTGCCCATCGGCGACCCCGCCGCCCTGCTCGACTGGGCGCGGCGCGCGGACGCCGGCCCGTTCCGCACTCTCGGCCTGCTCGACCGGCTCGTCTACCACAATCCCGAACCGCTGACCGCGCTCGCCGTGCTGGCCGGCGCGACCACGCGCGTCCGGCTGCAGACCGAGGTCCTGCTCGCGCCGCTGCGCGAGACCGCGCTGCTCGCCAAACAGGCCGCCACCCTCGACCGGATGAGCGGCGGCCGGTTCGTGCTCGGCCTCGGCATCGGCGGCCGCGAGGACGACCACCACGCCGCCGGCACCCCGCTGCGCGACCGCGGCCGCCGCTTCGACCAGCAGCTCGCCGGCCTGCGCTCGTTGTGGTCCGGCGAACCGCACAGCGCCGAAGCCGGTCCGATCGGCCCCGCCCCGGCCCGCGAGGGCGGTCCCGAAGTGCTGATCGGCGCGTTCAAGCCCAAGGCGCTGGCTCGCGTCGCCCGCTGGGGCGACGGACTGCTCGCCGCCGCTCCCCCGTCGTGGGTCGGCGGGCTGTTCGACACCGTGCGCCACGACTGGCGCGAACACGGCCGCGCGGGCGCACCGCGGCTCGTCGCGCAGGCGAACGTCGCGCTCGGCCCGGATTCCGTCGTGGACGAAGCCACAGCGGCCATGCGCGCGTACTACGAATTCACCGGAATGGCCGAGCAGATGGCGAGCGGAATGCTCACCACGCCCGGAGACGTCCAGGCCGCGATCCGCGCGTACCGCGATCTCGGCGCGGACGAGGTGATGCTGTACTGCTGGAGCGGCGATCCCGGCCAGGTCGACCGGCTCGCCGACCTCTGCTGACCAGCTGATCTCCCGGAACAGCTGACATTTCCTGAACAGCGCGGGAAGTAAGCTCGCGCCATGCAGGCAGCGACGCTCCCCGGCGGCTCGTCCGCGCCCCGTCCCGGGACTGCCCGCCGACGAGGATGACCGGCGAGCCTTCCGGGCGCGTCCCCCGGCTCGCCGCGCATCCCCGGCGGGGATTCCTGCTGGGGGCTGGTGCGGCGCTCGCCGGTTCGGGCGCGCTCGCCGCCGCGCTTTCCCGTCCCGCGCCCCCGGCGGCGCGGGACGGGTTCGGCGCGGACTGGCTCTTCGGGCCGTACACGGCGGGAGCGACGGACCCGGACTTCGACGACAGCGGGATGGCGCTCGTTTCGGTGCCGCACTGCGTCGTCCCGCTGTCCTGGCAGGACTGGGATCCGTCGGACTGGCAGCGGGTCTGGGTGTACCGGCAGCATTTCCTCGCGCCGGCGCAACTGCGCCGGAACCGGGTGTTCCTGCAGTTCGACGGGGTGCTCAGCGCGGCGACGGTGTACCTCAACGGCCGTCGCGTCGCCATGCGCAGCGGCGGTTACCTGCCGCTGCGCTGCGAGGTCACCGGTCTGCTCACCGAGAAGGACAACGTGGTCGCGGTGGTCGTCGACGGCCGCTGGCAGCAGAACACCCCGCCGGATCTGCCGGAATTCCCGCATCCGACAGCCATCGACTTCTACCAGCCGGCCGGCTTGTACCGGGAAGTCCGGCTGACTGGCGTGCCCCAGACCTATCTGTCCGATGTGTACGCCCAGCAGATCGCCGTGCCGACCTCGAACCGGGAGGTGTTGCTGCACTGCACAGTCGATTCGGCGAAGCCGGTGAAAGGTCCGGTTCGGCTCTCCGCCGTGCTCAGCCAGCACGGTGCCGAGATCGCGGCCTCCTCCACCGATCTCACCGGGCTGCGCAAGGGAAACACCGAGGTCACGGTGTCCTTGCGGGGCCTCGAAGCGGTGCAGCTGTGGGATCTGGACGACCCGGCGTTGTGCGACATCCTCGTCACTCTCGCGGTCGACGGCCGGAAGGTGCACACCTATCCGGTCCGCACCGGGCTGCGCGACGCTCAGTTCACTGTGGACGGTTTCCGGCTGAACGGCCGGCCGCGCAAGCTGTTCGGGCTCAACCGGCACCAGTGGTACCCGTTCGTCGGCGGCGCGATGCCGGACCGGGTGCAGCGCCGGGACGCTCAACTGCTGAAAGAAGAGCTGAACTGCACGATGGTGCGCTGCTCGCATTATCCGCAGGCGACCGCGTTTCTCGACGCCTGCGACGAACTCGGCATTCTGGTGTGGGAGGAGCTGCCGGGCTGGGACCACGTCGGCGACACCGCGTGGCAGGAGCTCGCGGTGCGCGACGTGCACGACATGATCGTGCGCGACCGCAACCATCCGTCGATCATCGTGTGGGGCACCCGGGTGAACGAGACGCTCGGCCAATACGCGCTGTACGGAAGAACCGACCAGCTCGCCGCGGAACTCGACCCGATGCGTCCGTGCACCGGGGCCGTCGCGGGCGAACGCGGCTACCTTTCGCCGCTGTACCCGGTGAAAGCGGGCGGCGGGGTGTTCTCGTTCAACGACTACAGCCGTCCGCGTCCGCCGGGTTCGCCGCCCCCGCTGCGGCCGCCGCGCCGCGGGGTTCCGTACCTGGTCAGCGAAGCGATCGGGACGCTCGTCGGCTCCGCGTACTTCCGCCGGACGGATTCCCTCGCGGTGCAACGGGAACAGAGCCTCCTGCACGCCTGGGTGCACGACCGCGCCGCGTCCGATCCGCGCTACAGCGGCCTGCTCGGCTGGTGCGGATTCGACTATCCCTCCGGCTGGTACCACCATTATCGCGGCGTGAAATACCCCGGCGTGATGGATTTCTTCCGCATCCCCAAACTGGGCGCGGCGTTCTACCGGGCGCAGCGCGATCCGTCCCGCGGCGCGGTGATCGAACCGGCTTTCCACTGGGATTTCGGCCCTGGCTCGCCGCCGAACGGGCCGGGCCGGGACGCGATCATCTGGTCGAACTGCGAGGTGCTGGTGGTGACGATCGCGGGCAAGCGCCCGGTCACCGTGCGGCCTGATCGCGCCCGGTTCCCGCATCTGCCGTATCCGCCGTTCGCGGTGGATCTGCGCGTGGACGGGCGGTCGCGTCCGGAGCTGACAATCGAAGGCCGGATCGGCGGGCACACCGTGCTGCGCAGGCGATTCAGCGCCGATCCGGCGTACGACACGATCGCGGTGACCGCCGACGACAACCAGATCGCCGCCGACGGCGCGGACACCACCCGGGTCGCGTTGCGCTCGCTCGACCGTTACGGTGCCCCGCGGCCGCACGCCCGCGGAGTGCTGGCCGTCGCGGTGCAAGGCCCCGGCGTGCTGATCGGCGATCCTTACCTGGACTTCGGCGCGCTCGGCGGCGCGGCCGCGGTGTGGGTCCGGTCGATACGCGGCACTCCCGGCACGATCACCGTGAGCGCCACGCATCCGTTCGTCACTGCGACCACCGCGACGATCGAGTCAGTCTGACGTCACCAGACGACCGGGACCTGCGAAACCCCGCCGGTCAGCCGGTTCGACCGCACTTCCAGCTCGTCGACGGGCACGGCCAGCCGCAGATCGGGGAACCGGCGGAACAACGTCGAGAACACCACCCGCAGTTCGGTGCGCGCCAGGCTCGCGCCGATGCAGAAGTACCCGCCGTGGCCGAAGGCGATGTGGGAGTTGGGTTTGCGGTCCGCGTCGAACTCGTGCGCGTCGGCGAACACCGCCGGGTCGCGGTTGGCCGAGGCGGTCGAGATCATCACCGCGTCGCCGCGCGGGATGCGGACGCCGCCGATCTCCACGTCCTCGTGCGCGTAGCGGAGCAGCCCGAGCCCGCCCGGCGCGGACATCCGCAGGATTTCCTCGACGGTGGCGTGCACGCGTCCTTCGGGATCGGCGGCAAGCGCGTCGCGGCGGGAGAGGTCGGTGAGCAGGAACAGCACGCCGAGGTCGATCCGGTTCGACGTGGTTTCGTGGCCGGCGAACAGCAGACCGGCGGCGAGCCTGCCGAGGTCGTCGTCGGTGAACGTCGGGTCCTCGGCCTGCGCCGCGACCAGGTCCGACACCACGTCCTGGCCCGGGTCCGCGCGTTTCGCGTCGGCGAGGCCGGACATGTAGGCGGTGAACTCGGTCATCGCCACCTCGGCGTCGCCGCCGCTGTCGAGCACGCCGATGCGGTCGGAGAGGTCGCGGAACTTCTCGCGGTCGGCGTACGGGACGCCGAGGAGTTCGCAGATCACCAGCACCGGCAAGGGAAACGACAGGTGCTCGTGCAGATTCGCCGGAGAGCCCCCGGCTTCCATCCCGTCGAGGCACCGGTCGGCGAGTTCCTGGATCCGGCTGCCGAGGCGGCGCATCCGGTTCGCGGAGAACGCCGGCACCAGCAGGCGGCGCAGCCGGGCGTGTTCGGCTTCCTCGGTGTCGAAATCGCCCTGAGGGCCGTTCAGCACCGCGGCGTCGGAGACCGTCGAGGCGTCCTCGGGATGCGGGTGGGAACGGCCGAACCGGTTGTCGGCGAACACTTCCCGCGCTTGTTCGTAGGAGGTGACGAGCCAGGCCGGGTCGCCCGCCGGGGTCGTCACCGGGACGATCGGGCCTTCGCGGCGCAGAACTTCGTACAGCGGTGCGATGTCCAGGACGTTCGGCCTCGCGAACGGCAGCTGGGCGGTGGTGGGCATTCGGGGTCCTCCTCGGGTCAGCCCGCCCGCGTGCGCAACGACGCGAGCCAGTCCTCTTCGTTCTCGGCGCGGCGCCGGACCTCGGCCAGCACGAGCCTGCTCCACCGGTCGGCCTGCCCGGAGCCGAGCTTGGCCAGCCGGTCCCGCTGCGCCGCGACGGCGGCTTGGCGGGCGTCCAGCACCCGCAGCCGTTCCTCCGCGGTGAGCCTGCCGAACCCGGCCAGCCGCGCCAGGAACTCGGCCGGATCGCCCGCCAGCTCCGGCGGCAGGTCGGCGAGCAGATCGTGCAGCAGCTCCCGCCCGACGTCGGTGATCGTGTACACGTGCCGCGGCGGCCGGCCCTCCTGCGGCTCGGCGGTCCGGGTCACCGCGCCCGCTTCGGCGAACCGGCGCAGCGCCGGGTAGAGCGAGTTGTTCGACAACGTGCGACCGGTGGATTCCTCGATCTGCTTGCGCAATTCGTACCCGTGCCACGGACGGTCGGCGAGCTTCGAGAGCAGGAGCACGTCGGTCCACACATAGGTCACCGTAACCTAGGGTCCCGTCACCCGGCAACGTCCGGACGGCGGGCGCCGGAAAAAGATCTCGGGCTCCGGTTTTTGTCGGTCCCTGCCGATACGGTCGCCGCTGACCGATCCGGAGGGGGATCCCGCATGACCGACCACGTTCGCTACGGCCTCTACCTGCCGCCGTTCGGCCCGCTAGGCGACCCGGCCGCCCTGGTCGACCTGGCGGTCCGGGCCGACGCCGCCGGATGGGACGGCGTGTTCCTGTGGGACCACGTGGTGCCCGCGATGCCGCCGATCGCCGACACCTGGACCACGCTCGCCGCCGTCGCCCAAGCGACCAGCAAGCTGCTGCTCGGCCCGATGGTCACGCCGCCGAGCCGCCGCCGCCCGTGGGTACTGGCCCGCCAGGCCGCCACCGTCGCCCGCCTTTCCCGCGGCCGGTTGATCCTGGGAACCGGCATCGGCTCCGACGAAACGGGCGACTTCAGCCGCTTCGGCGATCCGTCCTCGCCCGCGGAGCTGTCGGCGCGGACCGACGAGGCGCTGGAGATCGTCCGCGCGATCTGGGCTGGGAAAGCTGTGCGGCACAAGGGAGCGCATTACCGGGTGAACCTGGACGCGGCTGAGCCGGAGCCGTATCCCATTCCGATGTGGACGGCCAGCACGACCCGGCACGAACGGGTCCTGCGCCGTGCCGCCGGAAGCGACGGGATTTTCCCGAACCCCGGCCCTCAGCCGCCTTCGCCGGATGCGCTGGCCAGCCTGGTCGCCCAAGTCCGGCCGCCGGACCGGCCGTATTCCGTCGCGGTGTCCGGCAACGCGAGCCCGGCGTGGGACGAGCCGGGCTCAGTGGATCTCGCGGCGCTCGCCGAGGCGGGGATGACGTGGTGGATGGAATCGCTGATCCACTTCGATCCGCTGGACCTTTCGCTGGCCGTCGTGGACGCCGGGCCGCCGAGGATCGGGGGTTAGCCGGGGATTTCGCGGGCGGGGCGGACGCTGACCGTTTCCGCACGGGACTGTTACGGATTCAGGAGGCAGCCGAGCCGGTCAGAACGCCAGCGGGAAGCTCCGACCGTTTGAACAGAGGGTGCGGCGAGCTGCCCGTAGAGCGCACTCTTCGAGGTGCCCGGGGATCAAGGAGCGACCAAACCGGCTGGAACGCCTGCGCTCCGCGGCGAACTTCCCTGGCGCAAACTGCGCGAGGTCGTCTCGGATCTGCGGGCTGAGGTGGCTCGGGAACCTTTGCGACAACGGACACCACGCAATCCGGGTGCACCTGCGCGAGGCCACCACGCACCTGCGGGCCGAGGCAGCTCGGGAACCATTGCGACAACGGGCACCAGGCAATCCGGGTGCACCTGCGCGAGGCCACCTCGCACCTGCAGGCCGAGGCAACTCGGGAACCATTGCGACAACGGACACCAAGCAATCCGGATGCACCTGCGCAGAGGCCGCGTCCGGCCAGCCGAACCGGGCACAAACCTGCGGATCGGAGGCGAACCGGTCACGCGCTTGCCCGCGGAATCCCTGGTGCCCAGAAAACCGCGCCCCCGAATTCGACCGCCGCGCAATTGCCGCCGTCCCTCGCCGAGACTCGGACGGGCCGAGTCAACCACCACCGCCTCCGACCCCACGCGCGAAAATCTCCCTGCCCGCCAGCAAGAACTCCCCGCCGCGGCCGGATTGTCCTTCCGCCCCACCGTTTCCGCCGCGCCTCCCCCGCAGTCGCCTGATCGTTCAAGAAAAAAATCCGCCGCCACCAGGCAAACCGCCTTTCCGGAGAGACCGGCCGCCGCAAGTCCCCCTTCGGCGGCTTCCCTGTGCGGCGCGGGAGGGCTACGGTGGAGGGCGGTTGAGCCTCCAGCCACCGCGATTCCTCCCCCGCGCGCCGGGATGCCCGGCTACTGGCCGGTCCGGCATTCCGCCGCAGCCCTGTGCGCGGCTGACAGAGAGTGCCGTGATGACCTCCGCGCACAGTGCCCGATTGACCGCGCTGCCGTCGCCGGACCCCACGGGGATGCTCCGGCTGCGCGTCCGCCATCCCGCCCCGGGGACCGCCGTCGTCGAGGTCGCCGGGGAAATCGACCTGGCCACCGCGCCGCGACTGGCCGAGGTCGTCGAGGCGAGGCTGCGCAGCACCGTCAGCCTCGTGATCGTCGACCTGCGCCGCACGACCTTCCTCGGCGTCGCGGGCCTGCGCGTCCTGATCCGGTTGAAACTGCTGGCCGCCGGTGCGGACAAGGACTTCTACGTCGACCCGGGAACCGCGCCCACCGTCCGGCGGTTGTTCTCGCTGTTCCCCCTCGACTGCGTCCGGTCCGGAGCCGCGGAGGGGCTCACCGAGATCCCACTGCCGCGACCGGCGGAGAAGGCTTGACCGTCCACTGAGGACAGTCAACACCCGCTGAGCACACCGAGAACCGGTAGCTGCTCACGAAGTTCAGCCGCGCAGCCGACTGCGGCCGCTTATGGAGTTCAACCGCTCAGCCGACCGCGATCGCTCACGGAGTTCAACCGCTCAGCCGACCGCGGCCGCTCACGGAGTCCAGCCAGTTAGCCGACCGTTGGCCGCCCAGCCCGGCCGGGCTCGTTCCCGGTCCGCACTCAGGAGCCCCAAAGACCAGCCGCGAAGTCTCGCAAAGCAACCTCGCCGCGACCGCGCCTCAGGCGTCCGGGTCGCGGAAATCCTCCGGGCTCACGTCGTCCAGCAGATCCCGGAAACGGCGGATCTCGTCCTCGGCCGCCTCCGCCGGTTCCTCCAGGTCCGCGGCCGCGTCGAGGGCGGAGCCCAGCGCGGTTTCGTCGCCCGCCGCCACGGTCACGTCGACCGCCGCCTCGTCGAGGACCGCTTCGGCGACTTCCAGCGGGGCGTGCGTGCGCAGGCCGATCGCGATCGCGTCGCTCGGGCGGGCCGAGACGCGCACGCCGCCGGACAGGACGAGGTCCGCATGGAAGATGCTGTCCAGCAACTGGGTGATCTCGACCCGTTCGACGCGCTGGCCCAGCGCCGCCAGCACCTCGATGATCAGCTCGACCGTCCCGGGCCGCGCCGAGACGACGTGTTCCTGCGCGGCCGCCAGTTCCTGCGCTTCCGGCGCGCCGATGGTGATGGCGAGCCACCGGCGCGAGCCGGATTCCTCGCGCAGCAGCACGACGGGCGCCGACTCCTGCGCCACCACGGCCAGTCCCTGCACCCGCACCTGCACCACGGAAGTCACCCCGCTTCCCAGAAAGTCCTTCCTTGCTGACTACCCAACCACCGGCGGTTTGTCACGCGAAATCGCCGCGAGCCTCGCCTGGGATTCACCGGCCGGAGGCGGCGGACCGGTCGCGGGGAGCGGCACTGCCGGGAATGTGCCGTTGCGCACACTTCGGAATCGCCTTCGGACGTGTCGATCGGTCCTGTCGTGGGTATGCGTGACCCATGAACGACGAGGGACCCGGCAGCCGCGCCAGCGGCGGCATGCCAGCCGTGGACCGTTTGCTCGACGAGGTGATCGAGCTGCGGCTCCCGGCGGAGACCTACCAGATCCCGCTTGTCCGCATGCTCGCGCAGGCTGTGGCCGCGCGAGCCGATTACGGGCTCGACGCGATCGCCGACGCCAAGATGGCCGTCGACGAAGCGTGTGCCCAGGTCGTCTCGACGGCCGCCCCCGGGGCGGCGATGACCTGCCAGTTCACCGTCTCGCCCGAGGGGATCCGCTTCACCGTCAGAACCAGCACCCGCACGCCGGAGCCGCCGAGCGAACGCAGTTTCGGCTGGCACGTGCTGACCACCCTCGCCTCGAACGTGTCGGCGCGCTGTGTGCCGGAGCCCGCCGACGACGGCTATGCGCTGACCCTCGACCTGGACCTGCACCGGGAGGCGAGCGGGTGAACCAGCAGCCGGTCATCCGTCACCGTGACGAATACGCGCACACCGTGCCGCTGTTCGAAGAGCTGGCCGCCCTGCCCGCCGACGACGAGCGGCGGCCGCGGCTGCGCGAACAGCTCGTCACCGAATTCCTCCCGGTCGCCGAACACATCGCCACCCGGTTCACCGGACGCGGCGAACCCCGCGAGGACCTCGTCCAGGTCGCCCGGATCGGGCTGATCAACGCCATCGACCGGTTCACCCCTGACCGCGGCCCGGACTTCCTGTCTTTCGCCGTGCCGACGATCATGGGCGAGATCCGCCGGTACTTCCGCGACACCGGCTGGTCGGTCCGCGTGCCGCGGCGGCTCAAGGAACTGCACCTCGCGCTCAGCCGCGGTTCGGGCACGCTGTCGCAAACGCTCGGCCGCGCGCCGACGCCCACCGAACTCGCCGAGCACCTCGGCCTGGAACTGTCCGAGGTCCACGAAGGGCTGGTCGCGGGCCACGCGTACCAGACCTTGTCGGTGGACAAGCCGGTGCACGACGACGCCGAGCCGCTGCTGCTGGCCGACACGCTCGGCAGCGACGACCCGGAGATCGAGCACATCGAGAACCACGAGGCCCTGCAGCCGCTGCTGCGCGAGCTGCCCAAGCGGGAACGCGCGATCCTGGTGATGCGGTTCTTCGGCGGCCTCACCCAGACGCAGATCGCCGAGCAGGTCGGGATTTCCCAGATGCACGTCTCCCGGCTGCTGTCGCAGACGCTGGAACAGCTGCGCGACAAGCTCACCAGCGATCCCTGAGCGTCCCCGCGACGGGGGTCGCCCGACCGGGCTTGATCCCGTTGTCGCCCCTTCGCGGATCTGCGACGATTCGGGCCCGTCCAGCACCAGAGGAGGGCCCGATGGCCTCGAAACTCAACCCGTACATCAGCTTCGCGGGCAACGCGCGCGAAGCGATGGAGTACTACCACGACGTGTTCGGCGGCAACCTCGCCCTGAACACTTACGGAGAGGCCGGCGCACCCGCGGAGGCAGGCAACGCGAGCAGCATCATGCACGCGATGCTGGAAAGCGACAACGGCTTCACGCTCATGGCCTCCGACGTGCCGCCCGGCATGGAGCACAAACCGGGCACGAACATCTCGGTCAGCCTCAGCGGCGACGACAGCGACCTGTTGCGCCGCTGCTGGGAAAAGCTGTCCGACGGCGGGACCGTGACGGTTCCCTTGGAAAAGCAGATGTGGGGCGACGAATTCGGTGCCTGCACCGACCGGTTCGGCATCTCCTGGATGGTCAACATCGGCCAGCCCGGCTGAATTCGTCAGCCCCGCACCTCCACCGCGGCGCCCACCGGCAGCCGGTCGAAGAACACCGCCGCGTCCTCCTCCGCCAAGTGGATGCAGCCGTGCGACGGCCGATCGAGCGGCCCGGCGTGGAACGCGATGCCGCCCGCGGCGAAGAAAACGGCGTCCGGCATCTGGTCGCCGTATTCGCTGCTGCGGTGGTCGCGGTCCTTCCACGCCACCGCGAACGTCCCGACCGGAGTCGGCTGCCCCACACCGCCCGGCTCCATCGGGACCGACCGCACCACCGCGCCGTTCTCCACCAGCCACGCCCGCCGCTGCGACAAGCTCGCACACGCCCCGGTCCCCACCGAACACGGCGGCCCCGGCGGGATATGCCGCACTCGCGGCGTGGGCAGTTCTGGTGACGGTGCCAGCGGCAGCCCGGCCGCCTGGGCCTCCGGCTCCGGCTGTGCTCCGCACCCGGCCGCAGCCACGGCCGCCCCGGCCAGCACGATCGCGACGATCTTCCCGCGCATCCGTCCGCTCCTGCCTGAGGTTTCGCCGTCTGCTACGGGTGGGAGGGGCGAAAGGTTGCGAAGGATGACGCGTCAACAGCCGGTGGCGTCGGCGGGCGACTTGGCCAGCAATCGCACGCCTTGCGCTGGGTTGATCCGTTACGGTCAAAACTTGGCCAGCTGCTCCCGAACCGCGCGATTCTCCGCAGGCTGCCGCTGGTAGTTCTCGAGCATTAGCTCGGCCGGGCGAGAATCCGGCCGGTCTGACCGTCCGCCCGTCCCTAGAGTTAATGCGTGTGTCAGAGGAGGGATTCGAACTCACCCTGGACGGGTTTTGAATCCGTTGCCTCAGGCTGCCGACCCGGTTGGAGCAAATTCCAGCCGCCCTACAGCGCGGCCAGACAGAGCAGGAACCGACGCGACCGCGCAGCACGCCTCGAATGTCGAGGTACCGCCCTCAGTGAAAGCTCGGCCGAAGCCGGGTCGGGCCGCGTCCTCGCCGCTGACGTCGACCCGGGATGGCACGGAAGTCGGCGCCGAGTTGCGCGCTCACACCAGCACACTCAACACTCTCCGCGAAGGCCAATCGATCCCCACGAAGAGATACGGCAGAACGTCACCGCAATGAACGCCTCACTCAGCCGGATCATCAAACCACCCGGCGCCGAAGCCCTGCCGCAGGCCCGGAAGGAATCCGGCGCCGCCTCCTAACCGTCCACTCAGGACTTCTTACCGACCAAAAGCTGCTGCAACGCCGCACCGTCAGGCACCCCGAGCCCGGTGCACGCGTCCCACCCAGCGGCAGCCGAGTAAGCACCGTTGCCGCCCTCAGTAATATCGCGGAAGCCCGGCTGCGCCTTGCCCGCACCGACCCCGGCGTACAGCTTGCTGTGCACCAGACCGAAGCCGTGCCCGGCCGCCTGTGCCAGCCTGGCCAGCAATGCCGCCCACAACGGCGAAACCGCGCTCGTGCCGCCGACGACGATCTGCTGCCCGTCGACCAGAATCTGGTACCCGGTCGCCGGATCCGCGTTGCCCGCCACGTCTGGGACACCCCGGCCGGGTTTTCCGTCGCCCGCCCGTGTCGGCACTCCGGCGGACTGCTGGTAGTCCGGCACCGGGAAAGCGTCGCTCACGCCGCCGCCGGTCGATCCGCCGCCGGAGGTGTTCCAGACGGTTTCGGAGTTCACTGTGGACGGTGGGGTGCCGTCGAGTTTGGTGCCGCCGCAGGCGAGTGCGTGCGGGCTCGACGCGGGGAAATCGACGTGCTGCGCCCCGTCGGTCTGCCCGTCGGCGCTGCCGTTGTCACCGGACGCGCAGCACACCGTTACGCCGAGTGCGGCCGCGTCGGCGAACGCCTGGTCCATCGCGCTGCGGGCCTGCGGCGTCCACTTGTCCTCGGACTGGCCCCAGCTGATGCTGACCGCGACCGGCGTCGGCGTCGCGTGCACGGCGGTGCTCACCGCGTCCAGGAAACCCTGGTCGGTGTTCGGCGCGAAGTACACGATCTGCGCGGCTCCGGGCGCGAGCGCGCCGATCACCTCGATGTCCAGGAGCACTTCCCCGTCGGCCGAGTTCGGGTCGCCGGTCGGGGCGTTCTTGCCGCCGTCGACCCCGGCCGCGGTCACTTTCGGTTCGGCGATCTTCAAGTCGCCGAAGTACTTCGCGAGGTCTTCCGGCTTGAAGCCGCCGCCGAGTTCGATCACCGCGACGGTCTGCCCGGTGCCGTCGGTATCGGCCGGGAACCCGTACAGCTGGCCGACCTGGTTGGGCGGATAGCCCTGCCCCGCCGCTTCCTTGTGCAGCCGGAACATCGCCCGCGCCTGCGGCCGCTCGTCCAGGCCGAGCACGGCGACCACGACGTCCCCGAGCGAGGCGGGCACTTCCAGTTCCCCGCTGCGCGCGGCGAATTCGCCGTGCTCGCCGTGGCGGACGCGGTTCAGTTCGGTCTTGAACGCGGCCGTCATCGCGCGCGCCGGGCCGCGGACCGAGACGCGGCGCGAGCCGGCGTGCGCATCGGTGACGGTGAGCCCGGCGTCGGCGAGGACGGTGCGGACCAGGTCGAGATCATCGGCGGCGGCCCCGTAGCGGTCGGCGAATTCCTCCGGGGACAGCGGACCGTTCAGCGCGGCCACGTCCAGTTCGGCGCGCCGCCGCAGCACGACGGTCGCGGTGACGGTGGCGTCCGCGTCGAGCGGGCCGAGCACTTCGGCCTCGGCCAGCGCGGGACGCAGACTTCCGGATAGCGATACCCACTGTGATTCTGTCATCACTCTATGGTGAACCTGTCGACGCCGGTCCACCACCCTCGTATCCCCCGTCCGGAGGCAAAACCTGTCCGGTTTTCTGTCGACCCGATGACCGGGACCGCGGATGCCGCGCCGCAGCGGCGAGCGCACAGTGTCTTCATGAACCGGATCCTGACTCTGGGCACGGCCGCCGTGCTCACGCTGGGCGCGGTCACCGCGTCCGGCAGCGCCGAGGGCGATCTGGCCGCGCACGGCTGGGTCGGCACGTGGGCGGCCTCGCCCGCGGCCGCGGTGGCGAACACGCCGCAGGGGTATCCGAACTACTCGATCCGCAACGTCGTGCACACCAGCGCCGGCGGAAATCAGGCCAGGGTAAGGCTTTCCAACACCTTCGGCACCGCGCCGCTCACCTTCGGCCACGTCACGCTCGCCGTCGCCGCGGACGGCCCGCGCGCCGCCGCCGGAACGATGCGCACGCTGACGTTCGGCGGACAGTCCACTGTGGTCGTTCCGCCCGGTGCCGAGGTGCTGAGCGACCCGGCGTGGCTGCGCGTCCCTGCCGACGCGGACCTGCTCGTGACCACCTACGTGCCCACGCCGTCCGGTCCGGTCACCTATCATCCGCTCGCCCGGCAGACCTCGTTCTTCACTCGAGCCGGCGATTTCGCGGGCGAGGAATCCGGCGCGTCGTTTACCGAGCAGACCGCGGTGTGGCACTACGTCAGCGAAGTCGACGTACGCGGACCCGCGCGCGGCACCGTCGTGACGCTCGGCGATTCGATCACCGACGGGGCGGCCTCCACCCCGGGCGCGAACCGGCGCTGGCCGGACCTGCTGAGCGACCGGCTGCACGGCCGGCTCGGCGTGCTCAACGCCGGGATCAGCGGCAACCGGCTGCTGCTCGACGGCGCGACCTCCGGCCGCAACGCGCTCGCCCGGCTCGCCGACGACGTGCTGAGCAGCGGCGACGTCCGCACGCTGATCGTGCTCGAAGGCATCAACGACATCCAGCAGAACCCGCATCAGACCGACCCGGCGATGATCACCTCCGCGCTGCGGCAGATCGTCGCGCAGGCCAAGGCGCGGGGCATCCGGGTCATCGGCGGCACGCTGACGCCGTTCAAGGGCTGGAAGGTCTACGACGCTACGCTGGAGAACACCCGCCAGGCGGTGAACGCTTTCATCCGGACCAGCGGGATCTACGACGGCGTCGTCGACTTCGACGCGGCCGTGCGCGATCCCGCCGACCCGCTCGCGATGCTCCCCGCCTACGACTCCGGCGACCACCTGCACCCGAACGACGCCGGGTACCAGCGGATGGCCGACGCCGTGCCGCTCACTCTCCTGTGACCGGCACGAGCGGCTTGCGCGGGAACGCCAGCACGGCGAGGAGGCTGAGCACGCCGACCCCGACCATGTAGAGCGACACGGACAACGACGTCCCGGTCGAGCTCTGCAGCGCCGTCGCGATCAGCGGGGCGAATCCGCCGCCCAGCACCGCGCCCACGGCGTAGGCGAACGACGATCCGCTGTAGCGGAACCGGGACTCGAACAGCTCCGAGAACAGCGCCGACTGCGGGCCATACGTCGCGCCGAGGCCGATGTTCAGCACCACCACCGCGACGATCAGCAGCCACGGCTGCGCGGTGTCCACGAGCAGGAAAAACGGAATCGACCAGACGACCAGCAGCACGGAACCCGCGAGGTAGACCGGTTTCCGCCCGACTGAGTCCGACCAGATCGCCGCCGCGACGATGCTCGCCAGCCACACGACGCTGCCGACGATCACCACGATCAGCATCGTGGTGCTGGACAGTTTGAGCACCGCGGTGCCGTACGACAGCAGGTAAGCGAAGAAGATGTAACCCAGCGCGGTGTTCGCGATGAAGCTGACCGCGGCCGCGAGCACCTGCTTCGGCCGGGCGCGCAGCACTTCGACGATCGGCAGCCGGCTGCGCGCGCCGGTGCTGCGCAGCTTCGCGAACACCGGGCTTTCCTCCACCCGCAGCCGGATCACCAGCCCGACCGCGACCAGCACCAGGCTGACCAGGAACGGGATCCGCCAGCCCCACGACCGGAATTCTTCCGGCGACAGCGAGCTGTTCACCAGGAAGAACACCAGCTGCGCCAGGATCAGCCCGGCCGGGACGCCGATCTGCGAGAAGGACCCGTACCGGCCGCGTTTGCCTTCCGGAGCGTGCTCGACCGCCATCAGCGCCGCGCCGCCCCATTCGCCGCCCGCCGAAATCCCTTGCAGCACGCGGAGAACGACGAGCAGCACCGGCGCGAGCACGCCCGCCTGGGGGTAGGTCGGCAGCACGCCGACGCCCGCGGTCGCGAGCCCCATCAGCACCAGCGAAGCGACCAGCAGCGCCTTGCGCCCCACGCGGTCGCCGAAGTGTCCCCACACGATCCCGCCCAGCGGCCGCGCGACGAACCCGACGCCGAGCGTCGCGAACGCGGCGAGCGTGCCGGACGCCGGGGACAACGACGGGAAGAAGAGCTTGTTGAAGACCAAGGCGGTCGCCGTGCTGTAGGCGAAGTAGTCGTACCATTCGATGGTCGTGCCGATCGCGCTGGCGAGCGCCACCCGCCGGACCCGCCCCGCCGTGTTCACTTCCTGCTCAAGCACCACTGCCGAGCCCCCTTCTCGTTCAGGCGCGTCATCTTGGCACGGCGGGTCGCCTCCGGTCGACCATCGGAAGGCGGAGCTTCGCCTGTCCGGCACCGCTTTCACCTGGAGCGGCTCGAACCCGACGATTTCCGTGGGGAGCCCACGGCATTGTGCTTGACGACGCACCGCGCTGAGGACGGAACCTGGACGCCGGACTGGGCCGGGCGCAAACCCGATCCCGTTCCGGCGCCGACGATCGAGTGGCTGAGCTCGACCAGGTGCGCGGCCGCGAACCCGGGAGCGGCCCGGAATCGCGTGGCCGGGGCCCGATGCACCGGCCGTCGCCTGGCTCAGCGGCCTGCGCGCGGACTGGCTTGCGCGCTGGACCGGCTCGCCGACGCCGACCTGTCGTCCACTGTCCCGTTCCGCACCGAAGGCGATCCGAAGGCGACCCCCGGCGTACCTTCGGGCACCTGATCGCCTGTGTCAACGCCGAGCTGATGAAAAACGTCGGAGATCGGCCAGCTCCGCCTCCAGCGAGCCGCCCGCTGAGAAAACCCCTACCCCGCCTTGGCGATCAGCTCGTCCGCCACCCACCGCGCGACCCCGGCCGGATACGGCGCGGGCAGCCCGAGCACGACGTGGCTGAACCCGGCGTCGAGCGCCTCCCCGATCGCCGTCCGCGTGTGAGCGGGCTGGTCGTAGGACACCGGCAGGTGGATCGAGCGCGTGATCTCCCCCGGGTCGCGGCCGATTTCCGCGCAGTACTCGTCGAGCATCGCGCTGCGTTCGACGACGTCCGCGATGTCTCCGCCGGGGATGTTCCAGACGTCCGCGTGCTCCGCGGCCACGCGCAGCGTCGCGCGGGCCCGGCCGCCGAGGACGAACGGCGGATGCGGACGCTGCACTGGTTTCGGATTGCCGAACGCACCGGTGAGCTGCACGTGCTCGCCCGCGAAATCGAACGGCTTGTCTTCGGTCCACAATTTCCGGATCACAGTGCATGCCTCCGCGAACCGGCCCACTGCGTCGGCGGTTTCCAGATACGGCAGGCCGTGCGCAGCGTATTCCCGTCGCGCCAGTGGATGGCTCGGCCGGGACCCGACGCCGAGACCGAAGTCGAGCCGTCCGCCGGAGACGACGTCGACGGTCGCGGCGATCTTCGCCAGCATTGCCGGAGGGCGGAATCGGTTGCTGGTCACCAGAAGCCCGAGCCGGAGCCGCTCGGTTTGCGCGGCCAGAGCCGAAAGCAGCGTCCAGCCCTCGAAAATCGGCCCGTCGAGTTCTCCGGCGATCGGCAGGAGATGGTCGAACAGCCAGGCGTGCTCGATCTCCGGGATCGCGTCCGCCTCGCGCCACACTCGCCGCAGCGAGGCGTAGCTGGTCTGCATCGGCGCGGTCATGATGCCGAACCGCGGTTTCGTGGTCATCGTGGGAAGTCCTTTCATTCGTGCGATTCGACGCGGCCGAGCGGACTTTCCTCGATCCGCGACCAGCTGTCGTCGCCGGGAATAAGCGCGCTGCGGAGATACGCCGTGGTCAACCGCTGTTGCAGGGCAACGCGTCCAGGGTGTTCGTCGGTGGTTTCCTTGGCGTTGTAGCCGGTGATTCCGCCGAGGGAGTGCTCCGCGCCGAAGAGCGTCAGCAAGCTCTTGTTCCCCGGGCTGAGCCGGTAGGCGTCGGTGAACCAGTCCGGGCCGCGCACGGACAGCATCGACTTGTCCTGGTCCCCCGCGACGAACAGCGCCGGAGCCTTCAAGCCATCGAAATTCGGGCTCATGAAAGGGAAATTCTCGGCGGCGAACGGCGACAGGTCCGCGCCGCCGATGCCGGTGAGGGCGAACAGCACCCCGGCGGACACCCGCGCGTCGGACAGGTCCTCGCCGAGGTTGCCGTCCGCCTCGACGACGCGCGCGCCCAGCAGCACGCTCGCCGACTGCGCTCCCCAGGAGTGCCCGGCGACGGCGATCCGGCTGTGGTCGACTCGCCCCTTCAGCCCGGGCAGAGCCGCTTCGACGGTGTCGAGCTGGTCGATGACGTGCCGGAGATCGTCGACCCGCAACCGCCAGATGTTCGGGGTGCGCGGGTCGTCCGCGGGCAATGCGCGGGTCTGCGAATCGAGGTGAGTCGGTTGCACGACAACGAATCCGTGCGCGGCCCAGTAGTCCACGAGCGGGCCGTAGCCGTCCAGGGACGAGCTGAATCCGTGCGAGAACACGATCACCGGGAGACCCTGCCCGGTCGCCGGGACGGACACGCGCACCGGCAGGTCCTCGCCGCGGCCGGGCGCGTCGAGCCGCACCGGTTTCACCGAGACGACCGCGGCCGCGGGCTGTACAGCAGACATGGGAAGCACCTTCTTTCGCCGTCCGGGCGCGAGGATGTGGTGGCCGACGGCCCGGTCTGGCATCATGAGCAAACGGAACGTTGCTCCGCTAACTATACGGAACACGGTTCCGCTTGTCTAGCGGCGGCGCGAGGAGGGAGCGGCACGTGGGTGAGAACGCGGGGGCCCGGACGAAACGAGCGGACGCCCGGCGCAACGAGAAAACCCTGCTCGACGCGGCGGCGGCGGTGTTCGTCGAGTCCGGGGTGGACGCGCCGGTGCGCGACATCGCGACCAGGGCGGGCGTCGGCGTGGGCACGATCTACCGGCACTTCCCCACCCGCGCGGACCTGATCATCGCGGTGTACCGGCACCAGGTCGAAGCGTGCGCCGAAGCGGGCCCGAAGCTGCTGGCCGACCACGATTCCCCGCACGCCGCGCTCGCCGAGTGGATCGACCTCTTCGTCGACTTCCTCGTCACGAAACACGGGCTGGCCGGGATCATGCAGTCCGACCAGAGCGGCTTCGAGGCACTGCACTCGTACTTCCTCGAACGCCTGGTCCCGGTGTGTTCCGAACTGCTCGGCGCCGCCGCCGAAGCCGGGGAAATCCACACCGAACTGGAGCCGGTCCACCTGATGCGCGGCGTCGGAAACCTGTGCATCGGCGCGGAAGCCGACGACAGCTACGACGCGCGCCGGCTGGCGGCATTGCTGATCACGGGGCTGCGCCAGGCCGGATAAGCGCGTTCCGTTACCGCGCGGGCGGCACCTTCACCTCTTCCGGGCGCCGTTCCGGACGCAGCCCGCGCCAGGCCGTATGCCGCAGCCGGCCGTCGCCGGGCGTGAGGCGGCGGTACACGACCTCGCCGATCACCTCCGGGTTCAGCCAATGCGCGCCGCGCGCCCGGTCTCGCGGCACCTGGTCGGCGAACGGGCTTGTCTTGCGCGCCAAGGGAATCAGCTGCGCCTGGAGGTCTTTCAGCATCGCGTCGGTGAAGCCGGTGCCGACGTCGCCCAGGTACCGCAGCTCCCCCGACTCCGGGTCGTGCGCGCCGAGCAGCAGCGCGCCGATCGTGCCCTCGCGGCGGCCCTGGCCCGCGCGCCAGCCGCCGAGCACCACCTCGGTCGTCTGCACCAGCGGGTGCTTGAGCCATTCCGGACTGCGCCGTCCCGGGTGATACCGCGACGCGCGGGCCTTCACCATCAAGCCTTCGAGCATCGTTGTCCGCGCGACGTCCAGCAGACCGGCCGGAGTCAGGCCGTTCTCGGCGAGGTCGCGGTGCCGGTACCACGGCGTGATTGCGACCAGCTGCCGATCCGGCGGCTCGATTCCGGCGAGCATCTCGCGACGTTCCTCGTACGGCGCGTCGAGCAGGCTTTCGCCGCCCAGGCTCAGCAGGTCGAAGGCGAAGTAGGCGACCGCTTTCCAGGTGCGGTTCTGCAGGAGGCCGAAGTCGGGACGGCCGTGTTCGTCGAGGGCGACGATCTCGCCGTCGAGCACCGCCGGACGTCCGCCCAGCGCGTCGCCGAGCGCTCCGGCCAACTGCGGGAATCTGGCCGTGAAGTCGTTGTCGTTGCGGCTGGTGAGCAGCGTGCTTCCGTCCGGCGAGACCCGCATGGTCGCCCGGTAACCGTCCCATTTGAACTCGTAGGCGTACGCCGGATCGTCGCGCAGCGTGCCGCCGTCGGGCGACGCCAGCATCGGCTCGATCGCGGGCGGCATGCCGCGGACCGGTTCGGGCATTCGGGCACCTCCGCGCACCACCGTAAGCCGAACCCGCCGGATCCGCCGCCGTAAGATGGCCGAGTCCACGATAGAGGGGGTCAGGACCGGTGCCGAGCAAGGATTTCGAACGGATCATCCGCAAGCTGCGCGAGGTCGAACGCGGCAGCGGCCGCGATTACACGTCGTTCAGCGTGCGCGGCAAGCGCTTCGGCTACCACTGGCCGCGCACCGACACGGTCGGGCTCAAGCAGACCATCGCGGAGCAGCAGGCGCTCGTCGCGGAACGCCCGGACGTGTTCGAGGAACAGTTCACGTCCGGCGGGTTCGGCTGGGTGGTGGTCCAGTTGAGCGGCATCGAGGCCGACGAACTGGCCGAACTCGTGTACGAGGCGTGGCGGCTTTCCGCCCCGGAGGACCTGGCGGCCGACGTTCCGCTGCCGCAGCTCTGACAATCCGGCATATCGGGTAACGGCTCGGCGGGTTCCGGCGATCTTCTTCGTGTTCTGGCGGAGGGGGTTTGCGGTGTCGCGGCGGTCGGTGCAGGTGCTAGTGGCGTTCGGAGTACTGGTCGCGGGGGTGTTTCTCGTCCGTCAGCAGATTTTCTCCGCCGAGACGGGGGAAGCCTGCCTCCTGGACCGGTCCATGGCCGCCTCGTGCGGCCCGGCCTACGCCAATCCGGGAGAGTGGGGCGTGGCGATGGTCCACGGGGCGGTGCTGGCGTTGATCTACCTGCGCTATCTGGCCGACCGCAAACAGGTCCTGTAAGCAGTAGTCCACATCGGACTGATCCGCTCGCCGCCAACCCGCCGCGAGGCGCAGCACTGGCACTGATCCGACTCGCGGACCGGTCTCGGCAACCGGAGTCCAGATCAGGCCGGGCCGCCCCTCCGGATCCCGTCGAGTCCACATCGGATCGTCCACAAACGACAGTGCGCCCCGGCCGCGAGGGCCGGGACGCACTGATGGTCACCAGGGGTTGTTGTCCTGCTCGTCCGGGTCGATCCCGCCCGGGCGGCGGCCCGGCGGCGGCGAGGCGGGCCCGCCCGGAGCGGGCGGCGAAGCGGGCGGACGGGCCGCGCCGCCCGCGGGGGGCGGCGTCGCGGCGGGCGGCTCCGGTTCCTCGCCCGGGCCGTCCGGCTGGCCGTCCGGGTCCGGGTCGGGGTCCGGGAAGCGGTTGCGGAGCGAATCGAGCATGACCGCGCGGGTGTCCGGGTCCTCGTCGCCGAGGCTTCGGCCCATGACCTCCGCCACGCGGTCGGTGATGCCCGACTGCGCCTTGCGCATGGTCTCGAGCACCATCCGGGACAGCTCTTCCGGCGGGATGGTGCGCGTGCGGGAGCTGAACACCAGGTCCGACACGACCCCGTCGGCCCCGACGGTGACCTTGACGGTCCCGTCCGGGCTCGTCGCGGTCAGCCGCAGCTGCTCGGTTTCCTGCTGGGCCGCCGCGTAGCGCTCCGCCTTGCGGGCGAACCCGGCCGCCCATTCGTCCATTCGCCGGATTGCGTCGTCGGGGTCCCTGATCAGGTCGCCCAGCCCACCCGCGCTGGTCATGCTTTACGTTCTCCTCGAATCCCGTCGCCCGCGCCGTTGCGGGCGGGTCCTGTCCTCGCCGCGACCGGCACCGTCATCCCGTCGACGGTACCCGCCCGCCGCCGCGCCCCGAGAGCGCCACCTCGCTACGTCTCGTCCGGCGCGGCGTCCCGGTTGCCCCGCAGCGGAGCCTCGGCCCGGTCGGTCGCCCGCAGCGGCTCCGTCCCGTCGTGCCGGGCCTCCGCGGGCGTGAAGTCCCGGTCGAAGGGCAGGTTCTGCCCGCTCGGGGCCCGCACGCCGCCGACCCGGAACCGGTCCTTGAGCTCCGCGCTGCTCTCGGTGCTGAGCGGGCCCTCGGTCGCCACCTTCTTGAACGGCTTCGACTGGCCCTCGTCGCCCTCCTGGTAGGACTTCGCGGCGGTCCGGACGTTGTCCGCGGTCGCCTGGACGCCTTCGATCGCGCCGCTGATCGCTTCCTTCGCCTTCTCGCCGGTCGGGTTGATGATCGGCGGGAGGAACGCGCACAGCAGCCCGTACGCGTCGTCGGACATCGCGTAGTTCGCCGCCTGCGCCGCCGTGTTCAGCCGGTCCACCAGGCCGTCCAGGTGGCTGGCGTGCGCCACGAGGTCGTCGGGTTCTACGCGGAACCCCTGCGCGTTTCCGCTCATCGCCGCCTCACTTCCAGTCCTTGTTCTTCCAGTCGCCGATCACCGGCGGGGCGACGACCTCGTCCGGCGCGAAGAACGACGGATCGTCCGATTCGACGAAGCTCGCGACCTTGTGTTCCTTGTCCTCCGGGCCCTTGCCGCCCTTGCCGCCGCCCATGGCGCCCATGCCGGGAGCGCCCGCGGCGCCCTTGCCGCCGCCCGCGCCCGGGCCGCCGCGCCCGGCGACGCCCTCCTCGGCCGGGCCGGAGCCGCCCGCGCCGCTGAACGCGCCGCCGGAGCCCGGGCCGCCCTTGCCGCCGCCGAGCCCGCCCGCGCCGCCGCCGAGCCTGCTGCTGATGCTCTCGCCGTTGACCCCGCCGACCTTGCCGATGCCGCCGAGCTTCTCCCCGCTGGGGCCGGTGCCGCCGCCGGGGAACAGCGGTTTGCCGTCCGGGCCGATCTTGCCGGGGTTGAACGGCTTCGGCTCGTACGGCTTGATCCCGCCGGGGCCCTCGGAGATCGAGGGCTTGAACGGCTGCGGCTTGTACGGGTTCGACTTGATCGGATCCCCGTCCTTGAACGTCGGCGGGGTGAACGTCGGCGGGGTGAAGTTCGGGTTTCCGCCGCCGGGACCGCCGGTGTTCGGGATCGGCGGGATGTTCGGCGGGGTGAAGTTCGGGCTGCCGCCGCCGGGACCGCCGGTGTTCGGGATCGGCGGGATGTTCGGCGGGGTGAAGCCCTGCGCCTTCGTCGAGCCCGGGTCGTTGCTCGACCCGGGGATGGGCGGGAAGGAACCGCCGGGACCGCCGCCGCCCGGGCTTCCGCCGCCCGGGCCGCCCTCGGGGATCTTCAGTGACGCCGGGTCGAACCTGCCGCCGGGCTGCTGCCCGCCGGGCCCGCCGGAGATGCCGCCCGGGCCGCCGCCGGGTCCGCCTCCGCCCGGGCTTCCGCCTCCGGGGCCGCCGTGCGCCAGCGGTTTGCCGTCCGGGCCCAGCGGGCGCCCGTCCGGACCGATCGGCCGTCCGTCCGGGCCGACCGTGGTTCCCGGCGGGCCGATCGGGTTGCCGTCGGGGCCCAGCGGACGCCCGTCCGGGCCGATGAGCTGGCCGTTCGGGCCGACCGTGGTCCCGGGCGGGCCGATCGGGTTGCCGTCGGGGCCGATCGGGCGGCCGTCCGGCCCGACCCGCACTCCGCCCGGCGCGCCCGCGCCGCCGCCCGCCGGGGTGCCCCGCAGCGCCGCCGAATACTGCGCCGTGGGCAGCTTCGGGGGCTCGGCGAACCGCGGCGTCGCCACCGCGCCGGCGATCGTCTGGTCGTACCGCGTCATGATCTGCGCGGCCTGGTCCCGGGCGGCCTGCTGGTCGTTGAAGGTCTTCATGGCCGAGGAGTAGGCCACGACGTAGGCGGCCGGGTCCTTGATCGTCATCAGGACCCGGTTCGCGTCCTGCGCCGAGAACTTGACCGGCGGGTTGGCCTGCATCGCCTTCTGCGTCTCGTTGAGCGCCTGCGAGTGGACCTCCTGCTGGCGCCCGGTCAGCGTCGCGCCCTGCGCGGTGGCGCCGAGCCATTTGCCGACGTTCGCCAGGTGCACGCGGGCCGCGTCGCCGCCCTCGCCCTTCCAGTTCGAGGTGCTCGCGTTGATCGCGTCGCCGAGGTTCTTCTGGTGCGCCGCCAGCTCGTTGCCGATGCGCACCCACTCCTCCGACGACTCGGCCACCGCGGCCGGGTCCGCGTTCGAGGTGATGACCTCGACCATCTGCTCGTGCGTCGCGTTCTTCCAGTCGGTGTGCGGGGCCGCGCCCGGGTCGCGCATCTCCAGGTCCTTGCCCAGATGCTGCTTCGACTCGGCCAGGTTCCGCTCGTACATGTTCTGGATCAGCTGGTCGCGCAGCTTCCCCTGGACGTTGGGGAACAGCCAGCCGTTGAACATGGCGTTGACCTTCGCCGTCGCGTCCGCGCGCAGCTCGTCGCCGGAGGCCACGTCGTCCGGGCGCACCGGGCCGATGTAGTACTTCGACGACGGGTCCAGCGTCGGGTTGTAGAGGTCCTTGTTGTGCGGGTCGTAGTCCGTCGAACTCGGGTCGGAGACGGACTCGGCGGTCGGTTGCAACTTGTCGGCCACTGGTCTCCCTCTCAGCCCTGTTCGCCGGCGGTGCGGTGGATGCGCTCGAAGGTCTCCCGCGAGCTGTGCTCCCGCTCCTTGTAGTTCTTCTTCGCGAGCTTGATCGCCTCGACGTAGGTCGGGAACTCGTCGCGCGCCGCCTGCAGCTGGGTGAGCAGGCCCTTCGCGTCGCGCGCGGTCTCGGCCATGTGCTTGCTGACGAACTGCCCGGCCGGGCTCTTCGACATCGCCGGCGCCTCGCCGACCTTCGCCAGCGCGTTCCAGCGCGCCTGCAGCGCGTCGACCACGCCTTCGAGCGCGGCGATCATCTTGTCGCCGGTGCTGTCGTCCACCGCGAACGATCCGCGCTCGGCCAGCGTCTTCAGCTGGCGCGCGGGGAGCAAGGCGGTCCGCTCCGTCACGGTCGCCGTCTTCGCGTCCACCACCGTCATCGGTGTCTCGTCGGTCATCGGGACCTCGTTCTCCTCGTGAACTGTCGCCGCCTGGGGAACATGCTCAGTAGACTTCGGAAACCGCCTGCTGCACGGCCCGCACGAGATCGCGGTGGCCGGCGGGCAGGTATTCGGCGGTCAGGTCGCCGGCGTCGCTGACGGACGACTTGATCAGGTAGCGGCCGTCGGCGGTGTCGAGCCAGCCGATCGGGGCTCCGCCGAGCCGTTCGCCGTGCCGGCCCCAGCCGCTCGCGACGATGTGCCCGCCGCCGAGCCGGGGCTGCGCGAGCACCCGTTCGAGCACCTCGACCCCGCCGGGGGCGGCGCGGGAGACCCTCGGGTCCGGGCGGCGCGGCTGCACGCGCCCGCTGACCTCGATCATCCCGAACGCGTCGGTCTCTTCCTCGTCCTCGGCCGCCTCCGCGCGCCGGCGCGCGGTCATCGCGGACACCTCGCGCTCGGCCGCCTGGCGGATCGTGTGCGCGCCGGTGCTGGCCGGGCGGGCGCGGGGCAGCACCCCGGCGATCACCTCGACGAGCTCCTCGTCGTCGAAGAGCGAGAACAGCAGCTCGTCGGTCTTCGGGTCCTGGGTGATCCCGAGCGCCTGCCTGCCGTCGCTGAGCGCGACCACCGCGATGTCCGCGCCGAGCCCGTCGATCCCGCTGACCGCGACCGACACCCTCGGCTTCGCGAGCAGCTGGAAGGCGGTGCGCACGTAAGGGCTCAGCTCGTCGCCGACCGAGAGCCTGCGTTCCTCGATCGCGTCGTTCACGATCTTCGCGACC
This sequence comes from Amycolatopsis sp. NPDC104775, assembly GCF_055583325.1. Lineage (NCBI taxonomy): Bacteria > Bacillati > Actinomycetota > Actinomycetes > Pseudonocardiales > Pseudonocardiaceae > Amycolatopsis > Amycolatopsis sp. NPDC104775. Next base: position 304,418 of record NZ_JBVJOE010000007.1, read on the forward strand.
CGCACGTACCGGTCCGGTTCCGCGGGCACGGACCCGATCCGGAGCGGGAACTGGCGGATGTTGCCGCCGGTCGCCTCCGCGATCACCAAAGCTTCGACGACGTCGAGAACGAACTCGAACCTGTCCGCCATCCCGAGGGCATCCTTCCCACAGCCGGGTCGGGCACAGCCGCCCCGGCGCCGGATGAGGGACGCCGAATTGCGTTGCCGTGCCGGGGATTCGCAATGGGAAAAGAGTATCAGTCCAGCGGTGGCCGGTGATCACCGCGGGGACGCCTGCCCCAATGTACCGAGGGCCGTGTCCGAAGAGACACGACCTGCGGTTTCGCGGTGTGTGCCGCTTGACGCGCGGCCCCGAGGCGACCGGAATTCGCGGGTGCGGGAAAGCTCGCGAAAAGGCCGCCGCGGATCGCGGCGGCCTCTCGCGATGCCCGGTTTTACCGAGTTGTTCTCCTGCCCTTCGCCACCGTTTCGCCCGCTCGTCGCTCCACAGTGGACAGCACGGTCAGGAGACGCCGCGGGCGCGCTCGATGTCCGGTGAGCGGTACATCCGCTCCGGGATCCGCGCGAGCGTCGAGTCGTGCACCTGCGGGCCGAGCCCGTACAGCTTCTGGAAGCTCATGATCAGCGGCCGCCACGCGTCCGGGTCGATGTGGTCGTCGGTGCCCGGCGTCCGGATGTCGTCGTGCACGAACACGCGTTGCACGCGGACCTCCAGCCCGACGATGCCGCCGCGCTGCGCCTCGTCGTCCTCGGCGAACGGATGCACCGACTCCAGCACCGCTTCCATCGCCACCGGGCATTCGGCGACGCGCGGCGGCGCGACCGTCTCCGACGGCACCGGCGTGAGGCCCGCGCGGCCGAACTTGTCCGCAATGTGGAAGTAGCCGCGCTTTTCCTTGCCCGGCGGCACCGGATCGGACCCGGTGGTCAGGGCCAGCCGGTCCACCGCGGCGGCCATCGCCGAGGACGGCAGGTTCAGCACGCATTCCCGCGTGCGCAGGAGGTTGAGCGTGGTCTTCGACCGCGCGCCGAGTCCGAGCATCGCGCGCCAGCCGAGCCAGAACGCCGACGACATCGGGGCCAGGTTGGCCGAACCGTCCTCATTGGACGTCGAGATGAGCACCACCGGGGTGCCGAAGTACAAAATTCCGGGTTCGATCGCTGTGTGCGCGGGAAAAGTCGTGTTCACACCGCTCAGTCTGGCTACCGCCGCCCGCGCCTCGCTGGCGGAAATCGGCCGTCGCTTTTAACGCCGTGAGGGGAACCCTGAGGGAATCTGATTCCCTCAGGGTTCCCCTCACGGACAGTCGGTCAGGCGATGCCCGCGGCGGCGAGGGCGCGACCGGTGAGCACCCGGGCGAGGTGACGCCGGTACTCGGCCGTGGCGTGCGGTTCTTCCGGCGGCGAAGTGTCCTCCGCGGCCAGTTTCGCCGCCTCCGCGGCGGTGGCGCCGTCGGCGAGCGCGCGTTCGGTGGCCGACGCTCGCAGCGGCGTCCCGCCCATGTTGATCAGGCCGACCGAACGCCCGGTGACCGCGACGCCGACGATCGCCCAGTCGATGGCCCGGCGGGTGAACTTCTCGAAGCCCCAGCCGAGTCCGGCCTGGCTCGGCAGCCGGATCTCGGTGAGCAGCTCGTCCGGCTCCAGCGGCGTCGTGAACGGCCCGAGGAAGAACTCCGCGGCCGGGATCCGCCGCTCCCCCCTCGGTCCGCGCGCCACGAGCGTGCCGTCCGCCGCCAGCACCGCCGCGGGCAGGTCCGCGGCCGAGTCGGCGTGCACCAGCGAACCGCCGATCGTGCCCCGGTGGCGCACCTGAGGATCGCCGACCGAACCGGACACGTGCGCGAGCAGCGGCGCGTGCTCGGCGAGCACTGGGTCGTGCTGGAGATCGTGGTACCGCGACAAGGCCCCGATCACCACCTCGCCGCCGTCGGCCCGGACAAACTGCAGCTCCCGCAACGGCGCGATGTCCACGACGACCTCCGGCGCGGCGAACCGGAGCTTCATCAACGGCAGCAGCGAATGCCCGCCCGCGAGCACCTTCGCGTCCTCGCCGTGCTCGGCGAGCAACGCGAGCGCCTCGTCCACAGTGGACGCGCGGCGGTAGGCGAATTCGGCCGGGATCACTGAGCCACCTCCTGCCCGGAAGCGTCGATCACGGCGCTGACGATGTTGTGGTAGCCGGTGCAGCGGCAGAGGTTGCCCTCCAGCGCCGCCCGAGCCTCGTCACGCGTGGGCTTCGGGTTTTCTTTCAGCAGCGACACCGTCGCCATCATCATGCCGGGCGTGCAGAAGCCGCACTGCAGGCCGTGCTGCTCGCGGAAAGCGCGCTGCACCGGGTGCAGGCCCTCGGCGCCCGGTCCGGAGGCCAGACCCTCCACAGTGGTCACTTCGTGCCCGTCCGCCTGCGCGGCCAGCACCGTGCAGGATTTCACCGATTCGCCGTCGAGCAGCACCGTGCACGCCCCGCAGGACGTGGTGTCGCAGCCGATGTTCGTGCCGGTGAGGCCCGCGGTGTCTCGCAGGTAGTGCACGAGCAGGGTGCGGTCCGGCACCTCCCCGTCGATCGTCTTCCCGTTCACCTCGATCGAGACCCGCACTTCAGTTCGCCTTCCTAGCGTCGTTCAGGGCCGTCCACACCCGCAGCGGGGTGGTCGGCATGTCCAGGTGCCGCACGCCGAGGTGGGCGAGCGCGTCGACCACCGCGTTGTGCACCGCGGGCGTCGACCCGATGGTCGCCGCCTCGCCGATCCCCTTGACCCCCAGCAGGTTCCGGGTCGTCGGCGTCTCCATGTCCACCAGCTCGAAATCGGGCAGCTCGGGCGCGGTGACGAAGGAGTAGTCGGCCAGCGTCGCCGTGGTCGGGTTGCCGTCCGCGTCGTAGCTCATCACCTCGAGCAGCGCCTGCGCGATGCCCTGGCCGAGCCCGCCGTGCCGCTGGCCGCGGAAGGTCAGCGGGTTGACGATCGGGCCCGCGTCGTCGAGCGCGACCAGCCGCCGGACCACCACCTTGCCGGTTTCGGTGTCCACCTCGACGACCGCGAGGTGCGCGCCGAACGGGAACGTCGGAGCGCCGTCGCCGAACCAGACGTCGGCGGTGAACCCGTCCGCCTCGGCGGCGACCCTGGCCCAGTCGAGCGTCGTGCTGGACGGCGCGCCGCGGACCTGCCAGACGCCGCGTTCGACGTCCAGCTCCAGGTCGTCCGGCGCGGCCTCGAGCAGGTCCGCCGCGACCTGGCGGGCCTGCGCCACGACCTCCTCGGCCGCCTGCCGGATCGCCGAACCGCCGAGCTGCAGCGACCGCGAGCCGAACGTGCCGATCGCGCGCGGGACCTCGTCGGTGTCGCCGTGCCGCACGGTGATCTTGTCCATCGGCACGCCCAGCTGGTCCGACAGCAGCATCGCCAGCGACGTCCCGAGCCCCTGCCCGTGCGGGGAGCTTCCGGTCCACGCGGTGACCGAACCGTCCGGATGCACGTCGACCCGGCCGCTCTCCCCCGCCGCGTCACCGCCGGTGATCTCCACGTACGCGGCGATGCCGAGCCCCAGCGCCACCGGATCCCCGGCCTCGCGGCGCTTCCGCTGTTCCTCGCGCAGCTGCGCGTATCCCGCCGCGTCGAGCACTTTGTCGAGCGCTGCGGCGTACTCGCCGGTGTCGTAGGAGCCGCCTGTCGGTGTCTTATAAGGGAATTCTTCCGGCCGGATGAAGTTGACCCGCCGCACGTCGGCCGGGTCCATTCCGATCTCCGCGGCGAACAGGTCGATCGCCCGCTCGACCGCCGCGGTCGCCTCGGGACGGCCCGCACCCCGGTAAGCCGCGATCGGCGTCGTCGTGGTGACCACGCCGCGGCTGCGCGTCTGCACCACCGGGAACCGGTAGACGCCCGGGGCCATCATCTCGGTGAGCGTCGGCAGGAACAGCGCCCGCGGGTACGCGCCGGTGTCCTGGAGGACGTCGAGCCGGTACGCCAGCACGGTTCCGTCGCGCTTGCCGCCGATGGTCACGGTGTTGCGCTGCGCGCGGCCGTGCGTCATCGCGGTCAGGTTCTCGCTGCGCGACTCGGCCCAGCGCACCGCGCGCCCGGCGCGCTTCGCCGCCCAGGCGAGCAGCACCGCTTCCGGATCCGCGCCGATCTTCGCCCCGAACCCGCCGCCGACGTCCGGCGCGATCACCCGCACCAGGTCCTCGCCGATGCCGAGCCCGCCGGCCACGGTGCTGCGGCCGATCTGCGCGTTCTGCGTGGAAAGCCACAACGTGACCCGGCCGTCCTCGCCCCACGCGACCGACGCGCCGCGCGGCTCGACCGGAGCCGGGGCCACGCGCTGGTTGAGGATTTCCTCGGTGACGACGACTTCGCAGTCCTCGAACACCGAATCGTCGAATTGCTCCGGGCCGTGGGTGTGGACCACGTTGCTGCCGTGGTCCGGGAAAACCAGCGTCTCGCCGGCCAGCGCGGTGTCGAAGTCCGCGACCGCGTCCAGCGGGTCGTAGTCCACATCGACCAGTTCGGCCGCGTCGGCGAGCTGGTAGCGCTCCTCGGCGAGCACCAGCGCGACCGGCTCGCCGACGTACCGCACGACGTCTTTCGCCAGCAACGGCTCGGCGACCGGCCCCGCCTTGCCCGGTTCGAGATCGAGATCCGCCGCGGTGTACACGCCGACCACGCCCGGCGCGGTGCGCGCTTCCTCCACGTCGATGCCGACGATCCGCGCGTGCGCGATCGGGCTGCGCACGAAAACCGCGTGCACCGCGCCGGTCAGCGCTTCTTCCTTGAGGTCGTCGACGTACGTTCCGCCCGCGGTGATCAGCTTCTCGTCTTCGACGCGCACCACCCGGGTGCCGACAATGCTCATCTGTCCTCCTGCTCGGGTACCCCGCCGACTATGCCCGCAACGACCGCCCCGCGTCAGCCCGAATCGGGTTGCCACGCCGGACCGGCTGCGCGGGAGGACTTGCCGGGGCGGGAGACAGCGCAGCAGTTCGTTCTGACTGGCGGCTGACTCCGCTCGAGGGCCACGGCCTCAGCCCGAGTAAGCCCGCCACCCCAAAACCACCGCCAGGGAAAGCCCGCCCAGCCCGATCGCGACGCGCAGCGGCGTCGCGGGCAGGTAGCGCACCAGCACCGAGCCGAGCCACGACCCCGCCACCGAGCCGAGGCACACCGCGATCGCCGCGGGCCAGAAGACCTTTCCGGTGAAGGCGAACACCAGCGCGGCGATCAGGTTCGCCGTCCCGGTGGCGATGTTCTTCGCCGCGTTCGTCCGGGCCAGCGACTGGCTCCACACCGTCGTCAGCAGCGCGAGCATCAGCACCCCGGCCGCCGCCCCGAAGTACCCGCCGTACACCCCGACGAGGAAGGCGGCGATCCCGGTGAGCGGGCCGATTCCGCGGTGTTCGCGGTGCTCGGCCATCCGCCGCAGCCGCGGGCCGGCCATCAGCAAGACCGACGCGCCGCCGATCAGCCACGGCACCACGACGGTGAACGCGTCCGGCGAGCTGACCAGCAGCACGAGCCCGCCGCACGCCCCGCCCGCCGTGGTGATCAGGCACAACGGCAGCAGGCGGCGGCCTTGCCCCTTCAGTTCCGGGCGGGCACCGACCGCCGCTCCGGCGGTCGTTCCCAGCATCGCCACCGTGTTGGTCATGTTCGCCACGACCGGCGGAAGCCCGGCGGCGAGCAGCGCCGGGTACGACACCAGCGAGGCGAGGCCCGCGGTCGCGCCGGTCAGCCCGGCCCCGACCCCGGCCAGCAGGAGCAGCAGGAATCCGCCGGGGCCAGTGATCACGTTGTCATCTCAGCACGGCGCTTCCGGCGTGCGTCGGCGGGATCGGCGCTCCCCGGCCAACCGTATAGGCCGTTATACAGTTTCCTTCGCCGTTGTCCGAAACCGGACGGGATCGGCCGAGAAGGTTGCCCGGGCGCTCGGGCGCCGCCGAGAATCCGCGCTGACAAGGTTGTCAGCAGAGCTGGAGGCGGGATGGACGGGTTCACCCGGCGGCAAGCGCTCGGTCTCGCGGGAGCGGGAGCCGCGGTCCTCCTGGCGTCGGGGACCACGGTCGCGCGAGCGGCCTCGCGGCCCGCGCCGGATCCCGTCGCCGCGACTTACCTGCGAGTCCTGCTCCGGCACACCCGCTGGGCCGAGCAGCAGTTCGACCAGGCCGCCGGGATCTACCCGGCCCGCGATTTCACCTTCGCGGTCGTCCTCGGCAACGCGCTTCTGCTGACCCGCGACGGCTACGACGCCGCTGTCGCCGGAGTCGGCCGCGAAACCCTCCGCGCGCACACCCTCGCCACCATCAAGCACTTCGCCGCCTCGAACCGGCTCACCGGCGGCGGCGAATGGGGCCGGAAACTGTTCTTCGACACCACTTTCCAGTCCTACTTCCAGCTCGCCGCGCGTCTGTTGTGGACAGACCTGGACGCGGCCACGCAACGGAACGTCGAGCGCATCGCCACCGAACAGGCCGCATACACGACCAGCCTCGGCACCGGCGACGACCCCGCCTCCGGCGACTGGACGCCCAACGGCCTGCGCGGCGGCTACGTCGGCGACACGAAACTCGAAGAGATGGGCGTCTACGCGCAATCGCTCGCCCCGGCGCTCGCCTGGGCCCCGAACGATCCGCGTGCTCCGGAGTGGTGCGCGGCTTTCGGTTCCTGGAGCCGCAACGAGGGCGGCCTGCCCGCCGCGGACCTGGCGAATCCCCGGCTCGTCGACGGAAAACCGGTCAGCGGCAACACCGCGACCAACCTGTACGACACGTTCCTCGTCGAGAACCACGGCTCGTTCGGCCCGCACTACCAGGAAGAACTCTGGCGCACGTCCGGCCGGAACGCGATGCATTTCCTCGCCGCCGGCGTCCCGCTGCCCGAGGTGCTCACCGCCCAGCCGAACGGCGAATTGCTGTGGCGCACCATGCTCTTGATGACCAGCGACGCGGGCGAACCGCTGATGCCGATGGTCGCCGACCGCGAACACCTCTACGGCCGAGACGTCCTCCCGCTCGCCTTCCGCGCCCAAGTCCTCGGCGACCGCTACGCCGCGTACGCCGAGGCTCAGCTGGCCGCGCGGCTGGAGCCGTACCAGGCGTACCCGCCAGCCAACCGGATCACGAAGTTCTCCGGCGAACCGAAATACGAGCCGGAAGCCCGCGCCGAAGTCGCGATCAGCTATCTGCTGCACGAATGGCGCGCCGAGCACGGCGGCCCGATCAGTGCGGTGCGCAAGGAAGAATTCGACGCCCATGCCGCGCGCGCCGCCGACTTCGGCACCGGGCCGGGGTTACTGGCGCAGCGCTCGCCCGCCGCGTGGGCCGCGACCGTCAGCAAACCCGGGTTCGTGAAATTCGCCTGGCAGCCGAACCACGACGACTGGCTGTTCGTCCTCGGCGGAGCCAATCCGATGCTGCTGCCCGCCACGAACCTCGCCGTGCGCGAACGCCACGCCACCGCCTACCGCAAGGTCCGCGACGGATTCGACGGCACCGTCTGCGTCCTGCGGTTCGACACCGGATACGCCGCACTCGCCACCCTTCCCACCGGCACCGCGGTCTACGCCAGCACCGGCGTCGCCGCGGACGAAGGCGTGCTCAACGTCTACAACCTCGCCATGCCAGGCATTCCCGGCCTCGACGGCGACCGAACCTACACTGCCGCCGAGGGATCGGTGACGCTGCCAGCGCAGTCCGGTTTCCGCACTGACGACCTGGCTTTCGCCCCGGTGACCGCTCGATACGTGCGAATGCTTGGCGTGCAACCAGATCCGCAATACGGCTACTCGCTCTGGTCGTTCGAGGTGCGCGACGGCGACGGCCCCGACCTCGCGGTGAAGGGAACCGCGTCCGCGTCGTCAGCCGCGCCGGGCAAGGAAGCGAAGTACGCCACCGACGGCGATCCCGCCACGCGCTGGGCAGTGTCCACATCGGACCGTCCACGCGCGGACAGCTGGCTGGCCGTCGATCTCGGCGCACCGCAGCGGTTTGACCGCGTCCGCCTGAGCTGGGAGGCGGCCGCCGGGCGGAAGTACCGGATCGAAACCTCCCCGGACGCCGTCACCTGGACCCCGGCCGCGACCTACCCCATGCCCGCACTGCACAGCACCGGCGGCTGGCTCGACCTCGACAGCCGAGCCGGAATCGTCGTCACCAGCCCAAATCCGCTCACCGTCACGAACGACCACGTCACATTGTCCGCCGGTCCGCCCGCCCCGTTGCTGGCCGAGTTGTACCCCGGCCGCGTCGACCTGCCGAAGCTCGCCGGGCGTGCTCGCGCCACCGCCGCCGGGGTCCACGCGAGTGTCACAGACGATTTCCTGGTGCTGGCAAACCTTTCCGACACCGCCAAGTCCGGAACGGCTTCCCTGCCGCAGGATCGCACCGCGTTGCTGCTGTACCGCGGCACACAGAAAACCACCGCGTCCGGCAGTTCGTTCAGCTTCGACCTAGCCCCTGCCGAAGGGCGGATCGAACCGCCGAGGTTCACCGTGCGCGGCAAGTACGGCAGTGCCGTGCCGCCAGGTCTGACCGCGGTCGTGCACGACGCCAGCCACGTCGACCTGACCACACCTCCCGGCCTGCTCCCGACCGTCGTGACCGTGACCCCGGCAGGCGGCCGTCCGCACACAGTCACACTGCCGCCTCGCCGCACCGTGCCCGTCGTCTTCGCCGAAACCCGGCCGTACCCGCTGAACGACCACGCGCTCGGTGCCGTCACCTTCCCGGCCGAACCCCTGTCACCCGGGATGACCAGCCCGGACGCGGCCGTCGACGACAATCCGGCGACAGCTTGGCAACCCGGCCCGGGCGGTCGGCTGGTCGTGGACCTCGGCGCAGCGCTGCGGATCGGAACCGCCGAACTCGCCTGGACGGCCGGACGAGTGCCCGCCACTGTCATCGAGACCAGCACCGACGGCGTCACCTATACCGAAGCTGGCCGCCCCGACCGGAAACGCACCGCGTCGATCGCCGTCCCCAAGCCAGCCCGCTACCTAGCCGTCCGCACCCTGGACTGGCGGACCGGCGACGCCAGCCTCACCCGCGTCTCCGCCCTCACACCGCCGAACTAGCTGGCCAGTCCCCGAACGGCAACGCGAGCGTGTGCCCGGTCTGCTCCGCCTTCGCGCGCAGGTATCGGACGTTGTTCTCGTTCGCGAAAACGCCAGTGCGGACCTGCTCGCGCACGGCGATGCCGTGCCGCGCCAGCTGCGCCGCCTTGTCCGGGTTGTTCGTCAGCAGGTCCAGCTGCTCGACGCCGAGAACCGTGAGCATTTGCGCGGCGGCGGTGTAATCGCGTGCGTCCTCGGGCAGGCCGAGCGCGGAATTCGCCGCGTAGGTGTCCAACCCGGAATCCTGCAGCGCATACGCGTCGAGCTTGTTGTACAAACCGATGCCGCGGCCCTCCTGGCGCAGATAGAGCAGATATCCGCCGACTTGCGAGATCCGCGCGACAGCCTCCGCCAGCTGTGGCCCGCAATCGCAGCGCGCGGAGGCGAAAACGTCGCCGGTGAGGCATTCCGAATGCAGCCGCACCAACGGCACCGGGCCGGGTTTCCCCAGCACGAAGGCCAGATGCTCGAGCCCGTCGGACAGCCCGGAGAAGGTGACGGCCTCCGAGCCGACCGCGGGCCCGTCGCCGAACCGCAGCGGAATCCGTACGCGCGTGCGAACCTGTGGACCTGTCGTCATCGGGCGGCTCCTCTCCCCCTGGGACAATTCCGACCCTACCCAGAACCGCCGACAGAAACGCGTCGTCCGGATGCGGCCAAGGTCACGCGGGCTCGCGGGCATGGCCGGGCGCCCGGGATTGTTCGCCCCGGGACCCGCCCGCGCAGCCAGGGTCGTCGACTGCCTAATTCCCCCACGTAGGCGGCATCCAACCCTCGTCGCCCACCGGCGGCAGCGCGGGCGACAGCAACGCCAGATCCGGCGGAGCCAGCACCGCCGCCGACACGAGCGCCGCCACAAGATCGTCGTCCGGGCAACCCGGCCGGAACCGGACCCGCACCGCGTCCAGCACCGCCGCCACCACCTCCGCGGTCCACCCGCCGCCAGGATCCAGCGCCGACAACCGCCGCGCGGCCAGCGGAACCGGCACCGGGCGCGGCCGTTCCTCCCGCCGCAGGAACCCGCGCGCCACCATGGCGAGCACGAGCCGTTCGTCCGGCCGCAGCCGCCCGGCCGGGACCGGCGGCGGCGTCCCGTCGGCGATCCGGATCTCCAGCACGTGCTCGCGGTCCCCCGAGCCGCGCGCGTACACCGGGAGATAGCCGGGCGGCAGCGGTACCGGCGCGGCTCCGGCGAACAGCAGCCGGGACCCCGGCAGCCGCAGCGGCACCTTGCCGGTGGCGCGCATCCACCACCGGTCCGCGTGCCGTTCCAGCACGCCGTGGCGGCGGCTGACCCGGCGGTCGTCCTCGCCGAGCGGCACCGTCACCTCGGCCGTGTTCCGGCCGAACGTGACCGGTCCGCGCGCCGCCAGCGGCGCCAGGACTCCCCCCGCGCGTCCCAGCACCGCCAGCGTGCCCGGCGGCGACGCGAGCCCGAGCGCGAGGCTCGGGTGTCCCGCGGGCAGCGTCCGCATCGCCTCCCTCGCCACGGGCACCCCCCGCGGAGCCGCTGCCGGCCCCGGCCGGGCGTCCGCGACGGCCCGCCGGGGATGCGCGGCCTCCGCCGCGCCTCCCGAGTCAAGCAGGCGGGGCCGGGACCCCTCCCGGCTCGTCGTCGGGTTCGAGCAGCGCCAGGTCCGGCGGGACGAGCGACGTCGAGAGCAGGAGTTCCTTGATCAGGTTGTCGTTGAGCGCGTTCCCGACCGGCTCGCCGACCTCTTCCCTGGTCAGCCCGGCCACCCCGGCCCGCGCCAGCCGGGCGCGCACGGCGCCGACGAGATGCTCGACGCGCTTGCTGCTCCAGCGCGCTTCCGGCTTCAGCTCGGCTAGCTGCTCCGCGACCTGCCGCCACGCGAGCGGCTGCGGATACTGGTCCTGCAGCAGATACCGCTGCGCGAGCGCGACGAGAACGAGCCGTTCGTCCGGCGTGAGCCGCCACGTCCGCGGCGGTTCGGTGACGTCCTGCGGCCGCGAGTCCGGGCGGCGGCCGTCCGCGCCCGCGACGTACACCTCCAGCAGATGCTCGCGCCCGGCAGAACCGCGCACGAACGCCGCGGTGTAGCCCTCGGCCAGCGGAACCGGTTCCTCCTCCGGGAACAGCAGCCGCGAACCGGGCAGCCGGATCGGCAGCTTCCCCGTGTTGTGGATCCACCAGGACTGCTGGCGGCGCACCAGGAATCCTTGTTTCCGGCTGACCTTCCGGTCGTCTTCGCCGACGCACACGTGCACGTCGTCGCGGTTGCGGCCGAACAGCACCTGTCTGCCGTCGCGCGGCGGCATCCGCACGCCGCCGGTGACGGCGAGCGCGAAGATCGTGCCCGGCGGGGAAGGCGGGACGCCGTGCGCGAGGCTGCCGTGGCCCGGGCCCAGCTCTTCCGGCGGGCCGCCGGGAAACGCGGTCATGTCTTCGGCAGCTTTCCGGCGACCACACCGGCCAATGTGGACACTGGTGCGCACAGCCGTTCCGACGGCCCGTTCCCCTTCACCACGACCCGCAGCCGTTCCACCCGCTGGTCCCCGTGCGCGTCGGTGTAGGGCCGGTAGACAAGGACCGCCTGGCAGGTCCCCGGCGCGAACTCGTCGGTCTTGAGGTACGCGTCGTGGCCGCCGATCCGCACCAGCTGGCCGGTCTTGGCTTCCGGCGGCTGGTCCCGGTCGAACATGACGACGACCGCGCGGTCGGTCGCCGGGCTCTTCCAATCGCACCACCAGCCGCCGAAACCGGGTTCGATCTGGACCGGAGAGACGACGCCGGCCGCGGAGGAGACCGTACCCGCGTCGAACATCGAGCACGCGTCCACGTACGCCAGCGAACCCGCGGGGAACGCCGCCGACCGCGCCGGAACACCGGCCGCCGCCATGGCTTTCGTCGCCGAAGCGACTTCGGTGTCGGCGGCCTTGCAGAGGTCGATTTCGTAGCCCTCGTCCAGCCGGTCGACCGTTACGTGCACCAGATACCGGTCCTGCAGCTGAATCAGCCGCTCGCAGGGGGCTGTCGCCGGAGGCGAGAACACCGGGAACGGCCCGGATTTCGACTGCTTGCCCTACGGCGCGGCATCGCCGGAGGGCGGGCTTTTCAGCTCCACCTTGACGTCCGCCTGGAGGTCGCCGCGGTGCAGGATCACGTCGCAGCGGTTGAAGTTCCCGTAGTCCGGAACCACTTCCGGGTCGCCGAACGCCTTCAGCGGCGCGGGATCGACCAGCCGGCACGGGTCCGCCGCTCGCGGATCTGAGCCGATCCCGAGTTTCGCCTGCGCGACCGGCGGAGCCGTGGTGGGTCCCGGCGAGCGCGTCAGAAAATACGTGGTGACCACGACCGCGACCGCCGCGGCCGCCACCCCGGCGACCAGCAGCCCGCGCCGGTCGCGCCGCCGCCGCGGCACGTCGACCGGCAGCGTGTCGATCCCCTCGGCCAGCAGCTCGCCCGCCGCCACCGCGGTCGGCCGTTCGGCGGGGTCGCGCCGCATCAGCAGTTCCAGCGTCGGCGCCAGCTCCTCCGCGTGCCGCGCGCGCGGCGCCGTCCCCTCGGCGACCCTGCGGATCGTCGCGTACTCGTTGCCGCCGGAACACGGCGGGGCACCCTCGACAGCGGCGAAAAGCGTCGCCCCCAAGGAAAAAACATCCGACGCCGCGGTGGGCGGATGCCCTTGCGCGACCTCCGGGGCGAGGTAGTCCGGCGTGCCGCCGATGAGCGGCGAATCGGTGACCGTCTCGTCCGTGCGGACCGAGCGGGAGATGCCGAAATCGGTGAGCTTCGCGCGGCCGTCCTCAGCGAGCAGGACGTTGCCCGGTTTCACGTCGCGGTGCACGATGCCGTGGTGGTGCACCGCGCCGAGCGCCGCCGCGATCTGCACGCCGATCTCGGCGACCGTACGCGCGGGCAGTCTCCCCTCCGCGGCCAGGACTTCGGCGAGGCTGCGCGCCGGGACGTACTCCATCACCAGCCACAGCTCGTCCCCGTCGGCGGCCACGTCGAAGAAGGTGACCACGTTCGGGTGCAGCACCCCGGCCGCCAGCCGGGCCTCGCGGCGCAGCGTCCGCCCGCTCACCACGTCGGACAACCGCGCCTGCTTGAGCGCCACCTCGCGGCCGAGCCGCTCGTCGCGCGCCCGCCAGACGACGCCCATGCCTCCGCTGCCGACCCGCTCCAGCAGCCGGTACCGGTCCGCGATGAGCTGGTCCGCGTGCACCGACGCTCCCCTCGGCGTGCTCCGACCCCTGTGAGGTAACTCGCAGTAACGATACTGCATCGCCTCCGTCCGCAGAAAGCGCCCCGGGGACCCCTCCCGCCGTCCGGCCCTACCTTTCTCCCGCGTCCCCCGACCCAGCGAACAGAAGGAACCCGATGCGCACTCTCGCCCTGGCCGTCGCCACTGTCCTTGCCGCCGCTTTCGCTCCCTCCGCGCACGCCGCCGATTCCCGCCTGCACATCACCGCGGGCGGCACCCCGGGCCACCCGCGCGTGTATTCCGGCGCCGGGAAATCCGTCGCCGGAATCGACGTCGAAGCCGACTGGGTCGTCGTCGACGGATTCACTCTCGACAGACCTTCCGCGCCCGGCGTGGAAATCCGCGGCAATCACGTGACTCTGCACAACACGGTGATCACCGCCCCGCAAGGCGGCGACGGCGACGGCATCCGGTTCTTCGGCGACTACATCGCCATTGAGCACAACACGATCAGCCAGACGTCGAACCGCGACGGCGCGCACGCCGACTGCATGCAGACCTTCTCCAGCGACACCCCGCCGAGCAATCACGTCCGGATCGAAGGAAACCGCTGCGAGAAAATCGACAACATGTGCCTGATGGCGGAAGGCCCGAACGACGGCGAGGGCGACGGAAAAGGCCACACCACGGATTTCCTGATCAAGGACAATTTCTGCGAAACGCTCGTCGCCTCGCAAACGCTGATGTTCGAGGACGTCCAGCAGGCCACCATCACCGGCAACACCTTCGCCGCCGGCCCGGACCACGCGATCGGCCTGGCGATCCACTCCACCGGGGCCCGCGTCGAAGGCAACCGCGTGGACCCGTCGATCCCGTGCGAGGTCGGCATCGACGATTCGTCCCGGGAGGGTTACTCCGGCCCGGAGCCCGCTTGCGCTCCGTGACCATTGTGGACGGTCCAGCCGACAGCACACCGTGACCGGAAACGCCGGATCGCGCGCGAAATTCGGGCAGTCGGGTGAATCGAAACCGACGCGATTCACGACCCGGCGGCCCGGGTACTTCCTCCACGACGGCAGGCGGGCCGCCCAAGGAGACTCCATGCTCAGTCATCACGAACGCGTCGAGCTGGACAAGATCGAGCGCTGGTTCGAAACCAGCGACCCGGAACTGGCCGCCGCCCTCAGCCGCGGCAAACCGGCCCGCTCCGCCGCACTGCTCACCGCGATCGCGATCCTGCTGGACGTCGCCGCGTGCGGTCTCCTGGCGGCGGGGATCGCCGGAGCCAGCCCAGCGCTGACGATCTGCGCCCTGCTCGCCGCGGCGGGCGGGGCGGCCGCGCACATCGCCCGCCGCCGCGGCTGACTCGCTTCGCCGGACGGTCCGGGGTCGGTTCGCGTCCGACCCGGACTGCCGCGACCTCATATGGCGAGCAAGCCTTCCGCGCTCGTTCCCGGCCGAACGGCAACGGCGGCCTTCGGGGTCGGGCGGAAGAACTCGCGCTCTTGGACGCCGAACTTCCTCACGAATGCCTGCCGCATCCTCAGCGGCCAAGCCCCCCCCCCACCACCACCACCCCGCCACCCCACCGACAGCCGTCAGACGCGCCGCCAGCCTCACACACCAGCCCCGTATCCGACACCGAACTCCTTTCCCCTGCCTGTACCTTCCCAGCCCCGCAGCATCCGCAGTGGCCCAGCTGCCCCGCACGCACACCCCACCGACCGCTTCCGGATGCGCCGCCCACCCCGCGCCCCGCACACTGGTCCCGTGTCCGACTGGGTGCTGCACGTCGATCTCGACCAGTTCATCGCCGCCGTCGAGGTGGCGCGGCGGCCGGAGCTGCGCGGGCGGCCGGTGATCGTCGGCGGGAACGGCGATCCGGCCGAACGCGCCGTCGTGGCCACCGCGTCGTATGAGGCGCGCGAGTTCGGCGTCGATTCCGGCATGCCGCTGCGGCTGGCCGTCAAACGCTGCCCGGACGCCGTCCTCCTTCCCGTGGACGCCCCGGCCTACCAGGAGGTCTCCGACCGCGTGATGGCCCGGCTGCGGGAATTCCCGGTGGTCGTCGAGGTGCTCGGCTGGGACGAAGCCTTCCTCGGAGCCACCGCCGACGATCCGGAAACGCTCGCCGGGGAGATCCGCCGCGGCATCGAGGAGGAAACCGGGCTTTCGTCGTCCGTCGGCATCGGCGACAACAAGCTCCGCGCCAAACTCGCCACCGGTTTCGCGAAACCGGCCGGAATCTACCGGCTCACGCAGGAAAACTGGTGGGACGTCATGGCGGAACGGCCCACCGACGCGTTGTGGGGAATCGGCCGGAAAACCGCGAAGAAACTCGCCGAAGCCGGGTATTCCACCATTCTCGATCTCGCCGCCGCCGATCCCGACGCGCTCGCCGCGCGATTCGGGCCGAAGCTGGGGCCGTGGTACCGCCTGCTGGCCGGCGGCATCGGCGACGCCGAGGTGAGCGCGACCCCGTACGTCGCGCGTTCCCGAAGCAGGGAAACAACATTCCAGCAAGACCTCACCGATCCCGAAACCATCGCCCGGGAGACCGCGGCTCTCGCCGAACGCGTCGCGCGAGACGTCGCCGACGAAGGACGGCCCGCCGCGCGCGTCGCGGTCAAAGTGCGGTTCGCGCCGTTCCTCACCCACACGCACAGCGTGACGCTCCCCGCACCGTCGTCGGACCCGGTTGTGCTCGCCGCGGCGGCGCAAGACCTGTTGGGCCGCTTCGCTTTCGGCAAACCCGTGCGACTGCTCGGCGTCCGTGCGGAGTTCCCGCGCGCTTGACAGGCGCCGACCGGCCTTGCCAAGGTGGAACCGACGCGCCCGCCGGGGCGCGGCTCCGGGCCGAGAGGCGCTGCGACGGGGTTTCCCCGCCACGCTCGGCCCGCGGGACTTCGAACGAAGGGCGCCTCCTGGTTCAGGAGGTGTCGCGTGCCACTGGCGATTCCGGCCCGGTCAGCGCCGTCGCGCGAGATGGGCCGTGTGGTCGGCGACCAGTTCGACCGTATCCGGCAATACCTGCCGAATCCGCTGGAAAACCTGTTCCCGCACCGAAATCGGCAGGGTCAGGTACGCCGAGACCGTGGACAGCAGCCCGATGAACTCGTCCGCGCTCCGCTTCGCCCGCTGCGGGACGACGAACTGCCGGACGTCGGTGAACCACTCGGACCGCTCGAGTTCGGTGCCTGGCCACTGCAGCTCGTTCTCCGGTGGCGTGCCGTCGGGCGAGGGGACGTCCGCGCTCCCCAGAAACGGTGCCTGCGCCGCTTCGACCGCTTGCCGCACAACGGGATCCGCGAGCCGCACGAGTCCGCCGAACGACGCGAACACCCCGCCCGGAGCGAGCAGCGCGGCGATGCGCTCCCATCTCCCGGCCGGGTCTGTCCAGTGCAGCGCCGAGGCCGCGTACACCAGCCCGTACCGCCGATCCGGCCGCAGGTCTTCCAACGCGCCCTGGCGGGTCGCCACAGGCACGTGCTCGCGCAGTTCAGCGAGCATCGCCGGATCCGGGTCGGTCGCGGTGACCGCGATCCCCCGACTCGCGAACAACCGGGTCGCTTTCCCTGTCCCCGCACCGATTTCGAGTGCGTCGGCCACCGGCGTGCCCGCGTAGTCCAGCACCTTCTCGGCTAGCTCGGCGGGATATCCCAAGCGATACCGTTCGTACGCCCGCGCCACCGCTCCGAAACTCAACGCACGCTCTGCCATGCCCGCCATTCTGGCTCGAACCGCACCGTGCGCGCCTCCCTTTTCAGCTGCGCTCAACCGCCGCTGCGCTCGATTCTGCCCGAAAAACCCGGAAAGGACCGGAAAATGTCGCCCACCCTGCGTACCGTCGACGGGCTGGAGTTCGCGGTCGCCGACCTGTCGCTCGCCGCGGCCGGACGCGTCCAGCTCGACCTCGCCGAGCACGAAATGCCCGGCCTGATGGCCCTGCGCCGCGAATTCGCGGATTCCCAGCCGCTCAAGGGCGCGCGCATCGCGGGCTCGCTGCACATGACCGTGCAGACCGCGGTGCTGATCGAAACGCTCGTCGCGCTCGGCGCCGAGGTGCGCTGGGTGTCCTGCAACATCTTCTCCACCCAGGACGAGGCGGCCGCGGCGGTCGTCGTCGGCCCGGACGGAACCCCGGACCGTCCCCAGGGCACCGCGGTATTCGCTTGGAAGGGCGAGACTCTCGACGAATACTGGTGGTGCACCGACCAGCTGTTCCGTTTCCCCGGCGGCGAACCGCCGAACATGATCCTCGACGACGGCGGCGACGCGACCCTGCTCGTCCACAAGGGAGCCGAGTTCGAGAAGGCGGGAGCGGTGCCCGCCGCGCACGAGGACGACCCGGAGGACTACCGGATCCTGCTGCGCACCCTGGCGGCCAGCGTGGCCGAGGACCCGCAGCGGTTCACCCGGATCGCCGGTGCGATGCGCGGGGTCACCGAGGAGACCACCGCCGGCGTCAACCGGCTCTACCAGCTCGCGGCCAGCGGCGAACTGCTGTTCCCGGCGATGAACGTCAACGACTCGGTCACCAAGTCGAAGTTCGACAACAAGTACGGAATCCGCCATTCGCTCCCGGACGGCCTCAATCGCGGCACGGACGTGATGATCGGCGGCAAGTACGCCGTCGTGTGCGGATACGGCGACGTCGGCAAGGGCGCGGTGGAGGCGCTGCGCGGACAGGGCGCGCGCGTCGTGGTGACCGAGATCGACCCGATCTGCGCGCTGCAGGCCGCGATGGACGGGCTCGAGGTGGTGGAACTCGACGACGTCGTGGAGCGCGCCGACATTTTCCTCACCACCACCGGCAACTTCGGCATCATTTCCGCCGCGCAGATGGCCCGGATGAAGCACCAGGCGATCGTCGCGAACGTCGGCCACTTCGACAACGAGATCGACATGGCCGGGCTGGCGAAGATCCCGGGCATCGTCAAGACCGAGGTCAAACCGCAGGTGCACACGTGGCGGTTCCCGGACGGGCACGCGATCATCGTGCTGTCCGAGGGCAGGCTGATGAACCTCGGCAACGCGACCGGGCATCCCTCGTTCGTGATGTCCGCGTCGTTCGCCAACCAGGTGCTCGCGCAGATCGAACTGTTCGGCAAGCCCGGGGATTACGCGAACGACGTGTACCGGCTGCCCAAGCACCTCGACGAGAAGGTCGCCCGGCTGCACCTGGACGCGCTCGGCGTCCGGCTGACCAAGCTGAGCAAGGAACAGGCGGAGTACATCGGCGTGGACGTGGACGGGCCGTACAAACTGGACCACTACCGCTACTGACGGCGCTGCCGCACGAGAAGGGGTCCTCCGGCTCCGAGGGGGAGGGAGAGCCGAAGGACCCCCGGTAGTGTTAGCACACTGCCAAGCAGCTTGTACACGGCCAGGTACCCGATCGGGTAGAGATGCTCCGGCCGCGCAGCGTGGCGGGCGCGGCCGCCACTGAGGCTCAGGAAGCCTGCCGCAGCAGGGATTTCTCCGCTCCGGTGCAGGCGCACCCGGCGTCGAGGGTGTGACAGTCGATGATCAGGCCGTGCCGGACCCGGTCCAGGTCCAGGCAGGACGGATCGGTGCACTCGGCGAACCCGCGGTCCGGGTGGACCACCAGGGTGCCGTGACAGTGGTCGATGCCGCTCGTGCAGAACGCGCACTCCATGCTCAGCCGCCTTCCGCTCAGGTATTCGAGTCCCCGGCGTCGTCGCGCGGAGACCGGACTCTTCCTTGGTACCACTGGAATTCTCGCCGTCGCAGGATACCCGGCGGCGTGTCGGCCCCACGGTCCGGTGACGTCGGCCGCATTCGCTCACCGGGTGTGACGACCGCGGTTTTCCAGACGGCAGCGGTGAAATTTCACTGTTCCGGGCCGCGGAACATTCTTCGCTCGCCGGGCGCCGCCCCCGAATTCCCGCGCCGGGTCAGGCGCTCTTCGGCCGCCGGGCCCGCGCGGCCGGTTTCTTCGCCGCCGATTTGCCTTCGCCCGCGGCTTTTTTCGTCTCCTTGGCGGGCCCGCGGGTCTTCTTCGCCGCCGACACGCTCGCCTCCAGCGCCGCCATCAGGTCGACGACCTCGGCCTTCTCCCCCTGCTTCGGCGCGCCGACCGTCTGGCCGCCGCCCGCCTTCGCCTCGATCATCGCTTCGAGCGCTTCCCGGTAGGAGTCCGAGTATTTCTCCGGTTCGAACACCGGCTCCGACAGCGAGTCGATCAGCGACCCCGCCATCGTCACCTCCTGCGGCCGGACCTGCGGCGGATCCTCGTGCAGGAACGGGAAATCCGGGACCCGGACCTCGTCGGCCCACAGCATCGTGGTCATCACGAGCACGTCGTCCACGACGCGCAGCAGCGCCAGGCTCTCCCGCTGGCGCACCGCGACCTTCGCGATCGCCACGTGGCTCGCCTTCTGCAGCGCGTCGCGCAGCACCACGTACGGCTTCACCGCGTTCTTCTGCGGCTCCAGGTAGTAGGTGCGGTCGAACCGGATCGGGTCGATCGACTCCAGCGGCACGAATTCGAGCACGTCGATCGAACGCTGGGTGGGCAGCGGCAGTTCCGCGAGGTCGGCGTCGGTGATCACGACCATCTCGCCGTCGGGCAGCTCGTAGCCCTTGGCGATGTCGGAGTAGGGCACCTCTTCGCCGTCGATCGAGCAGAACCGCTTGTACTGGATCCGCCCGCCGTCGGCGACGTGCACCTGGCGCAGCGACACGTTCTTGTTCTCGGTCGCCGCGTACAGCTGGATCGGGATGCTGACCAGCCCGAAGGACACCGAGCCCTTCCACATCGACCGCATGCCGCGCACCTCCGCCGTTCGCCGGTACGTATTCACGCTCGGTGACCACCGTAGCCGCGATCGTCCGAATCCGACAGTCCGCGCAGGTCCGGACCCCTAGCCGCAGCCACTGCGCGTGCGCAGCCACTCACTCGCGGCCGCCTCCGGGTCCTGCGTCGCGAAGTCGGGCGCGATCGGCCGGTTCCCGTAGACCCGCCCGGTCCGGTCGACGTCGGCCACGTCCGTGACAAGCAGCTTCGCCCCGTCGACCAGGTCGAACACGCGGTTGCCGGTGGCGTACCCCGCGGTGGGGCCGCCGAACGTCGCCACCCGGCCGAGCCCGCGGAAGGCGATCAAGGTCGCTTCGCCCGAGCTGGCGGTGACGCGCGACGTCAGCACCGCGACCGGTGGCGCCGGGCGGCTCAACCGGACCGGATTGACCTCCTCAGTGCGCGGGTTCTCGCCGGACCAGGCCCGTCCGTCGTGAATGGACCAGAACTCCGGCGCGAGCCCCGGTCCGGCGAACGAGCCCGCGATGCCGTCCCCCAGCAACGGGGCCAGCACGGTCAGCATCGGCCACATGTCGCCGCCGCTGTCGTCGCGGAGATCGACGATCCACCCGCACGAGGCCTTCGCCTCGACCGCCCGCAGCGCCGTCACCCCGGCCGTGACGTACAGCCGCGCGCCCTCCGGGTCGGAGACGAAGCTGGGAATTCTCAGCTCCGCGATGCCGTCCTCGGCGTGGCTCACCGGGACCTGGATGGTCGCCGCCGAAGGCGCCTTCGCTCGCAGGGGGCTGAGCAGCACGGTGTGCGGATTGCCCAGCTCGGAGATCACCGTCTGAATCGCCGGATAAGTCTCGGAGAAGGTCGAAGCCCCTTCCGCGGCGCGCAACGCTTCGGCTTCCGCACGCGGCCAGTCCAGGCGGTCCCGATCGATCGAGTACTTCCGCAGCAGGTTCAGCGCGCCCAGAAGATACGTGCGCGGCGTCGTAACCGACGGCTGGGCCGCGACCAGCCCCGCGCCGAGCAGCACCAGCACGACAGCCGCGGCCAGCGCCCTTCTCAAGCCGGAGTCCCCGGGAAGTGCGGGTTCTCGATCACCCCGACCAGGTTTCCGTCCGGCGCGCGCACCAGGGCGGTCCGGATCCCGCCGCCGAAATCGGTCACCGCCGCGTGCTCCGCCGCGCCTTCCCCGACCAGCTCCGCCACCGCCGCGTCCACGTCGGGCACTCCCCAGTAGGCGACCGGCCCGTCGCCGTTCTCCGCGCGGCCGTTCGGGTCGAGCGCCAGTTCGTAGCCGTGGAGGCTGTACCCGACGTAGAACGGTTCGTCGAAGTACGGCGGCACCCCGAGCACCCGCGTCCACCATTCCTTCGCCGCGGCCAGGTCCTCGGCCGGATACACGATCGTGCGCAGTCCGTCGAACATGTGTTCATCCTGGCACGGCTAACCTGTCCGCATGAGGCGTTTCGACGACGAGGACCTCACCGGCGCGGAGTTCCGGGAATGCGATCTGAGCAGGGCCCGGCTGGTCGGCGTGGTCATGCGGGACGCGGAGATCGACGGCCTGGTCGCCAACCTCGTGGTCAACGGCGTCGACGTGATGCCCTACGTCGAGGCGGAGCTCGACCGCCGCCACCCGGTGCGGCTGCTGCTCCGCTCCGACGAGCCCGCCGACCTGCGCCAGGCCTGGCGGCAGCTGCGGGAGGACTGGGCGGCGACCGCCGAGCGCGTCCGGTCCCTGCCGGAAAACAGCGAGCACCGCGGCGTCGACGGCGAGTGGTCGATGGTCGAAACCCTGCGCCACCTTGTCTTCGTGCACGACTCCTGGTTCCGCCGCTGCGTGCTCGGGCGCACCGAGCCGTTCACGGCCATGGGACTGGGTCCGCAATACGTCATGGAGTCGGAGAGCGACCTGGACCCGTCGGCCCGGCCGAGCCTCGACGAGGTGCTCGCCGTGCGCGACCGGCAGGCTTCGGGAATCGAGGCGTGGCTGGCCGAGGTCACGCCCGAGCAGCTCGCGCAGACCGCGCCGGTGCCCGACGACGGCCGCTGGCCCCCGTACGCCAAGGGCCGGACAGTGCGGCAATGCCTCGGCACCGTGCTCGGCGAGGAATGGGCGCACCGCGGATTCTGCGAACGCGACCTGGGCAAACTGTCGCGCGCGGAGTCCGCGCCGGGCTCGTGAACGCGCCGGGGTGACGAGCCGGTGACGGCCGACCACGACGATTTGCCCGTGGCAGACCTCGCCCCCGAGCAAGCCCGGACGTCCACGCCCAGCGGCAGGCATCGAGCCGAAGCTGAGTATTTCGCCGCTGGTAGCCCCGATGCGGCCTTGCCTCGATGGAAACGCGCCCCCGCCTCTCCGGGCCACGGCCCGCCCGCCGCACAAGCCCTGCGGGAACGAAACTTTTCGCGGTCCGCATAATTTTTCGCGTCGCGCAACTTTCGCTGCTACTCTCGGTCCGGTGACCTCCCCTGCACCCCTGGGCCTGCGCGAGCGCAAGAAACGAGCCGCGCGAAGGGCGCTCTCCGAAGCCGCGCTGCGGATCGCGCTCGAGCGGGGCCTCGACCAGTTGCGGGTGGAGGACATCGCGAGCGAGGTGGGCGTGTCCCCGCGCACCTTCAACAACTACTTTTCCAGCAAGGAGGAAGCTGTCTGCGCGTTCATCGTCGAACGGCAGGAGCGCGTGGGCGAAGCGCTTCTGGCGAGGCCCGCGGACGAGCCGTTGTGGGACGCGGTCGTCAACGCCTCGATCACCCGGTTCGCCGAGGACGACCGGCCGAATCGCGACGACGTGCGGCGGGTGCGCGCGATGATGGTGAACAGCGGCCTGTTCGCCGAGATGCTGCGCGCGTTCGCCACGGTCGAGCGCGTGCTCGCCGACGCCATCGCCGAGCGGGCGGGCGGGCACGCAAATCCGTTGCACGCGCGGATGATGGCGAGCATTGTGCAGAACGCTTCGCGCCTCGCCTTCGAAACCTGGCTCAATTCGGACTCCGACGACGAAGAGTTCGTATCGGCCTTCACCGGTCTCCTGCGGGAGGCAGCCGCCGGGATGCCGGCACTGACCGCGCCCGGCGCGGTCCGCTAGACCCGAACCGACGCCACTCACTTTTTTGGGGGAGAAACCGACCGTGCTGGTCAAACTGTTGCGCAGCTACCTGCGCCCGTACCGGGGCGCGTTGTGGCTCGTCGTCGCGCTGCAACTGGTGCAGACGATCGCCGCGCTGTACCTGCCCACGCTCAACGCCGACATCATCGACGGCGGCCTGGTCAAGGGCGACACCGGCTACATCATCAAGATCGGCGGCGTGATGCTGCTGGTCACGCTGGTGCAGATCGCCGGGTCGATCGGGGCCGTCTACTACGGTTCCCGCGTTTCCGCCGCCGTCGGCCGCGACATCCGCGCCGGCGTCTTCCATCGCGTGCAGGATTTCTCCGCCCGCGAGATCGGCAAGTTCGGCACGCCCTCGCTGATCACCCGCACCACCAACGACGTCCAGCAGATCCAGCTGCTCGCCGCGCTCACCTTCACGCTGATGGTGTCCGCGCCGATCATGTGCGTCGGCGGCATCCTGCTCGCGCTGCAGCAGGACGTGCCGCTTTCGGCGCTGCTCGTCGTCATCGTGCCGCTGCTGGGCGTGGCGATCGGCCTCATCGTCATGCGGCTGCGCTCGGCGTTCCGGCTGATGCAGGTGCGCCTCGACCGGATCAACCAGGTCCTGCGCGAGCAGATCATGGGCATCCGGGTGATCCGCGCGTTCGTGCGCGACCAGCACGAGCGCGAGCGCTTCGGCCGCGCCAACGACGAGCTGTTCACCGTGTCGCTGCGGGTCGGCAGGCTGATCGCGCTGATGTTCCCGACCGTGATGCTGGTGGTGAACGTCTCCAGCGTCGCCGTGCTGTGGTTCGGCGGGCAGCGGGTCGACAGCGAAGCCATGCAGATCGGCGCGCTCACCGCGTTCCTGGCCTATCTGCTGCAGATCCTGATGGCGGTCATGATGGCCACCTTCATGTTCATGATGGTGCCGCGCGCGGAGGTCAGCGCCGAGCGGATCACCGAGGTGCTGGACACCGAATCGAGCGTGCGCCCGCCGGACGAGCCGCTCCCGGCCGGGACCGAGCGCGGGCATCTTGAGCTGACCGGTGTCGAATTCCGGTACCCCGGCGCGGAAAAGCCAGTGCTGCAGGACGTTTCGCTGTTCGCCCGGCCCGGGGAAACCACCGCGATCATCGGCAGCACTGGCAGCGGGAAGACGACGCTGCTCAACCTGATCCCGCGGCTGATGGACGCCACCGAGGGCTCGGTCCGGGTGGACGGCGTGGACGTGCGCCGGCTCGACCCGGAGGTGCTCTCGGCCGCGGTCGGCATGGTGCCGCAGAAGCCGTACCTGTTCGCCGGGACCGTCGCCAGCAACCTCCGCTACGGCAATCCGGACGCGACCGACGAGGAGCTCTGGCACGCGCTGGAAGTCGCGCAGGGCAAGGATTTCGTGGAAAAAATGGAACAGGGCCTCGACTCCCCCATCGCCCAGGGCGGCACGAACGTCTCGGGCGGGCAGCGGCAGCGGCTCGCGATCGCGCGGATGCTGGTGCACCGGCCGGAGATCTACCTGTTCGACGACTCGTTCAGCGCGCTGGACTACGCCACCGACGCCGCGCTGCGCCGCGCGCTCGCCGAAGAAACCCGCGACGCGACCGTCGTCATCGTCGCGCAGCGGGTCAGCACGATCCGCGGCGCGGACCGGATCATCGTGCTCGAGGACGGCCGCGTCGTCGGCACCGGAACCCACCCCGAGCTGATGGACGGCAACGAAACCTACCGGGAAATCGTGCTTTCGCAGCTGACCGAGCAGGAGGCGGCGTGAGCGAGGAAACGAAAACCGCCGTCGCGCCCGACGCCGACGAACCGGCCGCCGTCGCCCGCGACAAGACCCGTCCGGAACCCACCGCGGGACCCGGCCGGATGATGGCCGCGGGCATGCCCGCGGAGAAACCGCTCGACTTCAAGGGTTCGCTCCTCCGCCTGCTGCGGATGCTGCGCCCGCAACGAGCGACACTGACCGGGGTGCTGGTGCTCGGCGCGATCGGCGTCGCGCTGACCGTGCTCGGGCCGAAGGTGCTCGCCCGGGCGACCGACCTGATCTTCGCCGGGGTGATCAGCAAGCATCTGCCGCCGGGCATGACCAAGGACCAGATCATCGACGGCCTGCGAGCGCGCGGGGAGACCACGCTGGCCGACATGTTCAGCCGCGTCGACCTGGTGCCCGGCCACGGCGTCGACTTCACCGCGGTCGGCCAGGTGTTGATGATCGTGCTGGCACTGTACGTCTTCGCGTCGTTCCTCGGCGTCATCCAGGCACGGCTCACCACGAACCTCGTGCAGGGCGCGGTGTTCCGGCTGCGCCAGGACATCGAGGCGAAATTCGCCCGGCTGCCGCTGCGCTATTTCGACCGCCAGCCGCGCGGCGAGGTGCTGAGCCGGGTCACCAACGACATCGACAACCTGGCGCAGTCGCTGCAGCAGACGCTGTCGCAGATCGTCACGTCGCTGTTCACCGTGCTGGGCGTGCTGGTGATGATGTTCGTCATCTCGCCGCTGCTGGGTGTGATCGTCCTGCTGACGGTGCCGGTGTCGGTGTTCGTCGCGGCCAAGATCGGCAAACGCGCACAGCCCCAGTTCATCCGGCAGTGGTCGACGACCGGGAAGCTGAACGCGCACATCGAGGAGATGTACACGGGCCACTCGCTCGTGCACGTCTTCGGCCGCCGCAAGGAGGCCGAAGAGGTCTTCCGGCAGCAGAACG
The DNA here is from genome assembly GCF_055583325.1 of Amycolatopsis sp. NPDC104775. Lineage (NCBI taxonomy): Bacteria > Bacillati > Actinomycetota > Actinomycetes > Pseudonocardiales > Pseudonocardiaceae > Amycolatopsis > Amycolatopsis sp. NPDC104775. The sequence goes on from NZ_JBVJOE010000007.1 coordinate 330,277, forward strand.
AGGCGCTGTACGAGGCCAGCTTCAAGGCCTCTTTCATCTCCGGCACGATCCAGCCCGGGATGATGTTCATCGGCAACCTGAGCTACGTGCTGGTCGCGGTCGTCGGCGCGCTGCGCGTCGCCTCGGGAACCCTGACCCTGGGCGACGTGCAGGCGTTCATCCAGTACTCGCGCCAGTTCAGCCAGCCGGTCACGCAGATCGCGAGCATGGCGAACCTGCTGCAGTCCGGCGTGGCCTCGGCCGAGCGGGTGTTCGCGCTGCTGGACGCCAAGGAGCAGGAACCGGAGCCGGAGCACCCGCAGCGCCCGGAGGTCGTGCGCGGCAAGGTCGAATTCGAGCACGTGTCGTTCCGCTACCTGAAGGACACCCCGCTCATCGAAAACCTGTCGTTGTCGGTGGAACCCGGCCAGACCGTCGCGATCGTCGGCCCGACCGGCGCGGGAAAGACCACCCTGGTCAACCTCCTGATGCGCTTCTACGAAATCGACGGCGGCCGCATCACCCTGGACGGCGTCGACATCAAGGCCATGAACCGCGAGGAACTGCGCTCGAAAACCGGCATGGTCCTGCAAGACGCCTGGCTGTTCGGCGGCACGATCGCGGAAAACATCGCCTACGGCGCGGACAACGTCACCCGCGAACAGGTCATCGAAGCCGCGAAGGCGACCTACGTGGACCGCTTCGTCCGCACCCTCCCCGACGGCTACGACACAGTCCTGGACGACGAAGGCGGCACAGTCAGCGCAGGCGAGAAACAGCTGATCACCGTCGCCCGGGCCTTCCTGGCCAAGCCGGCGATCCTCATCCTGGACGAAGCCACCAGCTCAGTGGACACCCGCACCGAGGTCCTCATCCAGCACGCGATGAACTCCCTGCGCACCGGCCGCACGAGCTTCGTGATCGCCCACCGCCTCTCCACCATCCGAGACGCAGACGTGATCCTGGTGATGGAAAACGGCAACATCGTGGAACAGGGAAACCACGAAACCCTCATCAACGCAGACGGCGCCTACTCCCGCCTCTACGCGGCCCAATTCGCCGAAGCAATGGCAGAAACCGAATAACCACACCCAGACAATTCGTGAGGGGAACCCCGAGGGAATCTGATTCCCTCGGGGTTCCCCTCACGACTCTCCGCAGCAACACACCCACCCCCACCCAGGCAGCCACACCCGCCCCTGCACCCCGATACGAAGCCTCCCCTGCGGTTCGGGGGGGGGGGGGGGGGGGCAACTTGCCCGCTGCCGCCAACCACCAAAAAACACCGCAAAACCTCGTTTAA
>NZ_JBVJOE010000007.1:331568-345816 GCF_055583325.1 Amycolatopsis sp. NPDC104775
AACCTTCCCCTTAGGTGCGGGGGGGGTTGCAAGTCCGTCTTCCCCGCTTGAACAACCACCCCCGAACCGTCAGCACAATTAGCTTCGGGGTGCCCCAAAAAGAACGACGCGCAATGTCGCCCCCAGGGCGACGAGCCGAGGCGTCACCCCTCAAAGCCGAGGAATATTCCGCAAATTAGACTTAGCCAACTCCAGCATCTTCCCCACTCCCCCACTCAACACCGTCTTGCTGGCCGCCAACGCAAACCCCTTGACCTGCGCAGCAGTAATACTCGGCGGAATAGACAACGCATTGGGATCCGTCACCACATCCAAAACAGCCGGCCCGTCATGCGCCAGCACCTCCCGAATCCCCTCCCGAACCTCCCCAGGCTTCTCCACCCGCCGCGCATACAACCCAGCCGCCCGGGCAATCCCCGCGAAATCCACCTGATCGTGGTCGGTCCCGAACTCCGGCAGCCCGTCCACGAGCATCTCCAGCTTCACCATCCCCAGCGAAGAGTTGTTGAACACCACCGCCTTGACCGGCAACGCATGCGTCTTGAGCGTCAGCAACTCCCCCATCAACATGGCGAGCCCACCGTCCCCGCACATCGCCACGACCTGCCGCCCAGGCTCCGCGGCCTGCGCCCCAATCGCGTGCGGCAACGCATTGGCCATGCTCCCGTGCACGAACGACCCCAGAATCCGCCGCCGCCCATTAGGCGTGACATACCGGGCCGCCCACACATTGCACATCCCAGTGTCCACAGTGAACACCGCGTCCTCAGCGGCTTCCTCGTCCAGCACATCCGCCACATACTCCGGATGCAACGGAATATGCCGGGAAACCTCAGTCGTGTAAGCGTCGACCACCCGCTGCAACCCACGCTCGTGCTTGCGCAACATCGCATGCAAGAACGCCCGGTCACTACGCTCCCGCAACCGAGGCAGCACCGCCCGGATCGTCGCCCCGACATCCCCCTGCACCCCGAACTCGAGCACCGACCGCCGCCCCATCCGAGCCGGATCGATGTCCACCTGCACGGTATTCCGCTGCGGCAGGAAGTTGTCGTAGGGAAAGTCCGTCCCCAGCAACAACACCAGATCAGCCTCGTGCATAGCGTCGTAACAGGCGCCATACCCGAGCAATCCGCTCATCCCCACGTCGAACGGATTGTCGTACTGCACGAACTCCTTGCCCCGCAACGAATGCCCCACCGGCGCCCCCACCGCGGACGCGAGCGCGAGCACCTCGTCGTGCGCGTCCCGGCATCCCGCGCCGGCCATGATCATCACCTTCTCCGCCCGATCGATCCGATCGGCCAGACGAGCGATGTCCGCCTCCGCGGGCACCACGGCGGGCGGGCTCCCCAGCGACGCCGACTCCCCGGTCGCGTGCGCGGCGGGCTCATGCGACACATCCCCGGGCAGCACCAGCACCGCCGCCCCACGACGGCCGACCGCGTTCTGCACCGCGATCCGCGCCAGCCGCGGCATCTGCTCGGGAGAACTCACCATCTCGCAGTAATGCGAGCACTCGGCGAACAGCTGCTGCGGATGCGTCTCCTGAAAGAACCCGGTCCCGATCTGCGTCGACGGGATGTGCGAAGCGAGCGCGAGCACCGGCGCTCCCGAGCGGTGCGCGTCGTAAACCCCTTGCAGCAAATGCAGATTGCCTGGTCCGCAGCTGCCCGCGCATACCGCGAGCCTCCCGGTGAGCTGCGCCTCGGCCGCGGCGGCGAACGCGCCGGCTTCCTCGTTGCGCACGTGCACCCAGTCGATCCCGCCGCGTGCCGAGCCTCCGGTGCGGCGCACCGCGTCCACCACCGGGTTGAGGCTGTCGCCCACCACCCCGTAGATCCGGTGCACCCCGGATTGCACCAGAACGTCGATCAACTGGTCGGCCACGGTTGCCATGCGTCTGCGTCCCTTCGTGAGAGTCCCCTTCGCAGTCTGGCAGCGATCACGAGAACCGCCACCGCATTGACAAGTATTGTTGTCAATGACACGGTGACTACGACCGACCCAAGGAGGAACGCCGCCCATGCCCCGCGAGTTCGAGGTGCGCAAAGAGGTTCAGCTGCCCGCGGGCCCCGAGGCCGTCTGGGAGGCGGTCGCGACCGGGCCGGGCATCGATTCGTGGTTCATGGGCCGCCACGAGGTCGACGCCGAGGCCAAGCGGATCCGGTTCAGCCTCGGCGGAATGCGCAGCGAGGCGGAGATCACCGCGTGGGACCCGCCGCGCCGGTTCGCCTACCGCGGAGACGCTGCCGAGGACGGCACTTTCGACGCGATGGAGTTCCTGGTGGAAGCGGCCGAGGGCGGCACGTCTGTGCTCCGGTTCATGCACCGCGGCTTCGTCCAGGACGACTGGGACGACGAGTACCACGAGTCTTTCGCCGTCGGCTGGGACATGTACCTGCACACGCTCGCCCAACTGCTCGCCCATTTCCCCGGCCGCTTCGCGACATACGTGACCGCCGACGGCCCGGCCGCGTCGGCGAACCGGGATGCGTGGCCGAAGCTGCTGGCAGCCCTCGGGCTGCCCGCTGACCCGTCAGCCGGACAGGCCGTCCAATTCACCGTCGACAACAAAGTGATCGAGGGCGTCCTCGACTACTCGACCCCGAACTACGCCGGAGTCCGCACCGAGGACGCCCTCTACCGGTTCCACGAACGGTCCTTGCTCGGCATGCCGGTCGCGGTGGGACATCACCTGTTCCGCCCGGGCCTCGACGAGACCGCCGAAGGCGCGACCTGGAGCCGCTGGCTCGCCGACGCGCTCAGCTGACGTCAGCGACGGCGCAGCAGCAGCGCCGCCCCGCTGGCCGCCACGACGATCCCGGCGATCACGTTGCCGGTCACCGCGCCAGTCGACGGCACCGTTTCGTCGCCGTACCGGAGCAAGAACGGAGACACCGCCGCCCACACCCCAAGCACCGGCAGCACCCAGGTCAATGCCTGCGCACCGGAATCCCGGGCTCGCATGGCGGCGAAAACGACGATCGCCAGCCCGGCGACGGTATTGCTCACCGCGAGTTCGGCGGCCCCGCCGAAGCGCAGCAGCCAGGGCGCGGCGATCAGGTACAACCCGGCCAGCACAGCGAGGCCCGCTGCGCCTCCGGAGACCGCGGTCTTGCCGGACATCGTGCTGGTGGACATCTCGATCACCTCAGCAGATCTCGGTTCCACCTCTCGGGTACCCAGATTCCGGCCAGGGATTCACGCCCCGGCGGCCGAGCAGGCCTCGCGCAGGCGGCTGCGCACCGGCGCCTTGATCCCGGAGACCGCGAAGGCGCGCAGCACGAGCGGCCCGGTCGCCACGATCGAAAGGGCCGGCCGGACGCGGCTCGTCTCCTCGATGGCGCGCAGCCCGGCGCAGCTGAGATAGCCGACTCGCGACAGGTCCACCACCAGTTTTCCGCCCGCTGCGGAGGCGGCGGCGGACAGCGCGGAGCGGAACTGACCCACGGACGCGATGTCGATCTCGCCCGCCGCCGTGACCAGCACGATGTCGCCGTCTCTGCGACTGGTGAAGACGGTCAAACCGGCAGCCCCGCGAGCACCCATTGGCGAAACGGTACGCGTCCGCGCGGCCACGGCAAACCGTCCTGACTCAGCCGGGTGGGGTCGCTTCGCCCGCCCGTCACAGCTGGGCCAGAAGCTTTTCGCGCAGCTCCGGCTGATCGGCGAGCCCCTCCCGGACCGCGTGGTCGACGAACGGCCGCATCCGCTCCCGCGGCGCGAGCGCCCAGTCGAGCGGTCCGAGCGGCGGCTGCGGGTCGTATTCGACGGCGAACTGGACGAGCCGCGCGGCGTCCGCTCCGCTGATCCGCTCGACCAGGTGCAACGCCAGGTCGATGCCCGCCGACACCCCGCCGGCGGTGATCACCGGGCCGCTGTCGGCCCAGCGCTGCCGGACCGGCTTGGCTCCGAACGCGCGCAGGGCGTCGAGGAAGGTCCAGTGCGTGGTCGCTTCCCGGCCTTCGAGCAGCCCGGCTTGGCCGAGCAGCAGCGAACCGGTGCACACGGACGTCATCAGTTCGGCGGACGTCGCGGCGTGGCGGAGATAGCCGATGAGCGTCTCGTCGCCGAGCGCGCGCAGCGTCGGGGCACCGCCGCCGGGGACCAGCACCCAGGACGGATCGGGAACCTGGTCGAAGGTGTGGCTCGGCGCGATCCGCAGCGGCGTATCGGTGTCGGTGGTGTCCAGGGTTTCGCCCACGACCGCCACGCGGACCGAGGGCTCGGCCGCCGCGAAGGAGGCGAGCACCTGCAGCGGGCCGACCAGGTCCAAGACCGTCAATCCGGGGTACACGACGAAGGCGAACGTTTTCTGGGTCATGCCGCCACCCTCCCGCGGGCGCGGGCGGGCCGGGACACGCGTGTCCGAAATCCTGCGAACCCGGTTCATCCGGCCGGTCGAGCTGCTACGGTGCGGCCATGCCGAGTACCGCCCGGCAGGTCGTGATCCTCGGGTACCCCGACGCCGAACTGCTCGACATCGCCTGCGTGTCCGACGTTTTCGACGCCGCCACCCGGCTCGGCGCGGCCCGGCCGTACGAGGTCCGGCTCGCCACCGTCGACGGGCTGCCGTTCGCCTGCCAGTCCGGGCTCACCCTCTCCCCGCACGTCCGGATCGACCAGGTCCGCGGCCCGCTGGACACTTTCGTCGTCGCCGGCGGGCTCGGCCACCAGACCGCCGCCGACGACGAACGGCTGCTCGCGCACGTGCGGCGGCTGTCGCAGCTGAGCAGGCGCACGGCGTCGGTGTGCACCGGGGCGACCGTGCTCGCCGCCGCCGGGCTGCTGAGCGGCCGGCGCGCCACCACGCACTGGTCGCACGCGGCGCGGCTCGCCGAGCAGTACCCCTCGGTGACCGTGGACCCGGTGCCGCTTTTCGTGCGCCACGGCGACGTCTACACCTCCGCAGGAGTCACCAGCGGGCTCGACCTCACCCTCGCCTTCGTCGAGGAGGACCACGGCCCGACGCTCGCCCGCGAGGCCGCCCGCTCGCTGGTCACCTACCTGCAGCGGCCCGGGAACCAGGCGCAGGTGAGCATGTTCCTCGCCGGTCCGCCGCCGGAGCACCGCCAGGTCCGCGACCTCACCGCGTACGTCGCCGAACACCTCGCCGACGACCTCGGCGCCCACGTGCTGGCGAACCAGGCAGGCATCAGCACCCGCCAGCTCACCCGGCTGTTCGACGCCCATCTCGGCACCACCCCGGGCAAATACGTCCGGACGGTGCGCGCGGAACACGCCGCCCGGCTGCTGTCCGGCACCGACCTCCCGCTCACCGCGATCGCGCGACGCTGCGGTTTCGGCTCCACGGAGACGCTCCGGCAAGCGTTTCTGGACCATTTCGACACGCCGCCGTCGGCTTACCGGCGCGTGCATCTGCGTTCTGCGCACGCCTGAACGAAACGCCGGATACGCCCGCCTCGTCCCCCACCCGGTACGGGTGAACCGCGAGCCGGGAGGGCAGGATGTCCGCCGTGGCACCGCACGACTACCCCGATCAGGACCCCGACGACACCGGCCCGCTCCCGCGCGTGCCGGGCGAACCCGGGTCCCCGTCCGTGCCACCTCCGGCTTCTCCCGCCCCGCCGCCGCGCGCCCGGCCGGACGCTCCGCGCCGCGCGCGCCGCCCCGAACCCGGGCGATCCGCCGAGCCCGGGCGACCGGCTGAGCGTTCCGGCAATCCCGGGCGCACCGGCGAACCAGTCCGGCGAGCCGAACGGCCCGGCGAACCCCAGCGTCCGCGCGCCGCCTCGCCGCGACCCGGCGCTCCCCGCTCCGCGCAACCCGGCGCACCGCGTTCCGCCGATTCCCGCGGCACGCACTCCGGCGACCTCCGCAGCGGTGCCCAATCCGGCGAGCTGCGGCTTCCCCGCCGCCCCGGCGACACCCCGCCGCCCCGCCGCCGTCCCCCGGCCCGGCCTCCACAGTCCGAAAAGGACAGTCCCAAACCCGCCGCCGCCAACGAAACTCCGCCGCCTGCCGGACATGGACACGGTCATGGGCACGGCCACGGCCCGGCCGCCCCGGCGTCGCAGCGAGTCCGGAAGCTCCTTGTCTGGCTTCTCGCCCCGCTGGCCGTGGCCACCGTCGTCGGCATGATCGTGCTGTACCCATGGGGCAGTTCGCTGCCGAAGAGCGCGGTCCCGCAGGGCACCCCGGTCCAGGCGGCGATCACGACCGCGACGTCCGGCCCGTGCCTGCAGCCCGGCCAGGTCCAGGTCGGCTCGCAGCCGGACCCGAACGCGAAACCCTGCCTGACCGTCGACCTGCTGATGTCCGACGGCCCCGCGGCCGGGAAACCAGTGCGGCTGACCGTCCCGATCGAGCCGAGCACGCCGCGCTTCACCGCGGGCGACAAGGTCGTGCTCGCCTACAACGGCGGCAATCCGCTCGATCCGCAGTCGTTCACGCTCGTCGATTTCCAGCGCGGCACGCCGCTGGTGCTGCTCGCCGCGCTGTTCGCGATCGCCGTGCTCGTGCTGGGCCGCTGGCAGGGGCTGGCCGCGCTGGTCGCGCTGGTGCTGAGCTTCGTGGTGATCGTGCTGTTCGTGCTGCCCGCGATCCTCGCCGGGGAGAACCCGCTGGTGGTGGCGATCGCCGGGGCGGGCGCGATCATGTTCCTCGCGCTCTATCTGACGCACGGGCTGTCCGCGAGAACCTCGGTCGCCGTGCTGGGAACCCTGGTCAGCCTGGCGCTGATCGGGATCCTGTCGGCGATCTTCTCCGCCGCCGCGTCGCTCACCGGCCTCGACGACAGCACCACGACGCTGATCGCCTCGCTCGGCCACGGCATCGACGCGCGCGGCCTGCTGCTGGCCGGGGTCGTGATCGGCGCGCTGGGCGTGCTCGACGACGTGACGATCACCCAGACCAGCGCGGTGTGGGAACTGCGGCGCGCGAACCCGTCGCTGAGCTGGCGGGAGCTGTACAGCTCGGGCCTGCGGATCGGCCGCGACCACGTCGGCTCCGCGGTGAACACGCTGGTGATGGCCTACGCCGGGGCCGCGCTGCCGGTGATGCTCTACTCCGCGATCTCGGGCGTCGGCCTCGGCTCGCTGCTCGGCAGCGAGGACATCGCGGCGGAGATCATCCGGACCCTGGCCGGTTCCGTCGGCATCGTCGCCGCGGTACCCGTGACCACCGTGCTGGCCGCGCTGATCGCCGCCCGCGAGCCGGTGGAACACCTCACAGGCACCACCAATCCCGTGGAATCACACTAGCCACACCCCGGCTGACCCGGTCGGGCGCGGACGGCGCGGATGAGGTACGAAGACCGCGACCCCGCACCCGAGGAGGGGCTGTGTTCTCAGCCGTCCTGGCCGGACCCCGAGTCACCGTGCACCTGATCCGCCGCCTAATCGCGTCGGTGCTGGAAGCGGCCGAGACCGTCCCGCGCATCGCCACCGCCCTGGACGAGGTCCGCGCGACGCTGCGCCACCTGGAACGCCTTCTCGCCTACGTCGCCGAAGAACTCCCCGAACTGACCGACCAGCTCGACCGCATCCGCGCCCGCGTAGACGGCCTGGAAGAACGCACCCGCGAACCCGCCGGACGCGAGTAAGCCCGGAACAGCCGCCCCGACCTTGACCGAACCGGCGGGATCGCGCCGGCGGAGCCGAGGGCGATTCAGTCCAGCGTCGCCACGAACCGGCTGACCGCCTCCATCGGAAACCGCTGCAGATACTTCCCCGCCGGAGCCGCCGAAGCCAGCCGGTACAACGGCCGCTCCGGCACCGCTTCCCCGCGCGCCTCCGCACGCAATTCCGCCACCAGCAGCTCCGAAAACACCAGCCCGTTCGCCTCGGTGTTGTTCAGCACCGCGTCCGCCAGCCGCCGCAGCTGCAGCGCCCCCAGCTCCCGTCCGCCGGTCCCGGAGAACACCGCCAGGTCGAGTTTCACCGCGCGCCGCCGCTGTCCCGCGTTCACCAGCAGCGCCACCGTGCGCGTCCCGCGGACGTCGCTGATCACCACGTCCAGCCGCGGCGCTTCCAGCAGCGTCGTGCCTTCCAGCCAGATCCGGCGGCGATAGGCGTAGAGCACCACGTAAATCAGCGGCAGCGCGACCACCGCCGCCACGATCAGCCCGGTCAGCTGCCCGCCGATCAGCCCGGCGATGCCGCCGAACGCGGCGGCGAGGATGAGCACGCCGAAGACGCCCGACCACGCGCGGCGGCGGCGCGGCTTCGGCTCGTCGGCGAACAGCGGCAGGCGTTCCGCCGGTTTCCCGGTCACTGCGCGGCTCCCGGCACGAAGGGGTTTGCGGCGCGCTCGCGGCCGATGGTCGTCGCCGGGCCGTGTCCGGGCAGCACGACGGTGTCGTCGGCGAGCGTGAGCAATGTGCGCAACGAATTCTCCAGTTCGGAGCCGGATCCGCCGGTGCGCCCGACCGATCCGGCGAAAAGCGTGTCCCCGGTGAACACCAGCCTGCCACCCTCGCCGGTTCCGGCGGTGAACCCCACCGAACCCGGCGTGTGCCCGGGCAGCGGGAGCACGCCGACGGTCAGCCCGGCCGCCTCGATCTCTCCCGGGAGCGGTTCGTACGTCCCGTCGTACCATTCCGCGTCGCCCGGATGCAGCAGGACCGTTGCGCCGTAAGCCCTCGACAGCTCGGCGGCGGCGCCGACGTGGTCCGGATGGCCGTGCGTGGCGAGCAGCGCGACCGGCGTCAGGCGGTGCTCCGCGAGCGCCTCGGCCACCGGCCCGGCCGCGCCCTCGCCCGGGTCGACGACGAGGCACGGCCCGCCGGCGGCGGGAGCCAGCAGATAGCAATTCGAGCGCAGCGGACCCGCGGCGAACCCGGCGACGAGCACCGAACCCTCCTCCCGGAAGCGGCCTTGATCACGACCCGGTGAAGACTAGCCGCCCCTGTACGGAGTCCTCACAGGCTGTGCCCATACACTGCCGCTACCTCAAACGTGTGACTTCGAGCGGAAACTGGAGGGCGGGTGGCGACCAACCAGCAGCGCCGAGAAGCCGCAAAGCGCAAACTCGAGCGCCAGCTCGTGCGCCGGGCGGAACAGGCGAAGCGACGCAAGATCGTGGGCGCTGGAGTGGTCGGCGGTGCGGTCCTCATCGTCGCCGGTCTCGTGGTGTGGATCGTGAACAGCGGCGGCAGCGGCGGCGACCAGCAGGCCGCGACGCCGCCGTCGAGCTCCGCGCCGCCGGTCCCGAGCGTCACGAACATCCCCACCGAGCGCACCGCGCTCCCCAAGCGCCCCAAGGCGCTGCCGAACCCGACGACGTGCTCGTACCCGGCCGACCCGAGCGGCAAGCCGCCGTCGGGGAAGAAGGCCACCGCGCCGGACGGCAAGAACGTGTCCTCGTCGGGCACGGTGAACATCACGATGAAGACCACCCAGGGCGACATCCCGATGACGCTCGACCGCGCGCTCGCGCCGTGCACCGTCCAGGCGTTCGAGAGCCTCGCGAAGCAGGGCTTCTTCACCGACACGATCTGCCACCGCCTCGGCGTCACCGACCTGCAGATGCTGCAGTGCGGCGACCCGGACGCGAAGGGCGACGTGATGACCGACGGCCGCGGCGGCCCGGGCTTCACCGTGCCGGACGAGTTCATCGACACCGCCAAGTACGGCCGCGGCATCCTCGCGATGGCCAACACCGGCCAGCCCAACAGCGGCGGCAGCCAGTTCTTCATGGTCTACGGCAACGCCCCGCTGCAGCCGCAGTACACGATCTTCGGCAGCATCTCCGACGAGGGCCTCAAGGTGCTCGACAAGATCGCGAAGAACGGCATCGGCGCGATCGGCCAGGACGGTTCGACCGGCGAGCCCAAGCAGCAGGTCAAGTTCACCGCCGTCACAGTTTCCTGACGTGACAGTGCGAGTCGAGATCGGCGGCGCCGCTCCGGGCGCCGCCGATCTCGTCGCCGCGGCGACCAGCTACGGCCACTTCACCGCGATGCAGGTGCGCGACGGGCGTGTGCGCGGCCTCCGCTACCACCTCGACCGGCTCGCCGCGAACACCCGGGAGGTGTTCGGCAGCGAGCTGGACACCGACCTGGTCCGCGGCTACGTCCGGCGGCTCGTGGCCGGGCAGGGCGCGCTGTCGGTGCGGGTGATCATTTTCTCGCGATCGTCGCCGCACGACCCGGCGATGACGCCTGAGATCCTGGTGCGCACCGCGCCGCCCAGCGAGCATGTCGCGACGCCGATCAGGCTGCGATCCGTTGCCTACCAACGGGATCTGCCGCACGTGAAGCATCTCGGCGGCTTCGGTCTCACGCACCATTCGCGCGCCGCCGCCCTCGCCGGTTATGACGACGCCGTGTTCCTCGCCGCCGACGGCCGGATCAGCGAGGCGACGATCTGGAACGTCGGCTTCCTGCGCGACGGGACGATCGTGTGGCCGGAAGCCGAGGTGCTGCCCGGGATCACGTACCTGGTGCTCGAAGAACAGCTTCGCGCGGCCGGGATTCCGCAGGAGACGCGTCCGGTGTACCCGGCGGAACTGCCGGAATTCGACGCGATGTTCCTGACCAACTCCGCGACGATCGGCCGCCCGGTCGCCTCGGTCGACGACGTGCGGCTGCGCACCTCTCCCCTGGCGACGAAGCTGCTGACGGAAGCTTACGAAGCCGCGCCCTGGGACGAAATCTGACGCAGCGTCCAGGCCCGCGGCGCTCGCCCCGGACACAGGCCTCGACGCAAGATGTTGTCCCGCAACACTTTTCCCGCTGCCGAGGCTGGGCGGGATCCGTCAGCGGTAGGTGAACTCTGGCGCACGCCGGTTCAGGAACGCGTCCACGCCCTCCGCGTAGTCCTCGCCGTGCAGCGCGGCGAGCCGGATCTGCTCCACCTCGTCGTCGGTCTTCTCCTGCCCCGCAACGATTTTCTCGATGATCCGGTTCATCCCGCGAATCGAAGCCTGCGACCGTGCGCACAGCGTCCCGGCGAAGCGCGCCGTCGCGGATTCCAAGTCGGCGGCCGGGAAAACGTCGTTGACCAGGCCGATCTCGCGCGCCCGGGTCGCGTCGACCAGTTCGCCGGACAGCAGGAAATACTTGGCGTGCGCCGGGCCGACCAGGGACACCAGCTGCCGCGTCGAGGCGAAGTGGTAGACGATGCCGAGTTTGGCCGGGGTGATGCCGAACCGCGCGTCGTCCGCGGCGAAGCGGAAATCGCAGGCGACCGAGATCTGGCAGCCGCCGCCGATGCAGTTGCCCTGGACCATCGCGATCGTCGGCTTGCGCATCGCGGTCAGCGCCGCCACCGCGCTGTCCACCGCCTCGTCGTACTTCGCGGCGGCCTCGGCGGTCGACCGCAGCTCGCGGAACTCGCCGATGTCCGCGCCCGCGGAGAAGTGCCGCCCGGCCCCGGTCAGCACGAGGACTTTCAGCTCGGGATCGGCCTCGACCTCGGCCGCCAGGTCCGGGATCGCCGCCCACATGCCGCGGGTGATCGCGTTCATCTTCTCCGGGCGGGAGAAGGTCAGCCGGGCCACGGCACCGTCGCGGGTGAACTCGAGTCCGTCCGTCATGACCAGCACCCTAATGCGCCCTCGCCGCGATCCCGCTGTGGGACAGATCACCGCCGCGCGCGAAGTGTCCGAAGTAGACAGTCCGGACCGGACTTCCCGCCGCCGGCCGCGGCTAGGAAGCCGACGTCACCCGGTACACGTCGTACACGCCCTCGACCCCGCGCACGACCTTGAGCACGTGCCCGAGGTGCTTCGGATCGCCCATCTCGAACGAGAACCGGCTCACCGCCACCCGGTCCCGCGAGGTCGTCACCGAGGCCGACAGGATGTTCACCTTCTCGTCGGCGAGCACCTTCGTGACGTCCGACAGCAGCCGGTGCCGGTCGAGCGCCTCGACCTGGATCGCCACCAGGAACACCGAGGACGACGACGGCGCCCATTCCACCTCGACCAGCCGCTCCGGCTGGGTCCGCAGGTCGTCGGCGTTCGTGCAGTCCGTGCGGTGCACACTCACCCCGCCGCCGCGCGTCACGAAACCGAGGATCTCGTCGCCCGGCACCGGCGTGCAGCAGCGCGCCAGCTTCGCCCAGACGTCGCTGGCTCCCTTGACGATGACGCCGACGTCGTTCGAGCCGCGGCGGCGCGTGACCGTGGACGGCGTGGCCCGTTCGGCCAGCTCCTCCTCGGCCTCCTCGACCCCGCCGATCAGCGCGACCAGCCGCTGCACCACGTGCTTCGCGCTGGTGTGGCCCTCGCCGACGGCCGCGTACAGCGACGAAATGTCGCCATGCCGCAATTCGGTGGCGACCGAGCCCATCGATTCCGCCGACACGAGCCGCTGGATCGGCAGCCCGACCTTGCGGATCTCCTTGGTGATCGCTTCCTTGCCCGCGTCGATCGCCTCGTCGCGGCGCTCCTTCGCGAACCACTGCCGGATCTTCGCGCGCGCCTTCGGCGAACCGGCGAACTGCAGCCAGTCGCGGCTCGGCCCGGCGCTTTCCGCCTTGGACGTGAAGATCTCGACGACCTCGCCGTTTTCGAGCTTCCGCTCGAGCGCGACCAGCCGGCCGTTCACGCGCGCGCCGATGCAGCGGTGGCCGACCTCGGTGTGCACCGCGTACGCGAAGTCCACCGGCGTCGAATCCGCGGGCAGCGTGATGACGTCGCCCTTCGGCGTGAACACGAAGATCTCGCGCGCGGCCAGTTCGTAGCGCAGCGATTCGAGGAAGTCGCCCGGGTCCGCGGCTTCGCGCTGCCAGTCGAGCAGCTGCCGCATCCACGCGATCTCGTCCAGCTCCATGGCGTTGTTGCTGGCGTGCGTGCCCTTGGTTTCCTTGTACCGCCAGTGCGCGGCGATGCCGTACTCGGCGGTGCGGTGCATGTCGTAGGTGCGGATCTGCACCTCGAGCGGCTTGCCGTCCGGCCCGATCACCGTGGTGTGCAGCGACTGGTACACGCCGAACCGCGGCTGCGCGATGTAGTCCTTGAACCGCCCGGGAACCGGCTGCCACAGCGCGTGCACCACGCCCATCGCGGCGTAGCAGTCCCGCACGTCCTCGACCAGGATCCGCACGCCCACCAGGTCGTGGATGTCGTCCAGGTCGCGGCCGCGGACGATCATCTTCTGGTGGATCGAGTAGTAGTGCTTCGGCCGCCCCTCGACCTTCGCGGTGATCCGCGACGACACCAGGTTGTTCGTCAGGTCCGCGATCACCTTGCGCAGGTAGGTGTCGCGCGAGGGCGCGCGGTCGGCGACCAGCCGCACGATCTCGTCGTACTTCTTCGGCTGCAGGATCGCGAACGCGAGGTCTTCCAGCTCCCACTTCACCGTGGCCATGCCGAGCCGGTGCGCCAGCGGGGCGAGCACCTCGAGCGTCTCGCGCGCCTTGCGGGCCTGCTTTTCCGGCGGCAGGAACCGCATCGTGCGCATGTTGTGCAGCCGGTCGGCGAGCTTGATGACCAGGACGCGGGGGTCCTTCGCCATCGCGATCACCATTTTGCGGATCGTCTCCGCTTCGGCCGAGGTGCCGAGCTTGACCTTGTCCAGCTTGGTGACGCCGTCGACCAGTTCACCGACCTTCTCGCCGAAGTCCGCTTTCAGCTGGTCCAGCGAATAGCCGGTGTCTTCCACCGTGTCGTGCAGGAGTGCCGCGACGAGGGTGGTGGTGTCCATGCCCAGTTCGGCCAGGATGGTGGCTACCGCGAGGGGGTGGGTGATGTACGGGTCGCCGGATTTGCGGCGTTGTTCGCGGTGGAGTTCTTCGGCTACGTCGTAGGCGCGCTGGAGCTGGCCCAGGTCGGAGTTCGGGTGGAGTTCCCGGTGGATGACGGCCAGGGGTTCGAGGACCTGTTTGACCGGGGCGGCGCGCTGGGCGGTGATGCGCCGGGCCAGGCGCGCGCGGACGCGGCGGGTCGCGGAGGGGTTGGGCGCGGCTCCGTTGGGCCGGGTCCCGGTGTCCGCGGCGGTGGCGCCGCTCTTGGCGGGGGGCGCACCGCCTTTGGTCGCACCGGCTTTGGTCGCACCGCCTTTGGCGGGGACGTTGGCGTCGAGCTCTTGGCTCACCCGCACCTCCAGCTGCTTCGTGCGGCCTCGAACCTTCAGGGTAACCGGTTGGTCTTCCGGGAGGTTTGGTGACGTGCTGTTTCGGGGGGTTGCTCGTCGCCTGGCGGCGACACTGCGCCCGGGGTGGTTGCGTGGGGCACCCCGAAGCTTGAGTGTGCTGACGGTTCGGGGGTGGTTGTCAAGGCGGGAAAGATGCCTTGACAACCACCCCCAAACCCCAAGGGAAGGTTCGTCCTGGGGTGT
>NZ_JBVJOE010000007.1:345826-417275 GCF_055583325.1 Amycolatopsis sp. NPDC104775
GTCTTAACTGGTGGGGGGTTTGGTCAAGGGAGGAAAACCCCCCCAACCACCCCCCCCCGAACCGCAGGGAAGGCTTCGTATCGGGGTGCAGGGAGGGGGCTGGGTGCCTGGATCCGTTGGGTGGGTCGTGAGGGGAACCCTGAGGGAATCTGATTCCCTCAGGGTTCCCCTCACGGACAAGGGGTCAGACGGTGCGGAGAGCGTGGACGGAGCGGGCGTCCAGGGCGGTGCGGCCGTTGAGGGCTTTCAGTTCCAGGACTACTGAGATGCCGGTGACCGTTGCGCCTGCGTCTTCCAGGAGTTTCGCGGTCGCTGCCACAGTGCCGCCGGTGGCCAGGACGTCGTCCATGACCGCGATCCGCTGGCCGGGTTTGACGACGCCTGCGGGGAGTTCGACGCTTGCGGTGCCGTATTCCAGGGAGTAGTCCACGCGGCCTGCTACGGACGGGAGTTTGCCTGGCTTTCGGACCAGCACTACGCCCATGCCGCGGGAGTAGCCGACCGCCGCGGCCAGGAGGAAGCCGCGGGCCTCGACTCCGGCGACCAGGGTGGCCGCCGGGTCGAGGGTGTCCGCCAGTGCGTCGGCGACCGCGGCGAAGCCGGGGCCGTCGGCGAACAGGGGGCTGAGATCGCGGAACAGGACGCCTGGTTCCGGGAAGTCCGGCACCTCGGCGATCAGGTCCAGTGCCTCGTCGAGCTTCATCGGGGTCAGCGCTTCTTCTTTCCCGACGGGCGTTGCTTCGGGTGCCGGGCCGGGACTCCGGCCGCGGCGGCCATCGCCTTTTCCTTGCGGAGTTCGGCGGCCAGCTGCTCCTCGTCGTTGGCGTCGAAGTCGTCGTCCGCTGCCTCGCGCTTCGCGGCCTTGGCCCGGCGGGCGGCCACTCGCTCGGCCTGCTGCTTGTACTGCGGGTCGCGCATCTTGAAGTCGACCAGCAGCGGGGTCGCCAGCGCGACCGACGACAGGACGCCGACCAGGGTGCCGGTGAGCTGCACCAACGCCAGGTCCTGCAGCGTGCCCGAGCCGAGCAGGATGTAGCCGACGATCAGCAGGCCCAGGATCGGCAGCAGCGCGATGAACGCCGTGTTGAACGAGCGCATCAGCGTCTGGTTCAGCGCCAGGTTCGCCGCCTCGGCGTACGTCCTCCGCGACAGGCCGAGCAGGCCGCGGGTGTTCTCCCGGACCTTGTCGAACACCACCACGGTGTCGTACAGCGAGAACCCGAGGATCGTCAGCAGGCCGATCACCGTCGCGGGCGTGACCTCGAAGCCCACGAGCGAGTACACGCCCGCGGTCACCACGATGTCGTGCAGCAGCGAGATCAGCGCCGCGAACGCCATCCTGGTGTCGAAGTAGATCGCCAGGAAGATCACGACCGCGACGAGGAACACGGCGAGCGCGATCAGGGCCTGGCGCGAGATCTCGTCGCCCCACGACGCGCTGACCGCGCTGTCGCTGATCGCCTGCTCGCTCGACTTCCCGTTGCTGCCGATCGGGCCCAGGTCTTCGAAGATCTGCTTCTTGACCTTCGCCACCTGGTCGGCGGTCAGGGTCTCGGAGCGGGTCTGGATGGTCGACGCGTTGCCGGTGCCGACCGTCTGGGTCTCCGCCGGGGCTTCGCCGAGCGCGGTGTGGAACGACTTGATCACCTGGTCCTGGGTGATCTGGCCGTGCGTGCCGTGCGCGGGCAGCTGGATCTGCGTGCCGCCCTCGAACTCGATGCCCACGTTGAAGCCGCGGAAGACCATCGAGCCGATGCACACCAGGAGCAGCAGCGCGAAGAAGACGTACCAGCGCTTGCGCGAGCCGACGATGTCGACCGCGCCGGTGCCGACGTAGAGCCGGTGGAAGAAGCTTTCCTTCTTGCCGGGCTTGGCCGCGATGCCGCCGGAGCCGTCCCGGCCGTTCGCGTCGTCGGGGCTGTCCGAGGTGACGCCTGCGGTTTCGTCGCTCACGTCAGGCCTCCTTCACGTTCGCGCGACGGCCGGGAGCGGGGCGCGTGGACTTGCGCTGCGAGCCGAGCTTCTGGACGGCGCCGAGGCCGAGATGCCGGGGGTTGGACAGGAAACTCGACTTCGAGGTCGACACCATCGCCACGAGCGGATGCGTGACCAGGTAGACGACCACCAGGTCGAGCACCGTCGACATGCCGAGGGTGAAGGCGAAGCCCTGCACGTCCCCGACCGCGATGATGTAGAGGATCGCGGCCGCGAGGAAGCTGACCGCGTCCGAGGCCAGGATCGTGCGCCGCGCCCTCGCCCAGCCGCGCGGCACCGCGGACCGGAAGGTCCGGCCCTCCCGGATCTCGTCCTTCAACCGTTCGAAGTAGATGACGAACGAGTCGGCGGTGATGCCGATCGCGATGATCAGGCCGGCGACGCCCGCGAGGTCGAGCGTGTAGCCGATCCACCGGCCGAGCAGCACGAGCACCGCGTACACGAGCAGGCCGGACATGACCAGCGACCAGATCGTGAGGATGCCGAGCAGCCGGTAGTAGAACAGGCAGTACACGAACACGACCGCGAGGCCGATCGCGCCGGCGATCAGGCCTGCCTGCAGCGAGGCGTAGCCCAGCGTCGCGGACACCGTGGTGGCGTCGGACGAATCGAACGACAGCGGCAGCGAACCGTACTTGAGGATGTCCGCCAGGTTCTTCGCGTCGGTCTGGGTGAACTTGCCGGTGATCTGCGTGTTGCCGCCGAGGATGGCGTTCTGCACGGTCGGCGCGGACACCACGTCGGTGTCGAGCACGAACGCCGCCTGCTTGCCGATGTTGGCCGACGTGAAGTCGCCCCAGGTCTTGCCGCCCGCGCTCTTGAAGCTCAGGTCGACGATCCACTGGCCGCGCTGCTGGTCGTAGCCGGAGTTGGCGTTCGAGATCTCGGTGCCGGGGATGATCTCCGGGCCGAGCACGTACTTGGTGGCGTCCTTGTCGCCGCAGGTGACCAGCGGCTGCTTCGGCAGGTCGTTGCCCTCCAGCGGGTCCGCGACGTTCGGCGCGCAGGTGAGGGCGGCGAGCGCCTTCTGCTGCGCGGCCTGCGCGGCGGCGGCCTCCTGCTGGTTCTTCGGGTCCTTCGGCATCAGCGCGGGAGCCTGGCGCACGGCGCGGGCTTCCTCGATCGGGTTCTTGCCCGCGTTCTGCCCGCTGGCCGGGGCCGAGGGGGTCGTGCTCGGCGGCTGCTGCGCCGGGGCGCCTTCCGCTCCCCCGCCGCCGGCCGGCTTGCTCGGCGCGGTCGCCGGGGCGCTCGGGGTCCCCGAGGGCGGCGCGGCCGGGGCGTTCGGGGTGTTCGGGACCGAGGTGATGACCTCGCGGATCCCGAGCTTGGCGGTCCGGCCCAGGTTCTTCGCCTCGTCGCCCTGCTCGCCCGGCACGGTGATCACGATGTTGTTGCCGTCGAGCACCACCTCGGTGCCGCCGACGCCGATCCCGTTGACCCGGGTCTCGATGATCTGGCGCGCCTGGTTCAGCGAATCGCGGGTGGGCTGGCCGCCGTCGGGCGTGCGCGCGGTGAGCGTGACCCGGGTGCCGCCCTGGAGGTCGATGCCGAGTTTCGGCGTCGCTTTGCCGCTGCCGGTGAAGAACACCAAGGCGTACAGCACGACCACGATCAGGGCGAAGAAGGCGAGATAGCGTCCCGGGCGGAGATGCCCGGCCGATGGTGCCACTGTGCTTCGGTCTCCTCGAACTGGCACGGACTGGATGGACCCCAAGTGGTTCGGGTGCGCGAGCCGGAAGGGGGTCCCCCGGACGCGGCTGGGCGTGAACTATGACGGCGGACACGCACGCAGCACCGAGACAGTACTCGGTGCTGCGTGAGCCCGGCGTTCGCCCGTACCGACTTTCGTAGGCTGTGGGCGGATCACTGCCCGGTGAAGCCCGGGGGCTACTTCTTCCCGTGCTCGAGCGGGGGCGCCACCTGCGCACCGGAGGTCTGCTTCTCCTCGGCGGAGATCGACTCCTGGGCCGGGGCCTCCGACGACGCGGACGCCGGGGCCGACTCGATGGCGGCGACCTCGGTCTCGGCCGAGTCCTCGTTCTCCTCGCCCTCGACGACCGGCTCGACCTTCTCGCGCACCGCGAGCCGCAGCCAGGTCGTGACGACGCCCGGCGCGATCTCGATGTCGATCGTGGTGTCGCTGCTGGTGTCGGCGACGGTGCCGTACAGGCCCGACGTGGTCATCACGCGGTCGCCCGGGGCGATGCTGTTCTGCATCTCCTGCTGAGCCGCCTGCTGCTTCTTCTGCTTGCGGGTGCCCATGACGAGCGGCACGGCCACCACGAGCAGCAGCAGCAACGGCAGCAGTAACTGGTTCATGACTCTCCTCGACGGACGCCTTTCTCGGCTGCCCGCGTCCGGTTTCGACGGATGTGCTGTGTTCGAGTGTGCCAGGTACCGGCGGAAACGCCACCACCCGGGCCGCTGTCCGCCCTTGTCAGGCCTGGTCGAACAGCGTCGGACCGGCCGCGTCGGGCCGTCCCGCCTCCGGGGGCGGCACCAGTCCGAGGTGGTGCCACGCGGCCGCGGTCGCGACCCGGCCGCGCGGAGTGCGGGCGAGCATACCGGCCCGGACCAGGTAGGGCTCGCACACCTCCTCGACCGTGGTGGCCTCCTCGCCGACGGCGACCGCGAGCGTCGAAATGCCCACCGGTCCCCCGCCGAACGAACGGGTCAGCGCGCCGAGCACGGCCCGGTCCAGCCGGTCCAGGCCCAGCTCGTCGACGTCGTAGACCTTCAGCGCGGCCTGTGCGACCTCCAGCGTCACCTTCCCGTCCGCGCGCACCTCGGCGTAGTCGCGGACCCGGCGCAGCAGCCGGTTCGCGATCCGCGGCGTGCCGCGCGAGCGGCCGGCGATCTCGGCGCAGCCGTCGCGGTCGATCTCGATGCCGAGGATCGTCGCGGCGCGGCGGACGACCAGCTCCAGCTCGGCCGCGGAGTAGAACTCCATCTGGCCGGTGAAGCCGAACCGGTCGCGCAGCGGCCCGGTCAGCGATCCGGACCGGGTGGTGGCCCCGACCAGCGTGAACGGCGCGATCTCCAGCGGGATGCTGGTCGCTCCCGGCCCCTTGCCGACGACCACGTCGACGCGGAAGTCCTCCATCGCCAGGTACAGCATTTCCTCGGCGGGCCGGGCGATCCGGTGGATCTCGTCGATGAACAGGACGTCGCCGGGCGCGAGGTTGGACAGCATCGCGGCCAGGTCGCCCGCGCGTTCCAGGGCGGGCCCGGAGGTGATCCGGATGGCCGCGCCCAGTTCGGCGGCGACGATCATCGCCATGCTCGTCTTGCCGAGGCCGGGCGGGCCGGACAGCAGCACGTGGTCCGGCGGCACCTCGCGCCGCCGGGCGCTCTCCAGCACCAGTTCCAGCTGTTCGCGGACGCGTTCCTGCCCGACGAACTCGTCCAGTTTCCGGGGCCGGAGCGAGGTTTCCAGGTCGCGTTCGCCGGTTTGCGCGAGCGCGGACAGCGTTTCGTCGCCCGGCTCGTAGCCGCCGGTGTCGAACTCGGTCACTTCGTGGTTCATCGGCGGCTACCGCTTGCGACCGAGCAGGGCCAGCGCCGAGCGCAGCACCGAGGACGTGGTGTGCCCGTCGCCTTCGGACAGCACCTTGTCCACCGCCTGCTCGGCTTGTTTGGCCGGGAAACCCAGTCCGGCCAGCGCTTCCACCACTTCGCCGCGCAGCGCGCCGGGCGCGGTCACGACCGGGGCGTCGGCCGCGCCGCCGAGCGCGGTGACCTTGTCCCGCAGTTCGAGGCTGAGCCGCTCGGCCCCCTTGCGGCCGATGCCGGGCACCTGGGTGAGCACGGTGATGTTGCCTTCGACGAGCGCCGCGCGCAGCTTGTCCGGCTCCAGCACGGCCAGCGTCGCCAGCGCGAGCCGCGGCCCGATCCCGGACACCGTCTGGAGCAGGCCGAACAGCTCGCGCGCGTCCTCCTCGGCGAACCCGAAGAGGGTCAGCGAATCCTCGCGCACGACCAGCGCGGTGTGCAGCCGCGTCTGCTCGCCGCGGCGCAGCGTGGCCAGCGTCGCCGGGGTGGCCTGCACGGCGAGGCCGACGCCGCCGACCTCGACCACCACGTGGTCGAGCCCGACGGACAGCACTTCGCCGCGTACCGAGGAGATCATCGTCGTGCTCCTGTTTCGTTCTGCTTCGTGGTCGATCCGGCCGCCTTGGCCGCGGCCGCCAGCCGGGCCTTGTGGGCGCGGACCAGTTCGGCCGCGCGGGCCTCGGCCTCGGCGAGCCGGACCCGCATCGGTTCGCGCCAGAGGTGGCAGATGGCGAGCGCGAGCGCGTCGGCCGCGTCCGCCGGATGCGGTTTGACCTCCAGCCCGAGCAGCCGCATCACCATTGTGGTGACCTGCGCCTTGTCCGCGCGCCCGGACCCGGTGACGGCGGCCTTGACCTCGCTGGGCGTGTGGAAGACGACCGGCAGCCCGCGCCGCGCCGCCGCCAGCGCCACGACCCCGCCCGCCTGCGCGGTGCCCATCGCGGTGCGGACGTTGTGCTGCGCGAACACCCGCTCGACGGCCACCGCTTCCGGCCGGTACCGGTCGAGCCAGCGCTCCACCTCGTCGGCGACGCCGAGCAGCCGCCGCGCGAGATCCTGGTCGGCGGGCGTGCGCACGACCCCGACCGCGACCGGGCGCACCGACCGGCCCTTGCCGCCGTCGACCACGCCGAGGCCGCACCTGGTCAGACCGGGGTCGACCCCGAGCACCCGCACCGTTTCTCCTCCGCCCGCGCGAACATCCGTTCGACGTGCAGGCTAACGGTCTCCGAGCGCGGCCCGGCGGACGGACACGCGCAAACGGCGGCCGAGGTGGACGCCGATCCGCCCCGCGAGCACGATGGGGGCATGCCGGGACCGGAGGACTACGTCGCGCACCTGGGTCTGGAGCCGCTGCCGGTGGAGGGCGGCCGGTTCGCGCAGAGCTGGCGCGCGGCCGAGGGTTCGGCGATCTACTACCTGCTCACCGCACCGGAGATCTCCGCGCCGCACCGGCTCGACCGGGTCGAAGTGTTCGTGCACCACGCCGGAGCTCCCGCGCGAATGCTGTTGCTGCATCCCGATGGCGAAGTGACGCGCCCGGTGCTGGGCAGCGACGTGGCCGCGGGAGAACGTCCGCAGGTGGTCGTCCCGGCCGGGACGTGGCAGGCGACCGTGTCGCTGGGCGCGTGGAGCCTGCTCGGCACCGTGGTGGTGCCGCCTTACACCGACGACTGCGTGGAATTCGCCGACCTGGAAACGCTCGCGGCGCGCTTCCCCGACGCTGCCGCCGACCTGGCCGCGCTGGGCGGCTGAGGACCGGTCAGGGGCCGTCGACCCCGGGCGTCCAGCTCTCCGGGTCGCCGCTTTCGGTGAGCACCGGCTGCCATTCGGCGAAACCCTCGGGCGCGTCGGCGTGCCACGGGAAATGCCCGTCCGGCGTCGCGACGATCATCTGCAGCGCCGGGAAGTCGCCGTCCGGGTAGACGAGGAACGCCGAGCCGAAGAACTCCGGGTAGTGGCCTTTCGCGACGCGTTCGAACACCACCGGCGCGCCGTCGAAGAAATCCTCGTAGCGTTTGCCGACCTCGAAGATCTCGCCGTTGGCGGACCGGTCGACGTACGCGTCGAGCAGCACCGGGGCCATGTGGTCGGGCAGGCCGATCACGACCGCCTCGGGCACGTTGTGCAACGCCCACGCGCACGCGGTGAAGCAGTAGCCGGCCCCTTGGTCGTCGGCGGGCACGGCGATGACCGCGTTGCCCCGTTCCCGCGCCTGGGTTTCGATCCAGGCGATGAGGCTTTGCTCTTGCTCGGTGAGGGCGGGGGTCGTCACGGCGGACATTCTGCCCCATCCGCGCCCCCGAGCCCAGTCCCCGCGCCGGTCATTTTCCCGACGTCTCAAGGATTTTCGCGTTTTCCCTTGCGCGCCAAGGGAAAACGCCGACGAAAACGGCCGCGCCCCGGAGTGCCGGGAGCGCGGCCGTGTCGCGTCGTGTCGCGAGTGGATCAGTCCACTGCGGCCATGACTTCGTCGGAAACATCGAAGTTCGCGTACACGTTCTGCACGTCGTCGCAGTCCTCGAGCGCGTCGATCAGCTTGAAGACCTTCTTCGCGCCGTCGACGTCGAGCGGCACGCTCACCGACGGCAGGAAGGTCAGCTCGGCCGATTCGTACTCGAATCCGGCCTCCTGCAGCGCCTTGCGCACCGGGACGAGGTCGGTGCCCTCGGAGACGATCTCGAAGTTCTCGTCGAGGTCGTTGACCTCCTCGGCGCCCGCGTCGAGCACCGCCATGAGGACGTCGTCCTCGGTCGCGTCGCCCTTGGGCATGATCACGACGCCCTTGCGGTTGAACATGTAGGCGACCGAACCCGGGTCGGCGAGGGAGCCGTTGTTGCGCGTGAGCGCGGTGCGGACCTCCATCGCGGCGCGGTTCTTGTTGTCGGTGAGGCACTCGATCAGCACCGCGACGCCGTTGGGGCCGTAGCCCTCGTAGGTGATGGTCTGCCAGTCGGCTCCACCCGCTTCCTCGCCGGCGCCGCGCTTGCGCGCCCGCTCGATGTTGTCCTGCGGGACGGAGTTCTTCTTCGCCTTCTGGATCGCGTCGTACAGCGTGGGGTTGCCGTCCGGGTCCCCTCCGCCGGTCCCGGTGCGGGCGGCGACCTCGATGTTCTTGATCAGCCGCGCGAAGAGCTTGCCCCGCTTGGCGTCGAGGTTCGCCTTCTTGTGCTTCGTCGTGGCCCACTTGGAGTGGCCGCTCATCTTTCCTCCATCTGTTCCGCGTCCGCGTCCTCCCGGCGCGGCCGCCGCAATCCTTGCGCTCAGGCTTTCCGCACGAGCTCGACGAACAGCCGGTGCACGCGCTCGTCCCGGGTGATCTCCGGGTGGAACGCCGTGGCCAGCACCGCCCCCTGCCGGACGGCGACGATCCTATCGGCCCGCGGCCCGTCCGGCGGGTCGTCCGGGTCGGGCACGGTGGCCAGCACCTCGACGCCGTCTCCCGCCTTCTCGACCCACGGGGCCCGGATGAACACCGCGTGCAGCGGCCCGCCGCCCACGCCGGCGAAGGGGAGGTCGGCCTCGAAGGAGTCGACCTGCCTGCCGAACGCGTTGCGCCGCACGACCACGTCGAGCCCGCCGAGCTGCTGCTGGTCCGGGCGCCCGTCGAGCACCTGGCGGGCCAGCAGGATCATCCCGGCGCACGAGCCGAACGCGGGCAGGCCGCCGGCGATCCGCTCGCGCAGCGGTTCGAGCAGCTCGAAGGTCTCGAGCAGCCGCGACATCGTGGTGGACTCCCCGCCGGGCAGCACCAGGCCGTCGACTTCCGCCAGCTCGGAGGGGCGGCGCACCGGAACCGCGCGGGCTCCCGCGCCCTCCAGCATCGCGACGTGCTCTCGCACAGCGCCCTGCAGGGCGAGCACGCCGACCGTCGGCAGTGCTCCCGTAGCTGTCGCCACCCGACCTCCCATGAGACGTTCACTCCAGCTTAGGGGGGCCGCCCGGAACGCAACCGGGCAGGTCAGGCGGGCGGCGCCGGGGCCGCCGCCCACCCGCCGCGCGCTCTGGCGGCCGTCCCCGCGCCGAGGTGAAGTGGACTGCTGAAATCTGTCGCCAGTGGCCACCTCGAAGGTGGTCTCCACTCGCGCTGGGGAAGCCCGGTCGGTCCGGGCCGCCCTCGTCTTCCATGGTAGGCCGTTCCGGAAGGCGCAGGTCAACGCTTCCCGGCGGAAAAGTGGCCGAGCCGAAGTGGATCTTCCCGCGTGGCAAGTGGACTTCCAAGATAGCCCGGAAATGGCCTGCCTCAGCGGTCCACCGTCGGCTTACGCTGGAGGAGAAGAAAGACTTCCGCTCCCCCGAGAAAGGCCCGCAAGGTGTCGCAGCAGCAGAACGCCGAACCCCAGACCGTCACCGGCACCGCGAAGGTGAAGCGCGGCATGGCGGAGATGCTCAAGGGCGGCGTGATCATGGACGTCGTGACCGCCGACCAGGCCAAGATCGCCGAGGACGCGGGCGCGGTCGCCGTCATGGCGCTGGAGCGCGTCCCCGCGGACATCCGCGCGCAGGGCGGCGTCGCCCGGATGAGCGACCCCGACCTGATCGACGGCATCATCGAAGCGGTGTCGATCCCGGTCATGGCGAAGGCGCGGATCGGGCACTTCGTCGAGGCGCAGGTGCTGCAGTCGCTCGGCGTCGACTACATCGACGAGTCCGAGGTGCTCACCCCCGCCGACTACGCGAACCACATCGACAAGTGGGCGTTCACCGTGCCCTTCGTGTGCGGCGCGACCAACCTGGGCGAAGCGCTGCGCCGCATCACCGAGGGCGCGGCGATGATCCGCTCCAAGGGCGAGGCCGGCACCGGCGACGTCTCGAACGCGACCACGCACATGCGCAAGATCCGCGCCGAGATCCGCCGCCTGCAGTCCCTGCCCGAGGACGAGCTGTTCGTCGCGGCCAAGGAACTGCAGGCGCCGTACGAGCTGGTCCGCGAGGTCGCCGAGGCGGGCAAGCTGCCGGTGGTCCTGTTCACCGCGGGCGGCATCGCTACCCCGGCCGACGCCGCGATGATGATGCAGCTGGGCGCCGAGGGCGTGTTCGTGGGCTCGGGCATCTTCAAGTCCGGGAACCCGGCGCAGCGCGCGGAGGCGATCGTGAAGGCCACCACGTTCCACGACGACCCGGACGTGCTGGCGAAGGTGTCGCGCGGCCTCGGCGAGGCGATGGTGGGCATCAACGTCGAGGACGTGCCGGAGCCGCACCGGCTCGCTGAGCGGGGCTGGTGACGGTCTGTTTTCAGACTAGCTGTTCGTGAAACGGCGAGGGCATGGTCCCTCGCCGTTTTCGCGTTTTGCTCTGCCGTGATCTTCTCGGCGCAGCCTTTGCGCGCGGATTCACTTGCCTGGCAATAATTCCTCGGGCAGGAACCTCTCCGGCAGAACCCGCACCATCGTGCAGGCAATTCAGCGTTCGGTAACGCGACCCGGGCTCCCCTCGTCTTCCTTGGTACATCTGAGGAGCCCGCCATGACCAATCCCCCGCCACCGTGGTCGAACCCGTTCTCGCGCCCCTGTCCGTACTGCGCGGAACCCGTCCAGGCGAACGCTGTGCGGTGCTGGCGCTGCGGAAGCCAGCTGGTTCCCCTGCCCGCACCGGCCGGGACTGCCCGGCGGTTCGCCGCGGCGATCGGGCTGGCCGCGGGCGGGGCGCTGGTCGGGGTGTCGCCGATCCTGCCGTGGTTTCAGGCGCCCCTGCTGGGGAACGCGAGCTTGTTCGACACCGCTCGCCTGGCGGACGGCCGAGGGCTTCCGCTCGTCCTGCTTCCGGTCGCGTTGGTGGTCTGCGGCGCGGCAGCGATCGTCGCCGCCTTGGTCCTTCGGGACAGCGTCGCCGCCCGGACGACTGGTTTCATCCTGTTCGGCGTATCCGGCGTCTTGGGCGGGCTCCTTCTCATCAGCCTGCTGAGCGGTCTCGCCGGAGCCGACGGCGTCGTGCACATCGGCACCGGACCGTGGGTGAGCGTCGTCGGCGCGCTCTGCATGCTCGTCGGTGCGATAGTGGTGCGGCCAGTCGCACGACAGCCGCGCGCCTCCGGCCGCGCCGTCTTCTCCAGCATCGCCTGCGCAGTTGCCGTCGTAGCCACTGCGCTGGGATTGACCGCCGCCGCCAACCTCGACACGGCGAGCCACGCCACCGCCAGCAGCACGACAATTACTCCGGAGCCGACCCCGGCTGCTCCGCCGTCGTCGGTACCAGCGCTCCCGGAGCCGTCCACCAGCGCCGCACAGCCCGCTCCTCCCGCCGCTGCGACAACGAGTTCCGAGCCACCGGTCGTTTCGCGCACTACTCTCGCCGACGCCGAAGCTGTCGTCCAGGCGAAGGGATACCGCCCCTACCCGGGCACCTCGTGGGAGTCGACCGGCGGCTTGCAGGTCATCCTCGGCACCATCGCCGAATCGGCCGACGGCTACGCGAACCGGGCTTTCTTCTTCAACGACGGCAAGTACCTCGGCACCGACACCTCAGCCGACAGCGCAGGCATCCAGGAGGTGTGGTCCACCGACGACACGGTCGCCCTCTCCTACGAGCTGTACAACGCCGAAGACCCGATGTGCTGCCCCACTGCCAACGCGGCCACAGTCCGCTACCACTGGACTGGACGCCGCCTCGTTCCTCTCGACGCGATACCGCCCGCCGACCCCGCGGCGAGCCCGAGCCGGCGCTGATCGCCCCGCCGCACAAGGACTTTGGTCTCCGGCAGCGATGGCCCTCGCCCCTCAAGGCGCCGGTGTCCCCTGCTCCAAGCTGGACCTGCCGCGCGGACAGGCTCGGCGGCTCCGGGGTTCGGGCGAGGAGGAGGCGAAGTGCCGCAATTGTTTCCGGCGCACAGCGCGCCGCACGGGACGAAGGTCGCCGTCGTCGGGGCGGGCGCGGTCGGCTCCACGATCGCCTACGCCGGTCAGATCCACGGCGTGGCCCACACCATCGCGTTGTTCGACACCGACGCGGCCAAGGTGCGGGCCCAGGTGCTCGATCTGCAGCACGGCAGCATGTTCACCCCGACCACGACGATCATCGGCAGCGACGACATCGCGGTGTGCACGGACGCCGACATCGTGGTGATCGCCGCCGGGGCCAAACAACGGCCCGGGCAGAGCCGGATGGCGCTCGCGGAGGCGAATGTCGCGATGTGCCAGGCATTGGTGCCGCGCCTGTTGGAGGTGGCGCCAGAGGCGATCCTGGTCCCGGTGACCAATCCCGTCGACGTCATCACGCAGGCGGTCCTGACCGTCAGCGGACTCCCGGCGCACCGCGTCGTCGGCTCCGGCACCGTGCTGGACTCCTCCCGGCTGCGGTCGCTGATCTCCGAACGCGCCGGGGTCGGCGTTCCCAGCGTGCGCGCCTACATCGCCGGCGAGCACGGCGACAGCGCGGTGCCGCTGTGGTCGGGAGCGTTCGTCGGCTCGGTGCCGGTGACCGAGTGGGAGGTCGGCGGCGAGCCCACGTTCACGCATGCGGTCCGGGACGACATCGCCCGGACCGTGACCAACGCGGCCTACGAGGTGATCGCGGGCAAAGGCGCCACCAACTACGCGGTGGGACTGGCCGCCGCTTACATTCTCGACGCCATCCTCGGGGACCAGCGCCTCATCCTTCCGGTCTGCAGCCTGGTCCAGGACTTCCACGGCATCGACGGGGTGTGCATGTCCTTGCCGCGGCTCGTAGACCGCAGCGGGGCGGGCAGGCCTGAACCCGCGATGCCTTCCCCGGAAGAGCTCGCACGGCTCCGCTCGTCCGCTGACCAGATCCGCAAGGTTTGCCGCGATCTGCGCCTGTGAAGCCGAGTCCGGAGTCGGCGGACATGAGCCCCTCACCCGCTCTGAGTGATGTTGATCATCCAAAGGATCCCGAACCTGCCCATGAGCGAATCACGACATCCTCTGTCATGTGTCCAGGCAAGATCGCCAAGCCGCGCGTATCTCCATTGTGGACAGACGGCACCCCTATCGCACCCCCTGAACGCCGGGAACCACCGGTGTCCTGTCGGTTACCAACGGTAACGTCGGCGGCATGAAAATCGGACTCAACATCGGTTATTGGGGCGCCGGCAACGACTCGACGAACCTCGAACTGGCCCGGGAGGCCGACCGGCTCGGCTTTGCCGTCGTGTGGGTGGCCGAGGCCTACGGATCGGACGCCGCGACCGTGCTGGGGTGGCTCGCCGCGCGCACCGAGCGCATCGACCTCGGCAGCGCGATCCTGCAGATCCCGGCCCGCCGCCCGACGATGACCGCGATGACCGCCGCGACCCTGGACAATCTTTCCGGCGGCAGATTCCGGCTGGGGCTGGGCGTTTCCGGCCCGCAGGTGTCCGAGGGCTGGTACGGCGTCCCGTTCGGGCAGCCCGTGCAGCGCACGCGCGAATACGTCGACATCATCGGCAAAGCGCTGCGCTACGAACGCGTCCGGCACGACGGCGCGCATTTCCAGCTCCCGCTTCCCGGCGGCCCCGGCAAAGCGCTGCCGCTGGCCGTGCCGCCCGCGCGCGAGCACATCCCGCTCTATCTCGCCTCCCTCGGCCCGAAAAACCTCGAACTCACCGGCGAAATCGCCGACGGCTGGCTCGGGCTGTTCTTCTCCCCCGAACACGGCCGCGAATCCCTCGACCGGATCCGCGCCGGACGCGCGAAAATCGGCGCGACGCTCGACGGATTCGACGTGGTGGCCACCGTCCCGCTCGCGGTCGGCGACGACTGGCGCGCGGCGGCCGACTACGCCCGTCCCTACGTCGCCGGGTTCCTCGGCGGGGCGGGCAGCCGCAAGAAGAACTTCTACCGCGACCTCGTCGCCCGGATGGGATACGAGGCCGCCGCCGACGAGGTCCGCGACCGGTATCTCACCATGGATTACGACGGGGCCATGGCCGCGATCCCGGAGGAATTCCTCGACGCGACCTCGCTTCTCGGCCCGAAGGAACGGATCGCCGACCGGATGCGCGCCCTCGCCGGAGCCGGGGTCACCACACTCGCGCTCTCGCCCACCCATCCCGACCCCGAAGCCAGCAAAGCCGCCCTCCGCGTCGCGGCCGAAGCCCTCGACGCGTCCGGGGTCGGCGACTGATTTCCGCGCAGTCTGCCCGATTTCGAGGCTGGACGCTCCACAGTGGACACGACTCTCGCTGCCAGCTGTGTTCTTTCGCCTTGGCCTCAGAACCGGGTTGAGACATTGACCGCGCCCGGGACTGATCCGTCAAAAACCCTTCAGGACACGCTCAAGCGCCGCCCGGCCCGCGGATCCCCAGTGCGGTTTCCCGCCGGGCAGGCCGCGATCCCCGTTCTGTCCCATCAGGACCAGGAAGAGGCTCTTCATCGCGGCCAGCCCGCGGGCGCGCCGGATGGTTGGCTCGTCCGCCCGCGCGTAACGCTCGAAGAACCGTGCGGCCAGGCCTTCGGGCAGCAACACCCAAGCGGCGGCGAGGTCCCACGCCGGGTCTCCGGCGAACAAATCGCCGAAATCCACGATGCCCGAGAGCGTTCCGTCCGAGACGACGACGTTCGCGGGATGCAGATCGCCGTGCACCCACACCGGCGGGCCTTCCCATCCGCTCGCCGCGACAGCCTCGTCCCAGACAGCGCGGATCTCCGCCGCGATACCGTCGAGGGCGACCGCGTCAAGGAATTTCCCGAAGCCGTCCGTGTAGTCCTTGGGGTGAGCACCGCGGTCCGCCGCGATCGGCGCGTCGGCGGGAGCCTCCACGTGCAACGCCCGGAGGAAGTCCGCCAGCGCGTCGGCCGCGTGGGCGCCGCGGCTGATCGTGGCGTGGTCGAGCGGTTCGCCGGGAACCCAGGTCATCACGGTCCAGTGCTTGGGAAACCGCTCGGACGGCTCGCCGAACCGCACCGGCACCGGCACCGGGAGCGGCAGGCGAGGGGCCAGCACCGGCAGCCACTTCCGTTCCTTGAGCTGGAGCCGCGGAGTGGGGTCCATGCGCTGCAGGCGGACGGCCAGGTCGTCCCCGAGCCGCCACATCTGGTTGCCCCAGCCGCCCGGCACCTCGCGGATCGCCAGCCCGGCGAGGTCGGGATGCTGGTCCCGCAGCAGGTCGCGGACCAGGCCCGCGGTGATCACGGTCTCGGGGGCGGTCATGGGAGCGACAGTACCGAGGCGGCACGCCAATGGGGTTGCGGCACAAGAGAACTGTGCCCGTCACCCAGTCAACGATCGCCTTCCCCGAGCCGGGCGCGGAGGCCGGTGATGACGTCGTGGGCGTCGGCGAGTTCGTCCTCCAGGCCGATGATCCGGGCGGCCGACGCGAGCGAGTGACCCTCGTCCAGTTGTTCGCGCAGCCGCACCACCAAGGTCAGCTGGCGGCAGGAGTAGCGGCGGTGGCCGCCGCCGGAGCGTTCGGGCCGGAGGCTGTCGAGTCCGGTCACGCGCACCTCCTCTCCGTGGCCGAGATTATCTCGACCGACTGCTTGACACAATCTCCAGTCCGCGCTATAGAAATTCTAGACGCGATAGCTGACCGGGTGCCGAGACACACGTAGCCGGGGAGTGATCGACGATGCCGGACACCATCAGCCGCCAGGGCGCGGCTGCCCGCGAGTTCGCTGAGCTGATCTGCGCCGATCCGGACTGGCTGCGCGCGGAGTTCGAGGCGATCGTGGCCGCTGGTTTCGGTGCCGCACCGGTGCTCCGGCGCGGCGGCGGCTCCCGCCCCCAGCACCCAAGGCGGGCCGCCGTCGAAGGGCGGGCCGCGAAAAGCTCGTGGCGAGCGTGGCCGCCGGAGCATCGGGAGCGTTCTCCTCCGCCGCGAAGCGAAAACACGGTAGCCGTGACCTCGCTGGGGAGGTGATAACGCGGCGCGGCCGGTCCGGAAGGGCAAGGTCTGCCACGACGCTTGGCCGGAGAGGCTCGCACAAGCCCCGGCATCGCGTCTCGTGACGTGGCCTCGCGACCGCCCCGGGACATCGGCGGCGCCAGCTCGCACAGGGATCAGCACGGTTGCTTTTCACCCGAACTGGTTCCGGCCCCGCCGCTGTGCCCGGCGGGGCCGGATCTCCGCGACGGCCGGCGATCCGGCGGTCCAGGAGTGCAGAGTGTCAGCAGTGTGGAGAACCAGCGAACGCCCGCCCGGCGGGCACCGAGGGAAGGAGAAAGGGAGGCGCATGGTCATGTTGATGCGAACTGACCCGTTCCGGGAGCTCGATCGGCTGACCCAGCAGTTCTTCGGCGGCAACGGCACCGCGACGCGCCCGGCGGTGATGCCGATGGACGCCTACCGGTCCGGCAACGACTACGTGGTGCAGTTCGACCTGCCCGGCGTCGCGCCGGAGTCGATCGACCTGGACGTCGAGCGCAACGTGCTGACCGTGAAGGCCGAACGCAGGCCCGACTACGGCGAGGACGCCGAGGTGCAGGTCTCCGAGCGGCCGCGCGGGGTGTTCTCCCGGCAGCTGTTCCTGGGCGACACCCTCGACACCGAAAGCATCAAAGCCGACTACGAGGCGGGCGTGCTCACCCTGCGGGTGCCGATCGCCGAACAGGCCAAGCCGCGCAAGATCGCCATCGGCGGCAGCGGCGGGGCCAAGCAGATCCGCGCCTGACCGTTTCCGATGCGGGCCCCGCTCCCGGCGGGCGGGGCCTTCTCAACGCAGGCAACGGCTTTCCCGCGTCGCCACCGTCGTCCACCGCCCGGACGGGCTTTCCGAGAGCACGTCCTGTCACAGACTGCGGTGGAAGCGTCGGCAGCGGTAGACGCGGGTGAACGTGTCCCGCAACTCCTGCTCGCGGGCGGCGTCGGCGTGCAGGAAAGCCCCGGCCACGGTGAATCCCGGGCTAGGGCGAACGGCGCGGACGGCTTCCTCGCCCGAGGCGTGGACGTGGACGTAGTGCTCGACCTCGGCGAATCCCTGGGCGGCGTACCAGCGCAGCGCGGGCGGGTCGTCCCGGGTCCAGGCGTCCACCTCCGTGGCGCCCAGGTCTCGCAGCCGCGGCAGGGCGGCCTCCAGCAAGCCAGTCGCGATGCCCTGGGACTGGTGGTCGGGATGCACGTCCAACTGAGCACCCGGCACCGCAGCCAGGACTCCTCGTCAGCGGGCTCGTAGTCCCGCACGTGCCAGGGGCGCATCCGCGGCATCATCCCAGTCCGCCGCGCAGCCGGCCAGAACCCGGAATGTCCACATCGGACGGAAGCCGCGCCCGCCTCCGGTCGGCGGTAGCGCGCCCAGCCCGTCTCGGCCACTCTGGGCAGTCGAGGACGGGAGGTCGCGGGTGAAGGTGGTCATCGTCGGAGCGGGCATCGGCGGGCTGACCGCGGCGCTGCGGCTGCATCGCGAGGGCATCGAATGCGCGGTGTACGAACAGAGCGCCCGGATCGCCGAGCTCGGCGTCGGGATCAACGCGTTGCCGCACGCGGTCAAGGAGCTCGCCGCGCTCGGACTGCTCGACCAGCTGGACGAAATCGGGATCCGCACCCGCGAGCTGTTCTACACCCACCGGCTCGGGCAGGTGATCCTGCGCAAACCCTGCGGGCTCGACGCCGGATTCGCCCTCCCCCAGTACTGCCTGCACCGGGGCAGGCTGCAGAACCTGCTGCTGCGGGCCGTCCACACGCGACTGGGGCCCGACGCGGTGCGGACCGGCCACCGGCTGACCGGATTCGAGCAGGACGCCCACGGCGTCCGGGCTTACTTCGCCGAGCGGGAAGGCGGCGAGCCGGTCACCGTGGCCGGGGACGTGCTGGTGGCGGCCGACGGGATCCATTCGGTCGCGCGGGCCCTGCTGTTCCCGGGCGAAGGCCCGCCCTGCTGGGACGGCGTCCAGATGTGGCGCGGCGCGGCCGACTGGCCGGAATTCGGCGGCGGCGCTTCGATGATCGTCTCCGGCGGCACCGCGGCCAAGCTGGTGGTCTACCCGATCGGACCGGGCCGGACCGCCGGGACCCGGCTCACGAACTGGGCGGTCTGCGTCCGGACCGGCCGGCCCGGCGACCCTCCCCCGGACCGGCAGGACTGGGCCAAGCCCGGCGACCGGGCCGAGCTGGCCCGGCACGTCGGGCGGTTCCACTGCCCGGCGGTCGACCACGCCGGGCTGGTCGAGGCGACCGAAGAGATCTTCGAATTCCCGATGTGCGACCGCGATCCGCTGCCCGCCTGGTCCCGCGGCCGTGTGACGCTGCTGGGCGACGCCGCCCATCCGATGCACCCGATGGGATCCAACGGCGCGGGCCAGGCGATTCTCGACGCGACCAACCTTGCCTGGCAGCTGACCCATTACGCCGATCCCGCCGACGCGCTCCGCGCGTACGAAGCCGACCGGCTGGCGGCCACCAGCGAGATCGTGCTGCGCAACCGCCGGGGCGGCCCGGAAAACGTCATCGACGAGGTCGAACGGCGCGCGCCGGACGGTTTCACCCGCCTGGAAGACGTCATCGACGCGAGCACGATCGAGGCGATCGTCACCGGCTACGCGCAGGCTTCCGGGGCGTCCCCGCAGCAGGTGAACCGCGGCTGAACCGGCTCAGGCGCCCTCCACCGAACCGGGCGGGAGGAAGTCGACGTCGTGCAGCGCCGACACCCGGACCACCTCGGCCGGGTCGCTCAGGTTGTGCAGCTTGTCGAACAGCGTCGCCAGTTTTCCGGCCGGGCTCACCCAGAACAGCCCGCGGGTCATGCCCTCGCTGCGGTTGTAGTAGGCGTGCGGGAGCCCCTTCGGCATCCGCACGGTGTCGCCGGGTCCCGCGGTCTCCCAGGCGCCGTCGAGATAGAGGGTGAAGACGCCTTCGAGGATGTAGATGTGCTCGTCCTGGGTCGGATGGACGTGCGGCGGCACGCCGGTGCCGGGCGGGTCGAGGGTCTCGAAGGCGAAGCTCGACTCGCTGGCCGCCTTCATCGAATAGGTGTGGCCGAGCACGTTCCACACCTTGTTCCGCATGCCCTCGCGAGCGGGCGTGATCCCCTTGGGCAGGGGACCGAGCACGATTTCCTCGCCGGTCATCACACCTCCTGGCCGATGGTTCCTCCGGTGAGGACTCTGCGCCATCCGGCCGCCGATGTACAGCCGCCGCAGCGAATGTCCTTTGTGGACGGACGCGGTCAGGCCTTCTCCGCCTCGACACAGCGTTCGATCTCCGAGACCGGCAACGCACGCCCCGCCGGAACCAGGTAGCGTTCGGCGAACTCGGCCGTCCCGACCTGTTCGCGTTCGCGCCAGCCGTAGTCGGAAAGGAACGCGGCAACCGCCTCGGGAGCCCAGCCG
Source organism: Amycolatopsis sp. NPDC104775 (assembly GCF_055583325.1). Classification (NCBI taxonomy): domain Bacteria; kingdom Bacillati; phylum Actinomycetota; class Actinomycetes; order Pseudonocardiales; family Pseudonocardiaceae; genus Amycolatopsis; species Amycolatopsis sp. NPDC104775. The sequence goes on from NZ_JBVJOE010000007.1 coordinate 365,573, forward strand.
AAGCGCCACAACGGCGGCTGCTTGACCACAAACCGCTGGTACAGCTTCTGCGCGTCGTACCGCTGCGTGCCGTCGAGGAAGTCTTGGCGGACAAAGGTGAACAACAGCCTGCTCCCCGCGCCCGCCATGGCCAGCGCGTCGAACGTCGCCCGCACTCCGGCTTCGGTCAGGTACTGGGTGACGCCTTCCCAGAGGAACACAGTCCGGCTCCCCGCGCGGTAGCCGTGCTCGGCCAGGGCGCGGGCGAGGTCGTCAGTGTCGAAGTCGACCGGCACCTGCGTCGCCGAGGACGACGGCAGCCGCGCCTGCTTGGCCCGGAGGTTGACCGGCAGGTCCACCTCGAACGCCGGAACGCCCGCGGGCGCGGCGATGCGGGCGGCGCGGGTGTCCAGCCCAGCACCGAGGACCACGACGCTCTCGGCACCCGTCCGCAAAGCGTCGCGGAGCCGCTCGTCGAAATAGCGTTTGCGGCACGCGATCCCGGCCCAGATCCCGGGGCTGTCCTTCTCCGCGGCGGCGATCAGCCAGTCCCGCAGCGGCGCCCAGCGAGCCAGCCTGGCCACCGCGCGCGCCCCGGCGGGCAGCGTTTCCGCCGCGAGCGCGTCGTCAGTCAGCCGTTGCCCCGCCGGGAAATGCCGTTCGACGGCCGCGATCGTCATCGGCCCGACCGCGGTTCCCGCCGCTCTGCCTGCCATGCCACGCCCCCAGCGGCTCAGTGGTACTCGGAGATCTCCACCCCGAACGTCCCGGGCTCCAGCGCCTCGAAGATGTGCGGGACGTCCCCTGGATAGCAGATGTAGTCGCCGGGCAGCATCTCGACCGGGTCGGCCATGATGCCGATCCGCGCCCGGCCGGCGCACAGCACGATGTGCTCGACGACGCCGCTCATGTGCGGATCCGACCGCCGCGGAATGCCCGGCTCCCCCCTGACCAGGTAGATGTCCCGGCGGGCCGCGGACGGGCACGCCGACAGCAGCGTGCAGGCGTAGTCGGCGTGTTCGGCGAACACCGTCGGGCCCTTGCCCGCGCGGATCACCTTCACCTCCTGCTGTTCCGGTTCGACCAGCCGCGAGAACGGCACGTCCAGCGCGACGCCCAGCGCCCACAGCGTCTCCACGCTCGGGTTGCCGGACCCCGATTCCAGCTGGGACAACGTGGATTTCGCCAGGCCGGCGCGCCGCGCGACCTCGGTCAGGGAGAGGCCGGCGCGGGCCCGTTCGCGGCGCAGCGACGCCGCGATGATGTCCAGCGGCGCGCCGGTGCTCTCGTTCGGCATGTGTGTTCGCTCCATCAGTCTTCTCGTTCGCCTTGACGAACAGGGTCGGCTGTGTTCAGCATAGGACACTATGCGTTCGATTTGGCGAACACTCGACCGCGGCCTCGCCCGCGACATCGGCCTCGTCTGCCTGGCCGACGCCCTCGTGGCCGTTTCCTACGGTGCCATCGCGGTGAGCTCCGGCTTTCCGCTGTGGGCGCCGATGCTGCTGTCCCTGCTGGTTTTCGCTGGCGCGTCGCAGTTCATGTTCGTCGGCATCGTGGCCTCGGGCGGCAACCCGTTCGCTGCGGTGGCCGCCGGGCTGCTGGTGAACGCGCGGCACGTGCCGTTCGGGTTCGCGGTGGGCGACACGCTGGGACACGGACTGCTCGGGCGACTGGCCGGAAGCCACCTGATGATCGACGAATCGGTGGCGTTCGCGCTGGCCCAGCGCGACGCGGAGCGGCGGCGGGCGGCGTACTGGGCGTGCGGCATCGGGCTGTTCGTCTGCTGGAACCTCGGCGTGGTGGCCGGCGCGTTCGCCGGGTCCGCGATCAGCGACACTGACGCGTTCGGCCTGGACGCCGCCTTCCCGGCGGTGCTGCTGGCGCTGGTGCTGCCGTCGCTGAAGGACCGGGCGTCACGGCTGCCGGTGCTGATCGGCGTGGTGGTCGCGCTCGCGGCCACTCCCCTGCTCCCGGCGGGTTTGCCGGTGCTGCTGGCACTGGTCGGAGTAGTCGCCGGTGCCGCGGCGAAAGAGCCGAAGCCACTGGAAGGAGCGCACTGATGGACGGCGCGGAACTGATCATCGCGACACTCGTGCTGGCGGCGGGGACGTTCGCGTTCCGGCTCGCCGGGCCGCTGCTGCGCACGAAAGTGCGGTTGTCCCCGCGGGCCGAGCGGCTGATGACGCTCTCCGCCGTGGTGCTGCTCGCCGCGCTGGTGGCGACCAGCGCGCTGACCGAGGGGCAGGAATTCGCCGGGATCGCCCGGCCGGCCGGAGTAGTGGTCGGCGGAGTGCTCGCGTGGCGGAAAGCGCCGTTCGTAGTCGTGGTGATCGCCGCCGCGGCGACCGCCGCGCTGCTCCGGCTCGCCGGAGTGCGGTAAACCGCAATTGCCCGGCGCTCCGGGAATTCTTCGCGAGCGAAGAATTCCGTATTTTTCGCGGGAACAACAATAACGATCGGGAGGGGGAGACGAAAGCTCGTCTCCCCCTCCCTCCGGTGGGGAAATCAGTTTCAGTTCATCGGACGGAAACGGCCCGTGAACTGACCGCGCCGCACGTCGGTTCGTCCGGCTGCGCGGACACGCTCACCGCGTCCCAGGCCGCCTTCACCGTGTTGAACTCGGTGCAACCGCTCGGGAAGAGGCTCTTCGCCGCGGTCAGCGTCCAGGTGCGGTAGCTCTGGTAGGAGCTGCCGCTGTTCTTGAGCAGCATCGCGTTGTAGAAGATCTTCACCGCGGTCTCCACGCCGAGCCCGGTCACCGTCGAGTTGTTGCACGTCGGGCTGGCCGGCTGGCCGTTGGTCGGGTTCGATCCCTCAGCGACGAGGTAGAACCAGTGGTTGCCGGGGCCCGCGGCTGCGTGCACCTCGGTGCCCGGGATCGAGTCGTCGTAGCAGTTCGCATGGCCGAGCTGGGACGGGTCGTACATGTTGCGGATCGGCCCGTTGCCGACGAGGTTCACCTGGTTGCCGACGAGGAAGTCCGGGACCGCGTACGGCGAGGGCTCGTTGGCGAACCACTCGGACGACGCGCCGTAGACGTCCGCGACGAATTCCTGGGTGCCCGCGCCGGACATGCTGCCCGGGGTGTGGTCGTCGATGCCGTGGCCGAACTCGTGCCCGATCACGTCGAGCGAGCCGATCCACTGGCCCGCGGTGTTGTTCCCCACCTGAACCTGGGTGCCGTCGTAGTAGGCGTTCTGCTCGTTGAGGCCGACGCGGATCGGCCAGGCGCCGCCGTTGCCGTCGAAGCTGTTGCGGCCCAGCCATTGCGAGAGCATCTTGTTCTCCTGCTGGATGCCGTACAGGGCGTCGGCGCAGCCGGTTTCCTTGTCGGTCTCGTCGCCGTTGCCCCAGCTGTCCGTGGACTTGGTGAAGGTCTGCTGGGTGGAGGCGTCCTGGCAGCTGAGGTTCGCGATGGTCGGGTCGGTCATCGAGTAGCCGCCCGCGCCGTCCGAGGACGTGTCGAGGTGCAGCGGCTCCGGGCCGTTCCACACGCCCTGCGCGTCGCCGTAGGCCACGTGCTCCCGGGTGTGCAGGACCTTGCCGGTCATCGCGTCGACGATGACGTCCAGCTTGCTCGGCCCCTCCGCGTTCCGCCCGGTCACCTGGGTCGTCCAGGCGAGTTTCGGGCTGCCGAGCGCGTAGGCGGCGAGCCGCGCGGGCTGCACTTTGTCCACAGTGGGCACTTGGGTGCGCGCGATCGCTTCGGCCTGGCTCGCGGTCAGTTTCGGCGACAGGCTCGGAAGATCGATCGCGGTCTTCTGCGCGACCGAGGTGGCGAGCACCTGCCCGGCGGAGTTCGTGGCCACGACGAAGTCGCCGCCGATGACCGGCAAGCCCTTGTAGGTGCGGTCGTAGGGCACGTACTTCAGGCCGTTGGTGGACGAGATCACCTTGTGCTGCTGGAAAACGTCGTCCTTGCCGGCGTGCAGCGCGGCGGGCCGGGAGGCGACCAGCGCCTGCGCGGCGGTGGCGGCCATCGCTTCGGCGGCCTGCGGACTCTGCGGTTCGAGCGGTTGCGCGTGGGCTGCGGTGGCCGTGGTGACGGCCCCGGCCAGCACCCCGGCTGCGAGCAGCACGAGCGGTCGGCGCGATTTCATCGGCGGTGTTCTCCTCCGGACAGGCCGGATCAGGCCCGGGGGTGGGGGCCGGATTCGGAAGTGGAATGGGATCGAACCCCGCCAAGAGTCGGGTTTTTCCCAACCGGGGACAACCGACGAAGGTCGTTAAGTTATCAACTTCGGGAAATCCGTCCCGATTTCCGCGTCCCGTTTTCCGGGAATTCCTCTTTCCGCCCAAGAATCGCCACTCGCCCACCCCGGCAGCAGCCCGGCTTTCCGGATGAATCCGGCACGGAATGCGCGGGCGATTCTTTGCGGGCTTCGCGCGCGGGCTGTCCACAGTGGAATCGAGGACCCCGGGACGCCGGCCGCCCGCGGTGAGCGAACGGCTGGTCCCGGACCTCCCGCCTTGCCTCCCGGCGGGTCGCGGGTGTGTGATCGAGGACACAGTTCTTCCATCCGCCGTCGCTGAGGAGGACGTCATGGCCGACAAGCAGAACAGGAGTGCCGACCCCGGGGCCGCCGTCGCTGTGGACGACCCCGCCAAGGTGCGCAACGTCGTCCTCGTCGGGCCTTCCGGTTCCGGGAAGACGACGCTCACCGAGGCCTTGCTCGCCGCGTCCGGCACGGTGCCGCGCGCCGGTTCGGTCGTGGAGGGCACCACGGTGTGCGACCACGATCCCGCGGCGGTGCGCCAGCAGCGCTCGGTCGGGCTTTCGGTCGCGCCAGTGCTGCACGCCGGGCACAAAATCAACCTCATCGACACCCCGGGGTACGCCGATTTCGTCGGCGAACTGCGCGCCGGGCTGCGGGCCGCGGACGCCGCGCTGTTCGTCGTGTGCGCCGCCGAAGGCGTGGACGCCGCCACCATCGCGGTGTGGGAGGAATGCGCGTCGGTGGGCATGCCGCGCGCCGTCGTGGTGTCGCGGCTGGATCACCACCGCGCCGACGCGCTCGCCGAGATCGCCGCCTGCCAAGCCGCCTTCGGCGCGGGCGTGCTGCCGCTGTACCTCCCCGCGCCGGATGGCCTGGTCGGGCTCATCACCCAGCGCCGGTACGACTATTCCGCGGGCTATCCGCCACGCGTGAGCGACCCGGACCCGGCCGTGTCCGCCGAGTTCGCCGACGCCCGCAACGAACTGATCGAGGGCATCATCGCCGAGAGCGAGGACGAAACCCTCATGGACCGCTACCTCGGCGGCGAGGAGATCGCCGAGGAGGTGCTGATCGCCGACCTCGAGACGGCCGTCGCACGCGGGTCGTTCCACCCCGTCATCCCGGTGTGCGCGACCAGCGGGACCGGGCTCGCCGAGGTCCTCGACGGCATCGTGCGGGCCTTCCCCTCGCCGCTGGAACACACCCCGCCCGGCGTGACCAGCCCCGACGGCGCCGAGCACGCCCCGCTGTCCGCCGATCCGGCCGGCCCGCTCGCCGCCGAGGTCGTGCGCACCGCGGTGGACTCGTACGTGGGACGAGTTTCGCTCGTCCGGGTGTTTTCCGGGACGCTGCGCCCGGAGAACGCCGTGCACGTCTCCGGCCACGGCCTCACCGAACGCGGCCACGAAGACCACGACGCCGACGAACGCGTCGCCCACCTGTACTCGCCGCTCGGCGCGAACCTGCGCGAGGTGCCGTTCTGCGTCGCGGGAGATCTGTGCGCGCTCACCAAGGTGGGCTCCGCCGAAACCGGCGACACCGTGTCGTCGCCGGAAGATCCGCTGCTGATCAAACCCTGGCGGATGCCCGAACCGCTGCTGCCGGTCGCCGTGGTCGCGAAGTCCCGCAGCGACGAGGACACCTTGTCCCGCAACCTGTCCCGGCTCGTCGCGGGCGACCCGACCCTGCGCCTGGAACGCAACGCGGAAACCGGGCAGCTCGTGCTCTGGTGCATGGGCGAGGCGCACGCGGAGGTCGTCCTGTCGCGGCTGCGCGCGGGCGGCGCGGAGGTCGGCACCGAACCGGTCCGGATCAGCCTGCGCTCGACGTTCGCGAAACCCGCGCGAGGACACGGACGGCACGTGAAGCAGTCCGGCGGGCACGGGCAGTTCGCGGTCTGCGACATCGAGGTCGAGCCGCTCCCGCGCGGCGGCGGATTCGAATTCGTGGACAAGGTGGTCGGCGGCGCGGTGCCGCACCAGTTCATCCCGAGCGTCGAGAAGGGCGTGCGAGCACAACTGCAGCGCGGCGTCCAGGACGGTTATCCCGTGGTGGACGTGCGCGTGACGCTGACCGACGGAAAGGCGCACAGCGTCGACTCGTCCGACGCCGCGTTCCAGACCGCGGGCGCGCTGGCCCTGCGGGAAGCCGCGGCAGCCAGCCGGATCTCACTGCTGGAACCACTGGACACGGTCGAGGTGAGCCTGCCGGACGAACACCTGGGCACCGTGCTGGGCGACCTGTCGTCCCGCCGCGGCCGGGTGCTGGGCACGGAATCCGGCGAGGGCGGGCGCACCGTGGTGCACGCGGAGGTGCCCGCGGCGGAACTGCTGCGCTACGCGGTGGACCTGCGGTCGCTGACGTCGGGGACGGCTACGTTCACCCGGCGGCACGCCCGCTTCGAGCCGATGCCGGAGGGCGCGGTGGTGCCGACCTGATCCGGGGCGGGGAGGCGGGCGGCGGGTCGGCCTCGCCCGGTTCCGGATCCGCGGCAGAGAGGCGGGCCAGTCACCGGGTTCGGCTCGCCGGATGACCGGTTTCCCTTGCCGCAGCGGGAAAAACGCCGTCCGCGGTCTGCCGCCGGGCTCAGAACTCGAACCCGCCCGGCCGCCCGTTCCGGTCCGCGATCAGCCCGGCCAGCGTCGCCACCGCGATCTCCGCCGGGGTCCGGGACCCGATGTTCAGCCCGACCGGCCGGTGCACCCGCGCGATGTCCGGCTCGGCCACGCCCAGTCCGCGCAAAGCTTCCACGTGCGGCCCCGGATGCCGCGGGTTGCCCAGCACCCCCACCCACCGCGTCGGCACCGCCAAGGCTGCCTGCAGAACGGTCCCCAGTTCTGGCCGGTGGTGATCGGTCACCACGACGTCCGCGTCCGGGCCCGGCGACGGGGCGGTCGTGCGGACCTCGACGTCGTCGGGAGCGTCGCTGGCCCGCGCCTCGTCCGGCTCAAAAAGCACCGCGCGGTACCCCAGATCGGCCGCGTAGCGCAGCAGGTATTGGGCCACCGGCGAGGCGAACACGGCCACCAAAGTCCGTTCGGCGGGCGGCTCTTCGACCTCGCCGTGTGCGACGGCGCAGGCATCGGGTTCGGTCGTCATGCGGCTCAGTCTGCCTCAGAGGTCCGGTTCGGCGAATTCGAAGTACTCCGGCAGCGGCGCGGTCCCGGCGAGCTTGAAGTACCGCACCTTCCGCCGCCGCCGCAGCGCCAGCGTGTCCCGCACCGCGTCGTTGTGCACGCGGCGCGCGATGACGACCCGGTGTTCGGCGTCGGTCAGTTCCTCGGCGAGCACGACCGGCAGGCGGGAGCGGTCGATCCGCGCCAGGACCAGCGTCAGTTCGTTCTCCGCGGCTTCCCGGTCCGGACGCGCGGCGTCTTCCGCCCGCGCGGCCGCGGTGTGCAGGTCCGCGCCGTCGTGCAGGACAGCGGCGACGGCCCGGGCGACCACGGCCCGGCGGGCGAGAGCCGCTTCCAGGGCGGCCCAGCCCGCGTCGGTCCGGACGTGCAGGCGGTCGAGCCGGTTCGCGGTCGCCACCAGGAACAGCCCGCCGAGCACCACGATCGCGGCCGCCGCCACGAGCAGCCACACGAGCACCGTCACGCCGGCTCCCGCTCCCCCGCCGCGACCAGCCGGGGATCCGCCGCGATGGCCGTTTCGTACACCCGCAGCACCTGGGTGACCACGACCGCCCAGTCGTAGGCCGTCACCCGCTCGCCCGCCGCGGCGGCGAGCGACGCCCGGCGCGCCGGGTCGCCCAGCAGCTCGCGCAGGCCGTCGGCCAGCGACGCCGGGTCGCCAGTCGTGGTGAGCATCCCGGCGCGGCCGTCGTCGAGCACGCGGCGGAACGAGTCGAGGCCGCTGGCCAGCACCGGAGTGCCCGCGGCCATCGCCTCGGTGAGGATCATCCCGAAGCTTTCGCCGCCGGTGTTGGGCGCGCAGTAGACGTCGACGCTGCGCAGCGCACGAGCCTTCATCTCGTCGTCGACCTGGCCCAGCAGCTCGATGTGCGGCCACAGCTCCGGCCCGGCCATCCGCCGCAGCTGGTCCGGCTCGCCGCGGCCGACCACCAGCAGCCGCAGCTCCTCGAACTCCGGCAGCAGCCGCCGCGCGGCCTCCAGCAGCACGTCCATGCCCTTGCGCGGTTCGGTGAACCGCCCGACGAACCCGATCGTCCCGCCCGCGCGCGGGTAACCGTCCAGCGGCAGGGCGCGCGAAAAGAACTCGACGTCGACGCCATTCGGGATCTCGACCGCGTCGCCGCCCGCGTGCTCCACCTGCACCCGCCGGGCCAGCGCGGACACCGCGATCCGCGCGGTGATCTTCTCCAGCAGCGGACGCAGCACCGGCTGGAACGCCGACAGCGTCCGCGAGCGCGTCGTCGCCGTGTGGAAGGTGGCCACGATCGGCCCGTCCGCGACCTTCAATGCCAGCAGCGACAGGCTAGGCGCGGCCGGTTCGTGCAGGTGCAGCACGTCGAAGCCGTTGTCCCGGATCCACCGCCGCACCCGGGCGTAGGACACCGGGCCGAACTGCAGCCGCGCGACCGAGCCGTTGTACGGAATCCCCAGCGCCTTGCCCGCCGGGTGCACGAAATCCGGCAGCTGGGCGTCCTCGTCCGCCGGAGCCAGCACCGACACCTCGTGCCCGCGCTCGATCAGCGCCCGCGCCAGGTCGATCACGTGCCCCTGGACCCCGCCCGGAACGTCGAACGAGTACGGGCACACGATCCCGATCTTCAACCCGCGCGCCACCCGGGTCAGCTCGCTTCTTCCAGCGCCGTCGCCGCCGCGTCGGCGGGCCAGAACGGCTGCAGCATGTGCCAGTCGGCCGGATGCGCGGCGATGTCGCCGGCGAACACGTCGGCCAGCGCCTGGGTCGCGGCGGGCACCTCGGCCCGCGCGGTCACCCGGATGCGCGGGTGGATCCGGATCTCCCAGCCGTCCTCGGTGAACCAGCAGCCGGTCGGCAGCAGCGCCGCTCCGGTGGTGGCGGCGAGCCGTGCCGGGCCGGGCGGCAGGTGCGTTTGCTCGCCGAAGAAGCGCACCGGAATCCCGGACGACGTCAGGTCCCGGTCCCCCAGCAGGACCACCACCTTGTTCTCGCGCAGCCGCCGCAGCAGCAGCCGCATCGCCGCGCTGTCGCCGGTCAGCGGCACGATTTCGAAGCCGAGCGATTCCCGGAACGCCACGAACCGGCGGTACAGCGACTCGGGCTTGAGCCGCTCCGCGACAGTGGTGAACGTGCCCGCGTAGCTGGCGAGCCAAACCCCGGCGATGTCCCAGTTCCCGCTGTGCGGCAGCGTCATCACCGCGCCGTTGCCCTCGGCGAGCGCGGCGTCGATGTTCTCCGCGCCGGTCACCGTCACCTGCTTCGCGACCGCCGCGTGGTCCATCGCCGGGAGCCGGAAGGTCTCGAACCAGTACCGCGCGTACGACCGCATCGCGCGCCGGACCAGCTCGTCCAGCTCCGCCTCCCCGGCCTGCGGCACCACCCGGGCGAGGTTGGCGCGCAACTGCCGCACGCCGCCTCCGCCGCGCCGGGCGGCCATGTCGGCCCCGAAAGCGAACGTCGCCGCCCCGAACGACCGCGGCACGCGCCGGACGAACCGCCAGCCCGTCGCGTAGCCGAACTCGCTGAGCCGCTGGGACAGTGTGCTCACGGTTGCGCCCCGCCTGCCGAGGAACCGGCCTGTTTCGCCGCGACCGCCCGCGCCGCGCTCGCCACCGCCGCCGCCCGCTGCAGCAGCGTGATCACCGAAAGCACGGCGAGCAGCCACAGCGAGATCTCCACGGTCCAGGGCACGCCCAGGCCGTGCAGCCCGGTGCCGACGAGGGCGATGATGAGCCGCTCCGCGCGTTCCACCAGCCCGCCGTCGGCTTCGAGGCCGGACGCTTCGGCGCGGGCCTTCACGTAGGAAATGACCTGGGCGAGCACGAGGCAGATCAGCGCGGCGGCCGCGGCCCGGTTGTTGTGGTCCTGCACGAAGCACCACCACGCGATCGCGGCGAACAGCGCGCCGTCGACCAGCCGGTCGCAGGTCGCGTCGAGCACCGCGCCGAAGGGCGTGCCGTACCCGCGGGCGCGGGCCATCGCGCCGTCGAGCAGGTCGAGCATGGCGAAGCCCCACACGGTGAACGTGCCCCACAGCAGCATCCCCTGCGGGAAGAACGCCAGCGCGCACGCGACGGCGCCCGCGGTGCCGAGCACGGTCATCGCGTTCGGGGTCAGTCCGGCGCGGACCAGGGCGGCGCCGATCGGGTCCGTCACGCGGGAGACCGAGGCACGGGCGAAAATGTTGAGCATCTTCCTCGTCTGTGCACCTGATTCGGGGGCGGGTGGGCGACGAAAGCCTATCGACCCCGCTGTCCGAACCGGACCCGCCCGCCCGCGACCCGCCGGAGCGTCAGCCGGATTTCGGCAGTTCCGCGACCGGCGCGGCCGATTCGGCCGCTTCCTCGGCCTCCCGCACGGCCTGGCATTTGGGCCGCAGCCCGGCCAGGATCGCCTCGGAGATCTCGCCCAGCTGGCGCACCTGCTCGGCGCTCAGCTGGTCGAACAGCGTCTCCCGGACCGCCTCCACATGCCCGGGCGCGGCCTCTTTCAGCGCGGCCAGCCCGGCGTCGGTGAGCACCGCCCACGATCCGCGCTTGTCCGTCGGGCACGACTCGCGCTGGACCCAGCCCTTGGCCTCCAGCCGCGCCACCGCGTGCGACAGCCGGCTGCGCGACGAACCGCGCACCGAAGCGAGTTCGCTCATCCGCAGCCGCCGTCCGTCCGCTTCGGACAGCGCGACGAGCACCTCGTAGTAGGTGTGCGGCATGCCCGATTCGTGCTGGAGCTGCCCTTCGAGGTGGGCGTGCAGCAGGGAGCTGGCCTGGGCGTAGGCGCGCCAGACCCGCTGCTCGTCGTCGGTCAGCCAGCGTGGTTCGGACATAACGCCATCATACGCTGGTTGAGCACTCAATTACCGCCGCGCGACGGGCCTCACCACGCGTCGGCCAGCAGGTCGCGGGTTTCGCCGAGCAGCTGCGGCAGCACCTTCGTGTGCCCGATCACCGGCATGAAGTTGGCGTCGCCGCCCCAGCGCGGCACCAGGTGCTGGTGCAGGTGCGCGGCGATGCCCGCCCCGGCGATCACGCCCTGGTTCATCCCGATGTTGAACCCGTGCGCCGCCGAGACCGCCCGGATGACGCCCATCGCGTGCTGGGTGAACTCGGCCAGCTCGCGCGTCTCCTGCGGCGTGAGGTCCGGGTAGTCCGCGACGTGCCGGTACGGGACCACCATCAGGTGCCCCGGGTTGTACGGGTACAGGTTCAGCACCGCGAACACGGTTTCGCCGCGGGCGATGATCAGCGCGCGCTTGTCGTCGCCGAGGCCGGGCAGGCGGCAGAACGGGCAGCCGTCGGACTCGTCGCCGTCCGGCTTGTCCTGGCCCCGGATGTAGGCCATCCGGTGCGGGGTCCACAGCCGCTGCAGCGCGTCCGGGACCCCGACCCCGTCCTGTTCGACGAGTTCCGGCTCGGTCACTTCAGGATCTTCTCCACGGCCTCGGCCGACGGCGACGCGTTCTCCCGGCGCGCGACCCATTCCGCGATCGCCTCGACCGCCTGGTCCACCGGGACCCCGTTGATCTGGCCGCCGTCGCGGAACCGGAACGACACCGCGCCCGCCTCCGCGTCCTTCGCGCCGGCCAGCAGCAGGAACGGCACCTTCTGCGTGGTGTGCGTGCGGATCTTCTTCTGCATCCGGTCGTCGCTCGCGTCGACCTCGACGCGGATCCCCTTGGCGCGCAACGCCTTCTCCACGTCGCGCAGGTACTCGACCTGGTCGGCGGTGATCGGGATGGCGACCGTCTGCACCGGCGACAGCCACGCCGGGAACGCGCCCGCGTAGTGCTCGGTCAGCACGCCGAAGAACCGCTCGATCGACCCGAACAGCGCGCGGTGGATCATGATCGGCCGCTGCCGGCTGCCGTCGGAGGCGGTGTACTCCAGGCCGAAGCGCTTGTTCTGGTTGAAGTCCAGCTGGATGGTCGACATCTGCCAGGTGCGGCCGATGGCGTCCTTCGCCTGCACCGAGATCTTCGGGCCGTAGAAGGCCGCGCCGCCCGGGTCCGGCACCAGTTCGAGGCCGGAGTCGACCGCCGCCTGCCGCAGCGTCTCGGTGGCCTCCTCCCACTCCCAGTCCTCGCCGATGAACTTGTCCGAGTCGCCTCGGGTGGACAGTTCGAGGTAGAAGTCGGACAGGCCGTAGTCGGCGAGCAGGTCCAGCACGAACTTGAGCAGCGACCGCAGCTCGGACGGCATCTGCTCCTTGGTGCAGTAGATGTGCGAATCGTCCATCGTCAGGCCGCGCACGCGGGTGAGGCCGTGCACGACGCCGGACTTCTCGTAGCGGTAGACGGTGCCGAATTCGAACAGCCGCAGCGGCAGTTCGCGGTAGGACCGCCCGCGCGAGCGGAAGATCAGGTTGTGCATCGGGCAGTTCATGGCCTTGAGGTAGTAGTCCTCTTCCTCGAACTGCACCGGCGGGAACATGGTGTCCGCGTAGTACGGCAGGTGCCCGGAGGTGTGGAACAGCTCGCCCTTGGAGATGTGCGGCGTGTTCACGAACTCGTAGCCGGCTTCCTCGTGCCTGCGGCGCGAGTAGTTCTCCAGCTCGCGGCGGATGATGCCACCTTTGGGGTGGAACACCGGCAGGCCGGAGCCGATCTCCTCGGGGAAGGAGAACAGGTCCAGCTCCGCGCCGAGCTTGCGGTGGTCGCGGCGCTCGGCCTCGGCGATGCGCTCGAGGTGGGCGTCCTGCGCCTCGGCCGATTCCCACGCGGTGCCGTAGATCCGTTGCAGCTGCGGGTTTTTCTCGTTGCCGCGCCAGTACGCGGCGGCCACGCGGGTGAGCTTGAAGGCCGGGATGAACTTGGTGGTGGGCACGTGCGGGCCGCGGCAGAGGTCGCTCCACACGCGTTCCTTGGTGCGCGGGTCGAGGTTGTCGTAGATGGTCAGCTCTCCGCCGCCCACCTCCATCACCTCGGTGGTGTCCACATCGGACTTGATGTCCACCAGCTCGAGCTTGAACGGCTCGTTTTTCAGTTCTTCCTTCGCCTCGTCGATGGAGCCGAAGACGCGGCGCGAGAACTGCTGCGCGCCCTTGACGATCTGCTTCATCCGCTTCTCGAGCTTCTGCAGATCCTCGGGCGTGAACGGCTTTTCGACGGCGAAGTCGTAGTAGAAGCCGTCGCGCACCGGCGGGCCGATGCCGAGCTTGGCGTCCGGGAATTCCTGTTGCACGGCCTGGGCGAGCACGTGCGCGGCGGAGTGCCGGATGACGCTGCGGCCGTCCTCGGTGTTCGCCGCGACCGCTTCGACCTCGGCCTCGGCCTCCGGCGCCCACGCGAGGTCGCGCAGCTTCCCGTCGGCGTCGCGGACGACGACGATCGTGTCCGGGCCCTTGGTGGGCAGCCCGGCTTCGCGCACCGCGGCGCCCGCCGTAGTGCCCGCCGGCACCACCACGCGCGGGGCGGGTACGGCGGCAGCTGACGACGGTTGGGACACGATCGGGCTCCTTCGGGAGAAGTGACTGAAACGGCTTCCGCTGATGCTAGTCGGCGGCGGGTTCGCCGATTCGACCGCCGTCGGCCAACACCGCCCGGACACGCCGAGAGGCCGCCCCGGGCGTGCGGGGCGGCCTCTCGGCGGCGAAAGGAAGGTCAGAGCGTCTCGACGACCTGGTCGAAGTCGAGCCGGGGCAGGCGGTCGAACCACGGGTTCTCGCCCGGCTTGCCGACGTTCACCACAACGAGCGAACGCCAGTTGTTGCCGGAGAAGAACTCCTTGTCCACGCCCGCGGGGTCGAAGCCGGTCATCGGGCCCGCGGCCAGTCCGGCGGCGCGCACGCCGATGATGAAGTAGCCGACCTGCAGCAGCGAGTTCAGCTTGGAGAACTCGACGCGGCCGGACTCGTCGGCGAACTTGTCCTTCACGGCCGGGTTGTGCGGGAAGACCTGCGGGATGTTCTCGTGGAAGTCGACGTCCGCGGCCAGGATCACGGTCAGCGGCGCGGCCTCGGTCTTGGCGCGGTTGCCTTCGAACATGTGCGGCAGCAGGCGCTGCTTCGCCTCGTCGCTGCGGAGCACCAGCGCGCGCAGCGGCTGGGTGTTCATCGAGGTCGGGGCCCACTTGACGAGGTCGTAGATCGCGCGGACCTGCTCGTCGGTCACCGGCTCCGAGCTGAAGCTGTTGGCGGTGCGGGCCTCGCGGAACAGCAGGTCCTGCACCTCGGCGGGCACCTGCAGCTGCTGGGACTCTGCGAAAGTAGTCATCGGATCCGTCGTTCCTTCCGTGCTGTCGCCTACGCACGGCCCAACATGGTTGAACGCTTGACTATTTCGCGTCCCGGGCGGTTTGTGACCCAGCGCACGGGCGACGGCCGCCGGCTCCTCCAGCCGGCGGCCGTCGTCTCCCGGTCCCCGCGGGTCAGTAGGCGCCTTGCCCGGCGAGCACGGCGCGGAAGGTCTTCCAGAGGATCACCAGGTCCAGCGCCAGCGACCAGTCCTCCACGTAGCGCAGGTCGAGGCGGATGCTTTCCTCCCACGAAAGATCGCTGCGCCCGCTGACCTGCCACAGGCCGGTCAGCCCTGGCTTCACCAGCAGCCTGCGGCGCGCGGCCGGAGCGTACGTCGCGGTCTCCTCCGGCAACGGCGGCCGAGGCCCGACCAGCGACATCCGCCCGGCGACGACGTTGAACAGCTGCGGGAGCTCGTCGAGCGAATACCGGCGCAGCATCCCGCCGACCTTCGTCACCCGAGGGTCCTTCTTCATCTTGAAGAGCGGCCCGGCGCCCTCGTTCGCTTTCTCCAGGTCGTGCCGGATCAGATGCGCGTTGACCACCATGGTGCGGAATTTGAGCATGGTGAACGCTTCGCCGTCCTTGCCGATGCGCCGCTGCCGGTAGATCACCGGACCCCGGTCCCCCGCCTTCACCGCGACCGCGATCGCCAGCAGCAGCGGGGAAAACAGCGCGAGCAGCAGCGCCGCGCCGCAGCGGTCGACGACCTCTTTGACCAAGCGGCGTCCGCCGGTGAAGGCGGGCGCGGTCACCCGCAGCAGCGGCATGCCCAGTACTCCGCTGACGTTGAGCCGGGGTCCGGCGACCTGCATCAGCACCGGCGCGACGACCATTTCCGACGACGTCCCTTCGAGATCCCAGGCGAGCCGCTGCAGCCGCTCCGGGTTCCAGTGCTGGTCGGCCGTGATGGCCACGACCCGGTACCCGCCGCGGCGCACGTGCCGCGAAAGCTCTTCGAGCCGCCCGACGACCGGAACCCCTTCGATCTCCCCCGTGCCGGTGGACGTGCAGACCGCCTCGACCCGCCAGCCGACGTGCGCCTCGGTCCGGGTCCGCCGGATCAGGTCCGCGACGGTGTCCGCGCTGCCCGCCGCCATCACCGGCAGCAGGCACAGACCGCGCCGCCGTTTCCGGTGCAGAATCTGCCGAAGCACATATCGCTGCGGGAACAGTACTAATGCGACGGCTGGCACTACGAAAAACACCCACGGCTGGACTTCCAGGGCGCCGAACAACAGTCCGCCGAACGCGACCAGCACCGCCGCGGTGATCAGCGCCCGGCCCAGCGTGCGGTACTCCTCGGGGCCCTCCCCCAGCACCCGCGCACTCCACGCCCGGCTGACCGGAAGCGCGCAGAGGATCGCGAACGCGGTGCCGAAGGCGTGCATGTCGTGCGGCGCGATCCGGTCGATGACGAACGCGCTGAGCGCGATCACCGCACAGGCGGCGACGAGATCCGCCGCGATCACCGTTCGCCGGTACCGTTTCTCCCATTCCGCGGCGTGCGTTTTCGGCGGATCTCCCTCCGCCGGGCACACCACGGCCGGGTCGAGCCCGCCACCGGCGACGCCGCCGGGCGGCGGGGCCGCTACGTCGACCGGCGGCGCGGCGACCGCCCGCAGGTCGACCCGCGGCAGCGAAACGCCGTCCGCGGGCCAGGGCCGCACCGGTTCTTCCATCAGTCCTCCCGCGCTGTGCAAGCTCCCGGACCTGATCGCCACCGGCACGGTCAGTCAGGACCAGCGATCACAATCCGTGATCATGAGGCGGTCCAGCTTCCCGTCACCGAAGGTGTGACACTCGCCAAGGTATCGGGTGGTCAGCGAGCGGTGTTACAGAGATTTTCCAGCCACGGCCTGCGAGTCTTCCCCGTCAAGAAGCACCGGGAAGATAACGGGAATGTCACGATGGGTCACGCTGACTCGGCAACCGGAACTACCCGCAGTAGTCAACTTTCCCACTACCTACACCGAACGGCCCAGCAGACCCGCAGCCGAATCAGCTCCCCCGGACGGGTCAGCGGCCCCGCGCGCACCCGCCCCAACCGCCGTTCGGGCAGAAGCTCTCCGCCGACTCGCCGATTTCCTTTGCCCGCGGCGCGATCCACGCCGGAATGCGCGCGGGCGCCCGGTTTCCGTCCATTCGGGTGGTCTGAACCATCCGGACCGCCGGGACCGGACCCCCGCCGCACATTTCTTCCGTACTAGCCCCGTGTTCTTCTCGAGACCAGGTCCACACTGGACACGAGGCGGCGCCTCTCACACCGCCGGCGGCGCCGCGGCAGTCGCGTTGAGCGCGGTCACCACGGCTTGTTCCTCGAAGTCGAAGTGCGTCTCCAGCTCATCCGCGAGCCGCTCCAGGTCGGCCCGCAGCCGCACCGGGTCGGATTCGCCCGGGACGAACCCGTCGACCAGTTCCCGGATCGAGCCCTGCAGCCGCGCCACGACCTGATGCTGTCCGGCGAGCTGCGCGATGACCGGCGCGAGCGCGGGGAACTGCTCGGCCAGCGACGGGAACACCACCGAATCCTCGCCCGTGTGATGCCGCCGCAGCGCGGTGCAGAAACTGAGGCAATGCGTGCGCAACTCCTGAGCCAACTCCGGTCGCGGCCGGACGATCGCGGTCGCACTGCCGTTGACGACGTTGTCCGCCTGCTCGCGCAACGCCCGCAGTTCGGCGCGAAACCATTGGTGCACTTCGACAAGCCAATCGCCCATGCCTTTAACACGCTCTTCGCCCGGGCGCGGTTCGATCCGATGCAATACGACCACCGGAATTTGCCGGGTCGTCTTCGCTTGGTAATCGGCGTATCCCGGAGCCTCCGCGACCACCCGCGCGAAAAGCTTCTCGTGCGCGGCCCCGCGCGGAAGGGCGGCGATCGCCCGGTAAGTGTCGCCGCCGGTCTCGACGGTCACCACCGGATTCCGCCGGATGTTGTGGTACCAGGCGGGATTGCGGTCCGCCCCGTTCGCCGACGCGACCACCACCCCGGCGCCGTCGATCTCCAGGTAGCCGAGAAGCACCTCCCGGCTGAGGCCGGTTTTCGCGCCGGTCGTCGTCAGCACCGCCAGCGACCAGCCCTCGAACGCGCCGCTCAATGCTCCGCCGTTCGCCCGGAACTCGGCGATCAGGCGGCGGTGAAAATCGTTGCTCACTCAATTCCTTTCGGTTTTTTCCGGAAAGGAGGCGTCGAGCACAGAAGGGGACGTCGAAAAAACCCCGCAGGCACAGGCATGGCGCAGCGATCCGGCTGACGGATCCGCGGAACTGCGAGAGACGGAGAACCCGATCTCTGTGCTGGCTGGTTAGCCGCTACCTCCATGCGTAGGCCCATACGGGGCGCACGGCTAAATTAGCACAGCTGCCGAACCTCGTGCGGCGTCGGCTGAATCCTTTCGCCTGGCCGGTCGCTCTTATGGACGTGCGGCCACGAGGCCGACGCGTCGAAGGAGGTTCGATGACCGTAGTCATTGTCGCGGCGGTGGCCGTGGCGGTTCTGGTGTGCAGCTGCGTGGTGTTCCTGCGGGCGCGCGGCAGGTCGAAGCGTGGCTGAGTCCTGGCCGGCCGACCAGCTCGTCGCGGCGGCGCGGGACGGCGACGAGGCCTCGATCGCTGTGCTGGTCTCCGGCGCCTACCCGCACGTCCGGCGGTTCGCGTTCTCGTTGTGCGCGAGCAGCCAGGACGCCGAAGACGCGGCGCAGGAGGCGATGATCGTCCTGTTCCGCAAGATCGGGACGCTGCGGGCGACGGCCGCGCTCGCGTCGTGGATGTTCCGCATCGTGCGCAACGAGTGCCTGCGCCGGGCGCGCTCCCTCGTGCAGCGCGACGAGCCGGTCCCGGAAGCAGCCGGTCCGTCCGCCGAGGAAGACGTGCTGAGCAGGCTGGAGGTCGAACGCCTGTCCGCCGCCATCGCCGGGCTGCCCGACGATCAGCGCGGCGTGCTGATCATGCGCGACGTCCAGGGCTTGCCGGGCGAGACCGTCGCCAAGTCGCTCGGCCTGAGCAGCGCGGCGATGAAGTCGCGCCTGCACCGCGCTCGCGCCGCTGTCCGCGCCCGCCTGGATCTCCCGGAGGAAGCCCGATGAGCGGGCAGCCGTCGTTCGCCAGCAAGTCCCTGCCGGTCCATCTCGCCCGCGGGGTGCTCGGTTTCGGCCTGATCGCCGCGTCGATCGCGCTGGCCCCGGTGGTCGGATGGGCCAGCCTGCTGGCCCTGCCCGCGGGCCTGCTGGCCCTGCGCGGCTGCCCGACGTGCTGGGCGATCGGGCTGGTCCAGACCCTTTCGCGGGGCAGATGGGAGCGGACCTGCACGGACGGGCAATGCCGGTTGCAACCGGCACGGGGAGCTACCTGACGCGCTTCCGGCGGAAACGCCGATGGCCTGCCGGCAACGATCGTCGGCAGGCCATCGGGCGGTGCTGGTGGGCGATACTGGGATCGAACCAGTGACCTCTTCGGTGTGAACGAAGCGCTCTCCCGCTGAGCTAATCGCCCGCTCGCGGTGCGGCCTCAGCCTACCCCACGACTTTCGGGGGCCTGCAAACGGGTGGTTTGATCCGACTACAGCGCGTCTGCCTGCGAATACCGTCCGAACAATCCCGAGCTAACCAAGGCCTTGCCCGGACGGGGGCGCGTGCGGCGGTCCGCGACATCCGTGCGACGGTGCTATCGCACAGCGGCCGAACCGCGCAAGATGTACTGGTGGCTCCCCACCGGGCGCCCGCTGAAGGCTGCGCGGCACGGACGGCGACGGACCGGACGGACCTCGGGGCAGACGGTCTCGAACGGGTGATCTCGAGCGCACTCGCGACGGATCCGGGCTCCTGGTGCGTCTCACCGTTGTCCTCGGTCGTCCGGGCCGGGAAGGGAGACGAAGGGTAGGACGATGCGCAACGATCACGTGACGCTCCGCTCGACGGCGGTCTTCGACCTGCTGGCGCCGCGGACCCCGGCGGTTCCGGTGAAGGTGGAGCTGCGCTACGACACCCGCGACCCCTATGCCGTCGTCGCCGCCTTCCGCACCGGCCGGGCAGGGTGGGTCGAATGGGTCTACGCGCGCGACCTGCTCGCCGACGGCCTGCTCGCCGACGCCGGCGACGGGGACGTCCGCATCCGGCCCTCGGTGGAGGACCCGGAATCGGTCCTGATCGAGCTGAACTCGCCGTCCGGGCACGCCATGTTCGAGGCGTCCGCGCAGGAGCTGGCCGATTTCCTGGACCGCACGTACGACGTCGTGCTGCCCGGCAACGAGCACCTGTGGGTCGACGTCGACGACGCGCTCACCCACCTGATCCCGAACGATCTGGCCTGATCACCGGCGGCCGAACCGGCCAACAACCCCCCGGTGCCGGGCCGGTCGGCGGGGTCCGATATGGTTTCTTCACACCACGGCGACGGGGTGCGGGCCGGAATACCGGCACCGCCTCGGACCCGAGGTAAGTGCGGACGTAGCGCAGCTGGTAGCGCATCACCTTGCCAAGGTGAGGGTCGCGGGTTCGAATCCCGTCGTCCGCTCGGAGGGCTCAAGCCCCATGCGGTGGAGTGGCCGAGAGGCGAGGCAACGGCCTGCAAAGCCGTGTACACGGGTTCGAATCCCGTCTCCACCTCGCGCGATTAGCTCAGCGGGAGAGCGCTTCCCTGACACGGAAGAGGTCACTGGTTCAATCCCAGTATCGCGCACCAGCGTTGTTCGAAAGCCCCGCTTCTCTTCAGAGAGGCGGGGCTTTTCGCGTTCCCGAGTCCTCTCACGACGGGAACAGCGCCGAGCCCAGCGGCCGCTGCTCGTCGAAGCCGGGGAGGATCAGGAAGGTCCCGCTGGCGGTGGTGGTCGTGAACGGCAGCAGCGCGTCCGCGGTTTCCATGCTCGCCAGGGTGGCGGTGAACGTGTGCAGATCGTTCTGGAAGCTCACGAAGAGCAAGCCGGGCGCCGGGGCGTCCATGCTGTAGCTGCGGCGCAGCATGAGCCCGGCCCCGACGACGTTCGCGTGGGCGCGGCGGATGTGCGCGTCGGCGGGGACGAGGTAGCGGCCGTCCGGGGTTTTCGCGCCCAGGTTCGGGCCGTCGGCGATGACGCCGCCCGACAGTGGGACTCCGGTGTCCCTCCGGCGGCCGAAGACCGCTTCCTGTGCCGCCGTCGGCAGCGCGGCGAACCGCGCCACGTCCAGCACCATTCGCCGGACGACCGCGATCGTGCCGCCCGCGACCGGCACCGGGCCGGGGAGCCACAGGTCCCGTTGCTGCTCGGCGGGAGTGTGCGGGCCGATGATGCCGTCGACGAAACCCAGCACGTTCCGCGGCGCGGTCTGCCCGTCCGAGACCGGCACGTGCGGCCCGCGTCCGCCGGACTGCCGCCACCGTTCGCGCACGCCGGGCCGCGCCAGCAACGCGGCCGCGGCGACTGGCGGGACGAGCGGGTCGCTGGCGCAGATGTGCAGCAGCAGATCGCCGCCGCGGTCGGAGGGCGCGATCGCCTCATGGGCGGACGGCGGGAGGTCCTTCGCGCCGGGGAGTCGCGGGTCTCTGGCCTGGACCAATCTCGGTCCGACGCCGACCGTCACGGTCAGGTCGCCAGGGGGCAAGCCCAGCAGCCTGGCGTCCGTTCCCGCGGTCATGGTCAGAATGTGACGGCCCAATTCGGCGAGAAGCGGGCCGGGCGCAACGGAAAGGTCCGCGGTCACGACTAACAGGTGCGGTTGCGGTTGTTGCGGGCTGGTGATCCCGGCTTGGTGGACACCGGTGGGCGGAACCGGGCCGGGGCGGGTTTCGACCTCGGGCGGAGAGGCCGCGTGGCATCCGGCGGCGAGTCCGGCGGTCACGGCCGCCCCGAGAAAAGCACGGCGGGAGGGGCGGTGCTCAGCGGGATTCACGACGGGCAGCGTGACAGATTCCGGTGCCGCAGGCGAATTCTGCTCGGCAGAAGCGGGCCGGAGTGCTTGGTGGGCGGTGACTGTGTTCGGCGGCGGTGCGGTGCCAAGCAAGCGTACGGCAGGCTGATCGGCAGCACTGCCTTGGCAGGCTTGACCAGCGCACGGCACATCGGCTGAGCTGCGCGACCCCGGCCCCGCCCAGCACGCTTGGCCACACCCGCAGCCTCAAGCGCACGACCGAGAAGCTGCGCTCCCGAGAATCGGCCAACGCGAACGCCCGACCTCTACTCCGCCCAGCACACCCAGCTCCCCCGACCAGATCCGCGCCCCGGCGAAACCGAAGTCCCGACGCACGGCCCAGAAGCCGCGCCCCGCGCAACGCGAATCCCGTCCGCACCCGCTGAAACCCCACGGCCCCCAACCAAGCGCACGACCCGGAACCTCACCCCGTCTATCAGCCAACGCGAACACCCGACCCCATCCGCCACCGCGCCCGGCGAACCCGCAGCCCCCACCAAGCGCACAGCCCAGAAGCCCGCCTCCGCGCATCAGCCAACGCGAACACCCAACCCCACCGAAACCTCGCGGCCCCAACCAAGCGCACGACCGCCCGCCCCGCCGACAATCACCCCAACGGAATCCGGCCTCCGTGCCAGACTGTGCGCATGCGTTTTCCCGCCATGGTGGCGATCCTGGGGCTGTCCGCGGCGGTGGTCAGCGGTTGTGGTTCTTCCTCCGCCGAGGGGCATCGGCCGGACGGGGCGGGCGTGACGATCCGCGTTCCCGCCGACGCGCCGACCATCTCCGCCGCCGTTTCCCTGGCTCAGGCAGGAGATCTCGTGCTCGTCGCGCCGGGCGAGTACCACGAAACGGTGAAGATCACGACGCCGCGGGTCACGCTGCGCGGTGAAGTGCGGGAGAAAGTGGTCATCGACGGGCAGGTGAAGCGGGACAACGGCGTTGTCGTGTCCGCGCCGGGGGTCGCGGTGGAGAACCTGACCGTCCGGAACCACACGCAGAACGGCGTCCTCGTGACCGGTTCGGTCAAGGCCGCGTCGGGGCTGCCGGGGCACGAAGGCGGGTACGACACCGGCGACGAGCCGATCAGCTTCCTCAGTTCCTTCCTGGTTTCGCACGTCACCGCCACGCGCAACGGTCTCTACGGAATTTACGCGTTTTCCGCGCAGAACGGGGTGATCGAGCAGTCCTACGCGTCCGGTGGCGCTGATTCCGGGATCTATGTCGGGCAATGCAAACCGTGCCGGACGGTGGTGCGGGACAACGTCGCGGAACTGAACGCGGTCGGCTACGAGGGCACGAACGCCAGCGGCGAGATGTACGTCGCCGGGAACCGGTTCAGCGGGAACCGGGTCGGGCTCACCAGCAATTCCGACCATCAGGAGAAGCTGCTGCCGCAGCAGGACTCCGTGGTCGCCGGCAATCTCGTCGCGGCCAACGGGCAGGCGGCGACACCGGAGCAGGCCGACGGCGGCTGGGGCATCGGGATCGGCATCGACGGCGGCAGCGGCAACCGGGTGCTGCGCAACCGGATCGCCGGGAACGCGAACGCCGGGCTCGTGCTCACCGCGACCCAGGACGTGCCCACAAAGGACAACCAGATCGTCGGCGACGTCTTCGCGACGAACGGCATCGACGTCGGCTGGACGTTCCCTGGCGCGACGAAGGGCAGCGGAAACTGCCTGGATTCCGGGGCGCTGCACACGATTCCGGAAGGACTTGCGACGAGCGCCGCGTGTCCCGCGACGGCCGCACCCTCGCCCTCGGGTGCGTGGACGAGGGCGAAACCGCCTGCGGGAATTCCGTTCACCGAGGTCGCGGAACCGCCGTTGCAGCCGCAGTTTCCGAACGCGCGCACGGCCGGGCCTACGGTCGTTCCGGCGGTGCCGGTGTTTCCGGACGTCGCGAAAATCCAGGTGCCCGCGGCGTCGTTGCTGGCGGATCGGGCCTCCGTGGCCGCCGCTTGACGGCGAAAAGCGCGGCAGTTCGCGAACACGTACCGCCCACGACAGCCTCGCAAGCACCGAATCTTTCGCACGCCGCTGACATTCAGAGGCCCGGCGGTGAGATCGGCATTCGATCCGGGAACCATCACCCAGCAGTCGGCACCGGGACGAATTCGTGGGTGTCGAAAGAAATGACGACCGGATCCGTTTCCCCCGGGATCGCGGTCTGCACCCGGTACATGACGCCGTCCGCGTCGAGCCAGTACCGGACGGAGTTCGCGCTGCCGGGGCGATCGCGCGAATCCGGGCCGATGAAGACGTCGACCGGATGTCCGTTCACCTGATCGGCCGCTACCCATTCGGCGCCGTTCTGTGGCAGCAATTGCGCGTTGTCCGGACGGTCGCTGCCGAGTCCGAGAAGAATGGCCAGCGCGCGGTCCAGCGCGCCCGCGGCCGGGTCGAGCGGACGGGCGAACCAGCCGTCCGAGGGCGGTTTCGCCGGAGGGTAATCCGGGACCGACGGCAGCGGGTGGAAGTCGAGACGGCTCGAACTCCACCGGATCAGACCATTGCCGGAGTCGTTGCGCCCCTTGCCTTTCAGCACTCCGTAACCGGTCTTCGCGCGGTAATCGGCCGAACCGGTGAGCGTGAGTTCGCCCGCCGCGCCGGGCACCGAGACCGTCACCGCGCGGCCTCGTTTCTGGTAATTGCGGAAGCGCGCGATCGCGAGCCGGCTCGCCTCGTCCGCGGTGACCGCGCGCGGTCCGGAATCGGCGGAACCCGCGGCGGAATACCAGAATATTCCCGCGCCGAGCGCGACTGTCACCGCTGCGGCGAGGACGATCCAGCGGCGCGCGATCCGTTTGGCAAGCACAGCGAGTGACCGTAGCAGGGTTTTCGATTCACCCGGTCCACTGATCCCGGCGCCGTACCCGGCAAGTCCGTTTTCTGGTTCACTGTTACAGCTTTGCGGCACGCCGCGCGAATATTCCGCGCAGAGAACGGAGATCCGCAGTCATGACCCGAGGTGGCAGAAGAACGAGTGGCAGATCCCGGCTGGCCCGGGTAGCCGCCGTCGCCTTTTTGCTCGGCGGCAGTGCGATGACGGTCGCGCCCGGCGCCGCCGCTGCCGAGGACGGCACCCTGACCGTCCAAGTGCTTCGCGATTTCTTCGGCACCGGCGTTGTCAACGCCGCCATGGACACCCCGCAGCCGGGCATGTCCGTGCTGGTCACCGACTCCGCCGGACATCAGGCGCGAGGCCGCACGGACGCGGCGGGCAAGGTCGTCGTGGCCCCCGCCGCCCCGCTCGCCGGAGGGCGGTACCGGGTCGACGTTTCGGTCCCGGATCCGTATCGCGCCTATTTGCAGGCCGCGCCCGCGTCGACGGAGAAAAACCACTTCGACAGTTTCACGACGTTCGTGGATCTGCGCGAGGGCAAGGACGTTTCGGTGATCACCGGCGTCTGGAACCCGGCCGACCACACGCTTCCCGACGCTCCCTATTACGTGCCGGTGCAAAGCCCGGCGGTGAACAGCGACGGCAGCAAACCCGACCCGAACGGCCGCGCGCTGGTCTCGCTCGACCGCAAGTTCCGCGGCACCTGCCCGGCGGATTCGGCTTGCCCGACAGTGCTGAACACCCAGGCTCAGGTCGGCACCACATGGGGGCTGGCGTACGACAAACACCGCGACCGCATTTTCCAGTCGGCGTTCGCCAAACGCTTCACCGTTTACGGCCCCGAAGGCGGCGGCGCGATTTACACGACGCCGCTCGGCGGCGGCGCGCCCCAGCTGTTCGCGAAGGTGCCGGACGCCGCGGTCACCGAGCACGGCGCGGTGGACATGCTCAAGGACCAGCATTTCGTGGACGTCCCCGGGAAGGAAAGCCTCGGCGGGATCGCACTCACCGAGGACGGCAAAACGCTGTACGCGGTGAATCTCACCAATCGGAGCCTCGTCAGTTTCGACGCGACCGGAGCCACCGCGAAACCGGACAAGACCGTGCCCATCCCGGATCCGGATTGTGCCGTGCCCAACGACTGGCGGCCGTTCGCCGTCGCCGCGCACGACGCGAAACTGTATGTCGGCGGCGTCTGCTCGGCGGAAAGCACGAAGCGGCGCGAGGACTTGAAGGCCGTGGTCTACACCTACGACGGCGCGAAGTTCACCCCCGTGCTCACGCACGGCCTCGACTATCTCCGCGGCTACGTGATCACTGCCCAGCACCCCGACGAGACCATGGACCACTGGAACCCGTGGGACACCTCGTTCTCTTCGTGGGACAAGTTCATCACGACGGGCGCGGGGATCAACCCGCAGCCGGAACTGGCGAGCCTGGCGTTCACTCGCGACGGTTCGATGATCCTCGGCTTCCGGGACCGGTTCATGGACGTCTTCGGCTCCGGCAAAGACCCGCGGCCCACCGACGACACAGTCCGGACCGGCATGTCCGGCGGCGACATCACCATGGCGTGCGCGGCGCCCGGCGGCGGGTACGACTGGGAAGGCACCGGCGTCTGCCCGAACCACGGGAAGCCCGAGACGAACGGCCATGAACCGCCCGGCGTCGTCGAGTACTTCCCGGGCGACTTCTACGACCCCGGCCGCACCGGCAACGGCGTGCACCAGGAGTCCGCACAGGGTTCGGTCGCCTACATTCCGCAGCAGCAGTGGGTGATCAGCACCCAGATGGACCCGGCACAGCACGTCAGCTCGGACGGCGTCGGCTACTACGACGTCGACACCGGCATCGGGCCGGGCCAGGAGAACCCGAAACACGGGTACGCGTTCGTCGACCCGGCCAACAGCTTCGGCAAAGCGGGCGGGCTCGGCGACATCGCCTACCAGGCGGCGAACGCGCCGATCCAGATCGGCAACCTCGTGTGGTTCGACGGCGACCACAACGGTATCCAGGACCCGAACCGCACCGACGAGGTCCCGCTCGCGAAGGCGACGGTCACCCTGCTCGACGCCGGCGGCAAAAAGGTCGCCAGCACCCGGACCGACCAGGCGGGCGAGTACTACTTCGGCGGCGTCGGCGCGGAATACCAGCTCAAGCCGGGCGAGAAGTACACCGTGCAGTTCGACGTCTGCACGGCGGCGACGGACAACGTGCCGGGGACGCCGCCTGCGGCCGATCTGCGGTTCACACTCCCGGCAGCCGGGCCGGACCGGGCGCACGATTCGAACGTCGTGCCGCCCACGACCGGACGGCTCTGCAACGGCTACGCGCCGGTGACCGCTCCCGCCCAGGCGGGCGGCGTCGACCACACCATCGACGCCGGGGTCTACCTTCCGGCGCCGCCCGGTCCGCCGACGTCGTCCGCGCCCCCGGCGACGAGCCCGAACCCGGCTCCCCCGGTCGCCCACCCGCCCGCTCCGGGCGCGACGGACACGGATTCGCTGGCCTCGACCGGGATCCCGCTGCTGCCGGTACTGCTGATTCTCGGCGCGGCTCTCGTCGGCGGAGGCACGGCCTTCGTGGTGGCGAGCCGGAGAAGGCGGTTCCGGCGGCAGTGACGACGGTGATCGGGGCCCGTGCTCAGCGGGCCCCGATCACCGCGGCTTCGCCAGCCACTCCGCGAGGTCGGCCACGATCGCCGGGTCGACGTGCTGCGGCCGCTGGTAACTGTCCGGAGTGGACGGACCGGTGCCGGGAAAGAACAGATGGTCGTCCGCCGGATAGACGCGCACTTCCGGGCGCCCGGCCAGCCCGTCCCGCCACCGCGCCAGGTCGTCCTCGACGGTGACCTGGTAATCCCGGCCGCCCTGCGCGAGAAACATCGGCACGTCCAGCGCCGCGGCGGTCGCGACCGGGTCGTATTCGCGCAGCTCCAGCCAATACGACCCGGGGTAGCCGAACAGCAGTCCCTCCCCCGGTGCCGACGGCGACAACGCGGGATCAGCGACCGCCTCGGCCTGCCGGGTGATCGGCTCGACCAGTGCTTCGACCTTGGCGTCCAAGGCCGCCAGATGCCGCACCACCCGGACAGCGGCCCGATGCATCGGCTCGGCATCCGCCGCCAGCAAGACCAGCCCGGCGACCGACGGTTCCGCGACAGCCACGAGCGGCGCGACCTTCCCGCCCATGCTGTGTCCAGCCACGAACACCCGCGAGGCGTCGACATTGTCCTGTGCCTGCAGAAGACGAACAGCCGCGACGGCGTGCGGCACGTACTCCGCCGACATCGTGAAGCCCGGCGCGGACGCCAGCTCGGGGTGGGCGTGAGTCACCTTGTCGAAGCGCAGCACCGCCACGCCCCGGGAAGCCAAGCCCCACGCGAGATCCTTGAGCGGCTTGTTCGGCCCAGACGTCTCGTCTCGGTCGAAGATCCCGCCTCCGCTGAGCAGGACCACGCCCGGCCACGGCCCCTCCCCGGCTGGCATGGTCAGCGTTCCCGGCACCGAATGAGGTTCCGCGGAAAGGACGGCGTCCTCTTCAACGAACGCCGTCTCGTCCACATAGGACGGAGTGGTCCACGCTGTGGCGGCTGCAAGCCGAAGCCCGGCAACGGTTCCCGCCGCATCGACCGACAGCACCACCAGGAATTCCCCGCGCGCGCAGACAACCGGCACCTGAACCCGCGTCAGGCCAGGCCCCGCCGGTTCAGCGACCGGCTCGCCCAGCGCGGTCACCGGCCCGTGCTCGCCGAGCTGCGCGTTCCACGCCGATTCCAGCGCCTCGCCGGACACCGCCGCCCGCAGTTCCGGCGAGAACCGCGTCTCGATCTCGCTGAACCGCCCGTCCCGCGCCTGTCCGACGACAACGATCGCCAGTTCGCTCGGCATCATCCCGACCCCCATCGTTCTCAAGTTGTGCGAACGGTAGCACTTTATGAGAACATTGGGGAGTGGACGTGTTGACTTTGCTAGGACATCCAGTGCGGCTGCGGATCGTGCACGCGCTGCGCGGCGGCCGGACTCTCACCACCGCGCAACTGGGCGAGCTGCTCCCGGACGTCTCGAAGGCGACGGTCTACCGGCACGTCGACCTTCTCGCCGACGGCGGCGTCCTCGAAGTGGCCGGCGAACAACGCGTGCGCGGCGCGGTCGAACGCACCTACCGGCTGCACACGGAACGCGCGTCGCTCGGCGAGGACGCGATCGCCCAGCTGACTCCGCACGACCACCGGCGCGGATTCGCCGCCGCGACCGCCGCGCTGGTCGCCGAGTTCGACGCCTACCTCAGCCGGGAACAGGCGGATCCGGTCGAGGATCTCGTCGGCTACCGGCAGCACGCCGTCTGGCTGGACCGGGAGGAACTGCTCGCGATGATCGACGGAATGCGGAAAGCCATCGCGCCGATGCTCGCCAACGAGCCCGCGCCGGGACGCAGGCGGTATCTGCTCAGCCCGATCCTCTTTCCCAGCGAAGAATGAAGCCCCCGCCCGGCCGGAGCCGGACGGGGGCTTCCCCGCGAAAGATCAGGACAGCGCGCGCAGCCGCGGCAGCACGTCCTCGGCGAACTGGCTCAGGTACCGCTCCTGGTCGTGGCCGGGGCCGTGGAAGACCAGGTGGTTCAGGCCCGCGTCGAGGTACGGCTTGATCTGCGCGACCGCCTCGTCCGGGTCGGAGGCGACGATCCACCGCTTCGCGACCTGCTCGATCGGCAGCTCGTCGGCCAGCCGTTCCATTTCCTCGGCCGAGGAAACCGAGTGCTTCTGCTCCGCGCTCAGCGACAGCGGGGCCCAGAACCGGGTGTTGGCCAGCGCCTTCTCCGGGTCGCGGTCGTAGGACATCTTGATCTCGATCATCCGGTCGACCCCGGACGCGTCGCGCTCGGCGGCGGCCGCGCCCTCGGCCATCGCCGGCATCAGCTTCTCGGTGTAGAGGTCCATGCCCTTGCCGGACGTGCAGATCATGCCGTCGCCCGCGCGGCCCGCGTACTTCGCCACGACCGGGCCGCCCGCGGCGATGTACACCGGCACCGGACGCTCCGGCCGGTCGTAGATCTTCGCGTTGACCAGCTGGTAGTAGTCGCCCTCGAAGTCGACGTTGTCCTTGCTCCACAGCTCGCGCATGAGCCGCACCGACTCGCGCAGCCGCGCGAACCGCTCCTTGAACTCCGGCCATTCCCGGCCCGACACCGCGATCTCGTTCAGCGCCTCGCCGGTGCCCGCGCCCAGGATCACGCGGTCGCCCGACAGCAGCGCCATCGTCGCGAACGCCTGCGCGATCACCGCCGGGTTGTACCGGAACGTCGGCGTCAGCACGCTGGTCCCGATCAGCACGCGGCTGGTCCGCTCCGCCACCGCGGGCATCCACGCCAGCGCCCACGGCGCGTGCCCGCCCTCGTGCCGCCACGGCAGGAAGTGGTCCGACACCCACACCGAGTCGAGCCCCAGCTCCTCGGCCCGCACCGCGAACTCCACCAGCTCGCGAGGCCCGAACTGTTCCGCCGACGCCTTGTAACCGACCTTCAGCTCCACGATCGCCCTTCCCCGTCCGCATGAACCACGCAGGATTCCGTGGCACCGTCAACCGTACCCGGATGGGCCTTGCGGAGGCGGGGGTGCTGTTGATCACTAGCCGCTAGTACGTCGCGTTCATCAGGACGAGTCCCGCGGCCTGGCAGCCCGGCCCCTTGCCGCCGCCGGTAGACCACGAGCGTGAGTACTGATCGAAGTCGTTACGGGAGCGAGCGTAGGCGGAATCCGCTTGCCTGGCCAGGAAATCCCGGTAGGGCGCGCCAGTCGTAGCGGCGTCCAGCTCGGACAGACCGCGGACCAGCCCGGCCTTGAAATACGACCCGTCGTCGGAGCAGCTGCTGCCCTCGCCCGGGTCGTGGACGATGCCGTCCGCGCCAGTGAAGTACGAGCCGGTGCGGGTCGTCGAGCCGGCCACTGAACGCGCGGTGCTGATCAGGTTCTCGTCGCCAGTCGCCTTGGACAGGGCGGTGAGGCCGGAGACGAGCACGCCCTGGTTGTAGGTGTAGCGCTGGCCGACCGCGGCGCAGCTCGTGCCGTCGACGCCGTCGACCACAAGGCCGTCGGACCCGATGAGTCCCTTGCCGCGGAACCAATCCCAGCCCTGCTGCGCCCTGGTCCGGTAGGTCGCGTCGCCGGTGCGGTCCGCGAGGGTGGCATTGACCTGGATGTACAGGCTGTTCGAGATGGACGCCTTGTACGTCAGGCCTTCTTTCCAGCGGATGCCGCCGCCGCAGTCGCCGGTCCAGAAGGTTTGCATGTGGTCGGCATCGGCCTTCGCGGTGGCGAGGTAGCGCTGCTGGCCGGTGCGGTCGTAGGCGTCGAGCCACGCCATCGCCCACCAGCCGGTGTCGTCGGAGAACTCGTTGCGGAACTGACCGCGCCCGGCGTTGACGTTCTTGTCGTAGGTCGTGGCCATCGCGTAGTCGTAGCTGGCCATCCGGCTGACCGACGCGTTGCGGATCACCGCGGCCAGCGAGACCGCGGTCCCCCAGCCGCCGCCGTCGCGGAAGTAGCCGGTGCCGTTGTCGTAAAGCGCCATCATCGCGGTCGCCGCCGCTTGCGCGCGGTCCGCGGCGTTCCAGCGGGTGCGTGCCCAAGGCGTACAAGCGATCCGGCCGGTGTCGACCGCGCTGCCGCACGCGCGCAAAGCTCCGACGCCGCGGTTGTTCCAGTCGTCGTTGTTGTACATCTGAGTGCGCCAGCCGCCGACCCCGGACGGCGCGGTGGTGAGCCCCAGCTGCGCGCCGCCGTCCCAGCTCGCGCCGCCGTCGAAGGACCGATCGAGCCACACCTGGTCGCCTGGACGCGAGTGGTCGAGGACGGCCCAGCCCATCGGATCGCTGTCGGCGAAGTGCAACTGGAGGACCCGGTCGTCGAGCGGCGCGGTGACCGCGATCCGGTCGCTGGACGCCTGGTCCGCGGCGCGATCGTCGCAATATTTGTTGCACACCACGAGGTTCGCCGCCGGATGCGGTGCCTTCGCGGAGATCGGCAGCAGCGCCGACATCGTTGTCAGGACCGCCGTGAGCATGACCCGCACCGCTGCCTCCTCGGACCCCGTTCCCCCGGAACGAAGATCCGCCCGAGGCGCGGTGCGGGTCAACGAATGACAAAGACCTGGCTCGCGAATGCCGCCGGATGCCCGGCGCGCTGGGCTATTTCGCGGTCAGGTCCGGCAGGTCGTCGAACTCCACGACCTGCCGGACCTCGACCTCGATCTCGTCGAACAGGTCCGCGTACTGGCTCGCGTATTCGACCGCCTGCGCCCGGTTCTCGGCGTTGACCAGCGCGAACCCGCCGATGACCTCCTTGGCCTCGGTGAACGGCCCGTCCGTGGCGGACGGGGCGGCTCCGCGGGGCTTGC
Organism: Amycolatopsis sp. NPDC104775; assembly: GCF_055583325.1. Taxonomy (NCBI): domain Bacteria; kingdom Bacillati; phylum Actinomycetota; class Actinomycetes; order Pseudonocardiales; family Pseudonocardiaceae; genus Amycolatopsis; species Amycolatopsis sp. NPDC104775. Next base: position 397,238 of record NZ_JBVJOE010000007.1, read on the forward strand.
GGACGATGGCGCCCTTCTCCGACGGGTGCACGCCCTCGGCGGTGATCAGGATGCCGCGCTCGGTCCAGTCCTGGATGAACGCGCCCATCTTCTCGATGAACTCGGGGCTGGGGTTCCAGGCTTCGGGGGCGCTCTCGTCGAGCCGGTGCATCATCAGGAAACGCATTGACCGCTCCTCGGGTACGGGGCTGGTTTGGTCCAGCCGTCACATCCTCGTCGAACGGTCTCGCGCGCGATCGACATTTTGCGACACCGATGCGAAGGCGATTTCCGCGGCCGCGCCGACCAGGCCGCGACGCCCGCGGCGACGAGCACGGCCGCGCCCGCGATCGGGCTGTTCATCAGCACGAGGCCGGTGAGGAACGCGGCTCCGGCGAGGACGAGCAGGACCATCCGGAGCGCGGACGCCCAGGCGACGACGAAGCCCGCGACGCGGGAGGTCCAGGGGCCGGGGGTGTCGGCTTTGCGGTGGCGGCCCCGCTTGCGGCGGTCCAGGACGCGGAGTGCGGAGGCGGCCATCTCGTCCGGGGTGGCCACGCGGCGGGGCGGGCGAGAGAAGGGGTCCCAGTCGACGACGACGCGGACCCGGGTGGGGTGTTCTGGGTCGGGGTGTTCGGGGGCGGGGTGTTCTAAGGTGCGTGGCTGCGCCGCGGTGGTTTCCGGTTCGGCGCTTCCGGCGGCTTTGGTCACGGCCGCGCCGTCTGGCTGGGCGGGATCAGGTGGGGGCGCTTCGGCTGAGCTGGCTTCGGGGACGCGCTCTGCGGCTGGTTCCGTTGCGGCTTCGGCGGTTGCGGTCTCCGCCGCAGGGCTCGCGTCCAGATCGCCAGGCCGCGCAGGAACAGTAGAGCTCGCAGCAGCAACGTCATCTACGACTGCGCGGCTCACATCTGCTTCCGCACCCGCCTCGACGGTTGCCGCATTGCCCGATTTGACTGGGCGGTGCCCGGCCGAGGCGACTTCCGCCACCGGGCTCGCATCCACATCGCCAGGCCGCGCGGGAACAGCAGAGCTAGCAGCAGCAACGTTATCCATGACTGCGCGGCTCACGGCTGTTTCCGCATCCGCCTCGACGGTTGCCGCATTGCCCGGCTTGGCCGAGCGGTTCCCGGCCGAGGCGGCTTCCGCCGCAGGGCTCGCGTCCACATCGGCGGGCTGAGCGGAATCAGCTGAGACTGCCTCAGCCGCGCTGGCAGCAGCGGCGTCGTCGACGGCCGCGCGACTCACGCCTGTGTCCGCACCCGCCTCGCCAGTTGCCGCGTCGTCCAGCTTGGCCGAGCGGGTTCCGACCGAAGCGGCTTCCGCCGCCGCGCTCACATCCATGTCGCCGGGCTGAGCGGAATCAGCTGAGAGCGCGTCGGCCGCGCTGGCAGCAGCGGCGTCCTCCACGGCCGCACTGCTCGCGGCTGCTTCGGCAGGTGCGACCACACCCTCCCCAGCCCGGGCCGATATCGCCGCATCGCCGGAAGTCTGAGCTGGCTCCCCGCCAGCCGCCGCAGACCGGTGGCTTGGCTCGGGTTCCTGGACCAGCGCCGCGCCTTTCTGCTCGGGCGGCTCGCCGGTGCGGCGCGGCTGCCCGGTTCGGCGCGGGTGGTCGGCGAGGCAGGGAACCACCGTCATGAGGTCGTCATCCCTTTCTCTTCCGGCCGGCGGACCGGCTCCGACGGCTGTCCGGGCTCCCGGCTGTCGTGCGGCGCGGGCCCCGGATGCGCTCATCCTGGCGAAGACGGTGCGTCACCGACCAGTTCTACTGCCAGTGTCGCGGTGAACGGTCCCTCCGCGTCGCCCAACGGTTCGAGTGAAGGTTTTCGCTACTCTTCGCTGTCACCGATTCGCCATCCGGCGGTCATCTCGGCGGCGACTTGTCCAGACCTCTTGACGCGTCCGCGAACTGCGGCGAACGGGTCCTGACACGGGAATATGCACGTTCATTCGCACAGTCGGCACCCCGGGAAACCCACCCGCCACCTCGAGGGCCACCTGCCAGTGATACACAGAGTGTCACGTCCCGCCAGTTCATTGAGCAGTCAACCGTCACCCAGAAGGGTGACACGGAGAGTGATGACGCGGAGGGACAGCCGGACGGCAGGCTGGCCCGAACGGACGCATCCGCATTAGGCGAGTCGTACGCACCGCTGCGACCAGGGCAATTTCGGCGCTTGCCGTTCCGGCCGGACACCGGATACGGTTTAGAAGGTAAGCCTTACCTAATTGACCGGGACCCCTCATGCCGACCCTCCCCCAGCGCCGCACACCCGACAGCAGGCGGCTGCTCCGGACGTCCGTGCTCCGCGTCGAACGGACGTCCACGCATTTCGTGACCCTCACCGTCGGCGGGGAGGACCTCGAGGATTTCGCGCCGCTCGGGTTCGATCAATGGTGCCGGTTGTTCTTCCCGCGCGAGGGGCAGCGCGAGCTGCGCCTGCCCACGGCTTCGAGCAACCGCTGGCTCGCTCAGCACATGCTTATGAGCGCCGCGTCCAGGCCTTGGGTGCGGAACTACACGATCCGGGCGGCGCGGCCCGGCGAGGTGGACATCTGTTCGCGGTGCACGGCGACGGCGGGCCAGCGTCGAAATTCGCCGAGAACGCGCAGCCGGGCGTCGAGATCGGGATTCTTGACGAGGGGATCACTTATCTGCCGCCGGAAGGCGTGCCGCAGCTGCTTGTCGCCGACCACAGCGCGCTTCCCGCCGCGCTGGCGATCCTGGAATCGGCACCGGCCGACCTGCGGGCCACCGTCTTGCTGGAGGTCGGGGCGCGCGACGACATCCAGCACGTCGACGCGCCGCTCGGGACGGACGTCCAATGGCTGGTCCGCGAGAACGGCCGGCTGCCCGGGCGGCTCGCGCTCGACGTGCTCGGCCAGCTCGATCTTTCCGATCCGCCGGGTTACACGTGGGTCGCCGGGGAAAGCGGCCTGGCCACCGGCGCGCGGCGGTTTCTCACGCGGGAGCGCGGGGTGCCGAAGCAGGCGATCGCGTTCCAGGGGTACTGGAAACACGGTCGCGCCTCGCTGGGGTGAGGGGTCAAAACAGGCGTCCGGCGTCGTCGGCGGGCGGTTCTTCGAGCTGGAGCAGGAACCGTTTCCGGCCGACGCCGCCCGCGTACCCGGTGAGGCCGCCGCTGCTGCCGACCACCCGGTGACAGGGCACGACGATGCTCAGCGGATTCCAGCCGTTCGCGTTGCCGACCGCCTGTGCCGCGCCGGGTTCGCCCAGTTCGACCGCCAGCTCGCGGTAGGTGCGGGTCTCGCCGTAGGGGATGCGGGTCAGCAGCTGCCAGACGCGGCGTTCGAACTCGGAGCCGCGTAGGTCCAGTTCGAGGTCGAAGGTCCGCCGCCGGCCGGCGAAGTACTCGTCGAGCTGCCGGGTCGCGGCGGCGAATCCGTCGTCGGTGCGCGGGCCGAAGTCCGGGAAGCGCGGAGTCCGGCTGTGGCCGTCGAAGTAGACGGCGACCAGCGCGCTGCCCTCGGCGACGAGAGTGAGGTCGCCGACCGGCGACGCGACGACGGTGTGCCGGAAAGCCATCTTCTCCTCCGTGATCGGTGCCACGGAACGGTATCCGGCCGGGCCGCTCGTGAGAGCATCGCCGTCCATGGACGACGGTTTCGCCGACATCCCGACCACGACGCTCGCCGACCTGCTCGGCCGCGGCCAGGTGCTCGACTACGGCGTGCGCGCCCTGTGGGGGCCGGTGCCGCGGATCGCCGGGCCCGCGTACCCAGTGCGCTGCCCGCCGGGCGACAACCTGATGCTGCACGCGGCGATCCATCGCGCGCCCGCCGGAGCGGTGATCGTCGCGGAGTCCGGGGACGTCGACTACGCGCTGGCCGGCGGCAACGTCTGCGCGACCGCTCGGCGCCGCGGCATCGCGGGTTTCGTCCTGGACGGCGTGATCCGCGACCTGGCGGAGGTCCGCGAGGCGCGGTTCCCGGTGTTCGCGCGCGGGGTGATCCCGATTCCCGGCACGAAAGCCGCGGTGACGCCGCTGGGCGAGCCTGCCCGGTGCGGCGGGGTGACGGTGCATGCCGGGGACATCGTCGTGGCGGACGAGGAAGGCGTGGTCGTGGTGCCGGGGCCGGAGGCGGCGCGGGTGCTGGCGGACGCGCGGGCGAAGCTGGCCAAGGAAGAGGCGCAGACGCTCGACGAGTGGGCCGAGGCGCACCGGGCGAAGGTGGACGCGGCGCTGGAGGCGGGCGGGTTTCGCGGCTGAGCTATCGGCTGATCGGCCGGGAATCAGCCGAGGATGCGTGCGCCTTGCGCCGCTGGCGGGCAGGCGTTTTCGGAAGCTGGGTTCGGGTTCGGCCGCGAGTCGCGGGCGGCGGAGCCGGTGAATGCTCCGGGTCCCGGCCCGGTTCGGGTTCGACCGGAGACCCGGGTCTCAAGGCACCGGTGAATTCTCGGCTACCCAGGCCAGCGAACGGAGCGATGGTGCTCGACCGGCAGCCTGCGAACCAGGGTGCTGGTGCAGTTTCGGCGACCTGAGCAAGCGAGCGGCTCGGCTGGAAGTCCGCGCCGCTGCGCGACGTCTCCGGCACCCGCACCGCTAACGCGACGGCAGGCCGGTTCCCCACGCGGCCGGAGGCGTCGGCTCCCGGCCGGATCGTCCCTCCGGGATCGCGCAGATCAGCGGGACGGCCTCGGCCGGTTCACTCCGGCCGGACTGTCCACAAGGGACCTGCCGCCACCAGGTCGGGGCCGGGTTGCGGGTCGGGCGGGAGGGGTTCGGGGTCGGGCAGCGGACGGGCCGGTCCGGGCGTCACCGGGTCGGGTTCCACCGGGCCGGGCGGGACGGGCTCGGGCGGGGCGGGCGGCGCGGTCGAGCGGGGACGAAGCATCGCGGACTCCTTTCTCTCCATTCACTGGGCTACCGCGGACCGGCGGAGGCGAAACATCCGCCTGCCCGGCGCGAGGTCGGCTAGGGTCGGAAGCGGAGCCAACCGACCGAGAAGGGGCGAGACGATGAGCGCGGACAAGCCCGGCGAGCAGCAGCCGCTCGACGCGGAGATCGTGGAGAGCCCCGGCGCGCCGTCGGCCGACCTCCCCGAACCCGACTACAGCGACAACGGCGCGCCGTCGTTCGACTTCGTGCGGGACCGGATCGAGAAGCGCTACACCACCTCGGTCGGCGCGCAGGAACTCGCCGGGATCGGCGGGCCGGAGGACCTGGAGTCGCTGGACAAGAAAATCGCCGACCGCAAGGAGGCGGCGAAGGACAAGCTGGCCGAGATCCGGCGGTCGATGGGCAAGGAATAACACCGTTTCCTGGCCGGGATTCGACACGTGCGGGCTTTGCCAGCTGGCACGCATCGCGCACGACGGTGAGAAGCAGGCGGCATCGGCGAGGGCGAGCAGGCGTTTCGAGCAGGGCCGCGCTGCCCGCCCTCGCAAGCGGGAGCGGCAAAGGCACTCCACGCTATCTCGCCATCCCCTGCCGCGAACAGCACGAGCGAGCAGCCTGGCAGGCAAACCCGGCACAGCGCCCTCTGGTCGTCAAGCGGGAAAAGGCACTCCACCCATACCTCGCCTCGCCCAGCGAACAGCACGAACGAGCAGCCCGGCACGCGGATCCGGCACAGCGCCCTGCCACATCAAGCGGCATAAGGCACTCCACCCATACCTCGCCCCGACTGCAGCGAACGGCACTAACGAGCAGCCCGGCAGGCAAACCCAGCACAGCGCCCTCTGGTCATCAAGCGGCAAAAGGCACTCCACTCATATCTCACTCCGCCTGCGGTAACAGCACGAGCGAGCAGCCCGGCAGGCGAACTCGGCACAAGGCCCCGTTTCCGTGCGAGCAGCAAGGTCGAGGCACGTGCGAGCCCGCCGCAGCCATCGCCGTGCTCGCCTTTGGCCCGCAGGCTGACGAGCGTCCGTTCCAGGCAGCGCAACCGAGCGAAGCCAGCCGACTGTCCACATGCGACCGAGTCGGCCAATTCCGTGGCCGCCCTCGCGCCCGTTCTGGTTGAATCGCCCGTATGGCAACCACCGTGCGCATTCCCGGTCTCGTGCTTACCGAGCACGAGTTCTCCGTCCCCCTCGACCACTCCCGGCCGGACGGCGCGAAGATCACCGTCTTCGCGCGGGAGGTCGCCGATCCGGACGGGCTCGGCAGGCCGTTTCTCGTTTATCTCCAAGGCGGTCCCGGGCACGAGGCGCCGCGGCCGTTGCAGGGGGCGCCGGGGTGGTTGCCGCGGGCGTTGCGGGAGTACCGGGTTCTGATGCTCGACCAGCGCGGCACCGGGCGTTCCACTCCGGTCGGCGCCCTGCCGGGCACGCCGGCCGAGCAGGCGGAATACCTCACGCACTTCCGCGCCGACTCGATCGTGCGCGACGCGGAGTTCATCCGGCGGCGGCTGGGCGTCGAGAAGTGGAGCGTGCTCGGGCAGTCGTTCGGCGGGTTCTGCACGCTCGCCTACCTTTCCCAGGCTCCCGACGCCCTGGCCGAGGCCTTCTTCACCGGCGGGTTGCCGCCGATCGCCCGGCATCCCGACGAGGTGTACACCGCGACGTTCGCGAACCTGCTCGAGCGCAACCGCCAGTACTACCGCCGCTACCCCGGCGACCGCGACCGGGTGGAAGCGCTGCTGCCGCTGCTCGACGACGGGGCCGTCGTCCTGCCCGACGGAAGCCCGCTGACCGCACGGCTGTTCCAGCAGCTCGGCTATCTCCTCGGGGCCAGCGGAGGCGAGGAAACGCTGCACTACCTGCTCGAACGCGACCCGAAGTCCCCCGCTTTCGCACACGACGTCGCCACTTCCCTGCCGTTCACCGGGCGCAATCCGCTGTACTCGGTCATCCACGAATCGTCCTACTCCGACGGATTCGCCACCCGCTGGTCCGCCGAGCGGGTGCTGCCCGAAGAGTTCCGCACCGACCGGACGCTGTTCACCGGCGAGCACGTGTTCCCCTGGCTCTTCGACGATTTCCACAGCCTCCGGCCGATGAAGGAGACCGCCGAGCTGCTGGCCGCGCACGAATGGCCGCGGCTGTACGACGCCGACGTGCTGCGCGAGTGCACGGTCCCGGCGGCGGCCGCGATCTACGCCAACGACATGTACGTCGAGCGGGTGTTTTCCGAGGAAACCGCGCGGTTGATTCCGACGCTCCGGCCGTGGCTCACGAACGAGTACGAGCACAACGGCCTGCGCGCGTCGGGCGAGCACGTGCTCGGGCGGTTGATCGACCTCGTGCGCGGACGCGTCTGACCGTCCGTGCGGGGAACTCTGCCGCCCAGGGTTCCCCGCACGGACGGCGGGTCAGGCGACGGTGACGCCGCCTTCGACGGAGTCCGTGGAGAGAGTCAGGTCCTGCCAGGCGTCGAAGTCGTCCTGGACGCGCTGGCGTCCGGCGGTGACCAGGCGCAGCGCGTCCGAGCCGAGCAGCAGGTGCACGGGCGGGTTTTCCTCGTCCAGCAGGGAAAGAATGGCGTCGCCCGCGCGGTCGGGGTCGCCGATGCCCTGTCCGGCCAGCGCTTGGCGGCGGGTGCGGATCGGGTCGAACAGCTCGTCGTAGTCGGTGATGCGGCGCGGGGCGCGGACCAGCGACCGGCCCGCCCAGTCGGTCTTGAAGGCGCCGGGCGCCACGGCGGTGACCCGCACGCCGAACTGCGCGACCTCCTGCGCGAGGGTGTCGGTGATGCCTTCCATGGCGTGTTTGCTGCCCTCGTAGAACGCCAGCCCGGGGAAGGTGGTGTGCCCGCCCATCGAGGTGATGACGAAGATCTGGCCGTCGCGGCGTTCGCGCATGGCGGGCAGGACCGCTTTGATCGTCGCGACCGTGCCGAAGACGTTGACCTCGAACTGACGGCGCAGATCCGCCATCGACGACTCTTCGAAGGTGCCTTCGAGCCCGTATCCGGCGTTGGCGACGAGCACGTCGATCTGGCCCAGTTCCGTTTCGATCGCCCGCACGGTGGGCTCGATCCGGTCCGCGTCGGTCAGGTCCAGGACAAAGGCCCGGGCGCGTTTCGGTTCCAGTGCTTGAAAATCGGCTGCGTGCTGTTCAGTGCGCACGGTGCCCGCGACCCGGTGTCCGGCGGCGAGGGCGCGTCGGGCGATGGCCCGGCCGAGGCCGGTGCTGACGCCGGTGATCAAAAAGGTTTTGCTCATCGCGAAGTGTCCTTTCCGGAAAATGGCATGACGGAACAGGCCCTGCGGGGCCTGATGAGACGGGCGAAGATCAGGACTCGGCGGTGTCCCGGGCGGGATCGGCGGGTTCGCGGCCCCAGCTGGCCAGCAGCCGCAAGCGTTCCTGGGACGGCGAACCGGCCGGTGCGCTGTAGACGACCATCGACTGGCCGGGGTCGGCGACCGGCGTGAAGATCTCGTACTGCAGCTCCAGCTCGCCGACGACCGGATGGCGAAGGCGTTTCAGGCCGGTGCTGCGTTCCCGGACGCGGTGTTCGGACCACCACGCCGGGAACTCGGGCGAACGCATCATCAGCTCGCCGATCAGGTTGGCGATGTGCTGGTTCCGCGGCTGCGCGGCCGCGGCCAGCCGCAGCCCGTGCACGTAGTCGCGGGCGACGCGTTCCCAGTCGAGCCACACCAGGCGGGCCCGCGGGTCCAGCAGCGTCCAGCGCGCCATGCTGCGCTCCCGCCGCGGCAGTTCGGCTACGTCGGGAAACAGCAAGGCCCACAACGCGTTCCCGCCGACGACCGTGAGGTTCCGGTCGCTGACGAAGGCTGACGCCAGCTCCATCGAGTCCAGCACCTGCCGCAAAGCCGGACGCAACCGGGACGAATGTTCGGCCCGGTCCAGGCGTTCGGCGGTGGCTCCGGCGAGAGCGAACAGGTGCCGCCGCTCGATGTCGTCGAACCGCAGCGCGTCGCCGAGCGCGTTGAGCACCTGTTCGGACGGCTGCCGGGCGCGGCCTTGTTCCAGCCGGGTGTAGTACTCGGTGCTCACCCCGGCCAGTTGCGCGACCTCGCTGCGCCGCAGGCCGGCGACCCGCCGTCCCGAGCCGGGCCCGGCCGGGAGGCCGAACTCGTCCGGTGCCAGCCCGGCGCGGCGGGCTCGCAGGAAATCGCCGAGGTCGTTCTTGCCCATGCCCCGAGTCTGCCTTCCGCCCTGTCGATCACCAAGGCCGTAGCTGGCCCTGCCAGTACTACTCTGCGGACCGCGCGAGGATCACCGCGCGGGCGGCCAGGTGCAGAGCCAGCCGCTCGTCCGGGCGAGACAGATCGACGTGCAGCAGCTGCTCGATCCGGCTGATCCGCGCGGCGACGGTGTTCCGGTGGATTCCCAGCACAGTCGCGGTTTCGGCGAGGGCAGACTCGGCGTCGAGGTACGCGGCGAGCGTGCGGATCAGGTCCCCGGGCGCCGAGACCAGCGGGGCGAGCAAAGCGCGCGCGGCGGGCTCGAAGGTGTCTGTGCGGGTCCATTCCAGGAGCAGCTGGGCCATGCCGAGTTGGTCTACGTGCAGGAAATGCCCGGTCTCCGGGCGGGTCGCGGCGAGACGGGCGGCGTCGGTGGCTTCGGCGACTGTCGCGGTGAGACCGTCGGCGTGCGGGCGGCCAACGCCGAGGTGGGCGTCGAGCGTGCGGCGCAGGCTGCGATGCACGGCGCGCAGCCGCGCGGACAGTGCTCGGACTCGTTCCGCGGTCGGTTCCTGCTCGAAGGTGACCCAGCCGGTCCAGCCCTCGCCGTGTTCTACGGTGACCGCGTCGATCGATTCCGCGCGAAGAGCACGGACTACTTCCTGGGTGCGGGAAACGGTGTCGACGTCCGCGGGCACGCCGATGCGCAGGCCGACGTGCCAGCCGCCGAGTCGCCAGCCCGCGTCGGCGGCACGGCGGCGCAGGTCGGCGCCGGGTTCGGTGTCGTGGCGCAGCAGGTCGCCCAGCAGAGCGGACCGGGAGCGGGCGTCGCGTTCCAGTTCCAGGCGGTGGGCCAGCAGCCAGCGCTGCACGGCACCGGCGGCAACGGCCAGCGTCGCCGCGGCGACGTCCGCGCGCGAAGCTTTCGTGCCAGTCAGCTCGGCGGCCAGCCACACCGATGGCTGCGGCAGCACAGCCGGGTGCGCGAGCAGGACGCCATCGGGCAGGGTGACGCGTTGCGGGACCGGCTCGTGCACGCGGACCCGCGAGGCCTCGGCGAGTTCTCCGGCGAGCACCTCGCCGCGGTCGTCGAGGACGGCGACGGGGGCGTCCAGCAGCCGCCGCAGCACGGTCACGATTTCTTCCGGCGGGCGCAAGCGCTCCCCTAACGCCCGGTGCGCGGCGAGCACCGCGTCCGCGCGGTCGATGTCCGGAGCGGCCAGCGCGAGACGGGCGGCCACGAGCAGATCGAGTGGATCGGCGGACGTGACCAGCAGCGGCACCGACAGCCGTTCGGCCAGAAGCCGGGACGCGGCAAGCGGTTCGGCTCCGGGGAGCAGAACTCCGGCGGCTCCCGCGTCGGCGCACCGGCGCAGGAGTGCGTCGATCTGCCAGTCGGAACCGAGCGGGCGGACGATCACCACCAGTTCGCCGGGAGCGGGGGAGCCCGAGGCGTCCAGCACGGCTTTGACTGTCGCCAGTGGACGGTCCAAACCGGACTCGCCGGAGCACACCCGGACCAGACCGGACCAGGCGGGCAGAGCGAGCAGCTGACGGAGAATCACCGGACTGCCACCGGATCGCAGTCGATTCCGTACGCGCGCGGTTCCAGCAGCGGGCGGCGGCGCGGATCGGTCCAGAACGGCGACGCGGCGAGGCACACGACGTCCACCTCCACCCCGGCCCGGATCGTGTCGCACTGCAGCGGGACGCCGGTGCGGCGGTCGAGCACCGACAGAACGTCCGGAGTGGACGCCACCGGCAGCCCGTCCCGCAGCGCCAGCAGGTACTCGTTCTCCATCTCCAGCCGCAGCAACGCGCCGTCGCGGTGGTCGGTCAGCGTCGCCGAGCCGCGGCCGAAGCCGGGGTGTCCGTGCTGGCCGGGGCCGAGATGCCGGGACACCTCCAGCACCCGGCCGCGGGCGAGGACCTGGCCGTCGAGGGCGGTTTCCAGCGCGGCGAGGTCCGGGCTCTCCCCCGCGGCGAGCACGCGGGCGCCGAGGGCGAGCGCCTCGCCCGTCGTGCCGGGGACAGCGTGTTCGGCCAGTTCGCCGGCCGGGATCGGCGCGAGCGCGATCACCGCCCAGCCGCCGGAGCTGGCCAGGAACGCGCGCACCCCGTTCTCGACCACCGAATCGGCCGCGGCGGCGAGCACCACCACCCGGCCGCCGGGTTCGGCCAGCGCCGCCGGGGCGACGCCGCGGCCGGTCGCGGCGACCGAGAGCTGGTCGAGCCGCGGCAGCCCGCGGCCGGACAGGTCCGCGTCCACGCAGGCCAGCCCCAGCTCCTCGGCGACCACCAGCGGCAGCAGGCCGTTGAGCCCGCCGATCTCGATGGTCATCAACGCCTGCGCGCGCTGCCCGGTCCAGCGTTCGATCGCCGCGATCGCCGAGGCGAACTCGTCGCCGCTGGGCAGTTTCTCGGCGAACGCGGCGGTCGCGCCGACGATCCCGACCGGGACGACCAGGGTGTCCGGCGGCACGTCGGCGATCCGGTGCACGAGGGGTTCGCGGCCGGATCCGGTCAGCCGCCGCAGCAGCACCGCCGCGGTGACGGTGTCCCCGCCCCCGCCGGACCCGAGCAGCGCGACGCCGCGTTCGAGTGCCGGCACGTCCGCGGCGGTGATGCGCATGGCTGGTCAGCGTATCAGCGGAAGCTGTAGCCGCCGTCCGGATACAGCGTCGAGCCGGTGGTGTAGGTGCTGGTAAACAGGTACAGCACGGCATCGGCCACTTCGGACTCCCGGCCGACGCGGTGCAGCAGGGTGTCCGCCCGGTACTGCGCGAAACTCGCCTCCCGCGCGGCGGCCGGACGCCCGGCCCAGAGGTTCCCGTCGATCGTGCCCGGCGACACGACGTTCACCCGGACTGGGGCCAGTTCCACCGCGAGGCCGCGGCCGAGACCCTCGATCGCCGCGTTGCACGCGATGTACGCCGGGGCCGCGGCGGGTGGGCGCACGCTCGCGACGCCGGACATCAGCACCACCGAAGCGTCGTCCGACAGCTTCGGCGCGGCGTGTTTCACCGCGTGGTACTGGCCCCAGAACTTCGTGACGAACGGGCTTTCCGCCTCCTCGTCGCTCAGGTCCCGCATCGGGCCGACGGTGTAGGACGCGGCGGGCGTGAACAGGTGGTCGACCCGGTCCAGCGCGCCGAAGAACTCGGCCAGCGACGCCTGCTCGGTCGTGTCCACCGCCTGCCAGGTCGCGGTCGGGCCCAGTTCCGCCGCCGCGGCCCGCAGTTTGTCGCCGGTGCGGCCGCCGAGGTGGACGAGCGCGCCCGCCGCCGTCGCGCGCCGGGCGACCTCCAGGCCGATCCCGGAACCGCCGCCGAGCACCACGACCACCCGGCCGTCGAGCGAAGTCACGAAGCCACCTCCACGGGGACGAAATCGTGCGCCAGCCCGAACGCCGCCGGGCCGAACGTGGCCAGCGCTTCCGGGGTGCGCATGAGCGGCGGCGTCGAGATCCCGACCACGGTGACCCGCTGGCCGTAGCGCAGCGTTTCGGTGGTGATCGGCTCGGCGGATTCCGCCTCCAGCACGCAGACCAGGTCCGGCACGAGACAGCGCACGGCGCCGTCGACGAGCGCGACCAGGTTTTCGTTCTGGAACAGGATTTCCAGCTTGTGTTCGCCGTCGAAGGACACCACCGCGGCGCGGCCGCGGGCGAATCCTTCCTCGGTCCGGCGTTCCACATCGGACACTTTGCCGCGGAACAACACGCGCAGATGCGAGTACAACGTGTCGCTGAGCGCGGTCGCCAAGGCGGCCACCGGATCGGCGTTTTCCTGACGGGCAAGGCGAATCGCCCGGCCGACGCTCAGCGCGAGCGAAAGCGTCCGAGGCACCGCGGTGCGTTTCACGTCCGCGCCGCTCATCGAGTACTCGGCGATATGCGCGACACCGCCGAGCCGGATGGTGATCCCGCGCGCGAGCCATTCCATCCGGCGGTTGTCCGCACCGGTGTCGATCACCGTGGTTTCGCCGCGCTCCCCCGCGATCCCCATCGGCGAACCGGGGACGCCGTACACGCCGAAGGTCTCCATCTGCAGCTCCGGGAACGCCCGGCCCATGCCGTCGGCGTCGACCACCGGCAGCCCGAGCCGCGCGCCGACGACCAGCGGGATCATCGAGTTGATGCCGCCGCATTCGATCGGCATGGTCGCGTCGGCCTTCGCGCCGAGGTGTTTTTCCAGCGCCCGCAAGGCAAGTTCCGGTTCTGTGCCGTTCGGGAGCTTTTCGTGCACGACGGTCGGGGCGCCCATTTGCGCGGTCGGGATCACGAGGGCGTCGTCGTCGAGGTCGTCCGGATCGAGCACGGTGACCGGTCCGTATTCACGGATCGCCTCGCGGACCAGCAGCCGCCCGACGTACGGATCGCCGCCGCCACCGGTGCCGAGGACGGCCGCGCCGCGGGCGAGGTCTTCGAGGTGGTCTTCGGTCAGGACCCAGCTCATCCGACTACCCCGATCGGGTCCAGGTCGTAGCCGAAGTACCGTGGACCGGCCAGCGCGATGCCTTCCGGGGTGTGCCAGCGCGGGTCCGCCGGGGCGGCGATCACCGTCACTCGCTGGCCGTAGCGCAAGCCCTCGGTCGTGACGGCCTCGCCGGACTCGCGGTCCAGGGTGCAGATGAGGTCCGGCACCGAAGCACGCACCTCACCGTCCACTTCGGCCACCAGGTGCTCGTTCTGGAACCGCAGCAGCATTTCGGCCCCGGTGTCACCGTCCATTCCGGACAACCGGGCCTCGCCGCGGGCGAACCCGGTGACCGTGCGGCGGGCGACGTCCACGACTTTGCCGCTGAACAGCGTCCGGCCGCGCAGCCGTGCCACGACGCGATCCACCGGGTTTCCGTGCGCCTCGCGGGCCTGCCGCACGAGCGCGCCGAGTTCCGCGCAAAGGGTGAGCGTGCCCGGCACCATCGCTTCCCGCGCTTGCGCGCCGGACATCGCGTAGTTGCTGATCATCGCCGAGCAGCCCATGTCGATGGTCGCAGACCGGGCCAGCCGCTCCGCCCAGTGATTGTCCACAGTGTCCAGTACGCCGCGGTTGCCCTTCTCGTCCGCGATGGACATCGGGGTCGCGCGGATTCCGTACAGGGTCGGCAAAACCATCTGCAGCTCCGGAAACGCCCGGCCCATGCCGTCCGCGTCCACGAGCGGCAGACCCAGCTGAGCCGCCGCGACAACCGGGATCAGCGAGTTCACGCCGCCCGCTTCGGCGCACGCGATGTGGGTGAGTTCTTTGCCCAGGTAGGTGGCCAGCGTCCGGGCGGCGAGGCCGACCTGTTCGGCGGACGGCAGTTTCTCCACCATCACCGTCGGCGCACCCATCATCGCGACCGGCAGCACCACGGCGTCGTCGTCCAATTCGGACAGTGCCACCAGCGGAACCGAACCGTGCTCGCGGACCGCGGAGTGCGCCAGCAGCCGTCCGATGTACGGGTCTCCCCCGCCGCCGGTGCCGAGAATCGCCGCGCCGCGCGCGATGTCGTCCAGATCGTGCTCAGTGATCTCAGCCATCGTTCACGCCCCCAGCTGCAAATCGCCGACCGCCTTGACCCGGATCCGGGTGGCGTTGCCGGGCAGGTACGGGATCGGCACCTCGTCGAAGTCGACGATGCCGACGGACGCCGGGCTTGCCCCGGCCGCCACCGCGCGGTCGACGGCTTCCTGCTTCGCCTCGTCCACCACGGCTTCCCGGCGGCCGGGCTCGACCACGTACACCCGGTCGACCTCGCCGCCGATCTGCGCGATGGCCGCGCCGATCGCGTTGGCCACCGCGTAATGGTCCGGCCTGCGAACCTCGCCGGACCCGGCCAGCTCGTCCGGCAGCAGCACCGAACCGCCGCCGACGGCGACCACCGGGAGCGGCTCGGACGAGGTGCGCATCCGGTCCACGACGTCGGAAACGTCCGCGGCGATCCGGTCCAGCGCCGCCTTCACGAAATCCCGGTCGAGGTGCGCGACCAGCGACGGGTCGCCGATCTCGGCCCGTCCGGCGGCGACCGCGATGTCCGTGGCGGTCAAGGTGTCTCCGCCGAACACGAGCGCCTTCGAGGTCAGCTCGTAGCCGACGGAATCCGGTCCGACGGTCACGCCCGACGCGTCGCCGCGGACCCGGCTGCCGCCGCCGATGCCGATGGAAAGGACGTCCGGCATCCGGAAGTTCGTGCGGATCCCGGCGACGCTCACGTCCGTGGTCGCCTCGCGCGGGAAACCCTGCCGCAGCACGCCGACGTCGCTCGTGGTGCCGCCGACGTCGACCACCGCGCAGGTGTCCAAACCGGACAGCACCGCCGCGCCGCGCATCGAGTTCGTCGGTCCGGACGCGAAGGTCGCCACCGGATAGCGGCGGGCGAAGTCGACGTCCATCAGCGTGCCGTCGTTCTGGCTCAGATACAGCGGAGCGGTGATGCCCGCGCCGGTCACCGACGCGGCCAGACCGTCCACGATGTGCGCCGCCAGCTCGCGCAGCGCGGCGTTGATGACCGTCGCGTTTTCCCGCTCCAGCAAGCCGATCCGGCCGATCTCGTGGGACAGCGAGATCGCGACGTCCGGCAGCTGCGAGGAGATGATCTCCGCCGCCCGCGCCTCGAACTCCGCGTTAACCGGCGAGAACACCGAGGTGATCGCGACACTGCGGACCCCGGCCGCGCCCATGTCTTCGGCGGCCTTGCGCAGCTCGCTCTCATCCAGTTCAGCGATGTGCCTGCCGTCGAATTCGTGGCCGCCGTGCACCAGGTAGCTGCGCCCGGACACCGCGTCGACCAGCCGCTGCGGCCAGTCCACCATCGGCGGCAGCGACGCGCCCGCGGGCAGACTGAGCCGCACCGCCGCGGTCGGGGCCAGCCGGTGCGCCTCGACGAGAGCGTTGATGAAGTGCGTGGTGCCGATCATCACCGCCCGCACCGCGGCCGGGTCGAACGCCCGCTGCCGCTGCAGCCCGTCGATCGCGGCGACGATGCCCGAGGTGACGTCCTCGGTGGTGCTGGTCTTGATCGAGGCGAGCACCTCGCGGCCGTCCAGCAGGACCGCGTCGGTGTTGGTGCCGCCGACGTCGATGCCGATGCGCACGGAAACTCCTTCCAGGTCGGGGAAATCAGGCGGCCGGAGCCGGTTCGGCGTCCGCGGTGGCGCTCGTGCCGACCCCGCGGACCAGGCCGAGCTTCCCGGCGGCCACATACAGAACGAAAGCGACGACGAGCGAGTTGATGCTGGGCAGCCCCCAGTCGACGAACTCGCCGAACACCGCGGCGGCGATCCAGACGACGATCGTCGCGGGCACCCACACCGGGGCGTCGGCGGGCACCGAGCCGCGAGCGCGGGCGGCGTCCAGGGCGCCGCGCCACTGCTTCACCACGAAGTACTCGGCCACCATGATCCCGGCGATGGGCGGGAACGCGACCCCGAGCACGGTCAGGAAATCGGTGAACTTCGACAGGATCCCGGCCGCGGCGAGCACGCTGCCCACCAGCCCGAGCACGGCGGTGACCAGGCCGCGGTGCGCCCGCTTCCCGGACACGGTGCCGATGAAGTTCACGACGCCGAGGCCGGACGAGTACAGGTTCCAGTCGTTGATCTTCATCGTGCCCGCGATGACGATCAGCAGCCCGACCCAGCCGACCGACGACGTGACGATCGTGGTGATCTGCGCCGTGCCGACCGCGTGCGCGAGCAGCACGCCGGCCAGGCCGATCACGTACTCGCCGAGCGTGACGCCGACGAGGGTCTGCTTGACGACGTCGCCGGTGGTGCGGTTGAACCGGGTCATGTCCGGCGTGATCACCGCGCCGACGATGAACCCGCCGGCGACCAGCGTGGTGCCCTGCAGCAGGGACAGCGGCGGGCCCGGCGGCGCGGACGCCACGAGCGAGCCGAGGTCGTGCCGGGTCAGCTCGGAGACCACCGACCAGCCGACCAGGATCAGGAACGCGGGCACCATCAGGTAGGCCGTCCACGCCATCGAGTGAAAGCCGCGGACCACGATCGCGGTCACCGCCAGGCCGAACACCAGCGCCCAGCCCCATTCCGGCAGGCCGCCGACCAGCGCGGCGAGGCCTTGGGCGGACACCGCGGACTGGATGCCGAACCAGCCGATCAGGCTGATCCCGATGGCCAGCCCGATGAGCGCCGAACCGCCGCGGCCGAAGCCGGTCCAGCGCGCGATCATCGAGGTGGTCAGGCCCTCGCGGACGCCGATCACGCCGACGAGGATCGTGATCAGTTCGAGGATGACCGAGCCGAGCGTGAACGCGAGCACGGCGTTCCCGAAGCTCATCCCGAAGCCGATCGTGGCGCCGAGCAGGAACTGCGACAGCGCGGAAACCTGGCCGAACCGCTGCACGGCGACCGACCACCACGAGTAGCGGGCGGAATCGGGCACCCTGGTCAGCGCGTAATCGTCGACACCGACAGCCGAGGCCATGGCGACCTCCTCATCCTGGAGGGGAACGGGTTCCCAGCACCGTAAGCAGCAGCTCCGGCGAGGTCACCGTGCGATCCGCACAGCCTGGGCGGCCCGAGTGTGCGAAGCGCACTCTTACCCGACCAAGGCGTGGACAGCCTCGTATGCGAACGCTGCCGCGCCGACGCCTGCCGCGATGCTGACGACCACGTTCGCCGCCGCGGCGAAGTATGACTGGCGTTCGACCAGCCGGACGGTTTCGTAGCTGAATGTGCTGTACGTCGTCAGCGCGCCGCAGAAGCCGGTGCCGAGCAGCGAATAGACCGCCGCGGGCAGCGCGGTCCCGGCGCCGGCGAGGCCGCCGAGCAGGACGCAGCCGACCAGGTTGACGGTGAACGTGCCCCACGGGAACAGGCTCTGGTGCCGGGACTGGACGGCCCGGTCGGTCAGGTACCGCATCGGCGCTCCGACCGCGGCTCCGAGGAAAACGAGGAGGACGGTCATCGGACAGCCACCTTCACCGGGACCAGCTTGCGGGTGATCGCGTGTCCCAGCAGGACGGCGAGCAGCGCGGCGGCGAGCGTTCCGCCGAGGTAGGCGAAGGCGAGCGGCACGGTGTCGGGCTGGAGCAAGTTGCGCGCTTCGACCGCGTACGTGGAGAAAGTGGTGAAGCCGCCCAGCACGCCGACGCCGAGGAACGGCCGCACCAGCCGGTGCGCCGACCACGCCTCGGTCACCAAGACCATGAGCACGCCGATGAGGAAACACCCGGCGACGTTGGTCCAGAACGTCGCCCAGGGGAAGCCGTTCGTGCCGGTGGGCAGGGCTTGGGCGAGACCGTAGCGGGCCAGTGCGCCGAGCCCGCCGCCGAGCGCGATCACGCCGAGCACCGACACGTGGTGCCGGACGAGTTCGCGTTGCTGTGCTGGATCGCGGAGGTCGACGTCGGGGTCGAGAGGTTCTTCGGGCACAGTCTTCTCGGGCACGGTCTTCTCCTACTCCACGGACACCGGGGTCACCGTTCGAGTAGGGACTGTTGGCGGCCTCGGCCGCGGTTGCCCGGGCGATTCCCGGAACGGCGAGCCCCACCGCCGCGTGTATGCGAGCCTACCCGATCAGTTTCCCGCCTCCCGCAACGCGGTCAGCGCCGGACCGAACATAGTGGACTTGATCGCGCCGAGCGTGCCTCGGTCCTTTCCCGCCAGCGGCGCGACTCGTTCGATCGCCGCCGTGCGCAGGTCGTCCAGCGCGGCCGTCGCGTCGACCAGGCCGAGCGCTTTCGCTTGCGGACCGCCGAAGCGGCTCCCGGTGGTCATCGACGCGACCGCGGCGGCCGGGGTGAGCTTCCCTTGGACGAGCGCGGCCATGCCCGGGGTGAACGGGAGGTTGAGGTCGGCTTCGGGAAAGCAGAAGTAGCCGCGATCCTCGCGCATGATGCGGAAATCGTGCGCCATCGCGAGCATCGCGCCGCCGCCGAAGGCGTGCCCGTTGACCGCGGCGATGGTCGGGACCGGAAGCGCGAGCACGCGGGCGAAGAGTTCGTGGATGCTGGCGACGTACTTCCCGGCGTCGTCGGGGTGGCTGGTGAGCCAGTCGAGGTCGAGGCCGTTCGAGTAGTACTTGCCGCTGCCGATCGTGACGAGCGCGGCGGGTTCTTTGCCCGCGGTGACGGTGTCGAGATGAGCGTGGACTTCTTCCAGCCACGATGGGGCGAAACGGTTTTCGTCGGCGCCGAAGTCGAGCACGTGGACGGCGCCGGTGGTGGTGAGAGTGGGCATCTCAGTCCTTTCTGGACTTCTTGGGCGGTTCGAGGGCGAGGATCGCGCGGACTGCCGCGGCGAGCCGGGCGCGACTGTCCGCACTGGCCGGTCCGGTGGCGAGTTCGCGGCGGAGCAGGGCGGTCGGGAGGTCCACGACGCAGGCGGTGATGACCTCGACCGCCTGGCCGTCGCCGCGGTTCCAGAGCTGACGGGCGAGGCGGACCAGGAGATGGACGAGGCGTTTGTCCAAGGCGTGCAAGGCTTCCGCTACGTCGTCGGGAAGCTGCGGACCCAGGACTCGGTGCGACGGGACGGTGATCATCATGCGCGCGGCGTCGGGGCGGGCGTCGGCGACGACGGCGGAGGTGCCGGCTGCCGCGACTACTGCTTCGACCGGGCCGGACGCCTCGTCGATCAGCCGTTCTTGTTCGTCGAGGAAGAAGGTGGCGGCGCGCAGCCAGGTCCGGCCGATCAGGGCGGGGAGGTTGGTGAAGGAGTGGTAGATCGTGCTGTTCGGGACGCCCGCTTCCTGCGCGAGCCGCCGGACGGTGAGCGCCTCGGGGCCAGCGTCGGCGATGAGGCGCTCGGCGACGTCGAGAATCAGCTCGGGGTCGTGGATCCGGGGGCGGGGCATGGACCCGAGGGTAATGGAGCGCGTGCTCCAAAACTAGGGCGGGGTGATGGGCGACTCAGGTCTCGTGAGCGCTCATGCCGGTTCTAACCGGCATGAGCACTCACGAGACCGCAAGCGAGGAGTCGCCACCGGACCAGCCTCTCCGGGGCGCTGCTCGGGCGTTGTGAGTGTTCGCGCCGGTTAGAACCGGCGCGAAC
>NZ_JBVJOE010000007.1:417285-422788 GCF_055583325.1 Amycolatopsis sp. NPDC104775
AGAAACAAAGAGAACAGAAGGGAGGGCCCCCCCCCCGCCCCTCCTTTTCGGGGGCGTTTTGGGGTTTTTGGGGTTTTTCCCTCCGGGCACCCCCCCCCCAACCCCCCACAACCACCCACGAGCCATGCCGTTCGCCTGCTGCACGCGGCACCGCCACTCGTCGGTGCGCAGCGTCGTTTCGGGCGAGCATTCACTGCCGGAAGCCTTGTCCGGCAGCGAGGAACCGCGGGCACCCGAAGCAACCTCTGCCGTTCGCCGAACAGGGCGCGATTCCCCGCCCCTCCCGCGAAACCAAGCCGCTTTCCGCCGCAACCGCCCACGAAACCAAGCCGCTTCCCACCGCGACCGCCCGCGAAACCAAGCCGCTTCCCACCGCGACCGCCCACGAAACCAAGCCGCTTCCCACCGCGACCGCCCGCGTCTCGCCGGGCGGGGCGGGCTGGGTCAGTCCGCGATGTACAGGCAGTCGTGCCCGTCGCGGGCCGGGGCGTCCGGGTCGTCCAGCCAGCGGCCGCCTTCGGCCAGGTAGCGGAAGCGCAGCCGCGCGCCCGGCGGGACCTCCACCGCGGCCGAGCGCGTGCCGTTCGAGCGTTTGCGGAGTTCGTGGCGGCCGGGCTGCCAGTCGTTGAAGTCGCCGACCACGCTCACCGGGCCGGGCGGGGCGTCGAGCGGCAGCACGAACGTCACCCGCCGGGCCCCGGAGCCGGTGCCCCGGCTGGTCTTGATCACGGCGTTTCCCTTTCCCGTTCCGGCGAATCGATCCTTCTGAATCGTTCCACGCCCACCGCCGGAAACCCGGACGCGGCGGATGCCGCGTCCGGGTGAAAAACGGGGTCAGGTGGTGGAAACGTCGTCCAACTGCTCGGCCGCCGGGCGCACCGGGAACAGGTCCCCGCCGGGCGGAGCCGGGATGCGGCCGACCGCGGCCCGGGCTTTCCAGTCGCCCGCGTCCGCCGCGGCGTGGACGCTGTCGAGCGCCGCGTACTGGATGAAATGGATGTCCGGCAACGGCCAGGGCGCGGCGCCGGTCGCGGCCGGGAGCAGATGGTCGACGGCGGCGAAAATGCTGCCGCCCTGGGGATTCCGGTACGACCACAGGTCGACGCCCAGGTGCCGGCCCAGCTGCGCGAGGCGAGTCAGCGCGACGAGGTTGAACGTGTGGTAGTGGTACGTCCGGGTCCGGGTGGATTCCTCGGGCTGGCCGCCGTCCGCGGCGATCTGGTGGTCGATGCGGGCCTTGCCGGAGTCGCGGACGATCTGGCGGGCGAGGTCGCGCTGCCCGACGTAGCTCGCGGTCGCCGCGGTGAGCAGGTCGTAGAAGGTGCCGTGGTTGTTGGTCGCCTTGGCCTCGTCGGTGCCGTTCTTGCTGGTGCGCAACCAGGTCAGGAAGTCCGACGACCAGCCGCGGAACGCCTTGCCGTCGGCTTTCGTCCAGCCGGGCGCGCCCGCTTCCAGGATCCGCGCGGCGTCGAGGACCTGGGTGAAGGTGTAGGAGAACTCGATGATGCCGATCCCCCGCCCGTCGGTCTTGCACGGGATGCCCTGCGCGAAGTTCAGGTTCGGGTTCATCTTGGTGGCCGCGTCGAGGAACCAGGTGCGCAGGTCGAGCGCGGCGCGCTGGGCGTACTCGGCCTTGCCGGTGTAGTACCAGGCGAGCGAAAGCTGGTAGATCGAGTTGAACGCGACGAGCCGCTCGGCCTTGTCCGGCACGTTCTTCATCTCGGGGTTGACCTCGCCGTCACGGTCGACGTACGGGCAGCCCTGCGGGTTTTCCGGCGTTTTCGGCTGGCTGGGCCAGTAGTACGGGGCGAGGCTCAGGTAGTCGTGCTTGTCGCCGCTCGGCGGGACGCGCTCCTTGTCGACGACCGTCCACGGCCCCTTCGTCAGCGCGGCGTCGGCCTGCGTCAGCAGGTTGGACAGGGCCGTGCGCAGCGTCGGATTCCCGGCCATCAAGCCGATTTTGTTGCCTGCCAGGTGCACTCCGTCGAGCACGACGGTGTCCGGCACGCAGACGAACGAGCACGACCTCGGCGCGGGCGCGGCGGTCGCCGCTCCGGCGGTGGACGCGAGCAGTCCCGCGACCGTCGCGAGAACCGCCGCGAGACGACGCGGACGGGAAGACCGGAAGGGAGGCAGCACTGCAACTCCGTTCAAGAATATGAATATTCTACAGATATGTGAACTGAGATTGAATAGCCGAACGCGCGCGGCCGCGTCAAGAGGAGGTCAGGCGGAGCGGCCGCGGCGGACCGGGTTCCGGAGGGTGCCGACGCCCTCGATCACGATGGTGACCTCGTCGTCTGCCTCGAGAGTGACGTCCGGGCCGGGAACAGCGGATGTCCCGGTGGCCAGGACGGCGCCGCGCGGGAAAACGTCGCCGCGATAGAGCCACGACACCAGATCCGCGAACCGGCGGTGCAGCCGCGCGGTGGACGTCTCCCCTGCCCACAGCAGTTCGCCAGCCCGGTGGATCGTCACGGTGATGCCGAGCGCGTACGGGTCCGGGATCTCGTTCGCGGGCACGATCCACGGCCCCGCCGCGCACGAGCCGCGGTACATCTTGGCTTGCGGCAGGTACAGCGGGTTCTCGCCTTCGATGCTGCGCGAGCTCACGTCGTTGACGATCGTGTAGCCGACGATCTCCCCGTTCGCGTTGCACACCAACGCCAATTCGGGTTCCGGCACGTCCCAAACGGAATCTTCCCGGATACCGATCGGCTCGTCCGGACCGCGCACGCGATGTCCGACGCTTTTGGAGAACAGCTCCGGCCGCTCTGCCTCGTAGACGCGGGCGTAGACGTCGGCGTCGCCGCTTTCCTCCATCCGCGCCTCGCGCGACACCTCGTAGGTGACTCCGGCGGCCCACACCTCGGTGTCGTCGTCGACCGGCGCTCGCAATTCGTCCGGTTTTCCTGGTGTCAGCCCGATCGCCAATGCTTCGGCGAATTCGTCGGCGGACAACGACAACAGAGAGCCGAGCGTCGTTCCCGGCGGGAGCGTGCCGGTGGACTCGCCGTCGGTGACCTGCCAGCCCGCGGCGGTTTTCGCGAGGCGGCGCATCAGTGCGAATCCCTCGGCACGGCCGAACCGCGGGAGCCGTGCAGGAAATCGAAGTCCGCGCCGAGGTGGGCCTGGGTGACGTGCTCGCGGTAGAGCCAGGTGTATCCGCTGCGGTACGGGCTTTCCGGCGGCGTCCAAGCTGCGCGGCGAGCGGCGAGCTCCTCGTCCGGAACGTGCAGGGTCAACTGGCGTCCGGGGGTGTCGAGGGTGATCCGGTCGCCGGTGCGGACGAGCGCGAGCGGGCCGCCGACCGCCGATTCCGGGCTCACGTGCAGCACCACCGTGCCGTAGCCGGTGCCGGACATCCGGCCGTCGCAGATCCGCACCACGTCGGTGATCCCCTGGTCGAGCAGTTTCTTCGGCACCGGGACGTTCGCCACCTCCGGCATGCCGGGGTAGCCCTTCGGCCCCGCGCCGCGGATCACCAGGACGGTGTCGGGGGTGACCGGCAGGTCCGGATCGTCGGCGACGCGGTGGTAGTCCTCCGCGGTGTCGAAGACCAGCGCCGGGCCGGTGTGGGCAAGCAGCTCCGGCGTCGCGGCGGATTGTTTCAGCACCGCGCCTTCCGGCGCGAGATTCCCGGTGAGCACAGCGGTTCCGGTGCCGGGCGGCTGGAACGGCGCCTCGACCGTGGTGATCACTTCGTCGTTCCAGCACTCGGCGGTTTCCTTGGGCTCGCCGGTGACTGTGCGGACGTCGGGGCGGAGAAGCCCGGCTTCGGCGAGCCTCGTCAGCACCACGGGAACTCCCCCGGCGTAACAGAAATCTTCCTTTTGATAGTTAAGCGAACTGAACAGCGCATTGACACGCCGGTGCGCCCCTGACCTGCGCTGATGGTCGGGTTGGGTCCGGTTGGGGCTGGTCGAATCCGAACGTCTGACGGCCTGGTGACGGCCTGGCTGGTGGCCGGTTGTGCGGTCTGGTGAGGGCTTTAGTCCCTGGTCGGAGTGTCGGTGTCGTGTTCTAGTGGGTGTGCGGGTCACGTCAGTCCGGACCCTTGCTGACGTGGCCCGCCTCGGTTGGTGTCGGTGGGCATTCGGGCGCACGCTGGTCGTATGGGTGGAGGATCGTTTTTCGACCGGATAGCGGCGTACGGGGAGCGGTCGGCGGCTCGTGAGCGGCGGTGGGCGCTGGTGGCGCGGGGGCTGCGGTGGCCGGTGCTGGGGGCGGTGTCGGCGCTGACGTTGGTGGCGTGGTGGCTGTCGGGCTGGCAGGCGTGGCCGTGGCTGGGTGCGGTGGGCGTGCTCCTGGTGCTGGGTCTGACGGGGGCGGCTCGGCGGGCCGGTCTGGCGTGGACGTTGGCGGTGTGCCTGGCGGTGGTCGCGGTGTGGCTGCTGCTGGTCTACGTGAATCCGTGGTGGTGGCTGCTGCTGGCGGGCGTGGTGCTGCTGGGGGCGGCGGTGACGGCTGCGGCGGTGTTGAGGCTGCGGGAACGGCGCGCGCAAACCCTGGTGGCGCTAGGGGTCGGCGTGGCCATGGTCGTGGGTGGAGCGGTCATGTTGGGGGTCACCGCGGCTGAGCAGGAACGGCAGGAGCAAGCCGCCTTGGACCAGCAGCATCAGACCTCGGTCGCGCGGATTCTGCCTCGCACGCCGGGCAGTATGGTGAACTTCCTGGTGGAGAAGATCGCCTACCCGACGCCGGACGCGGTGGCCTCGGCGTGCTTCGTTTTCGCCCCGCCTGCGCGAGCCGAGCTGGCGGGGAGTCTGGGGGTTGCGGACTGTCCGGCGGCGGTGCGGGCGCTGGCCGCGAGGGTCACGGACGCCCACGACTACGCCAACAATGTGTGGCTACCGGGGCAGGCCGTGCAGCGAGGCCCGGCCGGAACGGTGGTGGACGCGTGCCATCTGACGTTCGACGCGATCACCGACGACACCCCGCATCCTGACGCTGGCCCTCAGCTCGGGCGCTTGACCCTGCAACAGCAACAGGGGGAAGGCTCGTTGATCGTGGCCTACCAGCCGTGCCGGTAGCAGGGCTGCGTGAGCGGGGAGGCGCTGGGCTTTCCTGTCCGTCGTTCTCGCCCTTGCCATCGTGAGTGCCGTGCTGGCGGGGTCAAGGGTGAGCTTCGCTCATCGCGCAGCGACGCCGCAGGCGCCCTTGAGGCTGTCGGCGCGGCATTCGAGAATCGGGCGCGAGAAGGACGGCCCAGCGCCGGAGGTGAGCGCGGCTACCGCCGGGACACGGCGGGCTCGGCGTTCGGTGTGCTGGTCGACGCGGGTCATGGGGCGTGGGCGTCGCCTGCGGCGGCGTGCGCACCCGGGGCGAGTCTGCGGCGGGCTCGCCGGGCGGGCCGGCCGGAGCGCCAGCGGAGGCCCGCCCAGCCAACCGGCGAGTCTCGCCGTACGCGAGGTGACCGGTTGCGGGGGGGGGGGGGGGGGGGGGGGGGGGGGGCGGGGGGGGGGGGGAGGGGGAAAAAAAAAAAAAAAAAAAAGCACGTGGA
>NZ_JBVJOE010000007.1:422798-471345 GCF_055583325.1 Amycolatopsis sp. NPDC104775
CCCAAACAAACGGGGGGTTTCCTCCTGATGGGGGGTCCCCGTTTCCCCCCCCCCCCAGCCGGCGCGCCTTGATCCCATAGAGCCAAATTCGGCAGCTAACACGGAAACGGCCACCCGTCGGGCGGCGGCTGAACGCCGGGCTCAACGGGTGGCCGATGGGAAGGACGCCGAACAAGCTGGTCGTGGTCGGCGATGGCGGTGGTACTACGCGCCGCCCAAGTTCAGGTGCTTATTCGGTTCCAGCGCTGCCTCCGCGAAGGCGGGAAGCTCGACAACCTCAATCCCAGCCTCCTGCATCAGCTCGACGCCGACCACGCCTGTCACGAACTTATCCGGCTCGCGCCAGGCGATAACGCAACGTTTAATACCGGACCGGATGACAAGCTGAGCGCATGGTGTCGGCCGGGACGCACGCTGTGAGCACGGTTCCAACGTGCTGTAGATGGTCGAGCCGGGCAACCGTGGATCATCGTCGGCCAGCTTTGCTAAGGCTGCCTCCTCCGCGTGAACCTTCGAATCGGTCTCACGTGAGTAACCTGTGGCGATCTCGTTTCCATCAGCATCGACAATCACCGCTCCGACCGCGAAGGCGCTCTCTGTCGGAGGACACTTCCACGAAAGCTCTACAGCCTTCTGCATCCAAGCATCGTCATTCATAGCCATATTTACCATAACCTTTGGTAGAGTGATTGATTATTCCGGCGTAGAGTCACTTAGGGCGGCCCTGAATTTCTTAACACTGTTTGCACTCGGCCAACGTTCTAGTTTTTCGTTTAACTGGGCAAGGTAATGCAGAATGCGCGACGATTTAGTTTCTCGGGCAATTTTTAGGGCAGACATTCCGATCTCGCTGGCCGCGTCCGGCTCGCTGGCTCCAGCCTTCGCCATCGCTTGCCAGGCAAGGTAAACGCCTCGGTCTCGACGGTATGTCGAGGGGAGATTGCCCAGTGCTACCCGGAACTTCTCGGCGGCCTGATCGTAACGGTCAAGTGCTGCGAGGCTGTTCCCTTCATAAACTAGGAGATACTCGGAAGTGAAAAACAATCCGTATTTATCTTCTGAAACGCTGGGGATTTGCTCAAGCTTGGACTTGGCTGTCTCGTAAAGTCGGTCACTTTCTTCCGCATTGCCGCGAAGCGCATAACCATGCGCGGCAAAAGTGGCCGCAATTGCGCTTACGCGCGGAGTTTTCGCCATGGAAAACGCTGCTTCGGCAGAGTCAATGGCTTCTGCGGTGTCGTGCAAGTCCGCAGAAAGTTGACTGCGGCGAGCGAGGACGAAAGCTACCGTTTCAGGTTCGCGGGCGTCATGTGCCCATTCCAGGGACTTGGCAACCCAGTAAGCCGCCTCGCTATACTTCCCGGTGTCCTGATGAAGCCAACCTAGAAGGTCCGCAAACTGCGTTTGGACTGCCACCAACTCATGGTAATTATCTCCACGCCATTTGTTCCGCAAAGACTTTATCGTTGCAATTTGCTGGCGCACGGTAAGCATCGCTTGATGCGGGCCGAACAAGTTATCGCTATCCGTTAGCACTGACTTCATTCGTTGGAAGTGTGCAACGGGGTTTATTCCAGATTCAATAATGCTGGAAGCTTGAGCGTCGGCCTCGGCGGAAAAAGAATCTTCGGTTAAGTTGGAATTGCCAGCAAGGAATCCCGCGCCGGAAAGCACACCCATGGACCCATCAACAAATGTTCGCCTTGGGATCTCGACGGTCACCACGTCCCCGCTCTCGGTAGTTGCGGGAAATGCGACCACTTCAGGATTGGCCGCACGAGAGGCGAACGAATCGTCATTCTGTAGTTGAACACGAATTACAGAATCAGATTCAACGGAACGCGCTTCTTCATTTGCTCCGCGGCCACTTTCCTGCGTATTTTCGTCCCCTGGTTCGCGGATTTCTGCGTAATCTTCCGGAACAAAGCTGACACGCTTTTTAAAATCAGCTTTAAATAGATCGTCGACAGCCCATCCGGGCAACATTTCTTCGAGGACGCGACAGTGTCCAGAGTGAGGCAATGTCTTAATGTCACCAGACAGCCAACGATAGAACTGCGCCTTGGCTGGCGGGAATGCATTCGGTATTTCCGCTTTCTTAACGACCCGTTTGTACTCGTCACGGAAAGCCGAATAGCTGTGAAGATGACGCTTTCTGAGCAGCTTTTTCAGGACGGTGGACGTGTCGCCGCCTGCTGCCCCTTGGTCGCCGTCGATGCCGCTCATGGACCCCAGCGTACCAGACATCACCCGGCAGGAAGAGACACCATGAGACTCCAGCTGGACGACACGAGACGACGTGAGCGCGCTGTAGCGGCACCGCGAGACGCGGTCTCTGCCGATAGTAGGTGGTGTCGCCGAGAGTCGGCGCAGACGATGCAGAGGAGTGAGAAGTGAAACGAGGCAACGGAGATGCACGCCTTTTGATTCGATGCGATGAGGTGTGATCGATATGGGCGCGCAGACTCCGTCACGTGACCTCATTACCGTGTGGCAATCCTTGTACAAAAAGTACGCGGACATGTCGACGAAGATGGACCAGAACCCACGTTCTGATGAGGTAGTGGCGCAGTACTGCGCGGTCTCCCGCGAAGTTGCTGCCGCATGGAAGCGGCTTGTTAGGCGGGACGTCGATCCGTGGTGGGTCGTGGCGGCGGTACAAACAGCGGCAGAAGCTTTAGAAGACCAAGCACGCGAATGGGATTTGCACGACTTGGAACATCCGTTGATGACCCGTTCCGGACCCTCATGGTTCGGCGAAAACGAAGAGAACAAGCACTAGATAATCTTAGTCCGGAAAAATTAAAGCATTAAGGGTTAATTATGGCTATTGAGCGTGGTCACCGGTTTAGCATTCCGTTCGAGGAGGCTTTTCCTCAGGGTTTGGTGATGGTCGGCGAGGTGTCGGCGGACAACGAATTTCAGTCCCGGGAAGACCGGGCGGCGAATCGTCCGACTCGTCAACGAGTGGATGAGATGACGGGCAAGCGGCAGTGGAAGTGCACGGTTACGGATCCGGGTGAGGAGAAGGCGAAGCGGGCTTCGTTCGACTTGACGTTTTTGGCGGATGTCCAGCCGGTGCCGACGACGTCGGAGGCGTTGCCGGGAATGCGGCCGATTGAGCTGGAAGGGCTGACGGCGGAGCCGCGTGTCGGCGGACAGGGAGAGTTCAAGTACCAGACGTACGTCTTCCGGGCGACGGGGTTCAAGGCTGTGGCGTCGGGTTCGGGTTCGGGCTCGGCGGGTGCGGCCAAGTCGTCGCGGTCGTCGGCGTCGTCCAATTCGGACGAGTCAAAGGCGGCTTAGTGTGGTCGCGCGGCGTCGTTCGGTGGAGGAGCTGGAAAGGGCGTGGATTGCGGCGTACCAGGCGTACGCGGGTCTATACAACGTCGAACAGCAGGAAAGCACGAACGAAGCGCGTGCACAGCTCGGCCACGCGACAGAAGCGGTAGCGCACCTCTGGCGTGAGTTACAGAGGGTGCAGGCGTGGCCGTGGTGGATCCACGCGGCGGTGACGCTGGCGGTGCAAGATTTCCTGGAACAGGCAGAAGATTTGGCCAGGAATCCGGCGGACCCGAAAGTGCAAGCGACGGCGGAGCGGGTCCAGTTGATCAATCCGCATCGGCTGCCGAGTTCGCGCCCGAGTTCCGGGCGTGGTCGCCGGAACGGCCCGGGTTCGGGTGGTCGGTGATGGCGGCGCGGACGAAAGGCGAGGCTCCGGCCGAGGAATCCGGTGCCGTGGCGGTCGAAGAGCCGGAGCGGCAGAAGCAGCCTCCGAAGGTTGTGACCGCAAAGAAACCGGCGGAAGAACCCCGAACGCTGACGGAGGCGCATAAATGGGTCCGGGACCGGTTCCCGAGGGGAGCAGTGTCGACGGAGGAGGAGTTGGGGTTTCGGCGGGAGAACCGGCGGATGTACATGCGGGTAGCGGATATCGACCGGCTGCATTTTCACGAGGCGATGAGCTTCGTGCTCATGGAAGAGATGAAAATCGCGGAGCTGGAAAACGCCGGACGCGGGAAAGAACCCGGAAGGGGGTGAACGGAGTGGAGGAAGAGGTCGGCCCGGCGGCCCGGTTCGTGCGGGAGCGTCGGCTGGAGCGGGACTGGCTGCAGAAGGACGTCGCCATGCGGGCGGGGTTCTCTCGGACCGCGCTGGCCCAGATCGAGGCAGGGAAACGGATTCTTAGGTCGGTGGCGATGGTGTCCGGGCTGGCGGACGCGCTGGAAGCGTCGCCGTACGCGCTGCTGCTGATGACTGTGGAGGACACGGGGCAGCTTGAGCCGCGGTGGCCTTGCAAGAGCTTTGAGGACGAGCTGAAAGGGCTGGGGCATGGCGGCAATGGAGCGCCGGAATGCTTGCCTGAGTTGGTGTTCCTGTGGCGGACGCGGGTGCGCCGGGAATGCCGGGAGGCTGCGGCGGATGCGAGCCTGTCCGTATCGACGTGGCACAGAATCGAGAGAGGGCTTTACCAGCCGTCGATTCCGGTGCTGGTCCAGGTAGCGGACGGGCTGACATGGGGCTCGCCGTCCAGTCGTCGGCCGTTTCTGATTCAGGCGATGCGCGATCAACGCGAGCGGGAAAGGCTCAAGCGGCACGGCGATACGTGGGATCCGTTGTGGCAGCGTCCCGAGAATTTCCGGCGGCCGTGGGACTACCGCGCCGCGCTGCGGGCGGACAAGAGGAAACAGCGCAAGCAGAGGGAGCAGGAGTTATGACGGACGTCGACGCGGTGACGACCCTGGAGGACGCGCGCAACGAAGCGAAACGGCTTGACCCGGGCGAGCGCGCAGACCTTCCGGAGCTCATCGGCTGGATGCGCCTGGTGGCGCAGCTGTACAAGAACGTCTCCGCGACCGACCCCGAGCACGAGTACGAGGCACGGGCGATGTTCCGCCAGCAGCTGCGAAAGATCGAGCGGTACACGCGGCGGCCGGAATACGTCTCCGACTATGACTAGCGGACCGGCAAGGGTGATCTCCGCGACACGCTGAGCGAATTATTTTCAATCGAATACAGAAAAAGCACGTGGGACGCGTGCTTATGGCTAACGCGTCCCACGTGCCCGGAATTGTCCCTATAAAAAACGCAGAACCGGCCTCATGTCGGCAAACCTGAACCGGTTCTGCGCTGTCCACTGGTGGTGAACGATGACAAAGATAAATGACAACCAACAACACTCGTCAACCGGGGTCACCCGAACGCGCTGCGAAAAATGCCAAAAGTTTGCACGGGTGCTGCCGGGCGAAACCGCGTGCGCCTCGTGCCAGGGCATGTTGCCGCTGGTCCTGCGGTTTCCGGATAGCTGCGCACGGCCCGAGGGCGGTGGTGCCCGATGAACGCGGCAACGGTGCTGATCGGCGGCGCGGGCCTGGCGGTGCTGGTGTGGGTGCTGGCCAAACTCGGCCGCGCTTTCGCCGCGATCGCGGAAACCCTGGCCGCCCTGGCGGTCATCGGCCTGGCCCTGTGGGGCCTCGCGCGGGCGGTCGGCTGGATTGTTCGGCAACTGGCCACCCACTGGCGCACCTGCCTCGCGCTGCTCGCCTTGGGCGCGTGGTGGCACTGGCTCGGCTGGCTCTCGCTGGCGATCACGGCCGGTTCTGTCGGCCTGGTGGCGCTCGTGTGGCGGCTGGGCTGGCGGGTCGGGTTCGAGCAGTGGTGCGGCCGGTGGGTGCGGGCCTGGTGGCTGCGCTGGGCCGTCTACGGGCGCAAGCTCCCGGGCTGGCTGCACGCCTGCGGCCTCACCGTGCGGGACGAAGCGATCCCGGTGGACGTGACGGTCAACCTGGTGTCCCGCCGTCGCAAGCGCGAAGCGGTGGCACAGTCCCGGCGTGACGCGGGCGTGGCCTTCCCGAAACTGCTGCGCGTCCGTTCCGGCCCGTCGTGGGACGAGGTGCGCGTGCGCCTGGTGCCGGGGCAGACCCCGGAGGACTTCGGCGAGGCTGCCCGGGCGCTGGCGACGGCGCGGCGGGTCACGCGGGTGCAGGTGCGGGAGATCTCGCCGGATGTCGTCTCGGTGGACTTCATGCGCCGGGACCTGCTGGCCTCGGCCGTGTCCTGCCTCCCCCTGCCGGAGGTCGCTGAGGCGTCCGCTGTGGACCTGCGGCGGGTGTTCGCCGGTTCCACCGAGTACGGCACGGCCTGGCGGCTGCCCCTGCTCGGCGGCGGCGCACACACCCTCGTGGCCGGTGCGTCCGGCGCGGGAAAGAACTCGGTCATGTGGTCGCCCCTGGTCGCGGCTGCCCCGGCGATCCGGTCGGGGCTGGTGCGGGTGTCCGGTGTGGACCCGAAGGGCATGGAACTCGCCTACGGGCGCGGGATCTTCTCCCGCTACGCCGTGTCCGGCGCGGAAACGCTGGAGGTGCTGGAGGCGCTGCGGGACGAGCTGGAACGGCGCAAGCGGGCGTTTGCCGGGCAGACGCGGGAAGTGCCGCTCTCGCAAGACTTTCCCTTGGAGCTGCTGGAGTTCGACGAGCTGGCGGCGCTGACGCGCTACACCGACCGCAAGACCCGAGAGGCGATCACCGAACACATTTCGGTGCTCACCACGCAAGGTCGGGCGGCGCTGATCTCGGTGCGCGGCTATGTGCAGGACCCGACGAAGGAAACCGTCCCGGTGCGGGAACTGTTCACCCGGCGGGTGTGCCTGCGGGTGACGTCCAAGTCTCAGGTGTCCATGGTGCTCGGCGACGGCGCGTACGAGCGCGGGGCGTGGGCCAACCGCATCCCCGAGAACACGCCCGGTGTCGGCTACGTGTGGGGAGAGGGCATCCGCGAACCCCTGCGCGTGCGCGCCGGGTGGGTCTCTGACGCGACGGTGAAGGCGCTGGAGAACTACGTCACCAACGGCGGGGCTCAGGTGATCGACCTCGCCCAGAACCGCCGTGACAGCAAGGAAAGGGGGACGGCATGAACCGGCTGATGGTCTTCCTCGACGCGATCCGTGACCACCTCGACACGCACGCGCTGCCCCCGGCGTGCTCGGTGGAAGTCACCCCCGAGTCCGGGCCGGTCCGGGTGCAGCTCGACACCTGCGACCTGCCCGGCGTAGCGCGCGGGTTGAGCGTGTGGGCGTCCACTCTCGACGGATCGCGGGCGAGCCTGCGGCGTATCGGGGACGGCACACGGGTTCTGGTGTCGCTGACCGGGCGCACTCCGTGCGGGGTTCCTGTCCGCGTCTACGGCGGGGTGCGGTTCGACCCCGCCACCTTCCCCGACCTGCCCCCGCGCACCGACCAGGACATGCCCGTGTGGCTGCTGCGGCAGTGGGCACGTGCCGGTGGGGAGGTCGCCTGATGACCACCTCCGAACAGGAACACGCTGGTCAGCCAATGCCGGCCACGCTTGCGGGGCCTGCATGGTCCAGCTCCGCGGCTGATGACGAAACCGCTGGTCAGCCAATGCCGGCAAGCGGATCGCGGGAGAAAATCCGCGGTGCGCTTGCCGCCGACGTGGTGAAGGCGACGGCCGAACAGCACGGGGTGTGCGTCCGGCCCTTCACCATGGAAGTGGCCGACACCGATACCGGGGAGCTGCGCTACGTCCCGGTGCCGTGCGGCTCGACGGTGGAATCGGTGTGCCTGCCGTGTGCCCGCAAGGCCAAGGCCCTGCGGCAGGCCCAGTGCCGGGAAGGCTGGCACCTCGCCGAGGAACCCGTCATCACGCGCGCGGAGCCGAGCGAGGCTCAAAGGGAGCTGCTGACCTACCGGGCGGACTTGGCCGCGCACTACCGGGACGCGGTCGAGGCAGGGAACGAGCCGGAAGCGGAGGAACTGCGGGCCGAAGTGTCCAGCGTGGACGCCGAGTTGCGGGAGTCGGGCATGACGGGCCGCCTCCCGGCCCTCGACGCACCCACTAAGAAGGCGGTGAAGCGCTCGACGCGTCGGCGGCAGGACGCGCCGAACCTGCCCCGCAAGAAGGTCGCCAAAACCACCGTGGGAAAGGAGTTCGCGGGCCGGTTCCGGCCGTCGATGTTCGTCACCCTCACCTGCGACACCTACGGCCGTGTCCGTCCGGACGGCTCGCCGGTCGACCCCAGCTCGTACGACTACCGGCGGGCAGCCCGGGACGCGGTGCACTTCGCCGCGCTGGTGGACCGGTGGTGGCAGAACCTCCGCCGGGTCGTCGGGTACGAGGTGCAGTACTTCGCGACCGTGGAACCCCAGAAACGCGCCGCACCCCACCTCCATACCGCGCTGCGCGGAGCCATCTCCCACGAGGTCATCCGCATGGTCACCGAAGCCACCTACCACCAGGTGTGGTGGCCCTCCCATGACGTCATGGTCTACGGCGGGGACCGGAAACCGTTGTGGGACCCAGATGTCCGTTCCTTTGTCGACCCCGAAACCCGGGAACCGTTGACGGCATGGGATGACGCGGTGTCCGAAGTGGAGGAACCGGCGCACGTCGTGCGGTTCGGCGAACAGGTGCACTCCAAGGGAATCCTCGGCGGCACCGAGGAAGCCGGACGGCACATCGGCTACCTGACCAAGTACCTCACCAAGTCCACCGGTGAAGTGGTCGACGCCGAGACTGCCGCGCAGCGTGATCACCACGACCGGTTGCACGCTGAGCTGGCGGTCACCCCGTGTTCGCCGCGCTGCCCGGTGTGGCTGCTCTACGGCATCAACCCCAAGGGGGCCAACGGAAAGACGACTCCGGGGCACTGCCGGGGGCGTGCGCATCGGCGGACCACGCTCGGGCTGCCGGGGCGTCGGGTGCTGGTGTCGCGGAAGTGGTCGGGCAAGACCGTGGCCGACCACAAAGCCGACCGCGTGGGGTTCGTACTCTCTGCCCTGGCGGCGGTCGGGATCGAGAAACCGCGTCCTGATCCGGACAAGCTGGCGTGGCGCAAGGTCGAGCCCGGCGACCCGCACTGTCCGCCCCGGGACCAGCTCGTGATGCGCGCCATCGCCGAACGCCTCACCTGGAAAGCCGAATACGAAGCGGCCCGGCTCGCCGCGTCCGGACCACCACCGCCTGAGCTGCCGGAAACTTCGGCAACTCCGGCGCTGGCGGCCTGACCGGGGAAGGGGGAGACCAAATCATGAGCAACAACCCGCGTGTGCGGCTGGTCAGCGTTGAGGGCCTGTGGAGCCCCGAAGACCTTTCCGCCTACCTCGGCATCCCGGCGGACACGCTCAAAGACTGGCGACTCAAAAGCTACGGCCCGCCCTGGCATCGCCTCGGCAAGCATGTCCGATACGACCCGGCAGAAGTCCGCGACTGGCTAGCCGGTCCCGAAACCATGCCCGCCGCCTGAAAATTTCGGCAACACACAGAAAGGAACACCACGCATGGCACACATCCAAGACCGCTGGTATCGGGACAAGAAAGACCCCGATACCAGCGAAGTCATCACCAACGCCAAAGGTAAACCCGTCCAGGAAAAGACTGAGCTGCACGGCACGGGATTGCGGTACAAGGTCCGTTGGCAAGACCCCGACAAGCGGGAGCGGAGCAAGTCCTTTCCGGACGGAAAGCTAACCGAAGCAAAACAGTGGCTCACGAAGGTAACCAACGATATTTACGCAGGAACCTACACCGACCCAAATAAGGGAAACATTACCTTTCGCGAGTACGCCAAAAAAGTGATGGCCACGCGCTCTCAAGATGAAAGCACCATCGCGATACAAGATATGCGCCTGAACAACTTGATTTACCCATATCTCGGCGACAAGTTAATCAAGTCATTCAAGACGCCAACAGTTATACGAGAATGGCTGGGCTGGCTGCGCGAACAAAAACCGAACATCGCCAGCTCGTACGAACGTGATCTCTTTTACCTGGTTTCCTCTATTCTCGACGCAGCGGTCGACGATGAGGAACTTGATAAGAATCCGTGTCGCAGCCAGTCAATTCAGGCACCAAAGGCGATGCACCGCAAGGTTCAACCGTGGGACGAGGAACGCCTATGGGCCGTCGAAGGCGTGCTTCCGGAGCGCTTCAAACCATACGCTGGAATCGGCGCAGGGCTCGGACTCAGGCAAGGCGAAGCATTCGCTTTCAGCCTTGACAAGGTCGATCGGAAAGAAATGATATACAACTGCGATCGGCAAATGGTAACCGTGAACGGCGTAAATAAATTCAAGCTACCCAAAGGCCACAAGGTCCGACAGATTCCGATAGCACGATCACTCTTGTACGATTTGGACGCGTATGCCGAGCGGTTTCCACCGACGTCCATTACTCTTCCGTGGGCCGAACGAGATGGACGGGAATTCGAGACAATCAACGTGCTAGTAGTCAATCGGCATGGCGGACTTTACCAACGAGTGGCCTTTAGTAATGTCGTGTGGAGGCCAGCATTCAAGACGGCCGGACTGTCCTACCGGGACCGCCAGGACGGCATGCACGCGCTCCGGCACCTGTTTGCCTCGGCGATGCTCGCCCGGGGAGTGAGTATCAAGGAACTCGCGGCCTACCTCGGCCACCACGACGAGGCGTTTACGTTGAAGACCTACACGCACTTGATGGCGTCCAGCCACGACCGGGCGCGGGCCGCCGTGCATGACCTC
Organism: Amycolatopsis sp. NPDC104775; assembly: GCF_055583325.1. NCBI lineage: Bacteria > Bacillati > Actinomycetota > Actinomycetes > Pseudonocardiales > Pseudonocardiaceae > Amycolatopsis > Amycolatopsis sp. NPDC104775. Next base: position 433,316 of record NZ_JBVJOE010000007.1, read on the forward strand.
TTCAGCGGTCGCCCCCGGGCGCAGGAACCCCCGCAGGCGGCTTGACGGCCTGCTGACGGCCTGGCGGCCTAGGCACTGCGAAATTTGCTGTCAATGCCCAGGTCAAACGCTATTTCAGTGACAAACATCCTCCATGAGGAAACGGCCGGAGGGCATCAGGTTCACCAACGTGGGCACGGCCCGGACCAGCTCGTCGAAGTCGCTCATCGTCAGCGGGACGCCAACGCGTCCGGCCAGCGCGAGAAGGTGCACGATCGCGTTGGTGGACCCGCCGATCGCCGCGTTGACCCGGATCGCGTTCTCGAACGCCGCGCGGGTCAGGATCGCCGACGGCCGCAGGTCCTCCTCCACCATCGCGACAATGCGCTGACCGGCCGCCTGCGCGGTCTCGAAGCGGCGCGCGTCGACCGCGGGCCAGGTCGCCGAGCCGGGCAGCTGCATGCCGAGCGCTTCGGCGAGACAGGCCATCGTCGAGGCGGTGCCCATGGTCATGCAGTGGCCGTTCGAGCGGGCCATGCAGCCTTCGGCGAAGAAGCATTCTTCCTCGGTCATCCGGCCGGTTTTGCGTTCTTCCTCGAACTTCCAGACGTGCGTGCCCGAGCCGACGTCCTCACCGCGGAACTTGCCGTTCAGCATCGGGCCGCCGGTGACCAGCACCGCGGGCAGGTCGACGCTCGCCGCGCCCATCAGCATCGCCGGGGTCGTCTTGTCGCAGCCGGAAAGAAGGACGACGCCGTCGAGCGGGTTGGCCCGGATCAGCTCTTCGATCTCCATCGCCATCAGGTTGCGGTAGAGCATCGCGGTGGGGCGCATGAGCGTTTCGCCGGTCGCCATCGTGGGGAACGCGAGCGGGAAGCCGCCGGCCTGCCACACTCCGCGCTTGACCGCCTCGGCGACGCGGTCGAGATGGACGTTGCACGGGGCGAGCTCGGAGGCGCTCACCGCGATCCCGATCACCGGGCGGCCGTCGAACACCTCCGGGCCGAAGCCCTGGGACCGCATCCACGACCGGTGGATCATCCCCGCCCGGCCGGACGCCCCGAACCACGCCGCGCTGCGCCGATCGCTCACCCGCATCCGCCTCCTCCGGGTCTTCGATACCCGATCGGGCGGCTCCTGGCAATCAGCTGAGAATTCCCGCGAACCGGACACTTCGCGGGGACGCCGGGCGTTGGACCGGATGAGAACGCTGCCGGAGACGCGAGGTGTGCGATGAGCTTGATCGGGACCCTGGTCGGGTACGTCCTGACCCTGTTCATCCTGGTGCTGGTGGTCCGGATGGTGCTGGACTGGACCCGCGTGGTGGCCACCGGGCCCGCGTGGCTCGGCCAGGCGCGCCGGATCAGCCACCGCGCGACGGAACCGGTGATCGCCCCGGTGCGGCGGGTGCTGCCGCCGGTACGGGCGGGCGGGGTCGCCTTCGATCTGGCGTTCACGGTGGTGTTCGTGGCGGCGCTGGTGGTGCGGTCGATCGCGTTCGCGCTGTAGGCGGCGCGGGTTCTGCCGCGAGGACGCCGCACCTCGAACTCGGCACCCGGTTTCGGCCCCGACTCGCACCCGCGGGAGCGCAGCCCGCCGTACACTCCGCCTCGTCATCCAGAGGGACGTTGGGGGGCCGCGATGAGCGGGAACAAAGTGCTGGTGGCCGGGGCGAGCATCGCGGGTCCCGCGCTGGCGCATTGGCTGCGGCGGCGGGGAGCCGAGGTGACCGTGGTGGAGCGGGCTCCTGGATTGCGTCCCGGCGGTCAGGCGGTGGACGCACGCGGGGTGGCCAAGGAGGTCATCCGGCGGATGGGGCTGGACGCGGCGGTGCGCGCGGCCTGCACGGACACCGCGGGCGCGCACACCGTGGACGTCGACGGGAACGTGCTGGAGACCTACCGCGCCGACGACGACGGCGGCGACGGATTCATCGCGGAAATCGAGATCTTGCGCGGAGACCTGTCCCAGGTGCTCTACGACGACACCCGCGAGGGCGTCGAGTACGTCTTCGGCGATCGGATCGCCGAACTCGCCCAAGACGCGGACGGGGTCGACGTGACCTTCGAGAGCGGCGGACAGCGGCGCTTCGACCTGGTGGTCGGGGCGGACGGGCTGCACTCGTCGTTGCGCGCGGCGGTCTTCGGGCCGCGCGAGAAGTTCGTCCGCCACCTCGGGCTGGTGCTGTCCTTCTACAGCGTGCCCAACGAGTTCGGGCTGGACCGCTGGTTCCTCGAGTACCAGGACCAGGCGTCCGCGCGCTCCGCGGGCCTGCGGCCGATCCGGGACGCTGCGCGGGCGATGGCCGTGTTCACCTTCCCCGCGGCCGGTTTCGACATCGACTACCGCGATCTTGAAGGCCAGAAACGCCTGCTGCGCGAGCAGATGGCCGGGCTGGGCTGGTTGACTCCGCGCCTTCTCGCGCACCTGGACGACACCCCGGACTTCTACCTCGACCAGGCCGCCCAGGTGGTGATGGACCGCTGGTCGTCCGGCCGCGTGGGGCTGATCGGCGACGCGGCGTACAGCTCGTCGCCGATGTCCGGGGCGGGCACCGGGCTGGCCCTGATCGGCGCCTACCTGCTCGCCGGGGAACTGGCCTCCGCCCAGTGGGAGCCCGAGGCCGGGTTCGCCGGATACGAGGCCCGGATGCGCTCGTTCGTCGAGGCCAACCAGGAGATCGGCCGGCTGCACGCGGAGAGCCGGGCCGTTCCCCGGCCGGACGCCGAACCAGCCCCGGAACCGGACATGGCCGCGCTCACCGCGCTGATCGACCGCGCGCTCAACGGCGTCGAACTGCCCAGCTACGCCGGGGTGCCGGATTACGGGCCGAGCGTCCGGAGCTGATCCGCCGCGGTCAGCCGGGCTTTCCCGCCGCGACGGGGACCGGTTCGCCGCCGGAGCGCCGACGGGCGGCCCAGGAATCGTAGCCGCGCATGAGGAACCGGTGGGCCGGGCGTTCGACCAGGCGGGTGAGCGCCCAGCCGAGGACGACGCCGGTCGCGATCATGGCGGCGGTTTGCAGCAGCGGGTCGGCGCCGAGGCCGGACAGCCAGTGCAGCACGAGGTAGCCGATGGCCTGGTGGATCAGGAAAACGCCGTAGGAGACGCCGGCGAACCAGGTGATCGCGCGCTGGGCGAACGCCGGGAGGAAACGGTTCCAGTCCGGCCCCGCCGCGGCGAGCGAGATCAGCACGATCCCGATCGCGATGCCGATCGTCGAGCCCCATTCGACGTGGATTCCGGTCGGGGTGACGCTCGCGCCGTGCAGCGCGTGCGCGGTGACGCAGAGGACTTCCAGCAGGACGAATTCCGCCGTGGACAAGCGTTTCGTCGTCCAGAGGCGGACCGCGATCCCGGCGACGAACAGATGCCAGCGGTGGAATCCGAACCCGTCGACCACGACGCGGTACCACTCGGGCGGGCCGGCGATCCGCAGCGGCCATTGCGCGAGCGGGAGAAGCAGGGCGGTCCACATCACGACCCGGAACTTGCGGCCGTGGCCCCAGCTGCCGCGGTAGAGCAGAGCGGCGACGGTGAACGCCATGAGCTGGAGGGGAATCGTCCAGTGGGACCCGTCGAGGAACGGGAAGTCGGCGGGCTTCCAGTTCCAGAGCATCAGGAGGTTGCCGGCGAGGTCGCCGAACCGCGGGCTGAACCAGCCGGGCGGCGACAGGTACCGCAGCGCGAAGTAGATCACCACGACGGCGGCGAGAAACGGCGGCAGCAACCGCGCGATCCGCCCCCACCAGTACCGGCGGAGCGACCCGCGCCCGATCGTGACGGCGGCGAAGTACGCGGAAATCACGAGCAGCAGACTCGCCCCGACCTGATGCGGGAACACGAACCGCCGCGCCCCCAGCTCGGGATGCACGACGACGCTCATGTAGGTCGCGTGGTACAGCAGCACCAGCACGACGCACCCACCGCGCACGAGGTCCCAGCTGATCCGCCGGTTCCCCGAAGACACGCTCACCGGACGGAACGAGGACACGCGCGCCACCGTAACTGGTGCGGCTCGCGCGGCGGGGAGGGACCCTGGGGCGTGTCGGGCGGGGCATTTCCGGTACAGGGCGCGGGTTCCCGGGGCGGGGACGGGGGGCGGTTGGGGGAAAGGCGTGGTGGCAGAGGGGTTTCGGCAGGTTGGGTGGTGGGGCGGGCGGGGTGGCTTGGCCGGGCGGGGTTCCGGTGAGCGAGAGGGTTTGGGTTGGGGGCACGGGGATCCGCCCCTTGGATGGGACGGGCGAATGCTTGCTTGGTTTCGCTGGACGGGTCGGGGTGCCGGTGGGGTTGGGGCTGTGGCGCGGCTTGATCGGTCTTGTGGGTGGTCGTGGTCCGGCCGTGCTGCGCGGGTGGCTGCGGGGAGGTATGGGCGGGGTGCCGGGTTCGCGTTGTGGTAGTCGCTGTCAGATCCAGGGGTTGGGGATCTTGGCGCTCGGGTCGCCGACCTCAATGCCGCCCGGAGCCGCGGGAGTCTGGGCGCGGGCCTGGCTGCCGACGCCGTCGGCAGCGGCGGCAATGAAACATGGCTGGCCGCCGGGTTCACGTGACGGTTCCGCTCGCTGCGAGATCGATGGCTCGGCAGCTCGCCTGCGTGCTCGCCTCGCCGCGTTAGGAAGCCGGGCATGCGCCTGCTGGCCGAGACCGTCGGCCGCGCCGCGGCCTCCCGCCGAGCATGGTTCGACCGCCGCAGCGACTACACGTGGCTGGGCCACCGGGCTCGCGCGACGGTTCCGCTCGCTGCGAGATCGAGCACTCGGGATCGCGCCCGCGTGCTCACCTCACTGCCGCCCGGAGACCGCGGGACCGGGTGCGGGACTGCTCGCCGTCGGACGTGTCGCGGCCCTCTCGCTGAGCATGGTCCGACCGCGCTGCAGTGCCGAAACGGCTGGGCTGCGGTTCAGCTCGCTGCGAGCTCCAAAGCTGCGGGACCTCGACTGCGAGTCACTGACCTCGCCGCCGTCCGGAGACTGCGGAGCCCACCGTCGGCCGCGCTGTGGCCTTTCGCCGAGCGTCGTCCGACCGCGCAGCTCGGCGCACGCGTTGCCGACCTCAATGCCGCCAGGGAGTTGTACGAGGCGGATGCAAGCCTGCTGGCGAACGAGGCCGTGGCCGCCATCAGCCGCGACGGGGCCATCAGGCTCGGCCGACCTGGCGAACTTGCTCCTCCGGCTCCAGCCTCCTGCAGGCGCGACCGGCCCGGCACCGGAGCCCGGCCCCGGCACTCGGCCACCTGGCGCCCGGCCCGGCACCCCGCACTCCACACTCGGCATTCCCGCACTCCGCACCCGGCCACCCGGCACCCGGCCACCCGGCGCCCGGCCACCCGGCGCCCGGCCCGGCACCCAGCACTCCACACTCGGCATTCCCGCACTCCGCGCCCGGCGCCCGGCGCCCGGCGCCCAGCACCCAGCACCCAGCACCCAGCACCCAGCACCCAGCACCCAGCACCCAGCACCCAGCACCCAGCACCCAGCGACGGTCTCAGCCTCCGGCCGGGAAGGCAACCTCCTTCGTGGCGACGGTGCCCGCGGTCCGGCCGGGGGCGGACTGGTGGGTCCAGTACAGGTTGGTGTGCGCGATGACCTGCGCGGGCGGCGGCGCTCCCCAGGTGGTGCGGTCCACCGTGGTGTGGGCGTCGCTCACCAAGGTCGCGTCATAGCCCCGGACGAAGGCGCCGTGCAGGGTGGAGCGGATGCAGGCGTCCGTTTCGGCTCCGGCGACCACCAGGCGGCCTACGCCCCGCTCGGCGAGGACCGACTCCAGGGTGGTGTCCTCGAAGGAGTCGCCGTAGGACTTTTCCACCACGGGTTCGGCGGGAGCCGGTTTCAGTTCCGGGACCAGTTCCCAGTCGGTGCTGCCCTTCGCCAAGCCCTCGTCGTTGTGCTGCACCCACACGACCGGGACATCGGCCTCCCGGGCTTTGTCCACCAGCGCGGCCACGTTCGCCACGACGTTGTCCCGTTCGTGCGCGTCCGCGACGACGCCGTTCTGCACGTCGACGACCAGCAGTGCGGTGTTCGGCCGGTCTTTGAGTGTGGTCATCGGATCTTCCCTCCAGTCAGGTACCGCTCACGCTAGCGCCGCCCACCGACAAAAAAGGGGCGGAGTCACTCCGGGCGGAGGGCATCGTGCGGGGAGGACGGGCCGAACTCGGTTTCGAAGCGGGTCAGCAGGCGGGACAGGAGAGCGTTCAGCTCAGCCAGGTCGTCTTCGGGCAGGACGGACGTGAACAGGGACCGCTCTCGTTCGGTGCGCTTTTTCGTGGCGGCGGCCCAGCGGGCGCGGCCTTTGCGGGTCAGGCGGATGGGGCGGCTCCGGCCGTCCGCAGAGGCGGTGACGCGTTCTACCAGGCCTGCCCGTTCCAGGCGGTCGATCCGGACGGTGACAGTGCCGGAGGTGACGCCGAGGCGGTCGCCCAGCTCTTTCGGCGTCAGCACGGCGGAGCGGCCGGAGCGGTGCAGAACCGACAAGGCCTGCCAGTCCCCCGTGCTGAAACCGTATTCCTCCGCGACCCCGCGCAGCACCTGTTCGAACTGCCGCGACAGGCGGCCGATCCGCTGCCGGGCCGCTTCGACCGGGCCGTCGACACCGTCGGGCATCACGGCCAGCCAGTCGGCGAGGCCCGCCCCCACTGAGTCCACCTGGACACTCCCTCGATACTCAAGGTAGTTTGATTTGAGTATCAAAGTAACTGGCCCTGGGGAGGTCCGCAATGTCCGGACGCGTCTGGTTCATCACCGGAGCGAGCAGCGGGTTCGGCCGCGTGCTCGCGGAAACTGTGCTGGCACGCGGGGAAAGAGTCGCGGCGACTGCTCGCGACACGAGCGCGCTCGAAGGGCTGGAGACATTCACCGCGCGGCTGGATGTCACGGATCCGGCATCCGTGGAAGAGGCAGTGAACGCGGCGATAGCCGAGTACGGGCGGATTGACGTGCTGGTCAACAACGCCGGGCACGGACTGGTTGGCGCACTGGAGGAACTGACCGACCAGCAGGCTCGGCAAGTGCTTGAGACCAACGTGTTCGGCGTCCTGAACGTGACTCGCGCGGTGCTGCCGCATTTGCGGGCGCAGCGAAGCGGGCACATCGTGCAGATGTCGTCGGTGGGCGGAGTGGTCGGGAATCCCGGGCATGCGTTGTACGCGACGTCGAAGTTCGCGTTGGAGGGGATGTCCGAGGCGCTCGCCGGGGAGGTCGCGCCGCTGGGGATCCGGGTGAGCCTGGTAGAGCCGGGGCCGTTCCGGACTGACTTCGCCGGGCGGTCGATGACGTTTTCCGAACCCATCGACGACTACCGCGACACCCCGGCAGGCGTGATGCGCCAGCAGTTTTCCGCGCAGGACGGGGCGCAGCCGAACGATCCGGTCAAGGCCGCCGAGGCCATTCTCAAGCTGGTCGACACTCCGGACGCGCCGCTGCGGCTGCCGCTCGGGCCCGAGGCGGTGACCCGCATCCGGGCGAAGCTCGAGCGGCAGCTCGCCGATCTCGCGGCATGGGAGAAGGTTTCGCTGGACACGCGGTATCCGGACGACTGAACGGCCCAGCCGTCCGGACCACCCCGTCAGCCGACGGGGCCCTCAGCGGGCACGACGGTGACGTTCTGCTGCTGACCGGTCTGGTCGACGACGGTGACAGTCAGCTTGTCACCGGGGTGGTGCTGGTCCATCAGGGTGGTCAGCGCGGTGGGCGAGTCGACCGCTTTGCCGTCCACCGCGGTGATCACGTCGCCCGCCGAAAGACCGGCCTTCGCGGCCGCGCCGTCGGGGACGACCTGCTGGATCGCCGCGCCCGAGCCGGTTCCGCCCTGCTGTTGCTGCTGCTGTCCGGCGTCGCTGACGGTCACGCCGAGGAACGCGCTCTTTCCAATGTGGACAGTGTCGGAGCCGGTGCCGCCGACGATCTGGTGCGCGAGGGAAATCGCCTGGTTGATCGGGATCGCGTAGCCCTCGTGTCCGCTGGAGCCGTTCTGCGAACCGTCCGAAGAGCCGTTCTGCGAGCCGTTGCCTTGCGAGTCACCTTGCGAGTCGCCCTGGGAGTTGTCGCCGGGGAAGCCGTTGCCGAGCCCGCTGCGCCCGCGCCGTCCGCCGCCGCCGTTGAACTGGTATCCGGCCGATGCCGCGGTGTCCACGCCGACGACCTGGCCCTGCGCGTTCACGAGCGGACCGCCGGAATCGCCGGACTGGATGTTCGCGTCGACCTGGATCAGGTCCTTCAGCTGTTCGGACGAGCTGTTCGATTCGTCGGACGCGGTGATCGACTGGTTCAGCGCGGTCACCCGCCCGCCCGCCGGGACCGGCGCTCCCCCGGCGCCGCCTGCGTTGCCGAGCCCCACGACCGCGTCGCCGACCTTGACCGACGACGAATCGCCGAGCGTCTCCGTCGCCAGCCCGGACGCGCCGGCCAGTTTGAGCACCGCGACGTCGTGGCTGCGGTCGTAGCCGAGCACGGAGGCGGTGTAGGTCTGGCTGTTGCCGACGTCGGTGACCTTGATGCTGGTCGCGCCCTCGACGACGTGGTTGTTCGTGAGCACCTCGCCGTCGGAGGTGAGCACGATGCCGGTGCCCGCCGCGGCCGCGCCCTGGTAGCCCAGCTCGGTGTTGACGTTGACGATGCCCGCGCTGACCTTCTTCGCGATCGCCTGCGGATCGATCGCGGTGTTCGACGGATTGGTCTGGTTGCCGATCGAACCGAAGTTCTGGTTCCCGGAGACGCTGGGCGGCGCGGACGGCGTCCACACGAAGTGCCCGACCCCGAGCCCGACGGCGACCGACAGCGCGATCGCGCCGACCGTGACGGCCGCGGTCCGCAACGGGTGACTGGAACGCTGCGGCCGATGGTACGGCGTGGCGAACTGCTGAGTCGGGTGCGGCTGCCCCGCGTACTGCGGACCGTACGCACCGGGCGGCGGCGTGCCCCAAGCCTGCTGCTGACCCCAGCTCTGCTGGTACGGCTGATCCGTCCCCGGCGAGTACGGATACGCCTGCCCGCTGTAACCGGGCTGACCCTGGTCGTGCCCGGCGCGCTCCTGCTCGTTCATGGTCCGCTCCCGCGTCTCGTTACCCTCCGCCAGCTCAGGAAACACCCGCTACCTGAGATTTTCCTTGCCGCCGTCCGTGCGGAAGCTGTGTACCCGGACGGCGGCAAGGAAAAGCGGCGACAGCGATCAGCTCACATGCACGTAGTCGACCACCAGCTGTTGCGGGAACTGGGTGGCACCGTCCGGGTCGCCCGGCCAGTCGCCGCCCACCGCGAGGTTGAGGATCAGGTAGAACGGGTGGTCGTACACCCATTTCTTGCCGTTCAAATCCGCCGGGGTGCGGGTTTCGTAGGCCTGCCCGTCGACGAGCCAGACGATCTTGTCCGGCGACCAGTCGACCGCGTAGGTGTGGAAGTCGTCGGAGAAGTTCGGGCCGGTGAACGCCGCGCCGATGCCGCCCGCGCCCGAGTAGCCGGGGCCGTGGATGGTGCCGTGCACGGTGTTCGGCTCCTTGCCGATGTTCTCCATGACGTCGATCTCGCCGTCGTCCGGCCACTGCCCGCCGCCGAGCATCCAGAATGCGGGCCACATCCCTTGCCCGCGCGGCAGTTTCATCCGCACTTCCGCGTGCCCGTACGCCTGGCTGAACTTGCCGGAGGTGTTCAGCCGCGCCGAGGTGTACTGGCAGGCGCCGTACCAGCAGGTGTTGCCGGAGTTCTCTTTCTTCGCGGTGATCACGAGGTGGCCTTGGCCGTCGAGCGCGCCGTTCGCCGCGCCCGAGGTGTACCACTGCCGTTCGTGGTTGTTGCCGTTGTTGTCGCCGGTTTCGTAGTTCCACTTGCTCCCGTCGGCGGGCGAACCGGCCGGTCCGTCGAAATCGTCGGAGAACCCTGCGGCCGGAGCGGCGTTCCCGGCGGGCGCCAGCGCGACCGGGCTGATTAGGGCGAGCGCGGCGGACATCGCGAGGAGGCGCCACCGTGAGGTGTGCGTGGACGTCATTGTCATCCCTCAATCACTCGAGGGGCGGCCTGGCGGCGCCACCCCGGGTTTGTTGTGGATGGCAACAAAGTATGCCCACCAGCGCCTTCACCGGCAAGAGCGCACGTGGGTCATTTTCCGACCGCAGGCGGGTCAGGGCGCTCACGGGAGTGATTCCGGGCAAGACCGCGTGGCCGGACGGGCAAGCGGCCCGGAACTGCCGCTGCTGACGCCTATGCGCTCGGGCGGCGCGAGCGCATAGGCAAGGTTCGCGAGGGCCGCCTTCACGGACTCTGCGTCCCAGGGCTCTCCGCACGACCGCCGCCGCGCAGGAGCGGCGCGAACCAATCAGTCCTCAGTGGACGGACGATCCTCCAGCAGCCACACCACGCCGCTCGGCGGCAGCTGCAGCACCGCCGACGCGGGCTGCCCGTGCCACGGCTCCGCCGTCGCCTCCACCGCGCCCAGGTTCCCGACCCCGGACCCGCCGAACGACTCCGCGTCCGTGTTCAGCACCTCGGTCCAGCGGCCGGCCGACGGGAGCCCCACCCGGTAGTCGTGGTGCGGGATCCCGGCGAAGTTCGCGACGCAGGCCAGCCGCGAGCCGTCCGCGCCCAGGCGCAGGAAGCTCAGCACGTTCCCGGCCGAGTCGTTCGCGTCGATCCAGCGGAAGCCCTCCGGCCGGACGTCGCCGCTGAACAGCGCGGCGGTGTCCCGGTAGATCGCGTTCAGCTGCCGGATCAACTCCTGCACGCCGCGGTGCAGCGGACTCTCCAGCAGGTGCCAGTCCAGCGACCGCGACTCCGACCATTCGCGCGGCTGGCCGAATTCGCCGCCCATGAACAGCAATTGCTTGCCCGGATGCGCCCACATGAACGCCAGCAGCGCACGCAGCCCGGCGGCCTTGTTCCAGTCGTCGCCGGGCATCCGCTCCCACAGCGAGCCCTTGCCGTGCACCACTTCGTCGTGCGACAGCGGCAGGACGAAATTCTCGCTCCACGCGTACACGAGCGAGAAGGTCATCTCGTTGTGGTGGTAGGCCCGGTGGATCGGCTCGTGCTGCAGGTAGCGGAGCGTGTCGTGCATCCAGCCCATGTTCCACTTGAAGCCGAAGCCGAGACCGCCCAGATGCGTCGGGCGGGTGACGCCGGGCCAGGCGGTGGATTCCTCGGCCACCATGACCACGCCCGGGTGCCGCTTGTAGACAGTCGCGTTCAGCTCCTGCAAAAACCTTACGGCGTCGAGGTTTTCCCGGCCGCCGTACTCGTTCGGCAGCCACTCCCCGTCCTTGCGCGAGTAGTCGAGGTACAGCATCGAGGCGACCGCGTCCACGCGCAGGCCGTCGAGGTGGAACTCCTCCAGCCAGAACAGCGCGTTCGCGACGAGGAAGTTGCGCACCTCGTTGCGGCCGAAGTTGAACACGAGCGTGCCCCAGTCCGGCTGCTCGCCGCGGCGCGGGTCCTCGTGCTCGTACAGCGGGCTGCCGTCGAACCGCGCCAGCGCCCAGATGTCGCGCGGGAAGTGCGCGGGCACCCAGTCCACGAGCACGCCGATGCCGCGCTGGTGCAGATGGTCGACGAGGTAGCGGAAGTCGTCCGGCGAGCCGAAGCGCGACGTCGGCGCGTAATACGAAGTGACCTGGTAGCCCCACGAGCCGCCGAACGGATGCTCGGCCACCGGCAGGAACTCCACGTGCGTGAAGCCGGTTTCCTCGACGTAGTCGGCCAGCTGGTCGGCCAGTTCGCGGTAGCCCAGCCCAGGCCGCCACGAGCCGAGGTGCACCTCGTACACGCTCATCGGCGCGTCCGCCCAGTCGGTCGCCTCGCGCCGGGCGACCCACTCGCTGTCGCCCCAGGTGTAGTCCGATTCGGTCACCTTCGACGCGGTCGCGGGCGGGACCTCGGTGGCGAAAGCCATCGGGTCGGCTTTCTCGTGCCAGTGGCCGTCCGCGCCGAGGATGCGGAATTTGTAGCAGCTGCCGGCGGAAACGCCGGGCACGAACAGCTCCCACACCCCCGACGACCCGAGCGAGCGCATCGGGTGGCCGCGGCCTTCCCACCCGTTGAAGTCGCCGATCACCCGCACGCCGCGCGCGGTCGGGGCCCACACCGCGAACGACACGCCTTCGACGACGCCGTTCGGGGTGTCGTACCGGCGCACGTGCGCGCCGAGGACGTCCCACAGCCGTTCGTGCCGTCCCTCGCCGATGAGGTGCTGGTCCAGCTCCCCCACGGTCGGCAGCCAGCGGTACGGATCGTCGGTGACGACAGTGTGGCCGTCGTAGCCGACTTCGAGCCGGTAGTCGCCCGGGTGTTCCGGCAGCGTCGCGGCGAACAGCGCGTCCGCCACGCGTTCCAGCGGCACGCGGCGCTCGCCGGCGACGACCGACACCGAGGTCGCGCCCGGGCGCAGCGCGCGCACGACGATGTCGCCGCCGTCGGCGTGCACGCCCAGCACCGCGTGCGGGTCGTGGTGCTCGCCTCCCAGCAGCCGGTCGATGTCGAGCGGAGACGGCGCCGACGAGGGCAGGTCCGCGGGGACAGCGTTCACGGGGGTCACTCGCTTCCGTCGGTGCTGCGGGCGATCGCCGCCAGGGGCACGCTCAGCCAGTCCGGCCGGTTCGCGTGCTCGTAGGCGACCTCGTACACCGCTTTGTCCAGTTCAAAGACGCGGAGCAGGTCCGCGTGGTCCCGCGGGTCGCCGACCGGGCCGCCGGCGCGGGCGTATCCGGTGCAGAACGCGGTGCGGTTGCGCCGGGCCCATTCCATCGCGTGCCGGGTCACGTCCGCGTTCTCGGGCTGCCCGACGAGCCGCTGGTGTGCCGCGTAGTCGAACGACCGGAGCATGCCCGCGACGTCGCGCAGCGGCGAACGCAGCGCGTGCCGTTCCGCGACCGGGGCGGCCGGTTCGCCTTCGAAGTCCAGCAGCAGCCATCCGCTGACGGTACGCAGCACTTGGCCCAAGTGCAGATCGCCGTGGATGTACTGCATGGAGATCGGCGCTTCGTGCGCGCGCACCGCCTCGAACACCTCGCGCAGCGCGGGCGCGTGCACGGCCAGCTCCGGCACCATTTCCGACACCTGGTCGAGGCGCTCGGTCATCGCGCGCACCGTGCGGTCCAGCTCGTCGCTGTCCGCGGGCTCGACGCCGAGCGCGGTCGCCAGGTCCGCGTGCACCTCGGCCACCGCCGCGCCGAGCCGCTCGGCCTCGCCGGCGAAGTCGCCGCCCGCCTCGTCCGCGGGCTGGTCGGGGTCGGCCAGCAGGTCCCGCACGCTCGTGGTCGCCATCGCCCAGCCGTCGACCGCGTCCGGCAGGAACTCCTGCAGCATCCCCATCGTCGCGGGCTCGCCGTGCAGTTCGCCGGAGATCGAGCCGACCACCCGCGCCACGTGCTTGGACCCGGCGTCCTGCAGCGCCCGGTGCAGCAGCAGGTCCTTGTTCAGGCCGGCGCTGAGCTTGCGGAACAGCTTGAGGATGTACTGCCCGCCGAACACCAGCGAGGTGTTGCTCTGCTCCGCGGTGATCGGCCGCGAGCGCAGCCCGGGTTCGAGCGTCACGTCCGGCTCGGCCGCGAAATGGAGCGTCCCAGCGGACCCGCCCGCCGCCATCCGGTCCAGCAGCCCGGAGGTGAGGTCCGCGTCGCCGCTGGCCTCGTAGAACCGTTCGCCGAGCAGAGCGGCCGACGCCACCTCGGGAATCCCCGACCGGCGGCCGATCAGCAGCTGGTACGGCTCGGTGCGGTCGCCCTGCACCACGTCGACGACCGCGTGCACCAGCAGCGGATCCGGGCCCGCCAGCACGGTGAGGCCGGCCGGGCGCACCGCGTCGACCGGCCGGTCCTTGCCCGCGAACCAGCGCTGCGCGGGCAGCCAGTCCGGCAGCAGTTCGGTCAGCGCGGCCGACACCTCGGACAGGACGGGCGGGGAACCGTGGTCGGACAAGCGGACTCACCTCATTCTTCGGGCTCGAGCAGCTGGAACCAGTAGAACCCGTGCCCGGGCAGCGTGAGCAGGTACGGCAGCTCGCCGATGTCCGGGAAGCGCACCCCGCCGGTCAGCTCGACCGGCGTCGCGCCCTGGTGCGCGGACAGGTCCAGTTCCACCGGCTGCGGGAAACGGGACAGGTTGTTGACGCACAGCACGACGTCCTCGCGGCCGTCCGGGCGCCGCCACCGGCGCTGGTAGGCGAGCACGCTCGGGTTGGAGCCGCCGAGGTCGGTGAAATCGCCCTGCCCGAACGCGTGGTGCTGCTTGCGCACCTCGATCATCCGGCGCGTCCAGTTCAGCAGCGACGCCGCGTTGTCGGCCTGCGCCTCGACGTTCAGCGCCTGGTGGCCGTACACCGGGTCCATGATCACCGGCAGGTAGATGCGGCCGGGGTCGCAGGTGGAGAATCCGGCGTTGCGGTCGGGGGTCCATTGCATGGGGGTGCGGACGGCGTCGCGGTCGCCGAGCCAGATGTTGTCGCCCATGCCGATTTCGTCGCCGTAGTACAGGACCGGCGACCCGGGCAGCGACAGCAGCAGCGCGGTGAACAGCTCCTGCTGGTTGCGGTCGTTGTCCAGCAGCGGGGCCAGCCTGCGGCGGATGCCGATGTTGGCCTTCATCCGCGGGTCCTTGGCGTATTCGGAGTACATGTAGTCGCGTTCTTCGTCGCTGACCATCTCGAGCGTCAGCTCGTCGTGGTTGCGCAAGAAGATGCCCCACTGGGTGCCGGACGGGATCTGCGGCGTCTGCAGCAGGATCTCCGAGATCGGGAACCGCGACTCCCGGCGCACCGCCATGAAGATCCGCGGCATCAGCGGGAAGTGGAACGCCATGTGGCATTCGTCGCCGCCGGACTCCGCGTCGCCGAAGTACTCCACCACGTCGGTCGGCCACTGGTTCGCCTCGGCCAGCAGGATCCGGCCGGGGTACTCGTCGTCGACCACCTTGCGGCAGCGCTTGAGGAAATCGTGCGTGCGCGGCAGGTTCTCGCAGTTGGTGCCCTCCTGCTCGAACAGGTAGGGCACGGCGTCGAGGCGGAACCCGTCGATGCCGATGTCGAGCCAGAAGCGCAGCACGTCGAGCATCGCGTCCTGCACGGCCGGGTTCTCGTAGTTGAGGTCGGGCTGGTGGGAGAAGAACCGGTGCCAGTAGAACTGGCCGCGCACCGGGTCGTAGGTCCAGTTCGAGGTTTCGGTGTCGACGAAGATGATCCGCGCGTCGGCGTAGCGGGAATCGTCGTCGCTCCACACGTAGTAGTCGCCGTAGGGGCCGTCCGGGTCAGAACGCGACTGCTGGAACCACGGATGCGCGTCCGAGGTGTGGTTGAGCACCAGGTCGGTGATCACCCGGATGCCGCGCCGGTGCGCTTCGTCGAGCAGGTACACGAAATCGTCGACGCTGCCGAATTCCGGCAGCACCGCCCGGAAATCGCTGATGTCGTAGCCGCCGTCGCGCAGCGGCGAGGCGTAGAACGGCGGCAGCCACAGGCAGTCCACCCCGAGCCATTCGAGGTAGTCCAGCTTGCTCGCCAGCCCGCGCAGGTCGCCGGTGCCGTCGCCGTTGGAATCGGCGAACGCGCGCACCAGCACTTCGTAGAACACCGCGCTCTTGAACCATTCCGGGTCGCGCGGCGCCTCGTGCGCGTGCCCGAAGTCGTCCGCCTGGGGTTCGACCAGCAGGCCGTCCGCCGTCACTGCCTCCCCGGTGTGCGGCACGTCCGCCAGTCCCGCCGCGGCGCCGGGCCGGCTCTCCTCGTCCATCCGTTCCACCTTGTCGTGAGTGCTGCTGGTGAGTGGTTATCCCGGTTCTCGCCGCGATAACCCCTCACGAGGGGGTTTTTGTCCGGTCAGGCCGCGAGCCTGCGCCGCAGCGCGACGATGTGCGCCACCGCCCGCCACGGTTCGAGCCGGACGAAGTTCGCCTGGCCCCAGTCCCACGTCTCCCCGGTGACCTCGTCGTGCGCGATGAGCCGCTCGGGCCAGTCGAAGCCCAGCGCGGGCAGGTCGAGCCAGAGCGTGCCTTCCTGCGCGTTGTGCGGGTCGAGGTTCACCACCGCGACGACCGTGTCGCCGGTCGCCGGGTCCTGTTTGGAGTAAGCGAGCAGCGCGTCGTTGTCGATGTGGTGGAAGCGCAGCGACCGCATGCCCTGCAACGCGGGGTGCGCGCGGCGAATCGCGTTGAGCCGGGTCAGCCACGGTTCGAGCGAGCGGCCCTCGGCGAGCGCGCGGGCGAAATCGCGCGGGCGCAGCTGGTATTTCTCCGAGTCGAGGTACTCCTCGCTGCCCGGCCGCACCGCCTCGGATTCGAACAGCTCGTAGCCGGAGTACACGCCCCAGGTCGGCGACATCGTCGCGGCCAGCGCCGCGCGCAGCGCGAACATGCCCGGGCCGCCGTGCTGCAGCGATTCGTGCAGGATGTCCGGGGTGTTGACGAACAGGTTGGGGCGGCCGTGGTCCCAGTGCTCGACGAGGTCCGCGCCGAACTCGGTCAGCTCCTGTTTCGTGGTGCGCCAGGTGAAATACGTGTAGCTCTGGGTGAAGCCGAGCTTCGCCAGCCCCCACAGCCGGGCCGGGCGGGTGAACGCCTCGGCGAGGAACAGCACGTCCGGATGCGCGTCCTTCACCGACTGGATCAGCCAGGCCCAGAAGTCCGGCGGCTTGGTGTGCGGGTTGTCGACCCGGAAGATCCGCACCCCGTGCGACACCCAGTGCAGCACGACGCGCAGCACCTCTTCGTAGATCCCGCGCGGGTCGTTGTCGAAGTTGACCGGGTAGATGTCCTGGTACTTCTTCGGCGGGTTCTCCGCGTACGCGATCGTGCCGTCCGGGCGGGTGGTGAAGAACTCCGGGTACTTGACCACCCACGGGTGGTCGGGCGCGGCCTGCAGCGCGAGGTCGAGCGCGACCTCGAGGCCGAGTTCCTCCGCGCGCGCCACGAACGAGTCGAAATCGTCGATCGTGCCCAGGTCCGGATGGATCGCGTCGTGCCCGCCCTCGTCGGCCCCGATCGCCCACGGCGAGCCGACGTCGTCCGGCGTCGCGTGCAGAGTGTTGTTGGGGCCCTTGCGGTTCACGCGGCCGATGGGGTGCACCGGCGGCAGGTAGACGACGTCGAATCCCATGCCCGCGACGCGGTCCAGCTCGCGTTCGGCGGTGGCGAAGGTGCCGTGCACGGCGCGCCCCTGCGCGTCGACCCCGCCGGTCGAGCGGGGGAAGAATTCGTACCAGGAACCGAAAGCGGCGCGTTTGCGGTCGACCCACAGCTTCAGCGCGCGGCCCTTGGTGATCAGCTCGCGCACCGGGAACTCGTGCATCAGATGGCGGACCTCGGGCGAGAGCGCCGGCCCGACGCGCTCGGCGAGATCGCGCTCCTCGTCGCGCAGCGCGGCCGCGGCCCCGGCGAGCAGCGGGCGCTCGGCCCGGCGCTCCGGGCGGCGGGAGACGCGGTCGAGCAGCCGCGCCCCGGTTTCCAGGTCGTTCGCCAGCTCCCCCGGGCCCTGCCCGGCGGCGATCTTCACCTCGACGGCGTGCTCCCAGGTGGCCCACGGATCGCTCCACGCGTCCACCCGATAGGTCCACATGCCCTCCGCGTCGGGCACGATCACCGCGCCGAACCGGTCGAGCCCCCGGCCCTGCTCGGCCATCCGCGTCTGGCGCGCCGCGCGGTCGCCGGGACCGCGCCAGGCGACCGTCGCGGCGACCGCGTCGTGGCCCTCCCGCCAGACCGTGGCGGTGACCGGGAAATGTTCGCCTGCAACGGCTTTGGCCGGATACCGGCCGCAGCTGACCATGGGTGCGACGTCGTCGATCCCGAGCCTGCCGGTCATGGCAACGCCCCTTTTTCACGGTGGGTGGGAGATGAGACGGAGTGCGCTTCCGCGAGCACGGCCAGTGTGCCTGATTCCTCCAAAGCCATTGACAGCGGGGCCTTTCCCGGAAATTCCCGCCACCCGGTCGGGCGAAACGCGCCCATTCGGCGGAACTCCCGGTCGCATTCCCGTCTCCCGCCCGCAACACGCGCGCCTAATCGCGTTAACAATCTTCGGCGCGTTCCGGTGATTACCCGCGGGTATCAGCGGGTACTCCAAGCCGGAATGCCCGCGGCGGCGGCTCCTTAAAGCTGCGGGATCTCCACCGTGTCCCGCGGCGCGCGAAGCAGCAGCAGCGACCGCGCTTCGACGGTGATCCGCGCCTTC
Organism: Amycolatopsis sp. NPDC104775; assembly: GCF_055583325.1. NCBI lineage: Bacteria > Bacillati > Actinomycetota > Actinomycetes > Pseudonocardiales > Pseudonocardiaceae > Amycolatopsis > Amycolatopsis sp. NPDC104775. The sequence continues at coordinate 451,433 of NZ_JBVJOE010000007.1, forward strand.
GGCTCCAGCACGCCGGGATGGGCCGGAGTGCCGTCGGCGGTGCTGGTGTCCAAAGTGGGCTTGAAGGTCTCGCCGTACTCCGGCCCGGGCAGCACGATCTCGGCCGGTTCCGCGCCCGCGTGGAGCACCAGCAGCCACGAGTGGTCGGTGACGAGCGCGCCCTCGCGGTTGCGCGCCTGGCTGTTCGACCCGTCGATCCACATGCAGAGCGTGCGGCGGTCCTCGTCGAACCAGTCGATCTCGTCGAACTCCTCGCCGTCCGCGCGGAACCAGACGAGGTCGGGCTTGCCGCTGACCGTGGTCCGGCCCTCGAAGAACTCCGGCTGCCGCAGCGCCGGGCTGTGCGCGCGCAGCCGGATCACGCGGCGGGCGAAGTCGAGCATCGGCTCCGAGGCCTCGGTCGGGGTCCAGTCGATCCACGACGTCTCGTCGTCGAGGCAGTAGGCGTTGTTGTTGCCGTGCTGGGTCCGCCACATCTCGTCGCCCGCGGTGAACATCGGCGTGCCGGTGGACAGCAGCAGCGTCGCGAACAGGTTGCGGGCCTGCCGGGTGCGCAGCGCGACGATCGCCGCGTCGTCGGTCTCGCCCTCCGCGCCGTGGTTCCACGACCGGTTGTCGTTCGTGCCGTCGCGGTTGTCCTCGCCGTTGGCCTCGTTGTGCTTTTCGTTGTAGGACACCAGATCCCGCAGCGTGAAGCCGTCGTGCGCGGTGACGAAGTTGATCGACTGCCATGGCCGGCGCAGGTTGTGGTCGTACAGGTCCGACGATCCGGACAGCCGGTACGCGAGGTCGCGCACGCCGGTCGCGCCGCGCCAGAAATCGCGGACGGTGTCGCGGTAGCGGCCGTTCCATTCGGCCCACTGCGCGCCGAAGTCGCCGACGCGATAGCCCTCGCCGGTCGCGTCCCACGGTTCGGCGATCAGCTTGCAGCGCGACAGCACCGGGTCGGTGGTGATCGCGGTGAGCATCATCGACTCGCGGTCGAACATCTCGCCGCGCGGGCGGCCGAGCGTGCTCGCCAGGTCGAAGCGGAATCCGTCGACGCCCATCTCCTGCGTCCAGTACCGCAGCGAATCGGTGACCAGCCGGACGACGGTCGGCGAACCGGCGTCGAGGGTGTTGCCGCAGCCGGTCAGGTCGGCCATGTGCCCGCGGCGGGTGTGCAGATAGTAGGCCGGAGCGTCGAGGCCGCGCAGCGAGAGCGTCGGGCCGTCCGGGCCGCCTTCGCAGGTGTGGTTGAAGACGACGTCGAGCAGCACCTCGATGCCCGCCGCGTGCAGCGCCGCCACCATCGTGCGGAATTCCTCGACCTCGCGGCCCGGCTCGCTCGCGTACCCGGCGTGCGGCGCGAAGTAGCCCAGCGGCGAGTAGCCCCAGTAGTTGTGCCGTCCCGCGCGGATCAGCGAAGGCTCGTCGGCGAACGAGTGCACCGGCAGCAGCTCGACCGTCGTCACGCCGAGGCGGGTCAGATGCTCGATCGCCACCGGGTGCGCGAGGCCGAGGTACGTGCCGCGCAGCGCCTCCGGGATGAACGGATGCTGCTGGGTGAACCCCTTCACGTGCAGTTCGCAGATCACCGATTCCTCGAACGGCACCTCGGGTTTGATCCCGGTGTCCTGCCCGCCCGGCGAGGTGACGACCGACAGCGGCACGGCGCCCAGCGAGTCCACTGTGGACATCGGGCCGCGCTCGGGGTCTCCGGTGAAGCCCTGCGCGGCGTGCAGGCTGACGAGCTTCCCGTCGATCCGGCGCGCGTACGGGTCGACGAGGAGCTTGGCCGGATTGCAGCGGTAGCCGCGGGCCGGGTCGTACGGGCCGTGCACGCGGTAGCCGTAGTGCTGCCCGACCGTGACGCCCGGGACGAGGCCGTGCCAGACGCCGAACGTGCGTTCGGTCAGTTCGATCCGCCGCTCGGAGCCGTCGTCGCCGACGAGGCACACCTCGACTGCCTCGGCGACGGCGGACGTCACCGCGAACCGGACGCCGCCCGCCTCCGGGTGGGCGCCGAGCGGGAACGGGCGTCCGGCGAGGACCTGGTTGTCGGATGCGGGTCGCTGTGCCATGCGCCGATCTTTTCAAACCCGGAGCGGCGGCGTGCTCCGGCGCTTGGCTGAACTTGGCCAGGACAGGGGTAGTGACCTGGGCGGACGGCGCGGCAAGGCGACATCGGCCCGGGCGCGCCCCGCAGGGGCTTGACCTGCTGGAAGCCCCTTCCGCCGGGTCCGCTGACAGTTTTTGTCAGGGCGCCCCGGCATGCTGGCCCCATGCGCGCGAGCCGGCTCGTCTCGATCCTGTTGCTGCTGCAGGCCCGGCAGCCGAGGACCGCCGACGACCTGGCTGCCCGGCTGGAGGTGTCCCCGCGGACGATCTACCGCGACATCGAGGCGCTGAGCGCGGCCGGGATCCCGGTGTACGGCGAACCCGGCCACGACGGCGGATACCGGCTGGTCGACGGCTACCGCACCCAGCTGACCGGCTTGACCAGGCAAGAAGCGGAGGCGCTGTTCCTCACCGGGCTGCCCGCCGCGGCTTCCGGGCTCGGCCTCGGGCCGGTCGTGGCGAACACGGAGCGCAAGCTGCTGGCCGCGCTCCCGGCCGAGCTGCGGTCGCACGCGGACCGGGTCCGCGAGCGGTTCCACCTGGACGCGGCGTCCTGGTATCACGGCGCGGAAGCCACGCCGGAGCTGCCAGCGGTCTCGGACGCGGTGTGGCAGCAGCGTCGAGTCCGGATCCGCTATCAGCGCTGGGCCGCGCCCCACGAAGTCACCCGCACTGTCGAGCCGCATGGCGTAGTGCTCAAGGCCGGACACTGGTACCTGGTCGCCCGGGGCACCGGAGAGTTCCGGACCTACCGGGTGGCGCGGATCGTCGCGGCGGCGATGCTGGACGAGACCTTCACCCGTGCCCCGGACTTCGATCTGGGCCGCTACTGGTCGGAGTACCTGGACGGCTTCGACACCCGGCGCCGCCAGGGCGAGGCGGTGCTGCGGCTGTCGCCGGAGGGGATGCGGCTGCTGCCTCAGCTCGCCGAACCCGCCGTCGCCCACGCCGCCGAGGACGGCGTGGGCGAAGCGGACGGATGGACCCGGGTGGTCGTTCCGGTCGAGCACCCGGACCAAGCCGTCCACGACCTCCTGCGGCTCGGCCCGCTGGCGGAAGTGGTGGCGCCTCAGGAGCTCCGCGACCGCCTGGCCGAGGCGCTCACGACGATGCTGCGCCGCTACGCCGGGTAGAGACCAGCACGAACGACTCCGAGGGCAATACCGTCGCGCTGTCCCCGACCTCGGGATTTCCCCACGAAGCCAGCACCTCCCCGGTCACCGGGAGCTCCGCCGGTTTCGCGCCGAAGTTGCAGGCCAGCCGCAGCCCGCCGCGGTGCAGGACGAGCCACGTGTCGTCCGGCGCGGTCTCGACGACGACCCGGTCCAGCCGCGGATCGGCCAGCTCCGGGTATTCCCGGCGGAGGCGGATCAGCGTCCGGTACAGGCCGAGGATCTCCCGGTGGCCCGGTTTGCCCGGTTCGGTCCAGTCGAGCCGCGAGCGGGCGACGGTGGCCGGGTCCATCGGGTCCGGGACGTCCGTTTCGCCCCAGCCGTGGCTCGCGAACTCGCGGCGGCGGCCGGTGCGGACGGCCTCGGCCAGTTCCGGGTCCGGGAACGACGCGAAGAACTGCCACGGCGTCTCCGCCGCCCACTCCTCGCCCATGAACAGCATCGGCGTGAACGGCGAGCAGAACACCACCGCGGCGCCGCAGGCCAGCAGGCCCGGCGAAACGGTCGCGGACAGCCGGTCGCCGGTCGCGCGGTTGCCGATCTGGTCGTGGTCCTGCAGGTAGGCCAGGAACCGGTGTCCGGGGGCGACGCGCCGGTCCAGCGGGCGGCCGTGCGTGCGGGAGCGGAACGACGACCAGGTCCCGGCGTGGAAGAACGCCTCTCGCAGAGTCTTGGCCAGCGCGCCGGGCTCGGCGAAATCGGCGTAGTAGCCGGTGGTTTCGCCGGTGAGCCTGACGTGCAGCGCGTGGTGCAGGTCGTCGGACCACTGCGCGTGCAGCCCGTAGCCGCCCGCGTCGCGGGAGGTGACGAGCTTCGGGTCGTTCTGGTCGGACTCGGCGATCAGCGTCAGCGGGCGGTTCACGGCCGCCGACAGCGCGTCAACTTCGGCGGCGAGTTCCTCCAGCAGGTGCACGGCGCGTTTGTCGACCAAGGCGTGCACGGCGTCCAGGCGGAGGCCGTCGATGTGGAAGTCGCGCAGCCAGCCCAGTGCGTTGTCGATGACGTAGCGGCGGACTTCGTCGGAGCCGGGGCCGTCGAGATTCAGCCCGGCGCCCCAGTCGGTGCGGCCGGCGAAGTACGGGCCGAACCGGTCGAGGTAGGCACCGGACGGGCCGAGGTGGTTGTAGACGACGTCGAGCACTACCGCGAGCCCGCGCGCGTGACAGGCGTCGACCAGGCGTTTCAGCCCGTCGGGGCCGCCGTACGGCTCGTGCGCGGCACCCCACAGCACGCCGTCGTAGCCCCAGCCCGCAGTGCCGTCGAAGGAGTTCACCGGCAGCAGTTCGACGTGCGTGACGCCGAGGTCGACCAGGTGCCCGAGCCGGTCGACGACCGCGTCGAACGTGCCCGCCTCGGTGAAGGTGCCGACGTGCAGTTCGTAGACCACGCCGCCGGGCAGCTGCCGTCCGGTCCAGGACTGGTCGGTCCAGTCGAACGCGGAATGGTCGTAGACGCGCGACGCTTCGTGCACGCCGTTCGGCTGGCGCAATGAACGCGGATCCGGCAGCGGGCGGTCGTCGTCGCCGAGCAAGAACGCGTAATCGGTGCCGGCGACGTTGGCCTGCCACCAGCCGTCGTCGGCGGCGGTCATCTCATGGTCGGTGCCGTCCACGCGGACGCGGACGCGCTCGGCGGACGGGGCCCACACGGTGAACATCAGGAGTCCTCCCGCACCAGAAGCGCGACCGGGTACCGGTCGAACAACGCGGACGCCGGCGGGGCGTCGCCCACTCCGCGGCCGGTGAGCACGTCAGTCCATTCGCCCGCGCGCAGCGGCAGGACGGTGTCGCGCCAGCCGCCCGCGCGGTCGAGTCCCAGCGGCAGCCGGGTGACTGCCACGGTCAGGCCATCGCCGCGTTCGAAGGCCAGAAGGTGTTCTGCGGCAACGCCTTCGGCATGCAACGGCCGGTAGCCGGTGAACAGTTCCGGCCGGTCCCGGCGCAGGGTCAGCGCGTGATGGACCACCAGGAGTTTCGCCGCGCCGGTGTCGTCGATCTCCGGCTGCTCGCCAGCCTGGACGCGTTCGAGCAGAGAGCGCCGGACGGCGTAGTCGACCTCTCGGCGGTTGTCCGGATCGACCAGCGAGTAATCCCACAGCTCGGTGCCCTGGTAGACGTCCGGCACGCCGGGTCCGGCCAGCTGCACCAGCTTCTGCCCCAGCGAATTCGCCCAGCCCGCGCCGCGCACCCGCTTGACGAACGCCTCGACGTCGGCCGCCAGCTCCGCGTCGCCAAGGACCGCGGAGGGCCACTCGGCGACGGCGCGCTCGAACTCCTCGTCGTGGTCCGTCCACGTGGTGCGGAGTTTCGCTTCCTTCGCGGCCTTGTCGAGATAGTCGCGCAGCCGCTCCGGCGAGATCGGCCACGCGCCCACGAGCGTCTGCCACGCCAGGAGATTCAGCGCGGGCTCGTCGATCCCGCACGCGGCCGTCCAGCGGCGGACCGCGACGGCGAACTCGTCCGCGACCTCCGACAGCGCGGCCATCCGCGCGCGAGTGTCCTCGGAGCGTTTCGTGTCGTGCGTGGTCAGCGTGGTCATCGTGGCCGGGGCCGCCGCTGCCCGGCCCGCGGCCAGCGCGTGGAATTCCCCGAGGCTCAAGCCGAACCGGTCCGGGTTTCCGCCGACCTCGTTCAGCGCGGCGAACCGAGTGAACCGGTAGAACGTGGTGTCCTCGGTGCCCTTCGCGACGACCATGCCGGACGTCTGCTGAATCCGGGTCGCCAGCTCGCCGTCCGGCGCACCGCGCACTTGGCTGTCCAGCGCGTCGAGCGCCGGGGCCAGTTCCGGCCGCCGTTCGCGCGCCCGGGCGACGGCGGTCGCCCAGTGCTCCGAACCCTCCGGCAGATACGAACGGTAGACCGGGAACGCGATCATCACCTCGGCCACGGCGGCGCGGGCGGCGTCGGCGTCCACGCCTTGCAGCAGCGCGGCGATCCGGTGCACCTCGGCGACCAGGATGCCGTCGGTGACCAAGCGCCGCGCGCCTTCCTCGACCGCGTGATAGTCGGTGCGCACGCCCTGCTCGCCCGCGAGCCGGGTGAACGCCGGCGCGGCGGCCGGGTCCACGAACACGCCGGTGATCTCGCGCAGCGCGTCGTAGCCGGTGGTCCCGTCGACCGGCCAGCTCTGCGGCAGCGCTTCGCCCGGGTGCAGGATCTTCTCCGCCACCAGCCACGCCCCCGGCGCGCCTTCGCGGAGCCGCCGGAAGTAGCCGCCCGGGTCGGCGAGGCCGTCCGGATGGTCCACGCGCAGGCCGGTGACGTCGCCGTCGGACACCCAGCGCAGCACCTCGCCGTGCGTCTCGGCGAACACCTCGGGCCGTTCGACGGTGACCGCGGCCAGGTTCGTGATGTCGAAGAACCTCCGGTAGTTCAGTTCCCGGTTCCCGCGCCGCCAGCCGACCAGCTCGTAATGCTGGCGCGCGTGCACTTCTCGCGGCGAGCCGTCGCCGGTGCCGGGCGCGATCGGGAACCGGTGGTCGTAGTAGACGAGTTCGTCCCCTTCGACAGCCAGCTCGTCGTTGTCGTCGCCGAGCACCGGAAGCAGCAGCCGGCCGCGGCTCCAGTCGATGTCGAAGAACGGCGCGTACGGCGAATCCCGGCCGTTCCGGAGAACGTCCCACCACCACCGGTTCGCCTTCGGCACTTCGACGGACATGTGGTTCGGCACGATGTCCACGACGAACCCGAGCCCGGCCTCTTTCAGCCGCGCCGCCAACGCCTTTCGCGCTTCTTCGCCGCCCAGTTCGCCCCGGGCGCGCGTCGGATCGGTGACGTCATAGCCGTGGGTGGACCCGGGTGTCGCGTCCAGCATCGGCGAGCCGTACAACGCTCCGACTCCCAGCTCGTGCAGGTACTCCACGATCGCGGCGGCGTCGGCGAAACCGAACTCCGGCCGCAACTGCACCCGGTACGTCGAGGACGGCGTGCTCATTCGCCCTCCCTGGCGGTGCGCTGGAGAACCACGAGCGACCGCGCGGCGAGGGTGAACTTGCCGCCGCCTTCGACCGGCTCGACGTCGCTGTGCCCGACGACCCCGGTGTCGGTGTCGACCACGACTGTCCATTCGCGACCGTAGCCGTTGCCGGGCAGGGTCATCGCGATGTCCTCCCAGTGCGCGTTGAACGCGAGCAGGAACGAATCGTCCTCCACCGGCATCCCGCGCGGGTCGAGGTCCGGGATCCCTTCCCCGTTCAGGAAAATCACCACGGACTTGCCGAACGCGTCGTCCCAGTTCTGCTCGGTCATCTCCTCGCCGGCCGGGGTGAACCAGGCGATGTCGCCCAGCTCCTCCCCCTTGCGAACCGGCTTGCCCTGGAAGAACCGGCGGCGGCGGAACACCGGATGCGCCTTGCGGAACGCGGTGAGCGCGGCGGTGAACTCGACCAGGCCGGCGTTCTCGGTGGCGAGTTCCCAGTCCATCCAGGACAGTTCGGTGTCCTGGCAGTAGGCGTTGTTGTTGCCCTGCTGGGTCCGGCCGAGCTCGTCGCCGTGCAGCAGCATCGGCACGCCTTGCGACAGCAGCAGCGTGGCGAGCAGGTTCCGCCGCTGCTTGGCGCGCAGCGCGAGGACTTCCTTGTCGTCGGTCGGGCCCTCGACGCCGCAGTTCCACGACCGGTTGTCGTCCGCGCCGTCGCGGTTGTCCTCGCCGTTGGCCTCGTTGTGCTTTTCGTTGTAGGACACCAGATCGGCGAGCGTGAACCCGTCGTGCGCGGTGACGAAGTTGATCGAGGCGAACGGGCGGCGGCCGTCGTCCTGGTACAGATCCGACGAACCGGTGATCCGCGAGGCGAACTCGCCCAGCGTGGACGGTTCGCCGCGCCAGAAATCGCGGACGGTGTCGCGGTACTGCCCGTTCCATTCCGTCCACAGCGGCGGGAAGTTGCCGACCTGGTAGCCGCCCGGCCCGACGTCCCACGGTTCGGCGATCAGCTTCACCTGGCTCACGATCGGGTCCTGCTGCACGAGGTCGAAGAACGTCGACAGCCGGTCGACGTCGTAGAACTCGCGGGCCAGCGCGGAGGCGAGGTCGAACCGGAAGCCGTCCACGTGCATCTCGGTCACCCAGTACCGCAGCGAATCCATGATCAGCTGCAGCGTGTGCGGGCTGCGCACGTTGAGCGAGTTCCCGGTTCCGGTGTAGTCCATGTAGTACCGCGGATCGTCCTCGACCAGGCGGTAGTACGCCTCGTTGTCGATGCCGCGCATGGACAGCGTCGGCCCGAGGTGGTTGCCCTCCGCGGTGTGGTTGTAGACCACGTCGAGGATCACCTCGATGCCGGCCTCGTGCAGGGCGCGGACCATGCCCTTGAACTCCTGCACCTGCCCGCCGTGGCCCTGCATCGCGGCGTACCCGTCGTGCGGCGCGAAATACCCGATCGTGTTGTAGCCCCAGTAGTTGCGCAGGCCCTTTTCGTCGAGGCCGTGGTCGGTGACGAACTGGTGCACCGGCATCAGCTCCACCGTCGTCACGCCGAGTTTCTGCAGGTGCTCGACCACCGCGGGATGCGCCAGGCCGGCGTAGGTGCCGCGCAGCCGCTCGGGGACGAACGGATGCGTCATCGTCATGCCGCGCACGTGCGTCTCGTAGATGACCGTCTCGTGGTAGGGCACCCCGGGCGAACGGTCGTTGGCCCAGTCGAAGAACGGGCTCACCACGAGCGAATACGGCACGTGGCCGGCCGAATCGTCCTCGTTGAACTCCTCGGGGTCGTCGAAGCGGTAGCTGAACAGCGCCTCGGACCAGTCGACGCCGCGGGACAGCGCCTTGGCGTACGGGTCGATCAGCAGCTTGTTCGGGTTGCAGCGCTGGCCGCGGCTCGGGTCGTACGGCCCGTGCACGCGGAAGCCGTAGCGCTGCCCGGGGCCGACGCCGAGCAGGTAGCCGTGGTGGACGAAGCCGTCGACTTCCTCCAGCCGCGACCGGGTTTCGTTCCCCTTGTCGTCGAACAGGCAGAGATCGACGTGCTCCGCCACCTCGGAGAACAGCGCGAAGTTCGTCCCCACGCCGTCATAGGTGGCGCCGAGCGGGTAGGGCTTTCCGGGCCAGGGCCGCACAGGGCTTCTCCTTGGGCATCGGTTTTCGTTGTCCGGACGGGTTTTTCCGAGAGTTTCAGCGCAGCGGGCGGGCCGCGGCGAGCGGGGCGAGGGCTGCCCGCACCCGGGGGTCGGCGAAGAACCCGTCGACGGTGACGGGAAGGGGGATGCGCCAGTTAGGGTACTCATCCACCGTGCCCGGCAGATTCGGCTGGCGCCGTTCGCCGACGACGTCCGCCGGGGAGGTGAGCACCAGCCGCGACGCCGCCGAGGCGAGCAGCGTGTGCAAGGCGACCACCAAGTCGTCGCCGGGAATTCCTTCGCTGGCAACCAGTTCGCGCAGCGCCCGGCGTTCCTCCGCCGCTTCGGCGTACTCCTGCTCCACCGGCCGGTCGAGCTGGCCGAGTTCCGCGCGGACCCGGACGTGCTCGGCGTCGAGCCAGCCGGACACGGTCGGCAGGTCGTGCGTCGAGATGCTGGCCATCGCGTCCGGATCCCAGCGGTCCGGGCGGACGAACGGCTTGCCGGGCGCGTCCCAGTCGCGCTGGAACCACAGCACCGCGGAGCTGAGCAAGCCGCGTTCGTGCATGGTTTCGGTGACGGTGTCCTCGACGGTGCCGAGGTCCTCCCCCACCACGACCGCGCCCGCGCGGTGCGCCTCCAGGGCGAGCACGCCGAGCATCGCTTCGGCGTCGTAGTGCACGTACGTGCCGCGGCCCGCGGGTTCGCCCGGCGGAATCCACCACAGCCGCCACATCCCGGCGACGTGGTCCACCCGGATGCCGTCGGCGTGCCGCAGCACTCCGCGCACGACGTCGCGGAACGGCGCGTACCCGGCTTCGGCGAGCCGGTCCGGCCGCCACGGCGGCAGATTCCAGTCCTGGCCCTGCTGGTTGAACGCGTCCGGCGGCGCGCCGACCCGCACCCGCGCGGCGAACACGTCCCGCAGCGCCCAGGTGTCCGCGCCGCCGGGATGCACCCCGACCGGAAGGTCGTGCACGACGCCGACCGGCATGCCCGCGTCGCGCGCCGCCTGGCGGACGCGATCGAGCTGCTCGTGGCAGAGCTGCTGCAGCCAGCCGTGGAATTCGATCCGCTCGGCCAGTTCCTCGCGCGCGGCGGCCGTCTCGGCGCTGCCGGAGTCGCGCAACGCCTCGGGCCACTCGCGCCAGTCGTTGCCGTGCACCTCGGCGAGCGCGCCGAACGCGGCGAAATCGCGCAGGTCGTCGTCCAGTTCGACGGGGTGCGGATGGTGCGGGCGCAGCAGTTCCAGCGCGGCGCGTTTGGCGGTCCACACGGCGTCGTAGTCGATCAGCTCGCCGATCGGGTCCGGCGCGAGCGCCCGCACCCGCCCCTGGGTTTCCTCGTCGGCGCGGGCGAACGCTTCGGTGTCGGTCACCCGCAGGTAGAGCGGGTTCGCGAAGCGGCGGCTGGACGGCGAATACGGCGATCGTTCGACCGGATGCGCCGGGGCGGGCGCCTGCACCGGGTTGACGAGCAGCACGCCCGCGCCCAGTTCGGCGGCCGACCGGGACGCCATTTCGGCGAGATCGGCGAAATCGCCCATCCCCCACGACTGCTCGGAGTGCAGGGCGTAAAGCTGCAGCATCCAGCCCCACGCGGGCGGCACCGCGGGCAGCTTCGCCGGGACGACGGCGAGCGAAACCCGTTGCTCAGCGGTGACGATCCGGTGCCAGCCGAGCGGAAGGTCAGCCGGAAGTGTGGTGCCGACGTCACGCGTTGTGCCGTCTTCGAGTTCGACAGTGACGGCTTGGCCGAGTTCGCGGGTTTGCCCGGCGCGCACCACGATCGTCGGCGGCAGCGCTCGCGACGCACGGGCTTCTCGCACGGCGGCCAATTCTCGTTCGATTGCTTGTGGAGTACCGGCGTCGACGTCCAGCTGCGCCAATACGGCGATCACCACATCAGGGTCTACCTGCACTTCGACCTGGTCGGCGTTTTCGTAGCGGGTGGCGACTCCGTGGGCGGCGGCCAGTTCGGCCAGTTCGGGAGTCACGTTTCGGTCCGGGGAAGGGGAAGGCGCACCGGACCAGTGTCCCGGGCCGCGGCCCTTGGCGCCATTCGCACCGCCGCCGCGGACGGGCGAAGCGGTGACCGGCCGGTCGGGGGGCGTGCCGGCCGGTCACCGCCACACGAAACGAGAGGGAAGGCGTTCCCGGGAATGACGCGCGGCGGCCGAGTTCACCCATTCAGGCGCTTTTCGCGATTTCAGCGCGCAGGTCCATACCAATGGAGGTAGTGCCGTCCGAAGTGGACTCCGGTCAGGCCCCGGCCGGCTGCCCGAGCTTCCCGGCGAGCCGGTCCAGCCACGCCTCGACCTCGCCCGCCGGCCGGTCCGGCAGGCCGAACACGACCTCGGTCACGCCCGCCTCGGCGAGTTTGGCCAGGCCTTCCGGATCCGGGCGCGGGCCGAGCGCGATCACCTCCGGGTCGCCTTCCCGGCCCTCCTCGCGCCAGATTTCGCGCAACCGCGCGACTTTCGCGGTGATGTCGTCTTCGCCCGGCGTCGTCAGCCAGCCGTCGCTGTGCCGCGCGATCCAGCGGAACGTCCGCTCCGTGCCGCCCGCGCCCACGATCACCGGCACCTGGGGCTGCACCGGTTTCGGCCACGCCCAGCTCGGCCCGAACTCCACGAACTCGCCCGCGTAGCTCGCCTCTTCCTCGGTCCACAGCGCGCGCATCGCCTCGAGGTACTCGCGCAAGGCGGTGCGCCGCCGCTTCCCCGGCACGCCGTGGTCGGCCAGTTCGTCGGTGTTCCAGCCGAATCCGACGCCGAGCGTGACCCGGCCGCCGGACAGGTGGTCCAGGGTCGCGACCGTTTTGGCCAGCGTGATCGGATCGCTTTCCACCGGCAGCGCCACCGCCGTGGCCAGCCGGATCGTCGAGGTCACCGGCACCGCGCTGGCCAGCGCGACCCAGGGGTCGAGCGTGCGCAGATAGCGGTCGTCGGGCAGCGAGGAGTCGCCGGTCCGGGGATGCGGGGCGTCCCGCCGGATCGGGATGTGGGTGTGCTCGGGCACGTAGAAGGTCGCGAACCCGGCCTCTTCCGCGGCCTGCGCGGCCGCCGCCGGGGAGATTCCCCGGTCGCTGGTGAACAGCACGATCCCGTATCTCACCCCCGGCACATTATTAGAACGTGTTTCAGTTGGCAACGACCGCCTGGCCTGCGGATTATTCCTGGGGAAACCCGGGCTTGACGGCGCCCCGGGGCGGGTACTCCACTGGTAATCGCGCACCCGTCGGCCCGTCCTGCCCGAGGAGGGGATCATGCTGCCTTACCGCGACCGCAGCGCCCTGCGGAAGATCGAAGAGGAACTCGCGGCGAGCGACCCCGTGTTCGCCGCGACGCTGAGCCAAGGCGTGCCCCCGGCGCGGACCCGGCGGTGGCAGAAGATCCTGATCCTCGCCGAGATCACCGTCGCCCTGATGCTGGTCTTCGGCCTGATGGCCGGGGAAACCGGCTGGTTCCTGTGGGGCCTGCTCGCCGCGCCGCTGCTGGTCTGGACGCACCGGGCCATGCTGCAGCACGGCCGTGAGCACACGGCCGACGACGAGCCCTGACCTTCAGCGCCGCGCGGCGCGTTCGAGCAGCGGAGTCAGCCGGTACGGCACCATCTCGCGCATGACGAGCGCGTTGTTGGTGCGCTCGACGCCGGGGATTTCCAGGATCTCCCCGGCGATCCGGTAGAGGTCGTCCGCGTCCGTCGCCACCACGTGCACCAGGAGGTCCTGCGCGCCGGTCAGTCCGCGCACCTGCAGCACCTCCGGCACCGCGGCGAGCGCGCGGCCGACTTCGTCCAGCACCCGCTGCCGGGCTTGCACGGTCACGAACGCGGTGAGCGGGTAGCCGAGCGCGGCCGGGTCGATCCGGTGCTCGGCCGAGCGCAGCGCGTCGCCCTGTTCGAGCCGGGCGAGCCGGCTTTGCACGGTGTTGCGGGACAGGCCCAGTTCGTCGGCGAGCGCGACCGCGGTGGCGCGCGGGGTGCGGCCGAGCGCGAGCAGGATCCGGGCGTCGGTGGCGTCGAGCCGCTGAGTGCTGGGCATGCTGCGCAATCCTTTCCACACCGCGCGGTGCTGGCTTGGGCGTTCTGCGCAATGTCGAACGCGCTTGTTGTGCACCCTACCCAGCTCTGCTGGACTGACCTGAACTTTCCGCCCAAGAAAGGCCCGATCCTTCGTGAGCAGCGCCGCCCCCGAACGCCTTCCGGACAACGACACGGTGACCGTCCTGCGCGAGGTGCAGGACCGGGTGCTGTGGCTGTCGACCGCGATCATCGACCACGCCAACCGGGTGCGGCCCAATCCGACCGGGCTCAAGGTCGGCGGGCACCAGGCGTCCAGCGCCTCGATGGTGTCGATCATGACCGCGCTGTGGTTCGCACGGCTGCGCGCGCAGGACCGGGTCTCGGTGAAACCGCACGCCTCCCCCGTGCTGCACGCGATCAACTACCTGCTCGGCGGCCTCGACGAGAAATACCTGACGACGCTGCGCGAATTCGGCGGCCTGCAGAGCTACCCGTCGCGCTCGAAGGACCCGGACCAGGTCGACTACTCCACCGGTTCGGTCGGCATCGGCGCGACCGCCCCGATCTGGGGCGCGCTGGCGCGGCGCTACGTCGAATCGCACGGCGGCGGCGCGGGAGCCGGACGGCAGTACTCGCTGGTCGGCGACGCGGAACTGGACGAGGGCGCGTGCTGGGAGGCGATCCTCGACCCGAACGTGGCCGAACTGGGCGAGGTCGTCTGGATCGTCGACCTGAACCGGCAGTCGCTCGACCGCGTGGTCCCGAACATCGGCGCGACCCGCCTGCAGGGCATGTTCGAGGCGGCCGGCTGGCAGGTGCTGACCGTGAAGTACGGGCGGCTGCTGCAGGACCTGTTCGAGCGGCCGGGCGGCGAGGCGCTGCGGCGGCGCATCGACGAGATGCCGAACCCGGAGTACCAGCGGCTGCTCCGCTGCACCCCGGCCCAGCTGCGCGAACGCCTGGCGACGCCGGAGCTGGCCCCGCTGCTGGACAGCCTCGGCGACGACACCCTGCACGCCGCCATCCGCAACCTCGGCGGCCACGACCTGTCCGCGCTGCTGGACAGCTTCGACGCCATCGAGGACCACCGTCCGACCGTCATTTTCGCTTACACCGTCAAGGGATTCGGCCTCGCCAGCGAAGGACACCCGCAGAACCACTCGTCGCTGCTGACCGCCGAGCAGCTGGGTGCACTGGCCGAACGCGTCGGAATCTCGCCGGACGACCCGTGGCAGAAGTTCCCCGACGGCTCCGCCGCCGCCCGGCTGTGCGCCTCGACCGCCGCCCGCCTGGAGCGGGAACCCGTTGAGCTGCAACCGGTTCCGGCGCTGCCGTCCGACATCGGGCGCACGCCTTCCGGCCGCACCACCACGCAAGCCGCGCTCGGCCGCGCGCTGCTCGACCTGACCCGCGAAGCGCCCGAAGCGGCGGAACTCGTGGTGACGCTGTGCCCGGACGTCTCGTCCAGTACCAACCTCGGCGGCTGGGTCAACAAGGTCGGCGTGTGGTCGCCGCAGGAACGGGTCGACTGGTTCGCCGACGACCCGGAGACGATCCTGCACTGGCGCGAGCGGCCCAGCGGACAGCATCTCGAACTGGGCATCGCCGAGGTGAACCTGGTGAGCGCGCTCGGCGAACTGGGCACGACGTGGTCGCGCTGGGGCCGTCCGCTGCTGCCGATCGGGGTGCTTTACGACCCCTTCGTGGAGCGCGCGCTGGAACCGTGGTCGTTCGGCATCTACGGCGGCGGACAGTCCATTTTGGTCGGTACGCCGTCCGGCGTCACCCTCGCGCCCGAGGGCGGCGCACACCAGTCGGTGACCACGCCGTCGGTCGGGCTCGAACAGCCGGGTTGCGTGACCTACGAACCCGCGTTCGCCCTGGACGTCGAGTGGACCCTGCTGGCGTCGCTTTCCCGGCTCGGCCGCCCCGACGGCACCTCGGCGTATCTCCGCCTGTCGACCCGTCCGGTGGACCAAAGCCTGGCCGCGGTGCCCGCTGATCCGGCCGCGCGGGAACGCCGCCGCCGTCAGGTCGTGGCGGGCGCGTACCCAATCCGCACCGCGGCGGTCGCCCGCCCGGACGTCACGCTGGTGACGATGGGCGCGATGGTCACCGAGGCGCTGGAAGCCGCCGATCGGCTGGACGCGCTGGGCAAGCACGCCGACGTCGTCTGCGTGACGAGTCCCGGCCTGCTGTTCCGCGCCGTGCAAGCACGAGCGGGCCAGGACACCGCCGACACGTGGATCCTGGAGTCGGCGCTGCCGTCGGAACGGTCCGCGCCGATGGTGACAGTGCTCGACGGGCACCCGCACACGCTGGCGTTCCTGGCGAACGTCCACCGCGTGCGGGCGGCGCATCTGGGCGTGACGCGGTTCGGGCAGTCGGGCGACCTGGAAAGCGTGTACCGGCACCACGGCATCGACACCGACAGCATCATCCAGGCCGCGCTGGACGTGGCGGACTGATCCCGGGCGGTCCGGATCGGCCCGTCAGCCGCCGATCCGGACCAGCGACCGGGCGCCCTCGCCGCGCCGCATCCGGTCGAACGCCTCGCCCACCTCGGCGAGCGAAATCCGGTGCGTCACCAAGGTTTCCAGGTCGAGCGCGCCCGACCGGACCTCGTCGGCGAGCGCCGGGATGTCGCGGTCCGGGTCGGAAGCGCCGTAGACCGTGCTGGTGAGCGTGCGGGCGAAGTGGAAGATCTCCAGCGGGCTCAGCACGACCTGCTCGTCCTTCCGCCCGACGCCGACGACCGTGCACTGCCCGCCGCGGCGCACCGAACTCCACGCCGTGCGGATCGTCGTCGCCGCGCCGACGCATTCGAAGGCGTGGTCCGCGCCGCGCCCTTCGGTCAGCCCGCGCACCCGCCTGGCGAGTTTGTCGTCGCTCACCAGGAAATCCGTCGCACCGGCCGCGCGGGCGAGCGCCTCCTTCTCCGGCGACAGATCGGCCGCGATGATCTGCCCGGCACCCGCGAGCTTCGCCCCGAGCACCACGCACAACCCGATCCCGCCGAGCCCGAGCACGAGCACGCTCTGTCCTTTTCGGACCTTCGCGGTGTTGCGCACCGCGCCGACGCCGGTGAGCACCGCGCAGCCCATCAACGCGGCCAGATCGAGCGGCACGCCGTCCGGCAGAGGCACGACAGACCGCCCGGGCAGCACGGTTTCCTCGGCGAAACCGCCAACGCCCAGCAAGACGTTCAGCTGCTCGCCGTCCAGTTCCCCGCGCGGCAACGTGGTGACGCCTTCGATCGCCGAACACAACCAGGGTTCCCCGGCCAGGCAGAACCAGCATTCCCGGCACGCGGCGGCCCAGTTGAGCACCACCCGGTCGCCCGGCTTCACGTGCGCGACTTCGCTGCCGACCTCGGCCACGATTCCGGAGGCCTCGTGCCCCGGCACGAACGGGTACTGCGGGCGCAGCGTTCCGTCCACCATGGACAGATCGGAATGGCACACCCCGGCGGCCGCGATCCGCACCCGCACGTCCTGCGGCCCGACTGGCGGCAGCGCGATGTCGCACACTTCCGGACGCCCGCCCTGCTCGCGCACGATCACGGCTTTGACCACGGTGTCTTCTCCTTCGGGCCGGGCTAGAGCTGGATGGATTTGAGCTCGATGAACTCGTCGAGCGCGGCGCGGCCCATCTCGCGGCCGAGGCCGGACTGCTTGTAGCCGCCGAACGGGGCCAGCGGGTTGAAAGCCCCGCCGTTCACGTCGATCTGCCCGGTCCGGACCTTGCGCGCGAAGGCCAGCGCCCGGTCCTGGTCGGCCGACCACACCGCGCCGTGCAGGCCGTAGCGGGAGTTGTTCGCGATCCGCAGTGCGTCTTCCTCGTCGTCGAACGGGATGATCGACAGCACCGGGCCGAAGATTTCCTCCTGCGCGATCGTCGAATCCGGGTCCACGCCCGCGAAAACTGTCGGTGCGACGAAGTAGCCTGTGGCGGAAGGAGCTTCGGTCCCGCCGGTCACCAGAGTCGCACCCTCCGCGATGCCTTTTTCGATGTAGCCGCGCACCCGGTCGCGTTGCGCTGCCGAGACGAGCGGGCCGAGTTTCGTCTTGGGGTCCAGCGGATCGCCTGTCGTGAACCCTTCGGCGAACGTCTTCGCGAGCGCGGCCGCTTCGTCGTGCTTCTCGCGCGGCACGAGCATGCGCGTCCAAGCCGTGCAGGTCTGGCCGCCGTTGAGGAACGCGTTGGAGACGCCGACCTTGACTGCCGTCGCCAGGTCCGCGTCTTCGAGGATCACGTTGGCGGATTTGCCGCCCAGCTCCAGCGTGACGCGCTTGACCGTGCGCGCCGCCAGCTCCGCGACCCGTGTTCCGGCGCGCACCGAGCCGGTGAACGACACGACGTCCACCTCCGGATGCGTCGCGAGCGCCTCGCCGACCTCCGGCCCGTATCCGGTGACCAGATTGACCACGCCAGGCGGAAAACCGGCCTCGTGGATCGCGTCGAACAGCTGGTAGGCGCTGAGCGGTGCGACCTCGCTCGGCTTCACCACGACCGTGCACCCCGCCGCCAGCGCCGGCGCGATCTTGCAGGTGATCTGGTGCAGCGGGTAGTTCCACGGCGTGATCGCCGCGACCACGCCCGCCGGTTCGCGCACGATCAGCGAGTTGCCGACTTTCTCCTCCGGCTCCTCCTGGCCGAGCAGATCGACGTAGGTCTGCACGTCGGTCTGCGGCAGCGCGGCCTGGATCCGGGTGGCGATCCGCAACGGCGTGCCGACGTCCTTCGCGATCGTCTCGCCGATCTCGTCAGCTCGTTTCGCCAGCCCGTCGGCCAGTGCGCGCAGCAGCTCCGCGCGTTCTGCCCTGGTCGTGGCTGCCCACGCCGGAAACGCCTCGCGCGCCGCCCGGACCGCCCGGTCGATGTCGGCGGCCGTGCCCTCCGGGATGTGCGCCTGGACCTGTTCGGTGGCCGGGTTTTCCACCGGAATCGAGGCTCCGCCGTCCGAACGGACCCATTCGCCGCCGATGTACAGCACGTCGCGCTCAGCCACCGAGTCTCCTCCGACCTAGGTTCTCCCTCGGCCGGATTCTATAGAAAACACTCCGGCTGTCTAGTGCGCCGCGAGCACGCCTTGCGCCGCGAGGAAGTCGACCAGCAGGTCCCCCGCTTCGCGGATGTGCGCCGCCATCGCTTCCCGCGCCGCGTCCGGCTCGCGCTCGTTCAGCGCGGCGAGCACCCGGTCGTGGTCGTCGCGGGCTAGCAGCGGCCAGCCCGGGATGTCGGCGTACGCGGAGAAGGGGACGTACCTGAGCGTCAAGGACAGCATCCAGGTGAACTTGGGCGCGGCGGCGGCGTGATTCACCATGCGGTGCAAGGCGAAATCGGCTCGTTCGGTCGCGTCGAGGTCGCCGTCGCGGACCGTCTTCTCGATCTCGCGCTGGAGATCGTCCAGCCGCGCCAGCCCGGCCGGCTCCAGCCGTTCCGCCGCCCGGGCCGCCAGTTCGCCGGAAACGTAGGCCTGCATCGCGTAGACGTCCACGACGTCCCGGCGCGTCACCGGGATCACCCGGAATCCGCGCCCCGGACGGAAATCCACCATGCCCTCGCCCGCCAGCGCCATCAGCGCCTCGCGGACCGGGGTGGCGCTGACGCCGAGCCGTTCCGCCAGATGCTCAGTGCGCAGCCGCTCGCCGCCGCGGACCGCGCCGGTGAGGATCAGATCGCGCACCTGCTTGGCGACCCGCGGGCTCAGCCGTTCGCGCGCTTCTCCGGCCACTGTCACGAAAACTCCCCGCCAGCGTTGGGTTTCCCGCCATCGTAGCCGTTCTCCGGCGATGTGACCCCAGTCACTTTTCGCGCCGGAGAGAACCCGCGGCCGGGGTCGCCTCGACTATCCGGACGAACCCGTGCACGGGTGAACCGCAGAGTGTCCTCAATGGACACTTCGAGGAGGGAAAACGGAATGTCAGTGAAGTCTTCGATTCTGCGCCACGGCCGGCTGGCCGCCGGGACAGCGCTCGCCGCCGCCGTCATCGCGGGCGGAACGATCGGAGTCGCCGCCGCGGCCACCGGCGATCACCCGGCGCCCGCTGCCGCCCCTGCCGCCGCTCAGCCTCCCGCCGCCGAACAACCCCCGGAGGGCGCGCGGGCGGTCGTGAAGGCCGACCCGAACCCGGCCACGCCCGGCGGGGAGGTCACGATCACCGGCAACTGCGGCGGAGGCAAGGGCCTGAAAAAGGTGATCGGCGGCTATCCCGGCCATCAGATCCTCAAGGACGTCAAGATCGTCGACGCGAACCCGGAAGCCTTCAAGGCCACGGCGAAACTCACGACGAAGATCGGCGACGGCGTAGGCCCGGTGATGGTCGACTGCGACGGCGAAGCGGGCGTGACCCTGCTGGTGACGCACTCCCAGCCGGAGGGCGGGCAGTGATGAGCCGCGGCACACGCGTGACCCGCTCCGGTCCGGAGCTGGTGTCGGCCAACTAGGCCCGCACTCGCCGGTCGCCGACTCGGGGGGGGGGGGGGGGGGGGGGGGGGGGGGGGGGGGGGGGAGGGGGAAAAAAAAAAAAAAAAAAAAGGCGAAGACACCGGCGGTG
>NZ_JBVJOE010000008.1:0-170475 GCF_055583325.1 Amycolatopsis sp. NPDC104775
CCCCCCCCCCCCCCCCCCCCCCCCCCCCCCCCCCCCCCCCCCCCCCCCCCCCCCCCCCCCCCCCCCCCCCCCCCCCCCCCCCCCCCCCCCCCCCGGGCCGGGAGCCGTAGTCCGGGGAACCGGCCGGTTCTGCCCGCGGACCAGCCGATCCAGGGACCTGCCGGGAGCGGCGGGCCGAGGGGCATGGCTGCGGAACCAGTGGTCCAGACCGCGAACCAGTCGAACCAGCCCGGAGGCCAGCTCGACTCAACCCGGGACCAGCCGACCCAGCCCAGGCCAGCTGGTCCAGCCCGGAGGCCAGCTCGAAACTGCCCGTGGCCAGCCCGGAAACCAGCCCGACCCAGCCCGGAGACCAGCTTGCGAAACAGCCCGTGCCCAGCCTGACCTAGCCCAGAGACCAGCTCAAAACTGCCCGTGCCCAGCCCGATC
The DNA here is from genome assembly GCF_055583325.1 of Amycolatopsis sp. NPDC104775. Lineage (NCBI taxonomy): Bacteria > Bacillati > Actinomycetota > Actinomycetes > Pseudonocardiales > Pseudonocardiaceae > Amycolatopsis > Amycolatopsis sp. NPDC104775. The sequence goes on from NZ_JBVJOE010000008.1 coordinate 430, forward strand.
CAGCCCCGGAACCAGCTCGCGAAACAGCTCGATCCAGCCCAGTGATCAGCTTGCGAAACAGCCCGTGCCTAGCCTGATCTAGCCCAGAGACCAGCTCAAAACAGCCTGCGCCTAGTCCGGCCCAGCCCGGAGGCCAGCTTGCAAAACAGCCCGTGCCTAGCCCGGCCCAGCTCGGGGGTCAGCTCGCGAAACAGCCCGTGTCCAGCCCGATCCAGCCCAAGGACCAGCCCGAACCAGCCCAAAGACCAGCCCGAGCCAGGCCGACGCAGCCGGAGTACCGGCCCGATCCGGACCGGCCGCGTTGGCCCGGGTACCGCGCCCAGGGCCCAGTGCCCAGGGCGTTGTCCGAGGACCCAAGCCAGGCACGTCAGCCCTAGACCCAGACCCCAGATCCAGGACCGCAAGCCCAGCTCAACGGCCCAGCCCAGCGACCGGCCCGTCTCGGCCGCGCCGAAAGCCTGGCCAGCACCTCAGACCGGGAACCCCACCGAGAACCCAGTCCGGAGCACGCTGGTCAGCCATCCAGCCGCGGACCTCACCCGTGGGTCAGTCGGTGAGCCTTCCCCACGAATAGTCCTGTTTCGCGAGCTTCAGGTACACGAACAGCTCCGTCGAGACGACGCCCGCGATGGGCCGTACCTCGTCGCCGAGTACGGACAGCAGGTGGTCGTCGTCGCGGCACAGCAGTTCTGTCAGCAGGTCGAAGCGGCCTGAGCAGAGTGCTACCTGGTGTACGTCGGCGACCTTGGCCAGTTGCTGGGCCACTTCGCGGGCGTCTCCGTCCACCGTGATGCCGACCATGGCCCTTCGGGTCAGGTCGACGTGTTCCGGCGAGGTCACGGCGACTATCTGCACCATTTCCTCTCGCAGCAGCCGTTGTACTCGCTGCCGCACCGCGCCCTCCGAAAGACCCACCGCCTTGGCCAGTGCGGTGAACGACGCCCTGCCGTCTTCCTGTAACAGCGTGATGAGCGTCCGGTCGGTCCCGTCTAGCGCTCTCGGAGCACGCGGTTCCTCGATTTTCGTACGGTTTTCGTCACCCATGCCGTCCCTCCCTGTGTTTCGGCATGTGATTCGTCAGACGCGCAGCGTATCGGCAGGAGCGCGAGAGCAGGAGACCCTTTCCCGTTTTCTTCTCCAGATGGCGGACATGTGCGTTCGCGCACGCCGCCGTTCTGGTGCGGGCAAACACCGGGTACGGTCGCGGACCGCCTATCCCGAGGAGGAATATTCCAATGACCGAAGCCGTCGCCGCGCCCGTGGTGCCGGCCAAAGGGCTCCGTTCGAACGCGCTCGGCATGGTGTCTTCGACGGTGATCGGGATGTCGTCGACGGCTCCGGCCTATTCGATCGCCGCGACGCTCGGGTTCATCGTGCTCGCCGGGACGGGGTTCAAGGCCGCCGCGTTCGTGCTGCTGTCGTTCGTACCGGTGCTGTTCGTCGCCTTCGCCTTCCGGGAGCTCAACGCGGCCGAACCGGATTGCGGCACCAACTTCACCTGGGCGACCCGCGCGTTCGGCAGCCGGGTCGGCTGGATGACCGGGTGGGTCGTCCTGGTGGAGCAGCTGCTCGTGATGAGCAGCCAGTCCGCGCTGACCGGCCGGTACACGCTGCTGCTGTTTGGTCTAGACGACCTGGCCGACAACCGCGCGGTGACGACTGCGATCGGAGGCGCGTGGCTGCTCGCGCTGTGCTGGCTGTGCTACCGCGGCATCGAGGTGTCCGCACGGGCGCAGTGGATTCTCCTCGGCATCGAACTCGCCGTATTGGCGATCTTTTCCGTCGTAGCGCTCGCGCGCGTCTACGGCGGCACGGCGGGGCCGCAGGCGACCACGCCGCGGTGGGACTGGCTGTGGCCGAGCGGGGTCAGCGTCGGGGCGGCGGTGTCGGCGGTGCTGCTCGCGGTTTTCATCTACTGGGGCTGGGAGAGTTCGCTTTCGGTGAACGAGGAATCGGCTGACCCGCGGCACGCGCCGGGCCGGGCGGCGATCCTGTCCACTGTGCTGCTGGTGCTCAACTACCTGCTGGTGACCGTCGCCGCGCTGGCCTTCGCGGGCGTCGGCGAGCACGGCATCGGGTTGGCCAACGAGGCGAACGCCGAGGACGTGCTCGCCGGGCTGGGCGGCGCGGTGTTCGGAACGTCCGGGTTCGGCAAGGTCATGGGGGTGCTGCTGATCGTGTCGGTGCTGACCAGCGGCGCGGCCACCAGCCAGGCGACGATCATGCCCGCCGCGCGCACGACGTTGTCGATGGCCAGCCACGGCGCGCTGCCCAAGGTGTTCGGCCGGGTGCATCCGAAGTACCAGACGCCGTCGGTGACCACCTGGACGTTTGGGTTGGTGTCGCTCGCCTTGTACGTCCTGCTCGCGTTGTGGAGCCGGAACGTGCTCACGGATTCGGTCGACGCCGTCGGGCTCACGATCGCGATCGAGTTCACGGTGACGGCGCTTGCGTGCGTGTGGGTTTTTCGCCGGACACTGTTGTCGAGCGTGCGCAACTTCCTGCTTCGCGGCGTACTGCCCTTCGTGGGCGGCGTGTTCTTCTTGGCCGTCCTGGTGCTCGCGGCGATCGCGTACGCGAAGCCTGACGCCGGAGAGACCACTGTGTTCGGCATAGGCGGCGTCGCGGTGATTGGTGTCGTGGCGATCCTCGTCGGCTTCCCGTTGATGTTCGCCGTGCAACGCGCCTGCCGTGACTTCTTCGCCGGGCGACGTCTGACGCGCGGCGCCGTTGCCCGCGACGGTCAGACCATCGAAAGTTAGCAGCGGCGAAGCAGGTCCTCTTCGGTCTCGCGGCGTACGAGGAGCGTCGCGTGACCGTCGCGGACGCCGACCAACGGCGGGCGGCCGACGAGGTTGTAGTTCGACGCCAGCGAGTGGTGGTACGCGCCGGTGCACGGTACGGCCAGCAAGTCGCCGACGTGAATGTCGCCGGGTAGAGACACATCCGCAAGGATGTCGCCGGACTCGCAGTGCCGTCCGACAACCGTCATCGGCGTACGCGCGGCTTTCGTGCGACGGCCGACGAGACGCGCGGTGTAACGCGCGCCGTACAGGGCGGGGCGCGGGTTGTCACTCATGCCGCCGTCGACAGCGACAAAAGTGCGCGCGCCTCGCTTCACCGCGCACACGCGGTAAACGGTGATCCCTGCCGGGCCGACGATCGCTCGGCCAGGCTCGATAGTCAGGCGTGGCAAGGGGAAGTCATGCGACGAGCATTCGTAGCCAAGCGCGACACGGAGTCGTCGTGCGTACCCGTCGAGGTCGAAGGATGCTTCGCGCTCGGCGTACGGTATCGCGTGCCCGCCGCCGAGATCCAAGTCGCGCAACGTGATTCCGTAGTGGTCGCGGATGTGGACGAGCACTTCGACCATCCGTCGCGCGGCTTCTTCGTAACGGTCCACACGGGACACTTGCGAGCCGATGTGGCAGTGGAGACCGGTTAATTGCAGGCTCGGCTGCGAAAGCACTGCCGCGACAGCGCGGTCGACGTTGTCGCGTACGTCAGGGCGCAGCGAGAAGCCGAACTTCTGTCCTTCGGTGCCTGTTGTGATTGCCGCGTGCGTGTCGCCGTTGACGCCGGGCGTGACGCGGATGAGGACCCGTTGCGCCCCGTGCGCGAGAGCGCCGAGTTGCTCGATTTCGTCGAGAGAGTCGAGGACGATGCGGCCGACGCCGTACTGCAGCGCGGCTTTCAGATCTTCCAGCGTCTTCGCGTTGCCGTGCAACAGAATGCGCTCCGCGGGAAAACCGACAGCGCGCGCGACGGCGATTTCTCCGGCCGAGCACGTGTCGAGCGACAGTCCTTCTTCGGCGACCCAACGCAACACTGCTCGCGTGCAGAGCGCCTTGCTTGCGAAGGCGACGTCGGCCTCCGGCAGCGCACGGCGGTACGCGCCGGCCGTTTCGCGCACCTGTTCCTCGTCGATGAGATAGGCAGGCGTACCGAAGCGCGCGGCCAGGTGGCTGACCGGCGCGCCGGCGAAGAGCAGCTCACCGCCTTCGCCGAGCTTCGTGCCTTGCGGCCAGAGTCCCGGTTCTAGATGGTCGGCGGCCTCGCAGCCGAGACTCGGGAGCAGCTCGCTGAGCGTCACGGTTACCTCCGGTCGATGTCGATCGCGGCGAACCTCGTCAGCACACTGCGCCGACATCCGATCGGAACGTCCCGGAAACGGGCCCCTGACGGCCCTGGCGGTCGTGCTGACGCGTCCTTAACGCGCGAGTAACGTCCGCCACACCCTGGTTGAGCTGCGCTGACGGGTTAGGAAAGCCCCCACGTGGACAGGATTCCGAACAGCTGGTCCCGTTCGGCGGCGGTCAGCAGCCTGCTCGGCGGCCGCACGTCCGGGCGGCACAGGCCGAGTTGCGAGAGCGCGTCCTTGACCACGCTGACGTTGTTGGCGTTGCCCTGCGCGGCGCGCATCTCCTCGAACGGGCGGATGCGGTCCCAAATCTCCATCGCTCCGGCGAAATCGTGGTTGCGCAGGTGACGGAACAGGTCGAGCGAGATCTGCGGCGCGACGTTCACCAGACCGGAGGTGAAGCCCGTCGCGCCGACCGCGAAGTACCCAGGGGCGGACAGTTCGGCGAGACCGGCGATCCATACGAAGCGCTCGTACCCCGCGTCGCGCGCGACGGTGCGGAAGCGCACCGGGTCCGGCACCGCGTACTTCACGCCGAGCACGTTCGGTGCGGCGTCGGCCAGCTGTGCCAGGTCTGAACCCTCGATGGCGGGGTTGCGCACGTACAGGACAACCCCGAGTTCGGGCACTTCGTTCGCGATAGCGCGGTGGTAGTCGATCCAGCCCGCGCGCGATACGTACGGGTGCACGGGCTGATGGATCATCACCATGTCCGCGCCAGAAGCGCGCGCGTGCTTCGCGGCCTTCACGGCTGTACGCACGTCATGGCCGACGCCAGCGAGGACGCTCGCCTCGCGCGCGGCCTTCGCGGCGAGTTCGAGACATTGCCGCGTTTCTTGCTCGTCGAGCGCGTAGAACTCGCCGGTGTTGCCGTTCGGCGTCACGACCTCGACGCCGCTCAGCACGAGCCGTTCGACGAGCCGCTCGTACGTCTCGGCGTCCACGTCTCCGGCCGCGGTGAAGGGGGTCACGGGGATCGCCACCACGCCGGCGAGCCGCTGTCGCTGTTTCTCGAACGCCACGAGCAGATCCGATCTGATATATGATGTCTCAACGATCGGAGGGTAACACGAGACTGACCAGGACAAGCGTCCTGATCTTTGGGATAGGCGTCCTAAATCAAGGGCGCCGAGTGAGTCGGCACGCCCTGCACCAGGGCGTGCCGGAACTCAGCGCAGGGCGTCCAGCGCGAACGCCGCGTACATCGCCACCCCGGCGGCCATCGCCGGTTCGTGGAACTTCACCCGGTTCGAGTGGTTGTCCTCGGTAGTCGCCGGATCCGCTCCCGGCTCGCGCGCTCCGATGAACGCGAACGCGCCCGGAACTCGTTGCAGCACATACGAGAAGTCCTCCGCGCCCATGATCGGCGTGGTCAGCTCCTCGACGTTGTCCGCCCCCAGCACCTCGGCTCCCAGCGACAACACCTCGGCCGCCACCGCTGGGTCGTTGACCGTCGTCGGGTAGCCCGGGTCGACTCCAGCCGACACGCGACAGCCGTGTGCCGCTCCGACCGCCTCGCAGACCTTCGGCAATTCCTCGCGGACGAACGAACGCGTCGACTCCGACAGCGTGCGAATGGTCCCCTCGAGCACCGCGGTCTCGGGGATGATGTTCGTCGTCGTTCCCGCCTGGATGCGGGTCACCGAGACCACCGCCGGGTCGAAGACGCTGATCCGGCGCGTGACCATCGTCTGCAGCGCGCCGACCATCGCCGCCGCGGCCGGGACCGGGTCGATGGCGTCCTGCGGGGCCGAACCGTGCCCGCCGCGGCCGGTGACCTCGACGCTGAACGTGTCGGCCGACGCCATCATCGGCCCACCGCGCACCTGCAGGACGCCGCTCGGGCTGTTGGCGATCGTGTGGATGCCGAACGCTCGCGTGACGCGCGTGCCCGCCGCGTCCAGCACTCCCTCGTGGATCATGTGCCGCGCGCCGTGGAGGCCCTCTTCGCCCGGCTGGAACATGAACACCACCGAGCCAGCCAGGTCGTCGACGCGCGCCGCCAGCAGCCGCGCCGCGGAGGCGAGCATCGCGACGTGCGTGTCGTGTCCGCAGGCGTGCATCGAACCGTCGATCTCGGACGAGAACTCCAGGCCGGTGTCCTCGGTCAGCGGCAACGCGTCCATGTCGGCGCGCAGCAGCACGGCCGGTCCGGGACGGGCCCCGCGCAGCACGCCGGTGAGCGACGTCGTGGAGCGGCCGTCGGTGAGTTCGATCGGCAGGTCGGCCAGCGCGGCGCGGATCGCCGCCTGGGTGCGCGGCAGCTGCAAGCCCTGTTCAGGGTGCCGGTGCACAGCGCGGCGAAGCTCGACAGTGCGGTCCTGCAGCTGCCGGGCGGCGTCGAGCAGCCCGGCGTGGCGATTGCCGGGCAAGGTGGGGAGGTCGGTGGGTCCGCTCATGGCTCGATAGTGGCACCTCGCACGCTTCGGGCGCACCGTGCGTGCGTTCGCCAGCGAGGCGGAATACGGTGTGCGCATGGCGGTGCAAGAGCCGGTCACGGGCTTCGCGATAGCTGTGGTCCGTGAAGACGGTCGGTGGCGGTGCAGTGCGCTCGATTCCTCGGCGCTCTCAGAACTGGATGCGGCGATCACCGAGCTGGGCAAGCTCCGGTCGACCGGAGCGGCGTTCGGCCTGCTGGCCGTCGACGACGAGTTTTTCGTGATCGTCCGGCCGAGCCCGAGGGGACCGTCGCTGCTGCTGTCGGACGCCGCGGCGGCGCTCGACTACGACATCGCGGCCGACGTCCTCGACGTGCTGCGCGTCGACCCTCCCGACGAGGACGACGACGCGGTCTGGCCTGAGGGCGATCTCGAAATACTGGCCGACCTCGGCCTGCCCGGCGGCGAACTGGAGGTGATCGTCGGCGAGGTCGACCTCTACCCGGACGAACAGCTCCAGATGATCGCCCAGCGGTGCGGCTTCGAGGCCGAGTTCTCGAAACTGCTGGACCAGCTCTGAGACGCCCGGACGACACCGAGGCCGTGCGGGCCGCGCTGGAAGCGGCCCGCGCTCCCGGTGCCGACGTGCCCATCGGCGCGGTCGTCTTCGACCCCGACGGGCACCCGCTGGCCGCGGCCCGCAACGCGCGTGTCGAAATGGCCGACCCCACCGCGCACGCGGAGATCCTCGCCCTGCGCGCGGCGGCCCGGGAGTTCGGCGACGGCTGGCGGCTCGAAGGCTGCACGCTCGCGGTCACCCTGGAGCCGTGCACGATGTGCGCTGGCGCGCTCGTGCTCGCCCGCGTCGAGCGGCTGGTGTTCGGGGCCTGGGAGCCCAAGACGGGCGCGGTGTCGTCGCTGTGGGACGTCGTGCGCGACCGCCGCCTCAACCACCGGCCGGAAGTCCACGGCGGGGTGCTCGAAACCGAGTGCGCCGCGCTGCTCGAGACGTACTTCGCCGACCGTCGGCTCGGGGTCGAGTAGACCCCGCCGCAAGCCGCGAAGACGGTCCGGTATTGTTCTCGGCGGTGGCGTGTCCGAGCGGCCGAAGGAGCACGACTCGAAATCGTGTGACGGTTAATCCCGTCCGTGGGTTCAAATCCCACCGCCACCGCGTGCGAGTGGGCGAGCTATGTCGACGGAAAGCGTCGACGTGGCTCGCCCGCCGTGTTTCTGGGGGTGCAACCCCCAGGCCCGCCCGGAGGGGCTTCGCCCCCCCGGACCCCCGAGGCAGTGGGTCGCCTGGGCGTGGTGGGTGGCGGGAAGTTCTTGGGTGAATCTCGTGGGGTTACGGGCGGTTTGCTGTGTTTGGTCGGCTCGAAGGGGGTCGCTGGGCGCAGTAGTTTGGGTTTATGAGGGACGAGTTGCCGCCGGTGGGTAAGACTGCGGTGGGGGTTGCTGGGCTTCGGGCGTTGGAGAGCGGGCGGCCGGATCGATTGTTCGAGGATCCGTACGCGGGGGCGTTCTTTCATGCTGGGCGGGCGATCTTCGAGGGGCGTGAGAGGGATCGTCGGCTCGGGATGGTGTTCGCGCAGCAGGTGGCGGTGCGCACCCGGTTTTTCGACGACTTCGTTGCCGGTGGGGCGCAGACGGTGCTGCTCGCGGCTGGGCTCGACGCGCGGGCGTTTCGGCTCGACTGGCCGGACGGGGCGCGGGTGTTCGAGATTGATCTGCCGGACGTGCTTGCGTTCAAGGAATCGGTGCTGGCCGAGCAAGGGGCGCGGCCGCGGTGCGAGCGTGTGGCGGTAGCGGCGGATTTGCGGGAGGACTGGGGTGCCGCGCTGAAAGAGGCGGGATTCGACCCGGAGCGGCCGACGGTGTGGCTCGCTGAGGGGTTGCTCGTCTACCTCAGCCGGGAAGAGGCGGAGCGGCTGCTCACGGTCGTAACCGAGCTGTCCGCGCCGGGTAGCCGGGTTTCGTTCGAGCATCGGCCGGACGGCGAGCAGGACGGGTTGCTGGAGCTGGCACGCGAATCTCGTGCCGAAGTCACCACCCTTTGGCGTGGCGGTCTCGGCCGGGACGCTCCGGAGTGGCTCACGGCGCACGGCTGGCGGCCGGAAACCGTTACAGTCGCGGAACTTTCCGTCCGGTACGGACGCGAGCCGCTCGACAACACGCGTGGTGGATTCGTGACCGCGACTCGCTAATCCTCTTCCTGCAGCACCGGGGTTCCGAAAGCGTCGAGGAAAGTCGTTGCCTCTCCTATGGTCGCGACGCCGCGAGCGACCGCTTCCGCGATCGTTCCGCACGCCTCGCGCACCGCTGGCTCCCCGGAGCGGTCGCCGCCCAGCAGCGCGACGGCCGCCGGGGACACGCCTTCCGCGATCAGCATGACCCGCGCCGCGGTCTGATCTGCCAGCCGGTCAAGCAAATCCGCCAGGTCCAGGCCGACCGACGCGGTGCGTGCGGCGGCTTCGGCGGCCTGCCGGTAGTGCGCGTCCAGTTCGTCCGCGCTGCCCCGGAAACGCGCGGCCGGTTCGCCGCCCCATTTGCGTTCCGCGCTGTGCGCCCCGCGTTCGAACTCCAGCCGGGCCATCACCAAAACGTCGCGGCCGCTGGAGAGCGTGCGCGCGGATTCGCGGATCGTCTGCGGGGAACAGTCGATCTGGCGCAACGCGGCGATCGGATCCGGTGCGCCGATCGCGGCGGCCGCGGCACTCAATGAAGCAAGCCCGGCGGCCGCGTTGTCCAGCGCCGGGTGGAGGAACGGCATCAACTCAGCAGCGCCGTCGCGATCGTCGGGCGGTGCTGGTGGCCGCGGGCGGCCATCCGCAGCTGACCGGCGAGATCGGACGTCGCGTCGCCGAGGATGCGCGCGTCGACGTCCCGCGCGGCGAGCGCGGCCTCCCACCGGGCCGCGATTTCCCGCGCTGGCGCGGAAATACCCCACGGCGTCGATTCGAGACGGGCTTCGGCGAACCGGCCCGCCGCGCGGTCCGCGTCGGCAGCCGCTCGATCGAGCGCGTCCGCGGCGGCGTTGAGCCGCTCGCTCGTCGAACCTGCCATCGGGACCTCCGCTTCCGGGAGAGCGCGAACCGCGGCCCGCCACCCTCTGCAGAGATCTAACCCCATCGAGGTTCGCCGGGTCACTCGGCCGGGCGTGCGACGATTCCACATCGTGGGGATCCTTGACCAGCCGATCCCCGTCTGGCATGAATTGGAGTCATGCCAGAGAACCGGGGAGTGCCGCAGGCCGGCCGTGCCCCGGCGCGGACGGACGGTGAGGGCGTCGCCGCCCTCCTGAGGCGTCGCGGTCGTCTCGGCTCCCCTCCCGCGTAGGCGATTTCCCGCTGTCTTTTCCGTTGCCACAGCCGAATTCACCTCTTCTTCGGGAGTACCCCCATGTCGGTAGACCTGCCTGCCCGCCTGCGCTCGGCCAGCACGCCGGACGACGGAATCCTCGAAGGCCCGCGCGTCCTGCGCCGCCTCCCGGACGGCGTTGAAGAACGTCCCTACGAGCTTTTCACCCTGCGTCCCCTCGGACGGGTGATTGGCGCGGAAATCTCCGGAGTGGACCTCGGCGCGCCGGTGCCGCCGCGGCTGCGCGCGGAGCTGAACCGCGCGCTCCTGGAGTGGAAGGTGCTGTTCTTCCGCGACCAGCACATCACCTCGCGGCAGCAGCGTGAGTTCGCCGCGAACTGGGGTGAGCTGGAAACCAACCCGTTCATCCCGCGGGGCGATTCCGACGAGGTCGTGCGGTTCACCCGCACCGCCGGGATGCCCGGGTACGAGAACATCTGGCACACCGACGTCACCTGGCGGCCGAATCCGGCGCTCGGCTCGGTGCTGCGGCTGGTCGAGGTCCCGCCGGTCGGCGGCGACACGATGTGGGCCGACATGGCCGCCGCCTACGACAACCTGCCCGCCGACGTCCGCGAGCGGATCGACGGCCTCACCGCGGTGCACGATTTCGTCCCCGGTTTCGACCGGTTCACCGATCCGGACCTGCTGGTTCAATGGCAGGACGCGTACCCGCCGGTCGAACACCCGGTGGTGCGGACCCATCCGGAGACCGGACGGCGGACGTTGTTCGTGAACCAGGCGTTCACCACGCACATCGTCGGCCTCGACCGCGCCGAAAGCGACCGGCTGCTGCGGTATTTGTTCCTCCAGGCGCACACGCCGGAGTTCCAGGTGCGGTTCCGCTGGGAACCGGATTCGGTGGCGTTCTGGGACAACCGGGCGACCCAGCACTACGCGGTGAACGACTATCACCCGCACGTCCGGATCGCCGAGCGGGTGGCGATCGTCGGGGACCGGCCGTACTGAGCATCGGGATTCCGGAGCTCTCTCGGCGACCGCGCCCCGGGTCAGTTCTCTCGGGGAGCCCGGATGTTCAGCAGGTAGTGCTCACGAGTGGCGAGGCAGCCCGCCTTCCTCCCCTTCCGCGCTCCCCCGCGCGGTCAAGGCGGCGCCTCGCCACTCGCGAGGCTTCCCCGGGGCAGATCCGTGGAGCCGCGGTCGCGGGCGAAGCGGAAAGTCCCGCGCCCGCGGCTGTTTTCCCGGGTGGTGGCACCCGCGCACTCGACGACGGTCAACCCCCACGTGACCGTGTCGCCTCCCCCGCGGGGTGCTACCCGTGAGCTCGAAAGTGGTCTGTGCCACAGTTTTCGTGCTCATCGGTAAGGTACTCCCGGCCGGTACCAGTCGACCCCGGGCTTGAGCTGCATTTAAGGCAGATGCGCCGTCCGGGTGACGGCAAGATCGGCGGACTAGCCGCGAAGTCCTTCAACGGTCGCGAAGCCATCACTGACCGTCACGGTGGTGCCGCGCCGCGCGGACAGCTCGACAAACCGCCGCAGCGCTTCGTCGGCGTCCGCCCCTGTCAACGGTACGCACTCGTTGTCTTCGTCGCGGCGGATTGGCACTAATTCGACCCGCATCTCCTCGCCGACGACGCAGCCGGCGAGGAGGCCGTCGCGGTGCCGGTCGCGCATGGCCGGCCAGTCGAAGACGAGGTTGCCCAGGCTGTAGAGGATCGGGCGGCCCCGGTAGACCTCGACCGGTTGCACGGTGTGCGGTCCGTGGCCGACGACCAGGTCGGCACCGGCGTCGATGATCGCGCGCGCGTAGGTCACCTGGTATTCGGTCAGCTCGTCGCCGGGAAGGCCCCAGTGCATCGACACCACGACGTGGTCGGCCTCGGCGTGGGCCCGGCGGACGTCGGCGACCAGCAGTTCCAGGTCGCGGCGGATCGGCGTGGTGTGCACGATCGGCGGCCTGCCGGGGACGTCCAGGACGCGGGGATCCGGTTGGTACGAGGTGTAAGCGCCGGCCACCGCGACACCCGGCGAGTCTTCCGTCGCTTCCTGCCCGACGGGCCAGCACAGCGAGGTGTAGGCGAGGAACGCGATCCGGCCGCCAGGGCGTTCGAGGATCGCCGGCGCGTGTGCTTCGGCGAGGTTCGCGCCCGCGCCGCAATGCGCGATCCCGGCGCGGTCCAGCACGGCGAGGCTCGCCATCGCCGCGGCGGGCGGGTAGGTGACGTTGTTGGCCACCGACACCACGTCGATCTCGGCGGCGGTCAGCGCGGCGACCATCTCCGGCGGCGAGTGCCGCCAGTTCGGCTTGTGCGGGATGTCCATGCCGGTCGAGCCGGACAGCGGTCCTTCGAGATTCACGAACCGCACATCAGCACCGGTGAGCAGCGAGGTCAACGGGTCGAACGCGGTTTCCGGGTTCGCGCGGCCCTGCAGGTTGACGTCTCCGCCGAGTACGAGCGTGATCATTGCGTCAACCCGTCCAAAGGAGGAAATCCCTCCAGCTCGTTACGAATCGTTGCCCTTTCGTCTTCCTCCGCTTCGCTTGTTCGGGGGACGATGCCTCGACCGTTGACATGCAGAGGGGACTCAGGGTGACCATATCCCGTCGTCCCGCCGGGGGCCGCAGCGCCGGTGGGGCAAGACTGACCAGAGGCGCGGTTGCCGTCTCCGCCGCTGCTCTCGCGCTTGGCGGACTGGCCGCTCCGGCTTCGGCGACGCCGAGCGCGGACGCCCTGATCGCCGAGGTCTACGGCGGCGGCGGCAATTCCGGCGCGACGCTGACCAACGACTTCATCGAGCTGGCCAACCACGGTGGCGCGCCGGTCGCGCTCGACGGTTACAGCGTCCAGTACCTGCCCGCTTCGGCGAGCGCGTCGAGCAAATGGCAGGTCACGCCGCTTACCGGGTCGGTCGCGCCGAAGGGCCGCTACCTCGTCGCGGAGGGGAAGGGCAACGGTGGCACGGTCGCGCTGCCGACGCCGGACGCGACTGGAAGCATCGCGATGTCCGCGACCGCCGGCACCGTCGCGCTCGTGTCCGACAGTGCGCCGCTGACCTGCAAGACCGCCGCCGACTGCGCGGCGGACAGCCGGGTCAAGGATCTGGTCGGCTTCGGCGACGCTGTTGTCCGCGAAGGGGAACCGGCCGCGGCGCCGTCCAACACGACTTCGGTGGCGCGTGCGGCGACGCTCGCCGACACCGACAACAACAGCGCGGACTTCGCCGTCGGCGACCCGACGCCCACCAACACCAAGGGCGAGACCACCGGCACCCAGCCCGGCGAGCCGGGTGTTCCGGCGAAGATCCACGACATCCAGGGCACGACGCGGATTTCGCCGTTCAAGGACAAGCAGGTCGAGGACGTCACCGGCATCGTCACCGCGGTGCGGAGCTTCGGCTCGGCGCGCGGGTTCTGGATGACCGACCCGCACCCGGACAGCGACCCGCGCACCAGCGAAGGCCTGTTCGTGTTCACCGGATCGACCACCCCGGCGGTGGCGGTCGGCGACGCGGTCACCGCGCAGGGCAAGGTCAAGGAGTACTACCCGGACGCGCCCGCGACCTCGAACTATCAGTCGCTGACCGAACTGACCAGTGCACAGTGGACGGTCGACTCCTCGGGCAATCCGCTGCCCGCCCCGACCGTGCTGACGCCGGACCAGGTGCCGGATGTGCTGGCCCCCAACGCGGGCGGCAACATCGAGCCGCTGCCGCTTGAGCCGTCGAAGTACGCGCTGGACTTCTGGGAATCGCACGAAAGCGAGATCGTGCAGATTTCCGACGCGCGCGTCGTCGGCCCGAGCAACAAGTACGGCGAGCTGTACGTGACCACGAAGCCGCAGCAGAACCCGACTCCGCGCGGCGGCACGGTTTACCTTGGGTACGACAAGATCAACACTGGTGTGTTGAAGGTTCAGTCGATCATCCCGTCCTCGCAGCAGGCGGCTCCGAAGGTGAACACTGGCGACGTTCTTACCGGCGTCACCTCGGGTCCGGTGGAGTACAGCAACTTCGGCGGGTACACGCTGCTCGCGTCGAAGCTGGGTGCGGCCAAGGACAACAAGCTGCAGCGGGAAACCACGCGCAAGCAGCGTCCGGGCGAGCTTTCGGTGGCGACGTACAACGTCGAGAACCTCGCACCGTCCGATTCGGACACTAAGTACGCCCAGCTCGCGCACGGCATCGTCGACAACCTCGCGACGCCGGACATTGTTACGCTGGAAGAAATTCAGGACAACAGCGGTGCTACCGACGACGGCACTATTGACGCCGACGCGACATTGAAGAAGTTCACCGACGCGATCGTCGCCGCGGGTGGCCCGCAGTACCAGTGGCGGCAGATCAACCCGGTGAACGACGAGGACGGCGGACAGCCGGGCGGGAACATCCGGGTCGGCTTCCTGTTCAACCCTGCTCGGGTGTCCTTTGTGGATCGTCCGGGTGGTAGCCCGACATCTTCGGTGGGCGTGGTTTCCGACCATGGCAAGGCACATCTGACGCAGTCGCCGGGCCGGGTCGACCCAGGCAACGAGGCGTGGGAGGACAGCCGCAAGCCGCTGGCCGGAGAGTTCGTGTTCCGCGGCCGGACGGTGTTCGTGCTCGCGAACCACTTCAACTCAAAGGGCGGCGACCAGCCGACGCATGGGCGTTACCAGCCGCCGACGCGCAGCTCCGAGGTGCAGCGGCAGAAGCAGGCGACTGTCCTGCAGGGGTTTGTGGCGCAGCTGCTCAACGCGGACCCGCGGGCTAACCTGGTGGTCGCTGGTGACTTGAACGATTACCAGTTCTCGCCCGCGCTGGCGAAGCTGACTTCGGGCGGGTTGGTGAAGGACCTGATCACGACGCTGCCGCCGGCTGAGCGGTACAGCTACGTGTATGAGGGTCAGTCGCAGGTGCTGGACCACATTCTGGCGTCGGCCGCCCCGCGTGGGGTGGATTATGACGTGGTGCATGTCAATGCCGAGTTCGCCGACCAGGCTAGCGACCATGACCCACAGGTGGTGCGATTCCGGCCTTCGGCGGGGAATCCGTTCGCGGACTTCGCGAATGACGTGCTGGATCAGTTCGACCGGTTGTTGCACCGGACTGCGTAGTTGATGTGCTGCGAGGGGTTTCCTCGGAAATCTGGGGAAACCCCTCGCTATTTCTAGTTCAACTCCGCGCCAGGTGCGGCACGAATTGATGGTGTCTCTGGGATGTCTGCTGAGGACAACAACAGCTCAGTTGTTGGCAGCGAACGCAGGGGGTCCCGTCCTCGCTGAGGTGAAGGTTCGAAGGACATTTTTGTTCCGCGTAAGTATGCGTCGATCGCGATCATTCTTGTTCGACGGCTTCCCAAGTCGCTGGAATTTCGAACGCTTCGCGCGTAAGCTACTGCGCTCTGATCTATTTCCGACGTTCGTGACAGGTTCAAGTCGCCCAGCGAAACCAGCCCATTGACTGTGTCGGAAAAGTCCCGCAATCGAGTGGATACCAATGCGCGCTCGTCTCGGTCGAACGGTAGTTCTTCCCTCCTGCCGGCGAGTGCTAAGAAAAGCGAGTAAAAGTCCACCTTCCGATGCCATCGCATCTTTCCTGGCCAGGTGAGGAGGTGTTCTAGCTCGCCTAATACTGTGGAGAAGATACTTTCTATCAGGGTTCGGTCTGGAAACTCCTCTTCAAAGGATGCGTAGTACCCGTCCAGAGCTGTCTTCTTATTCTGGGGGCCGAAAAGCGTGCCGATTGTCAGCTCGCTAACAAATTCTACGTCATTCATGCGACGGATATCATTGCTGCTGAATAATCCCGAGTTTACCCAGAACTCCTTCTTGCTGAGCTCTTCCATGCAGGTAATGAAGTCGCCCCAGTAGGTGGCATGACGTAGCTCTTGCCGGTTGAGGGCAATGTTATTTCGGTTGATCCTGCCGAATATTTCCCTGATTTTTTCGTTGGCCAGGTCAGGCAACGCTCTAACCACGAACTTGTACTCGAATATCCGCTGCCGATGCTCAGCGGAAAGCTGATCGAATCTGAATCCGTTTAGATGTTCAGATTCTTCCCCGAGTGGAAATTTATTGGAGATAAACTCAAGGCAGGAACGGATTCGCTGCTGGCCGTCGACGACGACGTGAGTTTCCTCGCCGTTGCTATTCACGTTGGTTTGAAGATAGATCTCCGGAACGGGAAAGCCGCGAATTATGGAATCGATAAGGTAAGCTTTTTGCTGCTCTCGCCATACTAGATTTCTTTGAAATGGAGGGCGCATGTCGAGCTCATTGCTATTGAGGCGCTGCCAGAACCAGGAAACGGTGTGATGGGCTACTTCAAGGAAACGTTGTGGAGATTGATTGAAATAGTAATCTGTCATGATTCGTTCCCTGAAATTCGAGCGCTGGCGAAATGTTCCCTGAGGCGTCTCGTGTTGTTGACGTGATAGGTTCGCAATGAATCGATATCTCGGTATATCCGACAGCTAACTTCCCTACCGTTAACGGGGTGTCGGTTCGATGCGTGCGCAAGACCAGTGGTCCAAGTGTGCCCGAAAGAAATAAATTGCAGTACTTTGTCCGTCGCTATGGCTCCGTCGAAGATCAAGCTTTCACGATGCCGTCTCAGATACTCAGAAACTGGTATGCTTGGATGGAGTCGGTCTGCTGGCCCGAGTGCCCTCAGTTCTCGCCATGCGGTGTCAAAATGGTGCGTACTGATGACCGCTACATCAATGTCCGAGTCGTCGTGAAACGCAGAGAGATTCTTCTGCGGAGAGAGGCTGTACCCCAATGCTGAGCTGCCGACGAGAATGATATTAAGTGGATCGACGTCGAGGTCGTCTGCTAATGCCACCTTCCATTCTATATATCCGGTCCGATCGGAGAAAAGCCACGGAACTCGGTCCAGGAGATGGTGGTTGACGAATACTTCTGGCAGAAGTGTTTCTATGGCAGTCTGCACTTCCTCGGCGTTGGCAGGGTGCTGACGGAGCGTGCGGTCGAGTTTCGTTTTCAGGGAGGAAATCGATGACTGCCCTGCTGAATCGGATGCAAGTACACCTATTCCTTTGTCAGCTTGCATGGCACATCCTCAATAAGGGTAACCGAATGCGGCGGACTGTCCGCGTTGTGGTTTCCTCGGGACAGTCCGCACCTGACTCAGTGTGGCTTCGGAAAGGTGTTTGCATCCCAGGGCTGGTTTGCTGGAGGAACGCGAACTAGCTTAATTTCTTGCTTGGTCCGCCACTTGTTCCAGTTTTGGATGACCAAGCCGATCACGATATTGCGTTTTACGCGCCGGTACTTGTCGCTGCGCATCCGAAGGAGTTGGTTTCGCAGTAGTAGCGAAGCATCTTTCGGATAGTCTGCCACGCCGTTGATGAGGCAACTCATGTAGCGCAGCGCATCTTCCCGATCAACTCGAGTAAAAAGCCATAAAAGAAAAGAGAAATGATTGCGAGCCATTACTGCATTGATCAGTGTTGAATCAAAGGTTCTGACTAGATCTGGCAGGGCAATAACGTCGGGATTTTCTTGGAGGTAAGCATTGGCTTCGTCTGCGTCGATTTGCCGCAGGGCTTGATGGGAGATCCAGCCATTTTCATTCCACTCGAAAATGAGGCGCATGATCATGCTTAGTGGCCCACTGTTCGGGTGCAAATACGCGACTCGCAATTGGTCACCTAGTGACCTGTTGCGCCCAGTGTCGATCGTGGCTATGGCCTGGCGTGGCACGTTACGTGCGACATAGGTCTCGATTGTCATGCCGGAGAGGGCAATCGCAGCCAGCCTATGCTGGCCGTCGATGAGACCGCCTTCCTCGTCAAACTTCACCGTTTCTCCGTTGAGAAGAAAACGGTTCTGCTCTATCAATCCCGCGTAGCGCTTCACGCGTTTGGGGGAAATGGTCCGGTTGGTGGGCCTGTCGTCCAGCCAGGCCTGGGCCATGGCGGGCGTGACCTGGATAATTTCGGCTCGCTGCCGTGAGCCCCCTCCTGGGGCCCCTTCTGTCTCTTGCGTCACAGCTGAAGTATGCCCGAGCGTTAGGACGAAGGAACGGCTGGTGGATCAATACGGAGAGTTATAACCGCAGGTGAGAGCCCTGGCGACGGTTGCGACTGCGCTCGTCCCGTTGTTGTGAAGGTCTATTTTCACTCGTCTAGGTGGACCTGCGACTCATCAGCGTTTCGCCCGCCACCCCAGCCCCAGCACCGCCTGGACCAGTTCCTGATAACTCGGCTTGACCTCTTCCAAATACCGATCCAAATACTGCGGCCGAGCCGTGCTCACCGGCTGCGGATCGTCCAGAATCTCCACAAAACTCAGCCGCGACACATTGTGCAGTGCCATTTTCCACCACCGGTTGGCGCGCTCCCGGGTCTTCTCCTCGCGATCCTGCGCGGCAGCGACCGCCGCGTGCGCGTCAGCCAGTTGGCGTTCGATTTCGTCTGCCCGGGCCAGTTCCCACGCGCGCAGGCTGTCCGCCGAACCCCGGGCCAGGCCGACGATTTCCTTGTAGCGCATGGCGGGGCTGGTGGCTCCCTCAGTCACGGCGTGCCTCCCGCGGTCGGCTCGGTTTCTGGGCGCTGGAACGGGATGATGACTTCCGGTGCCCCGTGCGTGGTGCGGTCGAAGAACAAGGCCCGGCCCGGGCGCGGTGACCAGTGCACGACCTGGCCCGCGGCGAACGGCGACAGGTCGTTGCCCTGGACGTCCAGTGCGGCCCAGGTGCCGATGTCGTCCGTGCCGCCGAAGCCGAGAGTGTCCTTGAGTCGTGCGACGCTGCGCCACCAGCCGATGGTGTGCACGCCGTGCGAAGGGCCGTTTTTCAGCAGCGTGCGCAGATGGTCTAGGCCGCTTTTCAGCTGTCCGACGGCTTTGGCTTCCAGCGACGGCAGCGCGGCGTCGACGCCGTACAGCATCAGAATGCGGGGCATCGTCGTGGCGAGTGATTCGGCGATGGACTCCAGTTCCGTCGAAAGATTGTCCGTCAGCGTGGCGAGATGTCCCTCGGCGACTAGCCGGTCCTTGAGATCCAGGACGGCCGACGAGCTCGCTTCGATCGGACAGTGGAGCAGGAACTCGACCTCGCCTTCCTTGAGCTGCTTGGCAAGCGAGCGAGCCGCGGAGTCCATAATGGACAAAGCCTCCGCGGTCGCCCCGCCGAGCACGGCGACGTTACGGCCGGGCACCCGGGGCAGTTCGACGCCGCAGGCGGCCTCGGTGACATCGATCGACTGGCCGACGATCGCGCGCGGCTGGGGGCTCGGCTTGAGTTCCATGAACGCCGGGAACTGTTCCAGCACCGGCGAATGCGCGCCGTCGAACAAGCGGGGCCGGGCGAACCGGCCAGCGTAGAGTTCCCACAGTTTCTGCTGCAGGTTCACGAAAACGTTGCGAGTGCTCGCGTCCGGCACGTGCGCGAGCTGGTTGCCGTGCGCGACACCGGAATCGTGGTTGATCACCGCGTGCCACTTGGGGGCGGAAACGGCCGCGTTGTTCGTCTCGGCGAGTACTCGGCGCGCCTTGGGCATCGCGATCCGCAGGGTGCACTGCTCGAAGACCGCGGGCTTGCCCCAGAAAGCTTCGATGCCCGCGACGTCTTGGCTGGCCAGGACGAGGTGAATGCCCTGCGAACGGCCGCGGCGCGCGATGTCTTCCAGCAGTTGCGTCGCTTGCGCGGTCACCTGGTCGCGTCCGGCGAAGAGGTACTGGAATTCGTCGATCACCGCGACGATTCTCGGCCAGTGGCCGCCCGGGTCCTGCTCGCGCAGGTCGGCCAGGTTGGTGACCTCGTGCTCCTTGGCCGCGGCGGAACGGCGGCGCAATTCGTCGGCGAGGAAGCGCAGCAGCGCCAACCCGAATTCGCGGTCGGTGTTGACGTTGACGCCGACCAGTTTCGCGTGCGGCAGCCAGCTGGAGTCCTTGCGGCCGGGAGCGAGACCGGCGAACGAGACGCCTTCCTTGAAGTCCAGCAGGTACAGCGCCAGCTCGTCCGGCGGGTAGCGGGCGGCGAGGCTGCCCAGCAACGCGTAGAGGAAGTTCGTTTTCCCCGAACCGCTCGGACCGCCGATGAGCGCGTGCGGGCTCGCGTCGCCGATCACCACCTCGACGGCTTCGCCCTCGTGGAACCCGATCGGCGCGCGCAGCTCCCGCGCGGAACTCTCCTGCCCGATCTCAGCGGGCATCAGGTCGGCGAACGAACGCGGACCGCCCTGTTTGGCGATCAGCGCTTCGGCGATGCGGTTCGCCGCGCGGATAACCTGCCCGGACGGCATCGGCGGGTCCAGGTCCACGACCAGGTCGGTGCCGGTCATGCTGCTGACCGCGCGGCGTTCGTCGAGCAGGCTGAGGGTTTCGATGGACGCGCTCACCGCGGTGGGCACGTCCACCAGGATCAGGCAGATCCCGGCCGCCAGCGCGCCGCTGGCCACGCGTTTGAGGTCGCGCGCGCGTTCCGCGTCGAGGGTTTCGCCGTTGCCGTACAGCACCGCGATCCGGTACGGCTCCAAGCGCTGGTTGGTGGCTTTTCTCAGTTCCCGCAACGAGGTGTGGCCAGCCTGCATGCCGGTGGCGTGGATCCGGCGGATGTGCCCGGCGAGTTCGTCGAGCAGATCCTCCAGCCGCGTCGGGTCGTACAGCGACAGCGCGCTCGTTCGGCTGAGCGGGTACAGGTCCGGCAGGATCGCGGTGAGCTGCCCGACGTCCCACAAGTGGATTTTCACCGCGCCGGGCTCGAACGCCGACAGCACTCGCATCAGCAGGCCCTGCACGATCCCGTCCACCACCGGCCGCGTTTTCGGCGCGGACGTGATGGCCAGGTGCGATTCGTCCAGCAACGGCACCGCGACGTCGAACGTGCGCGCGATGTCCCGCCCGGCCGCGGTGGCCGAACCGACCCGCCACAGCCCGGGAGCGGTGACTCCGGGATTCGTGCCGACGCGCCCGAGCCATTCGCTCGGCGGCCGTCCGGCCGGGCCCGGCGCGTGCGCGGCGACGAGGTCGCGCAGCTCGCCGGGACCGGCGCTCCAGTCGGTGTAGAAGGCGGCGCGGGTCCCGCCGAGCGCGGCGAACACCTCGTGCGCCGCCGGATGCCGGGCCCACTCCGTCTGCTGCTCCGGCGTGGCGTGGTCCATGCCGACCCGGACGATCTCCTGTTCCAGGGCCAGCCGCGCCACCTCGGCCTCGGCCATTTCGCGCGCGCCGGCCGCTGCCCCGAGCACGAGCCCGATCTGGTGCCGGACCCGGTCGAGGGCGGTTTGCACACGGTTGCGTTGCTCGGCTGCCTTGCTGGCCATCTCATCCCTACAGGCGTGACTGGTATCCGCCCACTAAATCGTCGGCGGCGGCTAAACGGGTGAGGAGATGCTCGAGCGCCTCGTCGGCCTGCGCGAATTGCCCCGGCAGCCACGGATCTGCCTTGGCCTGCGCGTCGACGAGTGCGCGCCGCGCGTCGCCGAGCAGGATCCTCGCCCGCTCGGCGTGCGCCCGTCCGTCGCCGACTCCCGCTCGCGCGGAAGTGAGCAACTGGTGGATTTCGGCGAGCCCCGACATCGGCGTTAAAGCCGTGCCGAGTAGGAATCAGCCGACGAGATCCCGGCCTGGATCGTGGTCTGCATGCCGGTGATCCCTTGCAGCGCCTCGGCGAGCAGGCTGTGCGCCTGGTTCACCTCGTGCTGGCTGCTGCCCTGGGTGGCTTGGGACAGCGACAGCTGTGCTTCTTCAAGTGCCTGCGCTGCCTGCTGCAGCGCGGCGATGCTCGCGGTCGCCTTCTCGTTCGCGAGCGCGATACCAGCGCGGATCTCTTCCACTCCGGCCATGGGGGCGGACTCCTCGGTACGTCAGGGGCTGGAACGACCACGTACAAACTTAGCGTGATCAAGTGTTTTCGGTAAGTAAGTGGGAACGGGAGAATCGACAAAGCCCCGGACGCGATCGGCAGTCCGGGGCCTGTCAGGCGTTGGCTTCACGGGTGCGCACGCGGGATCCGCGACCCGCGTTTTCGGTCTCTGACCTGCGGGTTTTCGAGCTGCGCGCGACGGCCAACGCCTAGGTCAAAACGGTATTCGTGACACCGGCGAACCTCTCCGGACAGCGGCGATCAAGTCTGCGGCGAAGCCTAGCGGGTAGGACCGTTCGGCCGATCCCAGCCCCTGCCGCGGTTGCGGACAGCGACGGGCGGACCCCCGGGTCAGCGCGCGCCGGCCGGATTCGGATCGTCGCCGAGGTAGGTGCCATAGCCCTCGACGACGAGCGGGCCGTCGAAGACCAGGACCTCGTTGACCAGCCCGCCCTTCTGGTTGCGGTAGTTGATGACGAGCGCGTCCAGCCCGACGTAGACGCCGAGCACCTCGAAGCGGAGATCGGGAATCCGGCGCAGCCCCTCGGCCCAGTACGCGCGCAGCGCCTCCTTGCCGCGGATCACGCCGTCGCCGCCGATGACCTGGATCGCTACCGGGGACCGGAACATCACGTCGTCGGCGAAGTGGGTCAGCAGTGCGTCGAGATCGTGGGCGTTCCAAGCTTTTGCCCAGTGGTCGGCGAATTCGCGAGCGGTGCTGTGGTCCATGGAGGAAGTCTGCCAGCGTCCGAGGGGTGGGATTGTGCGCCGTCAGGGGATTCTCTGGCGCGCCAAATTGGCCGCGATCCCGTTTAGGACACCGGAAAGCCCGGACGCGAACAGTTCGTCGAGGTCCCGCGGATCGGCCATCGCCCGTATCGCGCTCCCGAGCCGCGGGTAGGCGTCGAAACTCGGACGGTGCCTCGGTGCGAGGGGAATCGCGCTGCTGGGCAGCATCGGCGCGGCGGTCTACCGTTCGGCGATGCCCTCGGATTCCGGGAAACCTTGGAGGCGGCGGCGAAACTCCCGCACGGAGACGCGCTGCGCGAGGCGGCCTTCGGAACGGAAACCGCGAGTCGCGGCGGCTTTGCTGATCGCGCACTCGGTGAAACGACGAAGGTCCCGTCCGCACTGCGGACGGGACCTTCGTGGTTACTGCGGCGGAGGATACAGGATTCGAACCTGCGAGGGCGTGAACCCAACACGCTTTCCAAGCGTGCGCCTTAGGCCGCTCGGCCAATCCTCCGTGGGGAAGAATACCGGATGCCCCTCACGCCCTCCGCAGGTGGTCCGACCTGCGCGGATCGGCTCAGGCCGGGATGACGTCGGCGACCACGATGGTGATGTTGTCCGGGCCGCCGCCCTCGTTGGCCAGCGCGATGAGCCTCGGGACGATTTCCTCGGGGGTGCCCTGGGAGAGGACGTCCTGGATGGCCGGTTCGCTGGCGCCCGCGGTGAGGCCGTCGGAGCAGAGCAGGTAGCGGTCGCCTGCTTGCGGAGTGAATTCCCAGACGTCGGGTTCGGCCGAGCCGGTGCTCAGGAGTGCCTTCATCAGCATCGAGCCGCGCGGGTGGTCGTCGGCGTCGGCGGCGCTGATGGTGCCGTCTTCGACCAGGGCTTGGGCCAGGGTGTGGTCGCGCGTGATGCGTTGCAGTTCGCCGTCGCGCAGGAGGTAGCCGCGGGAGTCGCCGACGTGGGCCGCGGCGAAGTGGGTGCCGTCGAAGAGCAGGGTGGTGAGCGTGGTGCCCATGCCGTGCGTCGCGGGGGTTTCCTCGGCCACCTGGGCGAGCTGTTCGGCGACCCGGCGGACGCCGTCGGAGAGCAGGTTCGACAGGTTGTGCGCGGTGAGGTCGAGGGTGCGCAGTTCCGCGTCCAGCGACGCCAGCACGCTGACGGCGGTCGAGCTAGCCACTTCGCCGTGCGGCTGGCCGCCGATGCCGTCGGCCACCACGAGCAGTCGCCCGCTGGCGTACACGGAGTCCTCGTTGTTGGGGCGTCGTCGCCCTTGGTCCGAGCCCGCGGAGTACCGCAGGGTGAACCGGGTCTGCTCGGTGGCCATGCCCCCATGAAACCATTGGTTGACTGAGTTAACAAGCAAAACGATGGAAACCGCTGTCGTCGGCTATCGTGCTCGGCATGGCAGACGACGCGGCGGTGAGTGCGGCCGACATCGCGCGCCTGGCGGGCGTGCGCCGGGCGGCGGTGAGCAACTGGCGGCGGCGCCACGACGATTTTCCCAAGCCGGTAGGCGGCACGGCATCCAGCCCGTTGTTTTCGCTTCCGGAGGTGCAGGCGTGGCTGCGCGGCCGCGGTCGTCCGTTCGAGCTGACGCCGATCGACGAAGCGTGGCAACGGCTGCGTGCGCTCGGCGACGACCTCGACCTTGGCGCACGGCTGGCCGCGGTCGGCGAGTATCTCGCTGGCGATGCCGAGGGACCCGGCGACCCGGAACTGGTGGCGTTGATCTCCCAGCTCGCCTTGACCGAAGGCGCGGCGGAGACGTTCGAGCAGCTCTGCGACCGGTTCTTCGAGGCGCACGCCCGTCGGCTTTCCACCACGCCGACCGCGTACGCCGACCTGATGGTGCGGCTGACCGGCGCGAAGGGGGCCACCGTGCTGGACCCGGCGTGCGGGTTCGGTTCGCTGCTGCTGGCCGCCTCGGCGACCCAGGCGCGGGGGCAGGACGTCGACCCCGACACCGCGCGGATCGCTGGCATCCGGCTGCGGCTGCACGGCGCGGACGCCGAGGTGCACGCCGCGGATGCGTTGCGCGCGGACGCTTTCGCCGGTCGGCTGGCTGACGTCGTGCTGTGCGATCCGCCGTTCAACGAGCGCGGCTGGGGGCACGAGGAACTCGTCGGCGACGCACGCTGGGAGTACGGCTTGCCGCCGCGTGGCGAGTCGGAGCTGGCGTGGGTGCAGCACTGTCTGGCGCACGTGAAACCTGGTGGCGCGGTGGCGGTGTTGATGCCGGGAGCCGCCGCTGGACGGCGGAGCGGCAAGCGCATCCGGGCCAATCTGCTGCGTGCGGGTGCATTGCGCGCGGTGTGCACGATCGCGGCCGGTACCGATCTGTGGCTGCTCACGCGACCGGAGCCGGAGCAGCGCGCGCCGGCGACGGTGCTGATCGCCGACACCACCGCGGCTGAGGTCGAGAAGGTGTGGCAGGCCTTTCTGGCCGATCCAGACATCGGTGAACGCATCATCGACGTGCTCGACGACGACGTCGATCTCACCCCGTCGAGCCGACCTGGCGGAAGCGATTCGGGTGCGGCTTTCCTTGCCGCGCAACAGCTTTTCGGGAAGATCGGCATCGAGCTGCCCGCGCTGGAACCGGCTTCCGGCGAACTGGTGCACACGACCGTCGGCGAGCTGGTGAAGGCGGGCGCGCTGCGGATCACGCACGCGCCCCCGCGTACCGCCGACGGCGACGAACCCGTGCTGACCACTGACGATGTCTTGCTCGGCGGCCCGCCGACCGGGCACGCCGCGCCCGATCCGGCGGCGGTGTTCGCGCAGGAGGGCGAT
Source organism: Amycolatopsis sp. NPDC104775 (assembly GCF_055583325.1). Taxonomy (NCBI): domain Bacteria; kingdom Bacillati; phylum Actinomycetota; class Actinomycetes; order Pseudonocardiales; family Pseudonocardiaceae; genus Amycolatopsis; species Amycolatopsis sp. NPDC104775. Next base: position 25,608 of record NZ_JBVJOE010000008.1, read on the forward strand.
GTGGTCGCGTCGGTCACCGGCGCGGTGATCGTCCACAGTGGAGCACCGGTGCGGCTCGGGCCCGCGCTTTCCCGCTATCGCGTGGATCCGGAGCTGCTCGACGCGCAGTTCCTCGCCGGATGCCTGCGCGCCGCGGACTTCCCGGTGCACAGCGCGTCGACCCGGATCGACGCGCGCCGGCTCAAGGTGCCGCGGCATCCGCTCGAAACGCAGCGTGCCTACGGCGTCGCGTTCCGCGCGCTCGCGGACTTCGACCGGGCATTGCGGCAAACCGCGGAAATCGGCCGCGACCTGGTGCGGCTAGGCTTTGCCGCACTCGCCGAAGGACGGCTGAAGCCCGGTGGCGGGTGAGCGCTGTGAGGGGGCCCATGCTCATCGCGGACCGCTACGAGGTCGACGACCTGCCGCTGGGACGTGGCGGCATGGGCGCGGTGCACCGCGGGCTCGACCGGCGGCTCGGCCGGCAGGTCGCGATCAAACTGCTGCGGCTCCCCGGCGGCGACGAAGAACTGGAAGAACGCTTCGCCCGCGAAGCGCGGATCCTCGCCACGCTCGACCATCCCGGCGCGCCCACGCTGTACGACTTCGGTACCCATGACGACCGCTTGTTCCAGGTCATGCAGTTCGTCGAGGGCGTGACACTGGACGATCTGCTCGCCGAGCACGGTCCGCTGCCGGTGCCGTGGGCGGCGGCGATCGCGGCGCAAGCGGCCGCGGTGCTGTCGGCGGCGCACGCTCGCGCGGTCTGTCACCGTGACCTCAAACCGGCCAACCTGATGCTCTGCCCGGACGGCAGTGTGAAGGTGATGGACTTCGGGCTCGCTGTGTTGCGCGAAGCCGACACTGCTCGCTTCACGCGTGCGGGACAGCTGCTGGGTACACCGTCGTACATGGCTCCCGAGCAGATCCAGCGTGGACACGCGGAGCCGCGAAGCGACCTGTACGCGCTCGGTTGCGTACTGCACGAGATGCTCACTGGCCGTCCGGTCTTCACTGGACCGACGGCGTACGCCGTGTTCGACAAGCAGGTGAAGGAACCTGCGCCAGTCGTTCCCGGCGTACCTCGGGAGCTAAACGCGCTTCTCGCTGCGACGCTCGCGAAGGATCCTTCGATGCGACCGTCTGGCGCGGAAGTGCTGTACGCGCATCTCGTGCCTTTCGCGCGGGACTTGCCGCCGTTGCCGGGATTCCTGCACCCGGCGACCGTGCTGAGTCCTTCGCGGATGTACGCGCGCATGGTGGGGCTTAGCGGCCAGCGTTGATTTGCGTCGGCGTCTGCTCCGAGAGCGGCAGGCCGAGCTTCTGGATGCGGTGGTAGGTGTAGGCGTTCTGTACGCCGATGCTGATGCCGATCGTGAGCATGATCGTCGAAGACGTCACGGTGTTGCTGACACCGAGCGCGGCTCCGAGGAACGAGAAGCCGACGCGTACGCCGATGGTGGCGAACCACAGCACCAACGTGAGCGGAGTGCCCTTCACGAACGTCGTGCCTTCGCGAGCACTGAGGACCGACGAGGAGCTGCGCGCGACGCCGAGCAGACCGAGGACCACGACGTCACCAGCGAGCAGCGCGTATTCGGTCGCGGTCGCGCTTTGCAGCGCAGTGGCGGCGGAGAACACGCCGATCGCGGTCAGGATGAACGGCAGCGTGAGCAAACGCTTGCGGCTGAGCAGCGTGCCGCGCCACTGCCGGTAGACGACCCGGTAGAGGACGAGCGCGGCGATCGCGACGTAGAGAACGATGGTGAGCGGGCCGAGGTTCACGGTGCTCCTTCGGTGCGATGGTCGGCTTCGCCCGGCCGGCGGCGGGTGCCGGGAGGCTGCCCGGCGTGCTTCCAGCCTCGCCGGAACCGGTGCGGTTTTCGTCGGCGCACGGGCTGGGGCCGGGTGGATTCGCGGATCAACCCGAGGGTGGAGAAGCCGGATCGTGACCATTGCCGGGCAACCGCATCGGGGGGATGGTCGTCTATTCGGGTGATACGGGTCCTGCTGATGGTGACCCGACCGAACGCGGGGGTACCGGATCGTGAAGAGGGTTCTGGTGGGGATGGCGGCGCTGGCCGCGGCTTTCGGGCTCGTGGCGTGCTCCGGCGGCACGGCCGGGTCGGCTTCCGGCGGAGGCGGTGCGGTGCCCGTGGCGGCGAGCGTGCCCACCTCGTCTTCCAGCGCGCCGGCCAGCAGTTCTGCCCCGGCGACCAGCAGCAGCCCGGAGAGCACCAGCGCGAAGCCGACTCCGAAGCCCACCCCGAAGCCCGCGCCCAAGCCGAAGGCGGACCCGGAGGAGGACACCGCCGACGTCCCGTGCGCGGCGGCCGCCGCCGCTTCGGGCACCAGCGCCTGCGTGGACATTTCCGCGCACCAGGCCTGGCTGCTGCAGGACGGCAAGGTGGTTTACGGCCCCGTCTCGATGCTGCCCGGACGTAAGGGGCACGCGACCCCGACCGGCACGTTCCACGTGCTGTCCAAGGAGAAGCTGCACCTGAGCAAGGAGTTCGACAACGCGCCGATGGCGAACTCGGTCTTCTTCTACCCGGGCGACGCGTTCCACACCGGCAGCCTGAAGGTGTACTCGCACGGCTGCATCCACCTGTCGGCGTCGTCGTCGCTGCGGTTCTTCAACACCCTGCACATCGGCGACGTGGTCCAGGTCGTGGCCTGACCCAGAGTGTCACGGTCGAATAAATATCACCCGATTGAGGCAACTCTCTCCCCCTTTTGAGCGATTACCGAACGCTCAGAAAGGGGGCCTGGATGGCCTGGCGCACGCTCCGTTCCCTGCTCGCGGCCGCACTCGCGGTCGTCGCCGTTCCCGCCGCGATCACCGCGGCCGCCCCGGCGGCAGCAGCCGACACCCCGGCGCTGCCGCCGGGGTTCGTCGTGCGGGACCTGCCCACCGGGCTCGGGCAGTACGAGTTCACCGACTTCGCCTGGCTGCCTGATGACAGCGTGCTGGCGCTCGGCAAGTCCGGGGTCGTCAACTGGGTCCCGGCCGCGGGCGGCGGCGCCCCGCAACGGATCGCGACGTTCCCGGTCGAGACTCAGGGCGACATGGGCCTCACGAGCATCGCGCTCGCGCCGGACTACGCCTCCTCGCATCAGATCTACCTCAACCGCTCGGTGTCGCTGGGCAACGGCCAGTACACGCTGCGCGCCGCCAAGTTCACCGTGCAGCTCGACGGCGCGGGCCATCCGTCCGGACTGACCGGTGAGAAGGTGATTTTCGACCTCCCCGGCAGCCCGTATTACATCCACGGCCTCGACACGGTTTACCCCGCTCCGGACGGCACGCTCTGGTACTCCGTCGGCGACAACGGCGACGCGGGCAAGACCAACCCGATCGCTTTCGCCGCACAGGACCTCGGTTCGCCGTTCGGCAAGATCTTGCATCTCACCGCGGACGGCAAGGGCGTGCCGGGCAATCCGTACTACAACGCCGCCGCGCCGGACTCCGCTCGGAGCAAGGTGTTCGCGAGCGGATTCCGCAACCCGTTCCGGTTCAGCCTCGATCCGAAAAGCGGGCTGCCGGTGGTCGGCGACGTCGGCTGGTACACCTGGGAAGAACTGGACGTCGTGCAGCCGGGCGCGAACCTCGCTTGGCCTTGCTACGAAGGAAACCACCTGACGCCGGGCTATTCGGCTGACGCGCGTTGTGCTTCGGTGGTGAACACGCCACCGTTGTGGGATTACCAGCACGGGACTGATCCTTCGCAGGGCAACAGCGTCACGGGCGGGATCGTGTATGGGGGCACTACATATCCCGCCGCGTACCAGGGTGCTTACTTCTTCGGTGATTACGCGGGGCAGAAGATCTGGACGTTGCGGTATGACGCGCAGGGAAAGCTCACCCAGGCGCCCACGAGTCCCGCGCCATTCCAGAATGTCGGCGGGGTGACCCGGATTTCCGCCGCGCCCAACGGGGACATCGTCTTCACTGACCTCAACTCCGGCGTCCTGCGGCGATTGAGTTACTCGACGAACAACGCACCTCCGGTGGCCAAGGCAACGTCGACGACAGATCCGGATACTCGCACGGTTTCCTTTGACGCCAGCGGTTCCACTGACGCGGACGGTGATCAGCTCACGTATTCCTGGGACTTCGGGGACGGCAGCACTGGTACCGGTGTTCAGGCCAGCCATCAGTATGGGGACGGTGCGTCGTTTACCGCGACGTTGACTGTCTCGGATCCGCTCGGGGCCACCGGCACCGCGAAGGTCGCTGTCGCACCGGGAAATCACTCGCCAGTCCTGACTTTGTCCGCGCCGGACAAGACTTTCGCCGTCGGTGAGCCGGTTTCGTTGTCCGCCACCGCGACTGACGTCGAGGATGGCGGTCTGCCGGTCACCTGGACATCGTTGATTCGGCATTGTCCGGATCTTGGCGCTTGCCATGTGCATCCCGGCGACGGAGCGACCGGGCCGACTCTGACGGTGCCGTTTACGGATCACACCGACTCTCGGATGGAATTCACCGCGACTGTCACGGATAGCGCGGGAGTTCAGGCCAGTAAGACGTATGTCGCGTATCCGCGCCAGCATCGATTGACGTTGGTGGGGACGCAGCCGGCCGCGTTGAGCATCCCGAGCGAGGGCGGCGTCAGCAGCGCGATGGTCACCGAGGGTGCGAAGTTTGACGTTACAGCGGCGTTGGTGGGCACCGACGGGGCTTCGAAGTTCACCGGTTGGCAGGGCGGCCCGGCTAGCTCTTCGTGGTCGATCACCGTCGGCGCTGGTGACATGACGCTGACTGCCAACTACGTGACGGCGATCGATCAGCGATACGCGGCTGAGCCCGGATTGCGGAGTTTGCTGGGTGCCGCGAGCGGGCCTGAGGTTGTCGACGGACCGGTGCGGTATCGGGTTTACGCGAATGGCCGGTTGTATTGGTCCGCGGCTATCGGGGTGCATGAGATCGGCGGGCAGATTCTTGCTCGGTATCTCGCGATGGGCGGACATCAGGTTTACGGGCCGCCAGTGACCGATGAGAGCCGGACGCCGGATGGCGTGGGACGGTACAACCATCTGCTTGGCACGCCGGGCAGTCAGGCCGCTTCGATTTACTGGACGTCTTCTACCGGGGCGCATTCCGTTCAGGGGCAGATTCGGGCCAAGTGGGCTGCTCTCGGGTGGGAGCGCGGGGTCGGGTATCCGACTACCGACGAGTCCGGTACTCCAGACGGGGTTGGCCGGTACAACCACTTTACTGGCGGATCGGTTTATTGGACGCCGACCGGTGGTGCGCATCAGATCGGCGGGGCTATTCGGGATAAATGGGCTTCGCTGGGCTGGGAGCGGGGGCTCGGATACCCGACTACGGATGAATCCGCGACGCCGGATGGAGTGGGCCGGTACAACCACTTCACCGCGGGCGGGTCTATCTACTGGACGCCGTCTACGGGGGCGCATCAGATCAGCGGGGCGCTTCGGGACAAGTGGGCCTCATTGGGCTGGGAACGGGGATTCGGCTACCCGGCAACCGACGAATCGGTTACTCCTAACGGGATCGCCCGGTACATCCACTTCACCGGTGGCGGGTCGATCTACTGGAGCTCGGGCACCGGGGCGCATATGGTGCAGGGGGAGATTCGCAAGCGGTGGGCCGCGCTTGGCTGGGAGCGAGGGTATCTGGGGTTGCCTACTTCGGATGAGTATCCGGTCAGCGGCGGCGCTCGCAGTGATTTCCAGGGCGGGTACATTATTTACCGAAACGGTGCTGCGACGGGTTATCGGTGGTGATTCCTTAGCCGATGACACGACTTGACACCGCCCGGATCCGGGCCGCTCGCCAGCGGATCGACCCCGCCTTTCTCGACACTCCCCTTTACCGCTGCGAGGCGCTGGAGCGCGACCTCGGCTGCGCGGTGAGCATCAAGCTCGAGACGGCGAACCCGGTACGCAGTTTCAAAGCGCGCGGCACCGAATTGGTCGCCAGTTCGCTCGCCGACAGCAGCGCCTGCGCTGTCGTCTGCGCGAGCGCGGGAAACTTTGGCCAAGCCCTGGCCTGGTCCGGTCGCAGCCGAGGACTCGACGTCACCGTCGTGGCATCGCGCTTCGCTCCGGCGGCCAAGCTTGACCGCATCCGCGCGCTGGACGCCAGGGTGGAACTGGTGGACGGCGACTTCGACACAGCCCGCGAACGAGCGGCGGTCATCGCGCGCCGCGACGGGATCCGGCTGGTCGAAGACAGCCTCGACCTCGAGACTTGCGAGGGCGCGGCCACCATCGGCCTCGAACTGGTCGACACCGCGTTCGACGTCGTCCTGATCGCTTTGGGCGGAGGCGCGATGGCCACCGGCGTCGGGCATGTGCTCAAGGAGTGCGTACCCGGCGCCGAGGTGATCTGCGTTCAGCCGCTGGGCGCACCGGCCATGACCCACTCCTGGCGGCAGCGGCGCGTCGTCACGACAGACTCGACCGACACCATCGCCGACGGCGTCGCCGGCCGGCATCCGATCCCGGCTGTCCTGAACGACCTTCTCTTGGTCGCCGACGACGCCGTCCTGGTTCAGGAGGCGTCGATCATCACCGGCATGCGGATCCTTCTCGATCGCGCCGGGCTCGTCGTCGAACCCTCGGCCGCGCTCGGCGTCGCGGCGATTCTCGAGAATCGGGCCCGCTTCGCCGGACGGCATGTGGTCACCATCGTCTGCGGGAGCAATGTCGACGCGGACGCCTACCGTCGCTGGGTCGGCGCGCCCGACCGCTAAAACTCAGGCCAGATCAGCCGGGCGCGTACCAACGGAAGTGAGCGGCAAGCCCAACGCGACCCGTTCGGTCAACCATCCGCTGGGGCGATACCGCGGATCACCTGTGGCACGCAGCAAACCGTTCAGGATTCGCAGGACCTTCTCCGGACCGACCAGGTCGCCCCATTCCAGCGGGCCCCGCGGGTAGCCGAGGCCGAGGCGCACCGCGGTGTCGATGTCGGCGGGGGCGGCGAGACCCTGGTCGGCGAGGTAGCAGGCGGTGTTGATGATGGACGCCAGCAGGCGTTGCGCGATGGGCGCGGCACCGTCGCGGACGACCGTTACCGGGGTTCCGGTCGCGGCCAGTGCACCCCAGGCGGCGCGGCCGTAGTGCGGGTCCAGTCCAGAGTGGACAGACATCGTGTAGCGCGATTCGTAGCCGAGCGCATCGACTCCGACGACGCGCGAGGCGGGCAATTCCAATTGCCGCGCGGCCTCCACAGTGGACTCCCCGCGCAAGGTCACCAGCAGCACCGTGTCCGGGTAGGCATCCGGGACGACATCGACGCCTGCCGCGGACAGGAGACGGCCTAGGCGTTCGTCGGCGGCGTAGACCGGCGTGGTCGGGGCGGGCGGGGCCGTTGGCTCCGGGGGAAGTTCTTGTTTCCCGTCGGGGTAGCGGTAGAAGCCCTCGCCGGTTTTGCGGCCGAAGAGCCCGGCGGCGACGCGCGGGCGGGTCAGCCACGACGGGCGCAGGCGCGGTTCGGCGTGGAAACCGCTCCAGATGCTTTCCAGTACTGCGTGCGAGACGTCCAGGCCGGTGAGGTCCAGCAGTTCGAACGGGCCGAGTTTGAGGCCGAGGACGTCGCGCGCGATGCGGTCGATCTCGGCTGGTTCGGCCAGCGACTCGGAAAGGATTTGCAGCGCTTCGGTGTTCAGGCCGCGGCCCGCGTGGTTGACGAGGAAGCCGGGAGCGTCCTTCGCCAGCACGGGTTCGTGACCCCAGCCGCGGACGAGTTCGAGGGCTTCGCCCGGCAGCCAGTCGGCGGTGCGGGCGCCGGGGATCACCTCGACCAGCCGCATGAGCGGGACGGGGTTGAAGAAGTGCAGGCCGACCATGCGCGCGGGATCAGTGAGCCCGGCGGCGATTTCGGTGACCGACAACGAGCTGGTGTTGGTGGCGAAAACCGTGTCGGGGCCGCAGATTTTCTCCAGGCCGGCGAAGAGCGTCTGCTTCGTTTCGAGGTCTTCGCGGACGGCTTCGATGACCAGGTCCACGTCGTCGGCGGGGGCGAGCGGGCCGTCGACCGGAACGAGGCGTTCCTTCGCCGCGCGGCCGGCCTCTTCGGTCAGCTTGTTCTTGGCGACCAGCCGGTCGATCATCGCGCCGACGTGGTCGATCGCCGCGGTGACCGCTTCCGGCCGCACGTCCGCGAGTTCCACGGTGGCCCCGCCGGTCGCGGCGAGCTGGACGATGCCGCGTCCCATCACCCCGGTGCCGATCACGCGGATCCTGCCGACCCGTCCGGCCCATCCCGTCACGTCGAACCTGCCTTTCGCTTTGGCGCCACGGCGAACTTACCCCGGACTACAGCCCGACGAAGTCCGCCATCTGCCCGATGAGGTGCTCGAAGTACGCGTCAGCCGGGTCGACACTGCCGACGTACTGGCCGAACAGCTCGAAATTGAGCGTGCCGAACAGCTGGGTCCAGGCGGCGATGGCACGCATGACGACCTCGGCCGGCGCGTCGATGTCCAACACTTTGGTGAGCTGCTCAGCCTGCGCGCGCAGGTCGTCCGACATCGGCGCGGTGACCGCTGGCTCGTGCGGGTGCGCGTCGCGCAGCACCGCGACCAGCGCGAAAGCCACTCGTCCGGCGGGGCCGACAGTGTCTTGGGGAGCTTGGTAACCCGGGATGGGCGAGCCGTAGATGAGCGCGTACTCGTGCGGATTCGCGCGGGCCCAATCGCGGGTCGCGCGCCAGACGGCTCGCCAGCGCGTGCGCGGATCGCCGGTGTGCGGGTCGGCCTGCTCGGCGGCCTCGCCGACGGCGTTGTACGCGTCCACGATCAGCGCGGTGAGCAGGTGATCTCGGCTGGGGAAGTACCGGTACAGCGCCGACGAGACCATCCCCAGCTCACGGGCGACCGCACGCAGGGAAAGGCCGTGCGCGCCAACCTCGGCCAGCTGACGACGGGCCTCGTCCTTGATCTCGCGGGTGAGCTCGGCGCGGACTCGTTCGCGGGCGGTCCGGGGGGCGGCAGTCATGGGATCAGTGTGCCTCGGATGAGAGCGCTGCGCAAAACCGAGAGCACTGCTCTTGACGCGAGACGGTCTGCAGGTGTTCACTGTTCACAACAGAGAGCACCGCTCTCGAAACCCGAGGAGGATCCCATGACCAGCACCCGCTACCTCGAACCGGGCAAGTCGGCCGCGGCGTTCAACGGCGTCGTCCGATGGCTCACCAGGCACGGCCTCAGCGTGTGGGGCAGCCGGGTACTGGGCGTCCGCGGCCGGAAGTCCGGCGAACTGCGCGAGGTGCCGGTGAACCTGCTGCCGTTCGAGGACAAGCAGTACCTGGTGGCCGCACGCGGGGAAACCCAGTGGGTGCGAAACCTGCGCGCGGCGGGCGAAGGCCAGCTGTCGGTCGGACGACGGACCGAGACCTTCACCTACCGCGAGCTGTCCGACGAAGAGAAGCCCGCCGTGCTGCGCTCGTACCTCAAGCGCTGGGCGTTCGAGGTCGGCACGTTCTTCGAAGGCGTGGACGCGAAGGCGCCGGAAGAGAAGCTGCTGGAAATCGCGCCGGGCTACCCGGTCTTCGAGGTCTTCACCCGGTAAGTCAGCGCGCGCGTTTCCGGAACGTGGTGGCCGCGACGAGGACCACGCCGACCAGGAACGCGACCAGCCCGATCAGGAACCAGAGCTTCTGCCCAGTCATGAAACTGCCGGTCAGCACGCCGACGCCCTGCAGCACCCACACCGCGCCAACCAGCACCAGCACCACCCCGCACGCCAGTGTGATCCACCGCTTCACGCCATCTCCTCGCTAGGGAAGGACCTTGGGGAAGTGTCTCAGGGTTTCCCCGCGCGACCCGCCCAGCCCAGAATGCGCCCCAGCCCCAATGCCACATCGAGCGCATCCCACGCACCCGATGCGGCATTGAGTGCATCTAACGCCCCCGATGCCACATTCGGGGCGCAAGCCCCGCCCGAAAACCGCCACTGAAAGCACCCACCGATCGAGGCACCCAGCCCTGGCCCTGCACCCCGATACGAAGCCTCCCTGCGGTTCGGGGGGGGTTGTCAAGGCATCTTTCCCGCCTTGACAACCACCCCAGAACCGTCAGCACAATCAAGCTTCGGGGTGCCCCACGCAACCCGACCTACCCGCGCCGCCGAGGCTGTCCAAACGACTGCGCCTCCCCCAACGAAGTCGCAGTAGCCGTACCCCCCTGAACCTTCGCAACCACCGTCACGTTGTCCCCAGATTTCGGCGACCCAGACTTCTCCGTAGCCGAATCCAGCACGTACGTCTGCTTGTACCCGTCCTTACTAGTCAGCGTCACCGAAGTAGCACTGAGCTCAGTAATCGTCCCGGTCTGCAGCCGTTCCGTCACATACCCCCCACCCGCATCCGTCACCACGAAGTCGCCATGCAACGCGTCCCGCAGCACAGCCATCCCACCAAAGCCCCCGCGGCCACCAGGCCCACCCGGCCCACCGAACCCACCCGGCCCCTGCTGCTGCGCAGTCGCGCTGCTACCACTGGTCCCCGCCCAAATCGCCAGCCCACCGCCCACCGCGATCACCACCGCGACACCCGCCGCGATCGCCGTTTTCCGCCCGGACCACGTCTTACCCGGGCCGCCACCGGAAGCAGGAGCAGGCTGCTCTCCCCAGGTCGCACCCTGTGCTGGATCGGTTGTCATGGTCTCCTCCGGAACGTTCGAGCTTGTCTTCCCCGAGCGTCGGGGCACCCCCTGTGCGGAGGCTGTGGCAGACGTGGGGGACACCTGTGCACCCCCGGCGGCACGCGCCGCACAGGAAACACACAGCCGGGGCACAGCTCGACCTGAAGACGAGGCCCGAAGATGGCACCATGAGCAGTATGAACGCCGCGTCCGCCGGCCGGGGCAAGGCCGAACTGCGCCGCGCGGACGGCAGCCCGGTCCGCGTGCTGGTCGTCGACGACGAGTCGACGCTGGCCGAACTCGTGTCCATGGCCCTGCGCATGGAGGGCTGGGAGGTGCGCAGCGCGGGCACCGGAGCCGAGGCGGTGCGCGTCGGCCGCGAGTTCCGGCCGGATGCCGTGGTGCTCGACGTGATGCTGCCCGATTTCGACGGGCTCGAGGTGCTGCGCCGAATGCGCGCCGAGACGCCGTATCTGCCGGTTCTCTTCCTGACCGCGAAAGACGCGGTAGAGGACCGCATCGCCGGGCTCACCGCGGGCGGCGACGATTACGTGACCAAGCCGTTCAGCCTGGAGGAAGTGGCGTTGCGGTTGCGCGCGTTGCTGCGTCGGGCGGGCGGTGTTTCCGGCGCGACGGGCTCGCAGCTGGTGGTCGGCGACCTCACGCTGGACGAGGACAGCCGCGAGGTGCACCGCGGCGGCGACCTGGTGCCGCTCACCGCGACCGAGTTCGAACTGCTGCGGTACCTGATGCGCAATCCTCGCCGGGTGCTGTCGAAGGCGCAGATCCTCGACCGCGTGTGGAGCTACGATTTCGGCGGCCAGGCCAATATCGTCGAACTGTACATTTCCTACCTCCGCAAGAAAATCGACGCCGATCGGGAACCGATGATCCACACCATGCGCGGCGCCGGATATGTCCTCAAACCCGCTGCGGGCTGAGCGCCGCCGCCCGTGGTCGCTGCGCCGCAGGCTGATCGTGCAGCTGGCGGCGCTGCTCGCGCTGGTCTGCCTGGTGGTCGGAGTGGTCACCGAATTGGCGTTGAACAGCTTTCTCGTCGCGCAGCTCGACGGGCAGCTGTCGGCGGCGAGCGATCGCGGGTTCCGGCACGGCGTGCCGCGTCCGCCCATCAACGGCACCGGCAAACTGCCGCCGGACCCGTTGCGCGTGCTCGGCCAGCCGGAGGGGACGCTGAGCCTGGTCGTGCACGACGGAACGGTCAACGGGCAGGTGATCGGGCCGCTCGGCCTGGTCCCGCTGACCCCGGAACAGGACCGGGTCCTGCTCGTGCTCGCGCCGAACGGTCAGCGCCGCACCGTCGAACTTCCCGGGAACCTCGGCAAGTACCGGGTGGTCGCGACGTATTCGCCGCGTGGCGAGTTCACCGTGATCGGGCTGCCGATGACCCGGGTCACGGAAACGTTGTGGCGGCTGGGTTTCATCTTCGGCGGAGTCGCGCTCGGCGGCATTCTCGTCGCCGGATTCGCCGGCGCGGTCACGATCCGGCGGACCATGGCCCCGCTGGACCGGCTCGCCGCCACCGCCTCCCGGGTGTCCGAACTGCCGCTGGACCGCGGCGAGGTCGCGCTGTCCGAGCGAGTGCCCGAAGTGGACACTGACCCGCGAACCGAGGTCGGCAAGGTCGGTGCGGCGATCAACCGGATGCTGGGTCACATCGCCGAGGCGCTCGCCGCCCGGCAGGCCAGCGAAAGCCGGGTGCGGCAGTTCGTCGCGGACGCGAGCCACGAATTGCGCACGCCGCTCGCCGCGATCCGCGGATACGCCGAATTGACCCGGCGCGGCAGCGAGCAGGTGCCGCCGGACATCGCGTTCGCGATGAGCCGGGTCGAATCCGAATCGGCGCGGATGACGACGCTCGTGGAGGATTTGCTGCTGCTCGCCCGGCTCGACTCCGGACGTCCGGTGGTGCACGAGCCGGTCGATTTGTCCCGGCTGGTCGCGGACGCGGTCGCCGATTCGCACGTCGCCGGTCCGGAACACAAATGGCTGCTGGAACTTCCCGGCGAGCCGATCGCGGTGCTGGGCGATTCCGGGCAACTGCACCAGGTGGTGCTGAACCTTCTCGGCAATGCTCGCACGCACACGCCCGCGGGCACCACGGTGACCACCGCACTGTCCACCCGGGACGGCTGGGTCACTTTGTCCGTTGTGGACGATGGGCCGGGAATTCCGCCGGACATCCTGCCCGAGGTGTTCGAGCGGTTCGCTCGCGGAGACAATTCACGTTCGCGGGCTGCCGGGAGCACCGGGCTGGGGTTGGCGATTGTCGCCGCGGTGGTGGCCGCGCATTCCGGGCGGGTGATGGTGACCAGCGGGCCGGGCCGTACTGAATTCGTCGCTTCGTTCCCGCAATTGCGTGACGGTGGCAACACCGCATCGTGAGCGTTTCACAGCCCGCGCACAGCACGAGCCGTGAGAATGACGGACATGACGACTGCCGTCGCGCCACGCTGGGTGCGCCCCGCGGTCGCGGTGCTGCTGCTCGGCACTGCCGCGCTGTATCTCACCAATGTCGCGTTTTCCGGCTGGGGCAACGATTTCTACGCGATGGCCGTGCAAGCGGGCACGTGGGACTGGAAGGCGTGGTTCTTCGGCTCGCTCGACCCGGGCAATGTGGTCACCGTCGACAAACCGCCGCTTTCCCTGTGGGCGATGGGATTGTCCGGGCGGATCTTCGGTTTCTCCAGCTGGAGCATGCTGGTACCGGACGCGTTGGCGGGCGTGGGCTCGGTCGGCCTGCTGTATCTGGCGGTGCGGCGGCTTTCCGGTCCGGTCGCCGGATTGCTGGCCGGGGCATTGCTCGCGCTCACCCCGGTGGCCGCGTTGATGTTCCGGTTCAACAACCCGGACGCGTTCCTGGTTCTGCTGCTCGTCGCGGGTGGATACTTTCTGGTGCGGGCACTGGAAAACGCCAGTACGAAGTGGCTGCTGCTGGCGGGCGTCGCGATCGGCTTCGGGTTTCTCGACAAAATGCTGCAGGCCTTCCTGGTGTTGCCTGCCTTTGTACTCGCCTACGCGATCGCGGCACCGACTTCACTGGGCCGCCGAGTGTGGCAATTGCTCGCCGCCGCCGGGGCGGTCGTCGTTTCCGCGGGCTGGTGGGTGCTCGCGGTGGCGTTGTGGCCGGTTGCCGACCGGCCGTACATCAGCGGGTCGACGAACAACAGCGTGCTGGAGTTGGCCTTCGGGTACAACGGGCTCGGCCGGATCTTCGGTCAGTCACACGGCGGGGACGCACGACCGAAACTGCCTGAGGTTTCCGGTGCCGGGCACGGCTTCGGCGGCCAAGCGGGCTTGACTCGCTTGTTCACCGAGCAGTTCGGCGGCGAGGCCTCCTGGCTGTTGCCCGCGGCGTTGATCGGGCTCGTGGCCGGATTGTGGTTCACCCGGCGCGCGCCGCGCACTGACCGCACCCGGGCCGCACTGGTGCTGTGGGGCGCTTGGACGGTAGTCAGCGCCCTGGTGTTCAGCTACATGAGCGGGATCATCCACCCGTACTACACGGTCGCACTCGCGCCGGGAATCGCCGCTACGGTAGCGATTTCCGCGACCGAACTCTGGCGCGGCCGCGCTTATCCGGCCCCGCGAGCGGTGCTCGCGGTGATGCTGGCGGCGATCGTCGCGTGGAGTTTCGTTCTCCTGGATCGGACACCGAACTGGCAGCCGTGGGTGCGGTACACCGTGCTGGTGCTCGGTGTCCTAGGCGTGGTCGCGCTGGTGATCGGGACTGCGCGCCGAGCCGTCGCCGTGCTGGCACTCGTGGCCGCGCTGCTGGGGATGGCGTCCTTCGCCGTGGCCACCGCCTCGACGGCGCACACCGGCGGAAGTCCGACGTCCGGGCCGCGAAGCCCGCACAAGGGACGCAGCAGTTTCAGCATGCCAAATCAGTCCAATGTGGAGCTGAATCGATTGCTGGAGACCACGACGACGAAGTGGGCCGCCGCGGAAACCGGTGCCATGCAAGCCGCTGGACTGGCGTTGAACAGCGGTAAACCGGTGCTCGCGGTGGGCGGGTTCAGCGGTAGCGACCCCGCACCGACTCTCACGCAATTCCAGCAGTACGTGGCGAGCGGCGAGATCCACTACTTCGTCGTCGGCGCGCGCAACGGCCGCGGCGGCCCGGGTGGCAGCCGCGGCACGTCGGGGGAGATCACTGCCTGGGTCCAGCAGCACTTCCGCCCCAGCACGGTCGGTGGCGCGACGGTGTACGACCTCACGCAAAAGTGACTGAGGTATTGGCTCCGCACAAGACAAAACACGGCAGCTCGGCCGGAACCCGCCCGGCCAGCCACGCGGCCAGCGGCGCAGCGGCTCCTGGCTCGACGACGAGCCGGAAGTCCCGCCACAGCAAGTCGCGCGCGGCGAGGAGTTCGGCGTCGGAAACCAGCACGGACGTGACGTTCGGCGAGCTGAGGATGCCAAACGCCAGCTCGCCGACGCGGGTCGCGCCGAGCGCTGAGGCGGCGACCGAGTCGACGGTGACGTCCACTGGCTCGCCCGCTTCGAGGGCGGCGTGCAGGGCTTGGCAGTGCTCCGGTTCCACCGCGAACACCTGACGGCCGTCCGCGGCCAGCGTCGTGCCGGACGCCAGCCCACCGCCGCCCACGGCGACGGCAATGGCATCGACGTCTGGTGCGTCGGCGACGATTTCCGCGGTGGCGGTTCCTTGCCCGGCGATCACGTCGGCGTCGTCGTACGCGTGCAGGTAGCGGGTGCCGGGTTCGTCGGTGGCGGCCAGCGCGGCCGTCGCGGCTTCGCCGTACGTCGTGCCGTGCCGGATGAGCTTCGCGCCAGCCGCTTCGATGCCGGCGGCCTTCGCTTCGGGCACGGTTTCCGGGACGTAGACGACAGCGGGAACGCCCACCATCTGCGCGGCGGTCGCGACGCCGAGGCCGTGATTGCCGCCGGACGCCGTGACCACCCGCTTCGGCTTAGGCCCGGTGAGCAGGGCGTTTACCGCGCCGCGGAGTTTGAACGAACCGGACCGCTGGAGCTGCTCCAGCTTGAGCACGAGCGGACGGCCGTCGATTTCGGTGCGTAACAGAGGTGTCCACCGGACGTGTGGTCGGAGGCGGAGATGGGCCGCGGCGACGTCGGCTGCGGAGGGTGCGATGCGCATATCGGTCATTCTCCCCTCGCCGGCCCGCCCGCGCGTGCCGCTTGCCGGGAAAACCCCAGCGTGACAGGGCGCGACACGGGGCAAGAGGGCATTGTCTAGCTCACCGCGGCCTCGCTAAGCTCTGCGCAGACGTGGGGTGTCCGACCATGTGCGTACCGCGACGAGTACTACCGAGAGTAGTAGCGTCCTGCGGGTGTCCCCGTTCGGTGCACTTCACGCCTCGGTCTCGTCGGGACTCCTCGGGAACGGAAAGGTGACGTGGATGCGCGACGGCTCGGCCCAGTCGCAGGACTCCGCTGCGCGGCTGCTCGACCGCCTCGGGATCCGCACTGTGCGGGCGCGAGTGACCGTGCTGATCGTGGCCCCGCTGGTCCTGGTCCTCGCGACGGCGGTTCCGCTCGTGGTCACGCAGGTCACCGCCGCGTCGAGAGCAGCGGCCACTTCGGACACCGTGGCGCGGGCGCAGCGGGCGGGCGGCCTGGTCGGGCAGTTGCAGCGGGAAAGCCTGCTCACGGCGGCTTTCGTCGCCGACCCCTCGGCCACCAACACGGCGCTCGTCCAGCAGCAACAGGTGGTGGACAGTGCCGCGCACGGCGTCGCGGACAGCCTGGTCAACCAAGGTGGAGCCCTAGCGAAACTGCGGCAGAACGCGCTCAATCGTCAGGTTTCCGTAGCCGATGTCGCTTCTGGATACGATTCCATGTCCGTTGGAGTGATCGACGCGCTGGGACTGGCCACTTCGGACAGTTCCGGCGCTCGGGCACTCGACGCCCTGCTGCGCGCGGACGAGCAGCGAGCGGCCCGGGCGACCGCGCTGATCGCGTCCACCGGTGCCGATCGCGCAGATCAGCGGGCTGCCGTCTACGGAGAACAGTTCGCCCGGCTGGCCGGGAAAGCGGACGCGGCACAGGTCGCCGCGGTCGAAACGGGGTCGATGGCCCAGCAGTTCGACCGGCTCGCCGCCGCGCCGCGCCAAGACCGGCAATTCGTGTCCGATGTGGTCACTGCCGGTACTCAGCTCGCCGATGAGCTCGGCGCGGTGGAAACCCGGATCACCGGGGCGATCGCCGACGCCGCCTCCGCGCAAGCGTCCAGCGCGACCCGGACGGCGGTTTTCCTCGGCGGTGCCGCGATTGTCCTTTTCGGACTGGTTGCCGCGTTGTCCGTGCTGGCCGCGCGCTCCGTCGTCCGGCCGTTGCGGCGGTTGAGCGGACAGGCACGCTCGACCGCCGACCTCGCCGCCGCTGAACTGGTTCAGGCCGCCGAACCGGGATCGGGTCCGCCGCAGTCGTCGCTGCCCGCGCTCACGGCGGAAACCGGTGGTGAACTGGCTGAGCTGGCCGAGGCGTTCAACCGGCTCCGCGCCGCCGCGGCGGAAGCGGTCACCGGGCAGGCGAATGCGCGCCGCGCCGCGGTTCAGCTGCTGGTCGGAGCGGCCAAGCGCACGCAGAACCTGATGTCTGGCCAGCGCACGGTGGTCGAGGAAATGACTCGCGGCACCGACGATCCGGTGTTGCTCGCCGGGCTGAATCGCGTGCAGCACGCCGCGCTCCGGTTGCGCCGCACTGCCGACGATTTGCTGGTGGTGACGGGTAATCGCGACGAAACCCGGGTCGGCGGTCCGATCGAACTGGCCACCGCTTTGCGTTCGGCCGCGGCGGAAATCGACGACGAATCCCGGATCCGGCTCGGCGAACCGGCGGAGGCGCTGCTCGCGCCGTCGCTGGGGATCGATCTGGTGCTGTTGTTCGCCGAACTGCTGGAGAATGCCGCCGCGTTCTCGCCGCCGGAGTCCCTGGTCGAGATTTCGACCGAGTTCCAGCCGTCCGGCGATCTGCTGGTGAGCATCGCCGATCACGGCGTCGGGCTGTCCGCGGAGCGGCTGGCGCAGGAAAACCACCGGCTCGCCGAACCGGTCGACGCGTCGTTCGGGCAGCAGCTCGGCCTGGCCGTGGTCGGGCGGCTCGCGCAGCGGCATTCGCTGCGCGTCGAGCTGGAGTCCACTCCGGACGGTGGCGTGACGGCGAAGGTTTCGGTGCCGCAGGCGTTGTTCACCCGCGACGTGGATTTCCGGCGGGGGCCGGGGCTTTTCGAACCGGGCCAGGTGCCGGATCCGCGGCCCGTGCTGCTGCCCGCGCCCGCGATCGCCGCGTTGTCCGCGCCGACCCCGGCCGGGTTCCAGTGGTTCACCGATCCGCCGGAACCCGAGGCCGACGAACCGCGATCGGACGAGGCCGAGGCTCCGAAGTGGCCAGAGGCGGAACCGGAATTCGCCTCCCTCACCGGAACGCTCGAAATCCCCGACGAGCCCGAAGAGTCCACAGTGGATGCTCCGGACGCTCCGAGTGCTCAGGACACCGCGGACCCGTCGCCGACGCACCAGTTCACCGTCGTGCCACCGGAATCCCGCGACGGAGTCTTCCGCCGCGTCCCCGGCGCTCAGCTGGCTCCCGGGCTCAAACTGCCGCAGCTCGTCCGCACCCCGTTGCCGCGCCGCGAATTGCGCGATCCGGCCGCCGAGCGGGCCACCTTCGACTCGTTTTCCGACGGTGTCGCCAAAGCACAGCAAGTCACCGCTCAGCAGGCCGATCAAGGAGGATCATGACCGTTCCCGCCGCCGCGCAGAACTTCAACTGGCTGGTCAACCGCTTCGCGCTGCACACCGCGGGCGCGATCGCCGCGCTCGCGGTGTCCGCGGACGGGCTGCTGATCGCCGCGTCGCAGGACCTCGACCGCGCGGACGCCGACCGGCTCGCGGCGACCTGCTCGGCGATGCTCGCGCTGGCCCAGAGCGTGTCCGAAAGCCATCCGCTCGGCGATCCGGACAAGGTCGTGGTCGAACTGGAGCGCGGCTACCTGGTGGTCTGCACCATCAGCATCGGCTGCTCGCTCGGCGTGCTGGCCAACAAACAGGCCAGCCTCGGCACGATCGCCTACGAGATGGCGATGTTCGCCAACCGCGCGTCCGAAGTCCTGACCCCCGCGCTCGTCGAGGAGTTGAAGAACACCGCGTTCGCCTGACCCGTGAAAATCCTCGTGCTTGGCCCGGCCGGAGCCGGGAAAACGACGGCGGTGCACGCCGTGTCGGAGATCGCGCCGGTGCGCACCGACGCTGGCGACACCACCGCGGCGCTCGACTTCGGCAGGCTCGGCGAGGGCGAGCGGCGCCGCTACCTGTTCGGCGCGCCGGGACAGCCCCGGTTCTGGTTCCGCTGGCCCGACCTCGTACGGGGCGCGGACGCCGCGCTCGTCGTGGTCGATCCGCGGCGGATCGCGAACGCCTACCCGGTGCTCGACGCGGTCGAAGGGCTGCGGCTGCCGTTCGTGGTCGGGGTGAACTGCTTCGACGGCCTGCTCACCCGGCCGCTGCACGACGTGCGCTGGGCGCTGACCGTGCGCGACGGCGTCCCGGTGCATCCCTTCGACGCCCGCGACCCGGCTTCGGTGCGGGAGGTGCTCGACCTCGTCGAAGCCGGGGCGGTGCGGGGGTCGAAGGAGCGGCAACCGAGTCCGCTATAGTCGTCTGCGGGGACCCCCCGTGGCGTCCACCCTGTGAACTTCCCCAGGGCCGGAAGGCAGCAAGGATAAGCGGGCTCTGGCGGGTACGGGGGGAACCCGCTTTTTTTATGCGGTTAGAACAGCCCCAGCACGTCGTCCGGCGGCGTCGGCGAGGGCAGCGGCTCCGCGTCAAAGACCGGTGCGGCCTTCCCTCGAAGCTGCCGCAGCTCAGCGCCATGCACTACCCGCGCCGGATACGGCGACGAGGCCGCACGCCGGGTCAGCTCAGTCGTCGGCAGTTCGAGCCGCGAGGCGGCCAGCACGAGATTGCCGAACCGTCGCCCGCGCAGCACGCTGGGCTCGGCCAGCAGGACGACGTGCGGAAACACCTCCGCCAGCGTCGCCAGGAACCGGCGGGCGAACGGCAGGCCAGGGCCGTCGGAGATATTCGCCAGCATCGTCGCGCCCGGCCGCAGCACGCGGGCCACGTCCGTGACGAACTCGACGGTCGCCAAACCACCGGCCAGCGTCGCGCGTTCAAAGGCGTCGATCACGATCAAGTCCGCCGACGCGTCGTGCCTGCTGCGCACGCCCGCGCGGCCGTCCTCGATCCGCACGCGCAGCTTCGGGACGCTGCGCAGGTCAAGCTGTTCGCGGACCAGGTTGATCAGCGGCTCGTCGGCGTCGAACACCAGCTGCCGCGAACCTGGTCGCGTCGCGGCGACGTACCGCGGCAGGGAACAGCCCGCACCGCCGACATGCAGCGCGTCGAGCGGACCGGGCGGCAGGAAGTCGACCAGGTCGCCGAGCCGGCGCACGTAGTCGAACTCCAGGTTCGTCGGATCGTCCAGATCGACGTAGGACTGCGCCACCCCGCCCACCGAAAGCATCCACGCGTTCGGCCGATCGGCGTCGCGCAGCAGTTCGGCGGTCCCGAACCGCACCGGGTAAGTGCCCGGCTGAGGGCCGCTCGGCGCACGGCCGCGACCGGAACGGGAGGGGCTCACCGTGCTCACTGTAGTCTCGGGCACGTGGCTCTCGCGCTGTACCGGAAGTACCGTCCGGCGACCTTCGCCGAGGTCGTCGGCCAGGAGCATGTGACCGAACCGCTGCGCACGGCGCTGGCCGCCGGGCGCATCAACCACGCGTACCTGTTCTCCGGGCCGCGCGGCTGCGGCAAAACGTCGAGCGCGCGGATCATGGCGCGCTCGCTCAACTGCGCCCAAGGCCCGACCCCGGATCCGTGCGGCGAATGCAACTCGTGCCGCGCGCTCGCGCCGGAAGGCCCCGGCAGCGTCGACGTCACCGAACTCGACGCGGCCAGCCACGGCGGCGTGGACGACGCCCGCGAACTGCGGGACAAGGCGTTCTTCGCACCCGCCGAATCGCGCTACCGCGTGTTCATCATCGACGAGGCGCACATGGTCACCACGCAGGGCTTCAACGCCCTGCTGAAAATCGTCGAAGAACCGCCAGAGCACCTCATCTTCATCTTCGCCACCACCGAGCCGGACAAGGTGCTCACCACCATCCGCTCGCGGACGCACCACTATCCGTTCCGGCTGATCCCGCCGAGCTCGATGCGGGAACTGCTGGAACGCAACGTCGCCGCCGAGGGCGCGACGGTCGAACCGGCGGTGTACCCGCTGGTGATCCGCGCGGGCGGCGGTTCGGCTCGCGATACCCAGTCGGTGCTGGACCAGCTGCTCGCCGGGGCCGGTCCGGAGGGCGTCACGTATCCGCGGGCGGTGTCGCTGCTGGGCGTCACGGACACCGCGCTGATCGACGCGGTGGTCGACGGGCTCGCGAACGACGACCCGGCCGAGGTGTTCGGTACCGTCGAGAAACTCGCCGACGCCGGACACGACCCGCGCCGCTTCGCCACCGATCTGCTCGACCGGCTGCGCGACCTGCTGCTGATGCGCGCCGTTCCGGAAGCGGGCGAACGCGGTCTGGTCGCCGCGCCGGACGACGAGCTCAAGCGGATGACCGAGCAGGCCGAGAAGCTCGGCCCGGCCACGCTGTCCCGCTACGCCGACATTGTCCACAGTGGACTTCTCGAGATGCGCGGCGCGACGTCGCCGCGGCTCGTGCTCGAACTGCTTTGCGCGCGGATGCTGCTGCCGTCGGTCACCGAGGCGGAAAAAGCCTTGCTGGCCCGGATCGAACGGCTGGAGCGGCGTCCGGCTGGCGCGCCCGCTCCGGTCGCCGCTCCTGCTTCTGGCGGAGCCGCGCCTGCCCCGGTTGCTTCCGCTGGTACGGCGGAGGCTCCGGTGCGATCGTTCCAGCGGCCTTCGCAGCGTCCGGCTCAGGAAACTCCCGCCGCACCGGCTCGTCCGGTGGCGGAGGAACCGGCGCGTCCGGCACGGCCGGAGGTCAGCCGTCCGGCTCCCGCGGAACCGGCGGAGCCTGCTGCCGCCGCGCCTGCTCCCGCTGCTGCCGCGCCTGCTCCCGCTCCGGAAGCGCCCGCTGCTCCGGCCGCGGAGGAAGCCCCGGCCGCGGGCGGGATCGACGCGGCCAAGGTGCGCGAGAAGTGGCCGCAACTGCTGGCGTCACTGCGGAAGTTCACCGGCGGGCGCGCGCTCGAAGCCATGCTCACGCAGGCGACGGTCGCCGAAGTCGACGGCTCGGCGGTGACTCTGACGCACAAGTCCGAACCGCTCGCCCGGCGGCTGAGCGACCAGGGCAACGCGAGCAAGATCGCGGCCGGGCTGAGCGAGGTGCTCGGCGGCGAATGGCAGGTCCGCTGCGTGCACGGCGCGGCCCCGGCCGCCGCCCCGGCGCGGCAGGCTCCCCGGCAGCAACCGGCGGCCCCGGCTCCGGAGCGGTCGTTCACGCGTCCGTCCGCGGCCGCGCAGGCCCCGTCGGCAGCACCTCCGGCCCCGCCGAAGCCCGCGGCGGAAGCACCGAGCCGCCCGCGCGTCACCACGAGCGAACCGGACATCCCGCTCCCGCCGGAGCCCACGGACGAGGATGACGACATCTACTCCGAGGACTCCAGCCCGGTCCCGCCGCCTCCACCGCCGCCCGCGGAGGAGGACCCGGAGCAGATCGCGCGCAAACTGCTGTCGGACCACCTCGGCGCGCGTCCGCTGGACTGACCGCCTCGTGAGTGCTTACGCCGGTTAGAACCGGCGTAAGCACTCACGAGACACAAGGCTCAACAGCGGGCGCGGAACCGAAGTTTGCGGCGGACCCGCTACCGCTGAGCAGGCGTCGTGAGTGTCTATGCCGGTTCTAACCGGCACGAACACTCACGACGTTGAGTGGATGCGGCGTCGGTGGCGTTCGCACGGTCACGGTCCGGGTCGCGGCGTCCCAGGTCCAGCTTCCACTGCGCCGACCGTCCACGTACACCGCGGACGGCTTGGCAGCGTTGGTGAATCGGACCGTCCACGCGCGCTGCGAGGCACCGATCGCGAGCGTCGCCGCGTGGGGATTTTCGGTGTAGCGCAAGGAAGTCGTGGACGGCCCCTCGTAGAGGGTGAACGCGCCGTTGTGGCCGCCAGCCACCGTGACGGTCGCGGCGGTCAGCGGATCGTGCGCGTCACCGGCCACGTTTCCGCTGCGGGTAACCATGATCCCGCCCGACCGCACGAACACCGGCATCGCGTCCCAGCCCGTGGTGATCTGCGCGGTGGTGCCGCCTCGGTAGGTCTTGCCGGTGAAGTAATCCGTCCAGTCGTTGCCCGGCGGGAACCAGACGCTCGTGGTCGCCGTGGCACCCGGGCTGGTCGCCGGAGCCACGAGGACGTCCGGGCCGTACAGGTATTCATCGCCAGCCTGGGCGTACGCCTCCTGCTGGTCCGGATACTGCAGGTACAGCGGCCGCACGATCGGCATTCCCGTCGCCGTTGCCTGCTGCGCGAGTGTGTACGTGTACGGCACGAGATTCTCGCGCAGGTTAAGGAATTTCGTCGCTGACGCGTCCGCGGCCGCCCCGTACTGCCAGGGCAGCCGGTCGCTGTGGTTGGAGTGCAGCCGGTCGATCGGCTGGAACGTGCCCAGTTGCACCCAGCGTGCGTACAGATCGTCGGGCAGTTTCGTGCTCCCCGGTTCGGTGCCGGGTTGCTGCAACCCTCCGGTGTGGCCGCCGATGTCGTGGCTCACCGAAGCCAAGCCGGTCGCCGCGGATTCGCCGGGGGTGTAGCCGACCTCGAAAGCCAGTGTGGCCCAATCGGAAATGGTGTCTCCGGTGAAATGCAGTGTGGTGCGCTTGTCCGCCCACGGTCCGGTCGGCACCGCTGTCGGCGAGCTGTATCCACCGGCTTGCAGCGAGCCGTACGCGCGGGAGAACGCGAAGCCGCCGCGTTGTGCGTACTGCTGGTTGATCCACGCGTCCGGAGTGACGCCGGCGAGGCTGGATTTCGAGCTGTCACAACACCAATCGAGCCACCAGACGTCGTTGCCTTGCTGTTCCATCGGCCGGTGCAGGTCGAAGTAGGCGCGCAACTGATCCGGGTCGCCGAAGTCGAAGACGTAGCAGTCTTTTCCGCAACTGGGTTGCAGTTTGCCCTTCGCGGTCGCTTGCGCGGCGGGGAATTGCGGGTCGTCGACGCGGATGCTCGGGTGGATGTTCAACGACGTGTGCAGGCCTTGGTCGTGCGCCCATTTGAAGAACGCCTTCGGGTCCGGGAAGCGGGATGGGTCGATTTCCCAGCCGTTCCACCGGTCCGGCGATTTGAAGTCTGTGTCGACGACGAGCATGTCGAGCGGCACGCCCTGGGAACGGAACTTGGGCACGATCGTCTGCTGGAAGTCGGCGGCCGTGCGGTCGTAGTACTCGGAATACCAGACGCCGTACGCCCAGCGGGGAAGCAGCAGCGACGGTCCGGTCAGCTGGGCCAATTCCTGCAGCGCACGGCCGTAGTCCTGGCCGTAGGCGAAGACGTAGCCGTCCTGGTAACTCTCGCTGCTGGGTCGCTGGGTGACGACCTTGGTGCGCGGGTCGTACAGCGCCGATGCGGTGTCGTCGAGAAGCGACCAGCCGTCCTGGTAAAGGATTCCGGGCGCGGAGACCGCGCTGCCGTCCACGCCGTCGAGGCCACGTCGGTAACCGCCGAGCGGCGCGTGCGGGGCGAGCAATACCGAATGCGCGGCGGTGACAGCGACGGTATCGAGGTTGACGTGGCAGTTCGCGTCTGGGCAGGAGAGCGTGACGGTGTTGGTGCCAGCCTTGAGTTTCACCGGAATGGCGTTGGTAAGCCACGAATTCCAGCTGCTAGTCGGCGGCAGGGTCAGGTTGGCGGAGGTGTCACCGGCTTGGAGCGTCAACGAGGTTGGCTGGGTCTGGCCGGAAACAGCGGTCGCGTCGGCGTAGCGCAGCTGCAGGTCGTAGGTGCCGTCGGTGGGGACGCCGGTGATCGTCAGCGCGTCCGTCGCGCCGGGTCGTTCCATGCCCGCGAGGAAGGCCTTGCCGGAGTGACCGTCGTGGTCGCTGGCCGGACGTGCCCCGCCGGAAAGTGCGCCTTGCTCGGCTTCGCAGAGGACTCCGAAGGAACACGGCGTCGGCCCGGGTGGCACGGGCTGTGGATACTCAGCACCGGCGTTGACCACGGCGAGGCTGTCGATGTTGACGTTGCCCGAGTCGGTGGTGCCCCGCTTGATGGTTACCTGATGCTGTCCCGCGGACAGGGTGATCGGCACGGTCGCGATGGCCCAGGTGTCCCAGTCAGCCGTGGCTGGCAGGGTGACGGTGTGTGCGTCGGTGCCGTCTACGAGGACGCTGAGGGTGCGGGTCGTGTGCTGTCCGTCGCCGCCGGTTCCGTTGGCGTAGCGAAGATCCAGCTGGTGATCGCCGGGTGCGGTGACCCGGAAGGCCAGGCTGTCGCCGGGGTTGGTGAAGCCCGCCGCGAAACCGTCGCCGGTGTAGCCGCGGTGGTCGGTGGCCGTGCCTGGCCCGTTGAGCTGCAGTTGCTCGGCCTCACAGAGCGTGCCGAAGGTGCAGGCTGGGGTCAGCTTGCCCGCCCACGGCCGCGCGGTGACGTCTTGTCCGCCGGTGCGCAGCTGGACGGTGAGGTTGTCGTCGGAAAACGCGCCTGAGTCAAGCTTGTAGCGCAGCTGGACGGCGCTGGTCCGGATGGTCAGCCAGCCGTCGCGTTTAGTTGCGGTGTAAGGGGTTTTAGGGAAGCTGCCGCGACCGACCGCGTTGAATGTGCCAGCGTCGACGAAGTCGGTGTCGCCCGCGTACTCGGTCCGGATGAGCGTCGGCGACAGGACTTCGAATCGCGCTTTACCGGCAGTCACCGCCTGGGGAGCGGCTTCGGCGACTCCCGTTGACACGAGAGTGCCCGCCATGGCTGTCACGGCGATCAGCCGTACCAGTCGTCCTCGGAGTGAAGTTGCCACCGGCGCCTCCTCGACAGGTTCCCAGCGACGGTAAGTCGGGACCGATCAAGGGAAAAGACGGTGTCCGGTGTTCTGTCCGCTCAGTAGCCCTTTCGGCTCCCTGCGTCAGGAGCCGGCCAGGTACGCCTCGATCGCCTTCGCGATCGCCTGCGCGTAGTGCGCCCGGCCCGCCGCGGACGACATCTGGCTGGCCTCGTCGGCGTTGCGCATGTTGCCGCATTCGACGAGCACGGCTGGCCGGGTCGACAGGTTGAGCCCGCCCAGATCATCCCGCGGCGAAAGACCCGCCGAGCCGATGTAAGTGGAGGTGGCGAAGCCGTCGTCGCGGATTCCGTCGCGCATCGTGCGGGCCAGTTTCAGCGACGGTTCGCCCTGCGCGGCGTTCAACGGCGGTGCCGAGTACGCGACGTGGAAGCCGTGCGCGGACGGCGAGGTGGAGCCGTCGGCGTGGATCGAGACCACGGCGTCGGCGTTCGCGGCGTTGCCGATCTGCGCGCGCTCGTCGACGCACGGGCCGACGCCGGAATCGTTCTGCCGGGTGTAGACGACCTTGATTCCCTTGGCCGCCAACGCGTTCCCGACCTCCTGCGCGACCGCGAAGGTGAACGCGTGCTCGGGGTACCCGGCGTTGGTCGACGTGCCGGTCGTGTTGCACGGCTTCGTCTGCCCGCGCCCGGCGGGCACCTTCCGGTTGATCTCGCCGGGGTGCGCGGCGTTGCCGCCGTTGTGGCCGGGATCGAGGACCACGACCTTGCCCGACCTGACCGGCGGCACCGCCGAGGTCGAAGGCGGGCCCGAAGACGAGGACGGCGGCGGTGCCGGGCTGGATGGCGTCGGAGCCGAGCTCGAGGCCGCCGAGGACGTCGGCGCGGCGGCCGGTGGGCGAGGCGTCTCGCCGCCGCCGGAACACGCTGTGAGCAGCATCAGGCCGGTCAGCAGCGGGAGTGTCTTCGCACGCACGCGACCACGGTGCCACAGCACACGCGTGCCGCCAGGACGGACGCGCCGGGTACGCGGCTAGGCTGGTGGAGAACACCCAAACGCGGAAGGACCGAGTGCGATCATGGTGCAACCCGGCGGCGGCGGCTTCGACCTGTCGCAGATCATGCAGCAGGCCCAGCAGATGCAGCAGAAGCTGGTGGAGGCCCAGGAGGAACTCGCCAGCACCGAGGTCACCGGCACCGCGGGCGGCGGGCTGGTCACCGCGACGGTGTCCGGCGACAGCCAGCTGAAAAGCCTCGTCATCGACCCGAAGGTGGTCGACCCGGACGACGTCGAAACCCTCGCCGACCTGGTGGTCGCCGCGGTGCGCGACGCGTCGGCGAGCGCGCAGAAGCTCACCGAGCAGAAGCTGGGCCCGCTGGCGGGCGGCCTCGGCGGCGGCATGCCGGACCTCGGCAGCCTCGGCTTCGGCGGCTGAGAATTGTACGAAGGTGTCGTCCAAGACCTGATCGACGAACTGGGCCGCTTGCCCGGCGTCGGTCCGAAGAGTGCCCAGCGCATCGCGTTCCACCTGCTCGCCGCCGACCCCGCGGACATCGCGCGGCTGCAGGACGTGCTGGGCAAGGTCAAGGAAGGCGTGCAGTTCTGCGAGATCTGCGGCAACGTCTCGGAGCAGGAGACGTGCCGGATCTGCCGCGACGAACGCCGCGACCTCACGGTGATCTGCGTGGTCGAGGAACCGAAGGACGTACTGGCGGTCGAACGGACCCGCGAGTTCAAGGGCCGCTACCACGTCCTGGGCGGCGCGCTGGACCCGCTGTCCGGCATCGGCCCGGAACAGCTGCGGATGCGAGAGCTGCTGAAACGCATCGGCGAGGCGGACGTCCGGGAGATCATCATCGCGACGGACCCGAACACCGAGGGCGAGGCGACGGCGACGTACCTGGTGCGGATGCTGCGCGATTTCCCCGGGCTGTCGGTGACCCGGCTGGCGTCGGGGTTGCCGATGGGCGGGGATTTGGAGTTCGCGGACGAGCTGACCCTGGGTCGCGCGCTTTCTGGACGACGCGCGCTGTAATTTGGCGCCGACTTCGTCGTCGCGTGCGGATCGCCTTTAAGTCGGCGTCTGACGGAGCTGCGTACCCGGCCCGGGGGCCGTGCACACAGCTCCGTCAGACGCCGACGCGATCCCGCGTTTGGAGCAGGTTGGGATCGGTGGCTGAGTCAGCAGTAACCCAGCTGTGCCAACGAGTTCACCACGATGTCCGACGGGTGGTACTTGTCCATCCAGGACTCCCCGCGCCGGTTCTGGTAGGTGGCCAGGAATTCCCGCAGCCGGTCCCCGCGCATTTCGGTCAGGATGACGTTCTCGCCAATCCCCACGTGCCGTTCGGTGCGCGCCCGGTGGACCGCGCACGGCAGGCCCAGGTACCCGCATTCCTCCTGCAGGCCGCCGGAGTCGGTAACCACGTACTCGGCTCGCGCGACCAGCGGCAGGAACTTCAAGTACCGCATCTTCGGCTGCGCGATGAACTTGTCGTCGAACAGATTGTCCAGGCCCAGCGCCCGGATCTTCTCCCGCTCCGGCGCGCCGGCCATGTACAGGATCGGCATCTCGCGGCTCTGCTCGCGCAGGATTTCCAGCACCTCGCGGTATTTGTCCGCGCGCGACACCAGTTCGAACCGGTGCAGGGTCGCCAGGCCGAACTTCTCCGGCAGGCCCGGCACGTCCAGCGGCTGGTCGACGACCTGGCGCATGGAGTCGATCGCCGTGTTCGCTTCGGTGTTCACCACGACGCCGCGGGCGTGGCGCAGGTTGTGCACCTCGCGCTCGCTCGGCGAGAAGTGGATGTCCACGAGCTTCCCGGCGA
This sequence comes from Amycolatopsis sp. NPDC104775, assembly GCF_055583325.1. Taxonomy (NCBI): domain Bacteria; kingdom Bacillati; phylum Actinomycetota; class Actinomycetes; order Pseudonocardiales; family Pseudonocardiaceae; genus Amycolatopsis; species Amycolatopsis sp. NPDC104775. The sequence continues at coordinate 54,005 of NZ_JBVJOE010000008.1, forward strand.
TTTTGCGGTTCAATTCCTCCGGCAGCGGCGACAGAATGCTGCCCGATCGCGTACCCGCCTCGATGTGCCCGACGCGGGCCTGCAAAACCTTCTTGCCGATCAACGCCCCGTACGGCGTGGTGAACGTGTCGCCGTGCACCAGCACCAGCGGGGGGCGGCCGTCCGCGGTCAGCTGGGCGCGCAGTTCGGCGCGGCGGCTCCACGCGGTGCGCATAACCTGCGCTGCCCAGCCCGGCACCTGCGCCGGGGATTCGAGGTTGCGCGCCTGCGCACGCGGCACGAACCACAGATCCGGTTCCGGGAGCCGCAGATCGGACAGGACGTCGGCGACCTCGTCCACGTGCTGTGCGGTGAACCAGAGCTTCGGGGTCACGCCGCGCTCGGCGATCCGGTGGTACACCGGCGCGATCTTGATCAGTTCCGCGGTGGTGCCGACAATGAAGGAAATCACCGTGGATTACCCAATCTCCTGGCCGGCCACAGCCGGGTAAACAGCAGGTCAACGCCGCGGGCCAGGATGCTGCGCACTCCGCCGCGCCCGGTACAGGGTAGCCTCGCCGAGGTGAGTGCGAATCCGCCCCTCCCGTCGCTCAGCGTCGTGATTCCGGTCTACAACGAACAGGACTGGATCGATCGCAGCGTCGGCGCGCTGATCGCCTCGGCCGAGGCGGCTCGGTGGCCGGTGGAAATCCTCGTCGTGGACGACGGAAGCACCGACGGCACGCCCGCCCGGCTCACCCAATTGCGTGACGAGCACGGCATCACCGTGCTGACTCAGGCCAACAGCGGCCGGTTCGAGGCCCGCCGGGCCGGGATGGCGAAGGCGTCCGGCGAATGGCTGCTGCTGCTGGACAGCCGCGTGCTCGTGGACGTCGGCAGCCTCGCTTTTCTGCGCGATCAGCTGACCGGCCACCCCGAACGCGCGGCCTGGAACGGCCACATCAACGTCGCGTCCGAGCACAATCCGTACGCCGGTTTCATGGCCGGGCTGGTCGCATTCTCGTGGCGCAAGTACTTCGCGAATCCGAAGCTGACGTCGTTCGGCATCGAGGAATTCGACCTGTACCCGAAGGGCACCGGATTTTTCTGCGCGCGCCGCGATCTGCTCGAGGGTTCCGTCGCCGCGTTCGAATCGCTGTTCGACGACGTCCGGCTGGCCAGCGACGACACCCGCATGCTGCGCTGGATCGCCGAACGCGCGCGCATTCACCTGGCCCCGCAGTTCGCCGGGACTTACCACGGCCGCGATTCGCTCAAGAAGTTCTGGGCGCAGTCGTTCTTCCGCGGCACCACGTACGTGGATTCCTACCTCGGTTCGCCGGGTCCGGCGCGCACCGCGCTGTTCGGCGCGCTCGGCCTCGGCGCGGCTGGAGCCGGGCTGGCGGTGAAAAAGCCGAAAACGGCTGCCGCGCTCGGGATCGCCGGGTCGGCGGCGGCCGCCGCGGTGGTCAAGAAGTGCGGGGCCAGCACCGCCGAGGCGCGTGCGGTCGGCACCTTGCTGCCGGTGTTCGCGGCCGGGTTCGGCTCGGGCGTGTTCCGCGGCCTGTATCTCGCCCTGCGTGCCCGGCTGCGGCGCCGATGAGCGTCGCGGACACCGGCGCGGCGGCCAACGGCGTCGTCCGGGACACCCATCGCACCGCGGGCAAGCTCGGCGGTTCGCTGATCGCGGCGATCATTCTCGGCTACGTCCTCACTGTCGCCTGCGCGCGGCTGCTGCCCCCGGACCAGTACGCGACCTTCCTCACCTTCTGGGGCCTCCTGATGGGCCTCGGCAGTGCGTTGTCCCCGCTGGAGCAGGAGCTCTCCCGGCAGTCCGCGACGGCCGCGCTGACCGGCGGCGTAGCCGGTCGCGGCGCGCTGCGCGCGGTGGCCGTCTCGGCGGCGGCCGCCGCGGCGTTCGGGCTGGCGCTGCTCATTCCGCCGGTCAACGAACGGCTGTTCCACGGCAGCTGGGAACTCGCGCTGGTGGTGGTGGCCGGCGGGGTCGCGTTCGCCTGCCAGTTCGGCGTCCGCGGTCTGCTGATCGGCCAGCACCAGGTCAAGCACTTCGCCGGGCTGATCGTCGCCGAACCCGCGGTCCGCGCGCTGGTGCTGGGCTTGCTGGTGATCGCCACCGCCTACCGGCTGGTGCCGCTGGCGCTGGCGGTCGCGGCCGGATCGTTCGCCTGGCTGCTGTTCATCCGCCAGGCGTGGCGGCTGCTGGACGTCCGCGCGGACGGCGACGGCTGGGGGGTCACCAGCCGCCGGATGCTCATGCTGCTGCTCGGAGCGGCTCTCACCGCGACTGTCATCACCGGATACCCCGCGCTGGTCGGCCTGCTCGCCCCCGGCGGCGACCGGGAGCGGCTCGGCGCGGTGTTCGCCGCGCTGGTCATCGCCCGGCTGCCGCTGACGCTGGTCGCGCCGGTGCAGTCGCTCGCCGTGCCGTTCGTGGTGCGGCTTTCCGCCACCGCCGACGGCAGGCACCGGTTGCGCCGGGTGCTGCTGCTGGGCACCTTCGCCGCGCTCGCGCTGGCCGCGCTCGGAGCGCTGGTCGGCATGCTGATCGGCCCGTGGGCGGTGCAGTTCGTCAACGGCCCCAAGTACCACGTGGACGGCTGGGCGGTCGCCGGGCTGGTGTGGTCCTCGGTGCTGCTGGTGCCGATGCAGTTGCTCACCGCCGTGCTGGTGGCGCGCGCCCAGGCCAACCGGGTGTTGCTCACCTGGGCAGTGGTCGCGGTCACCGCCTCGGTGCTGCTGCTCGCCGTTCCGGGCGACACCGTGCTGCGCGCGGTCGTTTCGCTCGCCGCCGCGCCGATGGCCGGGCTCGCCCTCGTGCTGGTATTCGTACTCGCTAATTCGTCCGCGGAAGGAACCTCCGACACGGGTGAAGCGTGTTCTTAGCGTCGCAGTAGTGTGAGTTCCGAGCCGCCGGTTCCCGGTGCGCCTCGGATGGCGAAAGCCGATCAGGTTTGGATTCGAATTCGATGAACGTTCTTCTGGTGCTGCTCGCATTCTGGGTGCCCGGGCTCGTCTTCGGAGCGGCCATCCGGTTGCGCGGGTGGACGCTCGCCGCGGCCGCGCCGCTGCTGACGTTCGGGATCGTCGCGCTCGGCGTCCCGGTGCTGGGCGGCCTCGGCATCCGCTGGTCGCTGCTCAACGTCGTGCTGTGGACGCTGGTGCTCGGCGTCGTCGGCTTCGGGCTGGCGTTCGCGGTGCAGCGGCTGCGCGCGCGCAAGCACCCGGACTGGACCGGCGAGGACCTGGAGAAGCTGCCGCTGCGCGACCACCTCGTCATGGCGGCGGGCGTCGTCGTCGCGCTGGGCGTGGGCGCGGTCACTTTCTTGCGTGGCACCAACGGGATCACCAGCGTCAACCAGGGCTGGGATGCGCCGTTCCACGGCAACCTGGTCCGCTGGATCGCCGAGCACGGCGACGCCCGGCCGTCCACTGTGGGCACTATCGCCAATTTGCCGAACCAGGCCAACTACTTCTACCCGGACACGTACCACGCCTTGCTCGCGCTGGTCTTCGGCAAGGGCGGGCTGACCATGATGCCCACGCTGAACCTGGCCGCGCTGGCGGTGATTTTCACCGTGCCGTTCGGCATCGCCGCGCTGTGCCGGGTCTGGGGCATGCCCGCGCTCGGCGCCGCCGCGGCGGCCGCGGTCAGCACGTGGTTCAGCGCCTTCCCGTACGACTCGTTGTGGCGCGGCCCATTGTGGCCCTACGTCGCCGGTGTCGCATTGGTTCCGGCGATGCTGGCGCTCGGCCGTTATTTGCTGAAACCGAACGGCATCGCCGGCCCGGTCGCGATCGGTGTTGGCGTGGCTGGATTGTGCGGTCTGCACACCAGTGTCGTGTTCGTGGTCGTTGTTTATTTCCTGCTTATTCTGCTCGCCGTTCTCTGCCGTTTCGAGAAGATCGAATGGCGGCGCAGCCTGCCCTCGCTGATCGCGACCGGCGTACTGGCGATCGCGCTCGGCGTGCCGCTCGTGCTGCCCTCGCTGTACAACGCCGGCGGGGTGACGAGCGCGTACTGGGCGCCGGAGACCACGCTCGCCGGCGGCCTCGGCCAGACGATCACGTTCTCGCCGATGTCGGACTTCCCGCAGTGGTGGATCGGCGTGCCCGCGTTCATCGGGATCGTCTTGCTGGTGCGGCACCGGCGGATGCTGTGGCTGGTCGGCGCGTATGTCGTGTTCGGCGGCCTCTTCATGCTGACGGTGTCCATCAACTCGCCGATCATGCAGACGGCGACCAGCCTCTTCTACAACGACCACTGGCGGATCGCCGCGCTGGTTCCGTTGGCGGGCGCGGTCGCGTTCGGAGAGTTCGCGCACACCGGAGCCGCCTGGTTCGCGCGCAAGGCGCAGCCGCGGGTCAAGCTCGCCCCGGCCACGCTCGGGTTGGTCGCGGTCGTCCTGCTCGTGGTGGTGTGCGGCGGTCTGAGCAAGGGCGGTTACAGCGGCCGCAACGCGAGCCGGCTGGCCGTCACCTACCAGGACGGGCCCACCGTGTCCAAGGCGGAGGAAGCCGCTTTCGCCTGGCTCGGCCAGCACACCGTGCCGGGCGAGCGGGTGATGAACAACAGGGCGGACGGTTCGGCGTGGATGTACGCGCTGGCCGGGGTTCAGCCGATCGAGTGGACTTTCTACGGCGCCGAGGCGAACACCAAGGCCGCCTACCTGAGCGCGTGGGTCAACGACGTCGACAAGTACCCGCAGGTCCGCGCGGACCTCACCGACCTTCGGGTGCGCTATCTCATCCAGGGCAAGGGCAAGGCCGCGGACAACGCGGTCGAGTCCATCGGCGTGGAGCGAGTCCGGCCCGGGCCGAAGTTCCGCGTGGTGTTCCGCAACGAGGGCGCGACGATCTACGCGATCGCGGGACAGTCCGGCGTGACCGGCCCTACCACAGCGAACGGTCAGTGAGCGGTTATGGTGGCTGCCGTGTCCAGCACATCCGTGAGCACTCGACGCGTGCTCATCGTGATGCCCGCGCTCAATGAGCAAGACAGCATTTCCCCGGTGCTCGACCAGGTCAAGCGGTCGCTGCCGGAGGCGGACGTCCTGGTGGTCGACGACGGTTCGACCGACCGCACCGCCGAACTCGCCCGCGGCTGCGGCGTCCGGGTGGCCCGGCTGTCGGTGAACCTCGGCGTGGGCGGCGCGATGCGCACCGGTTTCCGCTACGCCGCCGCGCGCGGTTACGACGCCGTCGTCCAGGTCGACGCCGACGGCCAGCACGATCCGGACGAGGTCGGCGCCCTGCTGAAACTGCTCGACGAGGGTGCCGACATCGCGATCGGCTCCCGGTTCGCCGGCAAGGGCGACTACCGCGCGGTCGGGCCGCGCAAGTACGCGATGGTGGTGCTGTCGCTGGTGTTCAGCCGGCTGTCCGGCAGCAAGCTCACCGACGTCACCTCCGGGTTCAAGGCGATGGGACCGCGCGCGATCCGCCTGTTCGCCGGCTACTACCCGGCCGAGTACCTCGGCGACACGGTCGAGGCACTGGTGATGGCGATCCGGGCGAACCTGTCCATCCGGGAGACCCCGGTGGTCATGCGCGAACGCGCGGGCGGCAAGCCGAGCCATTCGCCGGTGAAGTCCGCGGTGTACCTGGGCCGCGCGGGGCTCGCTTTGCTGCTCGCGCTGGTTCGCCGTCGTCCGTCCGTTGACTCGTCCGACGCGGCGTAGGAGGCTCCATGGCTGGCTGGCAGGTACTGAGCATCGTCATCGCGGCTCTGGTGCTGCTCGTTGTCATCGAGATGATGCGGCGGCGCAAGCTGCGCGAGAAGTACGCTGGCATTTGGCTCGTGGTGGCCCTCGGCGTCGTGGTGCTCGCGGTGGTCCCGCCGGTCGCGGAGTTCCTGGCGCATCTCACCGGGGTCGCGACCCCGTCGAACTTCGTCTTCTTCCTGGCCGGAGTCGTTCTCGCGCTGGTGGCGCTGCAGCTTTCGACCGAGGTCGGGCACTTGGAGGAAGAGGTGCGGACCGCGGTCGAGGAGACCGCGTTGCTGCGCTGCGAACTGGAAGACACCCAGCGCGAACTCGAAGCACGCATCGCTGAACTGGAGAAGCGCACGTCCGCGCCCGACAGCGTGGACGGCCTGCCCGAAGCGAGCCCGGCACGCGTTCGCTGATCTCCGCGCTCCTCGCCGCTCCGCCCCGGCTCGGCGGCGTCCGGATGCTCGCCATCGACGGTCCGTCCGGGGCCGGGAAGTCCACGCTCGCCGCCGAGACGGTCGAAGCTCTCGGTTGTCGTGCCGCGCTGGTCAGCACGGACGCCTTCGCCACCTGGGACGATCCCGTCGCGTGGTGGCCGCGGCTGGAGGACGGCGTGCTGCGGCCGCTGGCGCGGGGCCGGGCAGGCGAGTATCGCCGGATGGACTGGACCTCCGGCTCGCCGCGGCCCGGAGAGCTGGTGCGCGTGGAGGTTCCCGAGGTGCTGGTGCTGGAAGGCGTGTCGAGCGGACGCCAGGCGGTGCGGTCCCGGCTGTCGTGGCTGTGCTGGATCGAGGGCGGCACCGAGGCGGAACGGTTGTCCAGGGCGGTCGCCCGGGACGGCGAGGCGGCGCGGGACGAACTGCGGCGCTGGCAGTTGTTCGAACGCGGCTGGTTCGCGGTCGACGGCACCCGCGAGGCCGCGGACCAGCTGGTCTGAACAACCGGAAGCCCGGCTCACATCGGTTCGGCGGCGGCGAAAGCGGCTATTGCGGAATGCGCGAGCGGGGGAAACTCCGAGTACATTCGGCCTGTTTCGCTGCCCTTCCCGGGCAACTCGGGCTCGACTCCGGAGAGGTTCCGGAACATCCACGGCGCCCGGAACGGACAACCTCGCCGGTTAGGCCATCCGGGTGAGCAAACCGCCACTCAACGTACCAAACCGGCGAATTTCGCTACGCAGCGCACACATTTGCTGACGTGTTGCGGTCTATTTGGGGTTTACGTAGCGCGATCGTAACCTCACGTGCTTAAGCGGCGGCCCAGTTGCCGCTAGTGTCACCGAACACACCGATCGCTCTGGTCTTCCCGAACTGACCGCCGACGGTGCATTTCGATACACCGAACATTCCCAAGGGGTGCCAGATGCAGCAATTGCGGCTGACCCGAACACGCCGGGCAGCTCTGATCGGGCTGGCGGGCGCGCTCGCGGTCTCGCTGTCCGCGTGCGCGGAATCGAAGCGCGACGAGGCCGGAGGCGGAGGGTCCGGAGGCACCATGGTCTTCGGCAACACCGGCAACCCGAAGATGTTCGACCCGATCTTCAACGACGAGGGCGAGACGTTCCGGATCACCCGGCAGATGTTCGACACCCTGATCCAGAACAAGCAGGGTTCGGCCGAGCTGGAGCCCTCGCTCGCCACGAAGTGGACGCCGAGCGACGGCGGCAAGACCTGGACCTTCGACCTCAAGCAGGGCGTGAAGTTCAGCGACGGCACCGCGTTCGACGCCAAGGCGGTCTGCTTCAACTTCGATCGCTGGTACAACATGAAGGGCGCTACCGCCCAGAGCCAGATGATCTACTACGGCGACGTCTTCGAGGGCTTCGCGCACAACGAGGGCACCACCAAGGGCGATCCGGTCTACAAGAGCTGCGAGGCGAAGGACGACCACACCGCGGTTCTGCACCTGAACCGCGCGAAGGGCGCCTTCCCGGCCGCGTTCACGCTGCCGTCGTTCGCGATGCAGAGCCCCACCGCGCTGCAGAAGTACAACTCGGACAAGGTCACCGGCTCCGGCACGTCGATCACGTATCCGGAGTACGGCTACAAGCACCCGACCGGCACCGGCCCGTTCAAGTTCGACGGCTGGGACCAGGGCAACGGCCAGATCACCTTGGTGCGCAACGACACCAGCACGATGCCGCAGCCGGCGAAGCTGGACAAGCTCGTGTTCAAGGTGATCCCGGACGAGAACGCCCGCAAGCAGGCGCTCAAGGCCGGCGACATCAACGGGTACGACTTCCCGGCCCCCGCGGACTACGGGCTGCTGCGCAACGACGGCGAGCAGGTGCTGATCCGCCCGTCGTTCAACGTGCTCTACCTGGGCATCAACCAGAAGGGCAACCCGCTGCTCAAGAAGCCCGAGGTCCGCAAGGCGCTGGCCTACGGCATCAACCGCGAGCAGTTCGTGCGCTCCAAGCTGGCCGAGGGTTCCGAGGTCGCGACCGAGTTCGTGCCGAAGGCGATCGACGGCTACACCGACGACGTCGCCAAGTACCCGTACGACCCGGCCAAGGCCAAGCAGCTGCTCAAGGACGCCGGCGCCGAGGGCATGACGCTGAAGTTCTACTACCCGACCGAGGTCACCCGGCCCTACATGCCGAACCCGGCCGACACCTACACCGCGATCTCCGAGGACCTGAAGGCCATCGGCATCACCGTGCAGCCGGTCGCCGAGTCGTGGAACGGCGGGTACAAGGACGACGTGCAGCAGAACGGCAAGCAGGACATCCACCTGCTCGGCTGGACCGGTGACTACAACGACGCGGGCAACTTCGTCGGCACCTTCTTCGGCCGCCCGAAGCCGGAATTCGGCTTGGAGGAGCAGTCCCTGTTCCAGGCGCTCGCCGCCGCGGACGCCGCTCCGGCGGGCGAGGCGCACACCAAGGCGTACCAGGAAGCCAATAAGAAGATCATGGACTACCTGCCCGCCGTCCCGATCGCTTACCCGACGCCGGCGATCGTGGTCGGCCCGAAGATCAAGGGCGTGGTGGCCAGCCCGCTTACCGACGAACGCTTCTACAACGTCACGATCGGCTGACGTGCTCCACTGAGCAGCCAGGCCAAGGGCAGGTGCTACCGCGCCTGCCCTTGGCCTCGTTCCCGGGCTGTACACAAAGGACTACTCGTGCTCCGTTTCCTCGTGCGTCGGCTGCTACAAGCGATTCCGACGCTGCTCATCCTGTCCATCCTGGTGTTCGCCTGGTTGCGCTCACTCCCCGGCGGGCCCGCGTCCGCGCTGCTCGGGGACAAGGCGACCCCGGAAAAACTGGCGAACCTGAACCACGTGCTCGGCCTCGACCAGCCGATTTTCGTGCAGTACTTCAAATTCCTCGGCCGCGCGATCACCGGCGATTTCGGCAATTCGCTCGTGTCGTCGCGCCCGGTGATGTCGGAGATCGGCACGTTCCTTCCGGCCACCATTGAACTGGGCATCTCGGCGATGATCATCGCCGTGCTGTTCGGGATTTCGTTCGGCTATCTCGCCGCCCGGTTCCGCGGCCAGATCGTCGACAACGTCATCATCGTGCTGACCCTGGTCGGCGTCGCGGTGCCGATCTTCTTCCTCGGCTACATGATGCAGGACCTGCTTTCCACCCCGCTCGGCTTGCCGTCGCAGGGCAGGCAGGCCCCCGGCATCGACGCCACCGTCGTCACGCATTTCGCCATTCTCGACGGAATGATGACCGGCGAATGGGACGCGGTCTGGGACGCGATCAAGCACCTCATTCTTCCCGCGCTCGCGCTCGCCACCATTCCGCTCGCGGTGATCACCCGGATCACCCGCGCGTCGGTGCTCGACGTGTTCAACGAGGACTTCATCCGCACCGCGAACTCGAAGGGCCTCACCCAGCCCGTGGTTCGCCAGCGGCACGTCCTGCGCAACGCGCTGCTGCCGGTGATCACCACGATCGGCCTGCAGACCGGCGCGCTGCTCGGCGGCGCCGTGCTGACCGAGCGAGTGTTCAACTTCCGCGGCCTCGGATTCCTTCTCGCCGAAGGCATCGACAAGCGGGACTACCCGCGGCTGCAGGCACTGCTGCTCCTCGGGGCACTGGTCTACGTGCTCGTGAACATGCTCGTGGATATTTCCTACGGGCTCATCGACCCGAGGGTGCGTGTGCGGTGAACACTCTGCTGAACAAGAAGAAAGAGCCGATCGACAAGCTCGCGTCCGCGTCGGCGAGTGGGCACAGCCTCGGCGCCGAGGCGCTGCGCCGGATGCTGCGCAGCCCGGTGGCGATCGTCGGCGGCGTGATCACCCTGCTGTTCCTGCTGCTGGCGATTTTCGCGCCGCTGCTCGCGCCGAAGGACCCGCAGGTCCGGTATCTGCAGGACAAGGTCATCCTCGGCCGCGGCATCATTCCGGGCGCGCAGCCCGGTTTCCCGCTCGGCGTCGACGACTTCGGCCGCGACTTCCTGTCCCGGCTGCTCATCGGCGCACAGCAGACGCTGCTGGTCGGCGTGCTCGCCACGGTGATCGGCGTGCTGATCGGCGCGCTCATCGGCGGGCTCGCGGGCGCGTTCGGCGGCTGGGTCGACACCGTGCTCATGCGAGTGGTCGACGTGCTGCTGGCGTTTCCCTCGCTGCTGCTGGCGATTTCGATCGCGGCGCTGTTCGCGAAGCCGAGCCAGTGGACGGTGATCATCGCGGTGTCGATCATCGGCGTGCCGATTTTCGCCCGGCTGCTGCGCGGTTCGATGCTCGCCCAGCGCGAGGCGGACCACGTGCTGGCGGCGACGTCGCTCGGCGTGAAGCGCACGACGATCGTGTTCCGGCACATGCTGCCGAACTCGCTCGGCCCGGTGATCGTGCAGGCGACGCTGACTCTGGCGACCGCGATCCTGGAGGCCGCGGCGCTGTCGTTCCTCGGTCTCGGCGACCCGGACCCGACCCGCGCGGAGTGGGGTTTGATGCTGGGCAGCGCGTCCCAGCACTACCTCGACATCCGGCCGGAGCTGGCGTATTACCCGGCGATCGCGATCATCATCGTGGCGCTCGGGTTCACCCTGCTCGGCGAGTCTCTCCGCGAAGCCCTCGACCCGAAGAACCGGCGGTGACCCCGTGGCACTTCTCGAAGTCCGCGACCTGAAGGTCGTGTTCCAGCGCCGCGGGGAACGCCCGTTCACCGCGGTCGACGGCGTGAGTTTCGACGTCGAACCCGGCCAGACGGTCGGGCTGGTCGGCGAGTCCGGCTGCGGCAAGTCGGTGACCTCGCTCGCGATCATGCGGCTGCTCGCCAAGCGCGGCAACACCGTCAGCGGTTCGGTGCGCTTCGAGGGCACCGATCTGCTGACCCTGTCCGACCGCGAAATGCGCGACCGGCGCGGCCGCGATCTCGGCATGGTGTTCCAGGACCCGCTGTCCTCGCTGAACCCGGTCATCCCGATCGGGCTGCAGATCACCGAGGTGCTGGAGCGCCACCGCGACATGCCGCGCAAGAAGGCGCGGATCGAAGCGGCGGAACTGCTCGACAAGGTCGGCATTCCCGACCCGACGCGGCGGCTTTCCGAGTACCCGCACCAGCTTTCCGGCGGGATGCGCCAGCGCGCGCTGATCGCGATCGCGCTGGCGTGCCGTCCCCGGCTGCTCATCGCGGACGAGCCGACCACCGCGCTCGACGTGACGATCCAGGCGCAGATCCTCGCCCTGCTGCGGGAATTGGTGCAGGACACCGGAACCGCGCTGGTGATGATCACGCACGACCTCGGCGTCGTCGCCGGGCTCTGCGACGAGGTCAACGTGCTGTACGGCGGCCGGATCGTGGAACGCCAGGAGCGGCATTCGCTGTTCGCCCAGCCGCGGCATCCCTACACGCACGGCCTGCTGGCCTCGATCCCGCGGCTCGACGAGGGACGCGGCGAGAAGCTGATCCCGATCCGCGGTTCGGTGGCCGACAACATCCCATGGGACGGCGGGTGCGCGTTCGCGCCGCGCTGCCCGAACGCGATCGCGGCCTGCCTGGAGAACACGCCGGAACTGGTCGAAGACCGGAACGGCTTGCTGCGCTGCCACAACCCGGTGCAACCCGCCGTGGCGGCAGGAGGAGGAACCCGATGACGGCGGCGAACGCCGACGAGGTGCTGCTCGAGGTCACCGACCTCAAGGTGCACTTCCCGATCAAGCGCGGCATCGTCGTGGACCGCACGGTGGGCCACGTGTTCGCGGTGGACGGGGTCGACCTGTCCATCCGCCGCGGCGAAACCTACGGCCTGGTCGGCGAATCCGGCTGCGGCAAGTCGACGCTCGGCCGCGCGATCCTGCGGCTCAACGAGCCGACCGGCGGCAAGGTCGTGTTCGACGGCACCGACGTCGCCCAGCTCAAGGGCGAGCAGCTGCGCAAGGCGCGGCGGCGGATGCAGATGGTGTTCCAGGACCCGATGTCGAGCCTGGACCCGCGCCAGTCGGTCGAGTCGATTCTCGTCGAGGGCATGCGCGCGCACGGGCTCGACAAGGACAAGGAGTCCACCGCGAAACGGCTGCGCGAGCTGCTGAGCGCGGTCGGCCTGCCGGAGACCGCGCTGCGGAAGTACCCGCACGAGTTCTCCGGCGGCCAGCGCCAGCGCATCGGCATCGCGCGGGCGCTGTCGGTGGAACCGGACCTGATCGTCGCCGACGAACCGGTGTCCGCGCTGGACGTTTCGGTGCAGGCGCAGGTGGTGAACCTGCTGGAGGATCTGCAGGAAGAGCTCGGTCTCACCTACGTGGTGATCGCGCACGACCTCGCGGTGGTCCGGCACATCTCCGACCGGATCGGCGTGATGTACCTCGGCGCGCTGGTCGAGGAGACGACGTCAGAGGAGCTGTACCAGAACCCGCTGCACCCGTACACGAAGGCGCTGCTGTCGGCGATCCCGGTGCCGGACCCGGTGGTGGAGGACAGCCGGGAGCAGATCCTGCTCGCCGGAGACCTTCCGTCGCCGGCCAATCCGCCGTCGGGCTGCCGCTTCCACACGCGCTGCCCGTGGAAGCAGGAAAGCCTGTGCAACACCGATCGCCCGCAGCTGCGCGAGATCGGCGCCGGGCACCGGGTGGCGTGCCACTACGCGGAGGACATCCGCGACGGGCGCATCCAGCCGCATAAGGTCGAAGTGGAACTGGTCGACGCCGCGGCGCTGAACCCGGACCTCGGCCCGCCGGATGTCGGTTCGGCCGCCGAGATCCTCTGAGGCGTCCGTGAAGGCCCCCGCCTTTTACAGGTGGGGGCCTTCGTGCGTCCCGGGCTTATCGGGGTCGTATCGACGCGGTCGGTTCTATGTGGACAGTCAATCCGCGGGCCACTCGTACGACAGCTCATAGTGGTCTGCGGCAAGGACCATGTCGTTCATTTCCAGCGGCCTCCCGTCCGTGCCGTAGGCCACGCGCGTGACGGTCACAACCGGGACGCCGTCGGCGAGTTGAAGCTGCGACGCCTCGACGGGGTTGGGCATCCGAGCCCCAACATGTTCCACGAACGACCCGAGTTCGTGCCCCGCTTCCTCTAGCCGGGCGTACGTACCACCGCTGCCCGTGTCCACCTGTTCGATCGCCGTGTCGCGCGTCAGTTCGCGTGGAAGGCGAGACACAGCGAGCTGGACCACGAGCCCGTCAGCGCGCATCACCCGGTCTCGTACGGTTACTTCAGCGCCTTCATCGATCGCGAGATGCTTGGCCGCACGTGCGTCGGCCCGTTCGAACCGAACCGTGACTGACGACGATGGTGCGAAGCCGCGTGCTGCGGCGTCAGCGAGAAACGCGCCGCGGTTCTTCGCCCGCGCCTCTTTCGACAGACGAGAACGGGCGATGCGCTGGATGCTGGCGGGTGGTCGCACGAAGACGCCGCGCCCATGTTCGGCGATCACGAGACCTTCGCGCCGCAACACGTCCACCGCGTCGCGCACCGTTGGACGGGACACGCTGTAAACGTCCACCAATTCGCGTTCGCTCGGCAGCTGATCGCCCGGCGCGTACAGACCGGTCGCGATCTTTTCCCGAAGGTCGGCCGCCACTTGCCGAAACGCGGGAACTCCGCTCGTGCGATCAACCATGCACCCATTCTGCCACTGGTCCACTCGTCTTGACCAGTTGCAGGCGGCGTGGAACAATGAGTGGATAAGACGTCAATACCAGTTGGCGAGGTGGGGTGTGGAAGCGATACGGATCGCGGGCGAGCTGCCCTCCGGCGAGGTGGCCACGGTGATCTATTCGGTACACAAGTGGACGTGCGACGGCTGGAACCATCGGTTCGAACGGAAACTGTTCACCCCCGGAACGGAAGTGTTCTGGCCGAAGTGCACGTCCGGCTTGCAGTTGCCGCAACGGATGGCCTTCGTCGATGAACTGTCCGAGGAACTGGGGTCGGACCGCGACCGCCGCTACGACTGCCGGACGTGCTTCTGCGCCGACCCGCGCAGTCCGGAACGGACGTGGTGAGCGTGGGCCATTGGATCCAGCGGGCAGCGCGCTCCGCGAGCTTGCCCGGTGGATCGGCGTCCCTCCAGGAGCTATCCCTGAGGGGGAGCAGGGCGGCGCACGCCTAGTCCGCCGATCGTCGCGCATCCTCGGCTGGCTCGGCATTGTCGGCGACGAGCAGGAACGGATTTTGAACCTCGCACTCCTCCACTCGCTCTACAAAATCGTGTCCGCTTGCCCGATCTGCACCTGCGGGCACCGTAGTGACCCCGCCCCCCTGAAACTCCCGGCCGCCGCGTATCTCCCCGACGTTGCGCGGCGGCCGCGTTCCAAGCCGCCTCCGGGCGGAGGGAAGGACCCCGGTGTCTTCTTCGGCACCAGGGTTCCCCTCACGGCTTTTCAGGGCTGGAGATCGACAGCAGCGCGGAACGAACCGTCCATGTGGAACGGTGTCGAGTTGTGCTCGTGCGCGATCCGCCAGCCGTTTTCGGTGCGCTGCAAGGCAAACGTGGTGCGGAACCAGAGGGTGAACGATTCGCTCTCGCCTCCCGGCGTCGCGGTCAGCTTCGCCAAGGCCGTCACCACCGCCAAATCACCGGATACGGTGATTTCCTCGTCGTGGTAGGTGTAGGAAAGCGGCCCGTCGAAGGTGCTGAACCACTGCGCGATGTACTCCGCGGAAGCGCCGGTCGTGCGCAGTGGCGGGGCGAGGTCGAATTTGACCGCCTTCTCGGTGTAGGCCGCGACGACCCGCTGGGGGTCCTTCGCGTGCATCGCGGCGGTGCGCTCGGCCAGCAGGTCGCGGATCTCGTTCTCGGACATTCTGTGGTCTCCTTTTCCCAAGTGTCGCGGTGTTCGTCCGGGACGTCGAAGCCGTCCGCGCGGCTTCGACATCAGGGGGAGAAAACTTTTTCGAGGAGGCTTGTCGATGAAGTATCTGGTCCTGATCTACGGCAACCCGGCGTCGCGCGCAGCTTGGGCTGGGATGAGCGACGAGCAGAAGGCTGAGGGCCTGCGTGCCTACCAGCGGTTCCACGAGGAACTGGAGGGCACCGGCGAGCGGATCGTGTCCGAACGGCTGGCCGCGCCGGAGCTGACGAAGCAGGTCCACGTGCGGACTGACGGCGTGAGCACCACCGACGGCCCGTTCGCCGAGATCAAGGAGCAGCTCGCTGGCTTCTACCTGCTGGAATGCGATTCGGAGGCCCGTGCGCTGGAGATCGCCGCGCGCATTCCGGAGGCCCCGTTCGCTACGATCGAGGTGCGGCCGGTGATGGGGCTGACCGGCGACGTGGACTTCGAGCTGTGATCGACGGCCTCCTGCGCGATCTCATCCCCCAGGTGGTGACCGCGCTCGTGCGCCGCTACGGCGACTTCGGCAAATGCGAGGACGCCGTGCAGGAGGCCCTGCTCGCCGCCGCGGTGCAGTGGCCGAAGGACGGTGTACCGGACAATCCGAAGGCCTGGCTGATCACGACGGCTTCGCGCCGGAGGATCGAGATGTGGCGCAGCGAAGCCGCTCGTATCCGCCGGGAGGAGACGGTGGCCGCGCTGGAACCGCCGTCCTTCGAACTCGTGCCGCAGCGGGACGACACCCTCACCCTGCTGCTGCTCTGCTGCCATCCCGCGCTGACCAGGCCGTCCCAGGTAGCTCTGACCCTGCGTGCCGTCGGCGGTCTGACCACTGCCGAGATCGCGCGGGCGTACTTGGTTCCGGAGCCGACGATCGGCCAGCGGATCAGCCGCGCGAAACAGAAACTGCGCGGTGCGGATTTCGCCTTGCCACCGCGGGACGAGCTGCCAGAACGCGTCGCCGCGGTGTTGCAGGTGCTGTATCTGGTGTTCACCGAAGGACATACCGCCAGCTCCGGCGGGGCGGTGAACCGCGTCGAACTGACCGCCGAGGCCATCCGGCTCGCCCGCCAGCTGCACGCCCTGTTGCCCGACGACGGCGAGGTCGCCGGACTCCTTGCCCTCATGCTGCTCACCGACGCCCGCCGCCCCGCTCGCACCGGCCAGGACGGCACCCCCGTGCCGCTGGCCGAACAAGACCGCTCGCTCTGGGACGCGTCCGCGATCGCCGAAGGCAGCGCATTGATCGAACGCGCGCTGGCCACCACCCAGGTCGGCCCGTACCAGCTACAGGCCGCCATCGCCGCCGTGCACGACGAGGCCCCGACCGCCGACGCGACCGATTGGCCGCAGATCTTGCTGCTGTATGACCTCATGCGGCAGATCGCCCCCGGCCCGATGGTCACCCTCAACCGCTTGGTCGCGCTCGCCCGGGTCGAAGGCCCGGCTCCCGCGCTGGCCGAACTGGAGGCGACCGGCTTGGACCACTACCGGGCCGACGTGGTCCGCGCCCATCTCCTGGAACTGTCCGGCGACCGGCAAGGCGCCCGCGACTGCTACGTCCGCGCCGCCCAGCGCACCCTGAGCCTTCCGGAGCGAGCGTATTTCGAAACGCGCGCTTTGCGTGTTATGTCGGAAAAACCCTGAATACCCCTGACTGAAGGAGGACCCCACCCCCGACTCCAGTCGGACGCGAGGATCGCCGTGAGCTGGGTACCCTGCGGGGACCAGGCACACATCACAAGGGGGTTGGCAGTGAACATCGACCACGTGCTGGAGGCGATCCCTCCGCTGGCGGTCTACCTGCTGGTGGGCTTGGTGGTGATGGTCGAAAGCCTGGGCATCCCGCTGCCGGGGGAAATCGTGCTGGTGAGCGCGGCGCTGCTGGCGTCGTCGCACAGCGGGCTGAACCCGCTGTGGATCGGCGTGCTGGCCTCGGCGGGCGCGATCATCGGCGACAGCATCGGATACCTGATCGGCAAAAAGGGCGGCAAACGGCTGTTCGCCTGGGCGGGCCGGAAGTTCCCCAAACATTTCGGCCCCGACCACATCGCGAGCGCCGAAAGAATGTTCCACAAACGCGGCATGTGGGCGGTGTTCTTCGGCCGCTTCGTCGCGGTGCTGCGCATCCTGGCCGGCCCGCTCGCCGGGTCGCTGAACATGCACTACCCGCGCTTCCTGCTCGCGAACGCACTGGGCGGCATCGTGTGGGCGGGCGGAACGACGGCGCTCATCTACTACCTGGGCGTGGTCGCCGACAAGTGGTTGAAGGGCTTCCAGTGGGCGGGCCTTGGCGCGGCGCTGGTGATCGGCGTGGTGGTGACGCTGGTGCTGAAAAAGCGCATGTCCCGCAACGCCGCGGCGTCGTCCTCGTCGGATGAGAAGAACGACGCGGTGGCCTGAGGTTGACTGCGGGATTCCCCCGGCGGGTCTTCGGACTCGCCGGGGGTTTTCTGTTCCCGGTCAACCGAACGGGGAGCGAACGATGACCAGTGACAACGGCGCGAGCCGAACGATCGACGATGTCCGCGGCTATCTGCTGCACCAGCTGAACTCCGCCCTTCGCAGGCCGGGCATGTACGGCGGGGAGAGCGCACTCCGGCTGTTTCTCGATGCCATCGCGTTTGCTGACGGAGTCGAGCAGCTCTTGGCCGACGACCTGACTGAACTCCGAGCACGGGAAGCGTTCGTCTCCACCGGGGTGAGCGGCGCGGTCGAACTCGTCATGGGCGAGCGGGACTCGGACATCATGGCGTCGGTTTACGCCGAGATCGCGCACCGCCGCGGCTGGCTCACCCTAGACAACCCGCTGTCCCGAGCGGACTACGACAACCTCCGAAACGGGGCGCGGTCGTGGTGTGCCCACGACCGGAGCCACAGCGAGGTCCTCGCCGAGGTCGGGCCACCGTCGGTACTCATCGGCGGATCCAACCCGGTTTTCCCGAAGACACTCGCTTACGGCACCGCGCACCTCGACGACCCACTTGTCTTTTTGCATCTCGGGAGCGGAACCGAGCCAGGAGCAACGGTCACCTGGCCGTCGGCCGAGCCGGAGTCCGTGCTGTTAGCGACTCGCTATGGCGAGGCGAGGTTCATCGACAGGTTCACCTTCACGCCCAAAGGCGCAGCCCGTCGGGAGCGACTCGCGGCTGACGCCGGAGATCCCAGCCGGTAGCCCTCACACCGGCAGCAATTCCTCCGGAGCAACCACCGGCTTCCGCCGCAACGACCCCAGCAAGACCCCGCCGATCACCACCGCCGCAGCCACCAGCGTGAGGACCGTCGGCACCTCCCCGAGGATGAAGAACGACGCCGTCAGCCCGACCACCGGCACCAGCAGCGAGAACGGCGCGACCACCCCCGCCGGATTGCGGCGCATCAGCGTGGTCCAGATACCGGAACCCACGACGGTGCCGAAGATGACCACATACGCCAGCCCCGCGAGGCCGATCAGCCCGGTCTTCGTGCCGAGCGTCGCCAGCGAATGCCAGGCCGCTCCAGGCCCCTCGAAGACGCTCGACAGCGCCAGCATCGGCAGCGGCGGCACGACCGACATCCACAGCGTCAGGTGCAGCGGGTTGTCTGGCTCCGCGCGGCGCATGCTCAGGTTGCCGATCGCCCAGCTCAGCGCGGCCAGCAAGGTCAGCAGCACCGGTACCAGCGCGGCGTGCGCGGACTGCTGCCAGGCGATCGCGCTCATGCCCGCCACGGCGAGCAGGATCCCCGCCAGCTGCCGTCCGGAGACGCGTTCCCGCAGCAGTACCGCACCCAGCAGCACGGTGAACGGCGCGGACGCCTGCAGCACCAGCGACGCGAGCCCGGTCGGCATGCCCAGGTGCATCGCGACGAACAGGAACGCGAACTGCCCGGTGCCGAATCCGAGCCCGTAACCCAGCAGGTACCGCAGTTTCACCCGCGGCCACGGCACGAGGAAGACCGTCGGGATCGCGATCAGCAGGAACCGCAGTGCCCCGGCGAACATCGGCGGGAACTGGCCGAGGGTGGCGTGGATCGCGATGAAATTGAGGCCCCACAAGACGGCGACGAACACAGCGAGCAAACGGTCTCGGATGGCCATGCCCCAACTCTGCCTAGCCGGACCGTGAAGCACCAGCGAGAATAACTGCACTGACTGTGTAGCACTGCTTCACATACACTCCCCGAATGGACTTGGGCAGGCTTCGGACGCTGCGTGAATTCGCCGATCGGGGCAGCGTCACCGCCGCGGCGCGGGCGTTGCACTGCACGCCGTCGGCGATCTCGCAGCAGTTGCGCGCGTTGCAGGCGGAGGTCGGTATCGCGCTCACCGAACCGGCTGGTCGTGGCCTGCGGCTCACCGACGCCGGCCGCGCGCTGGTCGCCCGTGCCGACGACGTGCTGGCCGCGCTGGACCGGGCCGAAGCGGAGCTGGACACCTATCGCAGCGCCCCGCGCGGGCGCGTGCGGATCGCGATCTTCCAGTCCGCCGGCCTGATGCTCCTGCCCGGCCTGCTGCGCCGCGTCGAACAGCACGAAAACCTCGAGGTCGACGTCCGCGACGTGGACATGGTCCCGCCGCAGGTGCCCGGCCTGGTCGCCGACTACGACGTAGTCGTCGCCCACCGCGACGAGCACGCGCCCGAATTCGACACCGAACGCCTCGACGTCGTCCCGCTGCTGCGCGAACCGCTGGACGTCGCCCTCCCGGTCGGGCACCGGCTCGCCCGCAACCGCCGCGTCGGCCTCGCCGATCTCGCCGACGAACGCTGGATCTCGGTGGACCACGGCTTCCCGGTGGACGACGTCCTGCGCTCGCTGACCGTGCGCACCGGCGTGCGGCCGCAGATCGTCCAGCGCATCAACGATTTCCGCATCACCGAACGGCTCGTCGCGGCCGGGCACGGGATCGCACTGATGCCTCGGTACACAATGGACACCCGGCGCGGCAGCGGGCTGGTCGGCCGCCCGCTGGCCGGAATCCGTGCGGCGCGGCTGGTGGAGGTGGTGTGCCGCACCGGTGCCGCGAACCGGCCCGCCGTCGCGACCGTGATTGAGGAAATGCGCGCCGAGGTGGCCGCTCTCACGACCTAGCCGGGCTCCCGGGCGGGCAGGCCGCGCAGCAGCGTGTCGAGGAAAAGCTCGAACCGCGGCGCGTCCGGCCCGAGGTCGAGCGGGTTTTCCCGCACCGCGAGCCAGCTCACCGTGCAGGTGATGAAGATGTACCAGCTTTGCTCGGCCAGCTCCGGCCGCACCCCGGCGTTGGTGAACGCGGCGACCACCTGAGAGCGCAGGCGGCCGAACGAATCCGCGTTATGCCGATGCGGCCGGGACAATCGGGTCGCGTAACCGGGTACCGCGAGGAACTGGTCGTGCATCGCCCACGCGACCTTCGCGAGCCAGGGCCGCCAAGACCGGCGCGGTGGCCCCTCTTCCGGCAGGACTCGCTCCAGCACCACTTCGCTGATCAGATCGAACAACGCGTCCCTGTTGGCGACCCAGCGATAGAGCGCGCCGTGCGTCACGCCGAGTCGCGTCGCCAGCTCGCGCATGGTCAGCGTGTCGAGATTTCCGGCGGACAACGCCGCGTCGACGATCCGCTCGCGATCGAGCTGTGCGGGGCGGCCGGGCCGCGGTCGGGTCATAGCCCCGGACTCTACCGAGACAGAGTTAGTGACCAATGGTTACAAACAAGAGTACGGTGGTGGCATGACCAACCTCCACGGAACAGTGCGGCCCGGATTCGAGCAGGTGCGAGACGTCTTCGCGGCAGTGACCGACGGGGCCGCCCAATTGACGGCGTACCACCACGGCGAGCAAATAGTCGACCTCTGGACCGGTGATGACATCGACGGCGATTCCTTGATCGGTGCCTACTCCGCCTCAAAAGGAGCGGCGTACCTGACAGTCGCGCTGCTCGTCCAGGACGGCGTACTGGACCTAGACCAGCGAGTGAGCCACTACTGGCCGGAGTTCGCCGCCGAAGGCAAACAAGACGTCACCCTGCGAGACGTCCTCGCGCACCGAGCCGGACTGGTCGGCTCCGACGAAGGCTTCTCCCGCACGGAACTCGCGAACGAGCGCGTCGTGGCCGAACGACTGGCCCGGCAACGCCCGTTCTGGCGGCCAGGCACTGCGTTCGGTTACCACGCCCTGGTAGCCGGCGCGCTCAGCGGCGAGGTCGTCCGTCGCGCGACCGGCCGCACTCTCCAGGAACACTTCGCCGCGCGCGTCCGCGATCCGTACACAGTGGACTTTCACCTCGGCCTGCCCACCGAACTGGAGTCGCGATTCGTCAGCACGCAACCGATGGTGCAGACCCCCGAACGGCAGATTCTCCTGCCCGCCGCGAACAGCCTGCCGGGCATCGCGTTCAACCGGCACCATCCAGACGGTCCGGAAGTCTGGGAACTGCCGAACCTCCCAGAAGTCCGGCGGCTCGGTCCGGCCTCGTTCGGCGGTGTCGCATCCGCCCGCGGCCTGGCCCGGATGTACGCGGCGGCGATCAGTCCCTTGTCCGGCGAACCGCCGCTGTTGAAGCCGGAAACCGCCGCTGAATTCGCGCAGATCCAGTCCATCGGGCACGACGTGGTGTTGCGCGAGCAGAAGGCGTTCGCTGTCGGTTTCCAGGCCACCGGCGAGCGCTACCCGGAGCTGGGCCAAGGCAGCTTCGGGCACAGCGGTGCTGGTGGTCAGCAGGCGTTCGCTGACCCGCGCAACGGCGTCGCTTATGGCTACACCCGCCGTCGCATTCCGTTCCCGGCCGCGGCTGCTCCGGAGAACGAACCGCTGATCAAGGCGCTGTACTCGGCGCTGCGTGCCGTCGAATCCGGACGGTGATCGCCAAGCCCAGCAGCACCGCGATGGTCAGCGACAACGCGAGGCTCAACCCTGGTTCGGCAACCAGCTGCCCGCCGGCGTAACCGAGGAGCGCGACGTAGGACGTCCAGAGCAGCACGCCGACCGCGGACGCGGTCAGAAACTCGGCGAACCGCCACCGCAATGAGCCGGCCAGCAGCGCGCCGACCGTCCCGCCGGAAGGCAGCCATCGCGCGACCACCAGGACCGGCCGCGGATGCCGCTGCAGACGTCCGTCGAGCCAGTTCAGCCCGGCGGCCAGCTTGCGTCGCCTGCCCAGCCGGGCCAGCACGCGAGCCCCGCCGAACCGGCCGAGCGCGTACAACGCCTGGTCGGACAGCAGGCAGCCGAGGCTGGCGGTCGCGATCACGGCGGCCAGCGACGTCCCGTGCTGCGCGGCCGCCACGCCCATGCCGAGCAGCGTCACCTCGGTGGGCAACAGCGGCACCAGCGAGACGACGAACAGCACCAGCAGCCCCGCCGTCGTAGTGTCCATGTCTCTATTAACCGCTCCGCCGGCGCGAATGAGTCCCCGTCATCGGCTCTTCACAGGAAGACACAGCCGGGACATAGATTTTGCGAACCCGGACAGAGGATGTCAGGGTTCGGATGCACGCTGGTGGTCCACCGAGAGAAAAGAGGACATGCCGAATGAGCGGGGAACTGGCCGGGAAGGTCGCGCTCGTGGCGGGCGGCACGCGCGGGGCGAGCCGGGCGATCGCGATCGAACTGGGCCGGGCCGGGGCGTACGTGTACGTCACCGGTCGCACGACGCGTGCCGGACGGTCCGAAGTGGACCGTCCGGAGACCATTGAGGACACTCTGGAGCGGATCGAAGCCGCGGGCGGCAAGGGAACCGCGCTGCGGGTCGATCATCTGGTGAGCGACGAGGTCGCCGCGCTCGCCAAGCGGATCGACGACGAGCACGGCGGGCTCGACATCCTGGTCGACGGCATCTGGGGCGGCGACCGTTACCTGGAGTGGGGCAAACCGGTCTGGGAGCACTCGCTGGACGCCAGCCTGCGGATGATGCGGCTGTCCCTCGACGCCCACCTGATCACCAGTCACCACCTGTTTCCGCTGGTGATCCGCCGTCCGGGCGGGCTCGTGATCGAGTTGACCGACGGCACCGCCGAGTACAACCGGAAGTACCGCGAGGGCACGTCGCTGCCGTACTACCTGGCCAAAGCGGCGATCAACGTCCTGGCCGTCGGCGAGGCGGCCGAGCTGGAAAAGCACAAGTGCACCGCGATCGCGTTCACTCCGGGGTGGCTGCGTTCGGAAGCGATGCTGGACATTTTCGAGGTCACCGAAGAAAACTGGCGGGACGCGACCGTCCGCGAGCCGCATTTCGTGATCTCGGAGTCGCCGGTCTTCTCCGGCCGCACGGTCGTCGCACTCGCCGCCGACGCGGACCGGCACCGCTGGACCGGGCAGACCGTTTCCAGCGGACAGCTGGCGAAGGTCTACGAGATCGACGACGTGGACGGCAGCCGTCCGGACGCGTGGCGGTACATCGAAGAGGTCCAGGAACCCGGAAAACCCGCTGACGCCACCGGTTACCGCTGATGGTTCGTGAGGGGAACCCTCAGGGAATCAGATTCCCTCAGGGTTCCCCTCACGGACGGTTGCGCTCAGCCAGCGCTTGACCGAATTCCGCGACCGCGGCGCGGATCTCCGGCGGGGTGAGCACCTCGACGCCGGGGCCGAGGGAAACCAGCTGTCCGACGGCGACTTCCTTGCCTTCCAAAGCGAACTCGGCCTCGGCCCACCCGTCGGCATCCTGCGGGCCGAGCGACACCAGCACCTCGTTCACGTGCTCCGGCCCGAAAACGCGCCGCAACGCACCCGCCGCGGAACGGTCGAGCCGAGCCGTCACTTTCAACGGCAGCGGCATCTTCTCGAACTCCGCCGACGACGCGCGCCACCAGTCCGCGAGCGAGAATTCTTCCGGCCGCGCAAAGGTTTCCCCCGTTTCCGCGACCGCTTCGAACCGAGAGACGCGGTACGTCCGCAGGTCGGCCTCCACCCGCGCCACCAGATACCAAACCCCGGCCTTCAACACGAGCCCCAGCGGATCGAGCGTCCGCCGGGTGACCTTGTCGCGCCGCCGGTAGCGCACGTCGAGCCGCTGCTGGGTCCACACCGCCTTCGCGACCGCGGGCAACGCGGCCGTGTCGTCCGGCGAGCTGAACCAGGCCGAGGCGTCGAGATGAAACCGCCCGGCGACCGTCCTGGCTTGTTCCTGCAGCTGAGGCGGCATGCTCGCGGACACCTTCGCGTGCGCGGCGGCCACCGCGGTGCCGAGACCGAGCCCGGCCAAAGCGTCCGGCACGTCGAGGGCCAGCAACGCGACGGCCTCCCGCGAGGTGAGGCCGTCGAGCCGCGAACGCCAGCCGTCGACGAGCCGGATGCCGCCATGGCGCCCTGGTTCGCTCCAAAGCGGCACGCCGGCTTCGCGCAACGCGGCGAGATCCCGCCGCAGCGTCCGCTCGGTCACGCCCAGTTCCTCCGCCAGCTCCCCGACGGTGCCCGCGCGTTTGCGGTGCAGCGTGAAAAGCAGCGCGACCAGACGCTCGGCTCGCATGCCTACCTCCCGCTCGACCCGAAGCGCCCCGATGCCACATCAGGTGCGTCAGACGCACCCAATGTGGCATGGGGGCGCGGACGGGCTCGAGTCAGCGGTTGGCCCGGTTGACCGCGCTCACCACGGCACGCAGCGAAGCGGTGACGATCGACGGGTCGACCCCGATGCCCCAGAACACGCGGTCGGAGATCGCGCATTCGATGTAGGACGCGGCGCGCGAGTCATCGCCAGGGCTCAGGGTGTGCTCGCTGTAGTCCAGGAGCCGCAGGTCGTAGCCCACAGTGGACAGTGCGTCGAAGAACGCGGCGATCGGCCCGTTGCCGCGGCCGGTGATCTCGTGCTCGTCGCCCTCGACCTTCACCGTGGCCTCGAGGTCGTACTCGCCGCCGCCGTTGTCGGTGACCCGCTGCTTGATCAGCTCCAGCGGGGTCTTCGACTCCAGGTACTCGGCCGAGAACGCGCGCCACATGGTGGCCGGGTCGACCTCGCCGCCCTCGGTGTCGGTGTAGGCCTGGATGACCTTCGAGAACTCGATCTGCAGCCGGCGCGGCAGGTCCAGCTGGTGCTCGGCCTTCATGATGTAGGCGACGCCGCCCTTGCCGGACTGCGAGTTCACCCGGATCACGGCCTCGTAGGTGCGGCCGACGTCCTTCGGGTCGATCGGCAGGTACGGGACCTCCCACGGGTGCTCGTCGACCGGGACGCCCTTCTTGTCCGCGGCGTCCTTCATGGCGTCGAGGCCCTTGTTGATCGCGTCCTGGTGGCTGCCGGAGAAGGCGGTGAACACCAGGTCACCGCCCCACGGCGAGCGTTCCGGGACCGGCAGCTGGTTGCAGTACTCGACGGTCCGCTTGATCTCGTCCATGTCGGAGAAGTCGATCTGCGGGTCGATGCCCTGGCTGTAGAGGTTCATGCCCAGCGCGACCAGGTCGACGTTGCCGGTGCGCTCGCCGTTGCCGAACAGGCAGCCCTCGATCCGGTCCGCGCCGGCCTGGTAGCCCAGTTCGGCGGCGGCGATGCCGGTGCCGCGGTCGTTGTGCGGGTGCAGCGACAAGATCACCGAATCGCGGCGCTCCAGGTTGCGCGACATCCACTCGATCGAGTCGGCGTAGACGTTCGGCGTCGCCATCTCGACGGTCGCCGGCAGGTTCAGGATCACCGGCTTCTCCGGCGTCGGCTGCCAGATCTCGGTGACCGCGTTGCATACCTCGAGCGCGTAGGACAGCTCGGTGCCGGTGTAGGACTCGGGCGAGTACTGGAAGCGGAAGTCGGTGTCCGGCCGCTTCGCCGCCAGCTCGACGACCATTTCCGCGGCCGAGGTGGCGATCTTCTTGATGCCCTCGCGCTCCTCGCGGAACACCACGCGGCGCTGCAGGATCGACGTCGAGTTGTAAATGTGCACGATCGCCCGCGGCGCGCCCTCGAGCGCCTGGAAGGTGCGCTCGATCAGCTCGGGACGGCACTGGGTCAGCACCTGGATGTGCACGTCGTCGGGGATCGCGCCCTCGTCGATGATCTCGCGCACGAAGTCGAAGTCGGTCTGCGACGCGGCCGGGAAGCCGACCTCGATCTCCTTGTAGCCCATGCGGACCAGCAGGTCGAAGAACTTCCGCTTGCGCGCGGGCGACATCGGGTCGATCAGCGCTTGGTTGCCGTCGCGCAGGTCGACCGCACACCACAGCGGCGCGCGGTCGATGCGCTTGTCCGGCCAGGTGCGGTCCGGCAGGTCGATGTTCTCGACGACGTCGTACCAGGGGCGGTACCGGTGGACCGGCATGGACGTGCCGCGCTGCGGGTTCCACGAGGGCTGTCCGGCGGGCGCGGGACGAGAGGGCGTGCGCAGACGGGAGTTAGTGGTGCGGGGATCGGTGCTCATCGCGGGAAAATCTCCTGAAGGGATCGGTGCGGACGACCGGCACCACAAAGCCCCGCGACGAGGAGCCGGTCAGATCAGGCCCCGTCGCGGCAGCGAAGCAGGAGTTCACGCGCCACGGGGTCACTGTAACCACCCGCCGCGCCGAAAGGGAAGCCGCCCGTCGCGATCGAACTGTTACGTCGGGTGGCTGATACCTGTTACTAGCGGGTAGCGGCCCGCGAGGCGACGTGCCAGACTGCCCGGCATGGGCGAGCACGCGGAACAGGCGCAGGAAACCGAGGCGAAGGCGCGACCCCAGCGCACCCCGGTGGACTGGCGGCGCACTCGTGAGCGCGCGGTGTCCTTCCTTGCGTCGCTCGTGCGCTGGGCGGGGCTGCTTTTCGCCGCGATACTGGTGCTGCACGTGATTTTCGTCATCGGCGAGGCCAACCAGGGCAACGGCATCGTCTCGTTCGTCCGCAGCTGGGCCGACGGCCTGTCGCTCGGCTTCAAGGACCTGTTCACGCCGAGCGACGCGAAGCTGCGAGTGCTGGTGAACTACGGCATCGCGGCGGTGTTCTGGCTGATTGTGTCGGGCATTCTAGCGAAGATCATCCGCCGCGTCGGGGGAGCCTGAGCCTGAGCCGGGTTCAGGGCTGCCAGACGATCGGATTCGCCCGGTAGTCGGTGCCCTTGGCCAGCCAGGCATAGGTGTCGTTGTGGTACTTCGCGCCGGTCACTGTGGCACCGGGGGCGACCAGTTCCATCTCGCAGGCGCGGTAGGTCGCTCCCTTGGTCGTGAAGTCGAGGGTCGTGTCGCTGGGGCACTCTGGCGACTCCGGGGGCAGCGTCATCCTGCCTTCGGAGCCGTCCTCGAGCAGGCCGCTTATGCCGATCACGTGGGCGGCGGAGAAGTCATCGCCGGTCTCGTTCGAAACGGTCACCTGGACGTAGAACGGCACCAATCCGGTGAGATCGTCGCCGAGGTTCATCCGGGCCAGTTGGGCCTCGGTGCCCCGGTCGATGCGGGTCACCGTGATGCCGACCGCGCCAACGGGCGAGGCGTCGGTCGTGAACGGCACTACGGCCTTCTCGCCGATCTTGAGCTTCGTGCCCGGCTTGGTGTAGGCGATCTTCTTCCGCGCGGGCGCGCTGGTCGAGACGGGCGCTGAGCTCGGAGCGGTGCTCGGCGGTGGCACGTCGGCCGGGCTTGAACACGCGGACAGCGCGAACGCCGACACCGCCACCAACACGATCGGTCTTCTGCCAGACATCAATCTCTCCCCAGGACACGAAAGGGGGCGCCAGCCCTCGGCTGACGCCCCCGTGGTGGTCTCGCGCGCAGCTTACTGCCAGGTCACCGCGTCCTTGCCGTAATCGGTGTTCGGAGCCAGATCCCGATACGTGCTCGCGCTGTAACTAGCTCCCTTGACCTCCGCGCCTGCCGGAGCCAGTGCCAGTACGCAGCTGGTGTACGAAGCGCCCTTCGTGGTGAACGCCTTGCCCGAGTTGCCGCTGTCGCACTTCTCGAACTTGCCGATCACCGACACGTGCGGGCCGCTGGTGCCGTCCGCGAGCAGGCCGTTCATCAAGCCCAGCGAGCTGTACGCGAAGTCCGAGCCGGTCTCGTTCGTGACCTTGACCTGGATGTAGTACGGCGTCATGCCCTTCGCTCGGTCACCGAGCTTCAGCGGGGCCAGGTCGGCCTCGGCACCCTTGTCGATGCCGGTCACCGTCACGCCGATCGCGCCGGTGTTCTTCTGCGATTTGAACGGCACTACGGCCTTCTCGCCGATCTTCAGCTTGGTGCCCTGCTTGGTGTAGTCGGCCGAGGAGGACGACTCAGCGGCGGCGGAGGAGGACGGGGAGGACGCGGACGAGGAAGCGGGCGGTGTCGCGATCGCCGGGGCGGGCGGCTCGGAAGAACCGGAACACCCGGACAGGGCGAACGCCATCGCCGTTGCGGAAATCGCCAGCAAAACCGGCACCCCAGTACGCATCTCGTCACTCCTTGAGGAATCTCCCACCGATTCAGTGGTCTGACCGGTTTGGTACCTCTCTGACCGCGGAAGCGGGGCGCCGGTTCCCTCGAATGCTCACGAAACCGTCACAGTGCCGGAGAACCCCATCGGTCGCCGAAGGCGAACTCCGCGAGCGGCAGCCGTTGCCGAGGGGCGAGTTCCCGTTCGATCCGGCGCGGATCGTCGAGCACGGACGGATCGGCGGGGGAGCCGACGGCGATCGCCACCCGGGCGACCGCGGCGGAGGGCAGGCCGAATTCCTCGTGTACCTGCTCCGGGGAGAAGCCAGCCATCTGGTGTGCGATCAGACCCAATTCGACCGCCTGCAGGACGAGGTTCTCGGTCGCCAAGCCGAGCCCGTAGTCGGTGTAGGGCACCTCGCCCTTCTCGTTCGTGGTGACCATCACGCCGATCAGCAGTGCGCTCGCCCGGAACGCCCACGCCTGGTTTCCCGAGTTCAGCGTCGCGAGGATGCACGGGAACACCGGATCACCCCGGCGGCCGACGAGGTAGCGCGCCGGCTGGGTGTTGCCAAAAGACGGTGCCCACCTGGCGGCTTCGAGCAATGCGGTCAGCTGGGCGTCGGTGATCTCGGCGGTCTCGTCGTAGGCCCGCGGGCTCCAGCGCTCGGCGATGGCCGGCGCGACGGGAACGCTCGTCTCGGCTGGTTTGCGCATGCGCCGAAGGTAGTACGGTCGGGGAGTGCTCTCCGTCACTCCGGAGGAAGGGCTTCGAGCTTTCCCCTGGCGTTAAGGAAAATTTACTTCCAAACCCTCCGAACCAGCGGTGGCGGACCACTCGATGGGGTGGCGAGCGCCGTTCGCGCCGGTAGGCTCTTCCCCAAATGAAGGGCCGTGGGCGCTCCTCGGTGCCCTCCCAGGAGTACGCCCCGGCCCGTCAAGGAGGTTCGGGCGTGGCCCTCGTGGTCCAGAAGTACGGCGGATCGTCGCTGGAAAGTGCCGACCGGATCAAGCGCGTGGCAGAACGGATCGTCGCGACCAAGAAGGCGGGCAACGACGTGGTCGTCGTGTGCTCGGCGATGGGCGACACCACTGATGAGCTGCTCGATCTGGCGCAGCAAGTGAACCCGGCGCCGCCGGAGCGGGAAATGGACATGCTGCTCACCGCCGGTGAGCGCATCTCGAATTCGCTGGTCGCGATGGCCATTTCCGCGCAAGGCGCGCAAGCCTGGTCGTTCACCGGTTCCCAAGCGGGCGTGGTCACCACGTCGGTGCACGGCAACGCACGCATCATCGACGTCACCCCGAGCCGCGTCACCGAGGCGCTCGAACAGGGTTACGTCGCGCTGGTAGCCGGTTTCCAAGGCGTGGCACAGGACACCAAGGACATCACGACGCTCGGCCGCGGCGGTTCCGACACCACCGCGGTGGCGCTCGCGGCCGCGCTGAACGCGGACGTCTGCGAGATCTATTCCGATGTGGACGGTGTGTATTCGGCCGACCCGCGGATCGTGCCGGACGCCAAAAAGCTCGACACCATCCCGTATGAGGAGATGCTGGAGCTCGCGGCGAGCGGATCGAAGATCCTGCACCTGCGTTCGGTCGAGTACGCGCGCCGCTACGGCGTGCCGATCCGAGTCCGTTCTTCCTACAGCGACAAGCCGGGCACCACGGTGGCCGGATCGATCGAGGAGATCCCCGTGGAACAAGCGCTGATCACCGGTGTGGCACACGACCGCTCGGAAGCGAAGATCACCGTGACCGGCGTGCCGGACCACGCCGGCGCGGCGGGCAGGATCTTCCGGGTCGTCGCCGACGCCGAGATCGACATCGACATGGTGCTGCAGAATGTGTCGAGCACGTCCTCGGGCCGCACCGACATCACCTTCACGCTGTCGAAGGCCAACGGGGCCAAGGCGGTCAAGGAACTCGAGAAGATCAAGGCGGAGATCGGTTTCGAGTCCGTGCTGTACGACGACCACGTCGGCAAGGTGTCGCTCGTCGGAGCCGGGATGCGCTCGCACCCGGGCGTCACCGCGACGTTCTGCGAGGCGCTGGCCAACGCGGGCGTGAACATCGAAATCATCAATACCTCGGAGATCCGCATTTCGGTGCTGATCCGCGACGCGCAGCTGGACGAGGCCGTGCGCGCGATTCACGAGGCGTTCGAACTCGGCGGCGACGAGGAAGCCGTCGTCTACGCGGGGAGTGGTCGCTGATGGCTCAGGGTCTTCGCGTCGGCGTGGTCGGGGCGACCGGCCAGGTCGGCGCCGTGATGCGCAAGCTGCTCGACGAGCGGGACTTCCCGGTCGAGCAGATCCGGTACTTCGCCTCGGCCCGTTCGGCGGGACGCACCTTGCCGTGGCGCGGCGAGGAAATCACCGTCGAGGACACCGCGACCGCTGATCTGTCCGGTTTGGACATCGCGCTGTTCTCCGCCGGGGGCGCGACTTCGCGCGAGCAGGCGCCGCGGTTCGCCGAGGCGGGCGCGATCGTGGTGGACAACTCGTCGGCGTTCCGGCGCGACCCGGACGTGCCGCTGATCGTCAGCGAGGTCAACCCCGAGGCGATCAAGGACGTGCGCAAGGGGATCATCGCGAACCCCAACTGCACCACGATGGCCGCGATGCCAGTCCTCAAGCCGCTGCACGACGAAGCCGGCCTGGTGCGGATCATCGCGAGCACCTACCAGGCGGTGTCCGGCAGCGGGCTGGCCGGCGTCGACGAACTCGCCGCCCAGGTCAACGCCGTCGCCTCGCGCGCGGCCTCGCTCACGCACGACGGTTCGGCGGTCGAATTCCCCGCCCCGGCCAAGTATGTCGCGCCGATCGCGTTCAACGTCCTGCCGATGGCCGGGTCCATTGTGGACGACGGCACCTTCGAGACGGACGAGGAACAGAAGCTGCGCAACGAAAGCCGGAAGATCCTGGGCATCCCGGATCTTCTGGTGTCTGGCACGTGCGTGCGGGTGCCGGTGTTCACCGGGCACTCGCTGTCGGTGAACGTCGAGTTCGAACGGCCGCTGTCGGTCGAGCGGGCGACGGAACTGCTGTCGAAAGCGCCGGGCGTGCAGCTGGCGGACGTGCCGACGCCGCTGCAGGCCGCCGGTATCGACCCGAGCCTGGTCGGGCGCATCCGCACCGACCCGGGTGTCCCGGACGGCCGGGGTCTGGCGCTGTTCGTTTCCGCCGACAACCTCCGCAAGGGTGCGGCGCTGAACACGGTGCAGATCGCCGAACTGGTGGCCCAAAACCGCTGAGCAAGCCCCACGGAAACTGCCCGGCCCCAAGTCCAGGGGCCGGGCAGTTTTCGCTTCGGCAGCGCCGAATCGTTCCTGGCCGCTATTTGGCCAACCGGCAGGCCCGGCTCCGGATCTTCCGGAACTCGTGCACGGAGCCGAACGCGTGGTAGGACCACACAAAGCCGTCCGCGTGCGCGCCGAGATGCTGGAACTGTTCGACGGCTTCCTTGCCGCGGTTCAGTTCCACCAGCGCGCGGGCGGCGAAGGCGCGGCTGTCCCTCGCGTCCGGGGTGTCCTTCCCCTCGCCGTCGAGCCAGGGCAGCAGAGTGTCGAGTGCTTTCTCGACCCGCTTGTCCTGCCAAGGATTCTTGACGTCCGCGGCCCACAGTTCAAAGGCCGCCGCCAGCGGCAGCCAGGCCAGTTTGGGATGCTTCGCCGCGCCTTTCTCGGCGAACTCCCACATCAGCTCGTGCGAGCCGAACCACTTCGCACACCAGTACTGCAGCGCCCGGGCGTGCGCGCCGACGTGCAGCGGGTCGCGCGCCAGCACGCCGTCCCATACTTCCCGGAAATCCTCGGGCGAGTACTGGCGGCCCATCGCGATCGAACACCGCTTTTCCCACGGCGTCGGGTCCTCCGGGGCGAGTTTCGCGGCGATCTGGTTGGCTTCGTCGGCCTGTTCGAGGACGCGCTGGAAACCGGCGAATTGCTCCGCGCTGACCTGGCTCGCCCGCTGCGCGGTCCGGATCTGCCAGGCCACCTTGGTGAGCGAATCCGCGTGGACGATGGCGGCGTCCGCGTCGTCGGGACGGGCGGCGCGCCAGGCTTTCAACGCGGTGTCGTCGTCGGCCGCGGCCTCAGCGAGGACGCCCACCGCGATACTGCGGCGGTCCCAATCCGTGCCGATTCCGGCCAGCAAGTCGGCACCCGGCTGCCAGGCTCCGGCTTGGTAGGCGTCCCGGGCGGCGCGCACCAGTTCAGGCAGCACTTGGTCGTCGGTGATCTCGTCGTCCGCGGGCAGGCCGAAGCGGGACGCGTCGGTTTGCTTGAGCGACGGCGTGAGGTAGCGCGCGATGTCTTTCTGGCTGAGCGTGTCCATGAAGTCGGACGTGCTCATTCCACGCTGCTTCGCGTCTTTCGCGACCGCCTTCATCATCCG
The DNA here is from genome assembly GCF_055583325.1 of Amycolatopsis sp. NPDC104775. Taxonomy (NCBI): domain Bacteria; kingdom Bacillati; phylum Actinomycetota; class Actinomycetes; order Pseudonocardiales; family Pseudonocardiaceae; genus Amycolatopsis; species Amycolatopsis sp. NPDC104775. Next base: position 86,613 of record NZ_JBVJOE010000008.1, read on the forward strand.
GCGGTATCTCGGAACGGTGTAGAGCTTGATGAATCCCAGCAAGGGGTTTCCTCCTCAGGAATGAACCGGGGCGAGCAACGCGCGGAGCGCGGCGGTGTCCCCGTCGATCGCCGCCTTGACGGCCGGCTCAAGTTCGGTGGCATACGGTTCGGCCAGTACCAGCTTCGCTGGACCAGACCAGGACAGCTCCCAATGCGCGGCGTCCACTTTGGCCAGCTGTGCATTGATCACAATGGACAGTCGACTGTGGACCTGCGTTCGGTAGAGCTCGCGCTTCGCTCGGGCTCCGGCCTCCGGCGGCGCGGTGGGATCGGCGATGTCTTCGAGGCGTCCGGCGTCGAGCAGGTCCAACAGCTCGTCGAGGCTGCGGCTGCGGCGGATCCGCAATGCTTCGACCTGGTTCTCGTTGCGCATGCCGACGTCGATCAGACTCTCCCAGTCGAGCTTCTTCTTCGAAGCCGCTCCCTCCGTGAAGCCAGTCGCCAGGACCGCTTCCAGCAGCTCTGTTGCGTTGCGGAGAAGTTCCGTCGCCGGCCGTTCGCCGCCGGGCGGCACGGGGATGTCCGGCGCGGCTTCGAGCAGCGCGATCCGTTCGGTGGTCGGCGGATGGCTGTCGTACTTCGAGGACGGTTGCGTGGGCGGATTCTCCCGCAGGGAAGCCATTTGCTCGACGCGTTTTTCGTCGGCGAGCAGCGACTGATAGCCCTCGGCCATCCGCTCCGGCAGATATCCGGCCGACCAGGCGATCGTCGCGTAGTGATCGAGGAAGAACTCCCAGGTCCGGTGGAGCACTTCGACCTCACGCAGCGCGCTGGTCGCGGCCGCGGTTCCGGCGACGCGCGCGGAAGCGGTGTCGGCGGCGAGTTCCTGTACCTGGCTCACCCGCGCCGAAACCTGGAAGTACAGGCTGGCGTACGCGCTGAAGATCGGCCGGACCAGCTGGCCCGACCAGCCCGACCGGTAAAGCCCGCCAACGACTCGCTCGATCGTCTGCCTTCCGCGATAAGTCGCGCCGGCGAACCGGGTGTGGCGATTGCTGTAGTGGCCGAGTTCGTGCCCGAGAATGGCCCGGAGCTGACCGGTTCGCAGCCCGGCGAAAAGCTGCGCGCCGATGAACATCCGCCGCCTGCGCACCCGCAGCCCCGCCCAGTGCGTCTCCTCGTGCACCGCCGCGTTGACCTCCGGCACCAGGTAGAGCTCGTCCGGCGGCCGGGTGCCGACTTCCTGGGAGAGTTCGCGGACGGCCGCCCACAGTCCAGGCTGTTCCTCGGGCGTGACGGGCACCCCGGGCACGGCGCCGGAGCGTCTCCGCTCGAACGTCAGCAGCGTGGTGATCAGCACGAACAGCACCGGGCCGACGAGGATGGCAAGCCGTTCCGCGTTGAACGGATTCTGCTGGAACACGGCGATCTCAAGCCAGACCAGCGCTGCGGCGACGGCGAGCACCAGCACCGGGAAACCGGCCAGCAGCAAGACAGCGAGCAACGCTCGCGAAGAGTTCTTCATCGAAAAAACGGAATCCTCCCCAAGACCGGCACCCTGGGCGAACCGGTCGTTCGTGCCCGATATCGACCGAAGCGCCGATTTCGTTTCATCCGTGCCCCGGTGCCGGAAAACCCGTTGTGGAGAGCGCCGCCGGTGCCGGATGCTGAGCGGGCAAACTTCGTTCCAGGAAAGGGAAGTCATGTACACGGCAGTGGACGGCGAGCGGGTTCCGATCCGGATGTGGGCAGATCCCGCGTCGGTCGAAGACCAAGCGATGCGGCAGCTGCGCAACGTCGCCAACCTGCCTTGGGTGCATGGCGTCGCGGTGATGCCGGACGTCCACTACGGCAAGGGCGCCACGGTCGGCAGCGTCATCGCGATGCGCGACGCGGTCTCCCCGGCCGCGGTCGGCGTCGACATCGGCTGCGGGATGAGTGCGGTGCGGACCTCGCTCACCGCGAGCGACCTGCCCGACGACCTCGGCAAGCTGCGCAAGCGGATCGAGGCGGCGGTCCCGGTCGGGTTCGGGCTGCACAAGACGCCGGTCAACACCGCGAAGGTGCACGGTGTCGGTGGCTGGGACACGTTCTGGAAATCGTTCGGCGATCTGCACGAAGGGGTCCAGGACCTCCACGACCGGGCGGCGCGGCAGATCGGCAGCCTCGGCGGCGGCAACCACTTCATCGAGGTCTGCCTCGAACAGGGCGGAGCCGACGAAGGCCGGGTCTGGCTGATGCTGCACTCGGGTTCGCGAAACATCGGCAAGGAACTCGCTGAGCGGCACATGGCGATCGCGCGGAAGCTCCCGCACAACCGCGATCTGCCGGACCCCGACCTCTCGGTGTTCGTGGCGAACACTCCGGAAATGCGGGCCTACCGGCGCGACTTGTTCTGGGCACAGGACTACGCGGCCCGGAACCGGGCGACGATGGTGGCGCTGGTGAAGCTCGCGGTCGCCGAGGTCATCCCGGGGACGACGTTCGATGACTCGATTTCGTGCCATCACAACTATGTCGCCGAGGAAACCTACGACGGCGTCGACCTGCTCGTCACCCGCAAGGGCGCGATCCGGGCCGGCTCCGGCGATCTCGGGATCATCCCCGGCAGCATGGGAACCGGGTCGTACATCGTGCGCGGGCTCGGCAACACCGCGTCGTTCGAATCCGCGTCACACGGCGCCGGACGGCGGATGTCGCGGACGAAGGCGCGCAAGACCTTCACCGCCGCCGACCTCGCCGCGCAGACCGCGGGCGTGGAATGCCGGAAGGACACCGGGGTCGTCGACGAGATCCCGGCCGCGTACAAGGACATCGAGACGGTGATCCAGGCACAGACCGATCTGGTCGAGGTGGTCGCCCACCTCAAGCAGGTCGTGTGCGTGAAGGGATGAGGGGTCTCCCGCGGGCGAATCGCGCTGGTTCGCCCGCGGGACCCGCTACCCTGAAATCATGAAAAGCTGGGGGGTGGCCGTCGCGCTGGTGGCGGCGGGAACGCTGCTGGCCGGATGCGACCAGGTCGATTCGGCGGTCAATCAGACGAATTCGGCGGTGGACAAGGTCTCCACGTGCGCCGAGGCGCTGGGACTGGCCGACCTGAACCCGTTGGTGGACGGCGAAAAGCTCAAGGCCCGCGCGCAGGACAAGGAACGGCGGCTGCGCGAGCTGGCCGCCGACGTCCAGGAGGAGGACGTCAAGAAGGCCCTGCTCGGCATGGCCGACTCGTACGTCCAGGTGCAGAAGGAGCACCTCGAGGACGCCGGGGTGATCGCCCGGTGGACCAAGCGCAACCTGGAGAAGCTCGACAGCCTGCGCAAAGCCTGCTCCTGACCTTCGCCCGCCCGCGTGGGAACCCTGACGGAATCTGATTCCCGCAGGGGCCCACTCACGGACGGTCCGGGTCGGTCGGCACTGCGCCTGCGCCGGGCAAACCCCATGTGGCTCGTTCGGCGCAGGTCAGCGGCGAGCCCGCACCGCGGCCGCCAGCGAAGGCGTCCGCACCGCGCTCCGGCGCAGCGTCCACACCAGTCCCAGCGCCGCCAGCGCCAGCCCGCCGAATCCGGCCGCCGCGAAACCCCAGGCCGGGCTCGAATGGTCGATCGCGAACCCGACCACCGGGCTGCCCGCGGCCAACCCGAGGCGGGTCGACGCGTCCTGCAGGCCCATCGCCTCGCCGCGGACGGCGGGCGGCGCGAGTTCGCTGACCGATTCCGTGGTGGCGGCGAGCGTCGGGGCGCACAGCAGGTTCGTCGGGATCAGCAGCAGCATCAGCAGCCACCACGGCTGCGTCGCGAGCCCGACCGGGATCACCAGCAGTGCCAGCAGGAGCATCAGCACTCCTTGCGGCAGCGATTTCCGCACCGCGCCGTGCACGATGCCGCCGATCATCGACGCCGCGCACATCACCGCGATGACCAGGCCGGTCCAGCCGACGTCGCCGTGCGAGCGCAGCGCTGCCAGCGTCGCGACCTCGGTGCCGACCAGGCAGAACAGCGTTCCGGCGGCGATCAGCAGGGTCGCCAGCAGCCGTCCGGTCAGCCACGACCGCAGCGGCGGCCGCGCGGTGCCTGCCGGGGCCAGTTCGTCCTCGTTCCGGATCGGCGGGTTGAGCAGGAAGATCAGCAGCGCGGTGAGGCCGAAGATGGTGCCGATGCCGCTCAGCGTCAGCGTCGCCGACAGCGACGAGATCGCCGCGATCCCGGCCGCCGGGCCGATCATGAACGACGCCTCGACCAGGATCGTGTCCAGCGAATACGCCGCGCGCCGCTGGTCAGCGGGCACGAGCGCGGCCAGGATCTGCCGTGCCAGCGAGCCCGCGGGCACCGACAGCACGCCGGCCGGAAGCGCGCACACCACCAGCGCCGCGTAAGAAAGATGGGGTGCGGCGAACCAGAACGCGGTGGACGACAGCCCGCACACCGCGACCACCGGGCGCAGGCCGTACCGGTCAATGGTGCGCCCGATCGTCGGCGCGCCGAGTGCCATCCCCAGCGTGACAGCCGCGCCGACGACGCCCGCCGCGCCATAGCCCCGGCCGAGCCCGCTGACGACGTACAGCGTCAGCGTCACGCCGGTCATCGTCATGGGCAGGCGCGCGAAGAACATCAGCGCCATCGACGGGCGGATTCCGGGGACGCTCAGGACGCGGCGATAGGGCTGCAACGGCACGTACCCCATGAGAGCAAGAGCTGGTACGGGCGTGCAACTTCTTTTCGTCACACCCGCTGAGCGGCACCCCGCGCCCGGCCGGGCAATCCGCGGGACTTCGGCGACCCGGAAAATGCGACCGCGACCTGGGTGCTAACTTCGTCGGCAACACGGAAAGACATTCTCGTCACCCATTCGCGAACAATTTTTCACTTTTTCGCGCCGACCTTGGAGTTTCCGGTCGAAGTGGCGGGGCCGCCTCAGGCAAAAGGGGAGCCGACCCGAATGCGGGCGGCGGTGCGTGCGTGGGGGACCCTCCACGGTCGGACGAGCGAGATCGCGCGTTCCGACGGGGTGATGAAGGTAATCGATCACGAACTACGCCTATGTGAGTGAGCGATACAGCCATTCGGGCAATTCGGCTACACTCAGTCAGATTCAAGTCGGCTATCCGTGATGGCCGGGGGACGCGCAAGCCGTCCACGTTAATCAATTGCGGGCTGGTTCCCGGTTCTTGGATTCGGCACGTAAGGGTTAGAAAAACTCCCTATCCGGTGATCGGCTGGTGTTAGTCCGACACGGCGGGTATCGATTTACCCGGCAGGTCCCAAAGGCCAGGGAGGTAAAGAATGAAAGGCAAGATCGGGCGGATCATCGCTGTGGTCGCCGCGGGCAGTCTGCTGGCCGCCGGCACTTCGGGGATGGCCGCCGCGAGCCCGGCGGGCGGCAAGGGGTCCTCGGCCACTCAAGCCGTCGCCGCGCAGGTCCTGCAGATGCGGGACGATCTGACCAAGGTGGCGTACGCGGGCGACGTCGCGAAGACGCGGGCGGACCTCACCCGGCTCAGCCCGGTGCTCGCGGACATCGCGGCGGGCAAGCGCTACCAGGTCCAATCCGAAACCCAGCAGCTCTCCTCAGCGGCGAAGCTCCGCGCGGACGAGTCCAACCGGCTGGTCAGCGACCCGAGGGCGACGCCGAGGCAACTGCCGCCGCTGCCGGTGCCGATCCCGGACCTGCCGGACCTTCCCGGACCGCTCAAGATCGTGAGCGACCTGGTCAAGGCCTTGCTCGCCGCGGTGACCGGCATCCTGGGCGGCCTGCTCGGCGGAGTTCCGGTGCCGCCGCTTCCGGTGCCCGTTCCGGTGCCGGGGACCTGAACGGCCTGAACAAGAGGGGGAAAGGCCCGGAGCCTGGTGCGATTCGCCGCGCCAGGCTCCGTTCCATGTCCAGGCTCGTGAGTGCGCGAGCCGGTTCTCAGCGGCCGCTCACGAGTGCTTCGCGAGTCCCACCCGCAGCGCACCGGCCATCTCGGCGATCGCCTCCCGGAACCGTGTCCCGACCCCGGCGAAGTTGAGGAATCCGTGGATCAGGTCGGCCTGCCTGCTGACCGCCACCGGAACACCCGCCGCCCGCAGTTTTTCCGCGTACGCCTCGCCTTCGTCGCGCAGCGGATCGAAGCCCGCGGTGACGATGTAGGCAGGCGGGAGTCCACTGTGGTCAGACGCGAGCAGCGGCGACATCCGCGGGTCGGCCTTGTCGACGCCCTCGGGTGCGTAATGCCCCTCGAACCACACCATCGCCTCGTCGGTGAGGAAAAGGTCCTCGCCGAAGATCTCGCGAGACCGGCGCCGGGTGGTGAAGTCGACCGCCGGGTAGATCAACAACTGGAACGCGGGGGCCGGGCCACCGCGACGGGTCGCCTCCAGCGCGACGACGGCGGACAGATTGCCGCCCGCACTGTCGCCGCCCACCGCGATCCGGTCGGGGTCCGCGCCGAGGTCGGCCGCCTTGGCGTGCGCGTAGTCGAACGCCGCCAGCGCATCCTCCACCGGCCCGGGGAACGGGCATTCCGGCGCGAGCCGGTACTCCACCGACAGCACCCGCACTCCGGCGTGTTTTGCGAGGTAGCGGGCGGCGTTGTCGTGTGTGGCCCGGCTTCCGATGACCCATCCGCCGCCGTGGAAGAACACCAGCAACGGCGACGGTTCCGGCAGCCCGGCCGGGGTGTACAGGGTCGCGTCGAGAGCCGCTTCGCCGGAAGGGATGGCGACGTCGCGGGTCGCGACGGGCTCGATCCGCTTGCCGTTCACCAGGTGCTGGCTCGCTTCCAGCAGGGCGCGCGACCGCTCGACCGATCCGTTGACCAGCGCCGCGCCGGAGAGCTTCTGCAGCCGGAGCAGCAGTTGGGCGTCAAGGGCGAGCTCCTGGCCGTCCAGGCGCAGCGGCGGCCCGGCGATCAGTCTGCGCACCGGCCTGGGCAGCCAGAACAACAACTGCGCGGCGGCAGCCTGAGCGCGGATCTGCGGCGGAATGGCCATCGTTCCTCCTCGAACGCCGGATGCGCCGAGGTTACTTGCCAGTAGGTACGTTGGTCCAGTCGGTGTGTGACTCAAGCCTCCGTCTCAGATCCTGGTCCTCCAGTTAGGTAGAGGGGTTAGCCTCGACCTGTGACTTCGGCGAAAAAGGTCAAGGTGCTGGGTATCGGCGGCTCGCTGCGCGAGGGCTCGCAATCCGAGCGAGCGTTGCGTATCGCGCTCGCCGCCGCCGAAGAACGCGGCGTCGTGACCGAGCTGATCCCGGGCCCCGAGCTGGTCCTGCCGTTCTACGACACCGCCACCCCGGAGCGGAACGAACGCGCGCGGAAGCTCATCGAGGGCGTGCGCCAGGCGGACGGGCTCATCGTCGTCTCGCCCGGCTATCACGGCGGGCTGTCCGGGCTGGTCAAGAACGCCCTGGACTACGTCGAAGACCTCCGCGACGACACCCGGCCTTACCTGGACGGACGAGCGGTCGGTCTCGCCGCCGTCGCCTACGGCTGGCAGGCCGCGGTCACCACGCTCGAACAACTCCGCACGATCACGCACGCGTTGCGCGGCTGGTCCACCCCGTTGGGTGGTTCGATCAACTCCGCCGAGACGAAATTCGACGAGGGCGGCGGCGCGTCCGACGAAAAGAGCGTCCGCACGCTGCGGCTGATCGGAGAGCAGGTCGCGGAGCACGCGTTGCTTCGCACACACTGAGGTTTCGCCTCCTCGCACCCCGGTTATTCCCGGGGTGATGACTGCCATGCCGGGGCACGGTTCCGCGGATGCGGAGCGTTGAACTCACTGAGACGCTGACTCCGGAGGCGTCCCGATGAGGAGGTAACACGCATGGCCGAGCCGATCTACACCGCCGTCGCGACCGCGCGAGGAGAAGGCCGCAACGGCGACGTCACGTCCTCGGACGGCGTGCTGGACGAGTCGCTGGCGATCCCCAAGGAGATGGGCGGTCCCGGCGGCGACAAAACCAATCCGGAGCAGCTGTTCGCCGCGGGATATTCCGCGTGCTTCCTGAGCGCTCTGCAGGCCGTGGCCCGGCAGGCGAAGATCGCGCTGCCGGCGGCGACGGTGACCGGAGCGGTCAGCGTGTTCAAGAAGGACGCCGGGTTCCAGCTCGGCGTGCGGCTCGACGTGTCGCTGCCCGGTTTGGCGAAGGCCGACGCCGACCAGCTGGTCGAGCAGGCGCACCAGGTCTGCCCGTACTCCAACGCGACCCGCGGCAACATCGAGGTGGAGCTGACCACCAGCGTCTGACCACCGGAGTCTGACCACCGCAGTCTGACCACCGTTTGACCAAGACCGAGGAGGGACACCCGAGATGACCACTTCTCCGATCAAGAGCCCGCTTTCCGACGCGGACAAGGAGATCACCGGCAACGCGCTGCAGGCGACGCTGACCGATCTGATCGACCTCTCGCTGACCGCGAAGCAGGCGCACTGGAACGTAGTGGGCCAGAACTTCCGCAGCGCGCACCTGCAGCTCGACGAGCTGGTGTCGACCGCGCGGCAGTACGTCGACGAGGTGGCCGAGCGCGCCGCCGCGATCGGGGTTTCGCCCAACGGCAAGGCGAAAACCGTCGTCGCGACCTCCGGTGCGCCCGAGTACCCGGACAACTGGCAGTCCGTCGACTCGACCATCGCCGCGATCGTCGACACCCTGGCGGCGCTGATCGAACGGCTCCGCAAGCGCATCGACGAGACCGACAAGAGCGACCTCGTGACGCAGGATCTGCTCATCGAGATCACCCGCGCGCTGGAAGAGGCGCACTGGATGTGGCAGGCGCAGCAGGCCTGACCCGCACTCCCCGGAAGAGCCGTCCGCCGTTGCCGCGGACGGCTCTTCCGCGTCCGCTGGTCGTCGAGGGTGTGCGGCAGTAGGTTCGCAACCATGGTGCTGCATCAGGGGAAACAAGATCGGGCAGACCGGAAGACCGGCACGAATCCGTTGTACGCCGGGAGCAATCCGGCGCTCGCCGCGGATTTCACGATGCCGCGCGACCGCCTGCGGGACGATTCGCTGCCGCCGGACACGGCGCTGCAGCTGGTACGCGACGAGCTGATGCTCGACGGCAACGCCCGACTCAACCTCGCCACGTTCGTCACGACGTGGATGGAGCCGCAGGCGCGCGAGCTGATGGCCGAATGCGTCGACAAGAACATGATCGACAAGGACGAGTACCCGCAGACCGCGGAACTCGAGCGGCGCTGCGTCAACATCCTCGCCGACCTGTGGCACGCTCCCGATCCGACCGACATCATGGGCTGCTCGACGACCGGGTCGTCCGAGGCCTGCATGCTCGCCGGAATGGCGTTGAAGCGGCGCTGGTCGAAGCTGGGCCGCAGCGGGAAGCCGAACCTGGTGATGGGCATCAACGTCCAGGTGTGCTGGGAAAAGTTCTGCGAATACTGGGAAGTCGAGCCGCGGTTCGTGCCGATGGAGGGCGACCGGTACCACCTGTCCGCGGAAGAAGCGGTGAAGCTCTGCGACGAGAACACCATCGGCGTCGTCGCGATCCTCGGCTCGACCTTCGACGGCAGCTACGAGCCGGTGGCGGAGGTCGCGGCCGCGCTCGACGCGCTGCAGGAGCGGACCGGCTGGGACATCCCCGTGCACGTCGACGGCGCGTCCGGCGCGATGATCGCCCCGTTCCTCGACGAGGACCTGGAATGGGACTTCCGGCTGCCGCGCGTCGCTTCGATCAACACTTCCGGGCACAAATACGGCCTCGTCTACCCCGGCGTCGGCTGGGTCGTGTGGCGCGACAAGGCGGCGCTGCCCGAGGAACTGGTGTTCAACGTCAATTACCTCGGCGGCGACATGCCGACCTTCGCGCTCAACTTCTCCCGCCCCGGCTCGGAAGTCGCCGCGCAGTACTACACGTTCGTCCGGCTGGGTCGCGAAGGTTTCCGTGCGGTGCAACAAGCTTCGCGCGACGTGGCGATGTACCTGGCCGAACAGATCTCCCAGCTGGAGCCGTTCGAACTGCTCACCCGAGGCGATCAGCTGCCGGTGTTCGCCTTCACCACCCGCTCGGACGTCACCGCGTTCAATGTTTTCGACGTTTCCCGCCGCCTGCGCGAACGCGGCTGGCTGGTGCCCGCGTACACGTTCCCGGCCAACCGCACCGACCTGGCCGTGCTGCGCGTCGTCGTCCGCAACGGCTTCACGCACGACCTCGCTGACCTGCTGCTCGCCGACCTCAAGCGGGTACTTCCGGAACTGAACCGCCAGCCGTCTCCGCAGCATGATCCCGCCGCGTCGACCGCTTTCCACCACTGACTGGCGAGTACTCTCCGCCTTCCTCCCCTCCGCCGCCCTCAACGGAGCGGCTTCGCCACGCAGTACTGTCTCTGTGCATGGGCCTCGCCAAAGACGAACGCCAAGCGCTGAGCGACCTCTTCGAGCAACTCGGCCCGGACGCCCCGACCCTGTGCGAAGGCTGGCAGACGCGGGACCTGGCCGCGCACCTGGTCGTGCGGGAACACCGGCCGGACGCGATGCCCGGGATCGTGGTGCCCGCACTCGCCGGGCATACGCGGAAAGTGCAGGACAAGGTCGCGGCACGCCCGTGGGACGATCTGGTCGCCCAAGTGCGCCGCGGCCCGTCCCGCTTCTGGCCGACGTCTCTCGGCCCGGTGGACGAGGCGGCGAACAGCGCTGAGTTCCTGGTGCACCACGAGGACGTCCGCCGAGCCCAACCGGGCTGGACCCCGCGCCCGGCTGATCCGTCGCGGGACGGAGCGGCCTGGAAGCTGGCGACGCGGATGGCGAAGCTGAACCTGCGCAAATCGCCGGTGGGAGTGGTGTTACGGACTCCGGATGGGCAGTCGGCTTCGGTGAAGTCGGGCGCGCCGGTGGTCAGTGTTGTCGGCGAGCCGGTGGAGCTGCTGCTGTTCGTCTTTGGGCGGGACGCGGTGCAGGTGACGTTTGAAGGCGACGAGGCAGCGGTGGAGCGGTTGAAGGGCGCTAAGCGCGGGCTGTGAGCGGGGCCGTCCAGGCGAACCTGGACGGCCCCAACCCATCAGCGCATTCCTAGCGCCCGCAAGGCGAAGTACACCTCAATGGACGTCTGTTTGATCGTCTCGGCGATCACCAGCGAGCCATGCCCCGCGTCGTACCGGTAGAACTCGTGCGGCGCGTTGCGCTTCGCGAGCCGGTCCAGGTAGTTCTCGATCTGCCGGATCGGGCATCGCGGGTCGTTGTCGCCCGCCAGGATCAGCACCGGGGCGGCGACGGCGTCCACGTACGTCAGCGGCGAGCACTCGCGGTACACCGCGGGCACGTCCTCCGGGGAGCCGCCGAACAGGGCGCGGTCGAACGAGCGCAGCTGCTCCATTTCGTCCTCGTAAGCGGCCACATAGTCGGCCACCGGCACGCCCGCGACACCGGCCGCCCAGCGCGTCGGCTGGGTGCCTAGGGCCAGCAGGGTCAGGTACCCGCCCCATGAAGCGCCGTTCACCACGCATTTGTCCTTATCGGACAGTCCACTTTCGACAGCCCAGTCGTGGACCGCGGCGACGTCTTCGAGTTCGGTCAGGCCCGGGCGGCCCTCGATGGCGTCCCGCCACGCCGAGCCGTAACCGGTGGAGCCGCGGTAGTTCACCTCGACCACGGCGAATCCGGCGTCCAGCCACGTCGCACGATAGGCGGAGAACCGGTCCTCGTCGGCCGCGTGCGGGCCGCCGTGCAGCGAAAACACCGTCGGCAACGGGCCCTCGGGGGCGTCCGCGGGCCGGGAAACCAGTGCGTGGATCCGGCCGCCGACCCCCTCGACGAACGCGTCGGTGACCGGCGACGAACCCGGTGCGCGTTCGCCCGGCGGGGTCAGCAGCACCGAGTCGGTGCCGTCAGCCGCACGGGCACGGACCGCGGCGGGCTCCGCGGCGCTGGACCACGAGTACTCGATGGTCCCGTCCGGTCGCACGCCCGCGCCGCCGATCCGCCCGGCCGGAGTGTCCACAGCGGACAGTTCACCGGTGTCGAGGTCGTAGCGGTACAACGAACTGCGTGCCTCGTGGAAGTGCACCACCAGCAGGGCGCGGGCGTCCGGATACCAGTCCGCGGCGACCTCGCCGGGCAGGTCGATCAGGAGTTCGGTCTCGGTGTCCGCCTGCACGTCCCACACCAGCAGTTCTTCGCGACCGCGGCGTTCGTGCAGGACCAGCAAGCGCTGGTCGCCCGGCAACGGCGAGAACTCCAGTGCCTGCAAGCCTTTTCCTTCGCCGTCCCACTTCTCCGCGACGGTGGTGAATCCGTCGGTGGACAGCACTCGCAACGCCGGGTGCCGCGAATCTCCGTGTTCGGAATGGGAAATGGCGAGCAGGCTTTCGTCGCGCGACATCGACGCGATTCCCGCGTCGTCGGCGTGCTGGTAAAAACGCTCGGTTACGCCGTCGATTTTCGCGAACAGTTCGCTGCCGTCGTCGGTCGAAACACCGGCCGCGATGACCCGGTGGCCGATTTCAAGTCCGGCCGGATATCCGTCGTGAATGTCGGGCAGTGCTTTGACGGCCGCGGAGCTGTCGCCGTCGAAGGGCTGGCTGCGCCAGGACCCGAACTCGTCGCCGTCGGTGTCGTCGAACCACCAGATGGCTGTTCCGTCGGGCGAGGGCGTCGCCTGCATGGTGCCGTTGGGCCGGTTGGTGACGCGCCGGTGACTGTCGGTGGCCCGGTCCCACGCGTAGACCTCCCACACGCCACTGGCGTTGGAGACGTACACGTTGGCATCGGGTGCGTCGCGAGCCCATTCGGGCACCGAGATGCGCGGCGCGTGGAACCGCGCCAGCCAGCGCTTTTCGGCTTCGGGGTCGTCGAACAGGCGGTCCGGGACCACCGCGGGCGGATTTTGGTTGCCTGACTGCGTGCTCACCCCTCGATCCTGCCACCTCTCACCCGTACTCTGTGCGGGGTGCTGGAGGGTTACGCGCCGGGCTACGCCCAAGACGCGCTGTCGATGATGAACACGCGCACAGCGAGTGACCGCGCCGCTTTCGCCCAACCGCTCTTCACCCCAGGCTCCCGCGTCCTGGACCTAGGCTGCGGCCAAGGCTCCATCACCGCGACCCTGGCCCCCGCCTGCCACGTCATCGGCGTAGACATCCACCACCCGCTACTCCCCACGACGTCCACAGTGGACTACCTAACCGCCACCGCCTACGCCCTCCCCCTCAAAACAGCCTCAATAGACGTGGTCTTCTCCCACGCCCTTTTCGAACACTTGGCAAACCCCCTAGCGGCCCTAGCGGAAATCCGCCGAGTCCTCCGCCCAGGCGGCCACCTGGCAATCTCCACCTCGGATTGGAGCCGCGCAAAAATCCGCCCCAGAACCGCAAACGTAGACGCCGCCCTGCGCGGCCACTACCTGCTACGCCGCCACCACGGCGGCGACCCCTTCTCCGGCCGCACCATCGCCGCAAAACTAGCCGCCGCAGGCTTCACCACCATCACCGAACGCTCGCGCTTCCGAGAAGACCTCTCCTACCGAGCCCTAGCCACCTACATAGAAGCCCGCCTAGCCGCCGCCCTGGCGGCACCCCCCACCAAGTTCCACGACCAACTAACCTCAGCCGCCCGCTCCGCCTGGTCCTGGACAAAATCCCCCGCCATAGGCGACTTCTGCCAATGCTGGCAAGAACTAACCGCCACCCGCTAACACCGCAAACGAAAACAATCCGCAACCCCCCACCTTCAGGGGCCTAACGGGCTCGTTTTCTGGCGGGCCCCACGATCCGCAACCGACTCACCTTCGGGGGTCCAGGGGGCGAGCCCCCTGGCGGGGGCCTGGGGGTCCGACCCCCAGAAGACACAACGAAGTGAGGGCCACGTGTCTGCGCTTTCTGCAGACACGCGGCCCTCACTCGCCAGTCGGGGTGGCGGGATTTGAACCCACGACCTCCTCGACCCGAACGAGGCACGCTACCAAGCTGCGCCACACCCCGAGGTACTGCTTAGCGGGTCGAGAGTAAGTCTAGCGGACGGGTTTCGCGGCTTTACGCGGGGCTGGTTTGCGGGGGTCGGAGGTGCCGGATCCGCGCGGGACCAGCGTCAATAGGCTCGCTTCCGGTGGGCAGGCGAAGCGGGCGGGGGCGTAGGGGGAGGTGCCGAGTCCGGCGGAGACGTGCAGCCACATGCGGGCTCCCCAGCGGGAGGCGCCGCGGGCGCGGCTGCGGTCGAGTTCGCAGTTGGTGATGATGGCGCCGTAGCCGGGGATGCGGAGCTGTCCGCCGTGGGTGTGGCCGGCGAGGACGAGGTCGTAGCCGTCGGTGGCGAAGGTGTCGAGGACGCGCGGTTCGGGGGAGTGGGTGACGCCGAGGCGGACGGCCGCGGTGCTGTCGGCGGGTCCGGCGATGTCGGAGTAGCGGTCGCGGTGGAGGTGCGGGTCGTCGACCCCGGCGGCGAAGACGGCGCGGCCGCCGACGTCGATGGTGCGGCGGACGTGGGTCAGGTCGACCCAGCCGTGCTCGAGGAAGGCGGCGCGGAGGTCGCGCCAGGGCAGCTGGGTGCCGTGGATGCGCTTCTTTTTGCCGCGGGGCATGAGGTAGCGCGCGGGGTTTTTGGGTTTGGGCGCGTAGTAGTCGTTGCTGCCGAAGACGAAGAGCCCGGGCCGGTCCAGCAGCGGTCCGAGCGCGCGGAGCACGGAGGGCACCGCGGTGCGGTGGGACAGGTTGTCGCCGGTGTTGACGACGAGGTCGGGGTCGAGCTCGTCGAGCGCGGCGACCCAGCGTTGTTTGGCGCGGTGGCCGGGAAGCATATGCAGGTCGGAGACGTGCAGGATGGTGAACGGCGGGGTGCCGGGCGCGAGTACGGGCAGTTCGGCGGTCCGCAGCGTGAAGCGGCGTCGTTCGATGCCGACGGCGTAACCGAGGGTGGCGGCCCCGAGGGCGATGGTCCCTGCGGCAAACCGCTTCGCGGTGCCCCCGGGCGGACTGGCGTTACCGAGCGTGCTCACATGTTCGAGGATACGTGTTCGATCAGGTCGTCCGCTGTGGCCGGTGCGGTTTAATTGTGCGGGCGTCCGAATTTTCTCGGCGATTCCGGGAAAAATGCCGCGGCGTCCCCTTTCGCCGCGCACTCCGGACATGCGAAACGGGGCGGGAGATCGCTTCTCCCGCCCCGTTTCACCGGATTCAGTTGGTGTAAGCCGGATCCTCCGGCGGCAGCGGAACGACCGGTTGGTCCTTCATGATGTTCGCCATCGCACCGAACCACGTCTGCGCCGGTGTCTTGCCACCGAACATGTTGCCCGTGCCGCACGTCGTCACGTCGCCGACGCCGTTGTAGCAAAGACCGCCGCTACCGCCCTCCGGGCGGAACACCATCGCCGCACCGGCCATCTGCGGGGTTCCGGCCACGAAGGTCGCCGAGCCGTTGTTCTGGGTCGTACCCGTCTTGCCCACGAGCGGACGGTTCCAGCCGACGGCCTCGGCGGCCTTGGCGGACGTGCCGCCGGGCTGGTCGTCCTTGCTCATTCCGACCGCCATGGTGTTCGCCAGGCCCTCCGGCACGACCTGCTCGCACGCCGCTTCCTTGATCGGCACCGGCTTGCCGTCGCGGTCGGTCACCGACGCCAGCGGGGTCGGCGGGCACCATTTGCCGCCGCTCAGGATGGTCGCGGCGACGTTCGCCAGTTCCAGGCCGCTCGTCGGGCTGAAACCGAGCGTGAACGCACCCGTGCCCGGGTAGCTGCCCTTGGGGCCGTAGGCCTGGGCCTGGCTCTGGTTCTTGTTCGGGTCGGTCGACTTCGGGTCGACCTTTCCGCCGCCGGTGGTGCTCGCCATCGTCTCGCGCATGCCCAGCTTGGACGCCATGTCGATGGCGGGGCCGGTGCTGCCGAGCTTGTCTTCCAGCGCCACGAACGCGGTGTTCGGCGAGGTCGCCAGCGCCATCTGCAACGACGCTGAATCGGGGTAGCTGTTGCTGGCGTTGCCCACGCAGTACCAGTGAGTGTTCGGTGCGCCGGTCGCCGGGCAGTGCGGCTGACTGCCGGTGAACACGTGCGAGACATAGCTGTTGCCGACCGGGATGTTGCTGTAGATCCCGGCGATGTGCTGGTTCAGCACCGCCGCGGTGGTGAAGATCTTGTAGCTCGACCCCGCGCCGCCGGTGTTGAACACACCGGACGGGAGCGCGTACGTCGTCTGCCCTTGATCCGCGTCGATGCCGTAGTCCCGGTTCGCCGCCAGTGCCACCACTTCATGCCGGTCCTTGCCGGGCCGGATCAGCGAGAGTGTGTTCGCGACGTTCTTCTGGGTTTTGTTCACCTGTGTCTCGGCCGAGACCTTCGCCTCGTGGTTGGCCTTCTCGTCCAGCGTCGTCTTGATCGTGTAGCCGCCGGTGTACAGCTGGTCCTTCGTCATTCCGGCCTTGATCAGGTAATCCTCGACGTACTGGCAGAAGAAGCCGTTCTCCGGTCCCGCGCCGGTGCAGTTCGACGCGGGCTTCTGCGGGGTGTCCGGCACTACGCCGAGCGGTTCCGCCTTGAACTTGTCCGCGTCCGCCTTCGCCAGTTTCTGGTTGCTGACCATGCGGTCGAGCACCAGGTTGCGCCGCTTCGTCGCCTTGTCCGGGTGGTTCCACGGGTCGAGGACGATCGGGTTGTTCACGATGCCGGCGAGCAGCGCGGCCTGCGGCACGGTCAGGTTCTCCGGCGTGGTGTTGAAGTAGGCGTGCGCGGCCGCTCCGACCCCATAGATCTTCCGGGAGAACTCGACGATGTTGAGGTAGCCGGCGAGGATCTGGTCCTTCGAGAGCTTGGTCTCGAGGTTGATCGCGATCCGGGCTTCCTTGAGCTTGCGCGAGAGCGACTGTTCCTGCGCCTTGGCCTGCCCGTTCTTGTCGTTCCGGTAGACGACGTTGATCAAATAGTTCTTCACGTACTGCTGCGTGATCGTCGAGGCGCCCTGCGTGTCCCCGCCCGCGGTGTTGGAGACGGCGGCGCGCAGCGTCCGGCCCCAGTTCACCCCGTGGTGCTCGTAGAACGCCTTGTCCTCGGCGGACAGCAGCGCCCACTTGAGCGCCGGGTTGATCTGGTCCGGGCGGACCGGGATGCGGTACTGGTCGTACAGCGTCGCGATCGGCTTGCCACCGGAGTCGGTGACAGTCGTCACCAGCGGCGGCGGGATGTCGGCGAGGTCGGAAGACGTTTTGTCGACCGTCTCGCTCGCCTGGTTGGACACGACACCCGCGGCGCCCACCACCGGGAACAGGATCCCCGCGACCAGCACCCCTGCCAGCAGGCACAGGCCGAGGAGCTTGAAAAGACCATCCGTTTTGCGCACGAAGGCCAGGGTACTGAAGGCCCGTGTCGCCTTCGTGACCTAACGCCCGCGCGCCCCCGGAAGCGATCATTAACGGGACCCCGTGACGTGACCTCAGGTAACGGAATGCATGCTAGGTCTCGACGGAGGGAACCGAGGGACCCTACAGTCCGTCAACGTCTCACGTAGATGCCGACAGACGGAGCAGTCCGGGTGGGAGCCTGGCTGGTCCGGAAAGCGGCAGCGGCACCGGGGAGGTGCCGTCACCGACGTGCGGCGCAGTGGGAAACGCTCGCGGGGGTGGGAGCGGGAGCTTCGCCTTCGCTGGTGCCATACACCAGATGAGGGAGCTGGGGGTATGCAAACCAATCAGGTTGGCTGGCGGGTCGACGCCTCGTGCCGGGACGCTGATCCCGACGGGTTGTTCGTGCGAGGCGCCGAACAGAACAGGGCGAAAGCCGTGTGCATGGGGTGCCCGGTCCGCACCGAATGCCTCGCCGAGGCACTCGACGGCCGGATCAATTTCGGGGTCTGGGGCGGGATGACGGAACGGGAGCGGCGCGCCCTGCTGCGCCGTCGTCCGGACGTGACCAGCTGGACTGACCTGCTCGAAGCGGCCAAGCGGGACGCGCTGGCCGCCGCGGCGGGCTGAGGCTTCTCGTGAGCGGCAATCCCGGGTAGCGCCGGGATTGCCGCTCACGACGCCAGTTTCACTCCGATGTCGCGCAGGCCTTCCAGGTCGTGCACGTCACCGGCGAGCGCGGGCACCCGGGTCAGCGGTACTTCCGGATGCGCGCGGGTGAAGCGCGCGAGCAGGCGGTTTTCCCGTTCGGCCAGCGCGACCCGGTCGGCGTGCAGCCGCAGCACGGCCTCGGCGAGCGGCGCGTTCTGCACCGACTCGGCGGCGGTCAGCGCTTCGGTCGCGGACAGCGGCGCGAGCACCGGGTGCGTGCGGTTGGCGACCAAGCCGGCCAGCGGCATTGACTCGCCGGCCAGGCGCTCCACGAAGTAGGACGCCTCGCGCAGCGCGTCCGGCTCCGGCGCGGCCACCACCAGGAACGACGTGCCCGACGACCGCAGCAGCTCGGCGGTCTTGCGCGCGCGTTCGCGGAATCCGCCGAACATGCTGTCGAAGGCCTGCATGAACGCCGACGCGTCGGCGAGCAGCTGACCGCCGATGATTGTCGACACGGCCTTCGCGAACATCGAGAACCCGGCGCTGACCACCTTGCGCAGACCCCAGCCGCCTGCCTTCGCCGGACCGGTGAGCAGCCGGATCATCCGGCCGTCGAGCGCGGTGGACAGCCGGGTCGGCGCGTCCAGGAAGTCGAGCGCGGACCGGCTCGGCGGCGTGTCGACGATGATCAGATCCCATTCGTCGGTCGCCGCGAGCTGGCCGAGCTTCTCCATCGCCATGTACTCCTGCGTGCCGGAGAACGACGTGGAAATGGTCTGGTAGAAGGGGTTCTGCAGCAGCTGCTCGGCCCGCTCCGGACCGGCGTGCACGCGCACCATGTCGTCGAACGTGCGGCGCATGTCGAGCATCATCGCCCACAGTTCGCCCTTGGGCTCGAAGCCCTCGACCCGCACCTGCTTCGGGTGATTGCCCAGTTCGCGCAGCCCGAGCGCCTGCGCCAGCCTGCGTGCCGGGTCGATCGTGAGCACCACGGTCTGCCTGCCGCGTTCGGCGGCCCGCAGCGCGAGCGCCGCCGCGGTGGTGGTCTTGCCGACGCCGCCGGAACCGCAGCACACGATCACGCGGCTGGCCGGGTCGTCGAGGAGGGCGTCGACGTCGAGCGCCGTGTCGGCGGGCATCAGCGCACCCCCTGTTCCTGCAGCGTTTCGGCGAGTTCGTAGAGCGCGGCGACGTCGATGCCGTCGGTGAGGTCCGGCAGCTCCAGCGTCGGCAGATCGGCCTCGGCGAGCTGTTCGCGGGCCCGCTGTTCGGCGGCGACGCGGACGGCGTGCTCCACGGTCTCCTCCACGAGCGCCTCCAGCGTCGCCTCCGGCAGGTTCAGCCCGGCCGAGGCGAGCCCGGAGCGCACCCGGTCGGCGTCCACCCGGCCGTCGGCGGCGGCGGTCACCGAGCGCGCGGGCAGCCGCGGTGGGCGGACCCGGTTCACCAGCACCGCGCCCGGCCGCAGGTCGGCTCCGTCCAGTTCGGCCACCGCCTCGACGGTCTCGCGCACCGGCATCTCCTCCAGCAGCGTGGTGAGGTGCACGGCGGTCTCGCCGGAATGCAGCAGCCGGACGACGCCGTCGGCCTGGCCGCGGATCGGGCCGGTCTTGGCCAGATCGGTGAGGGCCTTGGTGACGTCGAGGAACTTCACCACGCGCCCGGTCGGCGGCGAGTCGACCACGACCGCGTCGTAGGTGTGACGGCCGTCGGATTCCGTGCGCCCGACGCATTCCTTGATCTTGCCGGTGAGCAGCACGTCGCGAAGGCCCGGCGCGAGCGTGGTGGCGAACTCGATCGCCCCCATCCGGCGCAGCGTCCGCCCGGCGAAACCGAGGTTGTAGAACATTTCGAAGTATTCGAGCAGCGCTGCTTCGACGTCGATGTGCAGCGCGCGCAGTTCGCCGCCGCCGGGCACCGACGCGATCCGCTGTTCCGCGTACGGCAGCGGTTCGGTGTCGAAGAGCTGCGCGATTCCCTGGCGGCCCTCGACCTCGATCAGCAGGACCCGGCGGCCGCCCGCGGCGAGCGCGAGACCCAGCGCCGCGGCGAGCGTGGTCTTGCCGGTTCCGCCCTTGCCGGTGACGAAATGCAGCCGGGCCCTGGCGAGCTCGTCGGTCCAGCCAGCGGAGGGTGTGGTCACGTCCCCAACACTAAACCGGTGCTCAGCTGGCCAGCATCATGACGCTGACCGCAGCGGCGACCACCGCGACGACGATCCAGGTCACCAAGGCGGGCAGCACGGTCAGCGTGAGCACTGCCACCACGATCAGCCCGGTGAGGGTGACCGCGCCGGAAATGGCCACCTGGCCCGAATCGTTCACCCGGTCCCGCGTCTTGGCCATCACGGCCAGCACGAGCGGCACCCCGGCCACGGCGAGCAGCACGGTCGCGATGATCCGCCAGGTCTCCACGTGCCCACGCTAGCGAGCGACAATCGGATGTGAAGTGACCCACACTCGGCTGCTCAGCCAGGCTGTCCCCTGGACGGGTGACGAGCTTTCGGGAGCCGCGGTCCGGAGGGGTCTTGCCTGCTTGGTTACGCTCCCGAGTCATGAGTGCGACCAAATGGGAGTACGCCACCGTCCCGCTGCTGATCCACGCGACGAAGCAGATTCTCGACCAGTGGGGCGAGGACGGCTGGGAGCTGGTGACCGTGCTGCCGAACCCGAGCGGCGAACAGCACGTCGCGTACCTGAAGCGGCCGAAGAGCTGAGGGGGCGGCGTTGACCTGGAGCGACCGGCTCGCCGAGCTCGGCATCGAACTGCCCGGAGTCGCCGCACCGCTGGCCGCGTACGTGCCGGCCGTGCGCACCGGCTCGCACGTCTACACCTCCGGCCAGCTGCCGTTCGTCGACGGCAAGCTCGCCGCGACCGGCAAGGTCGGCGGCGAGATCAGCCCGGAGGAAGCCAAGGGCTACGCCCGCACGGCGACGCTCAACGCGCTGGCCGCGGTGCACGCCCTCGTCGGCATTGACTCTGTTGTCCGGATTGTCAAGGTGGTCGGGTTCGTCGCGTCCGCGGAGGGCTTCACCGGCCAGCCCGCGGTCGTGAACGGGGCGTCCGAGCTGCTCGGCGAGATCTTCGGCGACGCCGGGGTGCACGCCCGGTCGGCCGTCGGCGTCGCGGAGCTTCCGATCGCGTCGCCGGTGGAAGTCGAACTGATCGTGGAGGTGGAGTGATGGACCCCGACATCGAACAGTCCCTGCACGAACTGCTGCTGCGGCTCGCCGGCCGCACCCCCGACCAGCTGCTGTGGCGTTTCCGCGATTGGCTCGGCGAAGGCGCGATGGGGACGCTCGCGCGGACCCTGCCGAGGTCTTTGCTCAAGCACAGGATCGATTTGGACCAGGCGGAGTACCGCCTGCTCGTGGCCGGTCTGATCCCGCACGGCGCAGACTGGCACCAGGTCAGTTCCACGCTGGGGGTAGACGACGTCACCGAGACCCGGTACACATTCACGCAGAGTGCGCCCGAATGGGTGAACTCCGTCGACTCTGTGTCCGTCTTGCTCCACGCGACGTTGCGTGGACGCGCGGATGTGGGGGAAGTACGGCAGAGCTGGCGGCGCCTCGGCACCGCCGGCGAGAGCGGGGCGAAGCGAGTCCTGCTGGTGACGGCGACCGCGGGGCAGCCCCGGCTCACCGGTGAACTGCAGCGGGTGCTGCGGGTCATGGGGGACGAGGAGCCCAGCGTCGAGGTCATCCCGCCGCGCTTCGACCTTCCCGGGTACCACCGGGCCGCGCTCGCCGAGTCCGAGCTGGTCTGCGTAGGCGCCGCGGGCGCCGGTCATCGACTTGTCGCCGCTTAACGCTCGTTGCCGCCAGGCGAGCTGGGAGGAGCAGAGCCATGGTGGAGGTTCACGACGGCCCGATGGACGGGTTCTCGGTGCCCCTGCGCCTGCATAACTTGTTGCTGGCCCTGGCGGGCCGCATCGACGACAGCGCGCTCACCGAAGCGCGGGAACTGATCGCCCGGGCCCACATCGACGAGGCGGTGGAACTCACCACCGGCACGTTGATCGCGGGCCGGATCCCGGTGAGCGAGGCCGAACAGCGCGAGCTCGCGCTGGTGCTCGAGATGAGCCGGTCGGACGCGACGCTCGCGAACGACCTGCTGGTCACCGACCACGAGCCGATGCACACGCACCGGTTCACCGGCGACAACCAGCCCGAGTTCGGTCTCGCCGAGGCGCTCGACCGCACCCTGCAGGTGCTGCCCGACGTGCGTTCGGTGCACGCGGTGTGGCGCAACACCCCGGCGGGCAGCGTGCCGGGCGCGCTGCCGCAGCGGGTCGTGCTGGTCGAACTCGGTCCCGAGGGCAACCCGCCCGCGGTCGCGTTCCGCGTCGACACCGCGCTGCGCCGGGCGGGCATCCGCTCGGTCGTCGAGGTGAGCGGCCCGGGGATCCCGCAGTCGGATTACCACCAGGCCGCGGGCGCCGTCGCCAGCCCGGTGTGGGTCACCGGCAGCACGCATTCGGCCCCGGACTACCGGCCGGAGGCGACGCCGCAGCGCAGTGCCCCGGCTCCCGCTTCGGCTCCGGTGCCCGAACCGGTCTCGGAAGCGCCGAGCCGCCACGGTCACCGCCAGCCCGAACCGGAACCGGTCGCCGCCGCCGAGCCGGTGGTGCCGGTCGCGCCCGTTGTGCCGATCGTGCAGGCCGTGCCCGCACAACCGGTCGCGATGCCGGAGCAGCCGGCTGAACCCGCGTCGTCTTCGGACCGGCCGCGGACAGCCGGGTCGGAGACGCGTGCCGAGCGCACGTCGGACCTGACGCCGTCCGAGGTCGCGCAGCTGCGGCGGGCGCTGGCTGAGGACCCGGAGAAGGGTCGCGAGATCGCCGCGGGCAAGCCGAGCATGCACGAGGTGGTCGAGCTGCCCGCGCTGGATCTGGACGATCCGAGCCTTTCCGAACGCGACCGTGCGCTGCTGCGCGAGCTGCACGAGGAACTGGCTGAGCGCGAGCGTGCCGAGGCCGCCCGGTTGCGGCTCAACGGCGCGTCCCGTTCGGGCGGGGACCAGCACTGGTCCTGAGCACCTGTGGTTTCGGTGGAAGGCCCCTCGCGATTCCTGCGAGGGGCCTTCCACTGTCCCGGCCGGGAGGGACCCCTCATGGACCTGCCGCGAGGTGACACAAGTAATCCGCGACGCGTACGGATTGCGAGGTATGTTGCCCGGGTGGAACGGCCGCGTGAATTCGTTTTCGACATCCCCGCCCGTCCCGGCATCGCGATCCGGGACAACGCGGATGGCCCGCCGGCGACCCCGAAGGACGCCGCCACGGTGATCCTGCTGCGAGACGCTTCGGACGGCATGGAGGTCTTCCTCCAGCATCGCGTGATGGGCATGGCGTTCGCCGGCGGGATGACGGTGTTCCCTGGCGGCGGGGTGGATCCGCGCGACGCCGACGCCTCCGTGGCCTGGGCCGGGCCGCCGCCGTCGTGGTGGGCCGAGCAGTTCACCTGCGACGAAAGCCTCGCCCGCGCGCTCGTCTGTGCTGCCGTGCGGGAGACGTTCGAGGAGTCCGGCGTGCTGCTGGCGGGGACCGAGGACGCGGTGGTCGCCGACGTCACGCCATATCACGAAGCGCGGAAAGCCTTGGAATCACGGGAAATCTCGCTCGCCGGATTCCTCGCCGACGCCGGGCTCACGTTGCGCGCGGACCTGCTGCACCCGTACGCGCACTGGGTCACGCCGCCGCAGGAGAAGCGTCGATACGACACCCGTTTCTTCGTCGCGAAATTGCCCGAAGGCCAGCGCGCGGACGGCGCTACCTCCGAAGCGGCCGCCGCCGGTTGGCAGCCGCCCGCCGAGGCGGTCGCGGACGCGCGCGAAGGCCGTCGCACCCTGATGCCGCCGACCTGGCTGACCCTCGTCGAACTCGCCGAGTTCTCGACCGCGGACGCGGTGCTCGGGCAGCCGCGCGAGATCGTGAAGACCGTGCCGACCCTGGTCCGGGACGGCGAGAACATCCGCGTTGTCCTCGATACTTCGGAGTCCTGAGTGACCGCCCCCGCTTATGGCGTGCTGCGCCGTGTTTCCGAGACCGCGTCGGTGCTGCTGGAGAACAATCCGTCGACAATGACGTTGGAGGGCACCAACACCTGGGTGTTGCGCGCGCCCGACGCCTCGGCCGCAGTGGTCGTCGACCCCGGCTACCACGACCTGGAGCACCTGGAAAAACTCGCCGCGGTCGGTCCCGTCGAGCTGATCCTGCTGACGCACCACCATCCGGACCACGCCGAAGGCGCGCCCTGGTTCGCCTCGAAAACGGGTGCCCCGGTACGAGCCTTCGACGCTTCCCTCTGCATCGATGCGCCCCCCTTCGCCGACGACGACGCCTTCACCGCGGGCGGCCTGGAGTTCCGTGTCCTGCACACCCCCGGCCACACCGACGATTCGGTGTCGTTGCTGGTGGCGGGCCAGATCCTGACCGGGGACACGATCCTCGGCCGAGGCACGACGGTGTTGCACGACCTGGGCGACTACCTGCGCTCGCTGCGCAAACTGATCGCGCTGCCCGCTGGCACTCCCGGCCTGCCCGGCCACGGCCCGGAGCTGCCGGATCTGCCCGCGACCGCACGGGAGTATCTGGCGCATCGGGAACAGCGCCTGGATCAGGTGCGTTCCGCCTTGGGAACGCTCGGCGAAAACGCGACGCCGCGGCAGGTGGTCGAGGTCGTCTACGCCGACGTCGACCGTGCGCTGTGGGCGCCGGCCGAGGCGAGCGTGCGCGCACAACTGGAATACCTACGGGCTTCTTCGGAGGACGGACAATGAGCAACGTCGAGGTCGAGTTCTACTGGCGCCCAGGCTGCGGCTTCTGCTCGGCGCTGCGCCGACCGCTGATGGAAAGCGGCCTGCCGGTCCGGGAAATCAACATCTGGGAAGAGCCGGGCGCGGCCGAGCGAGTGCGCGAGGTAGCGAACGGCAACGAGACGGTGCCCACGGTGATCGTCGGCTCGACCGCGCTGGTGAACCCGACCTTCGACGAGGTCAAGGCCGCGGTAGCGGCGGAGACGGCTGCCTGAGGACGGTTTCCTCCGCGGGCTTTGGCCGTGGGCGGCACTGGGCAGCGCCCGCTGGTGGATGGGCATTGGGTTGGCTGGTCGGCGCACACTCGTGCTGGTTTCCCGGCAGCAGGGGCCAGAACCGCCACGAACTGGCTGCACCTCTGGCGTGTTGGCTCAGGCCCAGTTCCGCTGCGCTCGGTTCCGCATTGCGGCTCCCCGGCCCAGCCTCGCTCCTGGCCATGGCTCCACTCCGCGCTCGGCGCTGTGCGGCGGGATGCGTGTTGCTGGCTCCCCACGGCTTGGTGGTGCGCCACCTCGCTCGGCCACTCCAAGCGGCCTCGGCTCCGGGCATGGCAGAGTGCGGTGAATCCGGGACTGATTCCGGCCCGGCACGGCTCGGCAATGCGTCATCTCGCTCCGGCGATCCGGGGTGGGCTCGGCTTCCGGCGTGGCGCTGCACGGCGGACACCGTGCGTTTTCGGCTCGGCGCGAGTCGGATCTTGCACCCGGCGATGCGGGGTGGGCTCAGCTTCGGCCATGGCGCTGCACGGTGAACTTCGTGCGGTTCCGGCTCGGCACGAGTCGGCTCTCGCGCCTGGCGATCCGGGGTGGGCTCAGCTCCGGGC
The DNA here is from genome assembly GCF_055583325.1 of Amycolatopsis sp. NPDC104775. NCBI lineage: Bacteria > Bacillati > Actinomycetota > Actinomycetes > Pseudonocardiales > Pseudonocardiaceae > Amycolatopsis > Amycolatopsis sp. NPDC104775. The sequence goes on from NZ_JBVJOE010000008.1 coordinate 112,137, forward strand.
GTGGCGCTGCACGGCGAGCGCCGTGCTTTCGGTCAGCACGAGTCGGATCTCGCACTCGACCATCCTGAGCGGGCTCAGCTCCGGGCGCGGTGCTGTGCGGCGGATCTACGTTGCTGCTGGCTCCTCACGGCTCGGCGGTGCGTCGTCTCGACCCACCCATCCCGGGTGGGCTCAACACCGGGCGCGACCCTGTGCGCTGGGACCCATGCCGCTGCTGATTCACCCGGACTCGACGGCGCGGCGTCTCCCCCGCCAATCTCGGGGGCCTCAGCTCCGGCGCGGCACCTGCGCCGAGTCCTCAGTGACCGCACCCGCTCAGCGCCAGCCCACTCCGGACCGACCGCAGCCCGCCAGGTCACCGGGACAGCAGCGGCATCAAGTAGTACTTCAATCCCACCTCCCGTTCCTCCGCGTCGGCCGAAGTCAAGACACACGCCCGCAGCCCTGGTTGGATCGCCAGCCGTACTCGTTCCCCGCTGAACGGGGCGAGTGCGTCGAGCAGATACCGCGCCTGGAAGGACGGCGACGTCCGGCCGCCGCAAACGTTTGCCTTGAGGAGTTCCTCCGCTTCGCCGGTGTCTTGTCGCGTGCTGGCCAGGCGGAGGTGGGCATCGCCGACTTCCAGGGTCAGGACACGGCGGTCCTCGGAGTAGACCCCAACTCGGCGGACGGCGGCGGCCAGTTCGTCGGCGCCCACTTCGACTTCCGTGTCGATGGCATCGGACGGGATGGCGTCCGCGGAGAGGAAGCCTGCATCGAGGACCGCTGTCGTGACGGTTCCGCCGGGCCAGCTCAGGGCGAAGTGGCCGCGGTCGGCGTGCAATCCCATGGCACCGGCGCTGTGGCGGGCGGCTTCGGTCAGCAAGGTGGCTGGGACAAGGACGTCGATGGGCTCTCGGACCTCGCGCAGTGGCAAGCGGGCTACGGCCATCCGGTAACGGTCTGAGGCGGTCAGACATAGCTCGTCGCCGATTGATTGCACGCGTACGCCGGTGAATACCGGCAGCGCGTCGTCCTTCGCGGCAGTGCCGGCGACGGTGCGCAGAGCCTCGCCGAGAGCAGTACCGTCTACTTTGGACAGAAGGGGTGGCGGTTCTCGATCATGGTGCAGGTCGCGGTCGAGCAGCGGCAGGGCGAAGCGGGCGTTGTCCGTCCGGATCGCGAGGCGGGTTCCTTCGACGGCCAAGCGGACCTGGTCGACATCCAGCATCCGGATCGTTTCGGCGAAGGGTGCGGCTGGCACTACGACCTCGCCGTCAAGATGCGTGGTCGCCGGGCAGGACAGCTGGACGGCCAGGTCGCGGTCGTTGCCGGATACCACGAGGCCGTCGGGGTTCGCCCGCAAACGCAGGCGGGCTTGCCTCGACAAGAGTCGGGCCGCAGCGGTCACGACCGTCGCTAGCGGCCGCACGAAGGATGTGAGATCCATGCCACGCAAAGTAGCGGCGACCACCGACAAAAACGCCAGAGAAGCCGCTGAGCTGCGGAAATGCCTAGTTAGCAGTGTCGGAGAGTACTGCCAGCAGCGAGCAACAGCCGGTGCTTAGCTGGCGGCGCCGACGAGAGCATCGTCGACCGCGGGCGAAGCAGCCCGCACGGTCCCCCGCAGCAGCCACACCACACCGGCCAGCGCGACACCTGCCACCCCAGCAGCCAAAAATGCCGAAGCAGTACCGGAATGCTCCACGAGATAGCCGCTCACCGACTGGCCAGCCGCGAGTCCCAGCGTGACCGCCGTGAGGACCCAGCCGAACGCCTCGGCCGCGGTGCCGCGCGGAGCGACGACCTCAATGGCCGCGGAGTGCGTCGTCGACTGGGGCGTGATCATCGCGCCGGCCAGCAGCATCAGCAGGGCCAAGGCCCACAGGCTCGACGGAAGGGCAAGCAGCGCAACGAAAGCGCCGAAACCGCCCAGCAGAACCGGCAGGCGCAAGCCAAGCCGCCGGGGCCACGGGTGCAGGCTGTAGGCGACACCGAACGCCACCGAACTCAACGACCACGCGGACAGCAGCAAACCGCTGAGCGAGGGGTGACCGGATTCCGTCGCGGCGGCCGGGACGGCGACCTCCACAAACCCGATCACGACGCCGAAACCGAGCGCCGCCACCGCGAGCGTCCGCATCCCGGGGCTGGCCAGCGCGCCGAGCAGCGGCGTCTTGGCCTTCGGGGCCGGACCCCACGCGCGCACGGTCGGGTTCAGCGCGAACAGCACCGCGCCGGTGACCATGGTGATCGAACCGACGACCATGCCGGTGCCCGCCCACGGCGCGGTGATCAGCAGGCCCGCGATGCCCGGGCCGAGAATGAAGAAGACCTCCATGCTGATCGCCTCATACGACAGCGCGGCGTTGCGTGCTGGCCCTTCCGGCAGGATTTTCGTCCACAGTGCCCGCGACGCGGACCCGACCATCGGCTCCGAAAGCCCGGTCGCGGCGGCCAGCGGGATCAGCACGAACGTCGGCTGATGCGCCTCGATCGCGACCGCGAGCGACGCCATCGACAGCGCGAACACGGCGGCGACGACGAGCAGCGGACGGCTCGGCCCGAACCGGTCGATCAGCCTGCCCTGCACGACCGCGCCCACCGAGACCCCGGCGAGCGAACTCGCCGAGACCAGCCCGGCCGCGGCGAACGAACCGGTCTCGCGCTGCACGTACAGCAGCGCGGAAATGCCGATCATCGCGATCGGGAGCCGGGCCAGGATCGACGCGATCACCGGGCCGCGAGAGCCAGGTGCGGTCAATGCGGCGCGGTAGTCGGCGAGCGTGGTGCGGCCTTCGGTGTGGGCAGACTGGGACACGCGTACTAGTATGGCGAAATTGGTACGCAGGTACCAGTTATTTTCCGGTCATCTTGGTCACGCCCGATCGGGTCAGTCAGTACGCTCGCGCGATGCGGCTGATGTTCTCCTCCGGAGCCGGATACAGCCATCTCGCGCCGATGCTTCCGCTCGCCCAAGCGGCGCGAGCCGCGGGCGACGAGGTCGCGTTCGTGACCGGTCCCGAAGCCATGCGGCACCTCGAAAACACCGGTCTGCAAGCGGTATCGGTGGGACGGCCGAGCGACCCTGCCGCCGCCGCTGGGAGGTGGCAGCGGGCTCGCGAAGAGATGGCCGGGATGACCGCGGACGAGCGGCTCTCCCACCTGGTCGCCGAGTACCTGGTCGGTCTCGGCGCGGCCGCGCGGCTCGACGACATGGTCGAGTTCGTCCGCGACTGGCGGCCGGACCTCGTCATCTCCAACCTCGCCGAACGCGCGGCGGTGATGGCCGCGTGCCTGGTTGGCGTGCCGTACGCGATGCACGCGATCGGCCCGCCGAAGTCCGCCGCGACGATGGAACGAGCCTGGGAAGTCGCCAACGGCCTGGTCCGCGAGCGCGGCCTTGAGGAGTTGCCGCCGCGCGAAACCGTGCCGTACCTGGACTTCTGGCCGGAGGGATTGTGCCCGGCGGACGTCGCCTGGGAGTACCCGACGCGCTGGCCGCTCCAGCCCGCTGGCGTGGTGCCGACGCCCGGTCCGCCTCCGGCGGTGCTCGACGGGCTGCCGTACGACCGGACCGTCTACGTCACCCTCGGCACCACCCACAACGCGCGGCCCGGAGTGCTGGAAGGAATGGTGGCCGCGCTGCGCGACGAGCCGGTGAACGTCGTGGCGACGATTGGCCGGGACGGCGACGCCGGCCGGTTCGGTGCGCAACCGGACCACGTGCGAATCGAGCAGTTCGTGCCGCAGACGCAACTGCTGCCCGCCGTCGACGCGGTGGTCTGCCACGGCGGTTCGGCGACTGTGCTCGGTGCGCTCGCGCACGGGGTGCCGGTGGTGGTTTTGCCGTTGGCGACTGATCATTTCGAAGTCGCCGCGCAGATTCAGGCCGCGGAAGCCGGGATCGCGGTCGAGTCCGGCGACGGAATTCGCGACGCGGTCCGGAGCGTGCTCGCCGAGCGTTCCTACCGGGAGTCCGCCGAGGGCCTAGCCGCCCAGATCGTCGAGCAGCCCGCCCCGGCGGCGGTGGTCGACCGGCTGCATGACGGCGAGGTCTCGATCCGATAACACCAGCTGGATTCTTCGTGAACTAGTGCAACGAAGACGCGGTCTTGGCGTCCTTGAGGGTGAATGGCCTTGAATTCGTGAGTTTTGGCCATGATGGTTGAAAGACACCCCTCATGGGGTTGGCACAACACTGCAGCACCCAGCTCCCTCCGGCATATGGGTCGGGGCCTGGTCCGGAGGGCGGGGAGCGCGGGTCGTCGGGGGATGATCCGTGCGCAGGCGAGGAGCCGGTGCGCCACGTCGGGGGTGGCGCCCGGCTCCTTGTCATTTTCCTGCTCGGGCGACCCGAAACCGGTGGCGACACGGGGCGGCGGAGAGATCCCGCCCTTGTGGGGGACGGACCGGTGCACACGCACGAAGGCCACCCCCAGGAGGAGGTGGCCTTCGAAAAATCCGCGCGGATTAACCCGCTCGGGGGAAGATCAGCGAGCGCGGCGAGCGAGCCGCTCCGGGTCCAGGATCAGCACGCTCTTGCCCTCGAGCCGCAGCCAGCCGCGGTGGGCGAAGTCGGCCAGAGCCTTGTTGACGGTCTCGCGGGACGCGCCGACGTACTGGGCGATCTCTTCCTGCGTCAGGTCGTGAGTGACCCGCAGCAGGCCCGCCTCCTGGCTGCCGAAACGCTGCGCCAGCTGCAGCAGCGCGCGGGCCACGCGGCCGGGGACGTCGGTGAAGATCAGTTCCGCGACCATGTTGTTCGTGCGGCGCAGGCGGCGCGCGACGACGCGCAGCAGCTGCTCGGCGATCTCCGGGCGGGTGGCGATCCACTGCCGCAGCGCCGGGCGGTCCATGGTGACCGCGCGGACCTCGGTGACAGTCGTGGCGCCGGACGTGCGCGGACCGGGGTCGAAGATGGACAGTTCGCCGAACATGTCGGACGGACCGGCGATCCACAGCAGGTTCTCGCGGCCGTCCGGGGACTTGCGGCCGATCTTCACCTTGCCGGACTGGATGATGTACAGCCGGTCGCCCGGCTCGCCCTCGTTGAAGATGACATGGCCGCGGGGGAACTCCACGGATTCCAAGGTCTGGGCCAGCGCCTCCGCCGCTGCCGGCTCCACACCCTGGAAAATGCCCGCACGGGCCAGGGTTTCGTCCACCTCGGGTGCCTCCTCGTCGAGAAACGATCACTTCCTTCGCAGGTCGAAGGCAGTGTCGCCGATCACTTTCGCGTCAGTCTAGGGCGTGTCGGGCGGATCGCTCGTCAGCTCGCCGCGCGCGGCGCGGCTGCCTGGAACGATCACGTCCGACTGAGCAGCCTAACTCCGCACCTTGCGCGCGCGTAGCCTGGCTGCCCGTCCGCCGAGCCGGCGCAGCCGGAACAGCTCGAGCGCGCGGCCGATCCCGTGCCCGTACAGTGCCCTGACCTCGTTGGGCTGGGCCTGCTCCAGGAACTCCTCGACCTCGTTCTCCTGCACCGCGACGTGCTTGAGCCTGCTCTCGACCCGCTCCATGAACAACGCGAAGAACATGATCACCAGCGGGACCAAGATCACGAACCAGACGGTCATGCCACGGCTCCGCTGTTGTCGGTGACGCACTCGGTCATGGAACTCCAGATCCTCGCTCAGGGCGGACGCGCGGCCCGCAGAGGTGGTGCTCTGGCGGTTCGGCCGTCCACCGGCGGATGCTCCCGACCGGCTCGTCCGACGCGCCCGTAGGCTATCGGGGTGCCCCCTGCTCTCCCGAACGGGCCCCGCGCGGACCGCGAAGAAAGCCGGCTCGCTCTCGTGAGACGCGCCCGGCGGATGAAACGTTGCCTCGACGAGGTTTATCCGGACGCGAAAGCCGAGCTGGATTTCACGAATCCGCTGGAACTGCTGGTCGCGGTGGTGTTGTCGGCGCAGACCACGGACGTGCGGGTGAACCTGGTCACGCCCGCGTTGTTCAAGAAGTACCGCACCGCCGCCGATTACGCCGGGGCCGAACGCGCCGAACTCGAGGAATACCTGCGCACGACCGGGTTTTTCCGGGCCAAGGCGAATTCGCTGATGGGTCTCGGCGCGGCGCTCGTGGAGCGCTACGGCGGCGAGGTGCCGAACAAGCTGGAAGACCTCGTCACGCTGCCCGGGGTCGGCCGCAAGACCGCGAATGTCGTGCTCGGCAACGCTTTCGACGTGCCGGGAATCACAGTGGACACTCACTTCGGCCGTCTCGTGCGGCGCTGGGGCTGGACCGCCGAGGAGGATCCGGTCAAGGTCGAACACGCGGTCGGCGAGCTGATCCCGCGGAAAGAGTGGACCATGCTGTCCCACCGCGTGATTTTCCACGGCCGCCGCGTGTGCCACGCGCGGAAACCGGCCTGCGGGGCGTGTCCGCTGCGCAAGGACTGCCCGTCGTTCGGCGCCGGGCCGACTGAGTTCGAAGCGGCCGCGAAATTCGTCAAGGGCCCGGAGCGGGACCACATTCTCGAGCTGGCGGCGCGCGGGTGACTGCGGTCACCAAATGGGCGCTCGGGGTCGCGGTGCTGGTGGTGGCCGCGCTGGTCGCGGTCCTGACGCTGCGCGGCGGTGATTCGACCTCAGCGCCACCCGCGTCCGGCGACCTCACTGCCGCGCGCGCGGCAGCGAAGCTGCAGGCTTGCCCGCCGGCCGCGGCGAAGGAGGTCGGCCAGCTGTCCGGGATCGAGGCGGACTGCCTCGGCGACGGGTCCCGCGTGGACGTCGGCAAGGTCCTCGGCGGCGGCCCGGTGCTGGTCAACGTGTGGGCGTCGTGGTGCCAGCCCTGCCGGACCGAGCTGCCAGTGCTGCAGCGGTACGCCGCTGAGCCGGGTGCGGTGCGCGTGATCGGCGTGCAGGTCGCGAGCCCGGCCGCGGAGGGTCTCGGTCTGTTCGAGCGACTCGGCGTGCACCTTCCGTCGCTGTACGACGGCGACGGCCAGACCGGTCCCATCCGCACCGCGCTCAAGGCTCCCTCGTCGTTGCCCGCGTCGTACCTGGTCACCGCGGACGGCCAGGTCCGGTTCATCGCGAACCCGCGGTTGTTCGACAACACTGACCAGGTGCGCGCTGCTGTGAAGGACTACTCATGACCACCGGACCGCTCGTCGACCCCGAAGCCGTGCCGGAATGGCTGCGGCCGCTGGTGAAGGTCTCCGGTGAGCTCGACAGCCGCGCGTTCACCCGATTCAGCCCGCCGGAAGACCTGCTGACCCGGGCCGCTGCGGTGCTCATCCTCTTCGGCGAACGGCCGGGCGGAGACGGTCCGGACGTCCTGCTGCAGCGGCGGGCCGACACGCTCGGCTCGCACGCCGGGCAGGTCTCGTTCCCGGGCGGCGGCGCGGAGGACGGCGACGACGGCCCGGTCGGCACGGCGCTGCGCGAGGCCGAAGAGGAAACCGGCGTGGACCCGTCGGGAATCCTCCCGGTCGCGGTGCTGCCGGAGCTGTTCGTGCCGGTGTCGAGGTTCGCGGTCACGCCGGTGCTGGCGCACTGGCACACGCCGTCGCCGGTGCGCGCGGTCGATCCGGCCGAGACGGCGGCGGTCGCCCGGGTTTCGCTGGCCGATCTCGCCGACCCGGCCAACCGGTTCACCGTGCGCCGCGGCGACGCGTCGTGGCGGGGGCCGGCGTTCACTGTCGACGGCCTGTTCGTCTGGGGTTTCACCGCTGGATTGCTGTCCGTGCTGCTTTCGCTCGGCGGCTGGGAACGGGAGTGGGACACCGGCGATGTGCGCGAGCTTGACGTAGCGTGGGCCGAACATCAGGGCCGGTTGGCGGCCCGGGACGGCAGTATCGAGGAGTGACGGCGCGGTGAACTGGGTCGATGTCGTCGTCCTGCTGCTCGCGGTCATGGCGGCGGTTTCCGGCGCGTTCCAGGGTGTGATCGTCGCGCTGCCCGCGCTCGTGGGGGTCGCGCTGGGCGCCGTGGCCGGGGTGAAGCTGGCCCCGTTCGTGATCAGTCTCTTCGACAGCCCGGTCGCGAAGGTCGCGTTCGCGTTCGCTGTCGTCGTGTTCCTGATCGTGCTCGGCGAGACGCTCGGCGTGTGGGTCGGGCGGAAGCTGCGGCAGAAGATCAATCCGGACAAGCTTTCCGGCATCGACAAGACGCTCGGCGCGATCTTGCAGGCGGCTGCGGTGTTCGTGGTCGCCTGGTTGGTCGCTAATCCGTTGACTACGGTGTCGGCGATTCCGGGGTTGGCCAAGTCGATCAATTCCTCGGTGGTGCTGGGCGAGGTCAATGACCTGATGCCTGCTGAGGCGCAGGGGCTGCCCAGCGATTTGCGGAAATTGCTGGATGCGTCTGGGTTTCCGTCCGCGTTGTCACCGTTTGAGAAGGCGCCCTCGGCGGATACGCCGCCGCCGGATACTTCGCTCAATGTGTCCGCGGTGGCCAAGCGGGTGCATCCGAGCGTGGTGAAGATTCGGGGGAACGCGCCGTCTTGTTCCCGGGCGCTTGAGGGCAGCGGGTTTGTGGTGGCACCGCAGCGGGTTATGACTAACGCGCACGTGGTGGCGGGGACTGACGAGGTCGGGATTGAGTCGACTTCGGGGGATTATCGGGCTCGGGTGGTTTATTTCAATCCTGAGGTTGATGTTGCGGTGCTGGCGGTGCCTGGGTTGCGGGCGCCGGTGTTGCCGTTTGCTTCGCAGACTGCGCGGGCTGGGGATAATGCGGTGGTGCTGGGGTATCCGTTGGATGGGCCGTATACGGCTACTCCGGCTCGGGTTCGGGGGCGGATCAATTTGCGCGGGCCGGATATTTATGACGCCAATACTGTGCAGCGGGATGTGTTCACTGTTCGGGGGACGGTGCGGAGCGGGAATTCTGGCGGGCCGATGATTACGCCGGAGGGGGAGGTGATCGGGGTGGTGTTCGGTGCTGCGGTGGAGGATCCGGAGACTGGGTTTACGTTGACTGCGGACCAGGTGCGGAGTGTGGTGGATGCTGCTCCGTCGCAGACTGCTCGGGTGGGGACTGGGGCTTGCGCTAGTTGAGGGGGCGGCTCGTCGCCCTGGGGGGCGACATTGCGCCTCGTGCGTGCGTGGGGCACCCCGAAGCCTGAGTGTGCTGACGGTTCGGGGGTGCTTGTCAAGGCGGGAAAGCGTGCCTTGACAAGCACCCCCGAACCGCAGGGAGGCTTCGTATCGGGGTGCGGGGGAGGGTGTGGGTGCCTCGCCGGTTGGGGGCGTTGGTGCGGTTTTAGGGCCGTGAGGGGAACCCTGAGGGAATCAGAGTTCGTGAGGGTTCCCCTCACGGAACGGTGGCTGGGGTTAGCGGATGAAGTCCACAACGGACTTTGTTACTCGGTCTGGGTCTTCCAGGTGGGGGAAGTGGCCGATGGTGGGCCAGATCTTCGGTTCGCTGTGGGGGCCTGCCCAGTGGACTGAGGCCAGCGCGGTTTCCGGGAGGATGCAGGTGTCGTCCGCGCCGTGGAGTTGCAGTACGGGGGCGGTGATGCGGGCGTTTACGGCGTCGGTGAAACGTTTTCCTTCTCCGCGGAACTGGGCGCGGAAGGCCCAGCGGTAGTACTCCAGGGCGGAGTGTGCGACGCCGGGGACCAGCATGGCTTGGCGGAACGGCGGGATCGTCTCGGTGAAGTCCGCGGAGGTGCGCCAGGTCTCGCCGGACCATTTGGCGAACAAGTCTTCTACCGCTGCGGCGTTGTCGCGGACCAGCCATTTTTCCGGGGCCATGGGCACCTGGAAGCGGAAGAGGTGGCCGACTGCGCGGATTTGGCTGCTCGTGCGCTTTACCGCCGACTTGAACGCTAGGGGGTGGGCGGCACCGATCGCGGTTACCGAGGACACCAGGCGGGGGTGCATGGCGGCGACTGTCCAGGCGAGCATGCCGCCCCAGGCGTGGCCGACCAGGTGTGCCCGGCGGGCGCCTAAGGCCTTGATCAGGCCGCCTACGTCACCCGCGAGCGTCCAGGCGTCGTAGCCGCGCGGGGGTTTGTCTGAGTCGCCGTAGCCGCGCAGATCTACCGCTACCGCGCGGAAACCGGCGTCGGCCAGCGCGGGCAGCTGGTGCCGCCAGGTCCACCAGAAGCCAGCGAAACCGTGCAGGAGCAGCACTAACGGGCCCTCGCCGCATTCGGCTACGTGCAGGCGGATGCCGTTGGCCGAGACGTCGCGATGCGTCCACGGCCCGTCGACCCGCACGCTCGACGGGTCCGGCGTCAGCTCCACCACCGGGCGAGGGCTGGCGTCAGCCCTGCGTCGAGGGCAGGTCGTCGTCGGACGGCTTGCGTTTGAACGCCTCGGCCGTTTCCTTGACGCTGCTGATCGTGCGTTCCGGCGCGCGCAGCTTCTTCACCTTGCGCCAGCCGAGGAACGCCGTCGCGCCCACGGTGACCAGCATCAGGCCGAACACCGTCGCGAACGCGGGCCAGCGGATGCCCCACCAGTCCGACAGGCCCTCGGCGATCAGCAGGAACAGGAAGAAGGTGCTGTACAGAAAGACGGTGAGGGCGATCAGGAAGAAGACCGTCCCCTTGAGCGCCTTCTTCGCTTCCTGCGCCAGCTCGGCTTTCGCCAGCTCGATTTCGGCGCGGACCAGCGTCGACAGGTGCTGGGTGGCGTCGCCGACGAGCTTGCCGATGGACTGTTCGCTCGCCGCGGCTTCCTCGTCGCTGGACAGGGGCAGGTACGGCACGGCCCCCACGCCGTCGGGGCTGGTGCGCTCGTGTTTGGGGCTGCTCACTGGGTCATCGTGCCACGTGGCCGTTCCCCAGGCGCGACGGACCGGCGGGAGTGTCGGGATCAGTCCGCGTTCGCGTGCACCCGGCTGCGCCGCAAGAGCAGTACGGCCGCCGTCAGCGAGGCGATCGCGGACGCGATCAAGACGGCCGCCTTGGCCACTTCGGCCGCTTCGGCGGGCAGCGCGAGTTCGGCGATCAGCAGGCTGACGGTGAACCCGACGCCGCCGAGCACGGACAGCGCCGCCACGTCTCGCCAGCTCATCCCGCTGGGCTTTTCCGCTACGCGCAGCTTCACAGCCAGCAGGCTCGCGCCGAAGATGCCGACGAACTTCCCGACGACCAGTCCGATGAGGACAGCCAGCGGCAGCGCGGTGGTGAAAACCGTCGACAACGCGTCGCTGTTCACCGAAATCCCCGCGGCGAACAAGGCGAACAACGGAACCGCGACTGCGGCGGACCAAGGCTGCAACCGGTGTTCGAGCCGCACTGCGGGCGCTTCTTCCTCGCCCTCGTCCTCGCGAACGCGAGTGAGCAACCCGAGCGCGACACCGGCGATCGTCGCGTGGATGCCCGCCGAATGCACCGCGACCCAGGTGATCAGCGCGAGCGGCACGTACAGCCACGGGGTACGGACGCGTTTGTGCTGCAGGAAGGCGTAAAGGCCGAGAGCGACCACCGCGACCGCCGCCGCGATCAGGTTGAAACCGCTGGTGAAGAGGATCGCGATGACAAGAATCGCGCCCAGGTCGTCCACCACGGCAAGGGAAAGCAGGAACACCCGCGCGCTGCTGGGCAGGTTCGAGGCGGTCAGCGCGAGCACGCCGAGCGCGAACGCGATATCGGTGGCCACCGGGATCGCCCACGCCCGGTCGACCTCCGCCGTGTTCCAGGCGATCGAAAGCGCGAGAACCGCGGGCACGACCATCCCGCCGACCGCGGCGATCACCGGCAGCACCGCCTGACGCCACCGGGACAGCTCGCCGACCACCAGTTCCCGCTTGAGCTCAAGCCCGGCGACGAAGAAGAACAGCGCGAGCAGGCCGTCCTTCGCCCAATCGCCGACAGTGAGGTTGAGGTGCAGGAATTCCGGGCCGAGCTGGAAGTCGCGCAGCGCTTCGTAAGCGGGGGCGAGCGGCGAGTTGGCCCAGATCAGGGCGACCGCGGTGGCGGCGAGCAGGATCAGCCCGCCGGTCGTTTCCGTACGCAGGAAACGGGCGAATTCGGCGACGGCGCGGGCTGGGGTCACGAAAAACTCCTTGCGGGGACGACGGCTCTTCCGCCGACCAGACTTCCCGGCACACCGATGTCCAGTTTACCGTCCGCAGTCGCCGATTACCGGCCGTTGTGACGAATGGCAACCCGCGCCTGCCCGATGACGCTCGCATCGCCGGCCGTCGCGCGCAAACGCAGGTCAGTCCATCGCGGGAGCCAAGTTGTCTAGTCCATACTGACGCCGGTTTTTCGTTCACCTGTTCGCCTTCTAGCATGCGAGGAGAGAACGACAACGATGTTGAATACAGGGACGAGGCAGTAGTGAGCACCCCTATCGACGCCCAGGCCGACACGAGATTCTTCGGGCACCCGAGGGGGTTGGCGAACCTCTTCGGCGTGGAGATGTGGGAGCGCTTCTCCTTCTACGGGATGCAGGGCATCCTCGCCATCTACCTCTACTACCAGGCCGACAAGGGCGGACTGGGGATCGACCAGAGCGCCGCGCTCGGCATCGTCGGCGCGTACGGCGGCACGGTCTACCTCGCCACGGTCGTCGGCGCGTGGATCGCCGACCGGCTGCTCGGCTCCGAGCGCACGCTGTTCTACAGCGCCATCGTCGTGATGATCGGGCACATCGCCCTCGCCGTGCTGCCTGGCCTGACCGGTGTCGGCGTGGGGCTCGCGTGCGTCGCGCTCGGGTCCGGCGGGCTCAAGGGCAACGCGACCTCGGTGGTCGGCACGCTGTACGCCGAGGGCGACGAGCGGCGCGACGCCGGGTTCACGATCTTCTACATGGGCGTCAACCTCGGCGGGTTCATCGGCCCGCTGCTGACCGGGCTCGCCCAGCAGAACCTCGGGTTCCACTTCGGCTTCGGCCTCGCCGCGATCGGCATGGCGCTCGGGCTGATCCAGTACACGATCGGGCGGAAGAATCTGGGCGCGAAGGCGTCCGAGGTGCCGAACCCGCTGCCCGCCTCGCAGCGCGCGCTCGTGATCGGGGTCGCCGTGGTGATCATCGCCGCGGTCGTCGCGCTGATCATGTCCGGCGTGGTCACCCCGGACAACCTCGCCGACGTCGTCGTCTACGTGGTCGTCGCGATCTCGGTCGTGTACTTCCTGGCCATCCTGACCAGCAAGAAGATCACCTCGGACGAGCGCAGCCGGGTGCTGTCGTTCATCCCGATGTACATCGCCAGCGCCGCGTTCTTCTCGCTGTACCAGCAGCAGGCGACGGTCGTCTCGGTCTACAGCGACCAGCGGCTCGACCGCGACCTGTTCGGCTGGACGATGCCGGTGTCCTGGGTCAACTCGATCAACCCGGTGTTCATCATCGTGATCGCTCCGATCATCGCGGCGATCTGGACGAAACTCGGCCCGAAGCAGCCGTCGACGCCGATGAAGTTCGTGCTCGGCACGGTCCTCATGGGCCTGGCGTTCCTGCTCTTCCTGCCGATGGCGCACACCGGGCAGAACGGCAGCCCGCTGCTCGCGCTCGCCGGCATCCTGCTGGTGTTCACCATCGCCGAGCTGATGCTGTCGCCGGTGGGGCTTTCGCTGTCGACGAAGCTCGCGCCGGAGGCGTTCCGCACGCAGATGGTGGCGCTGAACTTCCTTTCGGTGTCACTGGGCACGGCGTTGTCGGGCAAGCTCGCGCAGTCCTACGACCCGCACGACGAGGTGCCGTATTTCAGCATCATCGGCGGTGTCGCGGTCGCGATCGGACTGCTGCTGTTCGCCTTGATTCCGGTGATCCGCCGCCTCATGAAGGGTGTGCACTAACCCACGGTGGTGCCGAAAAGCACCCCGACGAAGTAAGTGACGAGCATGGTGAGGGCGCCGACGCCGACGTTGCGGGCGATCGCGCGCCCCACCTGCGCGTTGCCGAGCCTCGCGCTCACGAAACCGGTGAGCGTGAGGCCGACGACCACCGCCAGCGCACACGCCCAGACCCGGACGCTGACCGACGTCCAGGCGATCGCCAGCAACGGCAGCAGCGCGCCGACGGAGAACGCCACCAGCGAAGCCCACGCCGCCTGCCACGGGCTGGTCAGGTTGTCCGGGTCGATGCCGAGTTCGGCTTCCGCGTGCGCCTGCAGCGGGTCCTTTTCGGTCAGCTCGCGCGCGACCTGCTTCGCCAGCTCCGGCGAGAGGCCCTTGTCCTCGTAGATCTGCGCGAGTTCGCGTTCCTCGGCCTCCGGCATCGTTTTCAGTTCGTGCTTCTCGAGCCGCAGCAGCGCGCGTTCGGTGTCGCGCTGGGTGCTCACGCTCACGTATTCCCCGCCCGCCATGGAAAACGCTCCCGCGACGAGCCCGGCGATTCCGGCGGTGAGAATCGTGGTGCTGTCGGTGGTGGCCCCGGCCACGCCCACGACGATGCCCGCGACGGACACGATCCCGTCGTTCGCGCCGAGAACCCCGGCGCGCAGCCAGTTCAGCTTGCCGCCGACGTCCCCGTGCGGTTCGTGCGCGTGCACCGCGTCGCCCATTGTTTCGGTCACGCCTTCAGTCAATCACGGAAATTGTTTCCGCGCGACATTTCCCGAAGTGCTGGAATGCGGTTAAGAAAGGCAATCCTCAATGAATTGTGCCTTGCCTGACCGGGCGAATAGGCTGCCGGGATGGAGCGGGAGTGGCGGACGTTGTCGGTGGTGGAGGGGAAGCCGTTGCGCGGCGGCACCGGGCTGATCCGGGAACGGGCGCGCGCGGAGCACGGCCTGGCGTACGAGATCCGTTATCCGGCGGGCGTCGCGTCGGCCGAGCACAGCCACGACCACGACAGCATCGTGCACGTGCTGGAAGGGCGGCTGCGCGGCACGGTCGACGGGGAGTGGTCCGAACTCGGACCGGGCGACGTGGTGGTGCATCCGCGCGGCGTCCGGCACCACGTCGAGGCGCTCGCCGACAGCCGGTGGATCGAGTTCAAAGCCCCGCTGCCCGGACGGCCGCCGGTGGGCTGAAACGACGAACGCCCGGGTCCGGAGCCACAGTGGACACCGGACCCGGGCGACCGGGTTCTAGCTCAGTTGTCGAGTTCGGCCAGCGCCGCCTTGGCGGCTTCCAGCTCGGCCTCCAGCTGCGCGACCTTCGCGGCCTGCGCCTCGCGGGCGGCGTTGATGACCTCGTCGATCGGGCCGGACAGGTCGTCGTGCAGTTCCTTCGCCGCACGCGAGACCGCCGCGGCCGGGACTGCCAGGCCCTTCGCGACCCACTTGGCGCCGTTCTTGAGCTCGGCCTGCCACTCGCCGTCCGCCGTGCCGGTGACGGTCAGCGTCAGCTCCACCGTGCGGGTCTTCTTCGCCGTCGACGCCGCGGCCTTCGGGCGGCCGCGCTTCGGCTTCGGCGAATCAACGGCCGGGGTCTCGGAAGACCCTTCGGACTCCGGCTTCGAGGCATCCGCCGGGGCGGAGTCCGAAGAGCCCGAAGCCTCCGGAGCGGAAGCGGCGGTGGGCTCGGCGACTTCCGGGGCCTCCGGGGTGCCGGCGGCCTGCGGCGATGACGCCGCCGGCCCGGCCGCAGTGTCCTCGTCGTGCGTCAGGGCTTCCACGGACATTCGTGTCGTCTCCTTGCCCGGATCTGGGTTGGGTACGCGGGCATCTTAGAACATGCGTTCGATGCCCGCACTTTCAGGGGATCAATGCAGGAAGGGACCCTCCCAGCCGGGAGAGCCCCTTCCTGACGGTGAAGAACTTACTCCTCCTTGCCGGAGTTCAGCCCGGAGGAGATGAGGTCCATGACCGACGAGTCGGCGAGCGTGGTGACATCGCCGATCTGCCGGTTCTCCGCGACGTCGCGCAGCAGCCGGCGCATGATCTTGCCGGAGCGGGTCTTCGGCAGCTCCGCCACGACCATGATCTGCCGCGGCTTCGCGATAGGCCCGATCTCCTTGGCGACGTGGTTGCGCAGCTCCTGCACCGCCTCGTCGCCGCCGTCCACGGCGTTGCCGCGCAGGATCACGAACGCGACGATGCCCTGTCCGGTGGTCGGGTCGGTCGCGCCGACGACCGCGGCCTCGGCGACCGTCGGGTGCGACACGAGCGCGGACTCGACCTCGGTGGTCGAGATCCGGTGCCCGGACACGTTCATCACGTCGTCCACGCGGCCGAGCAGCCAGATGTCGCCGTCCCCGTCGTACTTCGCGCCGTCGCCGGCGAAGTAGTAGCCCTGCTCGGAGAAACGGGACCAGTAGGTGTCGCGGAAGCGCTCGTCGTCGCCCCACACGCCGCGCAGCATCGACGGCCACGGCTTGTCCAGCACGAGGTATCCGCCGCCGCCGTGCGGGACCTCGGCGCCGGTGTCGTCCACGACCTTCGCCGAGATGCCCGGCAGCGCGCGCTGCGCCGAACCCGGCTTGGCGGCGGTGACGCCGGGCAGCGGCGAGATCATGATCGCGCCGGTTTCGGTCTGCCACCACGTGTCCACGACCGGCGTCTTGTTCGCGCCGATCTTTTCCCGGTACCAGATCCAGGCTTCGGGGTTGATCGGCTCGCCCACGCTTCCCAGCACCCGCAGCGAAGACAGGTCGTACTTCGCCGGGATGTCCTCGCCCCACTTCATGAAGGTGCGGATCAGCGTCGGCGCGGTGTAGTAGAGGGAGACCTTGTACTTCTGGATGATTTCCCAGTGCCGTCCCTCGTGCGGGGTGTTCGGCGTGCCTTCGTAGACCACCTGGGTCACGCGGTTCGCCAGCGGCCCGTACACGATGTACGAGTGCCCGGTGATCCAGCCGATGTCGGCGGTGCACCAGTAGACGTCTTCGCCCGGCTTGTGGTCGAACACGACGTTGTGCGTGTACGCGGTCTGGGTCAGGTAGCCGCCCGAAGTGTGCAGAATGCCCTTCGGCTTACCCGTGGTGCCCGAGGTGTACAGGATGAACAGCGGGTGCTCGGAATCGAAGGCTTCCGGCTTGTGCTCAGTGGACTGTCCGTCGACCAGTTCGTGCCACCACAGGTCGCGGCCCTCGGTCCACGGCGTCTCGCCTTCGAGGTCGCTGCCGGTGCGCTTGACGACGATGACCTTCTGCACGGTTTCCGCGCCCTGCAAGGCTTCGTCGACGTTCGCCTTCATCGGCGCGGCCTTGCCGCGACGGTACTGACCGTCCGAAGTGATCACGATCTTCGCCGCCGCGTCGTCCACCCGCGCGCGCAGCGCCGTCGGCGAGAAGCCGCCGAACACCACGCTGTGCAGGGCGCCGATCCGCGCGCACGCCAGCATCGCGAAAATCGCCTCGGGCACCATCTGCAGCTGGATCGCCACGACGTCCCCGGCCACGACGCCCAGCGACGACAGTGCGTTCGCGGCCTTGGAAACCTCGTCCTTCAACTGCGCGTAGGTGATGTCGCGGGTGTCGCCCGGCTCGCCGACCCAGTGGATCGCGACCTGGTCCCCGTGGCCGGACTCGACGTGCCGGTCCACGCAGTTGTACGCGACGTTCAGTTTCCCGCCGACGAACCACTTCGCGAACGGCGCATTGGTCCAGTCCAATACCTGGGACCACTTCGTGTCCCACGACAGCCGCTCCGCCTGTCCGGCCCAGAACTGCTCGCGGTCAGCGTCCGCCGTCGCATACAACTCGGCCTTCGCGTTCGCCTGACCAGCGAACTCTTCGCTGGGGGGAAACGTGCGGCTCTCCGTGAGCAGGTTGTCCAACGCTGGGGACTGCTCGGTCATGGTGCAAAGCCTCCTGTAGTGCGAACCCGCGGCTCAGGGAACGCTAGCGACGTTAGCCCGCCTACGACAAGGTTGCAGCCACGTTGCGCACACAGCGCCAAGCGATGTGCGGCGACGCTCAGCCGAGGCGGGCGAGCAGCCGGGCACGGGCGCCCGGCCACTCGGCGTCCGTCATCGAGTAGAGCACCGTGTCGCGGGTTGTGCCGTCCGGACGGATCCGGTGCGCCCGGAGCACTCCCTCGCGCAGCGCGCCGAGCCGTTCGATGGCGCGTTGCGAACGGAGGTTGCGGTTGTCGGTTTCCCACGCGACACGCTGGGCTCCCCAGTCCTCGAAGGCGTTGCGCAGCAGGAGGAATTTGGCCTCGGTGTTGAGCGCGGTGCGCTGGAACTCCGCGCCGATCCAGGTGTGCCCGATCGACAGGATCCGGTGTTTCGCTACTACCTGGTAATAAGAAGTGGTGCCCGCGACGCGGCCGGACGCGACGTCGATCTGCGCCCACGCGCGGCGGTCCGGATCGGCGAGCGCGGCCTTCACCATCGCCTCGGTTTCGCCGAGGTCGGCGGGCTGGCTGACGCTCAGCCAGGCCCAGATGCCCGGGTCGGCTCCCGCCTCGAACAGGCCGGGGGCGTGCTCGAGTGCGAGGGGTTCGAGCCGTACGTGGCGGCCGGACAGGATGGGGTGTTCGCTCCAGGTCACGCCCTCACGCTAAGACGGCAAGTGGCTGTGCCGAAGTGCCATTTCCCGATCATTTCAGCAGTCCACTATTCGGCCGCTTATGCTCCGTGGACCACCCGGCGAAAGAGAGCGCGCATGACCGAGGAGCGAGAAAACCTCACCTGGGAGTTGTTCGGTTCGGCGAGCCGGGAACTCGCGGAGGCGGTGGCGCGGGACGGGTTCGCGCCCGACCTCATCCTGTCCATCGCGCGCGGCGGGCTGTTCGTCGCCGGCGCGCTCGGGTACGCGCTGGACGTGAAGAACCTGCACGTGATGAACGTCGAGTTCTACACCGGCGTCGACCAGCGGCTGGACCTTCCGGTCATGCTGCCGCCGGTGCCCAACGTGGTCGATCTCACACACAAGAAGGTGCTGGTCACCGACGACGTCGCGGACACCGGCGCGACGCTCAAGCTGGTTCGCGACTTCTGCGCCGACCACGTCGCGGACGTGCGGTGCGCGGTCGTCTACGAGAAGCCCGCTTCGACGGTGAAGTGCGAGTACGTGTGGAAGCGGACTGACCGGTGGATCAACTTCCCGTGGTCGGTGCTGCCTCCGGTCGTGGAGCGGGCCGGACAGGTGCTGGACGCATGAGCGCTGCTTGCGAGCGAATCATCGATATTGATGCCGTCGCCTCCCCGCCGACCGGCGTGCGACTCCTTATGGAGGCGGCGGCATGAGCGATCCTTTAAGGCCGTTGCTGGAGCTGGACGGCGTTGCCGCGGCGGCGAAAGCCGCGCAGGACGCCGTCTTCGCCGTGCACCGGCTGCCCGCGAATCTGCGTGGTGGAGCGGAAACCGCGGCCGAAGCTTCCGTTCGCGCGGCACGGGCTTCGGCGGGAATCGACGGAGCGAATCCCGAGTTGCCCGAGGACGGGTCGGTGACGGATCCGTTGCTCGCCGGGGCGCTGCGGGTGGCGGAGAAACTGGAGTCGTTGCTGCCGACTTGGCGGCGGGCTCCGTTGCAGGCGTTGGCCCGGTTGCATTTGCTGGCCGCGTCGGACGTGGTGGCCGATCCGGATCAGCTCGGCCGTCCGCGGCGCGGGGGCGAGCGGCTGGAGTTGCTGGCGCAGCTCGTCACCGGCGCGACTTCGGTGCCGGGTGCGGTGCTGACCGCGGTGGTGCACGGCGAACTGCTGGCGTTGGCACCGTTTGGCTCGGCGGACGGAGTGGTCGCCCGGGCGGCCGCGCGGCTGTCGATGGTCGCGACCGGGCTCGACCCGAAGTCGTTGACGGTTCCGGAGGTCGCCTACTTCCGCCGGGTTCCGCGGTATGTCGAGCTGGCGCGGGGATTTGCCGAAGGGACGCCGGACGGCGTGCGCGAGTGGCTGCTCTTCTGCTGCGAGGCGTTCGAAACCGGGGCGAACGAGGCGCGGAGCATCTCGTCGGCCGCCGGCTGATCAGTGTGGTCTGAGCACATCCTCCGGCGGCATTCTGTAGTGGCTTGAGCCATGGTCGCCCTGGTCGGAGCGACTTACTGTTTCCGGCCATGACCAGTGACAGTTCCCTCGCCGGCCGCACCGCGTTGGTGACCGGCGGCGGCAGCGGCATCGGGCTGGCTTGCGTGCGGGCGTTCGGCGCGGCCGGGGCGAAGGTGCACGTGGTGGACGTCGCCGGGGCGGAGGAAGCCGCCGCGGAGGTCGGCGGCCAAGCGCATGTCGTGGATCTGACCGACGCGGCGGCGCTGGAGACGCTGCCCGCGGACGTCGATGTGCTCGTCAACAACGCGGGCGTGCAGCACGTCGCGCCGCTGCCGGAATTCCCGCCGGAGCGGTTCGCCTTCATTCAGTCGTTGATGGTGACCGCGCCGTTTCTGTTGATCCGCCGGTGTTTGCCCGCGATGTACGCGCGGGGCTGGGGGCGGATCGTGAACATGTCCAGCGTGCACGGCGTGCGCGCGAGTCCGTACAAAGCCGCTTACGTCACCGCGAAACACGCGCTTGAGGGTCTGTCCAAAGTGGCCGCTCTCGAAGGCGCTGAGCACGGCGTGACCAGCAACTGCGTGAATCCCGGCTACGTTCGTACGCCGCTCGTCACCGGCCAGCTGGAAGCACAGGCGGCCGAGCACGGGGTGCCGCCGGAAGAAGTGCTCGAACAGGTTTTGCTGCGCCGGGCCGCGATCAAGCGGCTGATCGAACCCTCGGACGTCGCCGATCTCGTGGTGTGGCTGTGCGGCGAGTCCGCCGGGCACATCACCGGTGCGTCGCTTCCCGTTGACGGCGGCTGGACCGCTGGCTGAATCCCCTTTCCCCACAACGGAGTGGAGTCCATTATGGACAAAAAGCTGCTGCGCGTCGTCGGAGCCGGGCTGATCGGAACCACCATCGAGTGGTACGACTTCTTCCTGTACACCTCGGCCGCCGCGCTGGTCTTCAACAAGCTGTTCTTCCCGACCGCCGACCCGCTCACCGGCACCTTGCTGGCCTTGCTCACCTACGCGGTCGGCTTCCTCGCCCGGCCGATCGGCGGGCTCGTGTTCGGGCACTTCGGCGACCGGATCGGACGCAAGAAGCTGCTGGTCGTGAGCCTGTTGATGATGGGTGGCTCGACGTTCGCGATGGGCTTGCTGCCCACGTACACCGCGGTCGGCGTGCTCGCGCCGATCCTGCTGACGTTGCTGCGGCTGATCCAGGGCTTCGCCCTCGGCGGCGAATGGGGCGGAGCGGTGCTGCTGGTTTCCGAGCACGGCGACGACCGGCGTCGCGGGTTCTGGGCGTCGTGGCCGCAGACTGGGGTTCCGGCGGGGAACTTGCTGGCCACCGCGGTGCTCACGATCCTGGCGTCGGCGCAGTCGGACGCGACTTTCCAGGCTTGGGGCTGGCGGATTCCGTTCCTGCTGTCGGGCGTGCTGGTCGTGCTCGGCCTGTGGATCCGGCTGGCGGTTTCGGAATCGCCGGTGTTCATCGCGGCGAAGGCTGCCGCCGACGAGCGTGAGCAGGCACCGATCGTCGATGTCTTCCGCGGCCACTTCCGCGCTCTGGCGGTGACGTTCGGTGCGCGTATCGCGGAAAACGTGTCCTACTACGTGATTACCGCGTTCATTCTCGTGTACGTGACCACCGGTCTCGAGCTGCCGAAGGCGACTGGGCTGACCGCGGTGCTGGTCGCGTCGGCGGTGCATTTCGTGACGATCCCCTTGTGGGGTCTGCTGTCCGACAAGATCGGCCGCAAGCCGGTGTACCTGTTCGGCGTGGTCGGAATGGCCGCGTGGTCGTTCGGCTTCTTCTGGCTGCTCGACCTGCGCACGACAGGTTCGGTGATCGGCGCGGCGGTGATCGGCCTCGTCGTGCACGGCGCGATGTACGGACCGCAGGCGGCGTTCTTCGCCGAACAATTCCCGACGCGAGTCCGCTACACCGGGCTTTCGGTCGGCGGTCAGCTGTCGTCCATCGCGGCCGGAGCGGTCGCGCCGCTGATCGCGGTGGCGCTGTTCGAGGCGTACCACTCGACGCTGCCGGTTTCGCTCTACGTGGTCGCGATGTGTCTGTTGTCGCTGGTCGCGCTGCTCGGTGCGCGTGAGACGCGCGGCGCGTCGTTGCACGAGACGGCAGCCGAACCGAAGGCTTCAATGACAGCATGACGGGTGTGGACCCCACTGCTGAGGCGTATCGCCAGCTGCTCGAACTGCTCGCCGCCGGAGCGAGCAGCGAGCAGCTGGCGCACGTCGCTGCCCGGGGGTTGTCCGCGGAGCAGTCCGCCGCGATCGGGTCGGCGACGGAGCTGGCGTTGCGGATCCGCGAGACGCTCAGCGAGCATCGGCGGCGTGAAGCCGAACTGACCGCGTTGTTCGACACCGCGAGCGATCTCGCTCGGCTGCGCGATCCGGACGCGGTGCTGCGGTCGATCGTCCGGCGCGCGCGGACGTTGCTGGGCGTGGACGTTTCGTACCTCAGTCTCAATGACGAAGCGAATGGCGAGACGTACATCCGGGTCACGGACGGGTCGGTTTCCGCGCTGTTCCAACAAATTGTGCTCGGGATGGGCGAAGGTCTCGGTGGTCTTGTAGCGCAGACTGCGCGTCCGTACGCGACCGCGGACTACTTCCAGGACGAGCGATTCCGGCACACGAAGCCGATCGACGCAGGCGTCCGCGAGGAGGGTTTGAAGGCGATCCTTGGCGTGCCGTTGGCGATCGGCGGCAAGGTGCTGGGCGTTCTGTACGCGTCCGACCGGTCCTCGCGAGCGTTCTCGACGGCGGAGGTCGCACTGCTGTCTTCGTTGGCCGCGCACGCCGCGATCGCATTGGACACTGCGCATCTGCTGGAAGAAACGCGTTCGGCGGCTGCGGAGCTGAACGCGGCCAATGCGACGATGCGCCGGGCGGACGAGGCACACGACCGCCTGATGGACCTCGTGCTCGGCGGTGCGGATTTGCCCGCGGTGGCGGCGGAAGTGGCCGGAGTGCTGCGGGGCTCGATTGCCGTGCACGACGAGGAAGGCGGATTGCTGGCCGGTACCGAGGTGGCTTTCGATGCCGCTGCAGTCGCTTCGTCACACGCCAATGGCCGGGCAGTGTCTACAAAGGACACATGGGTTTGCGCGGTCCGGGCGGGGCGTGAATTGCTCGGCAGCTTGACGCTCTCCGGGCGGCCGGAACTGGCCGGTGACGACCGTCGGCTGTTCGAGCGGGCTGCGGTTGTCACGGCATTGCTGTTGCTGCTGCGCCGTTCCGTGGCGCAAGCCGAGGACCAGGTGCGCGGCGAATTGCTGACCGATTTGCTCACCGCGCCAACCCGCAACCCGGGTGCACTGATGGCTCGCGCCCGTCGACTGGGTGTCGATTTGTCGGCACCGCACGTGGTGCTGGTCGCGCACGCCTCCGGTATTTCTCGACGCGGACTTGCCGCGGCCTGTGCCCGCTACGGTGATTTGGTCGGTGTGCACGCGGAACAAGTCGTCGCACTCGCGCCGGATCACCCTGCGGCAGCACGGATCGCGGCGGAGTTAAAGTCCGTTGTGGACTGTCCGGTGACAGTTGGTGCGGCTGGTCCGGCGAGCGGGCCGGAAGCGTTGGCGCAGGCGTACACCGAAGCTGTCCGATGCGTGAACACTCTGCTGGCTCTCGGCCGCGAAGGCGACGGCGCGGCGATGGCCGATCTCGGGTTCCTCGGCGTCCTGCTCGGCCGCCATTCCGACCTGTCCGGTTACGTCCGCGCGACGCTCGGCCCGGTCCTCGACTACGACGCCCGCCGCGGCACCGACCTCATCGGCACGCTGCGCGCGTACTACGCGGCTGGCGGAAATTTGGCGCGGGCAAAGGAAACTCTGCACGTCCACGTCAACACGGTGGCGCAACGGATGGAACGCCTCACCGTGCTGCTGGGCGAGGATTGGCGCGAGCCGGAACGTTCGCTGGAGATCCAGCTCGCGCTGCGCGTGCATCAACTCGGCGGCTGACGGACTCCGGCGAGGATCAGGTCGAGCATCCGGTCCAGTTGCTCCGGCCCGCCCGGCAGCGTCCGCATACTGCACGCGCCGACCACCGTCACGACAACGTCTTGCGCGCGCACGTCTGCCCGAAGCGTGCCGTCTGCCGCGCCCGCGTCCATGATCAGCTGGACGGCCTCAGTCAGCTCCGCGCGCACCTGCGTCATATCGACTGTGCCCGCTTCGATGATCGCGCGCAGAGTGTCCGCCATGTCGTGCTTCGTGCTTGCGTACTCGGCGAAGCGGTCCATCCACCGACGTAGCGCGCGAAGCGGCTTCTCGGTCTCGAGCAGCTTCGGCGCACTCGCGACGACCTGCGCTAACTCGTCTCGGTACAGCGCTTCGACCAGTGCTTCGCGGGTAGGGAAGTGACGGTAGAGCGTGCCGATGCCGACGCCTGCTTCGCGCGCGACGCGCTCCAGCGTGACGGGCTCGTCGCCTTCGCCGAACGCTTTGCGCGCAGCGGCCAGCAGGCGGAGACGGTTGCGTTCGGCGTCCGCGCGCGGCTTCTTCGGGCTCGACAAAGCGGAGGAGCCTCCGTTTCTGCTACGGTGGTGATACGGAGGCGCCTCCGCATCAACTTCCACTATGCCACGGCAGGAGTCTTTCCTCATGACGGCACCTACAGCTCCAGGCGGCACCGCGAGGCTCGCCGACCACGAAGTCGCGCGGATCGGCTACGGCGTGATGCAACTCGGCCGCCCCGGTACCGACCGCGCTGACCAGGTAAAACTGTTGCGTTCGGCAGCGGAAGCGGGCGTGAATCACCTGGACACCGCCCAGTTCTACAGCGACGGCCGGTGCAACGAGCTGATCCGCGAAGCGTTCTCGCCCTATCCGGACGACCTGGTCGTGGTGACCAAGGTCGGTGCCGAGGAAGGACCGCAAGGGCTCCGGCTCGCCCAACAGCCAGCGCAGCTCCGCGAGCAGGTTGAGGCCAACCTCGCCACGCTCGGCGTCGACCAGCTCGACGTGGTCAACCTGCGCCGGGCGGACGCCGGACCCGGCCTGATCGCGGAAGGCGACCAGCTCGTCGACATCGACGACCAGCTCGCCGAGCTGATTTCCCTGCGCGACGCCGGAAAGATCGGCTCGCTCGGCCTGAGCAACGTGTCCGCCGACCAGCTCCGGCACGCCCTCGGAGCCGGGATCGTCTGCGTGCAGAACTCCTACAACCTGCTCTACCGCGCCACGGAACCAGTGCTGGAGCTGTGCCGGGAACTCGGGATCGCTTGGGTGCCGTACTTCCCGCTGGGATCCGCGTTCGAGCAGGGCCAGGACGTGCGCGGCAATCCGGTCGTGACCGGGATCGCGGCCGACCTCGGCTGTACCCCGGCGCAGGTCGCGCTGGCCTGGCTGTTGCGACGCTACGACGGCACGCTGCTGATCGCGGGCACGGCGACGCCAGCGCATCTCGCCGAAAACCTCGCCGCCGGCCAGGTGCAGCTGCCCGCCGAAGCGGTAGCTGCCCTGGACCGGCTCGGCTGAGTTCAGAAGTTCAGCGCCGCGACCCGCTCGGCGTCGGCGAGGATGTTGATCTCCGTGATCAACCCGTCGGCCACGGTGAACGACAGCACCGAGACCGCCTTCCCGTCGCGCCGGGCGATGATGCCGGGGCCGCCGTTGACGGTCGCGTACTGCGAAACCAGGCCGTCCGGGCGGAACTGCGACGCGTTGCTCGCGACTTCGGCCGCACCGCGCACGACCTTCGAACCGAGCCCGCCGGTGTCGACGCGCAGCAGCGCGTCCGGGTGCAGAAGGGCGACCAGCCCCTCGAAGTTGCCGCCGCGAGCGGCGGTGAGCCAGGCGTCCGCGATCTTGCGCTGCTGGGTCCGATCCGCCGGACCGGCCGGGGTCACGCCCTGCACGCGGCGGCGCGCCCGGCTCGCCAGCTGCCGTACCGCGGCGGTGTTCTTGTCGAGCATCGTCGCGATCTCGTCGAACGGCACGGCGAACATGTCGTGCAGGACGAAGGCGAGCCGTTCCGCCGGGTCGAGCGCCTCCAGCACCACCAGCAGCGCGAGGCCCACCGAGTCCGCGAGGACCTCCTGCTCCGCCGGGTCGACGCCGTCCCCGGTCTCCACCACCGGATCCGGCACCCGGATGTCCAGCGGGTCCTCGCGGCGGGTCGCGCGCGAGCGCAGCATGTTGAGGCATTGGCGCGACACGATCGTCGTCAGCCAGCTGCCGGTGTTGCGCACGTCCTCTCCCGACGAGCGCGTCACCCGCAGCCAGGTCTCCTGCACCGCGTCGTCGGCCTCGGCGAACGAACCGAGCATCCGGTACGCCACCGCCCGCAACCTGGGCCGATGCTCCTCGAACTGAGCCGCCCAGAAGTTCTCGTCCTGTTTTTCGTCCCGCACTGTCACATCTTCTCCTTGGGCCGGGTCCTACTGACGAGACCCGCCGAACACGGCGGACGTGACAGGAGGAGATCACCATGCAGGCTCGGATGGCCCACCCGATCAAGGTGCACCCGGAAGCGATGAAGGCGTTGATGGCGCTGGCCACCGCGACGAAGGACAGCACCGTGCCAGCGACCACGCACCACCTGATCCACCTGCGGGTGAGCCAGATCAACGGCTGCAGTGCGTGCGTCGACCTGCACGCGCGGGAGATGAAAGAAGCTGGCGAGAAGGACGAGCGGATCTGGGGCGTCGGCGCGTGGCGCGAATCGCCGTACTTCACCGACGCCGAGCGCGCCGCGCTGGCGCTCGCCGAGTCCATGACCCGGCTGTCCGACCGCCCGGACGCGGTTTCGGACGAGGTCTGGGACGCCGCCGCGGACGTCTATGACGAGAAGGAGCTGTCGGCGTTGCTGCTGTCCATCGCCGGGATCAACGTGTGGAATCGGCTCAACGCCGCGATCCGCCAGCCGGCCGGATCGTTCTGAGCCGCACTGGGGGTGTTGCCGGAAGCGGCGGTGAGGGGATCCGCCACCGCTTCCGGCAGCTTCACACGTTCGCGGGCAGCTCGTCCCGGATCGCCGCGACGGCGGCTCGCGGATCGTCGGCCCAGAAGTCGAGCTGAGTGATTTCGACGGCGCCCTTGCGGCCGAGATCGACCAGCCGCGGTTCGCGCAGGGTCACCGAGAGGTTGGTCGACTGGGTGATTCCCACTGCCAGCACACCGGTTTCGGGCACGCTGACGCTCGCGCGTGTCTTGAGCGACCGGCTCGCCTGCCGGACGGAATCGATGCTGGCCAACGGGATCCGGTGGTCGAAGACGGACAGATACCGCACGCGCAGCCCGTCCCGGCTGATCGAGTGCGGGTATTTGTAGAGGGTCGCGACGAGCGCCAGAAACGCCAGGGTGCCCAGGATTTCCAGCACCAGCAACGCGATCCGCACCGGCACCGACTTCACCACGACCTCGACCAGGACGATGTCGACCGGGTTCACCGCCAGCATCACCCAGAACATCGGGCGGATGGTGCGGCTGTAGTGGATCGCGACCCCGTCCGGCGGCACGTCGATCCGGCGACGGAACACGAGCACCAACGCCCTAGCCAGTATCGGCAGTTGTCCTTTCACAGCGCCCCCTCCCGCGTCAGTCGGCGGTACCCAGCCGCGCGGCCCACTTCTCCTCTATTCTCCCGAATTTCCAGATCGCGAACGCGGCCAACCAGGTGATCACGAACAGCCCGACGATCGCGAAACCCACGTAATCCAGGTCCACCGACGCGATCGCCGCGAGCGGCCCGGACGTGATGTCGAGCTTCTCGGCGAGCAGCGTCACCAGCTCGATGGTCCCGATGCCGAGCGCGACCGCCACGGAAAGCGCGGTGACCGTGAGGTTGTAATAAATCTTCCGGATCGGCCGGGAAAACGCCCAGCCGTATGCGTAGTTCATGAGTACGCCGTCCGCTGCGTCGAACAGGCTCATGCCCGCGGCGAACAGGATCGGCAGCACGAGAATCGCGTACCAGGGCAAGGAGAACGCGGCCGCGCCCGCGGCGAGCACGAGCAAGCCGATTTCCGTCGCGGTGTCGAAACCAAGTCCGAAAAGGACTCCCACCGGATAGATGTGCCACGGCTTCCACACCGCTTTCGTGGCCCCGCGCAACAGCCGGTTCATCAGGCCGCGGTTGTCGAGATGCCGTTCCAGCTCGGCCTCGTCCAGCTCGCCGCGGCGCATCCGGGCGAACACGCGCGCGATCCCGACGAGCACGACCAGGTTCATGATCGCGATCAGGTACAGGAAGATCCCGGACACTGACGTGCCGATCAGGCTGGTCGTCTCGTGCAGCGCGGAACCGTCGTCCTCCAGCTGTCCGGCGACGGCGCGGACGCCCATCGACAGCAGCAGGCACAGTGCGAAGACGATCGTCGAATGCCCGAGGGAAAACCAAAACCCGACCGACAGCGGACGTTGCCCGTCGGCCATCAGCTTGCGCGTGGTGTTGTCGATGGCGGCGATGTGGTCGGCGTCGAACGCGTGCCGCATGCCGAGCGTGAACGCGGTGACGCCGAGGCCGATGCCGAACGTCCCGCCCGCGCCGACCGCGTAGTGCCGCGGCGCGACGACCAGCACGAGCAGACCCCAGCCGACAAGGTTGAGCAGCAGGATCACGGCCGCCATGCCGCCGATCGACCACCGGTCGCGGTGAGTGAGCCGCTGCGTCATCGCCGTCCTCTCGGGGAAAAGAAGGGAAGGCCTCCTTGCGGGAATCAGATTCCCTCAAGGAGGCCTTCGCGGACAATCAGGTAAAGCTCAGCCAGCGCGCAGGTGCAGCGAGTCGAGTGCCTTGCGTACGTGACCGCCCGCGGCGGACAGCGCCTCGGCGGAGCGGGTGACGTCGCTGCCGGACAGCAGGTGCACGAGCGCCACCTTGAGGTCGCCGCCGGCTTCGGTGAGCGCGTCCGAGCAGTCGGCCATCGTCATGCCGGTGGCTTCCTGCAGGATCCGGATGGTGCGGCCGCGCAGCTTCGCGTTCGTCGCGCGCATGCTCACCATCAGGTTCGAGTAAGTCTTGCCCAGCTTGATCATCGTCGCGCTGGAGAACGCGGTGAGGATCAGCTTCTGCGCCGTGCCCGCTTTCATCCGGGTCGAGCCCGCGATGGCTTCCGGGCCGGTGGCGACGGCGATCAGGACGTCCACGCCGGGCGGTTGCGCGGCGCGCGGGTTCGCCGAAACGAGCCCGGTGTGCGCGCCGATCCGGCTGGCTTCGGCGAGCGCGCCGAGCACGTACGGCGTGCGCCCGGAGGCGGCGAGACCGAGCACGAAGTCGCCCGGCTGCACCGACAGGGCGATCTCCGCCGCGCCGGCGTCCGCGTCGTCCTCGGCGTTCTCGACGGCCTGCCGCAGCGCCTTCTCGCCGCCCGCGTGGTGGGCGACGAACCAATCGCTGGGCACGTTGAACGTCGGCACCAGCTCAGCCGCGTCCAGCGTCGCGAGGCGGCCTGAGGTGCCCGCGCCGACGTAATGCACGCGCCCCCCGCCACGCAGCGCCTCGACGGCGTAGTCGACCGCACGCGCCAGCTGCGGCAGCACCACGGCCACCGCGTCCGGCACCCGGCGGTCCTCGGCGTTGATCGCGCCGAGGATCCCCATGGTGGACATCAGATCGATGTCCACCGTGCGCGGGTTTCGTTGTTCGGTGGGCGAATCGACGTGCACCGTCTGGCAGGGGACGGACATCAGATCCTCGCTTCTTGGTTCACTTGCCGGTTTCCCGCGGACGACGACGACCGTCGGGTCTGACCCCGAGCCGGTGCGAGCCGACCGCGTCCCTCGTGGCGTCCAACGCGCTGACCGACGCCTCCATGTGCCGCTGGGCGACGCCGATGAAGAGGCAGTCGATCACGGTCAGTTGAGCGATCCGGCTGGCTGTCGCTCCGGACCGGAAGGTGGTTTCGCGGGCCGCCGTGGTGAGCACGTGGTCGGCGACCTCGGTGATCGGCGAGCGCGGGAAGTTCGTGACCGCGACGGTCACCGCGCCGTGCTCGCGCGCGACCCGCAGCGCCTCGACGGTGTCCGTGGTCGCGCCGGTGTGCGAGACGCCGATCGCGACGTCGCCTGGCTTCAGCACGGCGGCGGAGGTCAGCATGATGTGGGTGTCCGACCAGGAGAAGCTGACGCGGCCGATCCGGTGCAGCTTCTGCTGCAGGTCAGCGGCGACGAAAGCGCTTGCGCCCACGCCGTACACGTCGACCCGGCCGGCTTCGGCGACGAGGTCGATGACGCTCTGCAGCTGGGCGACGTCGAGCTGGTCCGCGGTCTCTTCGACGGCGCGCGCGTCGGCGAAGCTGACCTTGCCGATGACGGACGCGAGGTCGTCGCCAGGGCCGATCTCGCCGCCGAGGTTGCGCGAGGTGCGCGCCTCGGTGCGGGCGGTGTCCGCGGCGAGCGCGATGCGCAGCTGCGGGTAGCCGCCGACGCCGACGGCCTTGCAGAACCGCGTAACGGTGGTCTCGGAGGTGTTCGCGGCGAGCGCGACCTCGGTGATGCTCCGGCGCGCGACGGCGGCCGGGTCTTCCAGGACGACCTTCGCGACGCGCTGCTCGGCACGGGCGAGTCCGGGCAGCAGAGAGCGGATGCGGACCAGAGGGCTCGCATCCGCGTCGCGCCCCGTTGCCTGACCTGCGAAGTGCTCAGAGGGTGCGCTGCTGACTACGGAATCAGTATCATCCGCCGTCGGAAAGTTACTAACCGTTGGCATTTGCGACAAGGCTACCCACATCCTTCGGCAGAACCACAACCCGTCCGTGTCTGCGGACTTCGGTTTGCGATTAATCGTTGTCAAGAAAGTCGCCAACCGGGTCCACCGCGTTAACGAGCTCAAGCTAACGACTTGGCAACTAAGTGTGTCTAGCGAAGGAGTTCTGTTCCACTGAGTGGGGACTCAGGTGGTGGCAATGCGCGTCGGGGCGCCTACTGAGTGCTCAGAATCCACCCGGAAGAGGCCAGCTCCGAGGGGTTTCGCTCACCATCGAGAACGACCTGGCCGCGTTGGGTGACTTTCACACTATCGAGGGAAACTCCCCGGCCCGTGTAATTCGGATCGGTGCTGTAACGCCAGCGAAGCGAGGTAGCGGCGGACGCGGGCACCTCCGCGGACACCCGCCACCAGGAACGGTGCCCGTGACCTCCCAGCGCGGACGTCTCGCCTTCCGGCGCGCCCGGGCCACAGGCCTGGAGCGGAACAGGTTGCCAATTAACCCCGTCGGTGCTCGATTCGAGCTGTAGGGGGTCGCTGGGTCCCTCTGTGTCGACGAAAGCCGCGAAGGACACCCGCAGTGGCGCACCCGCTGGAAGCGGTCGTGTGCTGAGCGTAGCGACACCGTTGTTTCCGAGGCTCGCGTACCAAGCGTCGGGGCCTTCGACCGGACGCACCGCCATCGCCTTCGCGAGCGACGTCGCCCAGACCTGGCGCGCCGGGTTGATAGAACCCCAGGTGCGCGTGGGGTGCACACGGTTGGTGAGCAGCAAGGCGAACGACCGCGACTCGGGGTCGATGACCAGCGTGGTCCCGGTGAAACCGGTGTGGCCCGCGCTGACCGGCGACGCGAGCGCGCCCATGTACCAGGGCTGGTCCAGTTCGAAGCCGAGCCCGTGCTCGTCGCCGGGGAAGCGCTGGTTGTAGTTCGTCAGCATCTTCGTGACGGTGTCCGGCCGCAGGATCCGGTGCCCGCGGTAGCTGCCGCCGTTGAGGATCGTCTGGGCGAGCACAGCCATGTCGCCGGCCGTGGAGAACACGCCCGCGTGCCCGGCGACGCCACCGAGCGACCAGGCGTTCTCGTCGTGCACCTGTCCGCGCACGAGCCCACGCGGCGGCGTGGTCTCGTACTCGGTCGCGGCGACCCGGGCGAGCTTCGACGCGGGCGGGTTGTAGCCGGTGTCGACCATGCCGAGCGGGGCAGTGATGCGGTCGTGCACGACCTGGTCCAGCGGCTTGCCGGACAGCTTCTCGATCAGGAAGCCGAGGGTGAGCATGTTGAGGTCGGAGTAGAGGTACGTGCTGCCCGGCGCGTTCTTGAGCGGGCTGTCCAGCACTGCCTTGCGCCGCGACGGGATGTCCGGATAGCCCTGCCAGAGCGACGGAGACGGGTCGGCGTCGAAGCCGGAGGTGTGCGTGAGCAGCTGCAGCACGGTGACGTCCTGCTTGCCGTTGACGCCGAACTCCGGCAGATAGCGCACGACCGGCGCGTTGACGTCCAGCTTGCCCTGCTCGGTCAGCTGCAGCGCGGCGATCGAGGTGAAGAGCTTGGAGATCGACGCCATGTCGAAAATGGTGTCGTTGCGCATCGGGACCTGCTGCTCCGGCGGCAGTTCGGTGCCCTTGGAGTCGGCGTACCGGAGCGCGCCGCCGACGGCATAGCGGTCCACGACCACGCCGTCGTGCGCGAGCAGGCCGACCGCGCCGGAGAAGTGCGGATGCCCGCTGGCGTCCGGCTGCGTCCAGCTCTTCAAGAACTGTTCGGCGTCGCGGATCGGCTGCGGATCGAGGTTGACCTCGCGCGGGCTGCCGTCCCGCAGCGTCGTGCTCGCCGGTGCGAACCCGTGCTGCGGACGGTCGAAGCGCCCGGCGAAGCCGCCGTGTCGGTTGTCGATCGTGGCTGCTCCCGCGGTCGTCGTGGCCGCGACCAGTACGGCCAACGTCGCGACGAGCACTTTCCTAGCACGCATGACCGCTCTCCTCAGCGATAGATCAGGTGGGGGCGGCGTCTGCGGGCGAAGTCGGCGAGTTCGGCGCGCCACGCGCCGGTGATCTCGTCCACCCCGGCACCGGCGTCGACCATGGTGCGCAGCCGCGCGGATCCGGACAGCTTGTCGATCATCAGGTCCGGCCGCCAGGCGAACTTGTCGGGCGCGACGCGCTTGGCCGTCACGAACATCGAGACGGTGGTGCTGATGGCGTCGAAGGCCCGCGGATCGGTGACGGTGACCTGTACGCCGCCGCAAGGCTGGTTCACGAACTTGCCGAAGGTGGGCACGAAGTAGATCTCGCGGAACGCCGCGCCCGGCAGGTGGAGCTTCTCGAGTTCTTCGCGCCAATGCCAGTCGAGGCCGGGCGCGCCGATGATCTCGAACGGCCGGGTCGTGCCGCGTCCTTCGGAGAACACAGTGCCCTCGAACATGCCTGTGCCCGGGTACACGAGCGCAGTGTCCGGCGTCGGCATGTTGGGGCTCGGCAGGACCCAACGGAGACCGGTGTCGGCGAAGAAGCTGTCGCGTCGCCAGCCGCGTACCTGGACGATTTCGAGCTTCGCCAGCTTCACGCCTTCGCCGGGCAGGAACTCGGCGGCGAAGTACCGCGCGAGCTCGCCGACAGTCATGCCGTGCTGCTGTGCGATCGGCTTCAACCCGACGCCGGACGAGAACTTCGGGTCGAGCACTGGGCCGGACAGTCGCCCGCCGATGGGGTTTGGCCGGTCTAGAACGACGAAAGCCGCGTTGACCTTCGCTGCGGCGACCATCGCCGTGTACAGCGACCAGATGTAGGTGTAGAAGCGCGCGCCGACGTCTGCGATGTCGAAGACGACAGTGTCCAGTCCGGCCTTCTGGAACAGCGAAGCGAGCTTAGTCGCGTTGGCGCCGTACGCGTCGTACACCGGGATACCGGTGCGCGGGTCGGTGTAGTCGCCTTCGGAACCACCGGCCTGCGCGCTGCCGCGGAAGCCGTGCTCGGGCCCGAAGGCCGCGACGGGACGTACGCCCGCCGCGACCATCGAGTCGACAATGTGGTCGCCGTTGGCGAGCACGCCCGTCGGGTTGGACAGCACGCCGAGCTTGCGTCCGGCGAGCGGACGCCAGCCTTGCGCGGCGAGTTGTTCGGCGCCGGTGAGCACCCGGCGTTCCCGTTCGGCTTGTGCCGCTTCGGTTGCCACGGGTTCCGCTTGTGCCGCTGCCGAGCCGCCCGCCAGCACCGGGACGGCGAGCGCCGGAACGGCCAGGAACTTCCTGCGGTTGAGAGTCACCAGGTCAGCCCGTGTCCGAAGGGGTATTTGACGGTGTGGACGTCCGCTCCGGCTGGGACGTCGACCGGCAGTTTCCCGCTCGGCTTCGTCTCGCCGAGCACGACCTTGGCCAGCGCTTCGAGCGACGGCGTGATGTAGCCGTAGGTGGCGAGCCAGGTCGGCACCGGGTTCGCGTACCCGGCGTCATACGGAATCTGCGCGGCGACCGCGACCACGGGCTTGCCGGTGTCCATCAGGGCTTGCAGAAGCTTGCCCTGCAAGGGGAAACCGCCGAGGTTGTTGGTCAGCACCACGACGACGTCGTTCTGCTTCGCGGCCGCCACGGACCCGGCGATCTGCGCGTCGGTCGGCGTCTGCCCGGTGGCCAGCGCGGTCGCCTTCGTGCCGTGCGCGGTGAAGCGGTCGGCAAGCGTTTGCGTCGTGGTCACGCCCCAGCCGGTGACCAGCACGGCCGACGGCTTCTGCTTGAGCGGCAGCACCCCGGCGTCGTTGGCGATCGCGGTGATCGACCGGTCGGCGATGCCTTGCGCGGTGGCCAGGTGTTCCGGCGTGCCGACCTTCTTCATGACTTGCGCCGGGTTGGTGAACGGCGAGTAGAGGATTCCCCGCTTCAACTTGAGTTTCAGCACCCGCAGCACGCTTTGATCGATCCGCTGCATCGGCAGGTCGCCGGACTTCACCGCGGCGAGCACGGAGTTGATGGCGACGTCCAGGTGTACCGGCATGAGCAGCTGGTCCACCCCGGCTTTCAAGGCGAGGACCGGGATTTCGGCGTCGCTGTGCAGCTCTCGCACGCCCTGCATCTCGAGCGAGTCGGTGATCACGACGCCGTTGTAGCCGAGTTCGCCGCGCAGCTTCCCGGTGATGATCGGCTTCGACAGCGTCGCCGGCTCGCCGGACGGGTCGAGGCTCGGGAACTGGATGTGCGCGCTCATGATCGAGTCGATGCCCGCGGCGATCGCGGCCTTGAACGGCGGCACGTCGATCGCCCGCCACTGTTCCTCGGTGCGGTTGATCTTCGGCAACCCGGTGTGGCTGTCGGTGGCCGCGTCGCCGTGGCCGGGGAAGTGCTTCGCGGTGGACGAAACGGTCTGGCTCGCCGGCCCGGAGTTCTGGTAGCCCTTGACCTCCGCGGTGACGAAACTGCTGGCCAGGTCGGGTCGTCCGGAGAACGACCGAACGCCGATGACCGGGTTGGCCGGGTTGGAGTTGACGTCCGCGTCCGGCGCGTAGTCCTGGTTGATGCCCACCGCGCGCAGTTCGTGGCCGAGGATCGTGGCCGCCTTGGTCGCGCTGCCGGTGTCGCGGCCGGCGGCGATGGCCATCGAGTTGGGGAACTCGGTGGCCGGCGCGCCCATCCGCGTGACCGTGCCGCCCTCCTGGTCGGTGCCGATCTGCAGCGGGATGTGCGCGCCGCTGGAGACCGCCGCGCGCTGCAGGCCGTTGGACAGCTTCGCGACCTGCGTGGGGTCGTCGAAGTTGTCGCGGCTGGTGTTGTTGAAGTAGATGACGCCGCCGAGGTGGTACTTCTGCACGACCTGCGCGGCGGTGTCGACGCCGAAGTCGGTCTGGTTCTTCGGGTTGACCTCGTCCGCGGACTTGCCATTCACCCACGTGACGAACAGCTGCCCCACTTTTTCCTCGAGGCTCATGCCGCGCAGTGCCTGTGCGGCCGCGGCGTCGAGCTGCGCCGCCGCCTGCTGGGGCGTCTGCTGCTGGCTCGGCGCCGCGAACGCCGAGGAACTCAGCCCTCCGACGGCGAGCACCCCCGCGAGGGGAACGGCGAACACCTGCATCCTCCGCGTGCGCGCGAGTCGGTTCGTCACGAATTGCCTCCCAGTGTCGCGTGCCGCCGCGGGTGCGGACGCGAGTCGTGAAGCGTCCACCGGGCAGCACCGGTATCGGGAAGCTACTCACCGCGATACGGGGTTGTCCATCGGCCGAGCGCAGGAACGGCCGGGTTCACCTGGGAGGACGGCACTGGGATGCGCGCGGATTTCTTCGAGCCGGGCGCGGTCTCGCCGCACCGCGAATACGCCGAGGGCGGACATAACACTGGCGGTGCGCGTCAGCCGAAGCCAACGGGCACCGCCAGTCAGCGCGAACATCTCGGGCGACCAAGCGTGCAACTCTGGTCGTACCTTCATGGACTCGGCGTCCGGCGTCCCGGTACGCAGTCCCTAGACGACGAGCCTCCCGCGGCGTGCTGCGCGTGGGTACCCGGAGTCCGCGCACGGAGGTTGTCCGGGGTGACAGAGGCTTCTCTTCTACCTCTGTCCTGGCCGAATCAACGTCCGCACCTACTTTCTACGCCGTGAGCCCGGTCACTTCAAGTGCGCGTACGGGTGCACCGGTACAGAGGCTCGATCCGGTGACAACGCCACCCTCAGCAACGGACCTAGCTGCGGAAACCGGAGTTTCGGTACCGCCACGCGGGTGCTCAGCCGTCGGTGCCGCGAGACCGGTGCCGCCGGCTGAGGCTGTACCAGGTCGCGCCCGCCGCGACCGCGCCCACGCCGAGCGCGACCATCCCCGCCGACCTCGCCGGGATGCGGGTGCGCAAGGACATCGGCCGCTCGAACGCGAGGACCGGCCAGCCGTGCTCGTCCGCGACGCGGCGCAGCAGCTTGTCCGGGTTCACCGCGTGCGGGTGACCCACCACCTCCAGCAGGGGGATGTCGGTGCTGGAGTCGGTGTAGGCGAAACAGTCCGCGAGGTCGTAGCCGTGCGTGGCGGCTTGCTGCTTCGCCGCGACGGCTTTGTTCTCGCCGTAGCAATAGAAATCGACCTCGCCGGAGTAGCGGCCGTCGACGATCTCCATGCGGGTGGCGACGCAGCGGGTCGCGCCGAGCATCTCGGCGACCGGCGCGGCGACCTCCTCGCCGGTCGCGGAAAGCACGATCACGTCGTGGCCGTCGGCGAGGTGCTGCGCGATGAGGTCGGTCGCCTCCGCGTAGACGAGCGGATCGACTACGTCGTGCAAAGTTTCGCGCACGATCGCGGAAACCTGCGCGACATCCCAGCCCGCGCACAACGCGGAAACCTCGGCGCGCATCCGCTCGGTCTTGTCCGCGTCCGCGCCGGCGAGCGAGAAAACCAGTTGCGCGTAAGCACTTCGCAGCGCTGCACGGCGGTTGATCAGTCCTTCGCGCAGCAATGGCTTGCTGAACGCGAGCGCGCTGGACGACGCGATGATCGTCTTGTCGAGATCGAAGAAGGCGGCTACGCGCCGGGGTGCTTCTTCGCTGCGGGGTTCGGCCACGTGATCAGGATAGGCGCACGGCGCGGTGTTGTTGGCGGCACACCGGCCGTGGCGGCGGCCGGAAAATCGATGACATCGGCTCGCTTACGGCCTCGAGTGCCGTTATCGAATCGTATGTGTCACCCACACAGCCAACTCATAGCTAACGGAGTTACAGTGAACGGACCCGGTCGTGAACCGGGCTGGTTCAGTCCGACCCCCCGGGGCTGAACCCCTGGCGGCCCTCGTCCCTCCCCCCTGGCGAGGGCCGCCTTCTGTTCTCTGCGGTTTCCGCATCGGCGAACAATTTTCAGGTCTGTCCGGAAAGCCTTTGCGCGGCCGGTTTTCCTGCCTTGACCAGGGGTGTCTTGGGCCGTTCGCCGCGTGTCTCGCGGGCAAGATCAATTAACCGCGCGCTTACCTTTTCCGTGTTTTCTCCGGTTGTGGCGTCGCTTACTCGTCCCGGGACGGCAAATTTTCTTCTTTCCAGTTGATTCCCGGAGTTTCTCCGCAGCAATCGTTTTCTCGGTGGAATACCCGGAGTCGCGCATTGTCCGCGGCGGTCGGACACTCCGGCGGTTCTGGATCGATTTCCCGCCGAGTTGTCCACAACCCCCGGGTTATCCACATGACGGAAAAGCGGGTGTTGCCGGGCGGGCTGGAGGCGGGCGACGGTGGAAGTCCGGCCCACGAGACCCAGGGGAGGGGCATATGGCCACCGCACAACCACTCGTCGTCTCCGGCGAGGGCACCGTGTTCGAAGAGATCCGCCGCGTCGCCGCGGTAGTCGGCTGCGAGTTCGACCACGCGCCGGACCTGGCCGCCGCACGCGGACGATGGACCCGAGCCCCGCTCGTGGTCCTAGACGAGGACATTGCTGTCGACAGCCCGCCAATGCCAGCACGCGAAAGTGTCGTGCTTGTCTGCAAAGGCGCCCCCGGCCTGGAAACCTGGAGGCGCGCGGCCGCGCTCGGCGCTCGGCGGGTGTTCAGCCTGCCCGACGACGAAGCGGGGTTGACCGGCGCGTTCGCCGATGTCACCGAAGCGCCAGCCGAATCCCCAGGCCCAGTAGTCGCTTTCGTCGGAGGCCGAGGCGGCTCCGGTGCCTCGGTGCTGGCCGCTGCCGTCGCGGTCGAAGCCGCCCGCACTGGTTCCGCACTGTTAGTCGACTGCGATCCACTCGGCGGCGGACTGGATCTCCCACTGGGACTAGAACACACGAAAGGCTTGCGCTGGCCCGAAGTTCGGTTGTCCGGTCGCGTCTCCGTCCCGTCCCTGATCGCTTCGCTTCCCAGTCGCGGCAATCTCCCCGTGCTGTCCTGCGGCCGTTCCGGCGATGGCCCGACTCCACGCGCCTTGTCCGCAGTGGTCGCCGCGGGCAGCCGCGCCGGACGTACCGTCGTCTGCGATCTACCCCGCCATTGCGACGAAGGCGCTGTCGCTGTCGCGTCCGTCGCCGACTTGGTCGTGCTGGTCGTTCCCGTCGAATTCCGCGCCTGCATGGCGGCGAAACAAGTCCTGAACCACCTTCGCCCGCACACCGAGCGTTTCGCGGTCGTCGCAAGTGGACAGCGTGCCGACGGGATCCCCGCTTCACAAACCGCGGGAATGCTCGGCCCGCCCTTGATCGCCACTGTGGCCCCGGAGCGCCGAGTAGCCACCACTTTGGAGTCCGGCGAGTTCGACCTGCCCCCGAAGGGAGCTTTGGTCGCCGCCGCCCGCGCCGTACTGGCGAACCTGAGCCCCGCCATCACCGCGCAGGCCGCGTAAATGACGACCGACCTTGTAGAACGAGTCCGCCATCGGCTGGCCGGCGAAAGCCGCGGCACCGACCCGATCGCCCTGGCCGAAGCCGTCCGCGCCGAAGCCGGCGGAGCCCTGAGCCATGACGCGGTACTGGCCGCCGTCCGCCAAGCCAGGGACGAGTTCGTAGGCGCGGGTCCACTGGCTCCGTTATTGGAGGACGACACCGTCACCGACGTTCTCGTCACCGCCCCCGACCAGGTCTGGACCGACGGCCCCGCGGGCTTGGCCCGCACGACGATCCACTTTCCCGACGAGGACGCCGTCCGCAGGCTAGCGCAACGCCTGGCCCTGGCCGCAGGCCGCCGCCTGGACGACGCCCAGCCCTATGTGGACGGCTGGCTCCCAGCCCGGCAAGGCCGAATCCGCGTCCACGCCGTACTGCCACCCATCGCCGCCAACGGCACCTGTCTGTCACTTCGCGTCCTGCGCCCGGTGACCCACGACCTAGCCGCACTCCATGCGCACGGCTCCATCGACCCCACCGCCCTGAACATCCTCCAGACAATCCTCAAGCAGCGCCTAGCCTTCCTGATCACCGGCGGCACCGGTGCCGGGAAAACGACGCTCCTGAGCGCCCTGCTGAGCGCGGTGCCTCCAACCGAACGAATCATCTGCGTAGAAGACGCTGGCGAATTACGCCCGACCCATCCACAGTTCGTCAGCCTCGTCGCCCGTCCCGCGAACGTCGAAGGTGCCGGTGCCGTCTCTCTGCCAGAGCTGGTCCGTCAAGCCCTACGAATGCGCCCCGACCGCCTGATCGTCGGCGAAGTCCGCGGAGCCGAGGTGTGTTCCCTGCTGAACGCCATGAACACCGGCCACGACGGCGGTGCCTGCACCCTGCACGCGAACTCTCCCGCCGAAGCCCCCGCGCGACTGGAAGCGCTTGCCGCACTAGGAGGTCTGCCCAGGGACGCGTTGCACAGCCAACTGGCCGCGGCAGTCCGCGTAATCCTCCACATGCGCCGAACACCTACCGGCCGCCGCCTGACGGAAGTCGCAGTGCTTCAGCGCTACCACGGAGAAGTGAAAACCCACCCCGTGTGGCGCGAGGGCCGTTGGACGAACCGCCGCTCCCTCTTCACTGCCCTGACCACCCCCGAATCCGCCCGCGACTAGCTCGTCAACTCCAGCATCGAGGTGACCCGTTGATCTCCGCATGGCCGTTCCTCTGCGCAGGCGCCGGAATCCTGTGCTGGCCAACCACCCCCCACCGTCTTTTTCCGAGGTCTCGCATCTCCTTCCCCGTGCCACCCCGCCACACCCTCTGGCTGACCCCGGCCGCCCTCGCCCTGCTGCTGGGCGGAATCGGTGCCGCGATCGCCACCGCCCTGCTCACCCTCGCCGTCCGTCAGGAATGGCGCAGCAGAAAGGAAACCACCGAAACCCTGATCCGCGCGGAACGCACCGCGACCGTCCTCCGAACGATGGTCTCCGAACTCCGCGCCGGTGCCCACCCGGTAACCGCCGCCGAAGCAGCCGCGGACGCTGTCCCCGAACTAGCCGGAGAACTCCACAACCTCGCCACCGCCGCCCGGCTGGACGGCACCCTGGAATCATCCGCACTTCCCGCGCTCGCCCAATCCTGGAACCTGGCTCGCCGCCACGGCCTGCCCATCGCCGACGCACTCGACGCCGCCCGCCGAGACGTCGACGCCGAAGTCGCCTTCACCCGCCGTCTGCACGCGAAAATGGCCGGTCCGCGCATGAGCGCGATCGTCCTGACC
The DNA here is from genome assembly GCF_055583325.1 of Amycolatopsis sp. NPDC104775. NCBI lineage: Bacteria > Bacillati > Actinomycetota > Actinomycetes > Pseudonocardiales > Pseudonocardiaceae > Amycolatopsis > Amycolatopsis sp. NPDC104775. The sequence goes on from NZ_JBVJOE010000008.1 coordinate 152,537, forward strand.
GTGCTGCCCGTCGGCTGCCTGGCAATGGGCCAGCTCATCGGAGCCAACCCGCTCGCCGTCCTCACGGAAACCCTTATCGGGCAAGCATTCCTGGTAGCAGGCGCGGCCCTGCTGTGGGCAGGCACCGCCTGGTCCAGAGCCCTAACAAACCGCGGGGCCACCCCATGACCGCCCTGAGTCTGGCCCTCACCGCCACCGCACTGCTGCTCTGGCCGAATACTCAGCCGCCCCGACACCTAGCCACCGCCAAACGTCCACACCGCATGCCGCGACCAGAGGTCTGGCACCCGGCCGCCGCGATCATCGTAGGTGTGTCCGCAACCGTCCTCACCGGAATCCCAGTAGGGCTGGCCGCTGGCGCAGGTGCCTGGTGGCTCCTACGCCGATCCCGCCACCCCAAAAACCCGGACGACGTCGGGGAACGACTCCGTTCCGCGTCAGTCCTGGACATGCTCGCCGCCTGCCTGCGCGCCGGAATGCCCGTCCCCACCGCACTGGAGGCCGTGGCACCCGGTGCACCACCGGCCACCGGAAGCGCCCTGAACGCAACAGCAAACCTGCTAGCCCTAGGTGCCGATCCGGCTCCGGCCTGGGCACCGATCCGAGCCCGGCCCGGGTTCGCCGAGTTGGCCGTCGCGGCCACCCGTACCGCGCGGTCCGGGGCAGCCTTCGCCTCGACCGCGGACGACCTGGCCCGGCGCATCCGCGACGGACTGGGCGTCGAAGCCGAAGAACGCGCCGAACGTGCCGGGGTCGCCCTGGCCTTGCCGGTGGGGCTGTGCTTTCTGCCCGCGTTCTTCGCGCTCGGCGTGCTGCCGGTGGTGCTCGGCCTCGCCGGGCGAATCGGTGGCCTGCTGTGAACCCATCCACGACAGAAAGGAAAACCGATCATGCGGTTCTTGCCCGGAGACGAGGGCACTACCACCGCCGAATACGCCATCGGCACGGTCGCCGCGGCGGCGTTCGCCGTGGCGCTCTATGTGCTGCTCAGCGGAGACTCAGTCTCCGCGACGCTGGCCGGCTTGGTGCACAAAGCCCTGACGGTGGCCACCTGATGGCCAGCCGTCGCCGGGATGGCGGATTCGTCACGGTAGAAGCCGCTCTGTCGCTGGGTGCGCTGACCGCCGTGCTGGCGGTCCTGCTCGCGGGCACCAGCGCGATCGCCGGGCACCTCCGATGCCTGGACGCCGCCCGCGAAGCCGCCCGGCTCACTGCGGCCGGACAGCCAGGCGCGGCCGACGCCGTGGTCCAAACCATTGCCCCGCGGGGCGCGCACCTCACCATCCACCGTACCGGCGACGGCCTCACCGCCGAAGTAACTACCGACGCTCTGTCCGCTCTCCACCTGAGCGCAACCGCCTACGCCATCCTCGAACCAGGCCCAGCCTCATGACCCAAGAACAACCAGCCGACGCCGGCGTAGCCACGATCTGGACGGCCCTGGCCGCGGCCACCCTGATCACCTTGACGGTCCTGGTGTGGTGGCTAGCCGCGGCCATCACCGCCCGCCACCGCACCGAAGCCGCCGCCGACCTGGGCGCATTGGCCGCGGCCGCACACGCCGCCGCTGGACCGACCATCGCCTGTTCCCGAGCCAAGGAGGTCGCCGACCACGAGCACACAGTGCTGACCAGCTGCCGTTGGCACAACCGCGACGCCTTCATCGAAGTCCGCGCCACTGCCGCCCCCATCCCCGGCCTGTCAGCCCCCACCGCGAAAGCTCGCGCCGGTCCAGTCGACTTGCCTCCCTAGCCGCGCAACTGGCCTGCTTGCCTGGCGCCGCGGCGGCGGTCAGGATCCCCGCGCTCCAGCCGAGCTGCCGCTTCCGCGCCGCCGACAACACTGGCGCTGGCCCGGTAGCCGTGCTCAGCAGGGACGATGCCCGGCCAGCCCGGGGGCGCGCGGAACTCTCCGGTCGCAGGGCTGCAACTGTGCCGCGACTCCGAGCTGCCCTCATCAACCCAAGCGCGCGACTTGCCGAGGGTCCGTCCGCTCGCCCGTCGCACCAACCGCTCCACCCCAACTTGAAGGGAGTTGCAACCTGCCAACCGCCACCACGCGTCCCTCCCGCCTCGGCACTACGCGCCCGCCGTCAGGGGAGTCCCAGCCGCCCACCGGAACCGTTCGTCGGCGACGAGCCGGACAGATGATCAGTCCTCGGCACCCGGCCCGTCCGGACTTTTCCGGCACCGCCGACGAGTGGCGAACGACACGAGCAGCGGTCGCTGACGTACGTCGAACGGTTAAAACGCCAGGTCGGGGCACTGTCCGCAGGTATGCGCCAGAACGTGTGCGAAATGGCGGGAAAGTGTCGAATCCCGTGGTAGGCCCGTTCTTGCGGGACGAACGGCGGGGTCAACGGCCGCTGATCGGCACCTTGTTATCGGCCGGACAGTGGGCTACTGGGCGTTCATCGCTCGGTAACGGCCGGTTGTCGCGCGGAGTCTTCCCCGCAATGTGCAACTTGCCGTTTAGTGAGACGTGCGCCACCACGGCCCCGACCCGGACGGCGCGAAAAACGGACCTCGAAGGCAGGAAAGCAATGTTGGACGCGAATTGGCCGGACAGCTGGCGGAACGCCTTCCGCATCGAACTGCGTGCGGAGGCGATCGGCCTCGCTTGGCGCGGCTGGCCGGTGCTTCCGGGCGCCACCCCGGAACCGATCACCGCGGAGGGGGACGACCTGACCTGGCGCCGGCCGGTGCCGGTGCGCGCGGACTGGCGTGAACTGGTCGGTTCGCACGCCCACGAGGTGGCCAGCTGGTTCTCCGACCGCACGCACAGCCTTCTCGTGGCGACCGGCACCGTGCTCGACGCGGTCGAGGTGGACCAGGAGCTGGGCAAGCGCGCCGCGCGGCTGCTGCGCTCCATCGGGCACCCGGCCCCGATCGTCGCGATGCCGAACGGCCGGTGGCTGTTCCTCACCCAGCCCGCCGAGAACCTTCCGGCCGAAATCGCCGAGCAGATTTCCGTGCAGTGGCACGGCAAGGACAGCTACATCCCGCTGCCGCCGTCGCCGTTCCAGCACGGTGTCGTGCACTGGCGAGTGAAGCCGGAAGTGTGCGGCTGGCAGCTGCCGCCCGCCGCCGAGGTGCAGGACGTGCTGGTCCGCGCCCTCGCCGACGAGCACGCCCCGATGCTGGTCGAGACCACCGCCGCCTGATCCGGTTCCATCCCGGCAGGCAGCACGCGACAACAGAAGACAGTCTTCACGTTCCACCGTGGCCGCACTGTTCCCCGTGCTGACGCAACGCCCCGAGCACGGCTCCCAGTACGGCCACCGCCCCTGCCTTGTCCAGCGGATCGTTGCCGTTCCCGCACTTCGGCGACTGGACGCAGGACGGGCAGCCCGTCGGGCACTCGCAGGAGACGATCGCCTCCCGCGTAGCGGCCAGCCACGGGACAATCGCGGCATAACCGCGGTCGGCAAACCCCGCACCCCCGGGATGCCCATCGTGCACGAACACCGTCGCCTCCCCGGTGTCCTCGTGCCACGCGGTAGACACCCCGCCGATGTCCCAGCGGTCGCACGTAGCGAACAGCGGTAGCAGGCCGATCGCCGCGTGCTCGGCGGCATGCAGGGCACCGGGGACGCGCGCCGGAATCAACCCGGCGCCCCCCGGTGCCCTGCCAGCGCTCCCGGTCCCCACCGGCCCCACCGCACCACCGATCTCCACCCCGGCACCGGGCCCCCGCCCACCCGCCGGACCACCCGAAACTTCGCCGGTTCCCCCGACAACCGGCGAGGTACTCCCGGTCCCCACCGGTTCTCCACCCGCACGGCTGGCCGCTGACCCCGCAGCGGCCTCGCGGTTTTCCGCGGTGGTTGGCGACATGCTTCCGGTCCCCACTGGTTCGCCAGCCGCCTGGCTGGTCGGCTCGGCGTCGGTTTCGCCGGTGCAGCCAATGATCGGCGACACGCTTCCGGTCCCCATCGGTTCGCCTGCCGCTTCGCTGATCGTTGGCTCGGCGTCGGTTTCGCCAATCCCCGGCAACCCGGCAACCCGCGAACCACCCACCGAGCCCCGGCCCCCAGCCGGACTCTCCAGCAGTTCACCCGAAACCGTGTACCAGACCGCCCTCGTGTGCAGGCTCTGTTCCGGCAGGTCGAGCGGCGTATGGTCCAGCACCTCACCCGACGGCCGCCGCCGCAGATAGCCCACCACCTGTGACGTCACCGCGACCTCGCCCAGGCAGACCGTCACCCCGCCGTGGCGGCACTGTTCTTCCGTCGACAGCACCGAAATGTCCACGATCTCGCGCGGCGAAGTCGTCCAGTCCGGGTCCTCCGCGTGCACCAGCGCCAGACCCGTCTCCAGATCCAGCTCGTCGACGACGTACGAAGACCCCTGGTGCAAATACACCGCACCGGGATGGACTGAATAGCAAGCCGAGCCGGGGTCGACGGTGCCCAGCATCCGGCCGGAGTCCGCTTCCACCACCGCGATCTGCTCGCCGCCCGAACCGCGGATGCCGACTTCTCCGTGCGGGCGGTCGCGGGAAGTCCAGTACCAGCCGCTGGAACGACGGCGCAGCAGTTTCTCCTTGGCCAGATCCGCCAGCACCGCGCGGGCCGCCTCGCCGCCGAAGGTGTCCAGTTCTGGTTCGGTGAGCGGCAACTCCGCTACGGCGCACGCGAGCTGCGGGCCCAGCACATAAGGGTTCGTCGGGTCCAGCACCGCGGTTTCCACCGGGCGTTCCAGCAACGCGGCCGGATGGTGCACCAGGTAGGTGTCGAGCGGATCGTCTCGGGCGACGAACACCACCAGCGCTTCATCGCCCGAACGGCCGGCGCGGCCGGATTGCTGCCAGAAGGACGCGAGGGTGCCGGGATAACCAGCCAGTACCACGGCGTCCAGGCCCGCGATATCGACGCCCAGCTCCAGCGCGTTCGTGGTCGCGACTCCCAGCAACCGGCCCGAAAGCAGGGCTTGTTCCAGAGCGCGCCGCTCCTCGGGAAGATAGCCGGACCGGTAAGCGGCAACGGTGTCCGCCAGCCGAGGGTCCACTTCGGACAGAAGGCGGCGCGCTCCCAGCGCGGTCAGCTCGGCCCCGCGCCGCGAGCGGACGAAAGCCAGCGATCGCGCGCCTTCGATGACCAGCTCGGTGAGAATCCGGGCGGTCTCGACCCCGGCCGGACGGCGAACGGGCGCGCCGTTCTCGCCGGTCAGTTCGTCCAGCAGCGGCGGTTCCCACAGCGCGACCGTGCGTGCCCCGCGCGGTGAGGCGTCGTCGGTGATCGCGGAACATTCCACGCCGGTAAGCCGGGTGGCGAAGGAAGCGGGCGAAGCGGTGGTCGCCGAAGCCAGCACGAACACCGGGGAGGTGCCGTAGTGCTCCGCGACCCGGCGCAGCCGACGGAGCAACAGCGCGACGTGCGAGCCGAAGACGCCGCGATAGCTGTGGCATTCGTCGACCACGACGTACCGCAACCGGCGGAAGAACTGCGTCCATCGGGAGTGCGCCGAAAGGATGCCGCGATGCAGCATGTCCGGGTTGCTGAACACCCAGTTCGCGTGCGCGCGGACCCAGTCGCGCTCTGTCATCGGAGTGTCCCCGTCGAACGCGGCGGCGCGTACTCCCGTGATGTCCAAAGAGGACACCGTACGCAGCTGGTCAGCGCCGAGCGCCTTCGTCGGCGAGAGGTACAGCGCGGTCGCGCGGGTATCGGCGGCCAGCGCGCTGAGCACCGGCAGCTGATACGCCAGCGACTTCCCGGACGCCGTGCCGGTGGACACCACGACGTGCGTGCCCGCCTGCGCCAGCGAAGCCGCCTCGACCTGGTGCCGCCACGGTTTTTCCACTCCGGCCGCGCGGAACGCGGCCACCACGGACGGCTCGGCCCACTCCGGCCACGGCTCGTGCCGGGCCGCGCGTTCCGGCAGCCGGGACACGTGCGTGACCGGGTTCTCGTGCGCCGGGATCCCTGCCGTGACCCGGTCCAGCAGCCTCCGTCCTCGCTCTCCCACCACGGGCCGAAGCTTCGCACGGGGCACCGACAAAACCGGGACGAGACCGATCCAGTGACCAATCACACAAGGTTACCGAACGTGCTCTCGCCGGGACACATTGCGGACGCGCAGATCACTACCAATACACTCCCTCGATCCACACCTACTGTGGCGAGCGTCATGTGAGACGTGCATTGCTTGCACGGCTAGCGTGTCCTTCGGCACAGATCCACGCCAGCGCAGGCGCGCCGGGTACGACGGGCCCGCGCTGGCCAGACGGCGTTCCCAGGAGGACGAATGTCCCGGCAGTTCCTCGCGGAGGGCGGTATCACGCTCTCCGGGGGTGGCTACACCATCGTCGGTGTGGTCGCCGTGGTCGCCCTTGTCGCACTGGGCATTGGTTACGCCCTGCTCAAGGAGGTGCTGGCCGCGGGCCAGGGCACCGCCAAGATGCAGGACATCGCCAAGGCAGTGCAGGAAGGTGCGGCCGCATACCTGAAGCGGCAGCGCAACACCCTCGCCATCTTCGGCGTGATCGTGTTCCTGCTCCTGTTCGCGCTTCCCGCGGACGACTGGAGCGAACGGATCGGCCGGTCGATCTTCTTCCTCGTCGGGGCGGTGTTCTCGTTCACCATCGGCTACCTCGGCATGTGGCTGGCCACGCAGGCGAACCTGCGCGTGGCCGCCGCGTCGCGCGAGGAGGGCGGGCGCGAGAAGGCGATGCGCGTGGCGTTCCGCACCGGCGGCGTGGTCGGCATGATCACCGTCGGGCTCGGCCTTTTCGGCGCGGCGATCGTGGTGCTCGTCTACACCGGCCAGGCACCGAAGGTGTTGGAGGGCTTCGGTTTCGGCGCGGCGCTGATCGCCATGTTCATGCGAGTCGGCGGCGGCATCTTCACGAAGGCCGCCGACGTCGGCGCCGACCTGGTCGGCAAGGTGGAGCAGGGTATCCCCGAGGACGACCCGCGCAACGCCGCGACGATCGCCGACAACGTCGGCGACAACGTGGGCGACTGCGCGGGCATGGCCGCGGACCTTTTCGAGTCCTACGCGGTGATGCTCGTGGCCGCGCTGATCCTCGGCAGCTCCGCGTTCGGCGCTTCCGGCCTGATCTTCCCGCTGATCGTGCCCGCCATCGGCGTGATCACCGCGGTGATCGGCGTCTACATCACGAAGGCGCGCGCGGGCGAGGGCGGCCTGGTCACGATCAACCGCTCGTTCTACATCTCCGCGGTCATTTCCGCGGTGCTGTCGGCGATCGCCGCGTTCGTGTACCTGCCGAACAGCTTCGCCGAATTCGGCGAGGGCTTCGCGCACAACACCGGCAACCCGGCGGTGATCGCGACGGTCTCGGTGATCATCGGCATCGTGCTCGCCGCGCTGATCCTGCGCATCACCGGCTACTACACCGGCACCGAGCACAAGCCGGTGCAGGACGTCGGCAAGACGTCGGAAACCGGTGCGGCGACGGTGATCCTGTCCGGCATCTCGGTCGGTTTCGAGTCCGCCGTGTACACCGCGCTGGTGATCGGCGCGGCCGTGTTCGGCGCGTACCTGCTCGGCGGCGGCGTCGCGCTGTTCGCGGTGGCGCTGGCCGGAACCGGCCTGCTGACCACCGTCGGCGTCATCGTCGCGATGGACACCTTCGGCCCGGTTTCGGACAACGCGCAGGGCATCGCCGAGATGTCCGGCGACGTCGACGAGAAGGCCGCGCAGATCCTCACCGAACTGGACGCGGTCGGCAACACCACCAAGGCCATCACCAAGGGCATCGCGATCGCGACCGCGGTGCTGGCGGCGACCGCGCTGTTCGGGTCCTATTCGGACGCGATCGCGAAGACCGTCGCCGAACGCGGCGAGGGCGCGGTCACCGCGGTGAGCTCGTTCGTGAACCAGGTGGTCAGCCCGAACACGCTGGTCGGCGTCATCGTCGGCGCGGCAGTGGTGTTCCTCTTCTCCGGTCTCGCGGTCAACGCGGTTTCGCGTGCCGCGGGCGCGGTGGTGTACGAGGTGCGCCGCCAGTTCCGCGACATCCCCGGGATCATGGAGGGCACCACGCGGCCGGAGTACGGCCGGGTCGTCGACATCGTCACCCGCGATTCGCTGCGGGAGCTGGCGACTCCGGGTCTGCTGGCCGTTTTCGCGCCGATCGCGGTCGGTTTCGGTCTCGGCACCGGTGCTCTCGCCGGGTATCTGGCCGGCGCGATCGCGACCGGCACGCTGATGGCGATCTTCCTCGCCAACTCCGGTGGCGCCTGGGACAACGCCAAGAAGCTCGTCGAGGACGGCAATCACGGCGGCAAGGGTTCCGACGCGCACGAGGCGACGATCATCGGCGACACCGTCGGCGACCCGTTCAAGGACACCGCCGGCCCCGCGATCAACCCGCTGATCAAGGTCATGAACCTGGTCTCGGTGCTGATCGCGCCCGCAGTGGTCACGCTGACGCTCGGCGGCGGCGCGGACACGACGTGGCGGATCGTGATCGCGGTCGTCGCGGTCGCGGTCATTGTCGCGGCGATCGTCGTGTCCAAGCGGCGCGGCAGCGTCATGTCGGAGACTCCGGCGGAGGCGAAAGCCTGACGCATTGCTCCATTCGGGCCCGGTACGCCTCGCGCGTACCGGGCCCGTTGCCGTCCACGCCCTGGGGCGAGTTGCGGACTACTGGCGGGTCGGTACCGTGCGGAGGACACGGAGTTCGACGGACGGGAGTGGTGCGGGTGCGGCCGCGGTGGACCGGTTTAGCCGCGCTGGCAACAGGAATCGGCCTTGGGCTCACTGGCTGTGGGCAACCGCCGCCGCCCGCGGAGCAGGTCGTTTCCGGCGGGCACCCGGATACGGCCGGGCAAGCCGACCCGGCCGCGAAATGGGCCGACGGCTACTGCGGGGCGGTCACGCATCTCGTTCGCACACTGGCGAATCTGCCCTCGATCGACCCGAGTTCGTCAGCGCAGGCCACTCGCACTTCGAGTGATCTGCTGGCTTCGGTCTCCTCTGGCATCGACAAGACTGTGACTGGATTGCACCGAGTCGGGCCCGCGCCCCTGCCGGGCGGCGAACCGGCGCGCACGGCTTTGCTCGGCCAGTTCACTTCGGTACGGCACAAGGCCGATGAGGTCCGCGGCAAGCTCGACGCGGCCAACAGTCCCGACGCGGTGAAAGCGGCGCTGGACGACGCCAAATCGGCGATCGACCAGATTTCCCGCCTCGACGTGCTCAAGGGCTTGGACGCGACACCAGCCCTGTCCGCGGCGGGCAAACGCGCGGCGGGTTGTCAGCAGCTGGTGATTCCGCCCGCGCCACGCTGATCGTTGTCCGCGGCCGGATCGAACGCGTGCCGGACGGAAACGGCTCGCTTCGCGCAAAGTCTGTCGAGAGCGTTCTAGACCGGCCAGGCTGATCGATGCCGCCCGGAGCGTCTCCAGCGCTGGCGGTTTTCGGCCTCGTGACCGTGCCAGGGGACCAAGCCGTGCCGCAGGCATTCCAGGGTGATCACGCTGGTGTTTCCGAGCGCGGGATGACATATTGTTCCGAAACTGACACGCCATTCCGAACTGGTAGTGCGGGAAGGAACTCGCCGTGACGCAGGTATCCCGTCAGCAATACCGATCGCGCCGCCGTCTCGGGGCGGCCGCAGCCGCGCTGGCGACGGTCATGGCGCTGTGCAGCGCGCCCGGCCCGGCCGCCGCGGCGACGTCGGACTTCTACACTCCGCCGGTTTCGCTGCCCGCGGGAAAACCCGGCGACCTGATCCGCACCGAGCCCTCGCCTCTGGGTCTGCCGCTGCCGGCGAAAGCGACCAGGCTCATGTATCGCAGCACCGACGTGCACGGCGCACCGATCGCGGTCACCGGCACCCTGCTCGCGCCGACCGCGGCGTGGCGCGGCCCTGGACTGCGTCCGCTGGTCTCTCTTGCGATCGGCACTCATGGGCAGGGCGATCAGTGCGCGCCGTCGAAACTGCTCAACACCGCGGTGCACTACCGGCCGCCGTTCGACCTCATGGCCGGTTACGAGGTCCTCGCCATGAGCAGCCTGCTCAGTCGCGGCTACGCGGTCGTCGTAACTGATTATCAAGGGCTCGGCACCCCCGGCACGCACACCTATCTCAACCCCGTCGCCGAGGGGCACGCGGTCATCGACGCCGCCCGCGCTGCTCAGCGGTTGCCGGGAACGCCGGTTCCAGCAGGCGGTCCGGTCGCGTTCTGGGGGTACTCCCAGGGTGGCGGTGCCACGGGCGGCGCGGCCGAGGCGGCCGGTGCCTACGCTCCCGAACTAGACCTCCGCGGGTCCTACGTGGGCGCTGCCCCCACTGATCTCGCCGCGCTCTCCGGCAAGCTTTCCGGCACCCTGCTCTCCGGCGTTCTCGGCTACTACCTCAACGGGATCGCCGCCGCCTATCCGCACGCCGCGCCGATCATCCAGTCCGGCCTCAACCCGGCTGGAAAGGCCATGCTCCAGAAGGTCTCCGGGCAATGCGTCGTGGAAACCGCGCTCGACTACGGCTTTCATCGCTCCGGCGACTTCACCGCATCCGGCGAGTCGATCACCGCGATGCTCAACGCCAATCCCGAGACCCGCGCCATCCTCGCCTCGCACCGGCTCGGAGCCATCCCGCCGTCCGCCCCGGTGCTCATGTCGACCGGAGACAACGACGACATCGTTCCCGCCCCGGCCGTCCGCGCCACTGCCGCCGACTGGTGCCGCCGTGGCGCGGCCGTGCGGGTAGACAACCTCGGGCTTCCCTCAGTTCTGCCGGGTACCGCGGCCGGCCATATCGCGAATTACCTCGCCGCCATGCCCGCCGCACTCGACTGGCTCGCCGGGCGGTTCGCCGGGGATCCCGCACCCAGCACCTGCTGACCGATCGGGAAACCGCGGCGCGACGCTCGCGTTCGATCGAACTTGTGTTCTATCATCGCGGCGTGGATCGGACGATCTCGCTGTTCTCGGCGGAGGCGACCGGCCCGGGCCTGCCCGACCTGGCCGGGCTGTTGTGCTGCCAAGGACAGATCAGCGGATTCGGCCGCACGGCGGCGCGGCTGTCGGTGCTGGTCGAAGAGCCGTGGCGGGCTCGGGTGCTGGCGCGCGAATGCCGCAGCCGGGGCGCGGACGCGCAGGTCGCGGTGGCCGAATGCGGCAGTCCGCAGGTGCGTACTTCGTTCCGCGTCGATCTGCTCGGCCTCGCCGAGCAATGGCTCCGTCCGGGACACACCGGCCCGGCCGAAGACGATTCGGGCAAGGCGGTGCCGGGCGGATTCCGGCTGAGCGGCGCAATGCTGCGGATGTGGGCGCTGGCGGCCGGTCGGCCCGAACCCGGCGGCTACCTGCTGGGCGTCGACCCGCTGGCCCCGGGAACGCACGAGGAATTGCTGGCCGTGCTCGCCCCGCTGGGCGTGCAGGCGCGGCTGCTCGGGCCGAAGGCGGAACAGCCCGCGGTGCGCGTCAGCGGGCGGCGGAGGCTGGCTGGTCTGCTGGAGCTGATCGGCGAACCTCCGGCCGGTGCGGAGGCGGCGTGGCCGGAGCTGCCGCCAGCTGGGGAGCGCCGCGAACGGACGCCGGGAGAGCCGCGTCGAGGGGCTCCGGCGGAGAGTCCCGCACAGTATTTACTAGAGGCTGTGGGATAGCTGCGCGGACAAGAAGGTCCCCCGCCGCTCAGCGAAGCGACGAGGGACCTGTCTAGCCGAGCGTTTTACGGTTTCGGCAGGGTGCAGCCCTGCTGGTTGAGGTCTATCTCGTTGGCCGGGGTCAGGCAGGCCGGGATTCCGTAGGTTTCCTCGCCGTACTTGTAGTTCGGCCGCACGGTCACGGTGCCGGCTTCGTCGACCTCGCACGGGTTGTTCAGCGTGCAGCGCTCGCCGTTGTCGTTGGACGTGTTGTTCACGCCGATGACCTTGCCGGTGTTGCGGTCGACGACCGGCGAACCCGAGGTGCCGCCGATGGTCTCGCAGCCCGGCACGTAGCGGATCGAGTCCTTCCAGACCCAGTTGTTCTCGTGCAGTTCGTACACGAAACCGTCGATCGAGCAGGAGTAGATCTGCTTCCAGTACCCGGACACCACGTCGATCGGCGTGCCCGCCTGCGGATGCGTGTTGACCAGTTCGAGTGGCGGGACGTTGTACTTCTGCTCGATGTCGGCGTAGGTGTCGCTCAACTGGTACAGCGAGATGTCGGTGTCGGTCATCGTCGCGTAGACGACCTTGGTCGCGGTCACGGTGCCCACCGAGCTCTGCCCGTCCGGCGACAGCAGATCGAACGAGCGGTTCGAGGCCTGTCCGACGATCACCTGACCAGGTTCGGGCATGCCGTCCTCGAGGCAGTGGCCGTTCGACAGCACCATCGCGGGCGCGTCCAGCGGCGTGGCGGCCGGTTTCACGACCGAACCAGAGCAGTTGGACAGCGCCACAGCGCCGGTGAACGTGGTGGTCGCCGCACTCGCTTCGGGGGCGGTGACCAGCGCGAATGTCGCCGTGACAGCGATCGCGGCGCCAACCAGTCGGCGGATCATGGTGGGTTCCTTTCGGCTGGGGGGAGGAATAAGTGAACCGTCGACGGACTTGGACCCGCCACCATCGAACGGAGGGTATCGGCAGCCCGACCGGTTACCCTGCACGGCACGTGTCCGACATCACGTGCTAGGTGTGGAGAAGAAACATCGCCGAGGTCAGCGGCGATCCGACGGGCAGGGGCCCGACGGCTCGTCAGGGCACCTCGACGCTGCGCGGACACCGGGGACGTGCACACTGACAGGTCGAGACGCGGGCGCAGCACCCCTCTGACGCAGGGGGGAGAGCGCCGCTGCGGCGGCGCGGAGATGAGTGGAGAGCAGGGCAGCGTGGCAGGAACACGGACCAAGAAGAGCGGCACCGGGGGCAACGGTGCCGATCGACGGCGGCTGGTGATCGTCGAGTCGCCAACCAAGGCCCGCAAGATCGCCCCCTATCTCGGCGGCAACTACGTCGTCGAGTCCTCCGTCGGGCACATCCGGGACCTGCCCCGCGGCGCCGCCGACGTCCCCGCTCAGTACAAGGGCGAATCGTGGGCCCGGCTCGGCGTCGACATCGACAACGACTTCAAGCCCCTCTACATCGTCACCCCGGACAAGAAGTCCAAGGTCACCGAGTTGAAGGGGCTGCTCAAGGACGTCGACGAGCTCTACCTCGCGACGGACCCCGACCGCGAGGGCGAGGCCATCGCCTGGCATCTGCTGGAGACCTTGAAGCCCAAGGTCCCGGTGCGCCGGATGGTCTTCCACGAGGTCACCGAGCAGGCCATCCAGGCGGCCGCCGCGGCCACCCGCGAGCTGGACGCCGACCTCGTCGACGCGCAGGAAACCCGCCGCATCCTCGACCGGCTTTACGGCTACGAGGTCTCGCCGGTGCTGTGGAAGAAGGTCATGCCGAAGCTCTCGGCGGGCCGTGTGCAGTCCGTGGCGACGCGGATCGTCGTGGAGCGCGAGCGCGAGCGCATGCGCTTCACCTCGGCGTCGTACTGGGACATCTCGGCGACCATGGACGCCGGTGCGGACGCTTCGCCGCGTACGTTCCCCGCGCGCCTCGTCGCCGTCGACGGTTCGCGTCTCGCGACGGGCCGCGACTTCGACTCCAACGGTCAGCTCAAGGGCAACACCGCGGACATCCGCGTGCTCGGCGAGTCCGACGCCCGGGCGCTCGCCCAGGGGCTGCAGAGCCGCGACTTCAAGGTCGCGAGCGTCGAAGAGAAGCCGTACACGCGCAAGCCGTACGCGCCGTTCATGACGTCGACGCTGCAGCAGGAGGCGGGCCGCAAGCTGCGCTTCACCTCCGAGCGCACGATGCGAGTCGCGCAGAAGCTGTACGAGAACGGTTACATCACTTATATGCGTACCGACTCCACGACGCTGTCGGAGTCGGCGATCACGGCCGCGCGCAGCCAGGCGACACAGCTGTACGGCAAGGAGTACGTCTCGCCGTCGCCGCGCCAGTACACGCGCAAGGTGAAGAACGCGCAGGAAGCGCACGAGGCGATCCGGCCGTCCGGTGAGGTCTTCCGTACGCCGGGGCAGGTCGCGAAAGAGCTGGACACCGACGAGTTCCGGCTCTACGAGATGATCTGGCAGCGCACCATCGCGTCGCAGATGGCGGACGCGAAGGGCACCACGATGTCGGTGCGCATCGTCGGCACCGCGTCGACCGGCGAAGAGTGCACTTTCGCCGCTTCGGGCCGCACAATCACCTTCGCCGGCTTCTTGAAGGCGTACGTCGAGGCAGTCGACACAGAGGCCGGCGGCGAGGCCGACGACAAGCAGAGTCGGCTTCCGGTGCTGGTCAAGGACCAGGGCCTGACCGCGCCCGAGCTGTCCGCGGACGGCCACTCCACGTCGCCGCCCGCGCGCTACTCCGAGCCGAGCCTGGTCAGCAAGCTGGAAGAGCTGGGCATCGGCCGCCCGTCGACGTACGCGTCGATCATCAAGACCATCCAGGACCGCGGCTACGTGTGGAAGAAGGGCTCCGCGCTCGTGCCCTCGTGGGTCGCGTTCGCCGTGGTCGGGCTGATGGAACGGCACTTCGAGCGGCTGGTGGACTACAACTTCACCGCCGGTCTCGAGGACGAGCTGGACCGGATCGCCAACGGCGACGAGCACCGCGTCGAATGGCTGTCGAAGTTCTACTTCGGCGGCGACTTCGGCGTCGAAGGCTCGGTCGGCCGCCTCGGCGGGTTGAAGAAGCTGGTCGACGGCAGCGTCGAGGGCATCGACGCCCGCGAGATCAACTCGATCCCGATGTTCAGCGACGCCGAAGGGCACCAGGTCGTGGTGCGTGTCGGCCGCTACGGGCCGTACCTGGAGCGCGAGGTCAACGGCGAGTCGCAGCGCGCGAACCTGCCGGAGGACCTGCCGCCGGACGAGCTGTCCCCGGAGATCGCGGAGAAGCTTTTCGCGACTCCGCAGGAAGGCCGCGTGCTGGGCACCGACCCGGTCAGCGGGCACGAGATCGTGGCGAAGGAAGGCCGCTTCGGCCCGTACGTCACCGAGCTGCTGCCTGAGCCGGAGCTGCCCGAGGACGCCACCGCGGCGCAGAAGAAGGCCGCGAAGGCGAAGCTGCCGAAGCCGCGTACGGGCTCGCTGTTCAAGTCGATGTCGATCGAGACGATCACGCTCGACGACGCGTTGAAACTGTTGTCGCTGCCGCGCGTCGTGGGCAAGGACCCGGAGTCGGGCGACGAGATCACCGCGCAGAACGGGCGCTACGGGCCGTACTTGAAGAAGGGCACGGACTCGCGGTCGATCCAGACCGAGGACCAGCTGTTCTCGATCACGCTCGAAGAAGCGCTGAAAATCTATTCGGAGCCGAAGCAGCGCGGCCGGTCGGCCACCGCGAAGCCGCCGCTCAAGGAACTCGGCGACGACCCGGTGTCGGGCAAGCCGATGGTGGTCAAGGACGGTCGCTTCGGCCCGTACGTGACCGACGGCGAGTACAACGCGACGCTGCGGAAGTCCGACAGCATCGAGGAACTCACCGCGGAGCGCGCGGCTGAGCTGCTGGCGGAGAAGCGTGCGAAGGGTCCGGCGCCGAAGAAGCGGACGACGACGCGCAAGACGCCGGCGAAGTCCACCGCGACCAAGTCGACCACGGCGAAGTCCACGGCGGCGAAGTCGACCACTGCGAAGAAGGCTCCGGCCAAGCGAAGCAGTACCGCGACGAAGTCGAAGTAACGAGGACCTCAAGGGCCACCTGGAAAACTCCGGGTGGCCTTTCTCGTATCAGGGGGATCGATGGGGGAGACGCAACGCGCTCGTGCCGCGGTTTCCATGGTTTTCGCGGTCTGTGGTGCGGCATTCGCTTCATGGGCGGCTCGAGTGCCCGCCGTACAAGCGAAACTCGGCCTCAGCGCCGGTGAACTCGGGATCGGCTTGTTCGGGCTCGCCGCCGGTTCGGTCGTCGCCTTGCTGGCCGCGGGACCTTTGATCACGAAGATCGGCAGCCGGCGCGGGGTTCTTTGCGGGGCCACAGTGCTGTGCGGAGGTTTGCCGCTCGTCGCCTTCGCGCCGGACGCGCCGTTGTTCGTCGCCGCGCTCGTGGTGCTCGGCGTGGGCAACAGCCTGCTGGACGTCTCGATGAACGCGCACGCCGCGCGCGTCGAAGAGGCTTACGGGAGACCGATTTTCGCTGGGTTCCACGCTTTCTGGAACATCGGCGGGCTGGCCGGCTCGGGCGTCGCGGCGCTGATGGAGGTCTGGCGAGTGCCGATCGAAGCGCACTTCACCGCTGCTGGCGTGGTGCTGCTGGTGCTCGCGGTGTTCGCTGCTTCGCAGTTCTTGCCGGGTGCTGATCGCGGGCAGGGTGAGGCGGCGTTCGCCTTGCCCAGCAAGGCCTTGATCCCGTTGGGCGTGATCGCGTTCTGCGGTTTCGTCGCGGAAGGCACGGTGAACGACTGGAGCGCGGTCTACCTCCGGGACGTCACCACGGCGAGCGCGGCCGTCGCGTCGCTGGGCTACTTCGCGTTCTCGATCACGATGATCGCGGTGCGCACGGTGGCCGACCGCGTCGTCGAGCGCGTGGGCGCCGTGGTGTTCATGCGGGTCGCGACCGCGGTGACGGTCGCCGGGTTCCTGCTGGTGGTCGCGGTTCCGGTGCCGGTGGTCGCGGTGGTGGGGTTCGCTGTGGTCGGGCTCGGGGTGTCCGGGATGGTGCCGCTCGCGTGGAGCGCCGCCGGACGCAAACAGCCGGACGCGCCCGGCCGGGCGATCGCGGCCGTGGCGGCATGCGGGTACCTGGGGTTTCTCGCCGGTCCGGTGCTGGTCAGCGGCCTGAGCGGCGGGATCGGGCTGCATTGGACGCTCGCGGTGGTCGGCGCTCTCGTGGTGACGGTCGGTTTCCTGGCACCCACGATGCGTGTCGGTGAGCCGGTCTCGCGGCGTTGACCGACCGCTCGCCGCACGGATGGGTTGATTCGAACAAAAGTTCGAGAAATTGTCGGTACCAGGGTGTTCAATGACGGGGTGAGCAGTTCAGCACCCGTCGTCTTCGACGTCATCGACGAGGTCATCGGACCGCTGCGGGCCGAGATGCCGCAGCGGCCTTCGGTGATGGAGTTCTACGACCCGCATTTCGAGGTGCCGCCCGTGCTGGCCGAGGAGGAGCCCGCCGGAGCGGCTTCGGGACTGAGCCTCGCCGAGGAGGTCCGGCAGTCGTTCGGGCCGCTGCTCGGCGCCGGGCTGGCCGAGGAGGTGGAGCAGTACACGCGTTTCGTCGCCGGAATGGCCGCGCTCGGGCTCGCCGCGGACGGCCAGGTGACCGCCGAAGCGGTCGAGCTGTACCGAGTGCTGCGCGGCGGGTTCATCCGCGGAGTGGTCACCGGGGTGTTCCCGGCGAGCGAGGAGCCGTGGGAGGTGCGGTTCTTCGGCGACGAGGACTTCACCACGGTGATGAGCAAACTGGGCCGCCGGGCGCGGCTGCGGTCCGGGATGCTCAGCGCACTGCCCGGCTGGGTGTTCGACGGTTTGCCGGACCGTCCGCCCGGCCCCGGCCCAGCGGTGCGCATCGAGACGGACGACAGCGGCCTGATCCCGCGCGCGGCGTGGGGAGACCTGGACGTCATCCGGCAAGCGGTGGCCCGGCCCCGGCAGGGAACGGTGCTGGTGGACCTGGCCGTGCGGGACGCGGTGCTGGCGGAGTACCCGCACGGCGCGTTCGGGCTGGTGGACAACGACCAGGGGCGGTATCAGTTCCGCGCCGCCCCTCGGGGCGACGGCGGCGGATGGGTGGTGACGTGGTCGCCTGCCACCCGGGGGACGGCGGAGGCCTGGATCGTGGAGGCGGTGCGAAGTCATGCGTGATCGGGTGGGGTGAAGAGGGGGTGCGAAGCCATGCTTGGCCGGAGGGGGTGAAACGGCGGTGCGAAGCCGTGCTTGATCGGGTGGGATGAAGCGGACTCGGGAGTCGGCCCGCCAAGTCCGCGCGAGTCCGGGCTGAGGCCCGTCCGGGCGACCGCGGGCTGGTTCGTGCC
>NZ_JBVJOE010000008.1:170570-205374 GCF_055583325.1 Amycolatopsis sp. NPDC104775
GTGCCGGTTGGGGCTGAGCTCAGACTGGCGATCGCGGCCTGGTTCGGCCGAGGGGGCTGAATCGTGCCTAGGCGCGCTGTGCGCGCGAGAGGTTCCCGCGAGCCTGGTTCGTGCCGGTTCGGGCTGAGCTCGGACCGGCGTTTGCGGCCTGGTTCGGCCGAGGGGGCTGAATCGTGCCTAGGCGCGCTGTGCGTACGACAGGTTCCCGCGAGCCTGGTTCGTGCCGGTTGGGGCTGAGCTCAGACTGGCGATCGCGGCCTGGTTCGGCCGAGGGGGCTGAATCGTGCCTAGGCGCGCTGTGCGCGCGAGAGGTTCCCGCAAGCCTGGTTCGTGCCGGTTCGGGCTGAGCTCGGACCGGCGGTCGCGGCCTGGTTCGGCCGAGAGCGGCTGAATCATGTCTAGGCACGCTGTGCGTACGGCGGGTTCCCGCGAGCCTGCTTCGTGCAAGCTGAGGCCGGGCCAGGCCGTGAACCAGCGCTCTGGCGTGTCCCCGGCGGCTGGCCAGCACGGCTGGGCTCGCCCGATCGAGCTGGGGCTGGCAGGCGGCGCAGCGTGGCTTGGCGGAGCCTGGTGTGGCGGAACCAGGTGTGGCGGGACCGAGTCCCGGCACGGCCCAGCTGAGCCACCCCAGTCCCTCCCCGCTACCCCGGGCAGTAGTGGTTCTGCCGCCATTGGGTGGATGCGGGAGCCGGTACTCTCGCCGACACTGGACTCGGCGGACATTCCGTAGTGAGGTGGTCACCATGAGCACGAGCGACGGGACTCCGTTTTTTCCCGCCTCCGGGCCCGGCCAGGACGGGACGTTGGCCGGCGACGTCGGGGGCGAGCGGTTCTCCGATCCGTTGTCCGGGTTCGAGATGGCGTCGGGCCGCGGGCCGCGGCCGTTGCCGACCGCCAAGCCGGTTCAGCATGACCCCGAAGAGGTCAAGCGGATGGTCGAGGCCGCGCTGAAAGAGGAAGCCAAGAAGAAAGAAGTCGTCAAGACGCCGAATCCGATCCCGCCTTCCGAGCGCCCGGATCTGGTTCCGCTCGGGCTGCTTCCCCGGCAGCGGACGTGGCCGACCAAGGCTCCTCAGCTGCTGAAAAAGGTGCCCCGGCCGCGGCCGAAGCGCGTCACCGAGATCGCCGACGACGACATCGAGGAAGAGCTCGCCGGACGGCAGAGCCGGCGGGGGCTGCCCGCGCTCAGCATGCCCAGCTTCGGGCGGCCGTCCAGCAGTACGGCGGGCGTGGTGCTCGCTGTGGTGTTGCTCATCGTGTTCGGAATCGTCGCGATCGAGCTCATCGCTAGCCTGGTGAGCAGTGTGAAGGGGCTGTTCGGCTGACACCGGCTGACCTCGTATATCACGGGGCGTGCCGTACTCGCGTGCGCGGCGGGACTACCCTGGCGGCTACACGGTCGGGGGATCCGCAGGGGTCGCCTGACTCCGCCGTGACAAGTGGGGTGGGCGTATCAGCGAGGGCGTACGGGCGGTGCCGGGCACCGGCTCGGGCGGATCGGGTGGGACGTCCACGATCCACCGGGCCCGCCGGGTGCTGGCGATCAAGCCATTTCGTCGGCTGTGGGGCGTCACGTATCTGTGCAGTGTCGCCGACTGGCTGAACCTGCTGAACCTGACCAGCCTGAGCACCAAGCTCCTCGACAACTACTCCGCGCAGAACTACGCGTTCGTCGGCGTCATCGTCACCGCGTTGCTGCCCGGCCTGCTCTTCGCGCCCATCGGCGGCCTGCTCGCGGACCGGTTCGACCGGCGCAAGATCATGGTCGTCTGCGACCTGCTGCGCTGCGGATTCCTGCTCTCGATCGCCGTGGTCGGGGCGCCGTGGTGGCTGTTCGTGGCGAACTTCCTGGTCGGCTGCTGTTCGATCATGTGGATCCCGTCCAAGGACGCCGCGGTGCCGAACCTGCTGCGCCGTCCCGAGCAGGTGGAGACCGCCAACCAGCTCGGCATGGTGATGACCTACGGCCTCGCCGTCATCACCGCCGCCGGGGCCAACGCGCTGATCCTCGGCGCGAACTCCACGTTCCACCTCTTCCAGGGACCCGGCGTCGACCTCTACATCGCCAAGGTCGTCGTCGTCATCACCGGTCTGCTGTACCTGACCAGCGGCATCCTCGTCGCCACCCGCATCCCCGAGCTGTCCCTGCGCGACGTCCACTCGCTGCCGCAGCAGAAGGTCAAGCGGGCCGACGAGGAGAAGTTCGGCTTCGGCGCGATGATGCGCGACGGGCTCAAGTTCGTCCGCAGCACGCCGATCGTCCGCGGCCTGCTGATCGGTGCCTTCGGCGCGTTCGCGGCCGGTGGCGCGGTCATCGGCGCGGCCAAGCCGTACTCGTCGTCGCTGCTCGGCGGCGACGCGGCGTTCAACCTGCTGATGCTGGCCGTCTTCATCGGCCTGGCCACCGGCATGGCGCTCGCCCCGAAGCTCGCGCACCGGCTCCCGCACGACCGGCTGTTCGGCATCTCGATCGTCCTCGCCGGGCTCGCGCTCGGCGTCGTCGCGCTGTCGCCGCACCTGTCGATTTCGGTGGCCGCGGTCGCCTTCGTCGGCGTCTGCGCCGGCACCGCCTTCCTCACCGGCGTCACGATCATCGGCTCCCGCGTCGAGGACGCGATCCGCGGCCGGATCAACGCGATCTACCAGGCGATGCTCAAGATCGTGCTGTTCGGCGCGACGGTGGTCACGCCGGTGCTGATCGGCCTGGTCCGGCAGCGCAAGGTCGACCTGTTCGGCACCCCGATCATCGTCGACGGCACTCGTCCGGTCATCCTCGGCGGCGGCCTGCTCGCCGTGCTGCTCGGGATCATCGCCTACCGGCAGATGGACGAGCGGCGCACCGAAAAGATCTTCAGCGACCTGCGCAACGCGCTGCGCCGCAACCCGCGGCGGGTCAACGGTTTCCTGATCGCCGTCGAGGGCACCACCGCCGTCAACACCGCCGAGCAGGCCGCACGGCTCGCGCGCTGGCTCGGCACCGGCACCCGCCCGGTCGTCCTCACCGCGGACCCGGCGCTCGGCGAACGGCGGTTCCGCACGCTGGTCTCGGACGCCGCCCTCACCGGGGTGCGGGCGCAGGCGCTCGTGGCCGCGGCCGTGCGCGCCGAACTGGTGGAACGCGAGATCCAGCCCGCTCTCGACGCGGGTTCCGTGGTCGTCATGGAGCGCTTCGTCGACTCCCCGCTCGCGTCGCTGTCCGCGGCGGGCGAGCTGGACCGCGACGAGCTGGAAGGGCTGGTCGACTGGGCCACCGGACGGCTCCGCCCGGACCTCACCGTGCTTCTCGACTCCGAGCATCCAGACGATCCGCGGCCGTCGCTGAAAGACCAGCTGTGGGTGCAGAAGCTGCTCACCGAGATGGCTGCCGCCGACCCGGACCGGTACGTCGTGGTCGACGCCGAGGGCTCCGATCGTGACGTCGCGGGCCGCGTCCGCAGCGCGGTCCAGTCGGTCTTTGTCGGCTCGCTCGCCGGGCTCGCCCCCGCGGAACCGGCGGAGGAGGAACCCGAACAGCCCGAAGACACGGCGCAAGCCGATGCCGCCGAGGCAGCGGCCGCCGAAGCGGAAGCGACGCACAACGGCGCGGACGCACTGCCTGTAGTGTCCAAAGTGGAGGATCGGTGACGACCCCGATCGGTGTCTGGACTGAACTCGTCGGCCAGGAACCCGCCGTGGAAACACTGTCCACCGCGGCGGCCGCGGCAGCGAAAATCGTTGCCGGAGAACCGGTCGCGCCAGCGGCGATGACGCACGCGTGGCTCCTTACCGGACCGCCGGGCTCCGGCCGTTCGGTCGCCGCGCGCACGTTCGCCGCGGCCTTGCAGTGCAGCACCGGAACCGGCTGCGGCGCTTGCCCCGGCTGTCACACGACGATGGCCGGAACCCACGCGGACGTGCGGCTGGTCGCTCCGGAAGGACTGTCCATTTCGGTCGCCGAGATGCGCGCGCTAGTGCAGGCGGCTGCGCGTCGGCCGACGACCGGCGAATGGCAGGTCGTGATCATCGAGGACGCCGATCGGCTCACCGAGGGCGCGTCGAACGCGCTGCTCAAGGCCGTGGAAGAGCCGCCGGCCCGCACGGTTTTCCTGCTGTGCGCGCCATCGGATCACCCAGAGGACGTTTCGGTCACCATCCGTTCGCGATGCCGGTTAGTCCCGCTGCGCACGCCGCCCGCGGAGGCGATCGCACAGGTGTTGATCTCCCGGGACGGCGTCGACCCGGAGCGAGCCAACTGGGCCGCGGCGGTGTGCAACGGCCACGTCGGCCGTGCGCGCCGGCTCGCCACCGACGAGGCCGCCCGGCAGCGTCGCGCCACCGTGCTGCGGATCCCGCTCGGGCTGCGCCGTCCGGACGACGTTTTCACCAGCGCCGACCAGCTGATCAGCGCGGCGGAAGCGGACGCGGGCGAGGAAAGCAAGGGCCGCGACGAGCAGGAACGCTCCGAACTGCGCACCGCGATGGGCGGCGACGGCACCGGCAAGGGGGTCGCCGGAGCGAAACGTGCCGCCGAGGCCGCGGTGAAGCAGCTGGAGAAGCGCCAGAAGTCCCGCGCGACGCGAACCCAGCGCGACACCCTCGACCTCGCCCTGGTCGACCTGGCTGGTTTCTACCGCGACGTCCTCGTCACGACCACGGGTTCCGGTGCGACGCTGACGCATCCCGACCATGCCGAGCAGATCAACTCGGCCGCGGCGTCCTGGTCGCCGGAGTCGACGCTGCGCCGCCTGGAGGCGGTGCTGGAATGCCGCGAGGCGATCGGGCTGAACGTGAAGCCGAGAATCGCGGTGGAAGCCATGGTCACCACGCTTCGCCAAGGCTGACCCGCTCACGAAAACGGCCCCCTCGCCAGCAGCGAGGGGGCCGTTTCCTTGGCTAGCGCGTCAATCGCGCGGATGCGGTGACGGCTTGAACGGAGTGTCCGGACCGCCGGACGGCCGCTTCAACACCAGCGCGGGACGCCGCCGGTTCGGGAACGCCGCGACCATGACCACGCCCATCAGCAGCATCGCCGTGCCCGTCCAGAACAGCGGCACCGTGTCGTACGCGCCGTTCGTGTAGGCCAGGTGCTTCACCGGGCCCGCCGGAGCGGCACCGCCCTGCGGCGGGGCGGGCGGAGTCGTCGTCGTACCGCACACGACGCCGCCGGCCGGGGCGTACGAGCGGGCGATCTGCTCGCCCAGCGACAGCTGCGTCAGCGACGACGGCAGGTTGTCGCCCGCCTGCTTCGGCAGCAGTTCCTTCAACTTCTGCGTCGGCAGCACCTGGAGGTCGAGCAGCCGAGCCGCCGCGCCGATCTGGTAGCCCTTGAACGGCGTGGTCGCTTCGGACTGCTTTTGTTCGAGGTTCGCGATGCTCAACCGCAGCACGCCGAGGTCGAGCACCTTCCCAGCGGTGTCGCTGAGCTGCTGAACGCCCTTCTGCATGGTGGCGACGAGGCCGCCGACCACCGGCACGTTCGCCAAGTCGCCGAACTGCTGGTTCAGCGGTGCGAGCGGCAGGCCGATCGGGATGTCCTTGGTCGGATGCGCCGCGTCGAGCGTGTACAGCGTCTTGCCGCCGGCCGCGATGGTGATCACCGGAGCCTGGTAGTCGACCGTGGACGTCTTCGCGTCGCCGGTGGAGGTGACGGTCAGGGTCGGCTGGCTGGCCACCTTGAGGTTCAGCTCCAGCGGGGTGCCCTTGAGGATGTTGATGTCCGCCGCCTGCAGCGTGGACTTCGACTGCACCGCCTTGTTCTTCGAACCGGGGATGTCGACGAGCTTGACCTGCGACCGCGAGGACAGCGTGTTGGGCAGGCTCAGCAGCGAACCGGTGCCCGCGGCGGGCGTCTGGCCGCTGCCGGGCAGCAGTCCGCCGAGGCTCTGCAGCCCGCTCTTCGGGTCGAAACCCTGCGCGAGCTGAGTGCCCTGCGGCAGGTTCAGCCCGCCGCCGCCGAGCAATGGGACCTGCGGGAGCGTCGGGATGACGTTCAGCAGCGACAGGCTCGCGACGGACGTGCTGGCGTCCGCGATCGTGTCGACGCACGGGCCGAGCGATTCGCTCCAGCGGGCGTGCGCGGTGCCGTTGAGCAGCCCGATGTTCAGCAGCGGGTTTGACGGCGCGTTCAGGCCGCCGCTGATCTCCTTCGGGTTGTCCGGCAGCGCGGTCTGCACGAGGCTGCCCGGCGTCTGCGGCGCCTGGCCCCCGACAGCCAGCCCGAACGGCGACGACTGCGCGATCGCCTTCTCGTAGGCCAGATAGGCCTCCGAGTTCGCCGACGCGCTGGACAGACCCATGCCCGCCTCGAGCGCGGACTGCTTCGGCAGCGTCTGCCCGAAGCCCGGAAGGATGGTGCTCGTGGTGACCGAGTTCGGCAACAGCCGCAGGACGCCGAGCGCCGTGCCCGCGTCACCGACCGCGCGCCCGAGCGGCTGCGGTCCGACAGGTGCCGACGCGGGCGGCTGCGAGGGGTTGTTCGGCTGCGGAATCGGCGTCGTGGGAATCTCCTGCGCACCGGCCGGCGCGGCCAGAAGCAGCAGCAACGCGGCAGTTGCGGGTACCGCCAGCGCGCGGGGCAGTCTTCGCTGCATGTGCCGGGTCCTCCAGGTGATCGCCGGGTCGGGGAGTGAGACCGAAGTCATAGGAGCCTAACGACGCGGCCCCCGCAAGGTGACGCGCCACGCCTCCGCTACACTGGTCGACGTCGCACAGCGGCATGCCGCCTTAGCTCAGTCGGCCAGAGCGATTCACTCGTAATGAATAGGTCGGGGGTTCGATTCCCCCAGGCGGCTCCACCACTCAGGCCCCATCCGAAGCGGTTCGGATGGGGCCTGAGTCGTTTCCGGGCGGGACGCTCGGCTTCCCCGGATTCACCCGTTAGGGGCACCGTCTCGTTCGGCGAGCAGCTCCAGCCCGCCGGGGCCGAGCCGCAGGACTGACGGGACCAGTTCTGTCGTCTCGTATGGCGAAGCGAGCACCTGCTCCCGGATGATTTCCGCCGGGCGGGAACCTTCCCTGGCGATGTGCATCCCGTCCGGGCAAGGCAGGCCGACGATCAAGTCTCCTGTCCCGAGGTGCGGCGACAGCCGCGCGTGCAGATCGGGCAGCGCGAGCGCGGATGCCGCCAGATGGTTCTCCCTGGTGAGCGAGACCAGTACGTTCTCGCCTGAACTGCGCACCTCGAACTTCAGCCCGCGGGTCAGATAGCCGAACCCGATGTCGAGAAGTTTCTCGAGCGGCTCGCCTATCTGCTTCTGCACGTGCCGGGTGACGTGGTCCAATCCGATGTTGCCCTCTGGCGTCCGTGACACCACCGCGAGCGCGACCGACAGCTTGCCGGGCACGAGCGGGCGGTGCGGTAGTGCCTCGAGCAGCTCGGCGCGCGGTGAGGACGCGCTCCAGAGGATCGGCAGCACCTCTTGTTCGCTTTCCTTTTCCCGGGCTTCGGCTATCAGCGCGCGGGCTTGGGAGAATGCGCTGTCCCACTCACCGGGAGCTGGTCGGGGAAAACTGTAGGTGCACTCGGCCTTCCGGAAATTCTTGGCCATGAATTTCTGGTCGGCCGCGGAAGGCTGCCATTCGCTGTACACCGCCGAAACCGCGGACCCGCGCACCTTGTGCTGTCGCCGGACGCTGGCCCAGGCCTGCTCGACAGCGTCCTCGGCCTGGGTGGGTGCGCTGGCCAGCACGGGTTCGGGGAGGCCGTTGATCCGGAAGACGACGAGGTTCTGGGAGACGTCATCGTTCACGGGATTTCCTTGACGGAAAAGGATCTTCGCATCCCGCTTGCCTAGCACAACGCTTGCCCCGCTGACCCGCGATCAGCGAATTCGGCCGGAATTACTCGGCGGGCTGGCCTTCCGGGGCTTCCGATTTCGGGATCGGCTCGCCGACGCCGGTGGTCAGCAACGTCCCCAGGCTCTTGACGCAGCTCGTCCAGCCTCGGGAGCAATCGCGGTAGCAGGCGCTCTCCGGAGTGAGGCCGTGATGAGTGAAGCGCAGCGTCGTACCGCCCGCGCCGGGCGTGATGTCGAAGGTCATCCGGGTGTCGTTCCACTCGTCGTGCTGGTCGATGAAGGCGATGTACGCGTCTTCGACGTGCCAGGCGATCCGGCGGCCGGGCACGAGTTCGGTGACCCGGATCCGGCTCGTCGGGATGCTCTTGTCGATGAACGAGAACTCGTCGCCGACCGCCGTCGCGATGCCGGTGATCGACTCGCTGAACCAGGCTCGGACGTCGGTGATCGCGGCGAAGACCTCCTCGGGGGTGCGGTTGACGGTCAGCTCGGTGGTGAAGGAGTTCATCGGTCTTCCTTTCGGCAAGTAATGCAACTGGATGGTTGCGACACTATGGCAACCATATGGTGGCGTCAAGGGGTGTGGTTGCCTAGGCTCGGCCCGGAAGGAGCACGGCATGGGGTTTCCCGACCGCATCGAGCGGACGGTCGAGCTGGCGCAGCCGCCCGCGACTGTGTGGACGGCGCTGACCACGGCCGACGGCCTGCGCGCCTGGTTCGGCGACGAGGCCGAGCTCGACCTGCGCCCGGGCGGTCTCGGGCGGGTCGCGTGGATCGGCGAGCGCGCTGCCGAGATCCGGGTCGAGCGCGTCGAGGAGCCGGTGGTGTTCGGGTTCACCTGGCAGGTCGACGGGATGCCGGAGGACGACCCGCGACGCACGTACGTCGAGTTCACCCTGCGGGCGCACGACGCGGGAACCCGGCTCACCGTGGTCGAATCCGGGTTCGCGCAGCTGCCGGACAGCCAATACCCGGCCACCTACCGCTCGCACGGCGAAGGCTGGGCGCGCGAACTGGACGAGCTGGCGGCCAGTCTCGATGCCGGCTGACTCCGAAGCGGTCGCCGAGCAGGTTTTCGCCGCGCTCGCCGATCCGACGCGACGCGCGATCCTCGCCGAGCTGGCCGCGCGCGGTCCGGCGACGGCGACGGATCTCGCGGCCCGGCTTCCGATCACCCGGCAGGCGATCGCCAAACACCTCGGCCTGCTGTCCGACGCCGGACTGGTCGCCGCGGAACCCGGCGAGCGGCGCCGGGTGCGGTACCGGCTCGATTCCGCGCCGATGCGGGTCGCGCAGCAGTTCCTCGCCGCGCTCGCCCGGGACTGGGACGGTCCGCTCGCCGCGCTGCGGGCTCACCTCGACGGCGAAGAATGACCCGCGATTTCACTCATCCGAGGGACGAAGGTCGGCCGACTGGCCAGCAGCAAGGGCCGGAAGAACGAGGGCGGGCCACGCCAGCCTCGGTTGACTGGAAGCCATGAACAGCGTGTGGAACAAGGCGGTACTGGCAGCGGCCGGGATCGCGGCCATGGCGACGGTCGCGTCGTGCGGTCTCGGCGCCTCGGTCGAGGAGAAGTCGAACGGCCACGTGAAGGCGGTTTCCTACGACACCGGAAAGCAGGGCAAGGCCAACTCGGACGCCCGGCTTCCGGCATGGGTGCCGGATGACGCGAAGTCGGTCACCGAGCTGATCCGCACCACGGGTTCGGAGCGGATTCTGCGCTACCAGCCAGGTTCTTCGGGTCTGCCCGCGCTGTGCAAGCCAGGGAAAGCCGAAGCGAAGGCTCCGACGCTCACCGCGGACTGGTGGCCGACCGGCGAGCACAAGCGGATGGACAAGGACTGCGCTGGCTGGCACGTCGCGGTCGAGACCGACGCGGTCTACGCGTATCAAGCCGAAACCGTGGCCAACGCGGACAAATGACAGTGGCCGCCCCGGAAACCGGGGCGGCCACTGTCCTATGTGGTCAGTTGGCGGGCGGCGTCAGTTTCAGCACCGTCGCGGTGGCTTGCCCGCGCGGGGTGCGGTAGCTGATTTCCTCGCCTGCCTTCGCGTTCGCCAGCGCGAGGCCGAGCGGGCTGTCCGACGTGATCGCGTCGGCGTCCTCGCCGGGAAGGGTCACCACGGTGAACTCTTCCTCGTCACCATCGGAAAAACGCAGCGAAACGCGCGTGCCGTCCGGAAGCAGCGAGCTGTCGTACGCGCCGTGCTCCAGCTTCGCGGTGACTTCGGCGATCTGCCGGTCCAGTCGCGCCGCTGCCTCGGCGCGGTCGATCACGTCCGCCTGGTCGGCGGCGTCCCCCGTGCGTTCCTGCTCGCCCGGCTGCGGAGACAGCGCCTCCCGTTGCGCGCGCAGGTCCGCGATTTCCTTCTCCAGCTGACGGCGCGCCGCCTCGCTGAGCCCCTTGTCCCCTGAGATCACCATGCCGGGCATTGTCCGCTGCGCGGACCGGGGTGGCCAATCCGGTTTTTCACCCGCCGGAAGACGTTGGGACGACTGGCCTAGGATTCGGGGCTGCCGTCCTGACAAACGTAACGAGGATCACCGTGACCGCCGTGCCCGGCCGCAGCACCCAGCTGTCGCCCAACCAGTTGCAGAAGCAGGAACTGATCGTCGAGGCGGCTCGCAAGGTCCTCGCCCGCGAAGGGCTCGCCGGCTGCACGGTACGCGCCATCGCCGAAGCCGGGCCGCTCACCAAGAGCGCGATCCACTACTACTTCGCCGACATCGACGTGCTCATCGACCGGGCGATGGCCGCGCACATCAACACTTTCGTGGCGGAACTGCGCAAGGTCGCGGACAAGCACTCCGACCCGCGCAAACGGCTTTTCGCGGTGACCGAGGCCTATCTCGCCGAGTTCGCCGACCATCCGCACGGTGCCTTCCTCTGGTTCGAGTACTGGATCGCGGCCGGCCGCGCACAGCATCCGCAGGCGATCGACGCCATGCTCACCTCGATCACCGAACTGCTCGTCGAACTCCTCGCCCCGCTCGACGTCGACGATCCGCGTGCCCGCGCCCGCTCGCTGCTGAGCTATCTGCTCGGCGCGGTGGTGCAGCAACGGGTCCGGCCGCGGTCGTCCGCGAGCCTGCGCGGCGACATCGAGGCGCTCTGCTTCGCCGGATACCGCTGACGCCGCTTAGGCTCCCGGCATGCCTTTGTTCTCCTTGGACGGCGTCAGCCCGCAGGTTCACCCGGACGCCTGGATCGCCCCCACCGCCACCCTGATCGGCAACGTGACCGTCGAGAAGGACGCTTCGGTTTGGTACGGCGCGGTGATCCGCGCGGATTTCGGCCCGATCGTCATCCGCGAGGGCGCGAACATCCAGGACAACTCGGTGATCCACTCCGGACCCGAGACGACCGAGGTCGGCCGCAACGTGACCGTGGGGCACCAGTGCCTCGTGCACGACTGCACGGTCGGCGAACAGGCGTTGATCGGCAACGGTTCCACGGTGCTCGACCGAGCGGTGATCGGACCGCGCGCGTTCGTCGCCGCGGGGTCGACGGTCACGCCGGGCACCGAGGTCCCGGCGGAGACGATCGCGATGGGCAGCCCGGCGAAGAAGTTCGTGGAACTCACCGATTCCGCGCGAGTGTGGGTCGAGCACAACGCGGCGGTCTACCAGGAACTCGCGCGGCGCCACCGCGGCGGCATCGAGCAGGTCTGAGCCGTTTCCCGCTGGCCGGACGCTCTGGCGCGGTGCACTAAACTGCGTCCGCAGCAGCGACTGGCGCCATTCAAGAGGTGGAGCACCACCGGGGAGCGACGACGAGGCCGGCACCGCGCGCCTGGGTGATGGCCACTGCAGAGCCGGAGTACGCCATGACACACCAGCCCGCCTTGTCCGCACTGTCCGCGGCGGATCCTCAGATCGCCGGTCTCGTCGAGGACGAGGCGAAACGCCAGCACGACAAGATCCGCCTGATCGCGTCCGAGAACTACGTTTCGCAGGCGGTGCTCGAAGCGACCGGCAGCGTGCTCACCAACAAGTACTCCGAGGGCTACGCCGGCAAGCGCTACTACGAGGGCCAGCAGTTCATCGACCAGGTCGAGCAGGTGGCGATCGAGCGGGCGAAGGCCGTTTTCGGCGTCGAGCACGCGAACGTCCAGCCGTACTCCGGCTCCCCGGCCAACCTCGCGGTGTACCTGGCGTTCGCCCAGCCCGGCGACACCGTGCTCGGCATGGCGCTGCCCGACGGCGGCCACCTCACCCACGGCTGGAGCGTGTCCGCGACCGGCAAGTGGTTCACGCCGGTCCGCTACGGCGTCCGGAAGGAGACCGGCCGCGTCGACCTCGACCAGGTCCGCGACCTCGCCCGCCAGCACCGGCCGAAGCTGATCTTCGCGGGCGGCACGGCCATCCCGCGCACCATCGACTTCCCGGCGTTCGCCGAGATCGCGCGTGAGGTCGACGCCGTGCTGGTCGCCGACATCGCGCACATCGCCGGCCTGATCGCGGGCGGCGCGCACCCGTCGCCGGTCGGCCACGCGCAGGTCATCACCACGACCACGCACAAGACCCTCCGCGGTCCGCGCGGCGCGATGATCCTGTCCGACGCCGAGCACGCCAAGGCCGTCGACAAGGCGGTGTTCCCTGGTCTCCAGGGCGGTCCGCACAACCACACGACGGCCGCCATCGCGGTCGCGCTGGGGGAGGCGCAGCAGCCGTCGTTCTCCGAGTACGCGCACACGATCGTCGCGAACGCCAAGGCACTGGCCGAAGCGCTGGTCGAGCGCGGGTACGACCTGGTTTCCGGCGGCACGGACAACCACCTGCTGCTGATCGACCTGACGAACAAGGCGGTGCCCGGCAAACCCGCCGCGCAGGCGCTGGACCGCGCGGGCATCGAGCTGAACTACAACACCGTGCCGTTCGACCCGCGCAAGCCGTTCGACCCCTCCGGCATCCGGCTGGGCACCTCGGCGATCACCACGCGCGGGCTCAAGCCCGAACACCAGGTGCAGGTCGCGGACTGGATCGACCGGACCGTGACCGCCGCCGCGGCGCAGCAGGACGGCGCGCTGGATGCGATCGCCGCCGAGATCCGCGAGTTCCTGCAGCCGTTCCCGATTCCGGGCTACAGCGAGTGATCCTTCGCTGAGGGGGCGTCCGGACGGGCGGCCCCTCAGCGTTTCAGCTGCGTGTTGAGCCGCGCGGCCTGCCGGGTCAGGTGATCGCGCTCAGCGACGTTCGGTGCCTTCTCCGCCGCTTCGCGGTACAGCCGGGCGGCGGTGGCGAGGTCTCCGTCGCGTTCGTGGAGGTAGGCCGCCACGGCGTGGTGCCGGGGCAGTTTGTCGTCCAGTTCCGCCAGCGCTTTCAACCCGGCCCGAGGTCCGTCCGCCTCGCCGACCGCGACGGCCCGGTTGAGCCGGACGATCGGACTGTCGGTCAGCGCGAGCAGTTCGTCGTACCACTCGACGATCTGCACCCAGTCGGTCTCCTCCGCGGCGAGAGCGTCGGCATGCAGCGCGGCGATCGCGGCCTGGGCCTGGTACTCGCCGAGCTGGTCGCGGGCCAGCGCCGCCTGGAGGATGTCGACGCCCTCCGCGATCAGCCGGGTGTCCCAAGCGCCGCGGTCCTGTTCGGCGAGCGGCACGAGGCTGCCGTCCGGCTTCGTCCGCGCGGCCCGGCGGGCGTGGTGCAGCAGCATCAAGGCGAGCAGACCGGCCACTTCCGGATGATCGAATCCCGCCGCGAGCTGCCGGGTCAGCCGGATGGCTTCGGCGGCGAGGTCGACTTCGCCCGAGTAGCCTTCGTTGAACACCAGATACAGCACGCGCAGCACGGTCGCGACGTCACCGGGCGCGTCGAACCGCACGCCGGACACGGTCCGCTTCGCCCGGCTGATCCGTTGCGCCATCGTCGCTTCCGGCACGAGATACGCCTGCGCGATCTGCTTCGTCGTCAACCCGCCGACCGCGCGCAACGTGAGCGCGACAGCCGAGGACGGCGTCAAAGACGGGTGTGCGCACAGGAAGTAGAGCTGGAGCGAATCGTCCACCGCGGACGCCGGACCGGGCGGCGGCTCGGCGTCCATCGCCACTTCCCGGCCCCGGCGCGAGGACTCCGACCGCGTGGCGTCGAGGAACCGGCGCCACGCGGCTGAAATGAGCCACGCCTTGGGGTCGCGCGGCGGATCGTCCCGCCACGCGTCCAGCGCGCGGATCAGCGCTTCCTGCACGGCATCCTCGGCCGACGCGAAGTCCGCTCCGCGCCGGACGAGGATGCCGATCACCGCGGGAACGAGTTCCCGCAGCAGTTCGTCGTTCATTCGGTCACCGAGGGCTGGACGCCGTAGCAGGGGCGCAGTTCGAGCCACTCGTGGATCGGCTTGCCGCCCGCGCCGGGAGCCGCGGACAGCTCGCCGGCCAGTTCGAGCGCGCGCTCGTAGCTGTCGACGTCGATGATCATCCAGCCCGCGATGACGTCCTTGGTCTCGGCGAACGGGCCGTCGGTGACCGGCGGGCGGCCCTCGCCGTCGTAGCGGACCCACGTGCCCTCCGAGGACAGCGCCTGCTCGCTGACGAACTCGCCGGTCTCCACGAGCCGGTCCGCGAAGTCGCGCATGTACTGGATGTGGGCGGTGACCTCTTCGGGCGTCCACTGGTCCATCGGGACGTCGTTCACCGAAGCCGGCGCGCCGCGGTAGTGCTTGAGCAGCAGGTACTTGGCCATCGTGGTTCTCCTCAATGCTGGTGGCGACCCCTTGTCGGCCACGTTCGCGCCAGGGACGGAGCCGTCCGCCCGTTCTCGACATCGCCCGGCGAGAGATTAGCGTCACACGATATTTGGTTGATGAATGCAAGCTTTTCGGGAACAGTTGTGTCGAGCAAGTAGTTGAGAGATACAAGCAAGTAGCTCGACAGCATTCAATCAGGCGCTGAGGGAGACCACCATGAGCGACACCGCCACTGCGGAAGGGGGCGCCACCACGAACGGACGGCTTTCACACCGGCAGATCCTCACGGTTCTGTCCGGACTGATGCTCGGCATGTTCCTGGCGGCCCTCGACCAGACCATCGTGTCCTCGGCGATGAAGACCATCGCCGACGAACTGCACGGACAAAGCCTGCAGGCCTGGGCCACCACCGCCTACCTGATCACCGCGACGCTTTCCACGCCGCTGTACGGCAAACTGTCCGACCTCTTCGGCCGCAAGCCGATGTACCTGACCGCGATCTCGCTGTTCCTCGCCGGTTCGCTGGCGAGCGCGATGGCCGGATCGATGTACGAACTGGCCGCGTTCCGCGCGTTCCAGGGGCTCGGCGCCGGCGGTCTGATGTCGCTCGCGCTGGCGATCATCACCGACATCACCTCGCCGCGGGAACGCAGCCGCTACCAGGGCTACTTCATGGCCGTGTTCGGCGTCTCCAGCGTCGCGGGCCCGGTCGTCGGCGGGTTCTTCGCCGGGCTCGACTCGTTCGCCGGACTGACCGGCTGGCGCTGGGTGTTCATGGTGAACGTCCCGATCGCGCTCGCCGCGCTGGTCGTCGTGAGCAAGGTGCTGAACCTCCCGCACACCCGGGTGGACCAGAAGGTCGACTTCCTCGGAGCCGGCGCGCTGACGCTGGGCCTCGTGCCGCTGCTGCTCGTCGCCGAGCAGGGCCGCGAATGGGGCTGGGGTTCGCCCGCGTCGCTGGCGATGTACCTGGTCGGCGCGCTCGGCGTGGCCCTGTTCATCCTGCAGGAACGCCGGATGGGCGACGCCGCCCTGCTGCCGTTGCGGCTCTTCCGCAGCGGGGTGTTCCGGGTGTCGACGATGGTCACCGTGATCCAGGGCATCGGGATGTTCGGCGCGATGATGTCGCTGCCGCTGTACCTGCAGATCGTCAAGGGCGCGACGCCGACCCAGGCCGGGCTGCAGATGCTGCCGCTCACCCTCGGGATCATGGTCGCGAGCCTCGGCAGCGGCCGGATCATCATCCGGACCGGCCGGTACAAGGGCTTCGCGGTCGCCGGGCTCGGCCTGATGGCCGCGGCGGTGTTCTCGTTCTCGATGATCGGCGTGGACACCGCGCTCGGCGTGGTCATGGCCATCGCGTTCGTGCTCGGACTCGGCCTCGGCTCGACCATGCAGACGCTGACCCTGGCCGCCACGAACGACGTCACGCCCCGCGACATCGGGGTCGCGACCTCGTCGGTGACGTTCTTCCGGCAGATCGGCGGCACGGCGGGCACCGCGGTGTTCCTGTCGATCCTGTTCAGCACGGTCGGCGACCGGATCGCGGCGGCGGTCCGCTCGGCGATGGCCTCCCCGGCCTACACCGCGGCGCTGGCGCAGCACCCGGAGTTCGCGCGGCAGCTGGCGGGCGGCGGGCTCGACGTGAACGACACCTCGTTCCTGGCGCACCTCGACCCGGTGCTCGCCCGGCCGATCCTGGAAGGGTTCTCCAGCTCGATGAGCACGGTGTTCCTGATCGGCGGCGCGGTGCTGACCGTCGGGTTCGCGCTGGTCTGGCTGCTGCGGGAGAAGCCGCTTTCGGACAAGTCGGCGATGGAGCAGCGCGCCGAGCAGGAAGCGGGCGAACTGGCCCTCGCGGGCTGAGCAGGCAGTAAAAAGGGCCGTCCACCTCTGCGGTGCACGGCCCTTTTTCGCGTAGCTCAGTGGTGCGCTTCGCCGTTGATCTCTTCCTTGGCGAGGCGGTCGGTCTCGCGCTCGTACGAGCGAGCGATCTCGGCCTCGGCCTCGGCGCGGCTCACCCACGACGAGCCCTCGACGCTCTTGCCCGGCTCGAGGTCCTTGTAGACCTCGAAGAAGTGCTGGATCTCGAGCTTGTGGAACTCGTTCAGGTGGTGGATGTCGCGCAGGTGCTCGAGGCGCGGGTCGTTCGTCGGGACCGCGAGGACCTTGTCGTCCGGGCCCTTCTCGTCGGTCATCCGGAACATGCCGATCGCGCGGCAGCGGATCAGGCAGCCGGGGAACGTCGGCTCCTGGACGAGCACGAGCACGTCGAGCGGGTCGCCGTCCTGTCCGAGCGTGTCGTCGATGAACCCGTAGTCGGCCGGGTACTGGGTCGCCGTGAACAGGGTCCGGTCGAGCTTGATCCGACCGGTCTTGTGGTCGACCTCGTACTTGTTGCGCTCCCCCTTGGGGATTTCGATCGTGACGTCGAATTCCACGGCCGTCCTCGCTGCTTCTTGACTCTCGGTGTCCCACGCGCTCGTGGGCGGCAACCTAATGACCTCGTTGACGTCACTAGTGTGGACTACGCCCCGTCGGCCGGTCGCGCCGATGTCGGCCAGACGGCATGTGAGCTTGGCCCCTCCGGGGGCGGGTGAGAAGGAGTGGTGGGTGCCGGAAAACGACCAGCCGAGGTGGCCCACGGGCGACGAGGACACCTCGTCGCAGGCGGACCGGGCGACCTCCCGCCTTCCCCTGCCCAAGCGCGACGCGGGGGCCACCGCGCAACTTTCCGTGCCCAATGTCACACCGGGCGACGGGCCGGGATCCTGGTTCAAGCCGAACGTCCCGCCCGAGGAAGTCCCCGGACTGAACGCGCCCTCGGACGCTCCCGTCACGCCGCCGGACCCGCCCCGGTCGAACCTCGCGGACCGGATGAGCGGCGCCGCTCCGTCGCGGCCCGAGGAACCGAAACCGCAGGCGCCGTGGGTGCCGGTGGAGGGGCCGACCCGGTTCGCGGCCGGGGTGCCGAAGCCGGGCGACAACGCGGCCCGGCCGGACGCTGAGGAGACGGTGCAGTCCTCGACCGTCGAGAAGACTTCCCAGCCCGCGCAGCAGCAGAGGCCGTCTGCG
The DNA here is from genome assembly GCF_055583325.1 of Amycolatopsis sp. NPDC104775. NCBI lineage: Bacteria > Bacillati > Actinomycetota > Actinomycetes > Pseudonocardiales > Pseudonocardiaceae > Amycolatopsis > Amycolatopsis sp. NPDC104775. Next base: position 188,108 of record NZ_JBVJOE010000008.1, read on the forward strand.
GAGCAGAACGTTTCGCCTGGTCAGGCTGGGCAGCAGCAGTCCACGCCCGCGTGGCAGGCCCCGCGGAAGCCGGGGAACTCGCTGTTCGAGCCCGCCGGGTCTGGTTCGGGGGCTTCGGGCGAGGGGCAGGGGTGGAAGCCGTTCCAGTCCGGCCAGCCTTCGGAGAACCAAGGGCAGCAGTTCGCCGCGTTCCGGGACGAAACGCCGGGAACGGGCGAGAACAACCAGGGCTGGGCGGCGTTCCGGCCGATCGTCGCGCGGGACGAGCAGGGGGAGGAGCCGCCGAAGGAGGGCTGGACCGCCTTCCGGAACGACTCGGGACCGGCTGGCCAGGACCAGCCCGGCCGGGACGGTAGCCAGCCGCGAGACAACCGTGGTGAGTCCGGATCGCCCGGCCAGGGTCAGCCTGGCCGGGAAGGGGGGCCGCAGGACAACCGGGCCCAGTCCGGTCGCCCTGAGAACGACTCCGGCCCGGCCGACTCCGAGCAGTGGTCGCAGCAGATTGAAATCCCGGTGCGTCCCGCCCTGCCCGAACCGCCGCCCGGCACCGTGCCATCGGCGAGTGGCAACCAGGTGCGGCCGATGCGGATCGACCCGTCCGGCGGGCAGTTCCCGGCGGAGGCCACGGTCGGGATTCCGCGTCCCGCCGAAGGCTTCCCGAGCGCGCAGGAGGGACCGTCCGAGGCCACCGTCGGCATTCCCCGGCCCGCGGAAGGCTTCGCGGAGCGCCCAGGTCCGGAGCAGATTCCGCCGCGCGCCGCCGCCGAGCAGTCGCCTCCGGAGCCGCCAGCCGGTGGCGGGCCGACCTCGCCCGCGGGCGACGAGCCTCGTCCAGAGGGGAAGAAGCCGCGCCGGAAGGTGCTGATCCTGGCGCTCGTCGTGCTGCTTCTGCTGGCCGCGGCGGGCGGTGCGTCGGCTGTGCCCGCCGTGTCCAACCGGCTCGGGTTGCCGTGGGCGCCGAACGCGCCGAAGGGCAGCGCGCCCGACCCCGCCGACGCCAGCCTCGCGCTGCACGGCCCGGACACCTCCGGCCAGGGACCGTCCGCGGCCGGAGTCGCCGCGAAGCTCTCCGGTCCTGCCGGTGCGGCGGCGCTCTCGCAGCTCAGCGGCAGCGTGATCGACCCGGCCAGCGGCACGGTGCTGTGGGACCACGCGTCGAACACCCCGCTGACCCCGGCGTCGACCACGAAAATCCTCACCGTTTCCGCGGCGCTGCTCGCGATGGAGCCGACCAAGCGGATCCCCACCAAGATCGTCCAGGGCGCGCAGCCGGGCACGGTCGTCATCGTCGGCGGCGGCGATCCGTCGCTGACCGCGCTCCCGGTCGGCACCGACTCGCCGCTCTACCCGGGCGCGGCGCACGTCGACGACCTCGTCAACCAGGTCAAGAAGGCTGGTGGCGAGGTCAAGAAGGTCCAGCTCGACGCGAGCGCCTACAGCGGTCCGAACACCGCGCCGGGCTGGGAGCCGGGTGACGCGCCGTCGCTGTACGGCGCCCCGATCGTCCCGGCCATGACCGACGGCGGCCGCGGCAACCCGAAGGCCGACGAGACCATGCGCTCGGGCAACCCGGGGACCGCGCTCACCCAGCTCGTCGCGGACAAGCTCGGCGCGAGCCCCGCCGGTGCCGCCAAGGCTCCGGAAGGGGCGAAGGTGCTCGGCGAGGTCCAGTCGGCCCCGCTGCCGGACCTCGCGTACGCGCTGCTGCAGATCTCCGACAACGTGCTCGCCGACGCGCTCGGCCGCCAGGTCGCCATGGCCACCGGCGGGGAGGCGTCGTTCGCCGGTGCCTCCGCCGCGGTGAAGAAGGTGTTGGCGGACCACGGTTTCGACGTCAACGGCCTTCAGCTGTTCGACACCAGCGGACTGTCCAATCAGAACAAGGTGCCGGCCAGGCTGCTGGCACAGGTGCTCGCCGCGGCGGCCGGTCCGGACGGCAAGGACCCGAACACGCCGAAGCTGCGTCCGCTGCTGGCCGGGCTGCCGGTCGCGGGCAGCCCGGAGGGCACCCTGCACGGCCGCTACCACTCGGGCGAAACCCAGGGCGGCAGGGGCTGGGTGCGCGCCAAGACCGGCACGCTCACCGGCGTCAACACCCTGGCGGGGTATGTGCTCGACAGCGACAACCGGGTGCTCGCGTTCGCGTTCATGTCCAACGGTTCGGAGAAGAACTCCGGACAGGCGGCGCTCGACGTGCTGGCGACGGCCTTGCGGGGCTGCGGCTGCAAGTGACCGCCGGGTAACCCGGCACTGCGCCGACTCGCTGAACCCGCTCGGCTGAACTGCCCACGATCGTGGACTGCCAGGTAGCGTCGGAGGGGTGAGCCAGGAAACCGAGACCCCGCGGCGGCCCATGGTCGATTGGGACCGGGCAGCCGCCACCGGCGCGCTGCTGGTGCGCGGCGGCCCGCAGGTCGCCCGAGGCGAGGCTGACCGCGCGGTCGTCGATCTGCGGGAGCTGACCGCCGAGGCGGAGGGGCACGTCCGCGAGCTGACCGGCCTCGGCCGCGACCTGCCGCTGCTGCCCGGCACCGTGGTGGACCGGCCGGGCTGGGTCCGGTCCGCGGCGTCCGGTCTCGGCGTGCTCACCGGCCGCGCGCTGCCCGCGGCGCAAGGCGGCCCGCTCGGCCCGATCCTGGCGTCCGGCGCGGGTGTGCAGACCGGGTTGGTGCTCGCGTTCCTGGCGTCCCGCGTGCTCGGTCAGTACGACCCGTTCGGCGGCCCGGAAAACAAGGGCGAGCTGCTGCTTGTCGCGCCGAACGTGGTGGCCGCCGAACGCGCGATGAAGGTGCCCGCCCACGATTTCCGGCTGTGGGTCTGCCTGCACGAATGCACGCACCGGCTGCAGTTCACCGCGGTGCCGTGGCTGCGCGACTACTTCGCCGACGAGGTCGAGCGGCTCGTGTCCGGTCTGGCGGAAAGCTCCACCGAGGGCCTGGCCGAGCTGGTCGGCCGGCTGCCCGACGCGCTGCGCAATCGCGGCAAGGGCGGCGGGATCGCCGAACTGCTGCAGTCGCCGAAGGAACGCTCGGTTTTCGACCGGCTGCTGGCGTTGTCGACGCTGCTGGAAGGTCACGCCGATTACGTGATGGACGCGGTCGGCCCGCAGGTGGTGCCTAGCGTCGAACAGATCCGGGAGCGGTTCACCGCGCGTCGCCAGGGCGGCGGGCTTTTCGACCGGCTGCTGCGCGCGGTGCTCGGCCTCGACGCGAAGATCCGCCAGTACGAGGAAGGCGCGAAGTTCACGCGGCACGTGGTCGACGCGGTCGGGATGGACGGGTTCAACAAGGTTTGGCGCTCGCCGAACACGTTGCCGACCCGCGCCGAGATCGCCGATCCCGCGGCCTGGGTGCGGCGCCTGCACGGGTGAGCGCGCTCGCCGCGGTCCGGACAGCGGTCCGCGATTTCCTTGCCACAGTCGCTGTTCCGGGCGAAGTGTGCGTCGCGGTGTCGGGTGGCGCGGACTCCCTGGCGCTCGCTGAAGCGACGGCGTACGTGCTTCGGCATCGAGACGTCCGTACGCGGGCGCTCGTCGTCGACCACGGCCTTCAAGCCGATTCAGCCGTCGTTGCCGCCGAAGCGGCGACGGTGGTGAAGGGCCTCGGCATCGATGTGGTCGAAGTGCATGCCGTACACGTCGTCGGCAAAGGCGGTCCCGAAGCAGCCGCGCGCGCTGCGAGGTACCACGCCCTGCGCGAAGCGTTGCCAGCCGGCGAAGGGCTCGTACTGCTCGGCCACACTCAAGACGACCAAGCCGAGACAGTGCTGCTCGGGCTAGGCCGCGGCTCCGGGCCGCGGTCGCTGGCGGGCATGCGTCCGCACGATCCGCCGTGGGGCCGTCCGCTGCTCGGCATCACGCGCGCGCAAACCGTCGCCGCGTGCACGGAACTTGGCTTGGAGCCGTGGCAAGACCCGCACAACGCTGATCCGCGCTTCACTCGCGTACGGCTGCGTACGGAAGCACTGCCACTACTGGAGGACGTGCTGTCGGGTGGAGTCGCTCCAGCTTTAGCCCGTACGGCCGCACAGCTGCGCGAGGACACCGAGGCGTTGGACACACTCGCCGCGCGCGTCCACGAGCGCGCGGTGCGCGAAGACGACCTCGACGTAGCTGTGCTGGCGGCCGAACCCGCTGCGCTGCGCAGACGGGTTCTCCGCAGGTGGCTGCTGGACTCCGGGGTCCGCGAACTGACCGACGCGCACCTGCGTTCGGTCGACGCGCTCGTGGCCCGTTGGCGGGGTCAGGGCGGGGTGTGGCTGCCGGGCAACTTGGAGGCTCGACGGCGGCGTGGCAGGCTCTCGCTTGCCGGACCCGAACCCACCACCCGAGGGGAATGACCCGTGTACGAGGGCGAGATCGCCTCCGTGCTCATCACCGAGCAGCAGATCAAAGACAAGATCGCGGAGCTGGCGGCGAAAATCGCCGCGGACCATCCGGAAAACGGCCAGGGCGACCTTCTCCTGGTCGGCGTCCTCAAGGGCGCCGTCATGTTCATGACCGACTTCGCGCGGGCGCTTCCGGTGCCGACGCAGCTGGAGTTCATGGCCGTGTCGTCCTACGGGTCTTCGACCTCGTCGTCGGGGGTGGTGCGGATCTTGAAGGACCTCGACCGCGACATCGCCGGGCGCGACGTGCTCATCGTCGAGGACATCGTCGACTCCGGGCTCACCCTGTCCTGGCTGCTGAAAAACCTGGCGAGCCGGAACCCGGCCTCGCTCGAGGTCGTCTCGCTGCTGCGCAAGCCGGAAGCCGTGAAGGTCGAGGTGCCGGTCAAGTACATCGGCTTCGACATCCCCAACGAGTTCGTCGTCGGCTACGGCCTCGACTACGGCGAGCGCTACCGCGACCTGCCCTACATCGGCACGCTCGATCCGCACGTCTACACGTCCGGATAGTCCGGATCGTCCCGTCTCGCGAGAAACCTTTCGGGTGCGGAACCCGGAAGCCCGAAATCGCGTCATAGGGCTCGACCAGGTGCGTTAACCTATGCGAAGACCTATTGCCATGCGGACGAGTGACACCAGCCGACGGGCTGGTCCTCGCGCGGGGGAACGGAGAGAGGGCAGATGGGCAACAACAGCTCGGCGGATGCCGCGGCGTTCAAGAACGCCGCTGTCAACGGCCAGGTCGGAATCGACCCGGATGCCGCGCAGACCGTGCTGAAGAAGATCCGGACCGGACGGGACGCGATCGAAGCTCTCCTGAACAGCGCGGGCACGCTCGCGCAGCCGCCGAAGCTCGGCGCGAACCCGGTCGGCAAGGCGATGGCGACCAAGTTCGTGCAGCGCGCCGACGGCGGCGGCGACTCCTACTCCTCCGCGCTGCAGAACCTGCTCGGCCAGTACCAGGCGGCGGAGGAGGGCATCGTCGCGGCGATGGCCCGCTACCACGAGATCGACCAGTCCGCCGGCGACCCGTTCCGCAACAAGGCCTGACGTCCTAGGGGGATCACGCAGTCATGGCACCGAACACCACCACCTCGGCCCCCGACGGGTCGGGCTACAACACTTCCGGCTACGGCACCTCGTCGTCGGCCCCCGCGCCCGGCTCCGTCGTCGCGATGGGCTCGAACTCGGCGACTAACGACATCGTCGCCTCCGCGCGCAACAGCTCCGGCGGCTTCGAGATCGGCGGCGACCGCGCCATCAGCAACCCGCCGAACTGGCAGGCGCAGGAAAGCCACCAGCTCTACGTCGGCGCGACCACGGACAACGACCCGGGCACCGCCGAGGCCACCGGGCAGCACTGGGCCAAGCACGGCACCGAGCTCAAGCAGGCGTCCGACGACCTGTACAACGCGATCACCGAACTGGGCAACGTCTGGGTCGGCCAGGGCGCGGCGAGTGCGCAGGGCGCGCTCGTGGCGATCGCCAACTCGGGCACGCAGGCGTCCGACGCCGCGCACACGATGGCCGACCGGCTCGCCCGGCAGGCCGCCGCGGCCGCCGAGGTCAAGAAGATGCCCGCCCCGCGCGACTACGACCCGAAGCAGGCCATGGCGGCCGCGCTCGCGGGCGGTCCGGCCGCGCTGGCCGCGGACCAGAAGGCGCAGGCGGACGCCGCGAACGACGTCAAGGCGCAGCAGGTCGCGTTCTTCAACGCCTACACCCAGGCGATGAGCGAGGTCGACGGCTCCACCCCGAGCTTCGGCCCGGACTCGCTCGGCATGAAGCCGACCGCGACGCACTTCAACGGCAACTCGTTCAACAACGTCGGCAACATCGGCCACACCGACGCCGCTGGCGCGCTCGGTTCCCCGGCCAGCTTCGGCACGGTGGGCGCGCACGGCGCGGTCCCCGGCGCGGGAGTCGCCGGGCACGGAGCCCCGGCGCACGTCTCGGCCGACTCGGGCAAGTACGGAACCGCCGGTTTCGAGGGCGGCGGAGGGCTCGCCGCGGGTGCCGGTGTCGGCGTTGGCGCCGGTTCCGGCGTTGGCGCGGCTCCGGTCGCCGCCGCGCCCGCGAGCACGGGCGGCAGCGGGGTGGGCGCGGCGCTCGGCCTCGGCGCCATCGGCGCGGGTGCCGGGTTCGCGGGCGGCAAGCTCGGCGAGGGCAACCGCAGCGGTTCGCGCAAGGAAGAAGAGAACAAGACCTCCGCGGCGTCCGAGCACCAGAGCGGGCAGAGCGCCGCGTCGGCGGCTCCGCAGCAGCAGGGCGTCGTCCCGGCGAGCGGCACCATCGGCCAGTCGCAGGGCGGCATGAGCCCGATGGGCGGCATGGGCGGAGCGGGCGCGCACGGCGCCGGCGAAGAGGACGAGGAGCACACGCACGCCTCGTTCCTCATCGAGCCGGACCCGGACGACGCGTTCGGGGCCAACCAGGCCACCCCGCCGCCGGTCATCGGCGCGTGGTCGGACGACGACAACTGACGCAGTGCTCGCGGGCGCGTGACCGGACGGGTCACGCGCCCGCGAGCGTTCGCAAACACTTGGGGTAGGGGGTTGGTCGATGCCGAACGCGGAGCTGCTCGCGCCGATCGAGGTGGACTTCCTGTGGGAGTCGGCCGGGATGGGCGAGCTGCCGTATCCGCTGCGGATCCGTTCGCACGGCGCGACGATGGACGAGCGTTCGGCGCTGCGCACGCGCACGCTCGGCGCACTCGCTGACCGCGGGCTCGCCGACGACCGCGGCAGGCCGGCTCCGCACGTCGAGGACTACTTCGGCATCCTCGCCTCGCCGGACGTCAGCCTCGACACCGTCCAGCTGCTCGACCCGAACGGCGAACCGCTGCTCGCGGTCGCGGGAAGCCTGAACGGCGAGGGCCTGTTCGCCGTGCAGGACCAGCGCGGGCTGCACCTGCACCCGTGCGCGCCGGACGGCCTGGCCACGGCGATCATCTCGCTCCTGCCGGGCGCTCCGCGCGGGACCGAGAAGTCGATCACCGTGCCGCTGGAACAGCTGGTCGGCGCTTCGGGCGTCGACTTCATGCAGCGGCGCGGCAATCAGGTGGACGCCTCCGGCCGCGCGAGCGTGGACGAGGACCGCAAGGCACTCGCCCGGTTGCACGCCCAGCAACGCCTGCGCGGCGGCCAGATCGGCGCGAACGCCCGCAGCCGGCTCGGCGGCCGCAGCCGGTCGGCGGTGCTGAGCTGGTTCGACACCGAAACCGGCCGGTACTTCACGCAGGCGAGCCAGGGCCACGACGGACGAGACTGGATCACCATCGCGCCCGCCGACCCGGCGACGCTGCGGCACCGGCTCGGCGAAATGCTCGCCGGGGTGGCCGATCAGGCCAGCGCGGGCGCGTTCTGACCCGCTCGGGCCAGCACGGTTCCCACTCGGTGCCACGCGGCCCGCTGTCGCTCGATGTCCCTGGCGGCACCACGCGCGAGGCTGCCGAGCGAACCCCAACGCCACCTTGGGTGCGCGGGACGCGCCCAAAGTGGCCTCGGGGCGCTTGAAGACCGCGGATCCGGCGCTACGCTGGGCCGGGAAATCGTTGACCGGAGGGTGAGCAGCACCGGATGCACCAAGAGTTCTTCTCGCCGCTGGCGTTCGACTTCCTCTGGGAGTCGATGGAGCTGGGCGAGCTGCCCTATCCGCTGCGCGTGCGCTCGCACGGCGCGACCGAGGACGAGCGCGTGTCGCTGCGGCACCGGGTCGACACCGAGCTGAAAGCCCGCGGCGTCCGCGATTCCCACGGCCGGGTCGATCCCGACGTCGAGGAGTGGCTGACGCTGCTCGCCCGTGCCCCACATTCCATCGACGCGCTGCACATTCCGCAGTTCGAGGCGCATCCAGTCGCGCTGCTCGCCGCGGGCGACGAGCGCACCGGCGTGGTCGCGATCCAGGACGCCGACGGCATCTGGCTGCGTGCGATCCCGGCGGACGCGCTGGTGTCCACGATCGTCGAACTGCTACCGGGCGGTCCGCGCGGAAGTGAGGCGTCGGTCACGCTTCCGCTGGACGAGGCGCTGCACACCCCGCCGATCCGGGTTCCGGTCTCCGCGGGCGGCGGCCAGCCCGAGGAGAAGGGCGGACGGCGGACGCGGCGGCAGTCGCTCAGCGAACGCGCCACGGTCGACCCGCGCGAGACCTACGGGCTCATCGCGGGCCAGCCGCGGCTGCGCGGAGGTCAGCTGGCAGCGAACAGCCGATCGCAGCTGGGAGTGCGGCAGCGGTCCCGGGTGCTGGGCTGGTTCGACACCGCCACGGGACGGTATTTGAGCTTGTCGAGGGCGGGTTCGGACGGCCGCGAATGGGTCACCGTCGCCCCGGCGGACCCGGCGACGCTGCGCAGCAGGCTGGGTGAAATGGTGGCTTCGGTGGCGGTGGACACCCGCTAGCCGGGCGACCTCTCGTCCCGGAACGGGAACCCTCGCGCGGGATTGGCCGTTGACCTGCGAGAGGCTCGCCAGGCTTCCCCGCCCGCCCGGACGGTACCCTGGTGGGACGGGCGCCCAGCGGCGCCCACGGCTTGTCAAGATCGCGATGGCGGGTATCACAGGAGCCGCCCAACCAGGGAGGGTCGAGGCCGCAAGGGCCGAGTCGTATGAACCGGAAGAGCGTGCTCAGGAACCCACTGCTGTGGATCGTCGCGGGGTTGCTGGCGTTGTTCGCCTACAACACGATCTTCGACAGCGATCGTGGCTACACCCAGGCTCCTATCTCCACGGCGATGCAGCAGGTCAAGGCTGGACATGTCAAGGAAGCGAGTCTCGAGGACAAGGAGCAGCAGCTCAAACTGCTGCTCACGCAGCCGATCGACATCGACGGCCAGCAGGCCGACAAGGTCGTCGCGCAGTTCCCCGGCGGTGCGACCGACGACATCTACAAAGAGCTGCTCGGCGCGAACGTCGACAACCAGGCGAACCACCCGATCAAGTTCACCACCAAGGTCACCCAGCAGAGCCTGCTGACCCAGATCCTGATCTTCGCGATCCCGCTGGCGCTGGTGCTCGGCCTGCTGATGTGGATGATGAACAACGCACAGGGCGGCGGGAACCGCGTCCTGAACTTCGGCAAGTCGAAGGCGAAGCAGCTCAACAAGGACATGCCGAAGACGACCTTCGGCGACGTCGCGGGCGCTGACGAAGCGGTCGAAGAGCTGTACGAGATCAAGGACTTCCTGCAGAACCCAGCGCGCTACCAGGCGCTCGGCGCGAAGATCCCCAAGGGCGTTCTGCTCTACGGGCCGCCCGGCACCGGCAAGACGCTGCTCGCGCGCGCTGTCGCGGGCGAGGCGGGCGTGCCCTTCTACACGATCTCCGGTTCGGACTTCGTCGAGATGTTCGTCGGTGTCGGTGCGTCGCGGGTCCGCGACCTGTTCGAGCAGGCGAAGCAGAACGCGCCGTGCATCATCTTCGTGGACGAGATCGACGCGGTCGGCCGCCAGCGCGGCGCCGGCCTCGGCGGCGGCCACGACGAGCGCGAGCAGACGCTGAACCAGCTGCTGGTCGAGATGGACGGCTTCGACGCTCGCGGCGGCATCATCCTGATCGCGGCCACCAACCGGCCGGACATCCTCGACCCGGCGCTGCTGCGCCCCGGCCGGTTCGACCGGCAGATCCCGGTGTCCGCGCCGGACCTGCTCGGCCGCAAGGCGATCCTCGAGGTGCACGCCAAGGGCAAGCCGATCGCGCAGGGCACCGACCTGACCGGGCTGGCCAAGCGCACCGTCGGCATGTCCGGTGCGGACCTGGCCAACGTGCTGAACGAGGCCGCGCTGCTCACCGCCCGCGAGAACGGGCACGTGATCACCGACGCCGCGCTCGAGGAATCGGTCGACCGGGTGGTCGGCGGTCCCGCGCGCAAGAGCCGGATCATCTCCGAGAAGGAGAAGAAGATCACCGCCTACCACGAGGGCGGGCACGCGCTCGCCGCGTGGGCGATGCCGGACATCGAACCGGTGTACAAGCTGACGATCCTGCCGCGCGGCCGCACCGGCGGGCACGCGCTGCTGGTGCCCGAGGACGACAAGCAGCTGATGACCCGGTCGGAGATGATCGGGCGGCTGGTGTTCGCGATGGGCGGCCGCACGGCCGAGGAGCTCGTGTTCCACGAGCCCACCACCGGTGCGTCGTCCGACATCGAGCAGGCGACGAAGATCGCCCGCGCGATGGTCACCGAATACGGCATGAGCGCGCGGCTGGGTGCGGTGAAGTACGGCCAGGAGCAGGGCGACCCGTTCCTCGGCCGGTCCGCGGGACGCCAGGCCGACTACTCGCTCGAGGTGGCGCACGAGATCGACGAGGAGGTGCGCAAGCTCATCGAGACCGCGCACACCGAGGCGTGGCACGTGCTCAACACCTACCGCGACGTGCTCGACAACCTGGTCATGGAGCTGCTGGAGAAGGAAACGCTGCAGCGCAAGGACCTGGAGCGGATCTTCGCGACGGTCGAGAAGCGCCCGCACATCACCGTCTTCAACGAGTTCGGCGAGCGCACGCCGTCGGACAAGCCGCCGATCAAGACCCCGGGCGAGCTGGCGATGGAGCGCGGCGAGCCGTGGCCGCCGCCGGCTCCGGAGAAGGAGAAGCCGGCTCTGCAGCCCGCTCCGACCCCGGTCGGCACCGCGCCGGGCGCGGGCGAGCTGCCGGGCGGCCCGCCGTACCCGGCTCCGGACCCGAACGCGAACCCGTACGCCCCGCCGCCCAACGGCGGACGTCCGGGCGGGCCGAACGGCACCGGCCGCTGGGGCCAGCCGTATGGTGGTCAGCAGCAGCCGGGCGGTCCGGCGGGCGGCGGCTACCAGCCCGGTGGCCCGGGCGGTGCGCAGAGCGGACCGCCGAACTACGGGGCGCCTCCGGGCTGGACCCCGGCGACGTCCCCGGGCGGCCAGCAGCCGTGGCGCCCCGCCGAAGACCGTCCGCGTGAGCAGGGCTGGTTCGCCGACGGCGCGAACGGCCAGCAGCCGGACGAGGGGCAGCATCGGCGTGACGTCGACGGATCAGACAAGCAGTAAAGACGGCATCCGCCCGGTCTTCGATTCCGACCGGGCGGAGCGTGCCATTCGCGAGCTGCTGCTCGCCTGCGGCGAAGACCCGGATCGGGAAGGTCTCCAGGACACCCCGGCCCGGGTCGCTCGCGCTTACCGGGAAATGTTCGCCGGCCTCTACACCGATCCGGACGAGGTGCTGGCGCGGACGTTCGACGAATCGCACGAGGAGCTCGTGCTCGTCACGGACATCCCGATGTACTCCAACTGTGAACACCACCTCCTGCCCTTCCACGGGGTAGCCCACGTCGGCTACATCCCGAACGGCGAGGGCAAGGTCACCGGGCTGTCGAAGCTGGCCCGGCTGGTCGATCTCTACGCTCGCCGTCCGCAGGTGCAGGAGCGGCTCACCTCGCAGATCGCCGACGCGCTGGTGCGGAAGCTGGAGCCGCGCGGCGTGATCGTGGTCGTCGAGGCTGAGCATCTGTGCATGTCGGTGCGCGGGATCCGCAAGCCGGGTTCGCGGACCACCACGTCGGCGGTGCGCGGGATGCTGCGCTCGTCGGCGACGTCGCGGGCCGAGGCGATCGAGCTGATCCGGGGGCGCCGGTGATCCCCCGGCCGGGGCGGTGCGCCGTGATGGGCGTGCTGAACGTGACGCCGGATTCGTTCTCCGACGGCGGCCGTTACCTCGATCTGGACCAGGCGCTGGAGCACGCGCGCGAGATGTGGGCGCGCGGCGCGGACCTGATCGACGTCGGCGGCGAATCGACGCGGCCGGGCGCTTCGCGGGTGGACGCGGAGACCGAGGCCGCGCGGATCTTGCCGGTGATCCGGCAGCTGGCTTCCGAGGGTGTCGTGCTGTCGGTCGACACCACGCGGGCCGCGGTCGCGGAAGCCGCGGTGGCGGCTGGCGCGAAGGTGATCAACGACGTGTCCGGCGGGCTCGCCGATCCGGCGATGGCGCGGGTCGCGGCGGAGACCAAGGCACCGTGGGTGTTGATGCACTGGCGCGGGCACAGCAAGGACATGAACGCGCTGGCCACGTACACCGATGTCGTCGCCGAGGTGCGCGCCGAGCTGCTGCATCGGGTCGACGAGGCGCTCGCGGCCGGGGTTTCGGAAAGCGAGATCGTGCTCGACCCCGGCCTCGGGTTCGCGAAGCACGCCGAGCACGACTGGGCGTTGCTGCACGGGCTGGGTGCGTTGCTGGGCTTGGGTTTCCCGGTTTTGGTCGGTGCTTCGCGCAAACGTTTCCTCGGCCGGTTGCTGGCCGGGAAGGACGGGGTGCCGAGGCCGCCGGACGGCCGCGAGGTCGCCACCGCGTCGATCTCGGCGCTGGCCGCGGCGGCGGGCGCCTGGGGCGTGCGGGTGCACGAGGTGGGGGCATCACTGGACGCCGTGGCGGTGGCCGCGGCCTGGCAGCAAGGACGGGCCGATGGCTGACCGCATCACGCTCACCGGACTGCGCGTGTTCGGCCGGCACGGGGTCTTCGAGCACGAGAAGCGGGATGGCCAGGAATTCGGTATCGACATCGTCGCGTGGCTCGACCTCGGGCCTGCCGCGGCGTCGGACGACCTGACCAAAACCCTGCACTACGGCGAGCTGGCCGAGCTGGCGGCGGGGATCGTCGCCGGTGAGCCGTACGACCTGATCGAAAGCGTCGCCGGGAAGATCGCCGACGAGGTCATGCGCGACGACCGGCTGACCGCCGTCGAGGTCACCGTGCACAAGCCGGCCGCGCCGATCCCGCTGACCTTCGACGACGTCGCGGTCACCATCCGGCGGGAGCGGTGAGCCGCGCCGTCCTGTCGCTGGGCTCCAATCTCGGCGACCGGCTCGGTTACCTGCGCAGCGCGGTCGACGCGGTGCGCCCGGCGCTCGTCGCGGTGTCCGGGGTGTACGAGACGAAAGCCTGGGGCGTCGAGGACCAGCCGGATTTCCTGAACGCGCTGTGCATTGTCGACGACCCGGCGCGCGACCACTGGGCGTGGCTGCGCGCCGGGCAGGCGGCCGAACAGGCCGCGGGCCGGGTGCGCGAACTGCGCTGGGGCCCGCGGACGCTGGATGTCGACATAGTGACAGTGCAGGGTGTGACGTCGGAGGACCCGGAACTGCTGTTGCCGCACCCGGGGACTCCGGACCGGGCGAGCGTGCTGATCCCCTGGCTGGAGATCGACCCCGACGCCGAGGTCCCCGGGCACGGCCGGGCCGCCGACCTGCTCGCCCGGCTTCCGGAAGCCGATCGAGCGGGCGTCGTTCTGCGGCCCGACCTGACGCTGGCTTAAGCCGGGTTCGCCGACGCCGAGGCCCGCAACGCCGCCAGGAGGAACTGCTGCTCCTCCTGAGTGCTCGGGATCGGCGGCCAGCCGTTGATGGTCGCCAGCAGCTGCCAGTACCGCTCCGAACGCGGGTCCGCGCCTTCGCTGATGGTTTCGAACAGCTTGGTGCGGAATGCCGGATCGTCCGGGTCCTGACCGGGCCGGGCCGACGCCGTCGCGATGCGGTCAGCCAAAGCCCGCCCGGAGGAAGACTCCGGGGTCGCGCCCGCGTCGAGCGCCGTACGGGCTTCGGCGATCCACGCGAACCAGTGCTCCTGCTGCGCCTTCGTCGGGTGTTCGTACTCCCCGGCGGCCACGGTTTGCGCGTGCCGCGTGCTCATGTCCCGGATCAGCTGCCGGAAATCCGGGTCCTGCACGAGTTCCGCGAACTCGATCCAAGCCTCCAGCTGCTCCGGGGCCGGATCATCCGGAAGATCCGGTTTCGCCGAGCGCATCCGGGTGTAGAACTCGGTGTCGACGTCGAGCCCGTCGACCATTTCGTCCCAGAACTCGTCCACCAGACGGCGGCGTTCCTCGTCCGGCATTTGGGCGATGCGATTCATCAGTTTCACTTCCTCCAGCTCGGAATCACGTTTCAGCACCGCGCGCAATACCGCGCGGCGCAGCCGCAACCTACGGATCTGCTCGTCGAGCGCGTCGACATGGCTCGTCGCCAGGTCGCGTACCGTCGTCTCGCGCGCCAGTGCGCGGGACACGTCGGGCAGGCCGATGCCCAGCTCGCGCAGCGTCCGCACCAGCTCCAGCCGGGCGAGCGCGTGCGCGTCGTACAGCCGGTAGCCGGCTCCGGTCCGCTGCGTGGGCGGCAGCAGGCCCCCGTCGGAGTAGAACCGGATGGTCTTCACCGGCAGCCCGGTGCGCCGGGACAGTTCGCCGATGGTGAAGACCGTGGTGGCAGGCATGTCAGGCATCGTGGAGTCTCCAGTCGCTGGAGAGTCAAGCCTGCCAGAACGGGCTCGGTACGGTGGAGTCATGCACTTCACGCGGTCCCGGGACCTGGTCGTGGCCGCGGTCCTCGGCCTCGCCGCGGTCTACGTGCTGTTCCAGGCCGCCTACGGCGATCTGCCGCGGCTGCCGTTGCTCGCCGGGGTGACCTTCGCGGTGCTCGCGGTCGCCGAGGCGGGACTGGCGCTCTCGATCCGGTCGCGGATCAAATCGGGCCGGGTGCACGGCGAGGCGGTCGGGATCGCGAGGGCGGTCGCGCTCGCGAAGGCGTCGTCGCTGGCGGGGGCGTTTCTCGGTGGTGGCTGGGTGGCCGCGTTCGTCTACTCTTTTCCGCGACGTGACGAACTCGTCGCCGCGGCCTCGGACAGCAAGTCGGCGATCGTCGGGGCGGTGTCGTCGGCGCTGCTGGTAGCTGCCGGTTTGTGGCTCGAGCACTGCTGCCGGACGCCGCCGGAGGACCGTCGGACAACGACCGGTTAACGCTTCGATCCGGCCGCTCGAAGTACCGACTAGGTCTCATTCGGATCACTGGAAGGTACGGTGTCAGGCATGACTGGCGTGGGTGACGACTCGCACGGCCGCCGCCCTGGCAGGCCGTGGCTTGTCGTCGGATTGCTCCTCGCCGTCGGCGCCACCCTCGCATTGGTGCTCAGCGATGACCTCCGGTACCTCCGGCTCGGGATCGTCGCGGCGCTCTGGGCTGCCTTGATCGGCGCCTTCCTGGCTGTCCGGGCCCGCAAGAACGCGGCGCACAGCGAGGACGCGGTCGCCGAGGCGCAGGCGGTATACGAACTTGAGCTGGAACGCGAGATCGCGGCCCGGCGGGAGTACGAACTCGAACTCGAAACGGAAACGCGCGAGGCCGCGCAGGCACAATCGCGCGAAGAATTGGATGCGCTCCGTGCCGAAGTGGCTGCGCTGCGCGAAAGCCTGCAATCGCTGTTCGGCGGCGAGGTGCTGCTCGAACGCGTCGCGCTGACCGCGCAGGCGACTCGGATGCGTTCCCTGAACGACGATCAGCGGCTCGTTTCGGCTGGTGCGGAAACCAAGAACGGCAATGGCAAGAAACCGGCTCAGCTGCTCGCTCCGAAGAAGCCGGTGGTCGATGTTCCGGAGCGGCCGACCGAATTCATGGACCGGGTGGTCGACGCGGCTTCGGCGGAGCGTCGCCGGGCGCCGGTGAGCGGCGGAGCCAATGGCGCGCCGAAGACGAATGGGACTTCCGGTGCGAATGGCTCGATCAGTGCTGGATTGAACGGTTCCGGCCGCAACGGCGATCGTTCGACGCAGCTGCGCACTCAGCAGATGCCGCGGCTCAAGCCGAAGCGTCCGGAGCCGCCCGCCGAGCCGGAGCCGTTCGAGGACGACGTCGAGATGGAGAGCCCCGCGCCGCGCGGCGGTCGCGATCCTCGGGCCAACCTGGCGGAGGCGTTCGTTCCTCGCAGCGACGCTGGCTCGCACGAAGGACGCGCGAGCGTGGCGGATGCTTTCGCGGCGCGTGAGCCGCGGAACGGCGAGCCGCATGCTCGCG
Source organism: Amycolatopsis sp. NPDC104775 (assembly GCF_055583325.1). Classification (NCBI taxonomy): domain Bacteria; kingdom Bacillati; phylum Actinomycetota; class Actinomycetes; order Pseudonocardiales; family Pseudonocardiaceae; genus Amycolatopsis; species Amycolatopsis sp. NPDC104775. The sequence continues at coordinate 204,301 of NZ_JBVJOE010000008.1, forward strand.
GTGGGGCGCGGGAGCCGCAGGCCGGTCCCCGGAGCGGTGCGGCGAAGCCGCGGGCGGACCGTGCGCCGGAGCCGTATGAAGCCGAGTTCCGTTCGGCGGGTGAGTCTGGATCGCACGTGATTCCGGAGCCGTTCGAGCAGGACAGTGTTGAGCGTGGGCCGCGCAAAGCGGCTGAACCGCTGCCTCGCGAGGCGGATCGGGTTCGGGACCCGCGCGGTGCGTTCGGTCCGGGCAAGGCAGCTCCGCGAGCGGCTCGGCCGCAGAATGACGTGCCGGAGCCGCCTCGTCGGCCGGTCGCCGACGCGCAGCCGACCCGGACTGTGCCGCCGGTGAGCAAGCCGGAGCCGGTGAAGGAAGAGCGTCCGGTGCCTCGGTTGGCGGCGCGGCCTGCTCCGAAGCGGGCCGAGGAAGCCGCTGAGCAGACTGCGATTTCCCGTCCGGCTGAGCCGCATCGGCATGCCGAGCCCGCCGCTAAGAAGGCCGGGCCGGAGAAGGCGGTGCCGGAGAAGGAGATCGTGGCTGAGCAGACGCGGGCTCCGTCTCGGTTGGAGCAGTTCTCTCGGTCGGATTTGTCGCCGCTGGCGGAGGACACGCCTACTGGGCGGCATGGTGCGCCGGGGGCGGAGGCGGTCAATCCGACGTTGCCCGAGTCGGTGCGGAGTGCGGTTGGCAGTGGGGCTGGCGGGCGGCGGCGTCGTCCGGAGGGGGAGTCGGTTTCGGCTCCGTCGTCGGGTGGGCGTCGGCGGCGTCCGGAGGGGGAGCCGCCTGCTTGGGAGACTGCTGGTGAGGAAGAGGCCGGGCATGGGCGGCGGTCTGCTGAGCCGGAGGCTTCGGCTGGGCACCATGCGTCTGGGCGGTCGGTGACGGAATTGCTTGCGGCTAATGGGAAGAAGGACGGGAGTCCTCGGCGGCGGCGTCGGGCGGAGGATTGAGTCCTCGGCTCGTCGCCTGGCGGCGACATTGCGCCTCGTGCGTGAGGGGCACCCCGAAGCTGGATTGTGACGACGGCGCGGGGGGGGGGGGGGGGGGGGGGGGGGGGGGGGGGGAAAACCCGCCGAGTTTCGCTGTCTCCTC